>NZ_FOQM01000090.1 GCF_900113735.1 Bradyrhizobium sp. Gha
GGCACCTCGCCGTCGCGATTCAGGTGCCCGACAATGAATCACCAGCGATTCATCGGATTTAAGATTTTTCGATCAGGACTACCGCAATCGAATCAAGCATTTGTGGGCAATTGAAAACGGGTGAGGACCGCGGAGCGGTGACTTAGGCTGCTTGGTTGACTTGGCTATTTCTGTTGCGCCAATTCCAGGGAAGAAGTTCGTCGAGCGTTGTACGGATGTGCAGCGATGCGTGCCAGGAGATCGGCGAGCCAAGCTTGTGGATCCACGTCGTCCATTTTAGCTGATTATGCCGCCCGCCGAACTATGCCGAGGGCGCTCTGAACGACCAGACTATGCCGAATGGAATGAGGCTGCCCTGCACGCGATCGGCGGTGCCAGCGTGACAACGGCGTGCCATACCAACTCCGTTCGGCATAGTCCGGCGGGCGGCATAAACGGCGTTGGACGAAGCCGCTCCGCGGCAGAACTCTCGGCTAGAGTGACCCATCGTCGGGATGAAGGAATGCGGCTGAAGCAACTGTAACCGCTTTGGCGTGCCATGGTGAGACGTAATTTGCAGCGTTCATGGGCTTGGCTTCGAGCAAGATGGCGTTGCTGCCCCCGGGCAGTTTTCGTTTTTTGCCAAGAAGCTGTCAATGACCCCGCTTCGGTTACGCATGATAAACGACATGCAGATCCGCAATCTGTCACCGCATACGCAGGATTGCTACCTGCTGCAGATTTCGCAGTTCGCCCGCCATTTTGCAAAGTCGCCGGCTTTGCTCGGGCCGGAAGATGTCCGCGCCTACCAAGTTTATCTGACGAACGAGAAGAAGTTGGCGCCGAAGTCGATCCACGTGACCGTCTCAGCGCGCCGTTTCTTCTACCGTGTCACGCTCGGCTTCGAATGGGAGTTCGACCTCATCATTCCGTGCCCAAAGGTGCCCAAGACGCTCGCCGTCATCCTGAGTCCCGAAGAGGTACTGCACTTCCTCGGCTGCGTGGAGAGCCTTAAGCATCAAGTGATCTTGACGACATGCTACGCCGCCGGTCTGCGCATTTCCGAAGCGGTACGCCTGAAGCCGGAAGCCATCGACCGACAGGGGATGGTACTGCGCGTCGATCAAGGCAAGGGGAAGAAGGACCGTTACGTCATGCTCTCGGCAAGATTGCTGGAGACACTGACCGACTATTGGCGCGCCGTCCGGCCAAAGACGTGGATGTTTCCCGGCGGTATCCCCAACGAGCCGATATCGACTAACGCGGTGCAGGACGCCTGCAGCAAGGCGCATCGGTTAGCGGGCCTTGCCAAGCCCGTGACGCCGCATTCGCTGCGGCATGCCTTCGCCGTCCATCTACTCGAGGCCAGCACCGATCTTCGCACCATCCAGCTCTTGCTTGGCCATCGCAGCCTGTCCACAACCGCGCAATATCTCCGGATAGCCACGAACAAGGTGCGCGTCGACCAGCCCGCTGGAGCTGCTGCCGCGCCCAATCCCTAGAGCATTTCCTTGCTTAATTGAATCGGAGGGATTCCGGTTTTTGGCGGATTGTGATTCAAGATGCTGGCTGGATTGGAGGCCAGCATCGCA
>NZ_FOQM01000014.1:0-86190 GCF_900113735.1 Bradyrhizobium sp. Gha
CGGCGCTGCGCCGAGGTGGTAAAGCCGCGACCCATGGCTCGAAAGAGCCGTCACAATCTCTCGCAGCCCCGAGGCTCCAGAAAGTTGGCCGTACAGCATCGCCACGAATTGCGACTTGGTCGGCAGCCGCCGTACCCGCGCATCCGCATCATGTTCTTCCACAAGCCCTTCAAACTGACGCCACGGCATCAGCTTCAGGACGTCGCGAAATACTGTATTGTGGTGCGGCATGGCGCTGATCTCCTGTCGTGTCCCGGAACGCTTGCAGACGTCCAGAACCGACTAGAATCAACGCCATGCGCCTTGTCCACAAAATCTAAACCGGACAGCCGTGGGTCAAGCCGGGGCATGACAGTTTGGATGTGGCGCGCGCCGCCCCTACGCCACCGACGCCTTCGCCTTCACCGGATGAACCGAGCGGAACGCGATCGCCAGCCTGTTCCAGGCGTTGATCGCGCCGATCAGCGCGGTCAGGTTCACCGTCTCCGTGTCGGAGAATTGTGCGCGGACCTGCTCATAGACGTCGTCGGGCGCGTGCGTCTCCGCGATCAGCGTCACGGATTCGGTCCAGGCCAGCGCGGCGCGCTCGCGATCGGTATAAACAGGGGATTCGCGCCAGGCGTTGAGCAGATAGATGCGCTGCTCGGTCTCGCCGCGCTTGCGGGCATCCTCAGTGTGCATGTTGATGCAGAAGGCGCAGCCGTTGATCTGCGAGGCCCGGATCTTGACGAGCTCGATCAGCGATTTCTCGAGCCCGGTGGACTGGATCTGCTCTTCCAGCGCCATCAGCGCCTTCATCGTGTCGGGGGCGGCCTGGTAGAAATTCATGCGGGGTTTCATGGTCGTTCTCCTTGCTTGCGAGTTGAGATCAGTGGGCGCCGCCGGCCGAGGCGTGGCCAGCCTTCTTCAGGAAGAGCACGGCGATCAGGGCCACGATCAGCGCCATTCCGAGCAGATAGAACGTGTCGCTGAAGGCGAGGATATAAGCCTGCCTCTGCACGATATGGCCGATCGCGACATAGGCACGATGCGCGGCATCCGCACGGTCCAGCACGCCGTGATTCATGAAATATTGCGTGAGTTGTTCCAGCCGTGTGCGGGTGGCCTGCTCGAACAGCGAGACCGACTCCATCAGCACGTTGGAATGATACTGCTCCCGCTTGGTCAGCACGGTCTGCAGCAGCGCGATGCCGACGGCGCCGCCGAGGTTGCGCATCATGTTGAACAGGCCGGACGCCGAACCCGCATTCTCCGGCTCAATGCCTGACGTCGCGACCGCCGAGAGCGGCGCCATCACCAGCGCCTGCCCGACGGCACGGACGACATTGGGCCACAGCAGCTGGTCGGCGGCATAGTCGCTGGTCATGAAGATGTTCATGAAATTCGACCCCGCGAACAGCACGAAGCCGACGCCGATGATGACCCGCGCGTCGAACCTCTGCATCAGGCGCGGCACCAGCGGGATCAGCACGAGCTGCGGCAATCCGGTCCAGGCCAGCACCGTGCCGATCTGCTCGGCATTGTAGCCCTGGATGCGTGACAGATATTGCGGCAGGATGAATACCGAGCCGTACAGCGCGATGCCGAGCAGGAAATTCGCGAGCATGCCGAAGCCGAAATTGCGGCGCACCAGCAGGCGCAGATTCAACAGCGGCTTCTTCACGCTGAGCTCGATGATCAGGAAGGCGGTCAGTGCGACGGCCGCGATCACGCTGAGCTTGACGATGAAGGGCGAGCCGAACCAGTCGTCCTTGTTGCCTTCCTCGAGCACGGTCTGCAGTGCCGACAGGCCGATCGCCATGGTGATGATGCCGGCCCAGTCACCGTCCCGAAGCAGCGACAGCTTCATCGGCTTGGCGTCGAGCGCATACCAGAGCATGCCGACCATGATCGCGCCGGGCACGAGGTTGACGTAGAAGATGTATTGCCAGCCGAGATTCTCGGTGAGATAGCCGCCGATGGTCGGGCCGATCGCCGGCGCGAACGTCGCCGACAACGCGAACAGCGCAAGACCGACCGGCTGCTTGGCACGCGGCAAGAGCGTGATGATCAGCGTGAACGCCATCGGGATCAGCACGCCGCCGGTAAAGCCCTGCACGGCGCGCAGCACGATCATCTGCGGCAGGTCCTGCGCCAGCGCGCAGGCCGCCGACAGCAGCAGGAACAGGACCGCGTTGGTCAACAGATAGATCCGGATCGAGAACACCTGCGCGAGCCATCCCGAGAGCGGGATCACCACGATCTCGGCGATCAGATAGGACGTCGAGATCCAGCCGCCGTCGTCGATACCGGCGCCGATCGCACCCTGGATGTCGGCGAGCGAGGCGTTGACGATCTGGATGTTCAGCACCGCCATGAACGCGCCGAGCGTGGCGCCGATCACCGCGATCCACGTTTTGGCAGAGACAACAGGCGTGGCGGGAGCAGCAGCCCGGGCGGGGAGATCGGTGGCGGAAGCAGCGTCGAGGGTCGATTGAAGCGTGCTCATGGAGGCCTCGTCTCGGATACGGAGACAGGATGCATTAGGCGGATAGTTTCGATAATCCCGCGAGCTCGGGAAGGATCATCCGGCAAGACTTGATAATCCTGCCACGTTCCGTGGCGTCAACCGCCGTTCGCGCGCGGCGAATTGCCCGCAACGCGCCTGGCGGTCTCGCGCTCGGCCAACACGGTCGCCTTGGTATCGACCGTCGGCACCGCCGACATGCCGGGGCGCAGCAGGCCGGTGAGGCTGCGGTCGTCGAGCACGATCTTTACCGGCACGCGCTGCACGATCTTGGTGAAATTGCCTGTGGCATTGTCGGGAGGCAGCAGCGCGAATTCGAGTCCGCTGGCTGGCGAAAGGCTATCGACATGGCCGTGCAGCGTGCGATTGCGGAAACTGTCGACATGCAGCTCGACCGGCTGGCCCGCGCGCACATGCGTGAGCTGGGTTTCCTTGAAATTTGCGATGACGTAGACCGCGTCGAGCGGAACCACTGCCATCAATTGCGTGCCGGCTTGCACGTACTGTCCGACGCGCAAGGAGCGGGCGCCGATCGTTCCGTCAACGGGTGCGGTGATCTCGGTATAGGACAGGTTCAGTTCAGCCTGATCCGCGACGGCGCGAGCGCGATCGAGTTGCGCAACCGCCTGCGCACGCTGGGTGGTCAGCACGTCGACCTTGCGCTGCGCGGCCACCAGGCCCGATTTGGCGTGCTGCAATTGCGCGTTGCTGGCGCGGAGCGCCGCGTCGGTCTGCTGCGCGCGCTGGATCGTCCCGGAGCCGGACTTCATGAGCTCGTCGTAGCGGGCGCGCTCTTCCTGCGCGAATTTCAGATTGGCGTCGGCCGCGGTCACGTCGGCGGTGCTCTGCTCGATGACGGGCTGTTGCAGCTCGAGCTGGGCATCGAGGTTACGGACCGAAGCTTCGGCGGCGGCGACGTCGGCGCGGGCCTGGCCAAGCGCTGCCTTGAAGTCGCGGTCGTCGATCCTGGCCAGCACCTGGCCGGCCTTGACCTTCTCGTTGTCGCCGACCAGGACCTTGGCGATATAGCCCGACACTTTCGGGGCGATGATGGTGGAATCGGCCTTCACATAGGCGTCATCGGTCGATTCCAGGTAGCGGCCGGTCGTCAGGTAATTGTAGCCAAAGTCGCCGGCGGCAGCGACGCCGAGCGCCAGAGCCAGCGCGAGGGCCGCCCGCTTGATCGCCTGGCGGGACGGTTTTAGGTTAATTTTGTCTGTTGTTTCAGTGATATAGGCCGCGTTCGACATGGCACCCTCGGAATTTCCATGCGCCTGTTTCGGAAACAGTGCGCTCCTCACGCTGCAAGATGCGTTGTCCCGGCCGTTGTGATAATCCCGGAATTGATGGAAGCATTATCCAGCAATGGCGGATAATCGGAGCCTCGAGCCATGGACCGCTTCACCAGCCTCACGGCCTTCGTCCGCGTGGTCGAAAACGGCGGCTTCTCTGCCGCCGCCCGCCGCCTCAACATGTCGACGACAATGGTGAGCAACCATGTCCAGGCGCTGGAAGACCGGCTCGGCGTGCGGCTTCTGAACCGCACCACGCGCAAAGTGAGCCTCACCGAAATCGGCAAGGCCTATTACGATCGCTCGGCGCAGATCCTCACCGATCTCGAACAGGCTGACGACATCGCCGGCGCGCTGCAGTCGACGCCGCGCGGCACGCTGCGCATTCACACCGCCACCCACATGGTCCCGTTCGTCGCGCCCGTGATGGTCGAATTCCTCGCGACCTATCCCGAAGTCAAGGTCGATCTCCGCATGGGCGAGACCAATGTCGACCTGATCGAGGAAGGCTTCGATCTCGCATTGCGCATGATCGCGCCGCCCGACTCCAGCCTGATCGTGCGGAGCCTTGCGACCTGGCGGCACGTGCTGTGCTGCTCGCATTCCTATATCGAGGCGCATGGGCGCGTGCAGACGCTCGAAGAGCTTGCCGGGCACAATTGCGTGCGCCACATCAACTACCCCTTCGACGAGTGGCGCTTCTTCGACCGCAAGGGAACGCCAGCCTCGGTGCGCGTCTCCGGCAATCTGATCACCAACAGTGGCGAAGCCCTGCGTGAGGCGGCGTTGCAAGGTGCAGGCGTCAGCCTCGCGGCCGGATTTCTGGTCGGTGACGATCTCGATTCCGGCCGCTTGGTCCGCCTGCTACCGGAATACCGGCCGGTCGAGATGTCGATGAACGCGGTCTATCCGCATCGCCATCATCTGTCGGCGAAGGTCAGGACCTTCATCGACATGCTCGTGCATCACAGCGCCGAGCAGCAGAAGCTGATCAATCCGTACGCGTGAGGCGGGAAATCCTGAAGTCGGTTCCCCTGCTCGGGTTTGCCCGCTAGACTGGCGCTGCCATGTACGTCAGCGCTGCAGAGAGTCGGGTCCTTGCACGCATCTTCGGGCTGTTGTCCGAAGACATGGCCGAGCGCGCGGTGCGCGAAACGGTCGGACATCATCTGCTCGAATTGCTGCAGGCAGACTACTACGCGTCCTTCGTCTGGCAGGACGTTTCGAAGACGTTCGGCAACGCCGTTTTCCTGAACATGGAACCGAAAAACGTTGCCAACTACGACGCCTATTACCAGTACCACGATCCCATCACCTTCAAGCTCCAGGCTCGCCGTGATGCGACGCTGGTGACGCAGGTCATGCCGCAACGCGATCTGATGCGGACGGAGTTCTTCAACGACTTCCTCGCCCGCGACGGTCTGCATTGGGGTGTCAACGCCTATAGCTTCGTCGGTGATCGCAACATCGGCGATGTCAGGATCTGGCGCGCGCGCACGCGGGAGAATTTCGACGCCCATACGCTGGAATTGCTGCGGCTGATCGAGCCGGCCTTCACTGGAGCGCTCGTGCGCGCGCAAGGCGGCGCAGCGGCAGTCGATGACTCGCCGGTGCTAAGACTCTCGGTCCGCGAGTTCGAGATCGCGCGCATGATCGGCGATGATCTCAGTGACAAGGAGATCGCGCGCCGGCTCCGGGTCGAGGTGTCGACGGTGCGCACCTATCTGAAGCGCATTTTCGAAAAGCTCGGCGTACGCCGCCGCAGCGGCGTCGCCGCCGTTTTGTCCAGACACTAGCCTACCGCGTCGGTGGCGGCAGGCGCCCGAATACCTTCTCCATCGCCATTCCGACCGCGAGCAGCCGGCGATCGCTTGCGGCGGGCCCATCGAGTTCGAGACCAACCGGCAGCTTGCTGGAAGCGCCCAGCGCGATCGGGATCTGGATGCCGGGCACACCGGCATTGCTGCCCGGATCGGTGTTCTGGATGAAGAGCAGGAAATTAGGCAGGCTGCTGGAATCGGGGTTCGAGTCGATCGCGACCTTCGGCGTGGTTGGGAAGGCGATGGCGTCGAGCTTGTTCTTCGCGAACGTGTCGCGATAGAGCGCCTGGAGCGCCGGGCGGGCCGTTTTGATCGCTGCGTCATAGGCCGGCTTGCCGTCAACGACCGTGTTGTCGGGGCCAGGCAATTTGTGCGGGATCACCAGGCCATCATAGGTACCTTTCACATCGGGACTCGCAATTTCCTTGGCCAGGGCCTCGATCGTGAAGCCGGTACCGGTATGCTTGAGATAAGCGACCATGTCCGCGTTGGCCTCATAGATTGCCACGGGAAAACTCACCTTGCCGTTGAGTTCCGCGAGTTGCGGCATCTCGACATCGACCACGGTGACACCTTGCGACTTGAGCTTGTCGATCGCCCCTTTGAACGCGGCATCCGTATCGTCGTCGAGATTGGCCTGCATCACTTTCACGACGCCGACGCGCACCTGCTTCAGATCGGCAGGTGCGATCGTGTTGCCGCCGGCGATGACACGGTCGAGCGCCGCCACGTCCGTCATGGTCGCGGCCATGGGGCCAGCGGTATCGCGGGTATGGGAGATCGGCGCGATGCCGCCCTGCGGATAGCGTCCGACGGTCGGCCGCAGCGACGCGCACCCATTGAGCGCGCAGGGAATCCTGACCGATCCGCCGGTGTCGGTGCCGAGGCCTGCGGTCACGATCCGCGCGCCGATCGCGGCTGCGGTTCCGGAAGAGGAGCCGCCCGCGATCTTGCTGTTGTCATAGGCGTTGCGGACGCCGGGCTCGGCGCCGGTTTTGAAGCCCGCATTGTATCCGGAGATGCCGAAGGCCAGCTCGTGCATGTTGGTCTTGCCGATGATGATCGCGCCGGCTGCGCGCAACCTCGCCGCAACAGGCGCGTCCTTGTTCGGCACGAAGCTCTTCAGTGCCGGCGTGCCGGCGCTGGAGGGCAGCCCCGCCACCTCGATATTGTCCTTGATCACGACGGGCACGCCACCAAGCGGCGGACACGGCCGCTTCCTGCGCCGCGCATCAAAGGCCCCGGCAGCCTTCATGGCGCCCGCCTCATCGAGCGTGATGAAGGCGTTGAGATTGGGATTGGCCTTGGCGCGGGCAAGCGTTGCCGATGTCAGCGCCTTGCTGGTGACCTTGCCCGCGCAGATGTCGGCCGCGGCCTGCGTCATCGTCAGCTGGTCGAGATCGAACGCCTGTTGCGCGACGGCGGTTGTCGGTAGAGCGGCGGTAGACAGGATCAGGCTTGCGATGGTCGAATTCAGCGAAACGGTTCTGCGTTCCATGAGGCTCCCCCGTCGAAGGTGATCACCCCAGCTTACCTCGGCTGGGGCGCGGTGAATGTCCTTATTTTCGTGGACGCACGTCTCAGGCTGCTCGGGTAGCCGATGGCTGCGCCAGCAAGGACTCGACCTCGGCTTTGACCTTCGCGATTGCGGCGTCCTTCACCGGCCCGTAGCCGCGGATGTCCATCGGCGCTGCGGCAATTGCCACAAGATCCGTCAGAGGCGCGGTATCGAGCCCGGCGAGTAACACGTCGATCAAGGCCTCGTACCAGGCGATCAGCTCGCGTTCCGCGCGGCGCTCGGCGGAATAGCCGAACGGATCGAACGGCGTTCCGCGCAGGATCTTGAGCCGCGCCAGCACCGCGAGCGGCATCTGGATCCACTGGCCAAAAGCGCGCTTCCGCGGGCGGCCGCGTGCGTCCTGGCCAGACGGCAGGAACGGCGGCGCCATATGATACTGGACGCTGAAGCCGTCTTCGAATTCACGCTTCAGCTCATCGAGGAAGCCGCTCTGCATGTGCAGGCGTGCCACCTCATATTCGTCCTTATACGCCATCAGCTTGAACAGGGCGCGTGCAACGGCCTCGGTGAGTGCCTCGCTATTGAGCCCAGCTTCGGCATTTCGAACTTTTGCGACGAGTGCGCGGTAGCGCGCCGCGTAGGCTTCGTTCTGATAGGCAGCGAGAAACTCGGCGCGGCGGGCGATCATCTGATCGAGCGTCTCGGCCTTTGACGGCTCGTTGGCCTTCGGCAGAAAACCGGGATCAGCGGCGGCGATCCGGCCCCAGGCAAAGGCCTGCTTGTTGCGCTCGACCGCGACTCCATTGAGCTCGATCGCGCGCAGCAGCGCTTGCAGCGAGACCGGCACCAGGCCGCGCTGCCAGGCAAAGCCGAGCATGATGATGTTCGCGTAGACCGCGTCGCCGAGCAGCCGTTCGGCAAGCAGGTTGGCGTTGATGCTGTCGAGATTGTCGTTCCCGATGACCTGGCGGATCGCACGCAGGCGGGCAGGCGAGGCGAGATCGGCGTCGCGGAAGCGCACGACGTCTCCGGTCGGCATTTCCGCCGTGTTGATGGCGGCACGGGTGCCGCGGCGATAGGTGCCGGATGCCTTGGGCGAGGAACTGACGACGAGATCGCAGCCGATCAGCGCATCGGCCGCGCCCTGATCGATGCGAACCTGATGCAGCGCTTCGGCGCTGGCAGCCAGCCGGATGTAGCTCAGGACGGGGCCGAATTTCTGCGCAAAGCCGGTAAAGTCGAGCACCGACACGCCACGGCGTTCGAGATGCGCAGCCATCCCGATCAGCGCGCCGACCGTGATCACGCCGGTGCCGCCGACGCCGGTGACAAGCAGATCGTAGGGCCGGTCGAGTAGCGTGGGGAGCGGCAGGGGAAGCGTAGCCGCGTGGCCGATCGCGTCGATCTGGCTCGCACTCTTCTTCCGGCGTGTGGCGCCTTCGACGGTGACAAAGCTCGGGCAGAAGCCGTTGAGGCAGGAAAAATCCTTGTTGCAGGCCGAGAGATTGATCTGGCGCTTGCGGCCGAACGGCGTCTCCTTCGGCTCGACGCTGAGGCAATTGGACTCGACCGAGCAATCGCCGCAGCCTTCGCAGACCAGATCGTTGATGTAGGCAAAGCGCTTGGGATCGGCCATCTCGCCACGCTTGCGGCGGCGTCGCTTTTCGGTGGCGCAGGTCTGCTGATAGATCAGGACCGAGACGCCCGCGACGTCGCGCAGCTCGCGTTGCACGGTGTCCATCTCCTCGCGCGGATGGATGGTGACGCCATCGGGCAGGTCCGCTGGCAGGAATTGCGTGGGATCGTCCGACACCAGCGCGATGCGCGCGACGCCTTCCGCCCTCACGCTGTGTGCGATGGCATGCACGCTGACGGGGCCGTCGACCGGCTGGCCGCCGGTCATGGCGACGGCGTCGTTGAACAGGATCTTGTAGGTGATGTTGGCTTTGGCCGCGATGGCCTGGCGGATCGCCATCGAACCGGAGTGATAATAGGTGCCTTCGCCGAGATTCTGGAACACGTGCTTGCGGCCGGTAAATCGCGACGAGGCCGCCCAGTTCACGCCTTCGCCGCCCATCTGGATCAGCGACGAGGTCTCGCGGTCCATCCAGCTTGCCATGAAATGGCAGCCGATGCCGGCCAGCGCCCTCGAGCCCTCGGGCACTTTTGTCGATGTGTTGTGCGGACATCCTGAGCAGAAATATGGCGTGCGCGTCGCACCTGATACGTTGATCGCGCGCGCGGCCTCGGGCAACAGCGCGGCCGCGCGTGCGGCAAGATTGAGACCCAGGAACATCGGATCGAGCCGGCGCGCGAGCACGCCCGCCAGCGCGCGAGGTGACAGCTCGCCGATCCACGAAATCAACCGCGCGCCGGTTTCGTCGTGCT
This sequence comes from Bradyrhizobium sp. Gha, assembly GCF_900113735.1. Lineage (GTDB taxonomy): Bacteria > Pseudomonadota > Alphaproteobacteria > Rhizobiales > Xanthobacteraceae > Bradyrhizobium. Next base: position 9,526 of record NZ_FOQM01000014.1, read on the forward strand.
TGCCGACCATGCGCTCCGGCTTTGCGCCGGGATAGTCGTAGAAATATTCCTTGAACTGGCTCTCGATGATGCCCCGCTTCTCCTCGACCACGAGGATCTCGCGCTTACCCTTCACGAAATCCATGGCGTCGTGCAGCGCCAAGGGCCAGACCATGCCGACCTTGTAGACGTCGATGCCGAGGCTGCGGCAGGCGCCTTCGTCGAGCCCCATCAGCCGCAACGCTTCCATGAGATCGAGATGCGCCTTCCCGGTGGTGACGATGCCGTAGGTGGCGTTCGGGATGTCGTAGATGTGGCGATCGATTGGATTAGCCTTGGCGAAAGCGTACACCGCGTGCTTCTTCGCCTCCAGCCGTTCCTCGATTTGCGGGCCCGGCAGGTCGGGCCAGCGATAGTGCAGGCCACCGGGCGGCGCCGTGAAGTCGGGCGTGCGGAAGGCGCGCCGCGGGCGCAGCGCGACCGATGCGCCTGACTCCACGATCTCCGAGATCGCCTTGAAGCCGACCCACATGCCGGAGAAGCGGCTCAGCGCGTAGCCATATTCGCCGAATTCGAGATATTCGCTGACGCTTGCGGGGTGCAGCGTCGGCATGAACCAGCTCATGAAGGCGACGTCGGACTGGTGCGGCATCGAGGAGGAGACGCAGCCATGATCGTCGCCGGCGACCACCAGCACGCCGCCATGCGGCGAGGAGCCATAGGCATTGCCGTGCTTGAGCGCGTCGCCGGAGCGATCGACGCCGGGGCCCTTGCCGTACCAAAGACCGAACACGCCTTCGACCTCACGGTCGGTTTGGGTCTCGACCTGCTGCGAGCCCAGCACGGCAGTCGCGGCAAGGTCCTCGTTCACCGCGGGCAGGAATTCGATGCGGTCTTGCTTCAATCGCTGCTGGATGCGCCACAGTTCGAGATCGATGCCGCCGAGCGGCGAGCCGCGATAGCCTGAGATGAAGCCGGCCGTGTTGAGGCCGGCAGCGCGGTCGCGCCTGACTTGGTCGAGCGCGATGCGGACAATTGCTTGCGTGCCCGTGAGGAACACGCGGCCCTCCTCGCGATCGTAGCGGTCGGAGAGTTCGTAGGCGTCGAGTGACGGAATGGCGTCCATGGCAGACCTCGCGCGGCATCCTGCCGAATAGGCGCAGGGTAAGCCTGGGGCGTTGGTAGGTGTTACCTATCTATCCCTATACAAGCCATAAAATCGGTGAAGTTTTGCTTGCAGAGCCAAAATTTGGTAGAATTAATCGATTTGAGGGCTCCCGATGATTGAAGACCAGGACCTGCGGATTCTCGCGCATCTCCAGAAGGACGGCCGCGCCACCAACCAGCAGCTCGCCGATCAGGTCGGCATGTCGACCTCGGCCTGCTGGCGCCGGGTGCGCGCGCTCGAGGACAGAGGCGTCATCCGCGGCTATGCGGCCCTGGTCGCGCGCGAGCAGGCGGGCTTTGCGATGTCGGCAATCCTCCACGTCTCGCTGGAGCGGCACGATGCCAAATTCGTCGACGAGTTCGTGTCTCGCGTCACCACGCGCCGCGAGGTGCTGGAGTGCTTTGCAACCACTGGCGATGCGGATTATCATTTGCGCGTCGTCGTGCAGGACATGGTCGCCTACAACCGCTTCCTCGACGAGTTCATGTTCCGCATCCCCGGCATTCGCTACGTCCGCAGCAACGTCGTGCTGAAGGAAATCAAGACCGGCGTGGCGCTGCCGTTTTGAGCATGCTTCGTTCGCGCGCAGCCGTCATTCACATCGTCTCGGCGGTGGGGCGACGGAAAAGCTGGCGCAGCGACAGGGCGTGCAGCAGGATCGAGCTTGGCACGACGAAAGCGGGCGTCAGCACATTCGGAAAGCTGTCGACAGCCATGCTCGGACCCTGCGCAATGATCAGCTGAAACGGGCCGGGCGACATGATCATCCCCAAGGTGATCGCGACGGCGAAATCCGCAAGGCCGAAGACATTCCAAAGGATCGCCGTGCGCCGTCCCTCCCTCGTTCCGCTTGCGAGGGCCATCGCCGCCGGGATGGCGAAAAGGCCTGTGAGCACATCGCCTGTTCCTGCCGGCAAGGCCCAGAGGCCCGGCAGCAACCCTCCCAGCCAATAGGCAAGCCATTGGCTGCCGAAGATGCGGTAAAGCTGAAGCGCGATGAGCCACGTGGCTGGCATGGCGTCGAGCAGCTGTCCGATCCGTTTCGACATCAGCAGCACGGGAGCGCCGACGATCACCGGCAGCAGGATCGCCGCGGGAAGCATCGGCATGGAGGACGCACCTGCGCGGAACGCACCCTGGATGGCAGCTGTCCAGGCGACGGTGGCCCAAAGCGTGAAGGGAATCATGATGCACAGCCAACTCGCCTGGCGCTGTTTCGGCGTCAATGACGTACGTTCGAGGCCGATCCATGAGCCGAGGGCGAGGAGGCCGTAAGAGATCAGCCGCACGCCCAGGGCCGGCACCCCGCTCTCGGCAAGTGCGGGCAACGCGTAGATCAACCAGGTCCACAGGATCGTAAACGCAGCGGCGTAGATCAGGCTGAGCCGGGCGGGATGCGGCGCAACCACGCCAGCGGAAATGGTGCTGCTGTTCATCGGCATTCCTTCAGGCGGTTGCGTCACGATCTCGCTGCTGCCGGTCCGGCTTCAGCAGAAGCATGAAGACAAGGACATGGCCGACCAGCAGCAGCGGCACGTAAAGGGCCGGGATATAAATGCCGGCGCCGAACAGGCCGGGGCTCTGAATCTGCGTCGCGCCGACGTAATACGCATTCAGGAGATCGAGCGTGCCCCAGATGTTGAAGATCCAGACCAGGGGAATGGCGATCGACCATCGCCTGGACAGCGCCGCCATTGAGACGAGTGCGAGTGTGGCGGCGATGAGATCTCCCCATCCGACTTCGCGGGCGAAATCCGGGTCCAGCTCCGAGGAGACGAACCCGGCCACCATGAAGTTCATCCCCAGGAAGCGGAACGCGTGGAAAGCTGCGAGGAGCTTCAGGGCGTCATGGCGCGGCATCGCGCGGACAAAGGGCCAAACATAGACAGACGCCACCACCGCGCTCGTCAGCAAGGCGCCTGCGACACTGAGAACGAATGGAAGGTTGAAGCCCGGTGGCACGTTCGGATGTCCTTGCGATGGTTCGTCAGGTCGGATGGGGGAGGCCTGCGGCCGGTCAGGGCTTCGTCATGAGCAGGCGGAGCGGCATGAGCGGGCCGACGGCGATGTATTCGTGATCGATGAGGTCCTGCCTCGCGAGCGGCAGCGCATCCATGGTGGCGTGAGCCTCAGCGACATCCCTGGCATCGAGCAGGAAGACGGCGCCGCGCCCGTCGGACCGCGAATACCATTCACGGATTTTTCCGGTGAGATAGAGCTGGACGGTCTGCCTGATTTCATCGGGCATCACGGCCATGATTTGCTCCCTCGTGATGCCGGGCTTGGCGCTCAGGATGACCATGACCCCGGTGGTCGTGGGTGATGGCGCTTGTGCTTGGGCGGCGGACGGTTCGGTCATGGCGGTAACACCTGTCAATGTGAGGGCGAGTGTCAGGACGGCGTTGCGGATTGCCTTCATCGGTTTCGCTTCTCCGGTGCGGCTCATTTGCAATCCGGATGTAGAGCGTCTTTCCGCGAGCGACTATTCGCGATAATGTTCACAGGCTATGAAGCAGAACTTCACAGTCAGGCAGGGTGCGCTCGACGGTGTCGAGGCGTTCCTCAGCGTCGCCCAGCACCGCAGTTTCCGGCGGGCGGCCGCCGAACTTGGCGTGACGCCGTCGGCGATCAGTCAGGCGGTGCGGTCGCTCGAGGCGCGTGTCGGGGCTGCGCTCTTCATCCGCACCACCCGCAGCGTTGGTCTGACCGAAGCCGGCGAAAGATTCTTCGAGCGCGCAAGGCCGGCCTTTGAGGAACTGGTGGCAGCAAGCGGGGCGGCGCGCGAGCTAGGTCAGAGGCCGGCCGGGTTGCTGCGCCTGACCGTGCCGCGTTCGGTCGTCCCGATTCTGCTGGAGCCGCTGATCGCCTCGTTCTGCCAGGCCTATCCGGAGATCGAGGTGGAGCTGGCTGCAAGCGAGGAGCTGGTCGACCTCGCGGCCGGAGGCTTTGATGCCGGCATCAGGATGGGCCAGTTCATCACCCCCGACATGATTGCAGTGCGCCTGACCAAGCCGCTACCGCTCATCGTCGTCGGCAGTCCTGCTTACCTTGCCCGTTCCGGCCGCCCCGAGCATCCGGACGATCTGCGTCTGCATGCCTGCTTGCGATTGCGGCGATCGAACGGCGCACTCGCATCATGGTCGCTCAGCGACAACGGCCGTTCGGTCGAGATTGCGGTCTCGGGTCCGTTCATCGCCTATGATTTTCCGACGATGCTTGGCGCCGCGATCGAAGGCGTGGGTCTAGCGCAGGTGCCGGCACCGTTGGCGACCGGCGCCATCGCGGCAGGCAAGCTCGTCCGCGTGCTGGAGCCGTTCTCGCCGATGACGCCGGGTGTATTCCTGTATTATCCGGGCCATCGCCAAATCATGCCGAAGCTGCGCGCCTTCATCGACCACGTGAAGAGCCGATCGGGCGGCGCGAGCTGATCGACTGTCCCTCCCGCACAAACCGGTTGCGCAACGTCCCGACACCGGTGATCTCGATCTCGACGACATCGCCATGCTTGATGTCAGGCGAGGCGCCGTCCGTCCCCATCCAGATCACATCGCCGGGCCACAGCGTAAAATACTTGGTCAACTCGACCAGGAACGGCACCACGCCAAAGATCATATCATTGGTGTGGAAGCGGTTGGTCTCCCTGCCGTTGACGCGGACGATGGTCTCCATCCTGGCAAGATCCGCCTCGGTCTCGATCCACGGGCCCATCGGCTTGAACGTGTCGGCGTTTTTCGAACGCCACAGGCTGCGGTCGGCCTTCTGCCAGGAGCGTTCGCTGACATCGTTGCCGATGGTGTAGCCGAACACGCAGTCCATCGCATTCTGCTCGGTCAGGTGCTTCACCTTCTTGCCGATGACGACGGCGAGCTCGCCCTCATAATGGATCTTCTCCGTCGCAAAGGACGGGATCACGACATCCTCGTCATGCGCGATCAGCGCGTTCTGGGCGCGGTAACCGATCTCCGGCCTTTCAGGCACGGCCGGCACCGTGCCGGCCTTGTCCGCGGCTTCCTTGAGGTGCTTGAGATAGTTCAGCCCGACGCAATAGAAGGTCCGCGGGATCAGCGGCAGCTCGATCTTCACCTTCGACAGCGGATGCGTGCGCGACGTCCGCCGCCATTCGCCGAAGGGATCGCCCTCGACCGCGATGACCTGGTCGCCTTCGACCAGGCCCCAGGAGGTTTTGCCGGAGGCGGTGAATGTCAGCCAGCGCATGCTGTGTCCTCGTCTTATTCCGCGCCATCGCGCGGCTTTACCTTCCAGGCGCCGGCGGCAGGTCGCCTCAAGCCGAGATTCTCCCGTAGCGTCTTGCCGCGGTAGTCTTTCTGGAACAGGCCGCGCCGCTGCAACTCCGGCACGACATGCTGCACGAAGTCGGCATAGGAGCCGGGCACATGGGTTGCGGCAATGACGAAACCGTCGCAGCCGCGCTCGACGAACATTTCCTCCAGTCTGTCCGCGATCTCCCTGGGGCCGCCGACCATGGCATCCTGCACCTGGCCACGGCCGGAGAAGGTGACGAAATCGCGCGCGCTCGGATTGCTCTTGCCGGAGTTCTTCAACACGCCGTCGCGAATGCCGAGAATACCCTGCATGCTCTTCAGTTCATCCGTCGTCAGCGGCGCGTCGAGATCCTTGGAGGCGAAGTCGTAATTGAGCGCCTCGGCGAGCAGCGACAGCGCATCGATCTCGAGCGGAAGCTTGTTGATCAGCGCCATCCTGTCTTCGGCTTCCGCCTTGGTCGCCGCGCACACCGCTGTCGTCAGGTTGCAGAGGAACATCTCATCAGGATCGCGACCGGCTTTGGCCGCCTCGTTGCGCACGGACGCGTAGCCTTCCTTGGCCGCCGTGAGGTTGCGGGCAGCGGTGAAAATGACTTCGCCCCATCGTCCGGCAAAGCGCCGCCCGCGACCGGATGCGCCGGCCTGGATGATCACGGGGTGGCCCTGATCCGAACGCGGCACGGTGAACGGTCCGCGCGATTTGAAGTTTGCGCCCTTATGGTCGAGCCGCTTCACCTTGCCCGGATCGGCAAAGCGGCCGCTCGTTTTGTCCATGATGAGTGCGCCGTCTTCCCAGGTGTCCCAATGGCCGAGCACCACCTCCATGAACTCGTCGGCCTTGTCGTAGCGGGAATCATGTTCGGGATGGGAGTCGCGCCCCATATTGAGCGCCTCGCCGTCGTTGAGCGAGGTGACGACGTTCCAGCCCGCGCGCCCGCCCGACATCAGATCGAGCGTCGCAAAGCGGCGGGCGACATCAAAGGGCTCGTAGTAGGTGGTCGAGCAGGTCGCCCCGAGCCCGAGCCTGTCGGTGACCATGCCCATCGTGGTCAGCACGATCAGCGGATCCATCTTCACGCAGCGGATACCGTATTCGACGGTGTGGGTGTGGTCATTGCCGTAGCGGTCCGGCATCGCCAGACGATCGTCGAAGAAGGCCATGTGAAACTTGCCGGCCTCGAGAATTTTCGCGATCTCCTGATAATAATCCGCCGACATCGAATCGGAGCGCGAGTCCGGATGCCGCCACGAGCTCGGCAGATTCGTGCAGTTCTGCGCCTGAAGGAAGCCGACCAGGACCATCTGGCGGTTCATGCTGTTCTCCGAATTGCGGTCAGGTTAGATCGAGGGAGGCGGTCGGCCTTGACGACAGGCATGGCGTTTCCTCGGCTTTTCGCGCCCTTGACGGGGCCGTTTGTTGGACGCCATCGTCTCAAAGCGGAGCTGCGATATCAATCTCCCGTAAACCAATACAGGGCTGCAGATTAGTAAAGAGAGCACCCTTTCGTCGGAGATTCCCTCCGCGCGACGGTATTCCCGCACGTTTTTCGACGGTCATTCGCTGCTCGTTCACTCTGATTGGCGGTTTAATTGCCGCAATAACCACCACTTAGGCGATCCCCGTTGATAGATCGGGCAGGGACAACAAGGCAGAAATGCCCGGGAGTTGAGATCGTGCCGACGACACTCGCGCGCACCTTTGCGGCGTTGAGCGCTATCAATGAAGCGATCCTCTACGCGACATCGCCGGACGAGCTGTACCAGAAGGTCTGCGACGCCGGGTTTTCGAGTGGGGACTTCATGGCCGTTGCCGTGTTCCTGGTGGAGCCGGATGGTCACCACTTGCGCTTTGCCGCCGGGCGCGGTGAGGACGTGGCGCGCCTGCGCGCGATCAAGATCACCACTGAAGCCGGCGCGCCAGAGGGCTCGGGCGTCGGCGGTGAGGCGTTTCGAACCCAGAAGCTCTGCGTCAGCAACGACTATTTGAACGATCCCCGCTCGCTGGCGTGGCGTGAGGGCGCGACCAAGGCCAATATCGGCGCCGCGGCGGCGCTGCCGCTTCTGTGCAACGGCAACAGCGTCGGCGTGCTGTTCGTGACCCGCAGCGAGCCCGACTCGCTGAGTGAGCAGATGGTGTCGCTGTTCGGGCGCATGTCGGCCAACATTTCCTATGCGCTGGAGAACTTCTCGCGCGAGACGGCGCGGCAGAACAGCGAGCGCGCGACACGGCGGCTCAATCGCATGTTCGGCGCGCTCAGCGCGACCAACGAAGCCATCCTGCGCGCCAAAACCGAGCAGGAGCTGTATCAGCTGGTGTGCGACGCCTCCGTGCACGGCGGCAAGTCGTTGGCGACCTTCGTGCTGCTGAAGGAGCCGGATTCGCACTGGTTGAAGCCCGTCGCCGGCAGCGGCGAGAGCCTGGAGATCGTGGCGCGGAGCCGTTACTCCACCGATCCCGAAAATCCCTACGGCCGCGGCATTTCCGGCGAGGTGTTTCGAACCCAGAAGCCCATCGTCGAGCGCGATCTCCCGCGCCGAACCAAGGGAACGCCGTGGGAGCAGCCCAATCTCGACACCGGCGCCGCCGCCGTGGTCGCGGCGCCACTGGTCAAGCATGGCCAAAGCATCGGCGTCATCCTCGCCTTCCTCAGCCAGTCCTGGGCCAGGGACGAGGAAATCGTCGCGCTGATGTTGCGCATTGCCGAGAACGTCTGCTTCGCGGTCGACAATTTCGACCGTGAGGCCGAGAAGGCGCGAATCGCCGAGGAGGAGGATCGCCTGGCGCGCATGTATGCGGCGCTGAGCGCGACCAACGAGGCGATCCTGCGCGCGCGGTCGCGGGGAGAGCTGTTCGAACTCGTCTGCCAAGCGACGGCGAAGGGCGCGAAATTCACCTCGGCCGGTATTGCGGTGGTCGATCACCAGGCCGAGCTGCTCCGCGTCGCCGCCTGTTACGGGCCGAACTCGGATTCGGTCCGCAACTTCAAATTCTCGACCTCCGACCAGGTGCCCGAAGGGCGCGGGTTGACCGGGACAGCCTTCCGTACACGCCAGCCCTGCATCAGCAACGACGTGCTGTCCGACGACCGGATCAAGCCCTGGGCCGACAATGCCCGCCGCAACGGCATCGGATCGGCCGCGGCGCTGCCGCTGTTCAACGGCGACCGTATCGAAGGCGTCTTTGTGTTCAACTCGCCGGAGCGTGGCACGTTCACGCCCGAGTTTGTCGAGCTATTGCAGCGGCTGCAGGCAAATGTCGCCTTCGCGCTCGAAAATTTCGATCGCGCGGATGAGAAGGCGAAAGCCGACAAGCAGCGCAACCGTCTCACCAGCATGTTCGAGGCGTTGAGTGCCACCAACGAAGCGATCATGCGTGCCAAGACGCGCGAAGAGCTGTTCGAGGCGGTGTGCCAGGCGGCCGTGCTGGGCGATGTATTCGCCTCGACGACGATCGGCATCCTCGACGAGAAACGCGAACTCGTTCGCGTCGTCGCGGTCAAGGGGCGCCTTCAGCAGCGAATGGCCGGGCGCACATGTTGCGTCTCCCCGGGGCATCCGGAGGGGGAGGGGATCATCGGGACATCGCTGCGAACGCGCCGGTCCACCGTCATGAATGACTATATGAATGACCCGCGAACGGTGCATTGGCGTTCGAAGGCAACCGAGGACGGCACGCGCGCGGCTGCCAGCTTTCCGCTGCTTCGTGCAGGCGCCGAACCGATCGGAATTCTGCTGTTTCATGCGCCCGAGGAGAATGCCTTCACCCCTGATTTGGTCGAGCTGCTCGGGCGGCTGGCAGAAAACGTCTCCTTTGCGCTCGACAATTTCGATCGCGCCGAAGAAAAGGCCCGCACCGAGGCGCAAAAGGAGCGCCTGACGCGCATGTTCGCGGCGCTGAGCGCCACCAATGAAGCGATCGTGCGCGCCAAGTCACGCACCGAGCTGTTCGAGCTCGTCTGCCGCGCCGCATCCACGGGCGGCAAGTTTAACTCGACGACCATCGCGCTCGCCAGCCCCGGCAGCGATCAGCTCGCGATCGTCGCAACCGCGGGACCTACCGCCGAGACCACTCGCAACGTCCGTCTCTCCATCGACCCCGACCGGCCCGAAGGTCGCGGCATGAGCGGAACGGCGTTCCGCACGCGCCAGCCTTGCATCAGCAACGACTATGTCAACGACAGTCGTGTCAGCGCCTTCCATGCCGCCGTGCGGGCCAACGGCGCGCGCTCGGGCGCGGCATTCCCCCTGATCACGCACGACAAGGCCGTCGGCGTCATGATCTACATGTCGACGGAATATGAGACCTTCACGTCCGAGTTCGTCGAGTTGCTGCAACGCCTCGCCGACAACGTCTCCTTCGCGATGGAGAATTTCGACCGCGCCGACGAGAAGAACGTGGCCGACGCGCGGATCGAATACCTCGCCTCGCATGACAGCCTGACTGATTTGCCGAACCGGGAGACCTTCAACGGGCTGCTGCGCGAAGCGATCGACGAAGCCAAACGCCACGATCACCGCTTCGCATTGCTGTTCATCGATCTCGACCGCTTCAAGGTCATTAACGATTCGCTCGGACACGAGGCCGGCGATTTGCTCCTGCTCGAGGTGGCAAATCGCTTGCGTCGCGCGCTGCGAGCCAGCGACGTCGTGGCGCGCCTCGGCGGTGACGAGTTCGTGGTGATCCTCGACCAGTGCGGCGAGATCGACGACGTCCAGCGGATCGCCACCGGGCTGCTCGCGGCGCTCGCCCGGCCGATGGAGCTCGCCGGCCACGAGTGTCACACCACGGCGTCCATCGGCATCGCGATGTATCCGGCCAACGGTTCCGACGTGCAGACGCTGACCAAGAATGCCGACATGGCGATGTATCTCGCCAAGGAGGACGGCAAGAACGGCTATCGCTTCTTCTCCAACGAGGTGAAGACACAGTCGATCGAGCGTCTTTCGCTCGAGAGTGCGCTGCGCCGGGCGCTCGAGCGCGAGCAGTTCTCGCTGAACTACCAGCCCAAGGTCGACATGGAGACCGGTCAGATCACCGGCGTGGAAGCGCTGTTGCGCTGGAACCATCCCGTTCTCGGCAACGTCTCGCCGGCGCAGTTCATTCCGCTTGCGGAAGAGACCGGCCTGATCGTGCCGATCGGCCGCTGGGTGCTGAAAGAAGCCTGCGCGCAGGCGATGGCCTGGCAGCGCCGCGGCCTGTTGCCGCTGTCGATGGCCGTGAACCTGTCACCGCGGCAATTCGCCGACGAGCACCTGTTGCAGGATGTCGACGAGGCTCTGGCAGCTTCCGGCATGTCGCCCGTGCTGCTGCAACTCGAAGTCACCGAGAGCATGATGATGCGCAATGTCGGACGCGCGCTGAAGGTGCTCGACGCCATTCAGAGCCGCGGCATTCGCCTGGCCATCGACGATTTCGGCACCGGCTATTCGTCGATGTCGCTGATGAAGCATTTCCCGATCGACACCATCAAGATCGACCGCTCCTTCGTGCGCGACCTGCCGCACGATGCCGAGGACCAGGCGATCGCGCAGGCGATCATCAGCATGGGCAAGGCGCTGGGCATGACCGTGGTCGCCGAGGGCGTCGAGAACGCCGAGCAGGAGACGTTTCTGCGCACCCATGGCTGCGACGAGATGCAGGGCTTCCTGATCGCCAAGCCGTTACCGGCAAAGCAGATGGCCGAGTTGCTGCGGCCGATGGAGCTGGCGGTTGCGCCGTCGCTCCAGCCTGAGGCGGACCTTGGTTTGGACGAGTCTATGGTGCTGCCGCTGAAGCGCGCTGTCGTCTGACGGCTGCGATTGCTTGGCGCAATTTGAGGGGTGCGCCGTCTGGTGCCGGATGTCTTTTGTCCGCTCTTGTCAGCGATTGAGGGGCCGATTGCGGCTGAAGAGAAGATAGATGGCGCGTGGGTTGGTGGTCAAATAGCGCCAGAGCAAGCGGCGTGGCTCGAGCCAGGTGCGCCAGGCCCATTCGAGCCCGAGCTTCTGCATCCATTGCGGCGCGCGGGAGCGGCTACCCGAGAGGAAGTTGAACAGACCGCCTGACGTCTTGATGACACCGACATTGGTCAGCAGCGGCGTGTATGCTTCGACGAAAGCCTGCTCGTTGGGTACGCCGAGCGCAACCCACAGGAAGTCCGGTGCGAGCGCGTTGATCTCTTCGACCTTGGCTTGCAGCGCATCGCCACGAAGGTAGCCGTGGCTGAACCCGACGATCTTCAGTTTCGGATACAGGTTCTGGACTCGTCTGACCGCCGCGGCGTTCTCTTCCTCGCTGGCGCCGAGCATGTAGAAGCTGCGGCCGGCAATCTCCGCCTTGCGCGCGACGACATGGAACAGGTCCGTGGTGGCGACGCGCTCGGGCAGCGGAAACCAGGACTGCAGCTTCGAGGCAGCCACCAGCGGTTGGCCGTCGGCATTGATCAGGTCGGCGGCACGGAACAGGCGCTCGGTCTGCGGCTCCGTCGAGCAGCGCGCCAGCACTTCGCCATTGGCCGAGGTCAGGTACAGCGGACGGCCGATGCGGTGATGCGGATCGGTCGCTTCGATCATGAAGTCGGCGGTTGCTTCCAGGTCGAGTGCGGCCATGCGGAGGCCGCCGACGGTGATCCGTGGAACGTCGGCGGTCGCGGCCCGGCCTTCAAGGTTGACGCGGCGCTCAAGCATATTGTTTGCCTCGCTGGCGCGTTTGAACAGCGGGGGGAAGTTCGTCGAGCACGACGCCGACGAGCTTGTGCTGGCCGTCGCCGAGTGCGGCCAGGATCTCTTCCATGCTGTCATTGATGTCGAGGCTGGTCGGCAGCACCGCCACCAGCGCATCGGCGCTATCGAGCAGTCTGCGGCCGGCAGGCGAGAGCGGCATCGCCGGGCCGTCGAGAATAATGAGGTCATGACCGCCGGCCGCGCGCGCCTGTGCGATCGACCTGCGGATGGCGTCAGCGGCCTTGTCTGCATCGCTTTCGGTTGCCGGCAGAACGGAGATACCATTCGCGGTCTTGACCTCGCGCGCGGCCTTGTTGCCGATCGACAGCCAGCCGACCTTGCCGGGTTCGGGCTTGGCCGGACGGCTGACCTTGTTCGAGAGCGCGTGAGCCTGGTGATCGGCGTCGATCATGAGCACGCGGCTGCCGTCGCGCGCGGCCGCGAGCGCGAAGTTCAGTGCGGTCACGCTACGCCCCGCCGTCTGGCTGGCCCCGACGAGTGCGACCGCCGGCATTGGCTTGCTGCCGGCACGGCGCGCTATCGATGCTCGCATGTCGCGCAACACGTTGAGCAGCGTCGTCAGCGGAAACCCCGGGCGCAATGTCGGCCAGCCGATTCGGGTCAGATCGACGCCGTTGCCGGTGGCGAGAATGGCGCCGAGCGTGCGGATCACGTCGGCCTCCTGGAGGCGGGCGATCAGCGGTTTCTCGACCAGGGACACCGCCGGCGCAGGCGCGGCGGTTTCGTCCTGGGGCTTCGGAGCCTCTGGCGCAGGCGTACGCTCGCGGCGGCCAGGTTCAGGGGCGGTCGCGCCATTGAACAGATGCTCGGCCGCGACGAACCAGGAGGCTGCGGCAAGCGCACCGAAGATGAAGCCGATCATCGCGAACAGGCTCATCGCCGGTGGGAACGAGCGGCGTTGCGGGACCGTGGCCTCGCCGATGACGCGGGCGGCAGAGGTGTTCAGCGTCTCCTGCTCCTCGGTTTCGCGTGAGCGCTTGAGGAAGGATTGGTAGACGTCGCGGCTGGCGTCGGCCTCGCGCTCGAGTTCGCGCAGCCGGACGGCGGCCTGGCTGAGCTGCACGCTCTGCCGCTTCTGCACTTCCAGAGCCCGGTTGAGCGAGGCCTCGTAGTCCCGGGCGCGGGTCAGGTCATTCTTGGCGGACAGCGCGAAGCGGTCGATCTCTTCGCTGATCGTGCGCTTGAGATCCTCGACCTGCTTTTCGGTCTGGCGCAGGGCCGGATGGCGCGGGCCGAGCTCGGCAGTCTGCTCCGCATATTTCTTGCGGGCATCGGCATATTGCGCGCGCAAATTTGCGATCGTCGGCGATTGCAGTGCTTCGGGGATCGCACCGGCATCCGCAGCGGTCCGCTTGTTTGCCTCGATCTGGTCCAGCCGTGCCTGGGCGTCCATCGTCGCGGCGCGGGCGGCCGAGAGCCGCTGGTTGCTGGAGGAGAGCTGCTGATCGCTGATCAGCGCATCCTGGGTGCCCACGAAATTGTTCTGGGCCTTGTAGGTGGCAAGCGCGGTCTCGGCATTGCGCAGCCGTTCGCGCAGCTCCTTCAGCCGGCCCGACAACTCGCTGGTGGCGCGCCGCGCTGCAAGGGCCTGGGAGTTACGCGATTCCGCCAGGTAGGTGTTGGTCAGAGTATTGGCGAGCATCGCCGCCTTGGCCGGATCGATCGACCAGACCTCGACGTCGACGATGAAGCTCTTGTCGGTCTTGCGGATCGTGATGTGCTTGTTCAGCGCATCGAGCGCCGCGAGCTGCACCTCTTTGGCTTCAGCGGCCGAGGGCGCGCGGAGCTGCAGGCCGATCAGGCCGAGCAGGGACGAGCTCAGGGTCTTGCCTTCCCCGCCGCCGAATTCCGGATCCTTGTCGAGACCCGCCTGCTGGATGACCTGCAACAGCACGCTGTTGGAGGTGATCAGGCGCGCCTGACTCTCCACCACCATGGACATGCCCGAGACGTCCTGCGCGCGGGGCGTGAGCTCGCGATCGACGAGCTGGAGCTCGCGCGGGTCGACATAAAGCTGGGCGGTCGCGGTGTAGCGGGGCGTCAGGCTCTTGCCGACGGTGACGGCGAGGCACGCGCCGATCAGCGCTGCAGAGGCAATCGCGATCTTGCGCCGCCACAGCAGGCCGGCGAGCTCCAGCACGCCGAAGCTGGCCTCGAACGTCCGTTGCGGGGCCTCCGACGTGGTCGGATTCCCGGCCCGATCGATCGGCTGGTTGTAGTCAAGCATCGTCCCCAGCTTTCATTCCAGCGCCGCGGGCTGAGGGGTTACTCTTCGCTTTACGCCTCGCACCGGGGATATGGGTGCGCAATCAACGCAACAGGGAAAATTAACCATACTCATTGAGGGACTATTCACCGAAATGGCAAACAAAGCGTTTAAGCGCAGCTCGCCAAATGCCGTGTCGTTGTGACGCTTCGACGCTGGCGCTCCCGCAGTCATTAACGGTTCGTTACCGCACGTGCCCCGCGGCGGGTACGCATCCGCCTTGATGGCATCAAAGCCGGCCAGCGTGCGCATCGCCCTCAGCGCTTCCGCAGGATGACGTGATAGTCGCCGCGGCGGACGTCGGTGCCGCGCGGAAGCACGGCATTGATCACGGCGGCGCTGGCATCGACGAGGGCGGCGAACAGCGGCGTGCGCCGGCGCATCTCGGGATAGCGCGGGCTCTCGACCTCGCGGCGGTAGATCGTCTCGAGGCCCCGGGCGGCGGCGAACGCCTCGAGCTTCGACAGCGTCACCAGGGGATGGAAGAATGTCGGGAACGGCGCTTCGCCGGGCATTCCGGCCGTCTTGATGCCGCGGATGTTCCGGTAGAACCAGACGTGAAACCAGTGAGGCGAGTACTTGGTGACGACGCCGGACAGTGAGCGCGGATTGGGCGCGCCGATCAGGATCATCCCGCCGCGCTTGAGCGCATCGCGGAAGTTCAAAAGCGCCGCCTCCACGTCGGGCAGGTGCTCGATCACGTTGTAGCAGGTCACGAGGTCGAAAGTCTCGGGGCCGAAGCGATAGGTCTGCACGTCGCCGAGCAGGGCCTCGTCCGCATAGGTGTTGTTGCGGACCTGGTCCTCATCGATGTCCACGACGGTGACGTGACTGCGGCCAAGCACGTCCATCGGCAGGAAGCTGGAGGAGCCGCCACCGGCCTCGTAGATGGTGAGCCGACCCTGCGGCAGCTCGCGGCGCAGCACGTCGTGCACACCGAGCAGGCTGTCGCGGGCTTCGCCGGCCGCGAGGTCGAGCAGTGCCTGGGTGTGTGCCGGCGCGTCGGTAGCTGTCGCGAAATCGATCGTGGCTGACTTGTTCATGTTTTCTGACCGCGCTTGTTCGACTCAAATTTACAGGAAAAGTCTCTCGTTCCCGAAGAGCAAATCCGATGCCGCGCAGCTTCACCGGTCGCGGTGCTTACGGTGCGGTTAATTGCGCCATGCGTTAACTACGGCATCGTCCATGTTGCGCCATTGGCGCGTGATGGAGTGAAAATTGCAGTATCAGGCGTGAAGGAATTCGCAGGAAAAGCACGCGAAAGCGGTTAAACGAATGATGGCAAGCTTGATGGCGGTGAGATCGGCGATGTGGCGCAGTTTCAGCAACGAGGCAGGCCGTCCATTTCGGGACGCATCTGTCCCGTGCGATCGTGCCGTCGCGGGACGGTGGACGCAGGGCTTTTTCAACATATCTCAGGCATTGAGAACGCGATGACGCTGATCCCGACAGATTTGTCCGCCAGCCGGATCTCGGATGCCGTGCGCGATCCCAACCGGGAGATCGCCGCGAGTTCACGCATTCTCGACCTCTCGGTCGGCATCGTCGTCTGCATTCCCTGTTTCCGTCGTCCCGAACACCTGCGGCTGACGCTGGATTCGCTCGTCAACCAGCGTACGCCGCGCTCCTTCGCGGTGGTGATGGTGGAGAACGATGCGGCAGGGCGCGCGAGCGCGCCGGTTGCCGCCGAATATCTCGCAGTCGGGAAACTCCAGGGCGTCTGCCTGGTCGAGAAGCGGCAGGGCAATTGCCGCGCGATCAACGCGGCGTTCGAGACCGCGCAGGCGCTGTTTCCCGCCGCGACCCGCTTCCTCATGATCGACGACGACGAGATTGCTTCGCCGGATTGGCTCGAGCTGATGGTTCGTACCGCGGAGGCGACCGGCTCCGACATCGTCGGCGGACCGGTGATGCCTGTGTTCGACGACGACAGTCAGCCGTGGCTCGCGCGCCATCCCGTCTTCTGCCCGGCCTACGACTACACCGGCGCGGTGCCGCTGATCTATGGCTGCGGCAATTGCCTGATCACGCGCAGCGCGTTCGAGCGGCTCGGCAGCCCCGCCTTCGATCTGCAATTCAATTTCCTCGGCGGCGGCGATTGCGATTTCTTCCATCGCGGTCGCGATGCCGGCATGATCTTTCATTGGACGGCGGAAGCCGTCATCTGCGAAACCGTACCGAAGGACCGCGCCAATCCCGGCTGGATCGCCAGGCGCGGCCTGCGCATCGGGGTGATCAACTACCGGGTGCGGGTCAAGGCCGCGCAAAGTGTGGCAGCGCGGACGCGCGTCTTTGCGCAGACGTTGGCACGTTTGCCGTTGTCGCTGGTCCGCGCGGCTCGCCTGCTGGCGTCAGCGAAAGCGGTCGTCGCGATGCACCCCGTGCTGGTGGCCGTCGGATCCGCGCTGGCGGCCGTTGGTTACGACCCGAAGCCCTATGAGGCCTCGAAGATCGTCTCCTGACGCGTTTGCGTCGGCGTCTAGATGCCGAGATACGACAGCGCGATCTTGACCGCGGCGCGCGGCATCGCCTTCGGCGACCGCCGGCTGACCATGCCGAGATAGGCAGCCGCCTGGCGATATCGTCCGAAGCGCACCGCCTGCGTCGCAGCATAGGTCAGGAGATGGATTTCGGCCGCCTGCCGCAGTCTCGGCGCAGCGCCTGATGGCAGCTTGCCGAGGATCAATTCATCCCCGAAAACGCGCGCGACCGCCGGCAGGAAATCCTGCGGTGTTCGGACCGCGGCGCTCATGGTGTTGGCCGTGTGCAGGCGATAATCGAGCAGGAGTTTTGGGACATGGGCGAACGCGCCTGTTGCGGCGAGGCGGCACCAGCAATGCCAGTCCTCGCAATATCGCAGTGAGACGTCGAAGCCGCCGGTCGCACGAAAGGCCTCCGTGCGTACCAGCATGATGCCGCCATTGACGATGAAATTGCCGCTGGCAAGCCGTTCCAGCACGTTGCCGGACGGCTTGCGACGGCCCTTCAGGAGGTCGCGCCGTCCGATCGATCGCCCTGCGCTGTCGATCGTGTTGTAGTCGCCATAGACCAGCACCGCCCGTGGCGCGTCTTTCGCCGCGGCCAGCAGTGTCCTCACCGCATCGGGGCGCAGCCGGTCGTCGGCGTCGAGGAACATCAGCCAGCTCCCGCCCGCGCTTTGTGCGCCGTGGTTGCGCGCGGCCGAGACGCCGCTGGCGTCATTCGTGATCAGGCGGAGCCGCGGATCGCGGATGGCACGGACGATCGCAACGGTGTCGTCGGTCGATCCGTCGTCCACGACGATGATCTCGGTGACGTCGCATTGCGCCAGCGCACTTGCGATGGTCTCGCCGATATAGGTCGCGGCATTCTTCGCGGGGATGACGACGGAAACCCCGGGCGACGTTGCGCGCGCATCCATCACCGCAGGTGGGGCGGTCGGTGCATCGAGCGTGGCGTCGGCGAGGGGCAAGCGATGGCTCGTTGCTTTAATGATCTGTTAACCCGGCTGCCGGCAATCGCAGTTCGAGCTGGAACGGATGATACCCCCATAACGATCAATTCGTTGCTGCAAAGGCTGCCCAAGCCGTCGGTTTCGTAGATTAGCGTTAAACCTGCCGCGTTAAACCTGTCACAGACCTCGAGAGGAGCGGCAGCCGGTCTCATGAGAGAATGCAGGCCTTGCTGCCGCGGATGGATCCAGTGCCCGCAAAGACATTCGACTACGATCCCGACGCCA
The DNA here is from genome assembly GCF_900113735.1 of Bradyrhizobium sp. Gha. GTDB lineage: Bacteria > Pseudomonadota > Alphaproteobacteria > Rhizobiales > Xanthobacteraceae > Bradyrhizobium. Next base: position 27,663 of record NZ_FOQM01000014.1, read on the forward strand.
TGATCCTCAACCTGTTCTACGAGGACAAGGATGATCGCTGGTTTCCCGGCGACCGCCATCTGCGGCGCATGGCACGCAAGATGTTGTTCGGCGAACCGCGCATGAGCGGACAGCTGCGCGTGTTCCTCAATCTTTGCGCCGGGCTCGACCGCCTCGGCATCCGCTATCGCGTGAACGACTACGGCTACATCGCGCAGCATCCGGAGGAAGTGGCCTGCATCATCGGCCGCGCCTTCCTGCTCGACAAGTTTGCGTGGAAGAACCCGATCCTGCTCGGCGTCGCCGCCTTTAACCATCCGCTCGACGATCCTGACCTGTTCAAGCGGCTTCCCGTCAGGAAATTCCTGGTACCCGGCCCGTGGTATGCGGAGATGTACCGGCCGCATTGGCCGGCGACCGAAGCCTGGCCCGTCGGCATCGATACCGATTTGTGGGCGCCGTCGCGTCCGCGCGACAAGACCGTCGATGTCCTCGTCTACGACAAGGTCAGCTGGGACCGCGAGCGCTACCTGCCCGAGCTGATCGAGCCGGTCCGTGCCCGGCTCGTCAGGGAGGGCCGCTCCTTCATCGAGCTGCGCTATGGCAGCTACAAGGAAGAAGATTTCCAGGTCGCGCTGGCGCGTTCGCGCGCAATGATCTTCCTGTGCCAGAACGAAAGCCAAGGCATCGCCTATCAGCAGGCGCTGTCCTGCGGTGTGCCGGTGTTCGCCTGGGACCCCGGCGGCCCCTGGCCGGATCCGGATTATTATCCGCACCGGGTCCAGTTCGGGCCGGTGTCGTCGGTACCCTATTGGGACGATCGCTGCGGTCTCAAATTCGTCGACCTTGCCGGCTTCGAGGAGCGGTGGACGGATTTCTGGGACGGCTGCACCGCGGGCAAATTCAATCCGCGCAGTTACATCATGGACAACCTCACATTGGAGCAGCGTGCGCTGCAATATTACGAGATCGCGCGGAACGTCGCACGGCAGCAGGTTCCTGCGGGCACCGGCATGCTGGTTGATGGACGGTTAACGGGGATGGGCTAGACGCGGCGTGAGCGCTCGCGAAGGTATCGGCTTAACGATAAGCGGCGACGTAACTTGTGGTCTGCGACAAAACATAATCTATCTCGACACGCATTGTAACCGTATGCCCCGCAAATGGCGTTTCTCAGCGTCGAGCAGTTAGACGGTCGGGTGTCGCCCAGCACGTCGGGAATCTCAGTCGATTTCTTGCGGGACTGGCGACAGGCCGCGTTGCGTCTCGACGCCGGTCATCGCACTGCGTTTCAGCATGCTTGCTGGTTGGGTGCCTGGTACGAGGCGTTTCACGGCGTCGCACCGCTGATCGCCGTCATCACCGACAGGGCGACCGGCAAGGACGTCGCCGTCGTGCCGATGTTCAGCCACATCAGGCGCGGCATCCGCGTGATCGAGTTCGCCGACCTCGGCGTCTCCGACAACAACGCTCCGATCCTCGCCCGCGACGCATCCTTCGATTCGGCTGCAGCAAGGGCGATCAGTGCGGCATTGATTGATGCTTTGCGCGGCTTGCCCGACGGCTTCGACCTCCTGCGATTGAAGAAGATGCCGGCCCATGTCGGCGTGAAGCCGAACCCGCTGGTGTCGCTCGGCCGGCTCGGCTCGTGCTCGCTCAACGGCAATGTCGTGCTGACCGGGGACGACTATGCGGATTACCAGGCGTCGATCAAGCGCATGCAGATGCCGCGCTGCTGGCGTGTGTTCAACCGCAATGCCGGTGCGCGGTTCGAGATCGCCACCGACCCCGCCCGCGCGCACGAGCTGCTTGACGTGACTGACGTGCAGCAGCAGGAGCGCATGCGGCAGCTCGGCTCGCGGTTCGTCCTCAATGATGAGGCCCATGCCCGCTTCTACCGTGACGTCGCCCGGCGAGGCTTTGCGGAAGGCTATGCGGTGATCTCGGCGCTGGTCTGCGACGAGGGCATCGTCGCCACCACGTTCGGCGTCAGATATGGCGCGACCTACTTTCTGTTGCGTATCGGCCATGCCGGCAGGCAATGGGCGAATTGCTCGCCAGGGCTGCTCGTCACCGAGCGCACCATGGCGGCCCTGCATGCGCAGGGCGTGCGCCGCTTCGATCTCAGCATCGGCAATCACGACTACAAGCGGCGCTTCGGCGCCGAGCCGGTGCCGCTGACCGATGTCAGCGTTGCACTGTCCTGGCGCGGCCTGCCTTACATGCTGCGCGACCATGCGGCGCAGGGTCTGCGCCGTTATCCGAAGCTTGCGGCCTTTGCCGCAGGGATCATGGGCAAGCTACGCTGAACCGGGCGGCATTCCCCTGGAGCGAGCGCCGCCCGTATCGCATCAACCGTGCAGCTTCTTCGCGGTCTCCGCGATCTGGCGGCCCTGATACCGCGCGCCGGCGAGCTCGTTGGCGCTGGGTTGGCGGCTGCCATCGCCGCCGGTGATCGTGGTGGCGCCATAGGGCGCACCGCCGGTGACCTCGTCGAGCTTCATCTGGCCGGCAAAGCCATAGTTCATGCCGACGATCACCATGCCGAAATGCAGCAGGTTGGTGATGACGGAGAACAGCGTCGTCTCCTGGCCGCCATGCTGGGTCGCGGTCGATGTGAATGCGCCGCCGACCTTGCCGTGGAGCGCGCCCTTGGCCCAGAGGCCGCCGGCCTGATCCAGGAAATTGGCCATTTGCGAGGCCATGCGGCCGAACCGCGTGCCGGTGCCGACGATGATGGCGTCGTAGCCGGCGAGCTCCTCCACCTTGGCGACCGGGGCTGCCTGATCGAGCTTGTAATGCGAGGCTTTCGCGACTTCGGCCGGCACCAGCTCGGGCACGCGCTTGATGTCGACGGTGGCGCCGGCTTCGCGTGCGCCTTCGGCCACTGCATTGGCCATCGCTTCGATGTGGCCATAGGCGGAATAATAGAGGACGAGAACTTTGGTCACGGTGGTCTCCGTTTGATTGGGTGTGATTGCGAGATGTCGGATGTCACGCGGCGTCGACGAGCACGAGCTCGGAATCTTCGAGCGCCGTGATCCTCAGCCGGCCCTCGTCGCGGATTGCGGCGCCGTCGCGGGCGTTGACGCGCACGCCGTTGATTTCGACCGCACCTGCTGCGGGCACGAGATAAAGGTGGCGCGCCTGGTGCGCCTCGTACTCGGCGCTCTCGCCGGCCTTCAGCGTGGTCGCGAGCACCCGTGCATCGGCGCGGATCGGCAGCGCGTCAGTGTCGCCTGCAACGCCACTCGCGATCGTGACGAGCTTGCCCGAGCGGTCGCCCTTCGGGAACGGCTTCGAGCCCCAGGTCGGCTGGCCGCCACGCGCGGTCGGCTCGATCCAGATCTGGAAGATCCGGGTCTTGGTCGGCTCGAGGTTGTATTCGGAGTGGCGGATGCCGCTCCCGGCGCTCATCACCTGCACGTCGCCGGCTTCAGTGCGGCCCTCGTTGCCGAGGCTGTCCTGATGGGTGATCGCGCCTTCGCGCACATAGGTGATGATCTCCATGTTGGCGTGCGGATGGGCCGGAAAGCCGGTGTTCGGGGCGATCTCGTCGTCGTTCCAAACCCGCAGGGCACCGTGACCCATATTGTTCGGGTCATAATGGCCGGCGAAGGAGAAATGATGCTTGGCCTTGAGCCAGCCGTGGTCGGCGCCGCCGAGTTTTGCGAAGGGTCTGAGTTCGATCATGGGATTGTTTCCTTGAGTGCACTGGGCTTGGCGTCAGGCGCCAAACCCGCCGTCGACGTTGAGTACGGTGCCGGTGACGAAAGAGGCTTCCGGGCTTGCAAGGAAGACGACGCCGGCGGCGATCTCTTCCGCAGTCCCGAAGCGTTGCAGCGCGTGCTGCTTGCGCTGTGCGTCGGCAAACTCACGGTCGTCGTCCGGATTCATGTCCGTGTTGATCGAACCCGGCTGCAGCACGTTGACCGTGATGCCGCGCGGTCCTAGGTCGCGCGAAGCGCCCTTGGAGTAACCGACGATCGCAGCCTTGCTTGCCGCGTAATCGGCAAGGCCCGGAAACGAGGCGCGTGTGGCAATACCAGAACCGATCGTGACGATGCGGCCGCCTTCACCCATCAGCTTCGAGGCGGCGCGGATCGCGGCGACCACGCCGTGCACGTTGACGTCTTCCTGGCGAGCGAGCGCGGCGGTGTCGGTCGATGGATCGTCGATCAGTCCACCGACCGCGACGCCGGCATTGTTGACGAGGATGTCCAGCCGGCCGAAATCGTTGGCAACACTCCTGACCAGTTGATCGACCTCCTTGGCGGACGCCTGGTCGGCCTTGTACGCGCGGGCCTTGACGCCGCGAGCCTTCAGCTCGGTGACGACGGCCTCGGCCTTTTCGGGCGAAGCGACGTAGCTGATGGCGACGTCCGCGCCTTCATCGGCGAGAGCGCGGGCCGAGGCCGCGCCGATGCCGCGCGAGCCGCCGGTGACGAGGGCAACCTTGCCTGAGAGCTTGCTGGTCATTGGATGTCTCCAGTCCTGAATGTCTGATGACCTTGGATAAGCGTGCCCCTGTGGTATAGAAATAGAAACTGTCGAAACTCATTGTTTCCCCAGATAGCCCAAACGGACCCGGCGCCATGGCAAAGCTCCCCGACTTCGAGGCCCTCGCGATCTTCGCAAAAGTGGTGGAATTACGCTCGTTTGCGGGGGCTGCGAGCGAGCTCACGATGTCGAAGGCCACGGTGTCCAAGGCGGTCACGCGGCTGGAGGAGCGGCTCGGCGCCCGGCTGTTCAACCGCACCTCGCGCCGCCTCGCGTTGACCGATGCCGGCCACAAGCTCGCCGATCGCGCCACGCGGCTGCTCGCCGACGGCGAGGCGGCGGAGAACGAGGCCTTGGCGCAATCGGTGGCCCCGCGCGGCCTGGTGCGGCTCGCGGTGCCCATGACGTTTGGGAATAAAGCCGTGGCGCCACTGCTGCCGGAGTTCTTCGAGGCCTTTCCGGAGGTCTCGGTCGATCTGCATTTGAGCGATGCGACCGTCGATCTCATTGGCGAAGGCTTTGACATGGCGGTGCGGATCGCGCGGCTGCCGGACTCGTCCCTGATCGCGCGACGGCTCTTCACCATGCCGCGCTTCACCGTGGCCGCGCCGTCCTATCTGAAGAAGCATGGTCGCCCGACGCATCCGATGCATCTCGCCGGGCACAAGTGCTTCAGCTACGCCTATCTGTCGACGCCGAACGTCTGGCACTACACCAACTCGGCCGGCGAGCAGGCCAGCGTGCGTCCAGGTGGACAGCTTCGCGTCAACAACGGCGAAGCGGTGATGCCCTCGCTCGTCGCTGGCCTCGGCATCGCCGAGCTGCCCGAGTTCATCGTCGGCGACGCCATTTCATCCGGCGCCGTGGAAGTGATCCTGAAAGATTGGAAGCAGGCCGAAGGGGCCGTGCATCTGGTAACCCCGCCCGGCGGCCCGCGCCCCGCGCGCGTCGAAGCGCTCGCTGATTTTCTTGCCGCGAAGCTGCCCGGCACGTGCAAGCGGAAGCCGAAGAACGGTGCGAAGACGGGATAGGCGACTTCGAGGTAACGCCCGCCAGCCGGAACGGTTTTGCGCCCTTGCCGCTTCAGCTCGTCGAGGAACGGCTCGATGCGCAGCTGAGGCATTGACGGAACTGACACAACCCATGGTATGATATATACATATTACAACCCAAGGGAGAAGAAATGTCAGATGGCAAGAACAAGCGGGGGCCTGCCGACAGAGCACGGGTTAACGTGCATGAGGATTACGAGCTCAGGTACTGGTCCAGACGATTCGGCTGCACCGAGGCGGAGCTGATTGATGCAGTCAAACACGCTGGCGTCATGGCCGACGCGGTTGAGAGATACCTCATACGGAAGAAGCGATAGAAGAACCGCTGTCTGCGTTGCCACAGGCGGCCGAAGCCACGGGAGGAAATGCCCTTCAGCGAAGGGAGCGATCGAAACGAAACTCACCACCGCACAACCATGCATGCAAAAGCCCGGCGCGATGGCCGGGCTTGACAACGATAATTGGAGCGCTCCGCGTGTCCGTCGAAATGCCTTCATGACCTTTGCGTCGCGACCAGGCGCGACCTGCAGGATGCTCCAGGTTCGCGGCACGGCAGGCACAGCTATCGTAGGGCGGGCAAAGCAAAGCGTGCCCACGCGTTTGCCCGAGAGTTCGGCGAGTGATGGTGGGCACGCTTCGCTTTGCCCACCCTACGGCACCTGCGCTCGCGATGATGGCGGCCTCACTACGACACCTTCACCCCATCGAGCGCGACAATCCGCAAGCTCGGTTTCATCGTCTGCTCCAGCTGCGACTTCAACTCATGCACGCGCGGATCGGTCGAGCGCGCGGCGCACACCGCGTATTGATGCACCGACTGAGCCAGGGCGCGGCGCGCCTCCGGCGTTCGCGTCAGTTCGGGCGTTGAGAGCCGCAGGACGATGGCTGCCAGGTTCACCAGCATCTCGTCCAGGGCGAGATCGATCGTAGCAAGCTTTCCCATGGCACCTTCCCTCCTCACAATCCCGGCAGGGCAACGGAGGGTGGAGAGATGCGTTCCGGAGCGGGCCGAATATGGCTAACGTTTCCTGAACATCTCGTTCTGCGGAGCGCCGCGCTGCTCGGCGACGCGGTGCAGGAGCTCGGCTGATGGCGGTGATCAGGAAGATCGGATGGTGGAATAGGTTCCGGCGCCTTCACATTTTTTTGTGATCCCGAACCTTCCCGCGTTTCATCGTTTAACGACAAATTCGACGGCCTCGGGAAGGGATCGAGACATGCGAACGGAGCGGATCGCGCTGGGTATGGCGCTAGCGATTGGCGGCATCGTCGCGCAGAGCGCAGCATTCGCCGAAGAATATCGCGGAACCATGGAGCAGCAGATGGCCTGCACGCCTGACGTCTGGCGCCTGTGCAGCGACCAGATTCCGGATGTGAGCCGCATCACCGCCTGCTTGCGGCAAAACACGCCGCGCCTTTCCAGCGGCTGCCGCGCGGTGTTCCAGTCCAACAATCAGATGCCGCCGCAGCTCGTCCCGCGCAATCGTGCTGCACCGCCGCCGCGCTACTACAATGGGCCGCCGCCACCTCAGCAGATGCAGCCGAGCCCCTATGACGATGACGACGACTAGCGCCGCCTAGCGCCTGTCCCGCTCAGGTCGATGTCCGAGCACAGTCCGCAGGACGACACCGAAGAGAATGACTGCGACCGGCCAGTGAAACCAGATTTTATGGGCGCCGGTGGCCAGATTGATAAAAACCAAAAAGGCCGACACCGTGAGGCCCGCTGTAACCGGGCGCGGCAGCTTTCGCAGCCAATCCAGGACGACGTTCGCCGATGAAGACGGCTCGCGCCTGTCGCCAGTCCGCGGAGCACGAGCTGCCTCCCGGGGAGAATCGTCGACCGGGAAGCTCCCTTGCCTCGCGGTTTGGCTGCCGAGAGTCACCCGATAACTGGTCTGGGGAGCAACGTTCTTCATCGGACGCTGGCCGAGACAGTCGAAGCCAACGGACAATTTGTTGTGCACCTGATCGTAGACGGAGCTCGAGATCACGACGCCGCCGGGATCGGCGAGTTCCTGCAGCCGCGACGCGATATTGACCCCGTCGCCATAGATGTCGGAGCCGTCGACCATCACGTCGCCGAGATTGATGCCGATGCGAAATCGCATCGGGTTCAACGGAGGCGGGGCTGATTCCTGATCGGAAATCTCCTGCTGGATCTCGACCGCGCATTGCACGGCCTCGACGACGCTGGCGAACTCGGCGATCACGGCATCGCCCCAGGTATTCACGATGCGGCCGTCATGACGCTCGACCAGTCTCGCAATGGCCGAGCGATAGCGGCGGAGCGTCTCCAATGTTCCGGTCTCGTCCGCTTCCATGAGACGGGAATAGCCGTACACATCGGCGCACAGCACGGTGGTCAGTCGTCGTTTCACCTTGTCGTCGGGCATGGTTCCTACACTAACCTCCCTGACCGGCAAATGCATCACGGGCCCGCATTAGGACCTGTGCTCGCAGACATCGACCCATTCGGCCGCCGTCAATTCGGCCAGGCGTTCAGGCGTGATGCGGACGGCGCTGTGGGTCGAGCCCGCGGCCGGCACCACCACGTCGAACGCCTTCAGCGACACGTCGCAATAAACCGGCAGCGGCGACTTCAGCCCGAATGGGCAGACGCCTCCGACCTCGTGGCCGGTGATGTCGGCGACCTCTTCCAGCCCCAGCATCTTCGGCTTGCCGCCGAACTGCGCCTTCACCTTCTTGTTGTCCATGCGCGAGGTGCCGGCGGCGACGATCAGGATCACGCGTTCGCCGATGCGCAACGACAGCGTCTTGGCGATCATGCCGGGCTCGACACCATAGGCTTCGGCGGCCAGCGTCACGGTCGCCGAGCTGATCGGCGATTCGATGACTGAGATATCGGGGGCTTTCTCGGCGAAGAAGGCGCGAACGGATTCCAGGCTCATTCCAGTCAGCTCATTCCAGACTTGCGGGCGGGCGGCGATGTCCGGGTCATCCCTTGATGACCCCGGGCAGTTCCGAGAGCGACCGAACACGATGATCCGGCGCAAAGCCGAGCTCGTCCATCTGGGTGCGGATCGCCTTGAACATGGTCAGCGGTGCCACGAGTTCGGTCTCGACGCAAGCCAGCGCCATCGCCTCCGGCGTCACCCGCTCGATCCAGGCGACGTTCAGTCCGAACGACTTTGCCCCGGCCGCGTCCCAGGGATTGGAGGAGACGAACAGCACCTCCTCGGGCGCCGTGCCGAGAACCTCGCCGATCAGCTCATAGGCCTGCGGGCTCGGCTTGAAGATCTTCTTCGCGTCCACGCTGATGGTGGCATCGAGCAGGCCGTCGAGGCCGGTGTTGCGCACCAGCGCGTTGAGCATGTCAGGGCTGCCATTGGAGAGGATGGCAAGCTTTCGCGGTTTTAGCGCTGTGAGCGCGATCGCCGCGTCAGGATAGAGATCGAGATGCAGGTACTTCTCGATGATGCGCTCGAAGGCCGCGTTCTCGTATGCAAGTCCGAGCACGCGCAGCGCATAGGCCAGCGAGTCGCGTGTGACATCAGAAAAATCCTGATAACGCCGCATCAGTGAGCGCAGCCAGGTGTATTCGAGCTGCTTGATCCGCCAGACCTGCGTGATGATCTCGCCATAGCCCGGAAACGCGTCCTCGGTGATCTCTGCGACCGACTGGATGTCGTAGAGCGTCCCGTAGGCGTCGAACACGACGGCTTTGAGGTTCATGGGCTGTCCTTCCGGGCCGTTGTGGTCACAAGAATTCTGCTTGGGGAGTACGCATCATCCTCAGCTTACCAGAGCACCGCGGAAGTTTGCCACTGCAACCGTGATCGGCGGCTTGTGACAACTCCGGCCTCAGGGCTGCGGGTTTTAATCACACCCGCAGCCAATTGCTCCGGCGCGGATTCGCCGCTAATTTGGCTGTCTTCGTCCGGGCAAATGAGCCGGAGGCGAACATGGCGCGATTGGCAGCGGCCGCTCAGGCCGCGGGTGCACTCAGCATCATTCTCTCGTGTACGGCGCACACGCACGCGCAGATCACCGACAGTCCTCCGTCTTGGGCCTACACTTACAACCCGCCCGACTTCAAGCCGCCGCCGGATGACGGCCAATCTCGCCACGTTCCCGACAGCACGGCGAGCTATACAGTCCCACAAACGCGTGATCGCTTCCTGGCGCCGGATTGGCACCCGGATGACCATCCGGCGATGCCGACGGTGGTGGCCAGCGGCCGTCCGCCTGACGTCTACGCCTGCGGCTTCTGCCATCGTGCCTCCGGGACGGGTGGTCCGGAGAGCGCAGACATCGCCGGCCTGCCGGTGGCATATTTCATTCAGCAGGTGCAAGACTACAGGAGCGGCAAGCGCGCGACGGCGCGAGCCGACCGCATTCCGCAAGCATGGATGATCTCGGTCGCAAAGGCGGCGAACGACGACGAAATCAAAGCGGCGGCTGATTATTTTGCGGCTATCAAGCCAATGAAGTTGGTCGATGTGGTGGAGACTGAAACGGTGCCGAAACCTGCGGTCGCCGGCTGGTTCTTCGTCACGCAAGGCGATGAGCGCGAGCCGATCGGCACGCGCATCATTGAGACACCGGCGGACATTGGCCGCTTCGTCAACCGCGACGCGCGCGTCCGCTTTATCGCCTACGTGCCCATGGGTAGCGTGGCCGCCGGCCGCGCGCTGGCCGCAAGGCCCGAGATCGCCTGCTCCACCTGCCACGGCGAGAAGCTGACCGGCACGGACGTTGTGCCGGGAATCGCCGGGCGCTCGCCGACCTACCTCTTCCGCCAGCTCTATGACTACCGGTACGGATTCCGCGCGGGGCCGGACAGCAAGCCGATGATCGACGTGGTCAAATCGCTCGACGAGGCACATCTGTTGCCGCTTGCCGCCTATCTCGCCACGCTGGAGCGATGAAGTGCCGACATCGCCCGCAGAGCTTCGGGCGGGCGCGTGCGCGGCCCGAGATTCCCACCGCGCACACGCGATTGGACCAAGGCGCGCCTAGGCGGCCTGCCGCATGCGTTCGATGCTCTGGGTGATATGGTTTCCGGCGTCGTCAGCCACCTTCAGAGACAAATCCGCCATCCGGCGGCTGGTCTCCAAGCCGCTGCTGATCGTGTCGCGCATGAGATCGGTCTGCACCGCCGCTAAATCGTGAAGGGTCCGGCAGCGCCAGAGTTCATCCATGCGGTCCATGGTCCTCTCGATCTGCTGTCGAACGAAATCGAAGTACTCGCGCGACGCACCGTTCATTCCTTTGGCGACTGCGGTCACGGAGTACATGATTGCTTCGGCGTTACGGACCGAGCGTTCTGCTCCCTGCTGCGCTTCATTGCCCGTGAAACCGAACCTTTGACCTAGCTGGTCAGTCGAGCGGCCCATCATTGCCGTGGCCATGTCGACGCCGAAGCGCCAACTGTTCTGCAGCATCTCGGCATTTTGTCGAAAAAGATGGCTGCTGGCTTGCGCCACCTCCTCTCCGGCCTCGGCGGTCGCCAGGCCGATCCGTCTGGTCTGCTCTGCGGTCCTCTCGCCGGCGCGTCGGATTGTGTCCTCTGGGCTTTGTGTCGATTTTTCCTCCGGGCGTGGGTTGGCCATTCGTTGCTCCTTCGTTGTTGTTGGTGAGGTCGGATCCTGTGCCCTCCGTCAGAGATGCCATCCTAGGCGAGGAAACGTGGGCATTTCTGGACCGTTCCGGCCGGGCAGTTTTTTAATCAATCCTCCGCCATTGCGCGCAGGAACGAGCGCTTCAACTTCCAATTATGCCTTGGTTGGCTCACCTGCTCCGCGCTGCATGGCCAATGTTTTCATGGCCCTCGATCATTTTTCATGGCCCTCGATCATCAAGGCTTGGCAATGACCACCACTGAAACCGTGTTGCTCATCGGTATCTTGTTCTTGGCACTCGTCATCATTGGCAATATCGGCTTCGCCAAACTGGCGGAACGGAGGAATCCACCAATCGGCAAGTTTCTCGAGTGCGACGGCGTCGTGCTCCACTATATCGATCGGGGCGATCCTGCGGCTCCCTGCGTCGTGCTGTTTCACGGCAACGGATCCATGATCCAGGACTTCACGATCAGTGGGCTGGTCGATCTTCTTGCTCGCAGCAACCGCGTGGTGTGCTTCGACCGTCCGGGTTTTGGCTATAGTCGGCGGCCGCGGCTCCGAATATGGAGCGCAGCAGCTCAAGCAGCTTTGTTGATGAAGGCGCTCGACCAGATCGGGGTCCGTGATCCCGTGGTGCTGGGCCATTCCTGGGGCGCGTTCGTCGCTATCGCTCTCGCCATGCGGAAGGATTATCCGATCCGGGGCCTTGTGCTTGCGTCCGGGTACTACTTTCCAACCGGCCGTTTGGATGTCTGGCTGATGTCAGGTCCAGCCATACCGGTTTTGGGCGACCTGGTCAGTTACACTGTCGCGCCTGTCATCTCGTGGGCCATTTTGCCGGGAGCTCTCCGCAAGATTTTCGCGCCCCGGTCCGTCCCGCCGACGTTCAAGAATGAATTTCCATCGTCTCTCGTTCTCAGGCCGACACAATTGAGGGCGGCTGCGGAGGAGAGCGCACTCCTCATTCCAACCGCAGCACAATTCCGAGCCCATTATTCGGCCATGAACGACGACGTGCGAATATTCCATGGAACTGAGGATCGGGTGATCCAACACAAACAAGCGCGGGATTTACATCAAGCGCTGCCTCGGTCCGATCTTCACCTCGTCCCGAATGCCGGACATATGGTCACCTACGCAGACCCCGCGGCCATCACGGAGGCCGTCAATTCAATCATCAATTCTTCTAAGCCAGCTGCTTTTCAAGCTGGAAGGGCACCGAACATATCGTCGAGGTGATTTGGAAAGGAGCGAGGTGATCCGGCCGTCAAGTCTGCCCGCTACTGGCCTGGTTCGGAGGATGGGTTGAGCTCTTGCGCAACCGGTCGCCTGAGGGACAGAGCCAGGCAATCCCTTGTGCGATCCGATTGGGAACGAAGTTTGATGGCGTTCGCGAGAGCTCAACCTATCCTGCGCGCTGACAGCGGCTATGGCCGCCAGCCTCTGGTGCCCAGCAAGATGCCGTGATTGCGCCCGGGCACGTTGAGGTCATGGGTTTTGATTGTCGACCAGTCTACCCTGGATTTCAGCTCGGCCATCGAGTCCAGGGTGACCCTCTCATAAACCTGTATGGCAAAGAGGATGTGGCGGGATGCTGCGCTATTACGAAGGCGAAGGCTTGCTTGCCCCGCTGCGGACCGGGTCCGGTTATCGCGATTATGGTCCGGCGGAGGAGGAGACCGTGCGGCGGATCAAGATGCTCGGTGCGGCCGGGATGACGCTCGAGACGATCCAGCAATTGCTTCCGTGTGTGCGGAACAACGATCCGGCCTTCACGCCGTGCAACGAGCTGCGAAGAATACTCGCCCAGCAAGTCAGCCTGATCGACGAGCGCGTCGAGACGCTCAGCCAAAGCCGGACCATCTTGGTCGGCTACCTCGCAAGCGTGAACTGATCGTGGAACGCGCCGGCGCCCGCCTGTTGGCGGGCGTCGCGCAATGTCAGTAGGGGAGCGCGGTTAGATCCCCAAAATCTTGCGCGCGTTGGCCTTCAGCACCTTCGGCCGGATCTCGTCGCGGATGTCGAGCTTGGCGAAGTCGGCCAGCCAGCGGTCCGGCGTGATGACAGGCCAGTCCGAGCCGAACAGCATCTTGTCCTGAAGAATCGAATTGATGTAGCGCACCAGGATCGGGGGGAAATATTTCGGCGACCAGCCGGACAGGTCGATGTACACGTTCGGCTTGTGGGTCGCGACCGACAGCGCTTCTTCCTGCCAGGGGAAGGAGGGGTGGGCGAGGATGATCTTGAGGTCGGGGAAGTCGGCCGCGACGTCATCCATGTACATCGGGTTGGAATATTTCAGCCGCATCCCCATGCCGCCGGGCATGCCCGAGCCGACGCCGGTCTGGCCGGTGTGGAACAGCGCGATCGCGCCGCCATTGTTGATCTCTTCGTAGAGCGGATAGGCCATGCGATCGTTGGCGTAGAAGCCCTGCATGGTCGGATGGAATTTGAAGCCGCGCACGCCATATTCCTCGATCAGCTTGCGCGCTTCGCGGGCGCCGAGCTTGCCCTTGTGTGGATCGATCGAGACGAAGGGGATGAGGACGTCGAGATGATCGGAGGCGGCCTCGATCATCTCGTAATTGTTGTAGCGGCGGAAGCCGGTCTCGCGCTCGGCATCGACGGGGAAGATCACCGCGGCGATGTTCTTGGAGCGGTAGTACGCTGCGGTCTCCGGCACGGTCGGCGGATGTTTGTGCGGCGATTTGAAATAGTCGGCCATCTGCGCCTGGAAGTCGTCATAGCCGTCGTCGCCGTGCATGCCGCAGGGCTCCTCGGCGTGGGTGTGGATGTCGATGGCGACGACGTCGTCGATATTGGGCAGCTTCAGCTTCGGCATTGGTGTCCTCCCAACGGGTTTGCCGAATTGATTATATTATATAACGAATTTGGCAAGGCGTTGCCGGGGCGCAAACCCACGGCTGTCAAAGTCTTTGTTGGGCTTGGCCGCGAAGCGGTGCGAATTGGCCCGATCCGGCCACATCTACTGTGCATGGGGTTGTTTTCACGATTTTGCCTGGGCGGAAGCCGGCAGTTAACATTGACATCACCTGCCGCCATGCCTTAAGAACCGCCCCGTCCCGGGCGGTCGGTCCGCCGGCGGGAAAGATCTCATTTTGCCACATTCGCGCGTGCCGAAACGGTAGTGCCGAACACGGCCTTTCGAACGTTCAGGATTCTGCCATGAAGGTCCGTAACTCCCTGAAGTCGCTGCGTGGTCGTCACCGCGCCAACCGCCTGGTCCGCCGCAAGGGCCGGGTCTATGTGATCAACAAGGTGCAGCGCCGCTTCAAGGCTCGTCAGGGCTGATCTGAGCGGCTGATTGCCCTCGCGGTCGCCTTCGCGCGTTCCCGCAACACCACGGTCTCACACGAGTTTGACGCCGCCTTTGCTTGGCAAGGGCGGCTTTGCGCGTTTAGACTTTCACCATGACCGTGAGATTCCCGCCTCTGCGCACGCTGTGTTTGGCCCTGGTTCTCGGCACCGCAGGCTTTGCGCCGGCGCTGGCCCAGGATGATCCGGCGCCGCCGATGAAGCAGCAGAAGAAGCTGCCCGAAGCGCCGGCCAAGCTGCCCAAGGCCGAGCGCAGCAAGAATCTCGATTTTCTGTTCGGCGCGCTGAAGGCCGCTCCCGACGAGGCCAGCGCCAAGCATGTCGAGGCGCGGATCTGGGCGATCTGGCTGCAGACCCCAAGCGATACCGCAGCGCTTTTGATGGCGCGGGCCAAGGCCGCCGTCGATGCGCAGAAGATCGATGTCGCGATCAAGCTGCTGGATTCCGTCATCAAGCTCCGGCCCGACTACATCGAGGCTTGGAACCGGCGCGCCACGCTCTATTACATGCAGAACGACTATGCCCGCTCGCTCGCCGACATCCGCGAGGTGCTGATCCGGGAGCCGCGTCATTTCGGCGCGCTCGCAGGGCTCGGCATGATCATGCAGGACGTCGGCGACGAGAAGCGCGCGCTCGAGGCCTACCGCAAGGCGCTCGCCGTCAATCCGCACCTGGAGAAGATCCCCGAGCAGGTGAAGGCTTTGACCGAGAAGGTCGAAGGCCGCGACATCTAGCCGATATTTCGATCATTTTTCGAATGGTTGCCGCACGTGGCGATTAACCACGAAGACACAGGCCAAATCGCAAGCACTGTTGTCGGCGCTCCCGCAGGTCTACCTGCATGGCAGGAGCAATAGCCATGAAGCGTCTGATGGTTGCTTGTAGCTTGCTGTTGGTGTCGGGGACGATGAGCCTCGCCGACGGATTGTTCTGGGTGGTCGGCAACCGCGCCACCGGCAAGTGTAACATCGTGACCAGCAATCCGGTCATCAACGGCGACACCTGGTTCGGCGACGGTCCTTACAAATCGAGGGACGATGCCAAGCTGGCGCGCTCGACCATCCGCGCCTGTCCCGTGCTCACGCCGGACGAGCAAAAGGCCGAGGACGGCGCGGGCTAGCTAGCCAGCCTGCGTGTCAGTGCAGGACGCTGGTGCCACGCTCCGCCAGGCCTCGATTGACGACCGCTGCGTAGGCCTTGGCGAGTTCCGTCTCGAGATGCTCGTTGATCAGGAGCAGCGCCCGCACGGCTCCGCGCAGATCGCCGTTGCAGCTTGCGATGATCTCGTCGATTGCGGTGTCGTTCGATCTGAAGCTCATCGAAAAATCCTCCGGTTCAAACCAGGACAATCCTGCCGGTCTTTCCTGCATTCCCCGAGGCTGCGAGGAGGGATCGGCGCCCATCCGCGTCTCAATGGCGGAACCGACCGTGGCGATTATAAGGAAGCTGCGATGACGGCTGCATGAAGTTGGTCCGAGCCTGGCGCATCAGCCGACAGGGCGATTGATTTCATTGAGTTTTCTGGCTCGGCAATTGTGCACATATCCACAGGTCGGCGTTTTGGATGGAGGCGCTCATCCGGCTTGCGCGAAACTGCGGACAGCATCATTTCGTAGCTGCCATGTGGCCTGGATCCTCCGGACTTTCTCAATGATCGTTTTATCCGTCTTGACGGCACTGGTTGTGCTGGCGCTGGTCACGCAGGCCGGAATTGTCGCCCTGCAACGTTCTTTTCCGCCCCAGGGGCGGATGATCGAGGTCGATGGTGCGACGCTCCATGTCGTCGACATCGGTCCGCGCGACGCGGGCCCGCCGGTCGTGATGTTGCACGGGGCAAGCTCCAACCTCGAAGTGATGCGGCATCCGCTCGGCGACCTTCTGGCGAAGCGGCACCGCGTCATCCTGATCGACCGGCCCGGGCATGGCTGGAGCACACGTGCACGGCGGCAGGATTCGACGCCGGAGATTCAGGCGCGGATGATCGACGCGGCGCTCGGCAGGCTCGGGATCGATCGCGCTGTTTTCGTCGTGCATTCCTGGAGCGGCGCACTCGGTACGCGGCTGGCGCTCGATCATGCAAGCCGCGTGGCCGGACTCGTGATGCTGGCGCCAGTGACGCATCCCTGGCGCGGCGGCGTCGGCCGCTACAACGAGATCATCGCAATGCCCGTGATCGGCCCGCTGCTCGCTTACACCATCACGCTGCCGCTGGGCTATTTCGTCGCTGAGTCTGGTGCGCGCAGCGTTTTCATGCCGCAGACGATGCCCGATGGTTTTGTGAAGCAGTCCGCGACGCCGCTGTTGCTGAGGCCGCGGGAATTCATCGCCAATGCCTATGATCTGGTAACGCTGAAGTCGTCGGTGGCCGCGCAGGCTCCGCGCTACGGCGAGATCAAGATGCCGGTCACGATCATTGCCGGCGAGCCCGACAAGACGGTGAAGACCGATTTCCACGCACGCCCCTTCGCGGCGATGGTCGCGAATGCGAAGCTGATCGTGCTGCCCGATCTCGGCCACATGGTGCAGAACGCGGTGCCGGATCTCGTGAAAACGGAGATCGAGACGATGATTGCCAACATCGGCTCGCCGCAGGCGGCCGCCGGTTAAATCCGGCGGCCGCCATTCGGCCGCTTACTGCTTGATCTTGCCGTCCTTGTCGAACTGCGAGACATAGGCCCAGAGATTGTTGATCTCGTTCTCGTTCTTGATGCCGGCGAATGCCATCTTGGTCCCGGGGATCTTGGCCTTCGGGTCCTTGATGTATTCCTTGAACTGCGCCTCATTCCAGGTGATGCCGGAATTCTTGTTCGCGTCCGAATAATTGTAATCAGGTGCGGTGCCGGAATGGCGGCCATCGAGGCCGTTCAATTCGGGGCCCACCTTGTTCTTGGCGCCTTCGCCGATCGCGTGGCAGGCCAGGCACTTGTTGAACGACGTTTTGCCGGCCGCGACATCCTGCGCCATCGCGCTGGAGGCCGCGGCAGTGACGGTGAGGATCATCAGCGCGCCAAAAGTCAGTTTTTTCATAGGGTGCTCTTCGTCTCTTTCCCGGTGGGTCTCATCTGATCGGTTTTCGTCGAACCCCCCGGTTTTGGCATGGCTCGCGCGGCTTCGACAAGCCACCAAACCATGACAGGTTTCATGTCTGCCTACTTGTCCCGGAGCGAACTCGCCGCAGATCGTGGCTCCGACTTTTGGACGGCCTACCCAAACCAGCGCGAACGTGATTGATTTGCCGTGATAGAATTGACCGTGCGGGGCAAGCCGGAACGCTATGCCGTGAAGGAATTGAGATGGCCATCATGATGCCTGCGAGTGACCAGGCAGTGCTCGCGCGCCGCGCGGAGATCGTTGCTGCATTGCGCGCAATCGTGCCCGGCGAGGGCGTGATCGATACGCCTGCCGAGATGCGGGCCTATGAATCCGATGGGCTGAC
Organism: Bradyrhizobium sp. Gha; assembly: GCF_900113735.1. Lineage (GTDB taxonomy): Bacteria > Pseudomonadota > Alphaproteobacteria > Rhizobiales > Xanthobacteraceae > Bradyrhizobium. The sequence continues at coordinate 45,554 of NZ_FOQM01000014.1, forward strand.
CGCCTATCGGCAGCCGCCGATGGTCGTGGTGCTGCCTGATACGACCGAGCAGGTCTCGCTGATTCTGAAATATTGCGCCGGGCAGGGCATCAAGGTGGTGCCGCGCGGCTCCGGCACCTCGCTATCAGGCGGCGCACTGCCGCTGGAAGACGGCGTGCTGCTGGGGCTCGGCAAGTTCAAGCGCATTCGCGAGATCGATTTCGACAACCGTGTCGTCGTCACCGAGCCCGGCGTCACCAATCTGGCGATCAGCCAGGCGGTCGCGCATGCCGGCTTCTACTACGCGCCCGATCCGTCCTCGCAGATCGCCTGCTCGATCGGCGGCAATGTCGCGGAAAATTCCGGCGGCGTGCACTGCCTGAAATATGGTATGACCACCAACAACGTACTCGGTTGCGAGATTGTCCTGATGAGCGGTGAGATCCTGCGCATCGGCGGCAAAGGGTGCGAGAATTCAGGCTATGACCTGATGGGTGTCATCACCGGCTCGGAGGGCCTGCTCGGCGTCATCACCGAGATCACGGTGCGCATCCTGCAAAAGCCGGAGACGGCGCGTGCGCTGATGGTCGGCTTCGCGGAAGTCGAGGCGGCCGGCGAATGCGTCGCGCGCATCATCGGCGCCGGCATCATTCCCGGCGGCATGGAGATGATGGACAAGCCGGCGATCCATGCCGCCGAAGCCTTTGTCCATGCCGGCTATCCGCTCGACGTGGAAGCGCTGCTCATCATCGAGCTCGATGGTCCCAAGATCGAGGTCGACGAACTGATCACGCGCGTCGAGACCATCGCGAATGCCTGTGGCTCGACCACCTGCCAGATCTCGACCTCGGAGGCCGAACGCAATCTGTTCTGGGCGGGCCGCAAGGCCGCATTCCCGGCGGTGGGCCGCATCTCGCCCGACTATCTCTGCATGGACGGCACCATCCCGCGTGGCGCGCTGCCGAAGGCGCTCGCGCGCATCCGCGAGCTCTCGGAAAAATACCAGCTCGGCTGCGCCAACGTGTTCCACGCCGGCGACGGCAATCTGCATCCGCTGATTCTTTACGATGCCAACAAGCCCGGCGAAATCGAGCGTGCGGAAGCCTTCGGCGCCGACATCCTGCGCGCCTGCGTCGAGTTCGGCGGCGTGCTCACCGGGGAGCACGGCGTCGGCATCGAGAAGCGCGACCTGATGGGCGACATGTTCACCGAGATCGATCTCGACCAGCAGCAGCGGCTGAAATGCGCCTTTGATGCGCAGGGTCTGCTCAATCCCGGAAAGGTGTTTCCGACGCTGCACCGCTGCGCCGAGCTTGGTCGCATGCATGTGCATGCGGGCAAGGTAGCATTTCCCGAGATTCCCCGGTTCTGACGGCCGGTGATCTGGCACGGTGCGATGGCGATCCGGACGGCGGTTCGTCTCCCGCATTGCACCCAGGGACCGGCGCCTTCGCGGGCCCCCTTTGGTGCGCGAAATTTGATTTTCGCCTCGAATTTGGTTACCGCCTTTTCCCGTGGATACGCTCAGGGTCAGAGACGCCAAAGACGTCGAAGAGGCGGTGCGCGCGGCGATTGCCAATGAGCAGCCGCTCGAGATCATCGGCCATGGCAGCAAGCGCGCCATCGGGCATACGATGGCGACCAACGCCGTGCTCGATATCTCCGCGCTGAATGCGGTCACCTCCTATGAGCCCAACGAATTGATCGTGACGCTCCAGGCCGGCGCGCCGCTGGCCGACGTGCTCTCGCTGATCGACGCCAAGAACCAGCAATTCGCCTTTGAGCCGATGAATACGGCCCCACTGCTCGGCGCGTCCGCGACAGGCACCATCGGCGGGATGATCGCGGCGGGCCTCGCCGGTCCGCGGCGCATCAGGGCGGGCGGGGCGCGCGACCACCTGCTGGGGGCGCATGCCGTCTCCGGCTTCGGCGACAGCTTCAAGACCGGCGGCAAGGTGGTCAAGAACGTCACCGGCTACGATCTCTGCAAGCTGCTGGCAGGGTCCTGGGGCACGCTGTCTGTCATGACCGAAGTGACGCTGAAGGTGATGCCGAAGCCCGAAGCCGAACGGACGCTGCTGCTGCGCGGGCTCGATGACGCGGTCGCCAACAAGGCGATGACCGCGGCCCTCGGCTCGCCCTATGACGTCTCGGGCGCCGCGCATCTGCCGAAATCGGCCTTCCGGGCCAGGACCGACGAGCTTGGCGACATTGCGGCCCAGGACGAGGCGCTGACGGTGTTGCGGCTCGAGGGCATCACGGCCTCCGTCAGCCACCGCGCCGGCTCGCTGCGTGAACTGCTGGCGCCGTTTGGAACCGCGACCCTGGTCGAGGACGCCGCGTCGTCCGCGCTGTGGGCCACCGTCCGCGACGTGCTGCCATTCGCGGCCGGCGGCGCGCTGGCCGCCTGGCCGGTGTGGCGGATCGTCTGTCCGCCGGCTTCAGGTGCCGCGCTCGGCACGCAATTGGCGCGCGAGACCGGGGGCGAGGTCATCTACGACTGGGGCGGCGGTCTGATCTGGGCGGCGCTGCCGCCGAAGGCTGACGCGCATGCTTCGGCCGTGCGCCAGCGGACCAGTGCGTTCGGCGGGCATGCGACGCTGATCCGGGCGGCCGAGGACGTCAGGCGCGGCGTCGACGTCTTCCATCCGCAAGCGCCCGGTCTCGCCGCGCTGAGCGAACGGGTCCGCGCCAGTTTCGATCCGAAGTCGATCTTGAACCGGGGACGCCTGAAGCGGGACGCTACCGCATGAAAACCGAATTCTCACTCGCGCAACTCGCCGACCCCGACATTGCGGAAGCCGACAAGATCCTGCGCGCCTGTGTCCATTGCGGCTTCTGCACCGCGACCTGCCCGACTTATGTCCTGCTCGGCGACGAACTCGATAGCCCGCGCGGCCGCATCTATTTGATCAAGGAGATGCTGGAGAAGGATCAGGCGCCGACCGCTGAAGTGGTCAAGCATGTCGACCGCTGCCTGTCGTGCCTGGCCTGCATGACCACCTGCCCCTCGGGGGTGAACTACATGCACCTCGTCGACCAGGCCCGGGTCAGGATCGAGCAGCGCTACCAGCGGCCGCTCGCGGAGCGGCTGTTGCGTCAGGTGCTCGCCTTCGTCCTGCCGGACCCGCAGCGGTTTCGCATCAGCATGCGGTTGGCACAGCTGGCGCGGCCATTCGCCGTTTTCCTGCCGACCCCGCGGCCCTCGGCCACGCCAGGCCTGATCCAGCGCCTCAAGGCGATGCTGGCGCTGGCGCCGAACCGGCTGCCCACACCCGGCGCCCTTCCGGGCAGCGTATTCGCGGCGCTCGGCAAGAAGCGCGGCCGGGTCGCGTTGCTCCAGGGCTGCGCCCAGCAGGTTCTGGCGCCCCGCATCAACCAGGCGGCCATCAACCTGCTCACCCGCCACGGCATCGAGGTGGTCCTGGTCAAGGACGAGCAATGCTGCGGCGCGCTCACCCATCACCTCGGTCACGACGATGATGCGCTGGCACGGGCCCGCGCCAATGTCACGGCGTGGCAGAAGGAGGCCGCCGGCGAGGGGCTCGACGCCATCCTGGTGACCACGTCCGGTTGCGGCACGGTGATCAAGGACTACGGTTATCTGCTGCGTGAAGACGCCGCGTTCGCAGCCGATGCGGCGAAGGTGTCCGCGCTCGCGAAGGACATCACCGAGTACGTCGCCGGTCTCGGACTTGAACCGTCGGCGCGACAGGACAACATCGTCGTCGCCTATCACTCCGCGTGTTCGTTGCAGCACGGTCAGAAAATCACGGGGCTTCCGAAAGAATTGCTTTCCAAGAACGGATTCGTGGTGAAAGATGTGCCGGAGAGCCATTTGTGTTGCGGTTCGGCGGGGACCTACAACATTCTCCAGCCCGAGCTTGCGAGCCGGTTGCGCGATCGCAAGGTCGCCAACATCGCGAGCGTCGAGCCGGACATGATTGCCGCGGGCAATATCGGCTGCATGGTGCAGATTGCCAGTGGCACGTCACTTCCGGTCGTACACACGATTGAGCTTCTCGATTGGGCTACGGGCGGGTCGCGGCCGGCATTGAATCCGTCGTGCTGAGCTTTCGCCTTGATGACGGTTGAAGGGCGCCCGATCGATCATTGTTCGGCGGCAACAGGAGGATCACGATGGCGAAAGCGAGCAAGAAAAAAAGCAAGAAGGCCAAAAAGGCCAAGAAGGTTGTAGCGGCGAAGAGGACGACAAAGAAGAAGGCGGCCAAGAAGGCCGCGAAGAAATCGGCCAAGAAGGCCGCGCCAAAGAAAGCCGCCAAGAAGACGGCCAAGAAGGCTGCGCCCAAGAAGGCTGTGAAGGCAGCACCGAAGAAAGCTGCAAAGAGGGCAGCTCCGAAGAAGGCGAAGGCAGCTCCCGCGCCGAAGCCGGCGGCTGCGCCGGCTCCCGAGCCCGCCGCGGAGACTAGCTGGGCGATGCCTTCGTCTTCTGCGGAGCCGACACAGGCCGACGGGCAAGGCTAGCACCGAGGCCAGGACTAGGGCTGAGCTCAAGACTGGGCTCAGGCTGGGTCAACCATGACCCAATGATCGACATCGGAAAGGCCGCGGCCGGTGACGCTGCGGCCTTTTTTGCATTGCCGCCACAGCGGCCGGACACTGCCCGTTTTCGAGTCAGCGATTCGTGGCACCTGTGCCATTGCCGGCTCGGGCATCCGTAAGAACCCGGATTCCGGTGCGCACTTTGCGTGAAAATTATGTGATCCAGAAGCAACACTGGCTGGCAACCTTTCGTAGAATCGCCATAACGCCCAAAAAGTCGGCAGATGCTCTCGTTTTTTGCTTCTCGCTTGACGCCCGGCACTTCAAATTGCCGCTCTAACGCAATTTTGCAGACACGTCGTGCGCCCCGGGGGGCTTCCGGGAATCCGACTGAGTAGAACTGGTGATGGGGATCGAAATGAAGAAATTGACTTTGTTGGCAACGGCGCTGGCAATGGTGACGGGTTCGGCTTTCGCAGCGGATATGCCTTTGAAGGCTGTGAAGGCTCCCCCGGCGCCCGCCTTCGATCCCTGGGATATCGCCTTCGGCGGCGCGATCATGAACGACTACATCTTCCGTGGCGTGACCCAGTCGAACCACAAGCCGTCGGTCGCGGCCTATTTCGAGCCGCGCTACAACGTCACCAAGGACCTGCAGCTCTATGTCGGCCTGTCGGGTGAGAGCATCTCCTTTGCCAACCGGGCCGCAGCTGAAATCGACGTCTACGGCGGTATCCGCCCGACCTTCGGCGCGTTTGCCTTGGACATCGGTGTCTGGGGTTATCTCTATCCAGGTGGAAACTGCGCCGACAACGTCCCCGGCGGCGGCGGCTCCTGCCCGGTCAGCGCCAACACGATCTTCCTTGCCAACGGCAACGTCATGAAGAAGGACGTCAGCTTCTTCGAAGTCTACGGCAAGGGGACTTACACCATCAACGACAACTGGGTGATCGGCCTGAACGAGTACTACTCGCCGAACTTCCTGAACTCCGGCGCCTGGGGCGACTACGCCTCGATCACCGCGAAGTACACCGCGCCCAGCACGATCTTCGGCTCGAGCGGCGTCGGCATGTATGTGTCGGGTGAATTCGGTCGGCAGTGGCTCGGTACGTCCGATAGCTTCTATGCAGTCCCGGCTTTCCCGAACGGCATCAAGTACGCCGACTACAACACCTGGAACATCGGCGTCGGCTTCACCTACAAGGTGTTCACGCTCGATCTGCGCTACTCCGACACCGACCTGAACAAGGGCAATTGCAACGCCTTTACCAGCGCCTTCAATGGTTCGGGCTCCAACAATGTCACCGCCATCAACCCGACTGGCGTCGGCTCCAACTGGTGCGGCGCTGCCGGTATCGCCAAGCTGTCCTTCGACCTGACGGCGATGACCAATCTCAAGTAGCCTTCTTCCCGAAGCGACTTGAACGAGGGCGGCAGAGCAATCTGCCGCCCTTTTGTTTTGGGGTGCTCCGTCATTGCGAGCGTCGCGGAGCAATCCAGTATCCCTCCGCGGAAGCGGTCTGGATTGCGTCGTCGCAAGAGCTCCTCGCAATGACGAGGCCCGAGTTGCGGGGCGCTCGGAGGGCGGCGAGGAAGCGGCCCATTCCGTTCTTTCGACGCGACAGCCGACGACGAGGGACGCGCCTCAGCGCGCCGTACTCGGCTCCGGCTCGGCCGGTGCGCCGCCATTGCCCAGGACGTGGATCGCGCCGTCCTTCACCATGCTCACCTTGCGGGTGTGGAAGGCATCGAGCGTCGAGCGATGCCCGATCGAGACGATGGTGGCCTGCGGCAGCCTCTCCGTCAGCAACCTGTAGAGCCGTGCCTCGGAGGGCTCGTCGAGCGAGGCGGTGGCCTCGTCCAGGAACAGATAGTCCGGCGCATGCAGCAGCGCGCGGGCAAGCCCCAGGCGCTGCTGCTCGCCGAGCGAAAGCATCCTGTTCCAATGGCCTTCCTCATTGAGCCGCTCGGCGAGGTCGGGCAGGCCGACCGACGTCACCGCGTCCCTGATTCGGGTTGCCTGAAACGCGCCGGGCGCTGCCGGGTAGATCACGGCGTCACCCAATGCACCGACCGGGAAATAGGGGCGTTGCGGCAGCATCATCAGCTTCGCCTGCGCAGGGATGACGATGCTGCCGGTGCCGAACGGCCAGATGCCCGCGATGGCGCGGAACAGCGTCGACTTGCCGGAGCCCGACGGTCCGGTCACGAGCACGCGCTCCGGCGTCTCGATGGCGAAACCGTCGGCGGCGACCAGCGGCGCGCCGTTGGGCAGGTTCACGCAGAGCTTGTCGAGGCCGATATTCCGGCTGCCGCCCGCTGCCTTCAGTTCAATCGTCGGCTCATGCGCCGACACGTTTGCCGCCGTAGCGACCGACATCTCGAAGCCATCGAGACGAGCGACGATCGAGCGCCATTCCGCGAGCGATCGATAAGCCACGACGAAGAACGACAGCGCACCCTGCACGCTCGAAAAGGCCGATGCGGTCTGCATCATGTCGCCGAGCTGGATCTTCTTGGCGAAGAAGGCCGGGGCGACCAGCACGTAGGGAAAGATCACGGCGGCCTGCTGATAGCTCGCCGTGAACATCGTCAGGCGCTTGGTCCGGCTCATGATCGCGTACCAATTGCCGATCACGAAGCCGAAGCGATCCAGCAGGCGGCCGCGTTCGGCGCCTTCCCCCTTCAGCAATGCGATCTGCTCGGAGTTCTCGCGGACACGGACGAGGTTGAAGCGGAAGTCGGCTTCATAGCGCTGCTGCTCGAAATTGAGATTGACCAGCGGCGCGCCGATCCAGTGGGTCAGAGCGGTGCCGAAGATCGCGTAGATCAGCGCGCCCCAGCACAGATAGCCCGGGATCATGTAGTCGGTGCCGAACAAGTGCAGTGGCGCGGCGTTGGAGAGACCCCAGAGGATGATGACGAAAGAGAACAGCGTCACGATCGACGAGAGCAGGCCCAGGCCGATGGTCAGGGTCTGCTCGACGAAGTTCTTGACGTCTTCCGTGATGCGCTGGTCCGGGTTGTCGGCGGCATCGCCCTTGAGCTGCATGCGATAGTGCGTGGCGCTCTCGAGCCATTCGCCGAGATAGTGCCGTGTCAGCCATTGGCGCCAGCGGATCTGCAGCCACTGGTTCAGATAGAGCTTGTAGACGGCCAGCGCGATGTAGACCGAGGCGAGGCCGATGAAGATCCAGATCTGCGTCACGAAGGCATCGAGGTCGTTGGCCTGGAGCGCGCTGTAGAACCGGTTCTGCCACTGGTTCACGAGCACGTCGATCGCGACCAGCGCCAGCTCGATCGTGATGACGGCGGCGAGCAGGCCGCCGCCGGCCCATTTGTCCTCCGACCGGAAATAGGGGATGGCGATTCGCCAGACGATCGCGAGCGTGGCGCGGATGTTGTTCACAGAGTGGGATCTCCTGAGGGACATTCACAGCGGCCCCGAAAGCCAAGCGGCCGGGGCCACGGCAGAAGAGGGGCGCGCTTAGACTAAAGTCGCAAGTCGTGCAATTTGCGTTGGCGAGCCACGGCTTGCAATCCTAGCATGGCAACAACGGCATGGGGTGGGGGGCCTCCAGCTTTTCGCGAGCTTGTGAGCAGGCGGGAACCGCGGTTCTCGCGAGGAATTCGCGTTCAACTCGGGGGTTATCGCTTCCAGCGCCAAGCAGGTTCGGCTGTCCACGCGGCCACCTGCCGTACACATGCGTGGGCGGAGGAAGACCATGTGGAATCAAATCTATGACCCGCTGCACAGCCCTGTGCTGTCGACGATCGCGGCGGCGGTACCCGTCGTCACGTTGCTGGTCCTGATCGCGAGCGGGCGCGTTCAGGCTCACATCGCAGCCATCATCGCCGTGATCGTCACCAACCTGATCACGATCTTCGTTTTCACCATGCCGGTGAACATGTCGATCCGCGCCTCGATCCTCGGCATCGTGACCGGCTTCTTTCCAATCGGCTGGATCGTTCTCAACGTCATCTTCCTCTATCAGGTGACGGTGACGACCGGGCGGTTCGAGCTGTTGAAGCGCGCGGTCGGCGGCGTCACCGAGGACCGGCGCCTGCAATTGCTGCTGATCGCCTTCTCGTTCGGCGCCTTCTTCGAGGGGGCATCGGGCTTCGGTACGCCGGTGGCGATCACCGGCGCCGTGCTGATCGGTCTCGGTTTCTCGCCGCTCGCGGCCTCCGGCCTGTCGCTGATTGCGAACACCGCGCCGGTTGCCTTCGGCGCGCTGGGCACACCGATCCAGGGCCTCGCCTCGGTCACCGGGCTCGATCCCTACATTCTCGGCGCCATGGTTGGCCGGCAATTGCCGCTGTTCTCGCTGATCGTGCCGTTCTGGGTGGTGTGGGCGTTCGCGGGCTGGAAGGGCATGAAAGACGTCTGGCCGGCCATCCTCGTGACCGGCGTGACGTTCGCGGTCCCGCAATTCGTGATCTCGAACTTCGTCAATCCCTGGATCGTCGACATCGGCGCGTCGCTGATCTCGATGGGCGCGCTGATCCTGTTCCTGAAGGTCTGGCAGCCGAAGCAGCTGTGGCTGTCGCCGGCGTTGCGCGGACGTGATGAATCGACAGCGACCATGGCCACGGCAAAACCGCTCGACAAGACGCCGCTGACGCAAGGCGAGCTCCTCAGCGCGCTGTTGCCGTGGTTCATCGTCTGCGTCGTGATGCTGATCTGGGGCAATGGTGCCTTCAAGACCTGGGCGAACGGCATCTTCACCTGGAACTACGCCGTCCCTGAGCTGCACCAGATGATCAACAAGATGCCGCCGGTGGCGCCCGCGCCGACCAAGGAAGCCGCGGTGTTCGGCTTCACCTATCTGTCCTTTACCGGCACCGGCATGCTGATCGCGGCGATCATCTCGGGCTTCCTGATGGGCGTCGGTCCCGGCCGGCTGCTGGTTGAATACGGCCGCACCATAAGGCTCTGTGCGATCTCGCTGATCACGATCTCGGCGATGCTCGCGATCGGCACGCTGACGCGCCTCTCTGGCGTCGACGCGACGCTCGGTCTCGCCTTTGCCGCAACCGGCGTGCTCTATCCCTTCTTCGGCACGCTGCTCGGCTGGTTGGGCGTGGCGCTGACCGGATCCGATACGTCGTCGAACATCCTGTTCGGCAACCTCCAGAAGATCACGTCGCAGCAGCTCGGTCTGTCGCCGATCCTGATGGCGGCGGCGAACTCGTCCGGCGGCGTGATGGGCAAGATGATCGATGCGCAATCGATCGTCGTCGCCTCGACCGCCACCAACTGGTACGGTCACGAAGGCACGATCCTGCGTTTCGTGTTCTGGCACTCGATCGTGCTGGCCTGCCTCGTCGGTGTGTTCGTGACGTTGCAAGCCTATGTCTATCCGTTCACTGAGCTCGTCCTGAAGTAGCAAGCGAGGGCCGGCTTCGACGCAAATCCCCGCTGGATCCTCCAGCGGGGATTTGTGTGTCGTGAACCCACGAACCTTCTCAAAGGCTTGTTCGTCTTATAGAAGACCCGGCAAATCGGGTCGGTCGAGAGGTCTCATGGTGTCGTTGAAGCAGATGGTGTGTGGCGCGGCTGCGTTGCTTGTGATGTCCGCGGTCGCGCGTGCGGAAGAGGGCTTTCCCTTCGGCACCGAGATGACGATGGAGGCCCTGCCGCAGCCCGGCTCGAAGCGCATCCCGAACCTCGAGATCGGCGACAACGGCGAGGTCGTGCTCGAGCTCTGGTGCAAGGGCGGCAAGGGTCAATTCTCGGTGGCTGGCAACACCGTGATCTTCGTTCCCGGCGCAATTCAGGATCGGTCCTGTCCGCCGGCCAAGGCCCAGGCCGATGACGATCTCGTCGCGGCGCTCGCCGCCGTCGAGACCTGGAAGCGCCAGGGCGACGTGCTCACGCTGATCGGCCCGAAGACGCTGCGTTTCCGCGAGAACGGGAATTAGCTGGCTCGCTGTCGTACCCCGGCTTGACCGGGGTACCCAGTACGCCGCGGCCTCTCAGTTCAGCTATCACCGTCTCGGAGTACTGGATCGCCCGGTCGAGCCGGGCGATGACACCGACTTTGTGGCTTAGCTCACTTCCAAACCGACTTGTCGGCGTCCCAGCGCTGGCCCTTCAGCTCCCTGGTGAGCGCATCGACCGAGCCGTCGTCGTCGGGCTGGTCGCCTTCCTCGTCGGCTGCCGCCTCGTCGGATAGGTTGAGCTTGGGGCCGGTGCTCTCGTCGGCGGTCGTGGTCGAGGGGCTGCCGATCCAGACGATCAGCTTGTCGGTTGCTCCTGGCTTGTCGGCGGAGACGAGGCCCGCAACCTCGATCGTGTCGGTGAGCTCGAGCGCCGGGAAATCCTGGTTGGGCCGCTTGAAGACGAGCTTGAACTTGCCGGTGGCGGGGCTGAAGCTCTGCGAGACCGGCTTGGCCGCGAGCGTCTTGCTCAGTACGCCGGCAATCGCGGTGGCAAGCTTGTCACGGTTGATCTTGTCGCCGTCGCGCCAATCGGCGGCTCCGATGCGGATGGTGCGATCCATCTCCACGAGCCCCGCGGTCCAGCCGGCCGCGGTGACGCCCGGCATCGCCTTGAATTTCGCGAGCAGCGCCGCCGCGTGCTCAGGATCGACCGACATGTTGATGGTCTGCTCGCCGGCGCGCAGCGCGTCGCAGCCGACGGAGAGACTTGCCAGCGTCACCTCGACGTCCTGGCCCTTGAGGCTCTTCAGGAAGTCGGTCGCGGCATCGAGCTTGACCTTGACCGCGATCGCTTCGGGCGAAACTTCGGTGAAATCCTTCGGCTGCGGCGTGATGCCGTCGTCGGTGGTCTGGTTGTCCAAGAATTCCTTCTCGCTGAGATCGGCATTGTCGGGCGAGGTCACCTCGGTCACGGCCTGACCGATGCCGATCTGGCCGCGGAATTCGAACGTGTCGCCGGTCGGCTTGCGGGTGAGCTTGACCGTGACAGGCGCCTTCGCGCCGAGGCTCGTGGTCGTGCCGGTCAGCGTCTGGCCGGAGACCTGGAGATTGACGACGAAGCGGTCCTTGCGGTCGGAATTCTTCGCCACGGGATAGCAGACGTCGAGCACGGCCGCGGTAACCGTCTTGCCCTGCCGCGTCTCCTTCAGGATCACGTCGGCGTTGCCGTCCATCAGCCCGTCGATCGAGGTGAAGTAGCGCGTCTCCACGCCGCCGGGTGCCGCGGCCTTCGGCGACAGCTTCATCTGGGCGGACACGAGCCCTGGCGAAATCACGAGCAGGGACGCCAAAAGAGCCGTCGGGCAAAACAGAAGCGCGCGCATTGACGAAATCCTCGAACGAATGGAATCGGGCGCCACCGTAGTGGCTTTTGGCCCCCGGTTGAATCGGAAAGCACGGTCCACGATCGGCAAAAAAGAAGGCCGCCCGGAGGCGGCCTTCGCAACACTGTCAGGTCAGGAGGGGCTTAGAAGCCGCCCATGCCGCCGCCGGCCGGCATGGCGGGCGGGGCGTCCTTCTTCGGGGCTTCGGCGACCATCGCTTCGGTGGTCACCAGCAGGCCGGCCACGGAGGACGCGTCCTGCAGCGCGGTGCGCACGACCTTGGCGGGATCGATGATGCCCTTCTCGATCATGTCGACATAGTCCTCGGTCTGGGCGTCGAAGCCGAACGTCTCGGACTTGTTCTCCAGGATCTTGCCGACCACGATCGAGCCTTCCACGCCCGCATTCTCCGAGATCTGACGGATCGGGGCTTCCAGCGCCTTCAGCACGATGTTGATGCCGGCCTGGACGTCGGCATTGGCGTTGGTGAGACGGCCGACGGCCTTCTTGGCGCGCAGCAGGGTCACGCCGCCGCCGGGGACGATGCCTTCCTGCACCGCGGCGCGGGTGGCGTTGAGCGCGTCCTCGACGCGGTCCTTCTTCTCCTTGACCTCGATCTCGGTCGCGCCGCCGACGCGGATCACCGCGACGCCGCCCGCGAGCTTGGCCAGGCGCTCCTGGAGCTTCTCGCGGTCGTAGTCCGACGTGGTCTCCTCGATCTGGGCCTTGATCTGGCCGACGCGGGCCTCGATGTCGGGCTTCTTGCCGGCACCGTTGACGATCGTGGTGTTCTCCTTGTCGATCACGACCTTCTTGGCGCGACCCAGCATCTTCGCCGTGACGTTCTCGAGCTTCATGCCGAGGTCTTCGGAGATCAGCTGGCCACCGGTCAGGATCGCGAGATCTTCGAGCATGGCCTTGCGGCGATCACCGAAGCCCGGCGCCTTGACGGCGGCAACCTTGAGGCCGCCACGCAGGCGGTTGACGACCAGGGTGGCGAGAGCTTCGCCCTCGACGTCCTCGGCGATGATGACGAGCGGCTTGCCCGACTGCACCACGGCTTCCAGCACCGGCAGCATGGCCTGCAGTCCGGAGAGCTTCTTTTCGTGCAGGAGGATGTAGGCGTCCTCGAGCTCGGCGGTCATCTTCTCGGGATTGGTGACGAAGTACGGGCTGAGATAACCGCGGTCGAACTTCATGCCCTCGACGATGTCGACTTCGGTGTCGAGCGACTTGTTTTCCTCGACGGTGATGACACCCTCGTTGCCGACCTTCTGCATCGCCTGGGCGATCATCTTGCCGATGGCGGCGTCGCCGTTGGCCGAGATGGTGCCGACCTGGGCGACCTCGGAGGAGGCGGCGACCGGCTTGGCGCGCTTTTCGATGTCCTTGACGACGGCCGCAACCGCGTTGTCGATGCCGCGCTTGAGGTCCATCGGGTTCATGCCGGCGGCAACCGCCTTGGCGCCTTCGCGGACGATGGCCTGGGCCAGCACGGTCGCGGTGGTGGTGCCGTCGCCGGCGAGATCGTTGGTCTTGGAGGCGACCTCACGCACCATCTGCGCGCCCATGTTCTCGAACTTGTCCTCGAGCTCGATCTCCTTGGCGACGGTGACGCCGTCCTTGGTGATGCGGGGCGCGCCGAAGCTCTTCTCGATGACGACGTTGCGGCCCTTGGGGCCGAGCGTCACCTTGACGGCGTTGGCGAGAATGTCGACGCCGCGCAGCATGCGATCGCGCGCGTCTCCGGAAAACTTGACGTCCTTGGCAGCCATGTTCTGCAATCCCTGTTATTTCGTGATGTGTCTTCGCACTCCCGTTCGTCATTGCCGGGCTTGCCCCGGCAATCCATCTCACTTCGAAGAATGATGGATGCCCGGGTCAAGCCCGGGCATGACGATGGGACATTCAGCGGCCGTTCAGGCAGATGGCCTTAGGCCATCACGCCCATGATGTCCGACTCCTTCATGATCAGGAGATCTTCGTTGTCGATCTTGACCTCGGTGCCCGACCACTTGCCGAACAGCACGCGGTCGCCGACCTTGAGGTCGATCGGGATCAGCTTGCCAGCCTCGTCACGGCCGCCGGGGCCGACGGCGACGATTTCGCCCTGGGACGGCTTTTCCTTGGCGGTGTCGGGGATGATGATGCCGCCCTTGGTCTTTTCCTCGGCGTCGATACGTTTGACCACGACACGGTCATGCAGCGGACGAAATTTGGACTTAGCCATGACGTTTCCCTTTGGAGGCTCGCTTCTCTGAAAGCAGCGGAGGTGGGTGGGGGCGGCGCCGCCGTTCCCCCTCCCGAGGGTCGCACGGCGCGCTTAGCAATCGGGCTTTCCGAGTGCTAATAGTGCGCCACGGAAATATGGCTTGGCCGCGATCCTGTCAAGCAAAGGTGGTTAAGCGATTGGTGAGGCGGATATAGGATGGTGGCAACAGAAACTGGTTCGGAGCGCGGGCGTATAGTAGGACGTCATTGCTCCGGCAGCGGTTTTACGCTTGGCTGCGGGGAGGGGCGCGGCCATAGGCTTGCTCGGGGGAATGCCATGATCAGTTCAGCTCACGCGCGCACGGTTGCCAATCTGGCGGCGGCCTCTTGTCTTGCGCTGCTGCTCGGTGCCTGCGGCGGCGGCATGAGCCTGCCGTCCTTCTCGTCGTCCCAGCCGGCGCCCGAGGTTGAGCCCGGCACCGCGCCGGAAATGCCGGCCTCCATCCGCGCCGACGAGATCGTCGGCCGTTGGGGCCTCGCCTCGTTCCAGAACCCGGCCGACCGCGCCCGCACCGAAGCGGCCGCGCGGGCCCAGTGCAAAAATCCCTACGTGATCGGCGCCGGGTCCTCCGGCGGCGTGATCATGCATCTCGCCGATCAGGCGACGCCCCAGGAGCTGCGGCTCAAGGGCTCGCCGAGCGGCAAGAACTATATCGGCCCCCCCGGCCCGACGCCGGGCGAGCAGGACCGCGAGGTCGTCTCCTTCGACGGTCGCGTCATGATCACCCGCTTCGTCGACAAGGACGCCGCCACCCGCTACGGCAACATGGTCTACGTTCGCTGCGCGCCGCGGGCGTAGTTTTCTTTCCGTCATTCCGGGGCGGTCCGCAGGACCGAACCCGGAATCTCGAGATTCCGGGTTCACGCTTCGCGTGCCCCGGAATGACAATGTGAGACAGAATCAAGAACAAAAAACGCCGGCTCTCGCCGGCGTTTTTTATTTCGGTGTGTCGCGTTCGCTCAGTCGAACAGCGCGTCGATGTCGTCCTGCGAGGCGTGACCGACGTCGCCGGCGAGCTTCGGACCGTTGAGGAGCTTTTCGTCCTCGCTGCGGGTGTCGACCGGCACCGGCGCGTGGGACTTGATGGCGTCGACGCCGCCCCAGATGTCCATCATCGAATTGATGTGCTGCTCGATGAATTTCATCGTGTTCATGACCTTGCTGATGCGCTGGCCGGTCAGGTCCTGGAAGTTGCAGGCTTCGAAGATCGAGATGACGCGTTCCTGGATGTCGTCGGCGAGCCGCTTCTGCTGGTCGGCCGACTGCACCTTGGACATGGCGCTCGCGGCCTGGTCGATCGATTCGGCCGCTTCGAGAATTTGCTGGGTTGCCTGCTCGGTACCGCCGACCACCGCGCCGAGCTCGCCATTGACCTTGGCCATTTCGCCGCCGTCGAAGCTCTTGCCGTGCAGGGTCGCGATCTCGCGCTTGGTGCGGTCGATGGCGTCATGGATGAGGTCGAGCTCGACCTTCAGCTTCTCGCATTGCTCGATCTGGGCGCGGTAGGTGTCCAGCAACGCGCGCGTCTCCGCGACTTCCTGCGCCACGACGCCTTCGCTCGGCGGCAGCGCGGCCTGACCGCTTCGGGCCATCTGTGCGCGGATCGCGCGCAGCTCTGCCATGATCTCGGTATGCATCGGGCCCGACTCTTCGGTTACGTCCAGAACTGGCATCTCGCCACCGGCGATATCCTCGACACGAAAACGCTTGCGGTGAACAGCCATCAGGATACTCCCCCACCTCACTCACGCGTCTTTGTAGGCAGAAGCAATTTAACACGAGGTTCACGTCCGGAACGTCGTGCGGCCGCGTGCGACGGCGTGCAAACGCGCGATTAACCATGAGGCTTTGCGCTTCATCGAAAATAAACGCTGATCGCCAAATTGCACCGCCGTTCGCGACGTGGTGAATCGAAACGGCCGCTGCGTTTACCAAACGAAACGGAGTTTGCTCTTTATTGACCACGTCGAGGACGCCAACAGCCAGCGCGTTCGGCGGCGAATGCAACGAGACGAAACAGTACAGAGTACGTCGATGTTCAAGAAAATGTCTGTCGCGCTGCTCGGCAGCGCATGCGCCTTCATTGTCGGCGCACCCAGCGCGAGCGCCTTCGACAACAGCGTGCCGAACGATCCGCCTGCGGTGCTCTACCAGCGGCAGGTCGCGCCGGCGCCGGTGCGCGTCGCCTCCAATTCCAACATGGGCGGCGGCTTCATCGAGTTCCTGTTCGGCGATGGTCCCGGCCGCGGTCCGGCCTATGCGCCGGAGCAGCCGATCTATCAGCAGCAGCCGGCCTATGCCGATCCGCGCCGGATGCCGCCGATGGGCGAGCCGCAGATGCAGGGTGGATATCAGCAAGGCGCAAGCTACCAGCAGGAAGCGATTGATCCGCGGCAGCGTCCGTTCGATCCGAAGTTCGAGAAGCAGCTGGTCGACTATAGCGGCAAGGAAAGCGCCGGCACCATCGTGGTCGATTCCAACAACAAGTTCCTCTACCTCGTCGAGGGCAATGGCCGCGCGCTGCGCTACGGCATCGGCGTCGGCCGCGAAGGCTTCACCTGGACTGGCGTGAAGTCGATCACGGCCAAGCGCGAATGGCCGGATTGGACGCCGCCGGCCGAGATGATCGCCCGCCGTCCCGATTTGCCGAGGCACATGGAAGGCGGCCCGGAAAATCCGCTCGGCGCGCGTGCGATGTATCTCGGCTCGACGCTCTATCGCATTCACGGCTCCAACGAGCCCTGGACCATCGGCACCAACGTCTCCTCCGGCTGCATCCGCATGCGCAACGAGGACGTCATCGACCTCTATGGCCGCGTCAATGTCGGCACCAGGGTCGTGGTGATGTGAGCGCCGACCTTCCAATAAAAACGGCCGCCTTATCGGCGGCCGTTCTTGTTTGGCGCTATCGCGCAGCCTTACGCATAGTCGCTGCCGCCGTCGTCACCGCCGCCGAAATCGCTGTCGTCGGCCATGTCCGTATTGCCGTTGTCGTTGTTGTCGTAGCCCGGATCGTCGTTGTCGCGATCGTTCGAGGCCTGGTCGAAGAAGCCCTGACGAGACTCCCGGTTCGATCCGATGTCATCGAGGCCGGCATCGCGCGCAAGCGAGCCGCCGGACTGGTCGCCGCCCCAGGGACCGCCACCGCCGCGTTCCTCGATGATGGTGGTGTCGCCAAAAGCCTGATGCGATCCGCCGCCCATCATGCCGCGAATGCTGGAGAGCAGCAGGGAGCCGCCGACCACGCCGGCCGCGGCTGCCGCCGCGGTGCCGAGGAACGAACCGCCACCACCGGCCGGCGGGGCGCCGTAACCTTGTCCATATCCCTGGCCTTGCCCGTAAGCCTGTCCATAGGGCGGCTGGCCGTAGCCCGGCTGGGCCTGCTGCATCGCCTGGCCGCTGTTCCAGACCGGCCGCTGCTCGCGCGGCGGCACGTTCGGAACCGAGCCGCGCGACGGGCTCGAGCCGAACAGCGTGTCGCGCATCGTATCCAGGAAGCCGCCGGACTGGGGCTGCTCCGGCGCATGGGCCGCTTCCAGCTCCTGGATGCGGTGATGCGCGCGCCTGAGCGCCTCGTCCTGCAGCAGCGTGGTCTGCACCAGCGCATAGACCGCGCCCGGCGCCTTGCGTAAGCCGTCCGAAATCGCGGCGATCGCGTCGGGATCGCGCGGTGCATTTTCCAGTTTCGAAAGCCGGTCGAAAAGCTCGTCGACGAGCTGGCGTTCCTGCGGCGTCATGGTCGATCTCCCTCGCGCGAAACAAGCGCAAGCGGGATGTAGGGTTCCATTGTGGCCCCAACAGGCCGCCGGATTAAATTTCGGTATGCGACAAATGGGCCCGTGGCTTGGCTTTCGCCGCGTTCATCCCAATGTCACATGATTGGCCGCGAGCAGCTGCGCGAAGGCGTCGCTGGCGAGATAGCCATGCTCGCGCTCCCGGACCTCCGTCATCGGGTCGAGACCGGTGAGGATCTCGTCGACGAAGCCCGGATGGCACATCACGAGGCCGCCCTCGGGAAGACCCTCGAGGAATTGCCGCATCAGCGCGCCGAAATCAGCCGCCCGCGTGAAGTCATAGGCCCCCGCAAAGGCAGGGTTGAATGCGAGACCGGCGCGCCCCGCACGCTTGCGGAATTGCGCGCTGAGAATGTCGAGCACCATCGCCTTGGGAGACGCCAGCCGTTGCGCCAGCGGCAAATCCCGCCCGCCCTGGCGCACCCACGCCTTCGGCGCGATCTCCCCGACGGCCTCGACAAAGCCGTCACGCACTTGCGGAAACAACTGCACATGCTGATGGCCGTCGACGAAGTCGGGCGCGCGGCCGAAGGCTTCGGCAAAGGCCGCAAGCTGCGCCCGCACCTCATTGCGAAAAAATTCGCTGTCGAGCCGCCGCATCAATCCGGCGCGCAGCAGCTTTGGAAAGGCCATGAACATGTCGCCCTCGAGCGGACGGAAATGCATGGTGAGCGGCCGGAATGGCGCCGACAGCGTCACATGCAAACCGATCGCGCAGCGCGGCCTTGCCTTCGCTGCGGCCTGAAGCGCCTCGACCTCGCCCGGCTCGATCGCGGGACCTACCATCATCACCGATGTCGCATTGAGGCGGCCGCGTTCGATCAGGTCGCGGATCGCGCGGTTGACGCCCGGGCTGATGCCGTAATCGTCGGCGCAGAGCCAGATCCGCCGCGGCGCTGCCGCAGCCGCGCTCATTCGGCCGCCGTCCTGTTCGGCGCGTCCTGGCTCGAAGCGTCCCTCGAAGCGTCCCTCGAAGCGTCCTGGGCCTTGGCGGCCTCGAAGTGCTTTTCGCTGTGCTCGGCGACGAAGTAGATCGGACGCGCTTTCAGCTCGGACAGGATCTTGCCGATATATTCGCCGACGATGCCGATCATGATGAGCTGCACGCCGCCGATCGTCATCAGGCCGACCACCAGCGAGGGATAGCCGGGCACCTGCTTGCCCGTGGTGAACACCTCCCACAGGATCGAGAGCCCGAACAGGAAGGCGATGCCGGCGAGCAGCACGCCGAGCAGGCTGGCAAGGCGCAGAGGCGCGACCGAGAACGACGTGACGCCCTCGATCGACAGGCCGAGCAGGCGCGCGGCGCTGAACGTCGTCACGCCGTGGACGCGCTCTGCTGGCTCATAGTCGACGCGGATCTGACGGAAGCCGATCCAGCTTGCCAGTCCCTTGAAGAAGCGGTTGCGCTCCGGCAGCTGCCTGAGCGCCGCGACCGCGCGGGGCGACAGCAAGCGGAAGTCGCCGGCGTCTTCCGGGATTTTCTGGCGGGCGCCCCAATTGATCAGCGTGTAGAAGCCGCGCCCGGCGAGCCGGCGCAGGAAAGGTTCGTTGTCGCGGTGCGCCTTTGCGGTATAGACGACGTCATAGCCGTCCTCGATCCAGTGCCGCACCAGTTGCTCGACCAGATCGGGCGGATGCTGGCCGTCGCCGTCCATGAACATGACCGCGCCGAGGCGGGCATGGTCGAGGCCGGCCATCAGCGCCGCCTCCTTGCCGAAATTGCGCGACAGCGAGACGACCTGGACGTCGACCGCATCAGCCGGCAACGAGCGCGCGACCGAAAGTGTCGCATCCGCGCTGCCGTCGTCGACATAAACGACCTCGCAGGCAAGGCTGTAGCGTTGCCGCAGGGTCTTGGCGATGTCGCAGATGCGCTGGTGCAGGACGGCAAGGCCCGCCGCCTCGTTGTAGACGGGAACGACAATCGACAGCCCTTTCGCAGCCGCGGTCGCTGCGGTGGTGGTCAGGCCGGAAACGTCAGAGCCCAGCGTCATTGATCGGGGTTCCTGAGGGCGTTCGAGATCATCTCAACAGCATATGATAGCTGAGGCTTGCTGTCGCTACGCTGAACGGAGCAGCTCGTCACCTTTGGGCTCACTGCCGCAGGAACGCTTCGAGCTTGGCGAACAGCGGGTTCTCCCGGTCGAACACGTAGTCGAGCGAAACCACCGAGACGGTCTCGGCGCCATGTTCGCGCAGGAAGCTCGCGAGCGCATAGATTTGCCCGGGCGGGCAGTGCAGCGTGAGCATTCCCGACGATGTCGGTCCGCCGAACGGAGCCACGACGCCGAAACGGCTGTCAGCTTCGCCGAGCAGGGCCGCGTCGCATTGCCGGAAGCGGGTCCGGACCTCACGGTACTTGTTGGCCCGCGCCCGTGCCGCGATGTGGTCGAGGATGACGCGCGCGGTCTCGCGGGCCTGCGGCGACCAGTCGGCGTCCTTCGAGGCGACCAAATTGGCCTGGCTGCGCAGGATCACGCCGTCGTCGAGCACCCGCAAGCCGTTGGCGGCGAGCGTCGCGCCTGTCGTGGTGATGTCGACGATCAACTCGGCGCTGCCGGCCGCCGGCGCGCCTTCGGTCGCGCCCGCGCTTTCGACGATGCGGTAATCGGCGATGCCCTGCTGCGAGAAGAACGCGCGGGTGAGGTTGATGAACTTGGTCGCGACCCGCATCCGCATGTGATGCTGCTCGCGGAAACCGGTGGCGACGTCGTCGAGATCCGCCATGGTGCGCACGTCGATCCACGCCTGCGGCACCGCGACCACGACGTCGGCATAACCGAAGCCGAGCCCGTCGATCAGCGACACGCGCGTCTCCGCATCGGCGATATTCTCGCGCACCAGGTCCTCGCCGGTGACGCCGAAATGCGCGAGGCCGCGGGACAGCCGCGATGCGATCTCGCTCGCCGAGAGATAGGCGACCTCGACATTGTCGAGGCCCGCGATGGTGCCGCGATAGTCGCGGGCGCCGCCGGCCTTGGACAGCTTGAGCCCGGCGCGGGCGAAGAAGGCCTCGGTGTTTTCCTGCAGGCGGCCCTTGGAGGGAACGGCCAGAACGAATGGCGCGCTCATGACTTAAGCTCCCACCTTGCGGCCGATCCTGGTCAGCGCATCCACCCAGACCGAAAAGCCGACGGCCGGAATGGGGGTCCGCGATCCGAGCTGGGTCATCAGTCCATCATAGCGGCCACCTGCAACCAGCGGCTCGGCGCCGTTGCCCCTGTGATGCAGCTCGAACTCAAAGCCGGTGTAATAGTCGAGCCCACGCCCGAAAGCGGTCGAGAAGCGCGCGGTCTTCACGTCGATGCCGCGCGCGGCCATGAAGCCGACGCGGCTCTCGAGCTGGTCGATCGCACCTGCGAGGTCGAGCTTGGCGTCGGCGGTGAGCGCGCGCAGCGCGGCGACGGCCTCGTCAGGATTCCCTGAGATTGACAGGAAGCGCTTCAGCACGGTGATCGCCTCGCGCGGCAACGCGCCGCCCTTCAGCGTCGATTGCTCGAGGAAGCGGTCGGCGATCTCGGCCGTGGTACGGCCGCCGACATTGGTGGTGCCGGCGATCGACATCAGATCGGTGACGAAGGCCAGCGCCGCCTTGCGGTCGGAGCCGGCGAGCGCGGCCAGCACGCCCTCATATTCGCTGCGGGTCGCGGTGGTCTCGGCTGCCAGCCGCTCCAGATCCTGCTCGAGGCTGATCTTGCGGTTGAAGTCCTTGACCAGGCGGCGGCGCCAGACCGGATAAAGGTTGAGCGCGTCGAGCAGAGCGTTGAACAGCGCGACGTCGCCGGTCCGGATCTCGACGTCGCGCACGCCGAAGGCGGCGGTCGCCTCCAGTGCCAGCGCCAGCGTCTCGGCATCGGCGGCGGCGCTGTCCTGGCGGCCGAACGACTCGATCCCGGCCTGGAGGAATTCACTGCTGTGGCCGCTGCGATAGCGGAACACGGGACCCAGATAGCTGAACCCGGCCGGCTGGCCGGCGCGGCTGGAGGCGAGGTAGTCGCGCGCCACCGGGATCGTCAGGTCGGGGCGCAGGCAAAGCTCCTCGCCCGACGGGTCCGTGGTCAGATAGAGGCTTTTGCGGATATCCTCGCCGGACAGGTCGAGGAATGGCTCGGCCGGTTGCAGGATGGCGGGCTCGGCCCTGACGTAGCCGGCCTGCGCAAACGACAACAGCAGCGTATCCGCCCAGGCGGCGGAGCCGGCAGCATTTGAGGTGGCAGTCGCGGTCATCTCTGGGGTCCATGGTTCCGGTGGAACCGGGCAAGGGCGGGGTGCCAAGGAGGGCACAGGATTTCGCGCAGCCCTTAGCATGGCCGGAAAACGGTTTCGACCTCCAAAGGATCAATCGCTTAACGAGTTTGGCGTCCCGGAAAGAGGTAACAAAATACCTTATCCCGAGGTCTGCTGCTCGGCAAGGGGTGGCGGATGCGCCATGAAGTATTGCGCATCTCCAATGGGTCGGATGCGGTCTCATCAGCAAGCTGCGGCGCCAGATCGAGCATTCACTGCCGTTCGCCTCGATGCACCCGCGTCCGCAGGCCCACGACATCACGATGAGGATTGAGCGCGGCTGGCAAATTGCCACATACTCAATTTGGGTATGTCGGATGATACGTTCGCTGCTGCCATCGTTTACAAGATGAATGCTGGTTTCCGATTCATGCGCAATGCTTCAGACATCATCCGGACGGTCTCGCGGCACACACTGGCCTACATGCTGTTCTCGATCAGCGAGATGTTCCGGAATTACGACGAATTCGATCCGATGGACCTTCTGATCGTTCATGCGATTCTCAATGCGAACGTCATCAACGTGATGAACGATCCGTCCCTGGACGAGAAGTTTTCCAGCATTCACACGGTCGAGCCGGATGTGATCAAGCAGGGCGTGTCCCGCGCGGCGCTCTCTCGCTTCCTCAGCCTGCCGCTGGAGACGGTTCGCCGTCGCGTGACGGGGTTGAAGCGACGGAAAATTCTGGCCGAGACCAAGGCGGGGCTGATCGTGACCGAGCAGAACGCCTTCAAGTTCGGCAACAACCACGAACTCCAGAAGACCAACATGTTGCTGCTCACGAAACTGCTTCGCGATCTCAAGCGCGCCGGCATCAATGGGCCGGATGATTTGCGGGCGCCCGAGGGCGCTGCAGCGACCAGGAAGGCGACGTAGCGGCAGGATAATGGATCGGAGCCCTCTCGACATTGCTTGCGATGAAGCGCAGAAGGGCGCCGCGGACTGCGTGTTGTCGTTCCAGGGTCTCAAGCCATCCACCGCGCTCGAGCTCCGGTCGTATGACATCGATCATTTCGGCGACAGTGAGAGATATGCCGGCGCATCCAGCATGCCGTTGTCTGCTGGCTCGACTTCAATCATGCGCGCGCGGCTCGGCCTGCCGACCCTGAGCCTGTCGCTGGTGAAGACCTTCCCGCGGATTATCCGGGGCTATCAGCTCGCGCATGCCGCCGCCGTGGTGGTGCCGATGGATCACGTGGCCTCGACCCGCATCAACGGGCAATCGATAGGCAGCTCCATCGTCATTCTGAAGGGATTGTCCGATTGCCTGGTCTATGAGCCGGTCGGTCGTCTGATCGGTGTCGTCTACTTCACGCCGCCCGCGTGCGAGCCCTGGTGCCATCTGGATGATGGCTATCATTTGCTGAGCCTGGCCCCGAACGAGCTCGCCTCTTTGCGTGGCCTGATCTCCACGACCCTCGAAACCGCCGCCAATGATCCGGACTATTTGGCCCGGCCGGCGTCGCAAACGGTCCTCGAGCAATCCCTGCTCAGCGCGATGGATACGGTCATTTGCTCGGGCGTGAACAGCAAATCCGTCCATGCCACCACGGCGAGCTACCTGCGGATCGTCGCCGACATGGAAAGACTGATCCGGCACGATCTGACGAGATGGCTCAAGATGACCGAAATGGCAGAGCGTGTGGGCGTTTCGGTTCGCACGCTGCAGAGTGCGACGCAGGCCATCTGCGGCATGAGCCCGCATCGCTATAGCCGGGTCCTGCGACTCTGGTCGGTGCGCAAGCAGTTGCGCGTCGGTCCGGGACGACGCAGCGTGAAGGCCTGCGCGATTGCACATGGCTTCTGGCATCTGAGCGAGTTTGCGGCGAGCTACAGGGCCGCGTTCGGCGAGCTGCCCTCCGAGACGCTGCATCGATCACTGCGCGAGCACAGCTAGAGGCCGCGACCTAATCGCGTGAGCCGCCCCAGTCGCCCAGTACAGCCTGGACCAATGCCAGCGCCGCGACCGCAGCCGTGTCGGCGCGCATGATCCGCGGGCCGAGGGCGAGCCGCAGGATCTTCGGTTGCCGCAGCAGCAAGGCACGCTCCTCCTCCGCAAAGCCGCCTTCGGGGCCGATCAGCACGTCGATACCTTGGCCGGTCTGGCGGGCGTCCTGCAGGCTTTGAATGGGGCTTTGAAGCTCCGCCGCCTCATCGCAGAAAATCAGCAAGCGTTCGGCCGGGCGTTGACTGAGATAGCGGTCGAGCGGCACCGGCTCGGTCACGGTGGCGATGCTCAAAATGCCGCATTGCTCGGCCGCCTCGACGACGTTGGCGCGCATGCGCTCGGTGTTGACCCGGGAGGCCTGGGTGAACCGGGTCAGGACCGGTTGAAGCGTCGCGGCGCCCATCTCGATGGCCTTCTGGACCATGTAATCGAGCCGGGCATGCTTGAGCGGGGCGAAGACGTAAGCAAGATCAGCCGGCCGGTCCTGGGGCCGGACCTGCTGGAGAATGATGAGGTTGTCGGGCCGCTTGCGGCCGTCGATGGCGGCCTGCCATTCGCCGTCGCGGCCGTTGAACGCCAGGACCTCGGCCCCGGCGGCAAGCCGCAGCACGTTGCCGAGGTAGTTGCTCTGGTCGCGGTCGAGCGGAACCCTGGCATCCTGGGCCAGGGGGGCGTCGACGAACAGGCGGGGGCCGCGAAAATCGTAGGAAGCCATCGTTCAGGTCCGATTTGTCGCCGTTTCTTAACCGAAACCGGTCCATTGGGGGTAAATATCGCCCTGATAGTGCGTCGGCACGCCGCGCTCTTGCCCTATTCGACGGTTGTTAAGCGCCGGCAGGAATCGTAAGAACGCGAGCACGCTGGTTGCGCTTCAATTTGGGTAGGCGCCGAAACCCGTAGCTCCTGCCGGAGAGACTATCTTGATGATCCGTCGTTTGATGGTTCCGATCACCGCTGCCATGGTCGCCATGGGCGCCGCGGGAGCTTATGCCCAGGGGTTCCCGGCGCCGCTGCCGAATCAGGGCGCAAGCGATCCGGCGTTTCCGCCCGTCAACGGCCGGGCGCCGGTTGCCTCGATCGGCGGCGCGCCGCAAGCCCCGTTCCCGACCAACGGCGCGGCCCCCATTGGTGGCGCCGGCGCTTTCAGCGCGGCCCCGCCGACGCAGGCCGGTCCCGGCGAGGACTGCATGAAGGCGTTCATGCCGCTCCGCGAGGAAGCCGAGAAGCGCGGCAAGCTGATCAAGGCCGCGAGCGATCGCCACGCCCCGCCTGACGAAGCCTGCAAGTTGATCAGGAACTTCAGCCAGGCTGAGCTCAAGATGATCAAATACATCGAGACTCACGCCGCCAAATGCGGAATCCCGCCGAACGTCGGCGAGCAAATGAAGACCGGTCACAAGAATACCGAGTCGATGCAGACGAAGGTCTGCAACGTCGCGCAGCAGATGGCCAACCAGCCACGCGGCCCGGCCGGGCCGTCGCTGAGCGAGGTGTTGGGTTCAGGCACTGCGCCGGAAGCCAATGCCGGCAAGAAGGGCGGTAGCACCTTCGACACGCTCAACGGCAACGTTCTCACCCGATGAGTGACGCATCCGCCCGCGTTGCCGACTCTACCGGCAACTGGGTCGATACGCTTGCGCCGCACTGGGCGCGGCCCTATCTGCGGCTGTCCCGGTTTGATCGTCCGATCGGTTCCTGGCTGCTCCTGATGCCGTGCTGGTGGTCGGCGGCGCTCGCCAGCGGCATGGCGCATGACGTCCACCGCCTGCCGCTCGTGATCGTACTGTTCTTCATCGGCGCCTTCGTGATGCGCGGCGCCGGCTGCACCTGGAACGACATCACCGACCGTGATCTCGACGACAAGGTCGAGCGCACCCGCTCGCGGCCGCTGCCGTCGGGGCAGGTCACGACGAAGCAGGCACTGGCCTTCATGGTCGCGCAGGCGATGATCGGTCTCGTGGTGCTGCTGCAGTTCAACCGCTTCGCGGTGGCGACCGGCATCGCCTCGCTTCTGATCGTTGCCGTCTATCCTTTCATGAAGCGCATCACCTGGTGGCCGCAGATCGTGCTCGGGCTGGCCTTCTCCTGGGGCGCGCTGATGGGATTTGCCGTCACCTTCGGACACATCGACATCACTGCGCTGGTGCTCTACGCCGGCGCGATTTCGTGGGTGATCGGCTACGACACGATCTATGCGCATCAGGATGCCGAGGACGACGCGCTGATCGGCATCAAGTCCACCGCGCGCCTGTTCGGCGCGCACACGCATCAGGCGCTGATCCTGTTCTATGGCTTGGCGGTGATGCTGATCGGTGTCGCGCTGGCGTCAGGCGATGCGCGCTGGCCGGCGTGGATCGGGCTTGCCGCCTTTGCCGCGCATCTGGCGTCGCAGATCATGCGGCTCAGGATCGACGATCCTGAGCTGTGCAAGCGGCTGTTCTATTCGAACAAGTATGCCGGGGCCCTGCTGTTTGCGGGATTGCTGACCGACGCCGTGATCCGAGCGGCCTAGGTCCGCGCGATGATCTCGCGCTCCGCGCGATGAATGGGCAGATCGCGCGCCATGGTGGTGCGGCGGCGCATCAAGAATTTCGGACGACGATCGCGGATCGCATTGGCGCGGCGGCGACGCGGTGCCGGCTTGCGGGCAGCCTCGTCGAGTTGCGGCAGCGCAAACAGCTCGCTCCAGATCGCCCAGGCCTCGGCGAGATCGTCGCCATCGGCGCTGACCAGCAGCGGAACGGAGAGTGAGGGGTCGCGATGCACAAGCACGAGGGTCTGCGCCGCGTCATTGCCGCGTAGCGCGACGCCGGTGAAGTCGCTGACGCGCACGTTGATCGCCATCTGCATGCCGCGAACGGCACGGCGCAGCACGACACGTTCGCGATGAAGCTCGATCTGCCGGGTATAGCCGTCGGCGCGCGGATCATGCGCATCGAAGCGGACCGGAAGGGAAAGAGGGTCGAGCCGCAGAGAGCGGCTCGACCCGGTGGGGTTGACCCCACATGTTGCTGTTTGACGCCTCACGGCTTTCGTTCTCCCCGCCAGGATTATGTTCCCGGTCGATGCGAGGACCTTACCGCAGGCCTTTCCGAAACCGCTTAAAAAGGCTGGTTAACCCACCGTCACTGCCGCTCATGATTGACAAGACCTTGGCGCGCATGATTGACGAGACGTTGCGCGAGAGTAGCGAATCTGAGCTTTTGCAGGCTGAAAATGCTTGAAGTCCGCGCGATCAGGGCACATTTGTGGTTCCGGTCCCCGAACCCCGCCCCAACAGGATTTCGTTTGTGAACCCTTCACCAAGCCCGACGCTTTCGTCCAAAGCCAATCGCGACCTGTTCGATCAGTCCGCGCTCTCCGATCTCGCGCAGCGCCTGGTCGAGGCGGCGAAGCGCGCCGGCGCGGATGCGGCCGATGCGGTCGCGGTGCGCGGCATCTCGCAAGGCGTCGAGGTGCGCGACGGCCGCGTCGAGGAATCCGAGCGGTCCGAAGGCGACGATGTCGGCCTGCGCGTGCTGGTCGGCCAGCGCCAGGCCGTGGTCTCCACCAATGACGCGAGCGGCGACGCCGTGACCAAGCTCGCCGAGCGCGCCGTCGCGATGGCGCGCGTTGCGCCCGATGACAAATATGTCGGGCTCGCCGATCCAGCGCTGCTCGCGCGCGATTTCCCCGATCTCGATCTGCTCGATCCCGATGTGCCCGCCACGGCCGAGCTCGAGCGCCGCGCGCTTGAGGCCGAGGCTGCGGCACTCGCCGTGAAGGGCGTGAGCAAATCCGGCGGCGCTTCGGCTTCCGCCGGCATCGGCGGCATGGTGCTCGTCACCTCGACCGGCTTCCACGGCTCTTATCTGCGTTCCAGCCAGGGCATCTCGGCGACCGCCATCGTCGGTGAAGGCACCAGCATGGAGCGCGACTACGACTTCACCTCGGCGCCGCACGGTGCCGATCTGCTGTCGCCCGAGATCGTCGGCCGCTCCGCCGGCGAGCGCACCGTGGCGCGCTTCGGTCCGCGCAAGGTCGAGACCTGCAAGGTGCCGGTCGTGTTCGATCCGCGTGTTGCAGGTTCACTGGTCGGCCATGTCGTCGGGGCCATCAACGGCGCCTCGATCGCACGCAAGACCAGCTTCCTCAAGGACAAGCTCGGCCAGCAGCTGTTTGCGAAAAACATCCGCATCGTCGACGATCCCCTGCGCAAGCGCGGCCTGCGCTCGCAGACGTTCGACGCCGAGGGCGTCGCCGTGAAGAGAACCGCGCTGATCGACGAGGGCGTGCTGACGACCTGGCTCCTGGATTGCGCCACCGCGCGCGAGCTCGGCTTCACCACCACCGGCCATGCCCATCGCGGCGTGTCGTCCTCGCCGTCGCCCGGACCGTACAATCTGCATCTCGAGCCGGGCACACCGACCCCGGCCGAGCTCATCGGCGACATCAAGCAGGGCTTCTACGTCACCGATCTGATCGGCTCCGGCGTCAACGGCGTCACCGGCGATTACAGCCGTGGCGCTTCCGGCTTCTGGATCGAGAATGGCGAGCTCACCTATCCCGTCAGCGAGGTGACGATCGCCGGCCACCTGTTCGAGATCTTCAAGTCGATGCAGCCGGCCAACAATCTCGAGTTCCGCTACGGCATCAATGCGCCGACGGTGCGCATCGAGGGTTTGACGCTTGGCGGGCGGTAATCTTTCGGACGCGACCATCCTGAGGCGCGACGTAGCGCTGCTGCAAGACACGGTGCGGGAGGCGGGCGCGCTCGCGCAGTCGATGTTCCGCACCGAGCTGAAGAAGTGGATCAAGGGCGCATCCTCGCCGGTTTCGGAAGCCGACATCGCGGTCAACGATTTTCTCGAAGCGCGCCTGCGCGGCGCCAGGCCTGACTATGGCTGGCTGTCGGAGGAAAGCGCCGATGATGCGACCCGGTTGTCGCGGCGGCTGACCTGGGTGGTCGATCCGATCGACGGCACACGCAATTATTTGAACGGCCATGACGAATGGTGCGTCAGCGTCGCGCTGGTCGAGGATGCCTCGCCCGTGCTGGCGGCGGTGTTCGCGCCGGTCAGCGGCGAGTACTTTTTCGCCGTCCGCGGCCAGGGCACGCTGCTGAATGACAAGCCCGTGCGGGCAACGTCCGGGGCCGCGCTCGATTTCGCACGCGTCGCAGGCCCCAAGCCTTTGGTCGAGCGCCTGAAGCCGTCACTCGGCGAGGTCAAGCTGCATCCGCGAATCGGCTCGCTGGCGCTGCGGCTGTGCCGGGTCGCCAATGGCGGGCTCGATGCGGCGTTTGCCGGCGGCAATAGCCATGATTGGGATCTTGCGGCGGCCGATTTGATCGTGCAGGAAGCGGATGGTAGGATGAGCGACCTCTCTGGAGATTCCATCCTCTATAACAGGCGGGAAGTGACGCACGGGGTGCTGGTGGCAGCGGGACGCGATCGTCATGCGAGCATTGTCGCGCATTTTCGAAACCGTCCCCTGGCCTGAGCATCGTCGCCGCGCTTGTCGAAGACTGCTTTGCCGGGCAACCTCTTAGGAACCGAACCCATGTCAGATAGTGCCCCGCAACAACTGCTTCACCTCGTCATCGGGGGTGAGCTGCTCGATCTCGAGCACAACACCTTCAAGAACCTCGACGAGGTCGAGATTGTCGGCCTCTATCCGAACTATGCCTCCGCCCATGTCGCCTGGCGTGCCAAGGCGCAGAGCACGGTCGACAACGCGCAGATGCGCTATTTCATCGTCCACCTCCATCGGCTGCTCGACCCCAACCAAGAACCGAAGCCGGCGCGTTGAAAAAACTGCTTCGCAATGCGCTGCGAAGCAGCCTTGTTCAGCGTGCCGCAGGGGTCCTGGCGGCCGAATATCTGCGCTTTGTCTGGCGGACCAACAGGTTCACGTTCGATCCACCCGACGTCTATGACCTCGTCGAGCCGCAGATGCCGGCGATTTTCGCATTCTGGCACGGCCAGCATTTCCTCACCCCGTTCATCAAGAACAAGGATTCCTACCGCGCCAAGGTCCTGATCTCACGCCACCGCGACGGCGAGTTCAACGCGATCGCGGTCGAGCGGCTCGGCGTCGGTACCGTCAGGGGGTCCGGGGATCACGGCGGCGCCTTCCATCGCAAGGGCGGGGTCGGCGCCTTCAGAGAAATGGTGTACACGCTCGAGGACGGTTGTAATGTCGCGCTGACCGCCGATGTGCCGAAGCGCTCGCGCGTGGCAGGCCTCGGCATCATCATGCTGGCACGGGAATCGGGGCGGCCGATCATGCCCTTTGCAATGGCGACCAGCCGCTTCATCCGGCTCAAGAACTGGGACCGCACCACCATCAACCTGCCGTTCGGCCGGGGCGTCTTGGTCGGCATCAAGGAAATTCACGTCCCCGCAGATGCCGATGCGGCCACCATGGAAGCGCTGCGGCTGGATCTGGAAGAGACTCTGAACGAAGCGACCCGTCGCGCCTATGAGCAACTCGGCCGTCCGGGACCTGCAGATGGCTAGTTCGCTGCCCAACTCGCTGCCCAAGTCCTTGCCGATGACGCTGCGGATGTATCGGCGTCTCGCCACCGGGCTGGTGCCGCTCGCGCCTGCGCTGATCAAGCGGCGGCTGAAGCAGGGCAAGGAAGATCCCGCGCGCGTCGGCGAGCGGCGGGGTCTCTCCCGCGACGTGCGGCCGCACGGCCCGCTGGTCTGGATTCACGGCGCCAGCGTCGGCGAGGTGCTGGCGGCAGCCGCGCTGATCGAGCGCCTGCGCGATCTCAACCTCCGCATCCTGCTCACATCGGGCACCGTGACGTCGGCTGCCGTCGTGGCCAAGCGTTTTCCGCCCGACGTCATCCATCAATACGTGCCGTATGATTCCCCGCGCTACGTCGCGCGCTTCCTCGATCACTGGAAGCCGTCGCTGGCGCTGTTCATCGAATCCGACCTCTGGCCGAATCTGATTTTGGCGGGCGCGGCGCGCCGGGTTCCGATGGTGCTGATCAACGGGCGGATGTCGCCGCGCTCCTTCCCGCGCTGGCGGCGGATGCACGGCACCATCTCGGCGCTGCTGTCGCGCTTCGACATCTGCCTCGCGCAGTCGAAACTGGACGCCGAACGCTTCTCCGCGCTCGGTGGCCGCGACGTCGTCACGACGGGCAATCTCAAGCTCGACGTTCCGGCGCCGCCCGCCGATCCCGCCAGGCTCGAGCGGCTGATGGCGATGACGCGCGGGCGTCCGATCATCGTCGCGGCCTCGACCCATCCGGGCGAGGACGAGATGCTGGTCGCGGCGCATCGCAGCCTCGCCGGCGTCTTTCCGCATCTTCTGACCGTGATCGTGCCGCGGCATCCCGATCGCGGCTCATCGATTGCGGGCATGATCACGGCGTCGGGGCTGAAGCCCGCGCTGCGCTCGCGCGACGAGCTGCCGACCGCCGTGACCGACGTCTATGTCGCCGACACGATGGGCGAGCTCGGCCTGTTCTATCGCCTCTCGCAAATCGTGTTCATCGGCAAATCGCTGGTCGGCGAAGGCGGACAGAATCCGATCGAGGCGATCAAGCTTGGTGCGGCGATCGTCCACGGACCGAACGTCGCCAATTTCAGCGAACTCTATGCGGCCCTCGACCAGAACGGCGGCGCGCGCCAGGTCGACACGCAGGAGGCGCTGACGAGGCAGCTCGGCCTGTTGCTCGCCGAGCCTGCTGTGCGCGACAAGATGCAGCGCGCCGGCGCCGGCGTGGTCGAGGAACTCGGCGGCGCGCTCGATCGCACCATGACGGCGCTCGAGCCGTATCTGATGCAATTGCGGATCGAGATGGGAGCCGCCAATGCGTGAGCCGGCCTTCTGGTACCGGCCGCGTTCCCCGAAGTCGCATCTGCTCCGTCCGTTGGGCGCGCTCTATGGCGCCATCACCGCACGGCGCATGGCGCTCACGGGTTTCGACGCCGGCATTCCCGTGCTCTGCGTCGGCAATTACCATGTCGGCGGCGCCGGCAAGACGCCGACCGTGCTGGCGTTGACCAGGCTGTTGCGCGAGCTCTGCGAGACCCCGGTGGTGCTCAGCCGCGGCTATGGCGGCCGCCTGCGCGGTCCTGTCATGGTCGATCAGACGCGTCACACCGCCGCCGATATCGGCGACGAGCCATTGATGATGGCGCGCGACGTTGCCGTCGCGGTGGCACGCGATCGCCGCGACGGCGTCGCGCTGGCGAAGTCGCGAGGCGCCAGCGTCATCCTGATGGATGACGGCTTTCAGAACCCGCTTCTGTTGAAGGATGCCTCGCTGATCGTGATCGACGGCGAACGCGGCCTCGGCAACGGCAAGGTGTTTCCGGCGGGCCCCCTGCGCGCGCCGCTGCGAGCGCAGCTCGCGCACACCGATGCGCTGGTGCTGATCGGCGACGGTCACGCCGCCGATGGTGTTGCGGCCGAGATCTCCGCACGCAACAAGCCGGTGCTGCGCGCGCATCTGAAGCCGGACGTGGCCTCAGTCGCGCAGCTCTCCGGCAAACCGGTTTTCGCATTTGCCGGCATCGGCGATCCCGAGCGCTTCTTCCGCACGTTGCGCGCCAGCGGCATCACGGTCGCGCGCACGCGCGCCTTCGCCGATCATCACATGTTTTCGCAAGCCGAGATCGCCGCGCTCGTGGCGGATGCCTCGCGCGACCAGCTCACGCTGGTGACGACGGAAAAAGATCTCGCGCGCCTGCGCGGCGGCGATTGTGTGCCCGATGGCATCGTGCCGTTCGCGGTCCGGCTCCAGTTCGATGAACCGGAAAAGCTGCGGCGATTGATCAGCGATCATCTGTACAACGCGCGCGAGCGCCGATTCAGCGCGCCTTGATCCCGTACGTCGGGCAATGTTTCTGCCCTAGCCCAAAAAGCCACATGTCGCGGCTGGCGAATCCTCTTCCGCGTGTTGGGGAGTTGATGTAGCCTTCGATGAGAGCCGTCACCGGGAGGTGCCGAACTCCCGGCAATTATCGGCGGCGTTTATGCCCACGGCGGGCGGCGTACCTTCATCATTTCAAATGCGGAGGCCGTAACGACGAGCTCGGAACGGCAGGGAGGCTATTACCAAAAGCTCAGAGGAGAACATGCCATGCATTTTTGCCTCACAGGTCAATACACGCCACGCGCTCTCAACGCGATCCTGGAAAATCCCACGACCAACCGCCAGGAAGCGGCGAGAAAACTCATCGAGGCGGCCGGCGGAAAGCTGGTTTCGATGTACAGCGTTGCGACCGACGGCCCAGGCGTTCTCGTGATTTTCGAGGTGCCTGATCCGAGTGCGGCCCCGGCCATCTCGGGCCTCACCGTGACGGCGGGCACCCTGCAGAACGTGAAGCTGACGCGCTTGTTCACCCAGGACGAGATCAAGCAGGTTCGCCAGAACGCGGCCAAGCTGCGTTCGTCGTATACTCCGCCCGGAAGCTGAGATCCGATCGGAAGCGGGGCCGCCGCAATCGCACCACGCGGCGGCAACGCTTCAGCATTCGGGCGTATTCATGTCCGCCTCCCAAACTGTTGCCAATTGCTCGGTCAATCCAAAGCGGGAGAGGTCGCCGTTCTTCGGGCCGGCCGCTTCAATTCGACGCGTGGCGGCCGGGCTTGCGATGTGTGTCCATCCCGTGCCGGCGCCCGGCCAGAGATCATCTCTACAAGGCCCGCGAGCGGCGCTTCAGCACGCGCTGATCTCGCCGCAAGCACAGATCTCGTAGGTTGGGCTGGTCGAAGGCGTAACTCACCCTGCGGCAGCCCGCTATTCAGCCGACATTCATCGCAAAGCCGCTATCGCTCTCCGGCGATCCTGGGAGACTGCGATGAAACCGTTCTTTGCTGCGCTTGCCGCCGGTCTTGTGTGTCTGATCGTTGCGCCGGTGTTTGGGCAGACGCCGCCCGCTGCTCCGGCCGCCGCGGTGCCGGTTCCCGCGACCAAGCGCGTGACGTGTCTCGGCTCGACGCAGAATCTGAAAGGGCAGGACAAGCGCGACCAGATGCAGCTCTGCATGGCACAGGCGCGGCTCGATTGCCTCAAGCAGGCGATCGATCAGAAGGTCGTCGGCGAAGCGCGCAAGAGTGCGATCAAGTCTTGCGTGGGCACCGATGATCCGACGCAGCAATAGCCGCGCGCGCGAAGCCTCACGATTGCGGTTTCGGCGCGTTGGGGAAATGCCGCTGCAGCACGGCGGCGGGCGTGGCGTAGGCTTCCTGCAGGTCCACGCTCCAATATTTCAGTTCGTCGAGCGGGATCCGCGTGTCTGATATGGCGCAGCGCACGAACGTGCCCGGCGAGATCACGCGGAAATCGCCGTCGAGATATTGCACCTGCGCCTCGCCATTGCCCGAGGGGCCGAACTTGTTCAGCACGGTCGAAAGTCTCCGTGGAAGGGCCCTCCTGGAAATCCTTGATGGACGACCTTGGGGGCTACGATGTGTTGGACCTGAAGTAGCATAGATAGGGCGGCTTGTCCGCCCGTTAAACCCACCGGTTTGTGATGTTTTGCCGCCGTTTGTGCATGATAGTGCTGGGAGCCTTACGGTACCGCCTGCGACAGAATCCGATGCGCCTTCGACTGACCGCCCTGTTCCTGACTGTCTCGATGTCGGCCGCGCACGCGGCTGCGGCGTCGTCGGCGCCTGCGCAGGTGGAGATTCCCCTGTCGTCGGGCATCCTTCATGCGCAGCTGTTCAAGCCCGAGGGGGCAGGGCCGTTCCCGACGGTGATCGCGCTGCACGGCTGCGGCGGCCTCGGCAGCCGTTCCGATTCCGTCCAGCCGCGCTATCGCGACTGGGCCGAGCGTCTGCTCAAGGCGGGTAATGCCGTGCTGCTGCCCGACAGTTACGGCTCGCGCGAGCTTGGGCCGCAATGCCGCGTCAAGGAGACGCACGTCAAGGCGCGGCGCGAACGCGTCTCCGACATCGCGGCGTCGCGGGCCTGGCTGATGAAGCAGAGTTGGGTGGCGCGCGACCGCGTCAGCCTGATCGGCTGGGCCAACGGCGCCAGCGCGCTGCTCTGGGCGGTACGTCCGCAGAGCGCGGCGCGTGAAACAGGTCCGGATTTCCGCGCCGCCATCGCGTTCTATCCGGATTGCCGGATCTCCGCCGGGCTCGGCTGGAGCACGCGGGTGCCGACATTGGTGTTGATCGGCGCCAATGACGACGTCTCGTCGCCGCCGGCCTGCCGCCAGATGGTGGACGGCGCGCATGGCCGCAGCGCGCTCGCGCGTATCGTGGTCTATCCCGGCGCCTATCACGATTTCGACCGCGCCAACACGCCGCTGCACGCCGCCGCCGCCAGCAGCGACGCCGCCGCGCCCGATCGCGGCCATCTCGGCACCGATTCCGAAGCGCGCGCGGAATCGCAGAAGGAAGTCGCGGAGTGGCTGGCGCGCTAGCAGTGCCTTAGTTCGACCATGATGTCGGTTAAACGCATCTGTCATGCGCAACCGCATCGTCATCTTCTCATCCGCACTGGTCGTCTTCACCGTCGCAGTGTTCCTGTTCGAAGCCCACGCCGGCTCGCCCCTGCGCGCGCCTGATCATTGCGGCTTCTGGACCACGATGGACGCGGGACTGTCCTGCCGGTAGGGGCGACTGTTCCCGCATGTCGCTCCGCTGATGCGGACGACGGGCTGCTTCCACGCCTTCATTGCGAGCGTAGCGAAGCAATCCAGAGTCTCTCCGTTGGGGGATTCTGGATTGCTTCGTCGCATCAGCGCAAAATTGCTTCGCAATTTTGTCGCGAGCTCCTCGCAATGACGAGGGGCAAGCGCATCCACACAGACTGTGTCATCGCCCGGCCAATGCGCAATTGCGATCCAGCACTCCGGGACGCCTGTCGTTCATTGATAAGCCGCGGCGTGCTGGATTCCCCGCTCCAGTGCGCACTTGCGCACAAGGCGGGGAATGACAGCGAAAGCGAAGCGCCGCCATCGCGCCTCTAGAACAAGCTGCCCTGATCCACCGGCTTCCGTTTCGGCGCAGGCTTCGTCTCCTGCGCGGCCTTCGGCTGCGCCGGCGCGCGCTTCGGCGTTGGCGCCGCGCGATCCGCATCCGCGGTCGCGCCCACGCGTCCATCCGCGAACTCGATCGCGATCCGCGCATTCGGCCCGACGCTGTCGGCCGAATGCAGCGGATGCCCGGCTTCATCGCGCACCAGCGCAAAGCCGCGGGCGAGCACGCCGCGATAGGACAGCGCCGAGAGCAGCTTGCCGCTGTTTTCGACGCGGGCGTCCAGCCGCTGCAGCAGCGTCACCAGCGCGCGGCCGGCGCGCTCGGCCAGACGATGCGTGCGCTCGCGCTGGCGGGCAATCGCGTTGCGCTGCGCCTGCGCGTTGGAGAGTTTTGAGGCGCGCAGGCGCACTTCAAGTCCGGCGAAACGGTCGCGCCGACGTCGCAGCAGCGAGCGCGCGGACAGGCCAAGCCGTTCGCCGCACACGGTGAGCCGGTGGTCGGCCTGCGCGATCTGGCCGTGCAGCACCCGCAGCGTCAGCTTCGAAGCTGCCGCGGTGAACCTGCGGAAATGCGCATGCGTGTTGGCCTTGAGGCAGCGGGGCAGGGACGCGCCCGCCGAATCAAGCCGCTGCCGCGGGATCGCGAGCAGATCGCCGGCCGCCGGCAGCGCGCGCGCGGCGGAGCGCAATTCGTTGCGGCGGTTTTCATGGCCACGTTGCCAGCAGGCCCGCGTGCGCCGCGCGAGATCGGCGACCTCGACGAACAGGTCGCTGCGCACCGGCACCGCCATCTCGGCCGCCGCCGTCGGCGTCGGCGCGCGCTTGTCGGCGACGAAATCGATCAGCGTGATGTCGGTCTCGTGGCCCACCGCCGAGATCAGCGGGATCATGCTCTCGGCTGCCGCGCGCACCACGATCTCCTCGTTGAACGACCAGAGATCCTCCAGCGAGCCGCCGCCGCGCGCGACGATGAGCACGTCGGGCCGCGGAATCCTGCCGCCCTCGGGCAGGGCATTGAAGCCGCGGATTGCGGCCGCGACCTGCTCGGCCGACCCTTCGCCCTGCACTTTCACCGGCCATACCAGCACGTGACGGGGAAAGCGGTCCTCGAGCCGGTGCAGGATGTCGCGGATCACGGCGCCGGTCGGCGAGGTCACCACGCCGATCACCTCGGGCAGCCAGGGCAGGAGCTGCTTGCGCGCCTCGTCGAACAGGCCTTCGGCGGCGAGCTTCTTCTTGCGCTCCTCCATCAGCGCCATCAGCGCGCCGATGCCGGCCGGCTCCAGCGCCTCGATGACGATCTGGTATTTCGACGAGCCCGGATAGGTCGTGAGCTTGCCGGTGGCGATGACCTCGAGCCCCTCCTGGGGCTTGAAGCGCATGCGGCCGTGCACGCCCTTCCAGATCACCGCCTCGATCTTGGCGCTCTCGTCCTTGAGCGCGAAATAGCAGTGCCCGGAGGAATGGGCGCCGCGGAAGCCGGAGATCTCACCGCGGACCCGGACATGGCCATAGGTGTCCTCCACCGTCCGCTTCAGGGACTGCGAGAGCTCGGAAACGGTGAATTCGGGCGCGTTGTGAAGAGGTTCCGCAGGCGGCATCGGCAATCGATTCGGCATTTTGGGGTCAGTTCAGACGTTAAGGATTTTCGCGGCGCGACGCCAATCTCGCTCTTGATCGCAAGAGTACTCTGTAATATAGAGTTCTCTATTGATTGTAAGTTCAGGGAGTGCTGAGCCATGGCGGGGCTGATGCTGCGAGGTGTTTTGGGCTTGCTCAAATGGGGCCTGTGCGCGGTCGGCGCCATGGCGCTGATCCTCACCGCCTTGATCGCGACGCCGCTGCAGCGGCCGGCGGAGATGCGCTCGGTCTCGGACTCCGCCAAGGGCATCGACTGGTCCACCCTGCCGCCGCTGGAGCGCTTTCAGGCCCGCGACGGCACCT
Source organism: Bradyrhizobium sp. Gha (assembly GCF_900113735.1). Classification (GTDB taxonomy): domain Bacteria; phylum Pseudomonadota; class Alphaproteobacteria; order Rhizobiales; family Xanthobacteraceae; genus Bradyrhizobium. Next base: position 83,495 of record NZ_FOQM01000014.1, read on the forward strand.
GGCTGGGCTATCGGCATTATCAGCCGAAGGGAGGAAGCACCGACCGCGGCGCGATCTTCATCCATGGCTCGTCCGGCTCCTCCGGCACCGTCAATCACGCGCTGACGGCGGCATTGGCCGCGCACGGCGTCGAGACCTGGGCGCTGGATACGCGTGGCCACGGCGCCTCGGGCACCCGCGGCGACATCGGCTATGTCGGCCAGCTCGAGGATGATCTCGTCGACTTCGTCGCCCATGTCAGGAAGAGCGCGCCCGACTTGCCCCTGACATTGATCGGCCATTCCGCCGGCGCCGGCTTCTCGCTGCGCATCGCCGCGACGCCGATCATCCAGGACCTGTTCGTCCGCACCGTGCTGGTCGCGCCCTATCTCGGCTATGACGCGCCGACCAATGTCGCGCATTCCGGCGGCTGGGCCAATGCCGACATCCCGCGCTTCCTCGGGCTCACTGCGCTCCGCAAGCTCGGTATCGACTGCTGCGCGCAGCTGCCGGTGCTTGCCTTCGCGGTGCCTGCGAATTCGGAGCGCTATCTGACCGCTGTTTATTCCGACCGCCTGATGCGCAATTTCGCCACGCACGGCTATCGCCTCGATCTTCCTGCCGTCACGCATCCGATGACGATCTTCGGCGGTACCGAGGACGAGATGATGATCTCGGCCAAATATGCCGAGACCGTGCAGGCCATCAAGCCTGATATCGACGTCAAGATCATCGACGGCGTCAACCACATGGGCATGGTCACCAACCCGAAGGCGGTCAACGCGATCGCCGAGGACGTGGCGATGCGGGGCGCCACGGGGAGCTGATCATGTTTGCGCATTTGACAGCCGTAGGGGCCGTTCATGCGGTGCTGGCGCTGCTGTGCCTCGTCGTCGGGCTCGTCCAGTTTCTGCGCCCGAAGCGCGGCGCAGGTCATCGCGCGCGCGGCTATTTCTATGTCTACGCCATGCTGCTCGCGGACGCTGCGACCCTCCTGCTCTATCGGTTCACCGGCCACTTCAACGCGTTTCACGTCGCCGCGATCGTGAACTTCACGTTGATCGTGCTGGCGATCGTCCCGCTCCTGCGCGCGCCGCGGCCGTCGAACTGGCGCAGGATCCACTACAATTTCATCGCCTGGTCCTACGTGTCGCCGGTCTCGGCGGGACTCACCAACGTCGCTGCACGGCTGCTGCCGCTGGCGTCACGCGAGCAGGTCGCCTTGATCGCGCTCGTCGTCTCGCTTCTGACGATGGCGATCGCGCATATCCTGATCCGGAAGCATCAGCCTCCGTCGGAGGCACCCATCGTGTCCGCCGCCCTGGCCGGGCAGAACGGAGCGCCGTCGTGATCGACAGCAAGCAGGCTTCCGAAGCGCTTGATGACATCGATGACACCGTTCGTCGTGTGCGCCAGTCGCAGATCTACGAGGTCTCCAGCCTCGCTTTGCTGATGTGGGGTGTGCTGGCCTTCGTCGGCAACATCGCGGGCTGGTTCTGGCCGCGCTACGGACTCTATTTCTGGTTCGCGCTGTACGGGGTGTCGGCGATCGGCTTTGTCGCGCTCGGCGCCTATCACCGTTCGAAGAGCCGCATCCGCGTGTTCGACGGCCGCTATTTCCTGACCTTCGCGCTGATCGCCGCCTTCGGCATCTTCTGCTGCTATTTTGGCCATTTCACCCCGCGCCAGCAGACGGTGTTCTGGCCGATCTACGTCATGCTGTTCTACATGATGGCGGGCGTCTGGTTCGGCACCGCCTTCCTCGTGATCGGCGCCACCATCATCGCCCTGACGCTGATCGGCTACTACTTCGTCCCCGGCATCTCGCTGCTGTTGTGGATGGCCGCCGTCAATGGCGGCGGCTTGACCCTCGGCGGCCTCTGGATGCGGCGCAACTGATGGCCGAGCTCGACGACATCATCCACCAGCCGCTGCGCCTGAAGATCATGGCGGCACTGAATGCGCTGCCGCAGGAGGTCGGCCTGGAATTCGCGCGGCTGAAGAAACTCACCGGCGCCACCGACGGCAATCTCGGCGCCCATATCGAGACGCTCGCCAAGGCCGGCTACGTCTCGGTGGAGAAGGCCTTCGTGGGGAAGAAGCCGCAGACCACGGTGACGGCCACCGCGGCGGGCCGCGGGGCGTTCGCGCGGCATGTGGCGACGCTGCAGGAAATCATTGCGGGGAAGCAGGTGTAGCTCTGCGGGCGCGATGCGCATTGCTGCGCCCTCGCCCCTTGCGGGAGAGGGCATCCCCGCCGGCAGACACAGGCTCACTTGGGTGAGGGGTTCTCTCGGTGAATCCTACTCCCGATTGGGTCTGCGGATACGACCCCCTCATCGCTTCGCGGCACCTTGAAGGTGAGGCAGCATTCCAATGGTGGATCCCCTACCGTGAGTCAGCTGGCGACTTGGGTTTGGCGAGCATGCTCTGCGCTCGGCTTGCGGGCCGAGCTGGGGTTTCGGCTCGTGCTGTCGAGCGGTCAGGCCGTCGTTACGGTCGCGCGGATTGCAGATCTTGGAGCTCCTAACGGAATGCTCTTGATCCGCGCTGACGACGACGTTCGCGACCATGTTCAGGAATTGCTGGATGCCGGCTACGGTTACTCGGTCGTCGACGAGCCCTGGCCGGACGAACAGTTTGACGTGACGGCATTTCAAGAAATGTTTCGCGATTGGGGGTGGAGCGGCCGGTTGGGAGCCAAGCCTGCTTGGATG
>NZ_FOQM01000014.1:86603-166858 GCF_900113735.1 Bradyrhizobium sp. Gha
CCCGCTCTCCGTCTTCGCAGCTATCTTCCAACTGCAAGTGACGATGAATCGCGGATGCCGTCTGGTTGGCTAGCTCTACGGATGCTTCGAGAAACACGTGTGATGGGTTTCGCAAGGGCTCAACCCATCCTACGGGCTCGGCGTAAGGTTTTCCCACGCTGTGCTCCCGCGGACGGTTCTGCTGGTTTGGTAAAATGGATCAAACCAAGGCGACGCATCGTGCAGGGAATCGGAGAGACTTGGCATTTCCTTCTTGTTGTCGTCGAATATCAATACAGTGAGCCCCTTATTTTTGTGCACTTTCTGCATCTTTTGCTGGATCAGGCAAGAAATATATAGCGCGGCGCCGTTCCAGTGGCTCTTGCCAAATGGCTGTCCATGGGAGCCATTGAGCGCAGCGTCAAAGTTCTGAAATGAAAACGCGACGGCGAAAATTCGAGCGCATTCGTCTGCGAGCGCACAAATGTTTTCGAGGAATTGTTTTCGCTCATCGGGACCGACTTTACTCCACCCGCCCTCTCCGTTGATCATTCGCTGAGTCTTGAGTTCAGTTCGAAGACCGGGATGCTGCGCAAGAATTACTGAAAGCCTCTCGTCAAATTCGCCCGTATATTTTCTAAGGCGGTAGGCATCTACAAGGACACCAGCCATCACGAACACCGAGCTGTGATCCCGCTCTCCCGATTCATCAACGTAGGCAAATTTCATCGGCGGTCCCCTTCCTGGTTCAAAGCCAATCCCAAGCGCCACCAGCGCCTACTAAGATTGTCATAGGTTGCACCGGAGATCACGAACGATCGGAGGATGACAACCACCGGAGAGCGACGTGCCAAGCTTGCCGCTGACTTGCGCGTTTGCGGCTCCGTTCGAAGGGTGTCTTTTGAAGTCACCTCTCGTTCGACACGCAAAAATGGAATCGCTGTGCTCCTGAAACGAGTCAGCTCTAAAAAATGCAATACGTATCAAATGGATAAGTCTTGGTGCTATCCATCAAATCTATAAAGACTTTCGCGTAGTGAGGACTTCCTCAGCGCGAACATTAAGCGGATAGGAGCAGCGGCGAGATAGCTTGAGGCAGTCGAAGCCCCAAAGCGCGCCGCTGTTGAGTTCGCAGCCCGCCCCCATTCCCCTTGAGCCTCACCCCGATTCGTGCGACCTCCGGCCCCAGCAAAACCCCTCATTTTTTGAGCCTTCGATGCACATTCTCCTGCTTGGTTCCGGCGGCCGCGAACATGCTCTGGCGTGGAAGATCGCAGGCAGCCCCCTGGTGACCAAACTCTGGTGCGCGCCCGGCAATGCCGGCATCGCGCGCGAGGCGGAGTGCGTGGCGCTCGATGTCGCCGACCATGGCGCCGTGATCGACTTCTGCAAAAAGAACGCGGTCGAACTGGTCGTGGTCGGCCCGGAGACGCCGCTGGCGGCCGGCATCGTCGATGATCTCACCGCCGCAGGCATCAAGGCGTTCGGGCCGAACAAGATCCCGGCGCAACTCGAAAGCTCCAAGGGCTTTACCAAGGCGCTCTGCACCGAATTCGGCATTCCCACGGGCGCCTACAAGCGCTTCACCAACGCCAAGGATGCGAGGGCCTACGTGCAGAGCCAGGGCGCGCCGATCGTGGTGAAGGCCGATGGCCTTGCCGCCGGCAAGGGTGTCGTCGTCGCGAAGTCAGTGCGCGAGGCCGAGGACGCCATCGCCATGATGTTCGAGGGCGCGTTTGGCGAGGCCGGCGCTGAGGTCGTGATCGAGGAGTTCCTGCCGGGCCGCGAGATCAGCTTCTTTGCGCTGTGCGACGGCGAGACCGCCATTCCGCTCGCTTCCGCGCAGGACCACAAGCGCGTGTTCGACCACGATGTCGGCCCGAACACCGGCGGCATGGGCGCCTATTCGCCGACGCCTTTGGTGACGCCTCAGGTCCACGACGCGATCATGGCCAAGATCATCCTGCCGACGGTCGCAGGCATGAAGCAGCGCGGCACGCCGTTCCGCGGTATCCTATATGCGGGGATCATGCTGACGACGCAGGGCCCGAAACTGTTCGAGTTCAACGTCCGCTTCGGCGACCCCGAATGCCAGGTGCTGATGCTGCGCATGATGTCTGACATCGTGCCGGCGTTCCTCGCCGCCTGCGACGGGCAGCTGAAGAATTTTGACCTGCGCTGGTACCCGGAGTCTGCACTCACGGTGGTGATGGCGGCGAAGGGCTATCCCGGCGACTACCAGAAGGGCACTGAGATCGAGGGGCTCGACGATGCGGCCAAGGTCGACACCGTCGAGATCTTCCACGCCGGCACGGTCGCGAAGGACGGCGCCATCCTCGCCAATGGCGGCCGCGTGCTCAACGTCTGCGCGCTGGGGGCGACCGTGGCCGAAGCGCAGGCGCGCGCCTATCAGGCCGTCGACCTGATACGCTGGCCGCAAGGCTTTTGCCGCCGCGACATCGGCTGGCAGGCGGTGGAAGCCGAGAAGGCGAGGGGCTAGCGCCGTCCCCGCCGGCGCGGACAGCGCGCCGCTCCGGAGCCCCGGTGCGCGGGCGCCATCACGGCGCCATCTCGACATCCCAGAAATGCGCAATCAGCGGATAGGGTTAGCCACCCCGCCGATGATACCGCTACTGTGCATGGGGTTGTTTTCGACTTTTGAGTGGGTGGAACTGATGTCCGATCTCGCCGACCTCTATCCCGGCTTCGCCTCCGAATGGATCAACACCTCGTTCGGCCGCATCTTCGCCCGCGTTGGCGGCAAGGGGCCGCCACTGCTGTTGCTGCACGGCTTCTCCGAGACGCATGTGATGTGGCACCGCGTCGCGCCTGATCTCGCCGACGCGTTCACGCTGATCATCGCCGACCTGCCTGGCTATGGCTGGTCCGACATGCCCGAGAGCGATGCGCTGCACATGCCCTACAGCAAGCGCGCGATGGCCAAGGTCATGGTCGAGATGATGGAGCGGCTCGGCCATGTCCACTTCGCGCTCGCCGGCCATGACCGCGGCGGCCGCGTGTCGTACCGGCTCGCGCTCGATCATCCCGGCCGGCTGTCGAAGCTCGCGGTGCTCGATATCCTGCCGACCTATAATTACTGGCAGCGCATGAACCGCGCCTATGCGCTGAAGATCTATCACTGGACGTTTCTGGCGCAGCCCGCACCGCTGCCGGAGACGTTGATCTCGGGCCAGGGCGAATTCTTCCTGCGCTTCAAGATGGCGAGCCAGACCAAGTCGAAGACGCTGGACGCGATCGACCCGCGCGCGCTCGAACACTATCTCGCCCCGTTCCGCGATCCCGCCCGCATCCACGCGATGTGCGAGGACTACCGCGCCGGGGCCTATATCGACTACGACCTCGACAAGGCCGATTTCGAGGCGGGCAAGAAGATCACCGTGCCGATGCTGGCGCTGTGGGGCGGCGCCGGCATCGCCCAGGCCGCCGCGACCCCGCTCGATGTCTGGAAGCAATGGGCGACCAACGTCGAGGGCCAGCCTGTCGATTCCGGCCATTTCCTCACCGAGGAGAACCCTGACGTCACCGCGAGGGCGCTGCTTTCGTTTTTCGCAGGCGGTTAACGCCGCTCGCGAAAGAACTCCTTGAGCAGCCGCGCCGCCTCGCTCTCGCCGACGCCGGAATAGACGTCCGGCGCGTGGTGGCAGGTCGGGGATGCAAAGAACCGCACGCCCGATTCGACCGCGCCGCCCTTGGGGTCGGCCGCGCCGTAATAGAGCCGGCGGACCCTTGCAAAGGAGATCGCGCCCGCACACATGGTGCACGGCTCCAAGGTCACGTAGAGGTCGCAGTCGACCAGGCGTTCGCTGCCGATCTTCTTTGCCGCCTCGCGCAGCGCAATGATCTCGGCGTGTCCCGTGGGGTCGTAGTCGGTCAGGGTCCGGTTGGCGGCGGTGGCGATCACCTCGTAATTGCGGACCACCACGCAGCCGATCGGAACTTCGCCCGCCTTTCCGGCATTTTCGGCCGTTTTGAGCGCCAAATCCATGAAAGAGGGGGCTTTCAAGCCTCGTATCATCCGAAGAAACCTGCTAGTAGCTGCGCCTTCAGCAGAAGTGCTTACGATTTTTGCCTGAGCATGCGGCTCGGAACGAGCGCGCATAATGCGTCTGGCCACCCCCTGAGTGAGATTATTCATGCCTCGCGACAGCGACAAAGACAACGATTCCCGCGGCCGGCGAGGCCCCCCCAAAGGCGGCCGCAGCGGCAAGCCGCGCGGTCCCGACAAGAAATTCGCCAAGCGCGGGTTCGAGGTCAAGAGCGGGGGACGGGGTGATCGTGACAGCCGCCCGCCCCGCGGCGACCGCGACAGCCGTCCCTTCCGCCGCCGCGAGGAGGGCGATGCGCCGCGCCGCGATTTTTCCGACCGTCCCCGCTTCAGGCGCGACGACCGTGACGGCGAGCGCAGCTTCAAGCCGCGCGGCGATCGTCCCTTCTCCGACCGCGGAGCGCGCGATGGCGAGAAGCGTTCCTTCAAGCCGCGCGGTGACCGTCCGTCCCATGGCCGCGACGACCGCCCGTCGCGCAGCCGGGACCGCGACGATGCCCGTCCCGCGGGTCGCTTCGGCGACAAGAAGTTCGGCGACAAGCGGCCCTATGCGCCGCGCGGCGATCGTGGCGAGCGCAAATTCGACGGCGAGCGGAAATTTTCGCGCGACCGTGGCGAGCGCAGCGATTCGAGGCCCTGGCAGAAGCGCGATGATCGTCCGCATGGCGACCGTCCGCGCAAGTCGTTCGACAAGGATTTCCGCGGCCGCGATCGCAGCGAGGAAAAGCCCTGGCGGCAGCGCGACGACCGTCGCGACGGCGGCCGTGGTGATGACCGTCCGCGCTTCTCGCGCTCACGCGATGATCGCGCCTCCGGCGATCGTCCGTTCCGCGATCGTCCAAAGTTTGACCGTTCGCGCGATGACCGTCCGAAGTTCGATCGTCCGCGCGAGCGGCCCGAGGGCCGCATGGACTGGCAGGAGCATCCGCGTAGCGAAGGCCGCTTTGGCGATCGTCCGCGTCGCGACAACGAGGACGACAGCAGGATTTTCGAGAAGCGTCCCGCCTTCGGCGGCCGTGGCGCCTATCGCGCGCGCGAGCGTGATTTCGAGGGAAGGCCGCGCCGCGAAGAGCCGCCGAAGCCGAAGAAGGCCGGGGAGCGCATCGCCAAGGCGTTGGCGCGCGCAGGCCTCGCCTCGCGCAGGGATGCCGAGGAGATGGTCACGCAGGGACGCGTCACCGTCAACGGCCGCGTGATCAATTCGCCGGCGCTGGACATCACCAAGAACGACGTCGTCCTGGTCGATGGCAAGCCGTTGCCGGAGCGCGAGCGCACGCGGCTGTTCCTCTATCACAAGCCGCGCGGGCTGATGACCACGCATGACGACCCCGAGGGTCGTCCGACCGTGTTCGACAATCTGCCCGAAGGCCTGCCGCGCCTGATCAGCGTCGGCCGGCTCGACTTCAACACTGAAGGCCTCTTGCTGCTCACCAATGACGGTGGCCTCGCTCGCACGCTCGAGCTGCCTGATACCGGCTGGTTGCGCCGCTACCGCGTCCGCGCCCATGGCGACGTTACCCAGGCGCAGCTCGATCAGCTCAAGGACGGCATCGAGGTCGAGGGCGTGAAATACGGTCCGATCGAAGCGACGCTGGAGCGTGACCAGGGCGCCAATGTCTGGCTGGTGTTCGCGATCCGCGAAGGCAAGAACCGCGAGGTGCGCAACGTCTGCGCCCATCTCGGGCTCGAGGTGAACCGGCTGATCCGCGTCTCCTACGGTCCGTTCCAGCTCGGCGAAGTGCCCGAGGGCCAGGTCGAGGAGATCCGCGCGCGCGTGCTGCGTGAGCAACTCGGCGACAAGGTGATCGAGAAGTCGGGCGCGCAATTCGACGTGCCGAAGAAGTCGTCAGGCGAGGGCGAGAAGACCTCCAAGCGCGCCGTGATCGCCGACCGCAAGGGACGCCGTGTGCTGGTGCAGCGCACCGGCAGCGACGAAGCGCGTGAGCGCAACGAGGAAGAGGCCAATGGCTACGGCCCGCCGCGTCGTCCCAAGCGCGGCTATCACGGCAAGCGCGATCTGACGCCGCGGGACGAATAGCATGCGCGTGGTCGGCGGCCGTTTAAAGGGGCGCAATCTCGCCTCACCGTCGTCGCGCGACATCCGTCCCACGGCGGATCGCCTGCGCGAGTCCGTGTTCAACATCCTCGTGCACGCCTATGACAACCCGATTCCGGACGCACGCGTGCTCGATCTCTTCGCCGGCACCGGCGCGCTCGGCATCGAAGCGTCCTCACGCGGCGCGAAGTTCACGCTGTTCGTGGACAACGGGGCTGAGGCGCGCGCGCTGCTGCGTAACAATGTCGAGTCGCTCGGGCTGGGCGGCGTCACCAAGGTTTATCGCCGCGACGCGACCGATCTCGGTCCCGCGCATCCCGTCGAGCCGTTCTCGCTGGTGTTTCTCGATCCACCCTATGGCAAGGGTTTTGCGGAGAAAGCGTTGGCGTCCTTGCGTGACGGCGGCTGGTTGACGCCAGATGCGCTGCTCGTCGTGGAAGAGGCGAAGGCAGCGCAGTTCGTCACGCCGGAGGGGTACGAGGAGCTGGAGCGACGGGCGTATGACGACACGGAATTTGTGTTTTTGCGTAGGGCGGATTAGCGCAGCGTAATCCGCCACTGTCTCCGTCCTCGGAGGCAGAAGAGGTGGATTACGCCTTCGGCTAATCCACCCTACGGCACCGTCATCGCCGCCCGAACAGCTTTTCCACATCGGCGAGCTTCAGCTCGACATAAGTCGGCCGGCCGTGATTGCACTGGCCGGAGTTCGGTGTTTCCTCCATCTCGCGGAGCAGGGCGTTCATCTCCTCGGGCCGCAAGCGGCGGCCGGCGCGCACCGAGCCGTGGCAGGCCATGGTCGCGGCGACGTGCATCAGGCGGCGCTCCAGCGGCAGAGCCTCATCCCATTCGGCCATGTGTTCGGAGAGATCGCGCAGCAGCCCGCCGGCGTTGGTCTTGCCGAGCAGCGACGGCGTCTCGCGCACCGCGACCGCGCCGGGGCCGAAGGATTCGATCGCAAGGCCGAATGAAACGAGCTCGTCGCTCCGCTCAAGCAGGCGCTCCACCGTGGCCTCGTCCATCTCGACGATCTCGGGGATCAAGAGGATCTGTCGCTGCACGCCGTTTTCCGCCATCGACGCCTTCAGCCGCTCGTAGACGATGCGCTCATGCGCGGCGTGCTGGTCGACGATGATCAGGCCGTCGCGGGTCTGCGACACGATATAGGTCTCGTGGAGCTGCGTACGCGCCGCGCCAAGCGGACGATCAACGAGATCGGTCACCGGCCGCGCTTCGAACCGCACGTCCGCGCTTGGTGCGCCAACGTCGAAGGCAGCCTGCGGGCGTTCGGCGAAGGCGGGCGCGGCGGAGCCTTCGAATGACGGCATCGGCGCAACCGGCGCGGATGGCGAAGCCCGCCAGTCCCAGCTTGCCGGTCGTTGCGGCGTAAAGGCGGGCCGGAACGACGACAATGCACTCTCGCCGCTGTTGGCGGCGGTGCGGCGTCCCTCGCGCGCGAGGCCTTCCTTCAGCCCGTGTACGATCAGCGCGCGCACAAGGCCGGCGTTGCGGAAGCGGACCTCGGTCTTGGCCGGATGCACATTGGCATCGACCTCGCGCGGATCGAGCGTGACGAACAGCGCCAGCACCGGATGCCGGTCGCGCGGCAGATAATCGGCATAGGCGCCGCGCACCGCCCCCAGGATCAGCTTGTCGCGGACGGGACGGCCGTTGACGAAGAGATATTGCCCGAGCGCGTTGGCTTTGGTGAGCGCAGGTGCCGCGGCGTATCCCGCGACGACGACTCCCTCGCGCTCGGCATGGACTTCGAAGGCGTGGCTGCGGAACTCCGCGCCGAGGATGTCGCCGAGTCGCGTCAGGCGCCCGGCCGCGCCGGGCAGCGCCGCGGCCCAGGTCACTGGTGCGCGCTCTTCGCCAGCCAGCGTGAAGGCGACATCGGGCCGCGCCATCGCGAGCCGCCGTACCACCTCGCGGATCGCCTCCGCCTCGGTGCGGTCGGTTTTCAGGAATTTCAGCCGCGCCGGCGTGGCATAGAAGAGATCGTTGACCTCCACGCGGGTGCCATGCGCGAGCGCGGCCGGCATGATCTCGGACTTCTCACCGCCCTCGACGGCAAGCGCCCAGGCATGCGGCTCGTTCGCATGCCGCGTGGTGATCGAGAGGCGCGCCACGGAGCCGATCGAGGGCAACGCCTCGCCGCGGAAGCCGAGGGTACGGATCTGCAGCAGGTCCTCATCGTCGAGCTTGGAGGTGGCATGTCGCTCGACAGCGAGCGCCAGGTCCCTCTGCGTCATCCCGCTGCCATCGTCGGTGATGCCAATCCGCCGCCGTCCACCGCCATCGGTGAACACGTCGATCCGGCTAGCCCCGGCATCGATGGCGTTCTCGACGAGTTCCTTGACCACGCTGGCCGGACGTTCGACCACCTCGCCGGCGGCGATGCGGTTGACGACCTGCTCTGGAAGCTGACGGACGGGCATGGAGCGACTCGAGGGAGCGTTCGGGCGCTCAATTTAGTCCCGCTTGCGCGCAATTGCATGGGGCAAGTCCCGGATGCCCACATCCCGGTTGATCCGGAACAGGCCCCTCAATCGTTCAGGCGACCGCCGCGTCCGGCCTTGACGTCGCTGCGACGCTTCTTGCCGTCGAGCCGGCGCTGTTTGGACGCGTAAGTCGGTCGCGTCGCGCGACGCGGTGTCGGCCGGATCATCGCCTCGGTCAGGATCTCAACGAGCCGGTCGACGGCGTCCTGCCGATTGCGCTCCTGGGTGCGGAAGCGCTGGGCGTGGATCACAATGACGCCGTCCTTGGTCATGCGCTGGCCGGCGACACGGGCGAGCCGGATCGCTGCATCTTCAGGGATGATCAGCTTGCGCGTGTCGAAGCGCAACTGGGCAGAGGTGGAGACCTTGTTGACGTTCTGCCCGCCCGGGCCGGAGGCGCGGACAAAGCCGATCTCGATGTCGTCCTCGTCGATGACGAGATCGCGGGATATCCGCAGCATGATGGCACCATTGATGATCTCAGGACATATCGCGGAACGTCCATGTTCGGCAATGGTACTCTGGAAGCGCAAATGGCCGGGCGAACCCGGCCATTTCAGGAAACGTGAGGTGACGTCAGTTCGACTTGGTGGCCGGTGCCGCGGCCGGCTGCGCCGCAGCCTGGGGCGCGCGGCCGACGACGACGGTCAGGAGGCCCTGGCTCCAGAGCCGCTTGGCGGCGGCTTTGGCGTCATCGAGCGTCACCGCGTCGACGATGGCGTTGCGCTTCTCGATGTAGTCGATCGGCAGCTTGTCCTGTTGATATTGCAGCAGCGCCTGCGCGAGCTTGGAGGAGGTGTCCAGCGCAAGCATCTGCGAGCCCTTGAGATAGGACTTGGCCTCGTCGAGCTCTTGCTGGGTCGGGCCCTCGTCGGCGATGCGACGCACTTCCTTCTCGATCGCGTCGATGGTGTCGCCGGCACGGTCCGCGCGGGTACCGGTGTTGCCGATGAAGACTGCCGAATGCTCCATCCAGAGCAGCGATTCGAACACGGAGTAAGCAAGCCCGCGCTTCTCGCGGACCTCGCGATAGAGCCGCGAGGACAGGCCGCCGCCACCGAGGATGTGGTTGACGACATAGGCCGCCATGAAATTCGGATCATCGCGCATCACGCCGGGTCCACCGAAGGTGATGACGGTCTGCGGCACGTCGAGCGGCACGAAGGCGCGCTGCGGGGGCTTTGCGGCCTCGACGTCGGGGACCGGCACGAGATTGGCCTTGGCAGGCAAGGCCCCAAACGTGTGATCGAGCAGCTTGCCCAGCGTGGCCGGATCGACGTCACCCACCACCGCGAACTTCAGCGTGTCCTTGGCGAGGACGCGCCCGACATAATCCTTCATGTCGGCGACCGTGATCGTCGGCACGCTCTCGAGCGTGCCGTTGGTCTGCCGTCCATAGGGGTGATCGCCGAACGCCATCTCCAGGAATTTTTTGCTCGCAAGCGAGGTCGGGTTGGTGGTGTCGCGGCGCAGGCCCGAGATGACCTGTGAGCGGATGCGCTCGACGTCAACAGGGTCGAAATGCGGCGAGGTCAGTGAGGATCGCAACAGGTCGAAGGCTTCGTCCTTGTTGTCGCGCAGCATGCGCAAGCTGCCGCGGAAGGTGTCGCGGGTGGCGCTGAAGGAGAGCTCGATGGCACGGCGGTCGAGCCGCTCATGGAACGTCTTGGAATCGAGGTCGCCGGAGCCCTCGTCGAGAAGGTCGCCGACAAGATTGGCGACGCCGGGCTTCTCCTTGGGATCCTGTGCGGAGCCACCCGCAAAGGAATATTCCATGGCGATCAGCGGCACGGTCGCGTCCTGGACGAACCACGCCTCGATGCCGCCGGGCGAGACCAGATGCTGGATCTTCGCAGCGGCCTGCGACGGCGAGATCGCGGTCATAGCGAGTGCCGCACCGGTGACGAACGACAACACGAAATGGCGTGCGCGAAGAAAAGAATGGGTCACGAACGCTTCTCCTCCCGCTTGGCAGCGGTGCTGGTGTCCTTGATCAGATAGCCGGTCACCGAGCGCTTCTTCTGCAGCCATTTTTGCGCAGCTTCGCGGACCTGCTCGGCGGTGACGGCGCGGATGCGGTCGGGCCAGCTTCTGATGTCCTCGATCGACAGGCCCGTGGTGAGTGCGCCGCCATACCAGCGCGCCAGCACGGCCTGGTTGTCCTGGGCGTAGATCGCTTCCGCGATCAGCTGGGTCTTGACGCGCTCGAGATCCTCGGCACGGATCGGATTCTGCGCAACGTCCGCGATGACGCCGTCGATCACTTGCTCGACCTCGGCAAAGCTGACACCCGACTTCGGCGAAGCCGAGATCGCGAACTGCGTCGGGTCGAGCGAGATGCTGGAATAGCTCGCGCTGGCGGAGACAGCGAGCGGCTTGTCGACGACGAGCGCGCGGTAGAGATAGGAGTTGCTGCCGCTCCCCATCAACTGCGCCAGCACGTCGAGCGCGGCACTTTCTCCGGCCGCGGCGGTGGTCGCCGAGGGCACCAGATAATAGCGGCGCAGGCTCGGCTGCTCGACGCGCGGGTCGGACAGCGTGACGGTGCGCGGTGCGACCGGTTCCGGCTCCTGCGGGCGGATGCGACGTGCAGGGATCGCGGGCTGCGACGGGATCGGGCCGAAATTGCGCTCGACCAGCGGCCGTACGTCGGCAGCCTCGACATCGCCGGCGATCACCAGGATCGCGTTGTTCGGTGCGTAGAAGCGGCGGTAGAAGGCGAGCGCGTCCTCGCGATTGAGCTTTTCGATCTCCTGATGCCAGCCGATCACCGGCCGGCCGTAGGGATGATTGAGATAGAGCGCGGCCATGATCTGTTCGTTGAGGCGCGCGTCGGGACTGTTTGCGACGCGCATGTTGTACTCTTCGAGCACGACATCGCGTTCGGGCAGCACGTTCTCGTCCTTGAGGATCAGGCCAGTCATGCGATCGGCCTCAAACTCCATCATGGTCGGGAGCTGCTCTTTCGGCACGCGCTGGTAGTAGTCGGTGTAATCGACCGACGTCGAGGCATTTTCGTTGCCGCCGACGCGGAGCACGGTCTTGGAGAATTCGCCGACCGGATGTTTCTCGGTACCCTTGAACATGAGATGTTCGAGGAAGTGGGCGAGACCGGATTTGCCCGGCGTCTCGTCGGCCGATCCGACCTTGTACCAGATCATCTCCGTGACAACGGGCGTGCGGTGGTCCGGGATCACCACGACCTGGAGGCCGTTGCTGAGCGTGAAGCTGGCGGGCGGGGCGGACGTGACCGTCGTCTGGGCGAATGCGCTGCCGACCTCGAGGGCAGATGTCGAGAGCAGCGCGGCGAAGAGGCAGGCAATCGATCGGTGTGAGGACATCACGATCCCTATGAAAGCCCGAACCCTCAAGTCCGGGCGTGAAAGCACGGCATGCTACGCCGCGCGGCTTTGAGCTTCGGGTCACGAAGCAGAGAACGCGGTCGAGTTGTACTTAAAAATAAGTCATCTGCCGCATCCGGCCGACACCGGATGTTGCGGCGTGCGCGCGCCTTCGTGCGACAGACAAGGAGCTTACTGCACCTTTTCCTTACCCGACTGGATGTCGTAATAGGTCTTCCGCGTCGTGTCCTCTCCGGAGCCATAGACGTAGTTCGGCGAAGGCGTCTGATATCCGGGCGGCGGCTCGACCAGCGATTCGCGCGGCGGCTCGCTCGTGAATGGCTTCGACTCCGGTTTGTTGCCCTTGAACATACCCCACAGACCGCCGGTATAACCGAGCTGGGCCGGGCTGAGCGTCGGGTTGGTGCCGTTGGTCCCCGGCTGGAGCGGATCGGCGCTGGACTTTTCGGCGGCGGCGGTCTTGTGGGCGTTCAACTCAGCGGGCGACAGCGGCTGGATATCCTTCAAATACTGCTGCTGAGGTGACCTGGTGCCCGCCTTCTTCCGCAGGGCGATAGCCTCCTGACGACGCTTCTCGTCGGGATCCTTCGGCCAGTTCGGCGCGTTCTTGGCTTCAGAGCTGGGCGGCGGCAGGTCGAGCTTGGGCGGCACCACCAGCGGTGATCGTTCGCGGTACTCGATGCCCTTCTTCTCCATGCCCTTGGCGCCGAGGCCGGACATCAAATTGTCGATGAGCTTCTCTTCGAAGGTCATGTCGTCGTCATCGTCATCGTCGCCGGCGCGGACCGGGCCCGCGGACATGACGAGACCAATGCCAAGTGCGACGGCTGACAATTTCAGCGCCAGCCAAAGTCCCCGCCGGGAGTCTCGACCCATCGAACCGCTGGTCTCGGAGCTGCGCATTCCTGTAACCTGTTCCATATTGTGGCAGTCTTGAACTGTGCAAATCTTGGAGAGCAAGCCTTGTCGCGTCTCGCGCGACCACCCCTCGCCAAGCGAGGTTCCGCCTCCGTTCCGTATCGACCGGGATCAGGGCGCTTTTGCGGCGGGTACCCCCAAGAAGGAATCATACAATAGGGCCGCCACACCAGCAACGATAGCCACGTCCGCGAGGTTGAAGACGTACCAATCATAGGTATTTCCGGCGATTTCGATGTGGAACAGGGCGAAGTCGACCACCGCGCCGTAGGCCAGGCGGTCGATGCCGTTGCCGATGGCGCCACCGATGATCAGGCCCAGCGCGACCGTCGCGAGCCGGGTCTGCGACCGCGCCATCCAGATCGCCAGTGCGATCACCGCGACGACCTTCACCGCCATCAGTGCGATCTGCGCCGAATGGCTGTCGTTCTGCAGCCAGCCGAAGCTGATCCCGATATTCCAGGCCAGCACGAGGTCGAAGAAGGGCGTCACCTTCACCACGCCCTTGCGGGCGAGGTCGAAGCCGTTCAGCAGCCAGAGCTTCGAGGCCTGATCGGCCACGAGGGTCAGCACGGCCGCGATGATGCCGGCGCGGAGCGGGGTCATGGCCGGTCGATCAGATGCTCGAGCCCAACGCCTTCCATTCGCGCAGCGCCTTGGCGTCGCGCGGGGTGACGTCGGGATATTCAGCGTCCTCGCCGACGGCAGGCGATATCTTCCAGGAGCGGGCGCATTTGGTGCCGACGGCCTTCTCCACCACGATCGCAACCCCCGGTACCGCGTCGAGACGGAACGCACTGGCCGGCGCCTCGCCCTCGCGCACCTCGTAATTCGAGGTGATGCAGATCTCGGCGAGATCTGTGTCGAACAGCGTCGCCAGCATGTCGCGGTCGGCGACATAGATCACCGGCGCGGCCTCGAGCGAGGAGCCGATGTTCTTGGCGGCGCGTTCAAGCTCCAGCGCGCCGGTGACGACGCGGCGGACATTGCGGATGGTTTCCCATTTCGCGGCGAGCTTCTCGTCGCGTAGCTTTTCGAGACCTTCCGGGAACAGCGTCAAATGCACCGACGGTTCCGCATCCGGCCTGTACATCCGCCAGGCTTCTTCCGCAGTGAAGCTCAGAACCGGCGCCAGCCATTTCAGGATTGAATTGCACAGCAGGTCGATCGTGGTCAGCGCCGCTTTGCGTGTCGCCGAGGACGGCGGATCGCAATAGAGGGTGTCCTTGCGGATATCGAAGTAGAACGCCGAGAGTTCGGTGTTCATGAAAGCGGACAGCGTCGCGACCACGCTCTTGAAGTCGAACGTCTCGTAGGCCTTGCCGACCAGCTCGGCGCGAACCGCGAGTTCGTGCAGCATCAGCCGCTCAAGCTCGGGCATCGCGGCAGGCGCGACGGCCTCGGTCGGCTTATAGTGATGAAGCGTGCCGAGCATCCAGCGCACGGTGTTGCGCAGCTTGCGGTAGGTCTCGACGGTGTTTTTCAGGATTTCGGGGCCGATGCGCTGGTCGTCGGTGTAGTCGCAGGACGCAACCCAAAGCCGCAGGATGTCGGCGCCGGATTCCTTGATGACGGCCTGCGGTTCAATGGTGTTGCCGAGCGACTTCGACATCTTGCGGCCGTCCTCGGCCTGGGTGAAGCCGTGGGTCAGCACGATGTCGTAGGGCGCGCGGCCGCGCGTGCCGCAGCTCTCCAGCAGCGAAGAGTGGAACCAGCCGCGATGCTGGTCCGAGCCTTCGAGATACATCACGGTATCGGTGCCGCCGTCGACCTTGCGTTTGATGCCGGCCAGGCCGGGGAATTGCACGGGGTCTTCGAGCACGAAGGCGTGGGTCGAGCCGGAATCGAACCAGACGTCGAGAATGTCGTCGACCTTCTGCCAATCCTCGCCAGCACGCGATCCAAGGAAGCGTTCCCGCGCACCTGTCGCATACCAGGCGTCCGCGCCTTCCTTCGCGAAGGCGTCGCCGATGCGGGTGTTGACGGCCTCATCCTGCAGGATCTCGGCCGAGCCGTCGCCCTTTTCGCGGACGAACACGGCGATCGGCACGCCCCAGGCGCGCTGGCGTGAGATCACCCAGTCGGGCCGGGCCTCGATCATGCCGTTGATGCGGTTCTCTCCTGACGGTGGCACCCACTGCGTCACCGAGATCGCGTGCAGTGCGCGGGCGCGCAGCGTGTCGCCGGACTTGGTCGTGCCGTTTGCGGCAATATCCTTGTCCATCGCGATGAACCATTGTGGCGTGTTGCGGAAGATCACCGGCTTCTTCGAACGCCATGAGTGCGGATATTGGTGCTTGAGCCGGCCGCGCGCGAGCAGCTTGCCGTTCTCGACGAGCGCCTTGATCACGGCCTCGTTGGCGTCGCCCTTCTCGCCCTTGTCGGTGATGACGCGCTTGCCCGTGAAGCCGGGTGCCTGGTCGGTATAGGCGCCGTTCTCGTCGACGGTATAGGGGATCGCGCTGTTGATGCCGCGGGCGTCGAGCTCCCGCGTATTCGCCATCCAGACGTCGAAGTCCTCACGGCCGTGACTGGGCGCGGTGTGCACGAAGCCGGTGCCGGTGTCGTCGGTGACATGGTCGCCGGACAGCAGCGGCACGATGAACTCGTAGCCACCGGCGAGCCCCTTGAGCGGATGCGCGCATTCGATTGCATCCATGGTGTCGCCTGGGATGTCGCGAACCTTCTCGAAAGCGGCCACGCGCGCCTGCTTGAACACCTCCTCAGCGAGCGCGTCAGCCAGGATCAGGAGATCGCCGGTCCTGGCCCAATTGTCCGCGGGCGCGTCGGTCACCTTGTAGAGGCCGTAGCCGATCTTCGGCGAGAACGAGATGGCGCGGTTGCCGGGCAGGGTCCAGGGTGTCGTGGTCCAGATCACGACGCTTGCGGTAGCGAGCGCGCCATGGGCGGGCGAGATAACCGGGAATTTCACCCAGACCATGTCGGACGTGTAGTCCTCGTACTCGACTTCGGCCTCGGCGAGCGCAGTCTTTTCGACGACGCTCCACATCACCGGCTTGGAGCCGCGATAGAGCGTGCCGTTGGCGGCGAACTTCATCAGTTCGCGGGCGATCTGCGCTTCCGCCGGATAATTCATGGTGGCGTAGGGATGAGCCCAGTCGCCGATCACGCCGAGCCGTTTGAACTCCTCGCGCTGCACGTTGAGCCAGTGCGTGGCGTAGGCGCGGCACTCCTTCCGGAAATCGATCATCGCGGCGCTGTCGCGGAAGTCGGGCTTCTGCTTGCCCTTCTTGCGATAGTTTTCCTCCTCGACCTTCCATTCGATGGGCAGGCCGTGGCAGTCCCAGCCGGGCACATAGTTGGAATCGAAGCCGAGCATCTGCTGGCTCTTGGTAACGAGATCCTTGAGGATCTTGTTCAGCGCCGTGCCGATATGGATGTTGCCGTTGGCGTAGGGCGGCCCGTCGTGCAGCACGAACTTGGCCCGGCCTTTCGCGCCGTCCCGCAGCTTCTCGTAGAGGCCGATCTCGTACCAGCGCTCGAGGATCTCCGGTTCGCGCTGGGGCAGGCCGGCACGCATCGGGAATTCGGTCTGCGGCAGGAACAGGGTCTTCGAATAGTCTTTGGCTTCGGACTTTGGGGACTTTTGCGACTTTTCGGACATGAGGCTGACTGGCTCGGAATGGCGCGGAAACGGATGGCGATGCGGAATCGCGGGGTGAAACGACAAAATCCCGGTCTTGCGCCGAGCCTTGAGGCTCAGGCGGAAGCCGGGCTGCTAATCCCTATGATGCGCCGCGCAAACATGGGCTCTCCATAGCAGCCGAGCGGTGGAAGCGCAAAGGTCCGGCGGGCGCGCTTCGGGCCTTCCTTAATCGACGGTCCCGAGCCGCGGAAACGCGTCCGGGGCGGCCGCCAGCAGGGCGCGGGCCCGGGCGGAATCGTCGTCCATCTGGCGGATCAGGGTGTCGATACCGTCGAACTTCAGCTCCTCGCGGATGAAGCCGATAAAGGCGCAGTCCAGCGCCTGCCCGTACAGGTCACCCCTGAAGTCGAACAGGAAGATTTCCAGCAGCGGCGCGCCGTTATCGAAGGTCGGGCGGCGACCGAAGCTCGCCACCCCGTTCAGGCGCTCAGGCCCGCGGCCGACCCGCACGGCGTAGATGCCGTGCTTCAGGCCACAATTGGCATCGAGCCGGATGTTGGCGGTGGGGTAGCCGAGGTCGCGCCCGCGTTTCTCGCCGTGGATGACCTCGCCGGTGATGAACCAGGGCGCGCCCAGCATGGTGGTGGCCTCGTCGACCTGCCCCTCGGCGAGCGCAATCCGGATGGCGCTGGAGGAGACCGGGCGCTCGTCGATGTCGACGTGCGGCTGCACGTCGACCTCGATGCCGAGCCGGGGCGCCTCGTTGACCAAAAGGCTCGGTGAACCGACCCGTCCCTTGCCGAAATGGAAGTCGTATCCGACCGCAATCCCGCTGACGCCGAGACGTTCGATCAGGTCATGGTGAATGAAATCTTGCGCGCTGGTCCCGGCGCGGGCCTTGTCGAAGGTCATGACCACGGCGCCGGCCAGTCCGGCCCCGGCCAGCAGCCGCAGCTTGGCCCGCTCGTCGGTCAGGCGAAATTGCGGGGTGTTGGGGCTGAAAAACCGGCGTGGATGCGGCTCGAAGGTCAGTGCCAGCGCAGGGCGGCCATGCGCCCGGCCCATTTCCATGGCGGCTGCAATCACGGCCCGGTGGCCGAGATGGACCCCGTCGAAATTGCCCATGGCCACCACAGCCCCCTTGGGGATCGCAGATTCCGGTGTGGTATCGCGGATAACGGTAAATTGCGGGGCCATCAGGGGAATTCTCGAGCCGGCGGGACCGGCCGGGACCGTGGCTTGAGCCGGCCGATGAAGTCAAGCCGCAGGGGCCGTCGCCTGGAACATGATTTCGATCCGTCGCGGGTCGCCGCAGTTAACGCGCTGTTTAACGCCTTGGTGCTAGTGCTTGGGAGGTGGAACTGAGGGCCCGGCCTGTCAGGTCCGATTTTGAATATTCCTGGGTATGCGTTGGGGGAGTCGAGATGGCGGTTGATTTGTCGATGTCTGTTCTGGTGGTCGACGACTACAGCACCATGATCCGTATCATCAGGAATCTCCTGAAGCAGCTTGGCTTCGAGAATATCGACGATGCCAGCGACGGTTCGGCGGCGCTGAACAAGATGCGGGGCAAGAAGTACGGGCTCGTGATCTCCGATTGGAACATGGAGCCGATGACGGGTTACGACCTGCTGCGCGAAGTGCGGGCAGATCCCAACCTCGCCACCACGCCCTTCATCATGATCACGGCGGAATCGAAGACCGAGAACGTGATCGCGGCCAAGAAGGCCGGCGTGAACAACTACATCGTCAAGCCGTTCAACGCGGCGACGCTGAAGACCAAGATCGAGGCGGTCTTCCCGGACATGGCGAGCGCGTAAGCGCGTTGACGTCCTCAGCTGAATTTGAAGAGCCCGGGCTCGTCCCGGGCTTTTCTGCGTTGGGGCGATGACGGCCCGGCCGTTACCACTTCGGGCGACTGATATCCGAGCGGCGCCGACTGCAGGCGGGCTTGGTTGTAGACCTCTGCGATCATGAAGCTTTCGGCCTTGGCGTTGTCAAAGGGATTGCCGGGCCTGCTCCTATGATGTCGCGATCGGCTAGTCGCTGGCGACAAGCCGGTCGACAGCCTTGCGCGGGAAGGCATCGTGACGGCGAGACAGGCGAAGGTCTTGGCGAGGTGGACATAGGTTATGTCGGCGACCCAGATCTGGTCAGGCGCGGACGGCACCAGGCCGCGGACCAGATTGGGGACACGGTGCATCAAACCAAAATCAGCTCGACAACCCGTCCGCAACTTGTGATAGTGGAATCATCGCAATTGGCTTGGCGGGTACCCCAGGTTCTCGTTCAATTCGGGACCAAGATCAAAAAAATTCGAAGGCGTTGCCTCCCCCGTGAGGCAGGTCGGTCCTGGTGATCCTGGCGTTTCAGCGCCACCCCTCGACAAATGGATCAGTCATGCGCAGCAGCAAGTGCTCGCTGTTTTCGTGGATTCAATCTCGGACGATGAGGAGATGCTCGTGTCGACCGCGCTTCGCCGATTGCAGGCTATCCAGTCGGGAGCTGGTTCCGAACTTTCCTTTGTCGGCTTACTCTCTCTAGCTCAACTTATTTCCTGGGGAGCTCTCTACTATACCTTCGCGGTCGTGTCCGTGCCAATCGAGCGCGACCTGGGCTGGGACAAGGCGACCGTTAACGGCGCTTGGTCGACTGGACTCCTCATCACGGGCTTGGCGGCCTTTCCGGTCGGAATGCTCCTCGACCGATTGGGCGGGCGCATCATCATGACCGGAGGTACGTTGGTTGGAGCGGGGTGCCTCCTTCTATGGTCGAGTATGGAGCGCCTCTCCATGCTCTACGTCGTGTGCATCGGACTCGGCATCGCAATGTCAGGGTCTCTTTACGAAGCCGGGTTCACCGTGCTGACGCGGCGCTTTCCTATGAGCTATAGAGATCAGATCAGCCGAATGACCTTGGTCGGAGGACTGGCTCCGACCGTATTCGTCCCAATTTCAGCTTGGTTCGTTGCTTGGCAAGGATGGCGGGCAACCCTGCTGATGCTTGCAATTTTCCTGCTCGCCGTCTGTTTGCCGGTTCACGCACTCGGCCTTCGCGAGCAATCAAAAGATCTGGAGGGAAAGACGCAATCCCATGGTGCGGCGACGAGTACAGCCGCCTTAAAACGCGCGTTGCTTCATCCGTCGTTCTGGGCTCTGCTGGTGACGTTTTCGATTCATTCCACAATCGCTTCCGTGGTCGTGTTTCACATCATGCCGCTCCTGCAGGAGCGGGGCTTCTCCGAGCTAACGATCACCTTTGCCTACTCATTGATTGGACCCGCGCAGGTGGGCAGCCGTATTGCTCTGCTAGCAACCGGTCGATACTTCTCGATGGAAACAATCGGGATCGTTACGGTATCGGCCCTGCCGGTCTCGCTGTTGCTCCTGCTCGTCATACCGCAGATCGCTATAGCGCCCGCTCTTGTGCTTGTTCTGTACGGAACGGCCAATGGGCTCATTACCATCCTCCGGGGAACCGCGATCCCCGACCTGATAGGGTCCGAAGGCTACGGCTCCATCAATGGAACGATCACCCTTGTCGCGCGCATGGGAGCGGCCGCGGCACCGATTGCCGTGGCGATCGGGTGGGACAAATTCGGAGGCTACGAGCCCATTGTTTGGATATTGTTTGTGCTGGCCCTAATTGGTGCTGCCAGCTATGGCGTCGCCATCTATGCCGCCAACGGAATGAAAGCTGAAGCTCAAAGCCGACAGCGATAGTGATAATGGTAGATTTCACGAAAGCCGAGCTTGAGCCCGAGCTTGCGAATGATCTCGTTGGTCTCGGTGGCTTGAAAGTAAGCGGCCGTCGCTCCCTGTTGTTTACCCCACTGGAGCAACTTGGCCATCAGCGCTTGCCAGATTCCCTTTCCGCGGTGTGATTGGTTGACGACCGCGTCGAATATGCCGATCATGTCGCGGTCGAATACCGCCATTGCATATCCGGCCGCTGCGTCCTCCACATACGCTGTCGCAAATACGGCAGGCAGTTGGATTGAGTCCACGAGTTTGTCATGGACGGCCCGCAGGTGCGCAGGTATCGCGCTCGCGCTGGCAACACCGTCCCGCCATTCCTCTCCGGGCGTTGCTCGCAGCTTGATGTTGCTGCTGGAACCCGTGCGGAAAGCGTCCTGCGTAGCCGCCAACACGACACAGGCGTCTTCGATCGTGTATCCATCCTGCTCGAGCAAACGATCGATGCCCTGCGGAACGAGAGGCGTAATCCGAAATATCGTAGGAAGGGCTTGCCGCTTAAAAATCAACTCGGCTGCGCTCTTCACGTTGGCAAAAGACCCGAACGGGGCGAGACAATTTGCGGAATTCGTTCGTTTTGTCAGGCCGCCTCCAACTCTGATCAGCCAGCCGTTTACATGGGTCGTATGACGAGCAGGCCATGCATTGAAGCCGCGCTCCTCCAGCTCCTGGATGTTGAACTTGTCGTATTGCATGACGAAGGACCTCAGCGCGTTCTCTCAGAAATAGGATTCATATCGCGTCTCGGTACAGGTGAATCTTTCCAAAGGGATCTTTGAGTTCGATAATGCCATCTTCTCCGAACGAGCACGCTGCAGGCAGCGGCACCTTGAAGATGCCTCCCGGAAGATCCAGGACATAGGTAGGTAGTGCCAGGCCGGTCACCGAACGGCGCAGCTCCTCCATCAAGGCGATCCCTTTTTGAAGGGGCACTCGAAAGTGACCTGTTCCCTTCGCGAGATCTGGATGATGCAGGTAATAGGGTTTCACGCCAGCTTCGACGAAGGTCATCATGAGTTCACTCAGCGAGCGAACATTGTCGTTTACACTTTGAAGCAAGACCGTTTGGCCAAGAAGGCTGGCCCCCGTTTTTTGCAAGCGTCGGATGGCTGCGCGGCCTTCAGCGGTAAACTCGCGAGCATGATTTGCGTGAATCGCGATGAAGATCGCGCACCTGTCCGATGCGAGCGAATCAACAAATGCATCGGTCACATTCGAAGGTGCGACGAGCGGCACCCGGGTGTGCCATCGCAAGATGCGAACATGAGGAATGGCCGAAAAGGTCTGGGTAATCGAGCTGATTCGTTCGGAAGAAAGAACGAACGGATCTCCGCCCGTCACGATGACTTCACGAATAGCAGGCTGGCCTGCGACATATTCGGCAGCACGCTTGAGGTCGGCCGCAGTCATCTCGCGTTTTGCCTGCGGCCCGATCATCTCCTTCCGAAAGCAAAACCGGCAGTAGACCGGACAAACTGCGGTTGCCTTCAATAGAATTCGGTCTGGGTGACGGTGCACGACGCCACGGACGGGGCTATGCGCGTCGTCGCCGATTGGATCGGGCTCCTCGTGCGAGCGCGCGTCAAGTTCATGCGTGGTCGGTACGAACTGGCGCGCGATCGGATCTTCAGGCCGATCGCGATCGACCAGGCTGGCCATGGCCTCCGTCAGGGCGACCGGATAACGATCGACAACGTCAACGAGCGACCCGACTTGATCCGGGGGGACTAGCTTGGCGGCAGAGAGATCATGAAGGGTTCTGATGTTCGATGTCATACCAAAGCTCTACCACGGTGGTGAGTCGGCGCAGCAGAATCTGCGCCGACTCCGAATCGCGCCTCAATACTCGATCGGCGACTCGGTCGGATGCATCAGTTCAATGAACGCGGTTGGGCCGTCCATGACGCGATTGAAGCCAAGCATTCCCTGCTCGAAACAGGCTTCTTGCTTCTCGATGTCATTGCTGTCGACAAGAGTAGATGTTTCTTTTCTGCCGACGAGCTTTTGGCGCGCGTCCATATCCATGACGTAGCGAAGCAGAGTCCCGAATTTTGGTTCATAGGGGCGGATAAATCCCTTCACGACAAAGCCATGCCAGATGAAGTTGCCCCAGCTGCGATAGTTGTAGGGAGATGCCAGAACTCTGGCTAGAGGTCGGTCGTCGGCCTCGGCAATGCGCAGGCGTTCGGCTATGAGGTACTTGTGGAGCCCATTTCCCTCAAATCCCGGTCGCACAATGCCGTTCATCAGCAGGGCGTGGTGGCGCCGAATCCGTCGGCTGGGAATTCCGAGCCATGGCTCGCCGAGGCTGTCCCCATCCGGAAGCGTCAAATTCGTAAAGCCGATCAGTTGCTCGTGTTCGAAAACACCGACGCTCATTCCGTGTAAACCAAGGTGGGCTCGAACAAAGCCCTCGTCGTCGTCCTCCGGGTAAAGAAACTGGCGGTTTGGCAGGGCGGCAAAGACCACTTCGCGGAGACCCATGATCGCCATGAAGTCAGCCTTGGTCAGGACGCGTGCCGTCCCGCACGGTGGTTGCAGTGGTGCATAACTGGATAATTTGCTCTTCGTCATCGTCAGTTCCATAGATCTCACCCCGTCGAGTGTCGACAAGTGTTTCCGGATGCCGTCTAGCGGTTTTTCATCCACACGCGTGGAAGAACTCGCGATAGGTCGTTTCGACGTAAAGATGCTTTCCCTCATTTTGCTCGAATAGATCCGGTAACGCTTCCATCGGGAGTCCGGGAGCGAGGTGATGCTCCACATGGTAGTTGTTGCCATTGGTGAACCACGTCAGAAACAGGTTCGACTTGATTGAGCGCGTATTGGCGAAAACATCGGTTGTGGTCATGTCGCAGAGGTAGTGCTCGGGCATCTCGATGAGCGCATGAACTGGGGTCGCAACCAGTACGAATGAGGCCGCCCAAATTAGAAACGGGCGCCATTCGTGGAGAAAAACACCAACAAGTATGAGCGCACAGATCGCAGCGAGCATCAGAAGGTACTCATTTCGCATCCGATCGGAGGTCGTTCTGCTCTCACCTTCGAATGGCTTGTTGCGTAGGGCCGTCAGCAAGCTGCTGGCGAAGTTGACATAGTGCTGCAACATTAGAAGCCGCAGGGCGACTTGATATATCGTCAGCGGCTTTCCGCCGTACTGATCCCCATAGTCGAAAAATTCCTTGTTCTCCGGAGTGCCCAACAGCCGGTGGTGGCGGAGGTGACTAGCCCTATATCCCGAATACGAAACCAGCATCGGCAACCCGAGCACGACGCCGACCATATGATTCAGGCGCGCGTTTCGATAACCCAACCCATGCAGAACTTGGTGCTGAAGCTCGACAGCATGAGCTTGCCAAAGGCCGAGAAGGAGGATGCCCAGGACGATGAAAGCTGTATTGTGCCTGCTGGCGAGATAGCCGCCAACAACAGACCCGATGGTCAGAATTGCCAGCTTCAGCGAGAACACAATATCGCTCGACCGAAGTTTGTGCCTGAGCCCCAAGTCTGCTGCGGCGGCCAAAGTTTGCTGCATGGTGACGTCATTCCTTCCCACATACGAGGTTAGCGCCATGTGGACATCTCAGGATCGCGTTGTTGAGTCAAGACAACTGCAAGATGTTCTTGATTTTCGCAAGCTGCGATCAACGAAAGGTTGCTTCCATGCGAGGCGCGTGGCGCTCTGAAGCCGGTCTTTCTGCTCGACATGCGTTGCCCGGTTCGCTCACCCCGAGCCGATCTTCAGTCAACCTCGCCTTTGGAATCGCTGCGTCGACATCGGCTGCTTGTGGCGAATATTTTGCCGTTTGCGTCGACGATTCTCTCAATCTCCCGATATGGCAGCGTTGGCCGGATCGTAGCATTCACGTGCGACAACAACGCCAAGTTGCTTAGCATATGGAGTGTGGAGAGAGTCCAGCAAAATCGTGCTTTATATAAAGAAGATGATGTCGGCTATCTCGGCAACAATTGCTCGGAGCGAAGCGTTGAAGCAGAAGGAAATTTCTTGCTGAATGCTTGGGCAGATCGAATTCTGATTTCGAATTGAAGTTGAGCTCGCGCCGATGGTTGGCTCAGTCGGCACGGCTGGTCCATCGAAGCAGAACGACCGAGCTCACCACTTCAATTCGCGCATCAGCGCCTTCGGCGGGTGGCCGAACAATTCCGTCACCGACTTCGGATCGAGCTGGTCGAGGCCCTCGAACTCCTCGGCATGAATGCCGCGCGTGACGAACAGGCAGTCGATGCCGAATTCGCGCGCGCCGGTCAGGTCGGTGCGGACGGAATCGCCGATCGCCAGCACTTTCTTGCGGTCGATCGGGTGGCCCCGGCGTTCGGCGGCGAGCGCCATCGCGCGCTCATAAATCGGCCGGTGGGGTTTGCCGTAGAAGATCACCTCGCCGCCGAGCTCGCGGTACAGCTCGGCGATCGCGCCGGCGCAATAGATCAGCCGGTCGCCGCGCTCGACAACGATGTCCGGGTTGGCGCAGACCAATGTCAGCCGGCGCTCGCGTGCCTTCAGCATCATGCCGCGATAGTCTTCCGCAGTCTCGGTCTCGTCGTCATAGAGGCCGGTGCAGACGATGTAGTCGGCTTGTTCCAGTGGCGCAGTCGTCGCCTCGAGGCCGCGATAGATCGAGTTGTCGCGCTCGGGGCCGAGCCAGAACATCTTGCGGCCGGGATGCTGGGCGACATAGAGCCGCGTCAAATCGCCGGAGGAGACGATCGCGTCGTAGGTCTCGTCGGCGACGCCCAGCTTGCGCAATTGCCGCTGCACGGAGTCAGCCGGACGCGGCGCATTGGTGATCATGATCACCGTGCCGCCACGGCTGCGATAGGTGTGCAGCGCCTCGCAGGCCTCCGGGAAGGATTCCAGACCGTTATGGACGACGCCCCAGATGTCGCTGAGCACGACATCGACCCCGGCCACGAGCTCGCGCAGGCTCTGTGCGAAATGCAGCGTGGTCATGATGCGCGCGGCCGATCAAATGCGGCGCGCGAGTGCCGCGTTGCCGGTGACGCGCGATGGCGGAGCGGCGGGCGTGGCAGCCGAAGTTGCGCTTGGGGTTGAAGTACCGGAACCATTGGATACCTGAATGTCCTGCGCCTGGTTCGGCGCCGCTCCGCCGGTAGCAGATGCCCCCTCGGGCCGCAATGGCCGGGGTGGCGCGAACAGAAAGCCCTGGCCGAACCGCACATCATAATCGAGCAGATCGACCACTGCGCGCTCTCCCTCGATCCGCTCCGCGATCAAATCGATGCCGAAACGGCCGAGCAGGTCGGACAGGTCGGAGGGATGGATGTCCGAGGTCGAGGCTTGCCTGGGGTCCAGCAGGAGCGATGCCGGGACCTTGATGAAGCGCACGCCGCGGTCGGCGAGCTCGCGCGGCTCGATCCTGAGGTCCGTGACATGGTCGATCGAGAAGCGGAAGCCGCGCTGCGCGAGGGCCGCGAGACTTTCGGTCTCGGCGGCGCCGAGGCCGCGGAAGGTCGCCTGCTTGAACTCCAGCACCAGCGACGGCGCCAGCGCCCGGTTGGCCTCGAGGAAATCCAGGCATTGCGCGAAGGTGGTGGAATTGCCGAGCGTCGAGGCGGCGACGTTGCAGAACACGCCGACATCCTTGTTGCGCACCATCAGCCGGCGCAACACCTGGACACAGCGCAGCAACACCATGTTGTCGATGCGCCCGATCAGTCCGGAGGCTTCGGCGATGCTGATGAACTCTTCCGCGGCAATCAGCTGGTCGCGCTCGTCGCGGAGCCTGGTCACCGCTTCGTAGAAGCGGACCTTGCGCTGCGGCAGCGTCACCATCGGCTGGAGAAAGATGTCGATGCGGTTCTCGTCGATGGCGTTGCGCAGCGTCGCCAGCATCTGGGTCTGGTTGCGGGCGTTGACGGTCTGAACGGCATTGGCTGACCTGGTCTGGACCGGCGGCGGCGTCGGCCGGGGTGGCGGTGCCGGAGCCGGCGGAGCAGCGGCCGGCCGCTCCTCGAAGGGCGC
This sequence comes from Bradyrhizobium sp. Gha, assembly GCF_900113735.1. Taxonomy (GTDB): domain Bacteria; phylum Pseudomonadota; class Alphaproteobacteria; order Rhizobiales; family Xanthobacteraceae; genus Bradyrhizobium. Next base: position 112,849 of record NZ_FOQM01000014.1, read on the forward strand.
GATCCGGCCGACGGGCGCTTCCGCCTCCAGCCGGGCGACCGGAGCGGGGACGGGCGCCGGCGCATGACCGGCCAGCATGTCCTCATGGGTCGATACCGTGGCGGCAAGCTGCCTGACCAGCCCACCGAGCTCGTTGATCTCGCCGACCACCGACTGGACACGATCGGAGTTGGTCGAATTGGACGAGGCGATGCGACCTTCGATCGCGGCGAGCCGGCGCCCGAACTCGGCCACCTGGCGGGCAAGGTCGGCGGTGCCCCGCGACAGGTCAGCGATCTGCCCGCCGACGTCGCTGCGGTCGCGGAGCCGCATCGAGACTGCATTGTAGAGGATCAGGAAGGTCAGGGCAGTCAGCGCCACGATCGCGGATTCGGTTCCGCTGATGCCGGCGACCGAGTAGAGCACGAGCCCGAGCGAGGCCGCGACCAGAACCATGCAGAAGGCGATGAAGATCGTCGAAATGCGAATCATGCCGCGCGTTACGCCTCAAGAGCTGATTGCCTCACCCGGAAAACACGGGGCGCAATTCGCACCCGTCGCGCCTCATGCTCCCCAAGCACGCATGACCTTAACATCATTGTTGATTCGAGGGGATAGCGGCCGACAGGCTCGCGTGGAGATCATCAGGAGGGAGCGGCGGCGCCGACCGTGTCGGCCGAAACCGCCTCGCGGCTGCCGAGAGGCTTGGGGCGTCCTGTGGTCGTGTCGCGCAGGGTCTGCCGTTCGATCTCCGAGTTCAGCTCGGCACCGAACATGATCACGATCGCCGACATCCACATCCACGTCATCAAGCCGATCGCGGCGCCCAGCGAGCCGTAGGTGGCGCTGTAATTGGCGAAGGCCGAGAGATACCAGGATAGCAACGCCGAGCCGGCGATCCAGAGCAGGGCGGCGGTCACGGCGCCGATACTCAGCCATTGCCAGCGCGGTTCGTCGCGGCTCGGTGCGAAGCGGTAGAGGATGGCAAGCGCCACCAACAGGATGACGAACAGCAGGGGCCAGCGGGCGAGCGCGACGATCAGCTTGCTCTCGGGCGCAATGCCGAGATGATCGAGCGCAAGCGGGAAGGCGACGACGGCGGCCACCATCAGCAGCAGCGCGACGATGCCACCGACCGTGAAGCAGAGTGTAATCAGGTTGAGCTTGATGAAGCCGCGCTTCTCGCGCTCCTCATAAGCGACGTTGAGGGCGTCGAAGATCGCTTTAACCCCGGCATTGGCGCTCCAGATTGCGAGCGCAAGACCGAACAGGAAAGTGGCGCCAAGCGCCGTGTTGCCTTTCGATACGACGCGTCCGACCTGCTCCTGGACAATCTGGAAGGTGCCTTCGGGCAGCATCATCGCGAGCTTCTGGAGATTGTCAGTGATGGTCGCGGGATTGGCGAACAGGCCGTAGGAAGAAACCAGTGCAGTCACGGCGGGAAAGATCGCGAGCAGCCCGAAGAATACCACCCCACCAGCGGTCGCCAGCAGGCGATCGTCGCCGATGCGCTGATAGGTGCGCCAGAAAATATCCTTCCAGCCCGCCCAGGGAATAGCGAACGGACTTTTCGACCGGCGCCCGTGCCCGGGCTGCGTCGCTGCGCCCGCCGGGCTCGTCTCCGGCGAATGTCCTTCGCTGTTGCGATGGTCTTGAGGAGGCCGCGGCCGGATCAAGCCGGAATCCTGAAAGTAGCGTTCGGCGCTCAGCACGAACACGGCTGTGGCGGCGACCAGGAGCCAGCTGTCGAGCTGCTCGTTGTGCCGCGCACGCATGTCAGGCGTCCAATCCGTGGCGGGAGCGCCTTCGGCGCGCTGCCGTGACGCCCAGCAGCCCGATGGCTGCGAGCATCAAGCCCAGTTGCACGGGGCGGTTGGCAAGAACTGCCGAAGTTCTGCCATCCTGGCTGCGTTCTCCCGGCGCGACCGGTACCAGAGGGATCGTCGTCGCGACCTCTTTCACGGCCTGCTTGACCGTTCCACGCGGGATCCGCGGCGTGGCGATGGCCACACGCATCCGGCTTGCAAGCGGCACGATCGGCTTGGTCCGGCGACGGATTTGCGCCATGGCTACTCCGGCACAGGCTGCGGCGAGCACCAGGAGCACCGCCGCCACGGCACCAAAGCCCCAGAACTGTCCGTAATTGATGGCGATCCAGCGATACAGCGCGATCAGGCCGACAAAGAAGGTTGCGACCAGGAACAACCCGGCCACCGCGAACAGTCCGGCCGCGACCGCATAGGACGTGATCCGTCCAGTGGTCTGACTGGTGCGGTCACGCAGGTAAGATCGCGCCGCGCGCTTGAGATGGTTGAGTTTCAGCGCCATGCCGGCGCGCAGCAATTCGCCCGATGGCGCGAGCATGTGGACATCCTCCGACAGCGAAACATTCGTCGGGGGTGAACGTGGCGGAATTTGACTTGTTCCGGAGCGCTCGCTCGATCAGCCGAGATCGGCGGCCGCGATCCAGAATACCTCGCCCTCGGAATCTTCCGTATCGAGCCAGAGCAGGGGCAGTTCCGGAAAGGCCTCGTCGACCCGCTCGCGGCCGCGGCCGATCTCGCAAAGCAGGCCGCCGTCCGGCGTCAGGTGATCGGGCGCATCGCGCAGGATGCGCCTGATGACGTCGAGACCGTCGGGGCCACCGTCGAAGGCAAGTTTGGGCTCGGCCCGGCATTCCGGCGGCAATGCCGCCATGCCTTCGGCGTCGACGTAAGGCGGGTTGGTGATGATCAGATCGTATTTGTTGCCGCCAAGCGGCGCGAACAGATCACCGCGGTGGAGCGTGATCCGTTGATCCAGCCCATGTTCCCCGACATTGCGCATGGCGACCTCGAGCGCCCCCTTGGAGACGTCGACAGCGTCGACCTCGGCATTGGGGAAATGATACGCGGCGAGGATCGCGAGGCACCCCGAACCGGTGCAGAGATCGAGCACGCGCGCGACGGAGCTGGGGTCGTCGATGAGCGAGCCGACCTCGCCGTCGCCGCCGAAATGCGAGTCGAGCAGCTCGCCGATGAAGGAACGCGGAACGATGACGCGCTCGTCGACATAGAAAGGCAGGCCGCGCATGTAGATCTTGTTGACGAGATAGGCCGTCGGTTTGCGCGTTGTGATGCGCTGATGAACCAGATCGAGGAGGGCCTTGCTCTCCGCTACGGTGACACGCGCTTGAGCAAAGCTCTCGAATTGGTCGGGATGCAGATGCAGGGCCTCGCACACCAGGAAGATCGCCTCGGCGACCGGATCGGTCGTGCCGTGGGCAAAGGCGAGTTTCGCCTCCACGAAGCGGCTCACCGCATAGCGGACGAAATCGAGCAGCGAGACGAGCTCGCCGGGGCCGGGCTTGGCGAGTTTGGGCGCCCCGCGGCCGCCCACGGGCTTCTTGGATGCTCTTGCCATCAGGATTTGGTCCAGCGTGCGGCGGCCTCGTCGTCACGGGCATGGGCCTCGACCCAGCCGGTGCCGGTGGCGCTCTCTTCCTTTTTCCAGAACGGGGCGCTGGTCTTGAGATAATCCATCAGGAACTCGGCCGCCTCGAATGCCGCCCGGCGGTGTTGCGAGGCGGTGAGCACCAGCACGATGTTCTGGCCGGGCACGAACCGCCCCACGCGATGGATGACGGTGACGCCGTTGAGCGGCCAGCGCGACAAGGCTTCATCGACATGGCGCTTGATCTCTTCTTCCGCCATGCCGGGATAATGCTCGAGCGTGAGCGCGGCGATATCAGAGCTATCCTCGTCGGCGCGGCAGATGCCCGAGAAGCTGACGACCGCGCCGATATCGGTGCGGCCATGGGTCAGGACCGCGATCTCGCGTGCGATGTCGAAATCGTCTTCCTGAATGCGGATGGCGACGGGGCAGCTGGCGAGGGAGGAGGTCATGACCTAACCGCCGGTCATCGGCGGGAAGAATGCGATCTCGCGGGCGCCTGATATCGCGGCGTCCGCCTTGACGTGGGCGTGGTCGATCGCGGTGCGGATCACCTTCGGCTTCTCGAAGGCATAGGCGTAGGCTTCACTCTGGCCCGACAGCCAGGTGATCAGCTCCGCGACGGTGCGCACCGTCGCGGGCGGCTCGATGGTCTCTTCGGCCTTGCCGACACGCTCGCGCACCCAGGCGAAATACTTCACCTTCATCCTTCATCCTCCTTGATGAGGTGATGGATGCCGGCGCGGAAATAATCGTAGCCGGTGTACATGGTCAGGATTGCCGAGGCCCACAGCAGGACGAGGCCGATCAGCGAGACGATGGGGAGCACCTCGTCACCGGCTGGACCTGCGAGCAGGAAGCCGATGGCGACGAGCTGCACCGTGGTCTTCCACTTGGCGAGCTTGGTGACGGGCACGCTGACACGGAGCGCCGCGAGGTATTCGCGCAGGCCCGAGACCAGGATCTCACGGCAAAGGATCACGATGGCGGCCCATAGCGACCAGCCATGGATGATGCCATCGGCCGCCAGCATCAGCAGGCAGGAGGCGACCAGCAGCTTGTCGGCGATGGGGTCGAGCATCCGGCCGAACGCCGATTGCTGATTCCAGATCCGCGCGTAATAGCCGTCGAGATAATCCGTCACCCCGGCGCCGATGAAGATGGCGACCGCAACCCAGCGCAGCCACAGCGGGTAGTCCATGATCGACTGCGCATAGATGCATCCGACCACGACCGGGATCGCGGCGATCCGGCCATAGGTCAGGATGTTCGGGAGGGACATCGCGCGGCTGGTCGTCCCTCGTGTCGTGGCGATGTTCATCCGTCCTACCAATACCGCTCAAGCCCGAAGGTCAACCGTCCGCGCCCAAATGGGGCCGGGCATGCGACGACCATATGACGACAGTCCCTTTAGTTCACCCCGGCTGGGGATGGAAATAGTCGAATATCCTGCGGGCGCTTTCGGCGCTTACCCCAGGAACCTTGCCGAGATCGGCGATCGAGGCCCGTTCGATCTCCTTCAGGGTTCCGAAATGATGCAGCAAGGCACGTTTGCGTGACGGGCCGATGCCCGCAATCTCCTGCAAGCCGGCCTCGCGGATGTCCTTCTTGCGCAACTTGCGGTGCGAGCCGATGACGAAGCGGTGGGCCTCGTCCCGCAGGCGCTGGATGAAATAGAGCACAGGATCGCGCGGCTCCAGCTTGATCGCCTCGCGCTCCGGCATGAACAGGGTTTCGCGGCCGGCATCCCGGTCGGGACCCTTGGCGACCGACATCAGCGACACCTGGGTCAGCCCGAGATTGGCAAAGATCTCCCTGACGGCATTCAGTTGGCCGCGGCCGCCGTCGATGATCACGAGGTCGGGCCATTGCGGGAAATCGTCGTCCTTGGCCTTGTTGTTGTCCTTGGCCGCGCCCTCTTCGGGCGGCTTGATCAGGCGCTTGAAGCGGCGCTCCAGCACCTCGCGCATCATGGCGAAGTCGTCGCCCGGCGTGATCCCTTCCGACTTGATGTTGAACTTGCGGTATTGGTTTTTGACGAACCCATCGGGGCCGGCGACGATCATGGCACCCACCGCATTGGTGCCCTGGATGTGGCTGTTGTCGTAGACCTCGATGCGCTTGGGCGCATGCGGCAGGCCCAGCGTCGTGGCTATGGCATCGAGCAGGCGGCTCTGGGTTGCGGTATCGGCGAGCTTGCGGCCAAGCGCTTCGCGCGCATTGGTCAGGGCGTGGGCGACGAGCTCTTTCTTCTCGCCGCGCTTGGGCGTGATGAGCTCGACCTTGTGGCCCGCCTTGATCGCCAGCGCATTGGCGAGAAGCTCCATCTCGTCGATCTCGTGCGAGAGCAGAATGGTCTTCGGCGGCGGCTTGTCGTCGTAGAACTGGGCGAGGAACGAGCCAAGCACCTCTTCCGGCGTATAGGTCTTCTCGGCGCGGGGGAAATAGGCGCGATTGCCCCAGTTCTGTCCGGTGCGGAAGAAGAACACCTCGACGCAGGAGAAGCCGCCCTCCTGGTGAATGGCGAACACGTCGGCTTCCTCGACCGTCCTTGGATTGATGCCCTGCTGTGACTGGATCGCTGACAGGGCTGCGAGGCGATCACGATAGAGCGCCGCGCGCTCGAATTCGAGCTCGCCGGAGGCCTTCTCCATCTCGCCGGCAAGCTCCTGCTTCACCGCATGGCTCTTGCCGGACAGGAAGTCGGTCGCCTCGCGCACCAGCGTCGTATAGCCACCGAAGTCGATCTCGCGCGTGCAGGGGCCGGCGCAGCGGCGGATCTGGTGGAGCAGGCACGGCCGGGTGCGGCTCTCGAAAAACGAGTCCGTGCAGGAGCGGATCAGGAATGCGCGCTGCAAGGCCGTGATGGTGCGGTTGACGGCGCCGGCGGAGGCGAACGGGCCGAAATAGCGCCCGGCCCTGGTCTGCGCGCCGCGATGCTTCAAGATTTGCGGCGCCCAATGGTCGCCGGTGATCAGGATGTAGGGAAACGACTTGTCGTCGCGCAGCTGCACGTTGAAGCGCGGCCGCAGCTGCTTGATGAGATTGGCTTCCAGCAGCAGCGCTTCGGTTTCGGTCGCGGTCGAGACGATCTCCACGGTCACCGTGGCCGCGATCATGCGCAGGATGCGCGCCGGTAGCGGCGCGCTCTGGCGCGCGTAGCTGGACAAGCGCTTTTTGACGTTCTTGGCCTTGCCGACATAGAGGACGTCGGCGTTCGCACTGAGCATGCGATAGACGCCGGGCGAGGTCGGCGCGAGCCGCACCGCGCGCTCGATCGCCTCATGACCCGTCGCCAGCGGCTCTTCGCCGATCGCGCCGCTCTCTTCCAGGATGTCAGGCAGCCGCGCATCGTCCTCGTCATCGCCGCCGGCGGTGGCGGGATCGAGGTCCGGCGGGGCCACGTCTTGGGCTGGGGCCTTGGTCGGAGCGGCCTGCTGCGAGGTGCGCGCGCGGGCGTCGTCCGGCTTGTCGGTGGAATCGTGAACCATGGAGCGAATTTAGGCGCTGGGGGGATCGATTTGAAGTTACGGCCGGGCTGCGCGCACAGGAAGGCGCGCAGTTCCCGGTAACGCTTCCTTAAGTCTGTTAACAGCGCGGTAACCGGTCTTAACAGGCCTTTAACTTAAAACTCTCGATAAATCTTACGCGAAAAGTGGTGGTTCCGTAACCATGCAGCCGGGCCTGGCGCGGGCCTCGCACCCGGTTACGGCAGTTGCGTTGGAGTGTGTGATGAAGGGGCTCATTGTGGGCGCAGCCGCATTGGTTGCAGCCGGCTGGACAGCTTCGGCCGAGGCCGCCGATCTCAGTTACGGCCAGCGAGCGCCCTATACCGTCAATCAGCCACTCAACTCCTATAGCTGGGCCGGCCCGTATCTCGGTGGCAATCTCGGCTATGAATGGGGCTCGGTCGGCAACAATCCCGCAAAGCCATCCGGATTCGTCGGCGGGGTGCAGGCCGGCTACAACTTCCAGAACGGCCCATGGGTGTTTGGCGTCGAGGGCGACATCCAGGCCGCCGGTGCCGATGATACTTTCGCGCCGTGGAAGTTCTCCAATCCCTGGTTCGGCACGCTGCGGGGTCGCGCGGGCTATGCCTTCAGCAACGTGCTCTTCTACGGCACTGCCGGTCTCGCCTTCGGCGAGCTGCGCGCGCAGACCTTCGGCTTGACGGAGTCGCACACAACGGCTGGCTGGACTGCGGGGGTCGGCGCGGAAGTCGGCCTCGCGCCGAACTGGAGCGCGAAGCTCGAATATCTCTACGTCGACCTGTCGACCAGCCAGTTCGCGATTACCGGCGTGTCGAACGGCTACAGCGCCAGCATCGTGCGCGCAGGCGTGAACTATCACTTCTGATAGCGAAAGAAGAAAATACCGGACCACAACCTCCCGGCCGCTTGCGGCCGGGACTTTTTTCGCGCCAGCTTTGTTGGAGCAGGTGCCTTACGAAAGGATCACGAGATTGACCGCTTTCGGGCCCTTCCCCTTCTTGTCCGGTTCAACTTCGAACGTGATACGCTGTCCTTCGGCAAGGTCCTTCAGTCCCGCCCGCTCCACAGCAGTGATGTGAACGAAGACGTCGCGACCGCCGTCGTCCGGCTTGATAAAGCCGTAGCCGCGCTCGCCATTGAAGAACTTGACCGTTCCCGTATTGGCCATCGGGAAACTCCCCCTCATTGCTCCTCCGTCGCAAGCAGACGCGCGTCGCGACATGACCGGGCATTACGAAGCCCGGGAGAGCTGGCCATCCTTGGGCAGACCCATCGGTCCGTCCGGATCTTTCTTAAGGCCTTCACTCCGCCGCAACCATTCGCGGAAGCGGAACGTAAAGCCAGTCACGGAAACAGCATAATACGGTTCTTTGCAGATTGACTACCGCTCCTGCATATTTTTCCCAAAGATCACGGTGCCTTACGTCGTGGGTACCTCCTAATTTACGGCTTGGGTACCTCTAATCGGAATCTGGCGGCTCCGCCTTGGCCGAGCGGCATCTCCAGCTCGGGCAGGATCGTCTTGAGCTCGCTTTGCAGCGTGTACGGCGGATTGACGATCAGGAGCCCGGTCGAGGTGAGGGCGGCGCCGTCGGCTTGCGGCGCGACGCTGAATTCGAGGCGGAGACATTTCCCCGGAGTCTTTGCGGCAGCTGCGGTGCGAGCCACGAGTTGCGCCAGCGTGTCGGTGGCGCGCCGGCTCTTGGCGGGATACCAGATTACATAGATACCGGTCGGCCATTTCGCGAAGGCGCTGGAGAACGCCTCGCCCAACCGCTCGAACTCGTCTTTGGCCTCGAAGGGCGGATCGATCAGCACGAGCCCGCGTCGCTCCTTCGGCGGAACGAAAGCCGGCAGCGCCATCCAGCCGTCGAGATCGACCACGCGCGCCTGTTCGTCGCGCCGCAACGCGTCGATCAGCGCCTTGCGCGCCTTCGGCTCGAGCTCGCAGGCCACCAGCCGGTCCTGCGGCCGCATCAGGGCGCGCGCGATCAGCGGCGAGCCTGGGTAAGCCTTGAGCTCGCCCTTCGGGTTGAAGGCCCGGACGATGTCCATATACGGCTTGGTCAGCGCGACGCTCTCGTTCGAGAGGCGCGCCTGCATCAGTCGCGCGATGCCGGTCAGCCACTCGCCGCTGCGGCGGGCCTCGTCGCTGTCGAGATCATAGAGGCCGGCACCCGCATGGGTGTCGATGACGCGGAAGGCGGCTGGCTTGTCCTGCAGATAAGTCAGGATGCGTGCCAGCACGATGTGCTTGATGACATCGGCAAAATTGCCGGCATGAAAGGCGTGGCGATAGTTCATGGGATAGGACTGCGTTGTCTCGCGTGATCCTAACCCCTTGTCATTGCGAGCGCAGCGAAGCAATCCAGAATCTAACCGCGGGGGCAGTCTGGATCGCTTCGCTGCGCTCGCAATGACGGGAGCTACCCACCCCTGATCGGCGGCATCGTCACCTGGTCGCGGCGGCAGGAGCGGCGTTCGAGCTCGTCGCAGGCGCGGAATTGCAGGTCCTTGCTGAGGCAGATGCGGACTTCGGACAGCCGCGTCCGGTTGCAGGTGATCGAGATGGCCGCATTGCTCAAACCGGGATTGGCCTTGATGAAGGCTTCTTCCACCTCGCCCGGCGCCACCGTCTTGGCCTCCGACAGCTCGAGATATTCGGCCGGGATCTTGATCGCGGCGCGCGCCTTGCGAATGGTCTCGAAATAAGTGCGGTCGGTGAGCCCGGAGCAGGTGCCGTGCTTGTCCCATTCATTGAAGATCAGTCCTGGCGCCGGCATCAAATCGAGCATCGAAGAGACGATGCTGCGGTTCAGCCGCGGCGACGGCCGCTGACAATATTCCGGAAAGCCGCTCTCATATTGCGGCCAGAGCCCGTGAACGACGAAGGAATAAGGCCGTCCCTCGCACTGGACGTTCGAGCGCCCGCCGCTGCGGCCGCGCTCGGCCGCTTCCTCGCAGAAGGACGGCGACCACGACAGCGACAGCACGTAGAAATCGAATTCACCGGGTGTGTTCTGCCGCTTGTCCTGCGCCTTTGCACCGTCGGCGAGCGAGATCAGCCCGACGGCAAGGGTCAGGGGGAGGGTCAGCGAGATCACGAGACGGGAGAACGAAGGCAATCTAAAGTAAAACATGGTGACGCCCCTCAACTAGACTGTGCAGAAAGCCTAGCAGGCAACGTGAACATTTCAAGAACAAAATTCAGGTGCGACAGACGACCTGGTCGCTCGATAAGCCCGAATCAGGGGCTTCGGCTCAGGGCTTGGCTGCGCGGCAGGACGGATTGTACGCCCAGTTGCGGTCGAGTCCGACCACGCACCATTCGACGCCCTGACCATATCCGGCAAAGCCGCCATCCTCGATGATCGAGAAGTGCACCCTGCGCACCTTGCCGTCAGTAAGCATGGCCTCGCCGGTGCAGTAGCGGCGCGGAATGTTGTCCGACGCCCAGGGCCGGAAAGCCGTCTCGTGAACATTGGCGAAGCCCGTGATTTGCAACGGCGAATTCCAGAACGAGCTTTCCTTCTCCCAGAACTGGCTCGAGATTGTCGGCAGCGCCTTGTCGCATTCGGCGACATTGCCGTCATACCGTGGGCCGCTCAGCCAGAAATTCAGCTCCAACGGGTTGGCGGCCTTGGCCTCGGTGAGCGACAGCGCTCCGAATACGAGGCCGAGAACGGCGGCAAAGCGAAGTGATTTCAGGGAGGTCGAGGCGCGCATGGGCAATCCAGACAGCATGATCTGCGAAGGTCAGACGGTGCCGCGAAGGGCGGGGGAGGTCAAGTGCAGCGCGGCAACACTCGGGCAGGAGTTGATCATAACGTCGCACTCGACAGGCCTTCGGTTCTTTCCACCGCCGCGCCGGCAACGTAAACTGCCGGCGATCAATCGGAGTGACGGGAATGCGAATCATTGCGGCCGCGGGCCTTCTTGCCTTGGGTATGATGGCGAGCCAGTCGGCGCGCGCCGACATTCTCCCGGTGCCTCCTTTCAAGGGCAACGACACCGGCGGCATCATCGCTTATTCGATGGCGACCCAGGTCGATGCGCGCCAGATCGCGGTCGATCACTGTGCGCAGTACGGCAAGGTGGTGAAATTCCTCGCGGTGCAGGCCTATCAGGGCGGTTACATCTCGTTCGCCTGTCGTTGGGTGCCCTACGGCGCCGCCGATCGGCCGATCCGCACCCTCTACTGAGGCGTTTCGGAACGGCCGGCCTCGACATCTCAGCCGGGAGTTTCTGCTATGACGCGCAAGCTTGCTTTGCTCGGATCAGTCGCTTGTCTCGTGCTGTCGGCAGGCAGCGCCGTCGCTGACGACCTGCCGGTGCGCAAGGCGGGCCTCTGGGAAATGAAAATGGTCAGGACCGGCTCGGCGATGCCGGAGATGACCATGCAGCATTGCACCGACGAGACTGTCGACAAGGAGATGAGCAACAACATCTCGCCGATGGCCAAGCAGGTCTGCTCCAAGCAAGACGTCAAGAAGACGGCCACCGGTTATGTCAGCGATTCCGAGTGCAGCGTCGCCGGCATGTCCACGACCTCGCACGCCGAGATAACAGGCGATTTCAATTCGGCCTACACGGTGAAGACCTCGTCACATGCGCAAGGCGGTGCCGCCGGTACCGCAGGGCGCGACACCACCATGACGCTGGAGGCCAAATGGCTTGGCGCATGCAAGACCGACCAGAAGCCCGGCGACATCGTGATGCCCGGCGGGTTCAAGATGAACGTGCGCGACCTCGACAAGCTGAAGGCGCTGCTGCCGAAGCAGTAGTGCCGGAAACCGCTCCCTCGCCCAGTTCGCACTGGGACGCGACGAGCCTCGCTCGTGCCGAGCGAGGTCAGAAAGCTACACCGGTATCCGGACGCTCGCCCTCAATCCACCCATCGGGCTGTCGCCCAGCGTGATGTCGCCGCCATGCAAGCGGGCGATGTCGCGGGCGATCGCCAGGCCCAAGCCCGTGCCGCCTTCGTCCTGGTTACGGGCATTGTCGAGCCGCAGGAACGGCTTGAACACTTCCTCGCGCAAATGCACCGGAATACCCGGGCCGTCGTCGTCGACCGTCACAGTCAGATAGCGGTGATCGCGCTGACCGGAGATGGCGATGGCCTTGCCATAGCGCGCGGCATTGGTGACGAGGTTGGCGAGGCAGCGCTTGAACGAGGCCGGCTTCACCGTCACCACGGGCAGGCCACTGAATGTCACGGTCGCGGCATGGCCATGGCGTTCGGCGTCGCTGCGCAACTCCTCGAGCGCCTGCACCATGTCGGTCGGCTGCGACTGCTCGCCGGAATCGCCGCGGGCAAAGGCGAGGTAATCCTCCAGCATCATCGACATCTCGTCGACGTCCTTGCGCATGCCCTCGAGTTCGGGGTTGTCGCCGATCAGCGCCAGCTCGAGCTTGAAACGGGTGAGGATGGTGCGCAGATCGTGGCTGACGCCGGCGAGCATCGCGGTGCGCTGCTCCATCGCGCGTTCGATGCGCGACTTCATCTCGAGGAAGGCGCCCGCCGCGCGACGCACTTCGCGCGCACCGCGGGGCCTGAAGTTCGGCGCCTCGCGGCCCTTGCCGAAGCTTTCCGCGGCATCCGCAAGCCGCAGGATCGGCTTGATCTGGTTGCGCAGGAACAGCACCGACACGATCAGCAGGATCGAGGACGTGCCGACCATCCAGAACAGGAAGATCTCCGAGTTCGAGGCATACGCGGCGCTGCGCTGCGCGAACACGCGCATCACGGCATCGTCGAGCTGGATGCGGATCTCGACGAGGTTGGAGCGGCCGACCGTGTCGATCCAGAACGAGCGTCCGATCTGGCGGCCCAGCTGCACCGACAGCGTCTGGTCGAGCAGCGAGAAGAACGGTTTTGGCCCGGGCGGCGGCATGTCGCCAGGCGGCAGGAAATCGACGGTGAGTTGCAGGCGCTGCAGGGCGATGCGGCGAATCTGTTCGCGGTCCTTGTCCTGTGGATAGCCCTTGTAGATGTCGATCAGCGCGGCGATGTCCTGCACCACCGCGGCCGAGAGGCGGCGCGTCACCGTGTTCCAGTGCCGCTCCATGAACACGAAGGCGACCACCGATTGCAGGATCACCATCGGCACGATCATGATGAGCAGGGCGCGCGCATAGAGGCCGGTCGGCATCCAGCCCTTGAATGCGTTGCCCATCCAGCCGTTGGCGCGCGAAACACGGCCGGCGGCGCTCTTCAGAAGCGTCAGGCCGGTATCGATCGTGCTCATCGGTCTTGCTTCACTCAACGTCTACGGCGAGGCCACGAGCCGGTAGCCGATGCCGCGCACCGCCTGCAGGAACAGGGGATTGGCAGGATCGGTCTCGATCTTGCGCCTGAGGCGATTGATCTGGACGTCGACGGCGCGCTCGTTGACGCTGCCGTTGCCGGTCAGCGCGCTGCGCGGCACGGTCTCGCCCGGCGTCTCCGAGAGAATCCGCAGCATCTCGCGCTCGCGGTCGGTGAGATGGATGACCTCCTCGCCCTGACGCAATTCGCCGCGATCGAGATGATAGACGTAAGGACCGAACGCGATCTTCTCCACCGCCGCGGCCTGGACCGGCGGCGCGGCGCGTTTGAGGATGTTGTTGATGCGCAGCGCCAGCTCGCGCGGCTCGAACGGCTTTGCGACGTAATCGTCGGCGCCGATCTGGAGGCCCTCGATACGGGCCTCGGGCTCATGCCGCGCGGTCAGCATCACGATCGGCACCGAGGAGGAGGTGCGGATGAACCGGGCGAGATCGAAGCCGGTCTCGCCGGGCATCATGACGTCGAGGATCAACAAGTCGAAATGCAGTCCCAGCAGCTTCGCGCGGGCATCGCCGGCACTGGCGGCAGTGGTGACGCGATAGCCTTCGGCCGCGAGAAAGCGCGACAAGAGATCGCGGATGCGGCGATCGTCGTCGACCAGCAGCAGATGGGGGGCGTCGTCGGCCGGTTGCGCCGGCGGGCGGGCGAGCGTGGCAGCGAGCGGCACGGTCACTCCTTTGAGGCTTGATTGGTGGCGAAGATCGTCTCCAGCACCTTGTCCGGATCGTCGCGGTCGATCATGGCACGCAGGAAGCGCTTGACGGTCTCGGCGTCATCAGGCGCCATCTCGGCGAGCGCCCTGGTGATCCGCGTGGTCTGGAGGCCGGCGAGCTTCTGCACCAGCGCCTCGCCCTTCGGTGTCGCATAGAGCAGCCGCTGGCGTCGGTCATTGTCGCCGGTCTTCTGCACGATATAGCCCTCGTCCAGCAGCTGCTTGAGCACGCGGCCGAGCGACTGTTTGGTGATGCGCAGGACGTCGAGAAGGTCGGCGACCTTGAGCCCCGGGTAGCGGTAGACGAAATGCATGACCCGGTGATGGGCCCGGCCGAAGCCAAAAGCCTCCAGCTCCTGGTCGGGATCGCCGACGAAATCGCGATAGGCGAAGAACAGCAGCTCGATGATATCCCAGCGCAAATTGCCTCCTTCGCCTGCCGCCGGCCGGGGCTCGGCAGCGCTTTGAGAGGGAGTCGCGAAATTTATGTCAGGCATATTGACGTATCTTGGGTTCAATGTTACAAAACGATTGGCCCGCACGAAATTTTAGATCGTTTCGCGTCGGGTAGCATTTCCAGGAGCGGCCGGAGTGTGCCCGACAGGCGGTGACGGCCGAAGCAGATCTACCGTGCGATTGTCGAGCGGCATTTCGGCAAAACATACTGGACTTCCGCCTTCCGCAAAAGCATGTCCTCGGGAGACATGCTGGTCACGGAAACCGGCCGTAAGAAGGCTGGCGGAGGTTCGGCCAGAAACCTAATGAGCCAGCCGGGCCCGAAAATGGGCAGGCGGGCGCGAAAAGCAGCGCCGCCACCGGCAGCGGGAGGCAAGGACATGAGCATGAAATTCGACATCCAGCCCGCATCCAATCCGACGCCCGAGAAGGACCGGGTCGCCAAGCTGGTGGACCCCGGCTTCGGGCGCGTGTTCACCGATCACATGGCGGTGGTCCGCTACAACCAGTCCAAGGGCGGCTGGTATGAGGCGAAGATCGAGGCGCGTGCCAATTTCCAGATCGATCCGGCCGGTGCGGTCCTGCACTATGCGCAGGAAATCTTTGAGGGCCTCAAGGCCTACAAGCGCGACGACGGCGGCGTGAACCTGTTCCGTCCCGACGCCAACGCGCGCCGCTTCAAGGACTCCGCCGATCGCATGGCCATGGCGCAGCTCCCGGAAGATGTCTTCATCGAGGCCGTCGAGCAGGTCGTGCGCATCGATCGCGCCTGGATGCCGGGCGGCGAGGGCAGCCTCTATCTGCGTCCCTTCATGATCGCGAGCGAGACCTTCCTCGGCGTCAAGCCGTCGTCCGAATACATCTTCGCGGTGATCGCCTCACCCGTCGGCTCCTATTTCAAGGGTGGCCCCGCGCCCGTCTCGATCTGGGTGTCGGAGAATTACACGCGCGCCGCCGTCGGCGGCACCGGCGCCGTCAAGTGCGGCGGCAATTATGCGGCCAGCCTGCGCGCGCAGGCCGAAGCGATCCAGCACGGCTGCGATCAGGTCGTGTTCCTCGATGCGGTCGAGCGCCGCTACATCGAGGAGCTCGGCGGCATGAACGTGTTCTTCGTGTTCGACGACGGCTCGCTGTCGACGCCGCCGCTCGGCACCATCCTGCCCGGCATCACCCGCGACTCCATCATCGCGCTCGCCCGCGATGCCGGCAAGACCGTGCGCGAGGAGCCGTATTCGCTCGACCAGTGGCGCAAGGATGCAGCGAGCGGCAGGCTCAAGGAAGCGTTTGCCTGCGGCACTGCCGCCGTGATCTCGCCGATCGGCAGGGTGCGCTCGGTCAGCGGCGACTTCGAGATCTCGGGCGGCGCCGCCGGCCCCGTCGCCATGGGCCTGCGCAAGCAACTCGTCGACATCCAGTACGGCCGCACCAACGATCCGCACAACTGGATCCGCAAGGTGTTTTGAGGCTGAGGCAGTCATTCCGGGATGGTCCGAAGGACCAGACCCGGAATCTCGATGCTTCGCATCGCCCCGGAATGACGGCCGCAACAGTTGCCGCATCGCGCGTCGGCTGGTAAACGCCCGCATGGCCGAAAAACCCAAAAAACCCCAGAAACTGAAGGCGCGCTTGCCGCGCGGACTCGAGGATCGCGACCCCTCGGCGATCCGGGCGACGCGCGAGATGGTCGAGAAGATCCGCGCCGTCTACGAGCTCTACGGGTTCGAGCCGGTGGAGACGCCGGCGATGGAATACACCGATGCGCTCGGCAAGTTCCTGCCCGATCAGGACCGTCCGAACGAGGGCGTGTTCTCGTTCCAGGACGACGACGAGCAGTGGATCAGCTTGCGCTACGACCTGACCGCGCCGCTCGCGCGCTATGTCGGCGAGCGCTACGGCACCGATGGCCTGGTTTTGCCCTATCGCAGCTATCGTGTCGGTTACGTCTTCCGCAACGAGAAGCCCGGCCCCGGCCGCTTCCGCCAGTTCATGCAGTTCGATGCCGACACGGTCGGCTCGGCGACGCCGGCGGCCGATGCCGAGATCTGCATGATGGCGGCCGACACGATGGAAGCGCTCGGCATCGCGCGCGGCCAGTACGTGGTGAAGGTCAACAATCGAAAAGTGCTCGACGGCGTTCTCGAGGCCATCGGGCTCGCTGGTGAGGAGAATGCGGCACGCCGCCTGACCGTGCTGCGCGCGATTGACAAGCTCGACAAATTTTCCGCTGATGAAGTGCGCAAGCTGCTCGGCCCCGGACGATGGGACGGTGGCGAGGAAGGCAAGGGCGACTTCACCAAGGGTGCCAATCTCAGCGCGGCGGAGGCTGATGTCGTTCTCGCCATCACCAGGCCTCGCGAGGATTGGAAAGAAGCCATCGCCGCGGCGGAAACCTACCTTGCCAGGAGCGAGATCGGCCAGGCCGGCGTGAGCGAGCTGGAAGAGATTGCCAAGCTTGTCACAGCGTCCGGTTACGGCGCCGACCGCATCAAGATCGATCCGTCCGTCGTGCGCGGCCTCGAATATTACACCGGCCCCGTCTACGAGGTCGAACTGCTGCTCGAGACCAAGGACGAGAAGGGCCGCCCTGTGCGCTTCGGGTCGGTCGGTGGTGGCGGTCGTTACGATGGCCTCGTCTCGCGCTTCCGCGGCGAGCCGGTGCCGGCGACCGGCTTCTCGATTGGCGTGTCGCGCCTGCAGGCCGCGCTGACGCTGCTCGGCAAGCTCGACACGCGCCCCGAAGTCGGTCCCGTCGTCGTGACCGTGTTCGACCGCGACCGTGTCGCCGACTATCAGAAGATGGTCGCGAGCTTGCGCGCGGCCGGCATTCGCGCCGAGCTCTATCTCGGCAATCCCAAGAACATGGGCAACCAGCTCAAATATGCCGACCGCCGCAATTCACCTTGCGTGATCATCCAGGGCTCGGATGAAAAGGCGCGCGGCGAGCTGCAGATCAAGGATCTGGTCGAGGGCGCGAAGGCCGCGGCCGCGATCGCCTCCAACCAGGAATGGCGCGAGACGCGTCCCGCGCAGTTTTCGTGCAGCGAAGCCGAGCTCGTCGTGAAGGTGCGCGAGGTGCTGGCGCGCCATGAGGTGAGCTGGGGCTAGCCATTCGTTTCGATCGTCGTGCCCGGGCTTGTCCCGGGCACCCACGTCTTGTTTGATAGCGAAGTCCGTGGATGGCCGGGACAAGCCCGGCCATGACGGAGAGGCGAGAGGGAGAAATGATATGCCTGAGATTACCGTCAGCATGGCCGAAGGCCGCACCGACGAGCAGAAGGCCGGCATGATGCGCGACATCACACAGGCGCTGGTGAAGAATCTCGGCGTCGACGCCGATGCCGTCGTCATCCAGATCAACGAAGCCCCGCTCCGCCACAAGATGAAGGGGGGCAAGACCTTCGTGGAACGCGCGGCGGCCGCGAAGAAGTGACGCTTAGCGTCATTCCGGGGCAGCCCGCGAGGGCTGAACCCGGAATCTCGATCGGCAATCTCCGGATTCCGGGTTCGCGCCTCGCGCGCCCCGAATGACGAGCAAGCACCATGGACGCACGTGATTTCATCAAGGTCGGCATGAGCGCCGAGCGCACGCTGGTGGTACCCGTGGAACGCACGGTCGGGCATTTCGTGCCTGATATGCCGATGGTCTATGCGACCCCGATGATGATCCTGGAAATGGAGATGACGGCGAGCGATGCGATCCGCCCTGCGCTTCAGGCGGGCTGGGTCACCGTGGGCACCGAAGTCGACATCCGCCATCTCGCCGCCGCCCTCGTCGGCGCGACGGTACGGACCACCGCGAAAGTGATCGCGGTCGAGCGCCGGGTCATCCGCTTCGACGTTGAAGCGTTCGAGGGGGCGCGCAAGCTCGGCGAAGGCCGCCACGCGCGCGGGCTTGTGAATGTCGAGATGTTCAACAAGCGGCTTCGCGCGTAATCTCTACGTCGCCAATTCCCTCGATCGCTTCGTCGCTGCCGCAATCGCGCGGATCATGAGGTCGCGCAGGCCCGGCTCGCCCATCAGGACGCCGAGGGCCGCCGCGGTGGTGCCGCCGGGCGACGTGACGTTCTGGCGCAAGGTGCTGGAGGGAAGGTCCGACTGATGCAGCAGCTCACCGGAGCCCGCCACCGTTTCGCGCGCGAGCTTGGTCGCGAGCGCTTCGGGCAATCCCGCCTCGACGCCGGCACGCGCGAGCTCTTCGGCGAGCAGGAATACATAGGCCGGCCCCGAACCGGACACGGCGGTCACCGCATCCATCAGGCCTTCATCCTCGACCCATTCGACCGAGCCGGTGGCGCGCAGCAACGCATCGGCCACCCTGCGCTGTGAGGTGCTGACATTCTTCGCGGCGACGGCCACCGTGATGCCGCGCCCGATCGCGGCGGGCGTGTTCGGCATCGCGCGCACGACCGCGCCGCCGCAGACCTCCTCGAGCGAAGCGATCGTGGTTCCCGCCATGATCGAGACGACGGAGGTCTCTTCCGAAACAAACGATTTCAGCCTGGCGCCGGCCTCGCGGAACATTTGCGGCTTCACCGCGACGACCATCGTCTCGACGGTGCCTGCTGTCTTCACATCGGGATTGACCGCAACGCCCTTGGCAGCCAGCGCGGCGATCTCGGGCGAAACGTGCGGATCGATCACCGCAACGCGGCGCGGATCGAGCCCGCCCGCCAGCCACCCGGTCAGCATCGCGCCGCCCATCTTGCCGGCGCCGGCGAGCAGGATGGTGCCGGTGACGTCTTGGAGAGTGTTGTTTGCCATCGCTGCCGCCAAATACCCGGTGTCGTCCCCGCCTGGTGCGCAATTGCGCACGGGGGGCGGGGACCCATAACCACAGGCGGTTCTAATGGACGGCGGGCAGAGCAACAAGCGTTGTGCCACGAGCGGCATCACGCGTATGGATCCCGGGCCTTCGCTGCGCTCGTCCGGGACGACGGCTGTGGGTGAGGCGCGACTACGCCTCGCCCACCGTATCGAACATCGCGGCGTCCATGGCCTGGGCCGTGGTCTTGCCCGCCCACACCACGAACTGGAACGCCGGAAAGTAGCGTTCGCAGGCGTGGATGGCGCCGGCGAGCATGGCTTCGCATTGCGCGGTCGAGGCCGTGAGACCGCCCGGCAGCACCAGCGCCTGGCGGTGCATGATCATCCCCGTGTTGGTCCAGAGGTCGAAATGGCCGATCCACAATTGCTCGTTGACGGCCGCAACCAGTCGCTGCACCTCGCCGCGCCGCGCGACCGGAATCTTCATGTCGAATGCGCAGGCCAGATGCAGTGCTTCGATCTCGCCCATCCACGTGAAAGAGATCTGGTAGTCGGTCCATTGTCCCTTCGAGACAATGGTCAGTTCGTCTTCGCCGGAGCGTTCGAACGGCCAGTTGTTGCTGGCAGCGATGTCCTCGACCACCGCGAGCGGATGGCTTTTGGAATCGATAGCGCCTTCGAGCAGGGACATGCCGTCTCGACCTCTTGCCTTCTTGTTGTCCTTAGATACGCACGCGGTTTGGTCCGGCGCGCGCTTCCTTAACGTCGTTAAGGGCAATCTCTTCGGAGTCGCTTGCAGCGATCCTCGGACCAGCGCGGGCTTGTCGCGGATCAACTGATGTGATTTGCGGAATCTGCGCAACTGGGTCCCGAGTCCGTCCACAAGCCAGGACTCGTTCGTCCACAGCTGATCTCGGACACAATTATTAATTTGAGAACAAACCGGAATCGGATCGAGCGGCGGTCGGCTCAATCGTTAATTCCGCCCTGCGAGGGCCGTGTCGCCCCAGCGGAATGGGACCATGCGGCTTTTTGGGGCGGAACAGGCTTGCTGTGGCCGCGGACCGGCGTCATATTTCCGGTCAGGTCGTTCATCCCGAACGGCCGATGTTCTCAGGGCGGGGTGAAAGTCCCCACCGGCGGTAAGGACCGAAAGGACCAAGCCCGCGAGCGCCTTCCCCAAGGTCTTTGATGAGGGGAAGGGTCAGCAGATTCGGTGCAACTCCGAAGCCGACGGTTAAAGTCCGGATGAAAGAGAACGGTCGGTGGCAGACGCATCGCAAGATGCGGCTGTTTGTCGTTCCGTATGCCCTGATTCTGGTCCTCGAGAGGAAAGCCATGAATCAGATGTTGCAAGATACCCAAGTCCAAACTTCCAAAGCCGAAACGTACCAGGCCCAGGCGCCGGTTCCACAGGATCCGGTGAAGGAGCACCCACGCTTCGCAAAGCCGCAGCGGGTGGCCTTCGTGCAGGCTTGCTGGCATCGCGACGTGGTCGAGGAAGCTCGTATCGCCTTCATCAAGGAGGCCGAGGCGCGCCACCTCACCCACGTCGACGTGTTCGAGGTGCCGGGCTCTTTCGAGATCCCGCTGCATGCGCAGGTCCTCGCCAAGACGCGGCGCTACACCGCCATCGTCGCAGCGGGTCTCGTCGTTGACGGCGGCATCTATCGTCACGAGTTCGTCGCCGACACCGTGATCAAGGCGCTGATGGACGTGCAGCTGCGCACCGAGGTGCCGGTGTTCTCCGCCGTGCTGACGCCGCAGCAATTCCACGAGACCGAGGTGCACTACGATTTCTTCCGCAGGCACTTCACGATCAAGGGCATCGAGGTCGCAGCCGCCTGTGCGGAGACGTTGCACGGCCTGGAGCGGCTGCGCGGCCAGGTCGCTGCGGGGATTGTATAGCGGTCGCAAAGACTCGCGCTCCTCTTCCTGAGGAGCGCGTAGCTCACCCCAGAGACACGCCGGCCTTGGCCCGGCTGATCCCGAGCGTCAGGATCCGGTGCAGCAAGTCCTTGTACTTCAGCCCGTCGTGCTGGGCTGCCGTGGCGAACTCCTGGCTCTTGGCGATTTCGGGGTTGGGGTTGGCTTCGATGAAATACGGCGTGCCGTCGGCGGCGAGGCGGAAATCGATGCGCGCGTAGCCGTCGAGGCCAAGCGCACGGTAGATGCGTTTCGCGGCACGCTGGATGCGCGCGGTGACTTCGGGCGCGAGATCCTTCGCCGGTCCGTCGACGATGCCGACGCGCTCCTGATAGTCGGTGTCGTGCTTGGCTTTTTCGGTGGCGATATGGCGTGAACTGCGCCCGCCCATGCTGCCGAATTTCAATTCCCACACCGGCAGCACGCGCAGCCGGTTGTTGCCGAGCACGCCGACATAGAGCTCGCGGCCTTCGATGAACTGCTCGGCGATGGCGGCCGTTTCGCTCCGGTCGTGGATGAAGGCGACGCGCTCCGCGAGCTTGTCGTCGGTATCGACGATGGAGGCCTGCGAGATGCCGGCAGATCCATCCATGTTGAGGCTCTTGACGATCAGCGGCAACGCAAGATGCTTTGGCCGCTTGACCTTGCGCCGCATCGGGAAAACGGCGAAGGCCGGTACCGCGATGCGGCGGTGATGGACCAGCGTCTTGGACAGGTCCTTGCCGCGCGCCAGGATCAGGCCACGCGGGTTACACCCGGTATAGGGAACCTTCATCAGCTCGAGATAGCTGGCGATGTGCTGATCGTAGGCGACGTTGTAGTGGAATTCCTCCAGCAACGTGAACACCACGTGCGGCTTGAACTCCTCGATCGCTTCGCGGACCGGCCTGATTTCCTCCTGCGCGCCGAGTGCGCGGACCTCATGGCCGGCTAAGCGCAAGGTGCTGACGACGTCGTATTCCGTTTTCCAGTTGTTGATTTCCTGCGCCGTGTAGCCGTCGGAGGAGTCCGGGGGCACGAAGTCCGGATGCATCAGCACGAGAATACGGAGTCGTCTCATAGCGCGATCCATTTGCGCCGAGACGGGCCGAACAGTGCGTGCATCGTCTTGGCGGTCACGAGGACGGTGAAATCGAGAACGAGCTTCTGTTCGGGGCCCACCGCGCGCAAATCGAGCTCGCGGCAGCGGGAGATCATGTCGTCGAGCACGGCATCCAGGGTGAGCTGGTTCTCGCCGGTCCATCGCGCGACCAATTGCCTGATCCGGCCACGGTGCCGCCGGATCAGGCTCGATGCGGGCCGGGACCGATGATGCCGTGGATCGGCGGAAAACAGCCGGGAGAGGTCGCGATCGTAGGTCTTCGGCGGCGTGAAAGCGTAGAAGGCCTGCTTCTTCTTGTAGTGGTCTTCGAGCGTCTCACTGAGCCGGCTCAGCGGATCGACGCGTTCTCGCGTCGTGATGACGGGTCGCTTCCCCGCGATCTCGCCCATCAGCTCGTCGACATATTCGAGCTTCCTCAGCGCCGGCCAGCCGGCATACCGCGTCCGCCAGTTCGAGCGCGGTCGCAACCACACCGCAAAGGTTTCGGCGAAATCCTCGTCCGGGTGGCTCTGCGCGTACCAAAGCCTGAGGTGCTGGACGTAACGCCGGCTCGCCGGATTGGGCCGGTAATAGCGGGGATAGTGCTTCGAAGACGGTCCGAACAGCTGCTGCCAGCGCCGGCGGCGCTGCAACTGGAAGCCGTGCTGCACGGCATGGCCGGCCTCGTGACGAAGGATGGCCATGCACTCGCGCCAGGTGCCGCCCTCGACGTCGAACATCATCTTCTTCTCGAGCTTCATCAGGCGCGGATGGGCGAGATAGAACGGAATGGCGATTCCGGGCACGTCTCCCGGGCTGAACCATTCGCTCGAGATCCATGTGTGCGGCCGCAGCCGGAGGCCGCGCTCTTCCATCTCCTCGTGCAGCGTGGCGACGCAATCCGCGAGCCAGGTGCCTTCGACCTTAACTTTCAGGCTGGAGAGGCGCTGCTTGAGCAGCTCGTCATCCGACAGCTTTTCCCAAGCGAGTTTCCGTCGCGGCATCAGGTATCCAGAGGGCAGAGATGACTCGGGATCCGGATGATGTCATGGGCGGCAGCGGGCAACAACCCGTCGGACGGGGCGCCAGGGGCAATGCCGTAGGGGTGAGTTAGCCGAAGGCGTAACCCACCCCTTCCGTTTCCGAGGAAAGAGACAGCGGTGGGTAACCCACCCTACGAACTCAGCGTGTTCAGTCGAACAGGCTCGACACGGACTCTTCTGCGGCAGTGCGCGCGATGGCATCGGAGATCAGGCTGGCGATCGGAAGCGTGCGGATGTTCGGCGCCTTGGTCACCGCTTCCGTGGCCAGGATCGAGTCGGTGATGACGAGCTCTTTCAGCTTCGAACCGGCGATGCGGGCGGCCGCGCCGCCGGAGAGCACGCCGTGGGTGATGTAGGCGTAGACCTCCTTGGCGCCCTTGGCGATCAGTGCATCGGCTGCGTTCACCAGCGTGCCTCCGGAATCGACGATGTCGTCGACCAGGATGCAACTGTAGCCGGAGACGTCGCCGATCACGTTCATGACCTCGGACTCGCCCGGACGTTCGCGGCGTTTGTCGACGATCGCGAGCGGGGTGTTGATGCGCTTGGCGAGGCCGCGGGCGCGGGCCACGCCGCCCACGTCGGGCGAGACCACCATCACCTTGCCGAGGTCGAAACGTTCGCGGATGTCACGCACCATCACGGGCGCAGCGAACAGATTGTCGGTCGGGATATCGAAGAAGCCCTGGATCTGGCCGGCATGCAGGTCGAGCGTCATGACGCGGTCGACGCCGGCATGGGTGATCAGATTGGCAACGAGCTTGGCCGAGATTGGCGTGCGCGAGCCGGAGCGGCGGTCCTGCCTGGCATAGCCGAAATAGGGGATCACTGCGGTGATGCGGCGCGCCGACGAGCGGCGCAGCGCGTCGGTGATGATCAGCAGCTCCATCAGATTGTCGTTCGCCGGAAACGAGGTCGACTGGATGATGAAGGCGTCCGAACCGCGGATGTTCTCCTGGACCTCGACGAAGATCTCCATGTCGGCGAAGCGCCGCACCACCGCTTTGGTCAGCGGCACATCGAGGCCCTGCGCGATGGCCTGCGCCAGAGCCGGATTGGAGTTGCCGGCGACAAGCTTGATGGAGCCGTTCTTGGCCGACATGGACGCTTCCTCCCGCGCTTTGCTGGATACGACGTTCAACATCAGAAAATACCCACTGGCAGCACGGTTACGACGGGCGAGGAAATATCAGGCGAGAGGCCGCAATGGCAACCCGGGATGCTACGTTTTCCCTCTGAAAACCCTGAGTCGGGCCAACAGCTTGGCGGTAAACCGGGCCCGTGGTTTAGCGGTGGTTATTGCTGGGCATAACTGAGCGCTCTGGCCGGCATGGCCGGCGCCGCGGCCTCCGGCGTGACGCTGGCCACGGCAGGTCCGCGCAGGCCGGGAACCGAGCCTGGGGCATCCGTGGGCGCACCGTTGATCATATTGGAAAGTCCGCTGAATCCGGCCTGGGCGATCTTCCGCAGCACCAGATCGTCGGCAGCCTGCCAGGGGTCGCGACCGCCCTTTGCTGTGGTTGGTTCCTCGCCGGACAGCCGCAGCGCGCGCTGCTGGTTGGCGTCGTAGACGTCCCAGACCCAGGCGATCACGGTCCTGCCGCGCACCACCTGGGCGGAGAGGTAGCTGCGCACGCGGTAGGCGGCCGTCCCCTCGCGCGAAACGATCGCGAGACTGCGCAGCTTGGATTCGCTGTCGAGCACGCCGACCATGCGGTCGAACACCTGCGGCGGCGGTCCGTCAATGGACTCGAAGGCCACCGTCGCGCCGGAGCCGGCGCTCGGCGTCGCCATCGCGTAGGAATTGGCGGGCGCGTTGCCGCCGGCACAGCCGGCCAGCACAGTCGCTGCCGTCAGCAGCACGACCGCCAGCACGCGCGAGCCCGCACGGCGCAGTAAAGATGACGCTTCCCTCATTGAGGGCAGCGATATCGTTAAAATCGATTAAGGTCTAGGGCGGGGACGACACAGCACACCGTCATTCCAGGTTCGAGGCTTTGCATCGCCCCGGAATGACACGGAGTTTCTGTTGTGTTCACCCTTCCAGCGCGATCGCGTGGACGTGGCGGCCGTAATCCGGCTCTTTGCGATGCACCGAACGGCGATAGCTGAAGAAGCGTTCGTCCGCGTAGGTATCGAGACCGAGGTCGTCGATCATCAGAATGCCGGCGGCTTCCAGCCGCTTGCGGATGAAGCCGGCGAGATCGAACATCGCGTGGCCCTCGCGCAGCGATGGAATGAAGAATACGGCATTCTCCGCATCCGCCTCGATGAAGCGTTCAACGAACTCGTTGCCGACCTCGTAGCTGTCCTGCCGGATCAAGGGGCCGATCGCGGCGATGATGCCGCTGCGCGAGGCGCCGAGCTTCTCCATCGCCGCAATCGTGGACTCCAGCACGCCGGTCAGCGCGCCCTTCCAGCCGGCATGGGCGCCGCCGATGACGCGGGCATTGGGATCGACGAACAGCACCGGGCCGCAATCGGCGGTGGAGACGCCGAGCGCGATGCCCGGCGTTCGGGTCACCAGCGCATCACCCTTCGGCCGCGGTCCGCTCGGCCATGGCGCGTCGGCAACGAGCACGTCGGGGGAGTGGATCTGGTGCAGGCTGACGAAGCGGTCGGCTGCGACGCCGACATGCTCGGCCATACGGCGGCGGTTCTCTGCAACCAGGGCCTGATCGTCGTTGGAGCCGAGCCCGCCGTTCAGCGCGGCATAGATCCCCCTGGAGACGCCCCCTTCACGCGTGAAGAAGGAATGGCGCAGGCCGGGCACCGCCGACAGCAGCGACGACGTGACGGTCATCGATTGCCTCCGGCCTGTTCCAGATCGCTGAGGCCGGCAAGGCCCGTCAGCCGCGGCTCGGAGACGCCGAGCACCTTGAACATCGCGCCCATGCCGCCGCGCCCGGTGTCGGTCAGCCGTTTCAGCGCCACCGAAATGTCGGTGGCGACTTCAGGCGTCGCCTTCTGCATCAGCGCCGCCGCGCGGGTGTCGATGCCGACGCGCTTGAGGAAATCACCTTGCGTCACCGGCCCGTGCACGCGCGCGCCGACGTCCTCGGCCGCCCGCGCCAGCGCCTGAAAATCGACATGGGCGGTGACGTCGGCCTGGCCGGGAGCCTTCAGCGGATCGGTGAAGCTGTGACGTGCGATCGCCTGGAAAGTGTCGCCGGCATCGCTGCGCAGATGGCCGTAGTCGATGATCAGCGCCGCGCCGTCCTGCTCGCGCACGCGCGTGGCGAGCTTCATGATCTCGGTGTCGGGCCGCCATTCGAACACTGCGCCGACCGGCGCCGCCCGCACAAGGGGCGGCAGCAGCACCTCGAAGCGCGGCGTCGGCTCGGATGCGGCGCCGAACTGGAGCTTGCCGTTGGGATCGATCTCGATCACGCGCTCGTGCCAGCCGTCCTCGCGCCTCACCATCTGGTGGATCGGGAGCACGTCGAAATATTCGTTGGCGAGGATGATGCCCGGTCCCTCGGGCACGTCGTCGATGCTGTCGTGCCAGGAGACATTGTTGCGCACGCCCGACAAAGTCGCCTGCTGCCGCTCGCGCAGGACCGGATTGACCTCGACCAGATGAATGCTGAGCCCCTGATAGAGCGGTGGCAGCACCCGCAGTGCGCGCAACGCGTCGGCCATCATGGTCCCGCGGCCGGGACCGATCTCGATGAGTCGCAGGGATTGCGGCGAGCCCATCTGTTTCCAGACCGAGGCCGTCCACAACCCGAGCAGCTCGCCGAACATCTGACTGACTTCGGGCGATGTGGTGAAGTCGCCTTCGCGCCCGAGCGGATCGCGCGAGACGTAATAGCCGTAGCGCGGATGCATCAGGCACGCTTCCATGTAGCGCCAGACCGGCATGGGGCCTGACGATTTGATCAAGGCCTTGATCTCGTTGAGCAGGGGCTGTTCGGTCACGTGTCTTCTCGAAATCAATTAACGAACGGCTTCAGTGGCCTTCGGCGCGCCGCGCCTGACAGCCAATACAATAAGTATGCTGCCGACAATAAGCATCGGGATCGACAACAGCATACCCATTGTCAATCCGCCCCAGAGGTAACCGAGCTGGACGTCCGGCTCGCGGAAATGCTCGCCGATGATCCGTGTCAGGCCATAGACCAGGATGAAGGTACCGAGGATCATGCCGGGACGCTTCAAGGCCCCCCTTCGGATCATCACCGCGAGCACGACGAACAGCAGGACGCCCTCCATGCCCGCTTCGTAAAGCTGGCTCGGATGGCGCGGCACATCACCGCCGGTCGGAAAGACCATGGCCCAGGGCAGACTCGGGTCGGCTGCGCGGCCCCACAGCTCCCCGTTGATGAAGTTGGTCAGTCGCACCAGGAAAATTCCGATCGGCGCAACGCCGCAGGTGATGTCGCCGAGCGACAGGATCGAGATGCCATTCTTCCGGGCGAACCACATCACCGCCACGACGCAGCCGAGAAAGCCGCCGTGGAACGACATGCCGCCTTCCCACAATTTGAAGATGGCCGCCGGATGCTCGGTGAAGAACGGCAGATTGTAGAACAGCACGTAACCGGTGCGGCCGCCGAGAATGATGCCGAGCGTCACCCACAGGATGAAATCGTCGATCTGCGTCAGGCTGATCGGCGATGCGCCGGCCCATAGCCTGTCCTTCTTGATCAGTGAACGTGCATACAGCCAGCCGAACGTGATCCCGCAGATATAGCCGAGCGCGTACCAGCGGATCGCGAAAGGCCCGATCGCGACCGCGATCGGGTTGAAGGACGGGAAGTCGATGAGCAGAGGGGGCATCGCGCCTGCTATTGCTGGACGAGATTGCGGCGATAGAGCGCCAGCAGCCGCTCCCAATGCCGCTCGGCGGCGGCGCGGTCATAGACCGGGCGCTTGGGGAAGGCGAAGCCGTGATGCGTGCCGGGATAGACCTCGACCTCGGCCTTCGCGCCTTGCATGCCCTCTTTGACCTTCTCGACAATCTCCGGCGGCGCGTAGACATCGGTCTCGGCGCAGGCGAAATACAGCTCAGCCTTGGTCTTGCCGGCCGCGAGATGCGGGCTGTCGTCCTGGTCGGTCGCGAGCTGCACACCGTAGATCGAGGCGGCGGCCTTGACGCTTTCAGGGAAATGCGTGGCGGCGTTGATGGCGTAGCGTCCGCTCATGCAGTAACCGACGGTGCCGACCATCTTGGTGTTCGCGCTCACTTGGCCCTCGGCATAGGTGAGCAACGCGCGCGTGTCGTCCATGATCATGGGAATGGTCAGTGAGCCCATCAGCGCGAACATGCGCTTGCGCTCCGGCGCGTTCGGGTCGGCCGGCAGCGCGCCAAGCTCCATCACGCCGGAGCGGTAATAGAGATTCGGCAGCATCACGTAATAGCCCGAGGTCGCGAGCCGGCGGGCCATGTCGCGCAGCTCTTCGCGGATCGCCGGCGCGTCCATGTAGAACAGGACGACCGGGAACGGTCCGCCGCGTTCGGGATGGACGATGAAGGTCGCGGTGTGGCCGTCCCTGGTGGGGATTGCGATCTGCTGCTCGATCATGTCTTGCGTTCCGCGTTGTGATTCCCGTTATGCCGGGACGTTGAATACGATTGCAAGGAAACCGGGACATGACAAGGATACCGCGGCGCGGCCCTTGAACCCGTCACCGCGGATTGCCATTGTCTTTCCACGCGTTCGCGCAAAGTTTATCGGGGCCGCCAAAGCACCGGTAAGAGACCGATCAGGAGACCGACATGACCCAGACCACCAACCGGTTTTTCGACGAGATCGGCCGCATGATGAACGATGCCGCCGGTGCGGCTCAGGGCGTCAAGCGCGAGTTCGATACTGTCATGCGCAACCAGGCCGAAAAATTCCTGCGCGACATGGACCTGGTCAAGCGCGAGGAGTTCGAGGCAGTCAAGGACATGGCCCGCCTGGCGCGCGAGGAGAACGAGACCCTGAAGGCGCGCATCGCGGCGCTGGAGGCCAAGCTCGGCGGTTCACCCTCGCCCTCCAGGGGAGGGTAGGAACCCGGGCCGCCAGCCCATTCTCCTTGTCATTTCCGCATCTTCCGGGTAAAAGCCCGCCACGTTCACGGCCCCCGCACCCCTGGAGGCTTGCTGTGGACCATGCCATGGGCCGCGCTGCGGCCCATTAACTTTTGCAAAAACAAGGACTTAGACTATGGCGACGACCGTCAAGGAATTGAAGGCGACCGCACGTCCGAAGAGCGGCAAGGGGGCCGCCCGGGCTGAGCGTCGCGCCGGGAGAGTGCCCGGAGTGATCTATGGTAACAACCAGCCCCCGCTCCCGATCTCGGTTGACGATCGTGAACTGCGCCAGCGCATCCTCGCCGGCCGGTTCCTGACCACGCTGGTCGACGTCGAACTCGACGGCAAGAAGCACCGCGTGATTCCGCGCGACTATCACCTCGATCCGGTCAGGGACTTCCCGATCCATGTCGATTTCATGCGGCTCGGCGAAGGCGCTACCATCCGCATCAGCGTTCCCTTGCATGTCGTGAAGGCGGAAGGTTCGCCCGGCGTGAAGCGCGGCGGCACCGTCAACATCGTTGCCCACGCGATCGAGCTCGAATGCGGCGTCGAGAGCATCCCGCAATACATCGAGGCCGACGTCGGCTCGCTCGAAATCGGTCACTCGCTGCATCTGTCTGACATCAAGCTGCCGACTGGCGTGAAGGCGCTGACCCGCGAGGACGCGACCCTGGTCACCATCGTGCCGCCGTCCGGCTACGCCGAAGAGCAGAAAGCCGCTGCTGCGGCTGCTGCTGGTGGCGCGGCTCCGGGCGCGGCGGCTGCTCCGGCAGCTGGCGCTGCGGCTCCGGCCGCGGGGGCTGCTGCGTCTGCGGCTGCTGCCAAGGCTCCCGCCGGCGGCGACAAGAAGAAGTAATCTCTCGAGAAAGCCGGCGCGTGATCTCCGATCGCGCGCTGGCTGAGGGGCGCGCCGCGTCATGCGACTCTTTGTTGGGCTCGGCAATCCCGGCGCGAAATACGCACGTAACCGGCACAATATCGGCTTCATGGCCGTCGACGAGATCGCGCGGCGTCATGGTTTCGCACCATGGCGCCGTCGCTTTCAGGGTGAGACTTCGGAAGGCACGCTCGGCACCGAGCGCGTGATCCTGCTCAAGCCGACGACCTACATGAACGATTCCGGCCGCAGCGTTCAGGAAGCGGCGAGCTTCTTCAAGATCGCGCCTGGCGACACCACGGTGTTTCACGACGAGCTCGAGCTGCCGCCGGGCAAGGTGCGGGTGAAGATCGGCGGCGGCATCGCCGGCCATAATGGCCTGCGCTCGATCTCGGCGCATATCGGCAACGAGTATCGCCGTGTCAGGCTCGGGATCGGTCATCCCGGCGTCAAGGAGATGGTGCACGGCCATGTCCTGTCGGACTTCGCCAAGGCCGACAACGACTGGGTGACGACGCTCTGCGACGCGGTGGCCGAGCACGCCGCACTGATCGCCAAGGGCACGGACGCGACCTTCGCCAACAGGGTGCATCTGGCGATGCAGGCGAAGGGATTTTTGACCAAGGACGAAAACGGCAAGGAATAGGCTCGTGGGATTCAAATGCGGAATCGTCGGATTGCCCAATGTCGGCAAGTCGACCTTGTTCAATGCGCTGACCGAGACGGCTGCGGCGCAGGCCGCGAACTATCCGTTCTGCACGATCGAGCCCAACGTCGGCGAGGTCGCCGTGCCCGATCCGCGGCTCGACAGGCTGGCGGCGATCGCCAAATCGGCGCAGATCATTCCGACCCGGCTGACGTTCGTCGACATCGCCGGCCTCGTGCGCGGCGCTTCGAAGGGTGAAGGTCTGGGCAACCAGTTCCTGGCCAACATCCGCGAGGTCGACGCCATCGCGCATGTGGTGCGTTGCTTTGAGGATTCCGACATCACCCATGTCGAAGGCAAGATCGCCCCGCTCGCCGACATCGAGACCATCGAGACCGAGCTGATGCTCGCCGACCTCGACAGCCTCGAGAAGCGCGTCGACAACCTGAGCAAAAAGGCCAAGGGCAACGACAAGGACGCCAAGGAGCAGCTCGACCTCGTCAACCGCACGCTGGTGCTGCTGCGCGACGGCAAGCCCGCGCGGCTCGTGGAGCGCAAGGCGGAGGAGGAGCGCGCTTTCGGCATGCTCGGCTTGCTGTCGTCCAAGCCCGTGCTCTATGTCTGCAACGTCGAGGAAGGCTCGGCTGCGACCGGCAATTCGTTCTCCAAGGCCGTGCAGGAGCAGGCCGCCAAGGAAGGCGCCGTGGCCGTCGTGATCTCCGCCAAGATCGAATCCGAAATCGCGACCATCTCGCGCGACGAGCGCACCGACTTCCTGGAGACGCTGGGTCTGGAAGAAGCCGGCCTCGATCGCCTGATCCGCGCCGGCTACACGCTGCTCGATCTCATCACCTATTTCACCGTCGGCCCGAAGGAAGCGCGGGCCTGGACCATCTACCGTGGCACCAAGGCGCCTGGCGCCGCCGGTGTCATCCACACCGATTTCGAGAAGGGCTTTATTCGCGCCGAGACCATTGCCTATTCGGACTATGTCGCCTGCAACGGTGAGGCTGGCGCGCGCGATGCCGGCAAGCTCCGCCTGGAAGGCAAGGAATACGTCGTCGCCGACGGCGACGTGATGCACTTCCGCTTCAATACGTAAGGCGCGAAGCGGGGTGCCTCACCGCATCCCGCCGCCCTGATCCCTGATCGCGCCGAGATGCTCGTTGATGCGAAACACGATCAGGATCAATTCCGCGGCGATGCGCGAGAACACGACGCCGACGACGACGCCCGCGATCGATTCCAGCACGACGAGGAACCCGGCAAACGGGCTGATTGCCATCGCGGTGAGGCCGGCAAAGATTCCGGAGAGTCCGAACAGGCAGATCACGCCGATCACCAGCCAGTAGAAGGTCTTGATGATCGTCGGCGTGATGAAGCGGTCCCATTGAAACAGGTCGCTGAATGAAAACATCGCTCTCCCCCGGGCAGATCGCGCCCCCCGGCCGCGCTGCCAGACAATGAGGCAGGTCCGGCCCGACTCGCTGAATGTAGCACGAGCCATGCGGACCGGCCGGTTGAGATTGCCGCAAAGTGCGGCCACAATCTGTCCTTCCCGCAAAGCTTTTCCAACATGACCCTGACATTCGAAGATTTCCCGACCGGCCGCTATGGAACGTTCGGCCCGCGCCACGTCACCCGCGACGAGATCCTGGCCTTCGCCGCCGAATTCGATCCGCAGCCGATGCATCTGGACGAGGAGGCCGCCAGCAAAAGCATGCTGCGCGGCCTTTCCGGCTCCGGCTGGCACCTCTGCTCGCTGATGATGCGGATGATGGCCGACGGGTTCATCACCCGCGCCGCGTCGCTCGGATCTCCCGGGGTCGATGAAGTGCGGTGGCTCTCGCCGCTCAGGCCGGACGACGATCTGACACTGGATGTTGACGTGCTCGAGGCGCGTACCTCGAAGAGCCGTCCGAATCTCGGCATCGTCAAGTTCAAATGCACGATGCGCAACGCCAAGGGCGAAGTGCTCGGCGAGATGGTCTCGCCCATCCTGATCGAACGGCGCGCGGGAGCGGTCTGATGCGGTTCTTCGAAGAGATCGAGATCGGCCAGCGTCGCGACATCGGCAGCTATCATTTCACTGCGGAATCCATCAAGGCGTTCGCCGCCAAGTTCGATCCGCAGCGCTTCCATCTCGACGAGGAGGAGGGCAAGAATTCGCTGTTTGGTGGGCTCGCTGCGTCCGGCTGGCATGTCGGCTCGGCCTGCATGAGCCTGCTCGTCGCCGACGGCCAGCGTCAGGCGCGGGAAGCCGCAGCACGCGGCGAGGAGGTCGCCGTGTGGGGCCCGTCACCGGGGTTTCGCGATCTGCGCTGGATCAGGCCGGTGCTGTCAGGCGACACCGTGAGTTACGCAAATATCGTCATCGACAAGCGCAGCTCCGCCTCGCGCCCTGGGTGGGGCATTCTGACTGCCCGCACCACCGGCACCAACCAGCGCGGCGAGGAGGTCTATTCCATCACCGCCAGCGCGTTCGTGCCGATGCGGAAGGGCGGTTAGACCAGTTCCAGAATGAACGAGAAAACCAGCGCGAAAAACTTGTCAGCCAGTGTTGCCCGCGCGCTATGGACGCGATTCCGGGTGGCTGCCATAAGCCTCCCCAAGACGGCTGGCGCTCGCAAAGCGGCTGCCGGAACCATCGAGTTGCTAACCAATTATGAACCTGTCGCTGTCTATTTGAACGAACTGGGCAGAGTACAGGGGACGAGAACAATGGCAGACCGCGGCGCACTCAAGCTGGTCGGATTCATCTTCGCTACCACGACCTTGGCCGTGATGCTGGTGGCCGGGATGGTGGTGAAGGGTTACGCCGACGGCGCCTACACCCTGGAAGCCTCGACCGTCGACGCGAGCCGTTAAGGCCTCGTTAACTCCGCGGGGCCACGAACTGGCCTCCGCGCGGAGCCGCAACGCGGCCTTCCCTTCAGCGGCTATAGACGAGCGCCAAGATCGCGATCGCAATAGCCAGCAGCCCGACAAAGCGCAGCATGATGCTCCCGAACTGGTTTGGCGCGGGCCGCAACGGTATCGGGGCCGTGTTATCGGGCCGAATGCTTTCCATCTGAGATGTCCCCGAGGCCCGGCCGTCAGCGGCACTGGCGCTAAGGCATTGGTCGCCGGGGTGGGGCGGACGGTTCACGGCCCCGCTGTCTTGCTCACGCGCAGCCAAATCCTCCGCTGTCATGCCCCGGCTTGACCGGGGCATCCAGTACGCCGTGGCGTCTCGGTTCAAAAACTATTGTCTCTGGAGTACTGGATCACCCGCATTCGCGGGTGATGACGCCTTTGTTGGGGATCGCGTGTGCGATCAATCACGTCCCAGAATCAAAACCGCCGCGTCCCTTCCGGAACGCGGCGGCTGGTGATGCCAGGTCGGCGCGATCAGCTGTTGCGCAGGCCGTCGGCGGCGCGCTTCCACTGAGCGACGTTGTCGGCGATCATACGGGTCGACTTCATCGCGGCTTGGCTCAGCTGGGCGTAACCGGAGATCTCGCGCTGGACGCGCTGGCCTTCGGCGTGGAGCAGGTCGCGCAGGCTCTCGAGCTCGGAGATCAGATTCTCGATCTCGGCAAGCGAGGTGCCGGCGACGCGCTGGATCAGCGAGTTGACGTTGGTGACTGTCGCTTCGGCGCTCGGATCGAGCGGCGGCGAATCCGTGGCCGTGGTGGTCGCGGCGGGCCGGCGCAGATAGGCGATATCGTTGCGGACGAAATCGCGGATGCCGGCTTCGACTTCCGTCACGGCGGCGAGGTTGCTGTCGACCGTCTCGGTCTCGGTGGTCTCGGTCTTTTCCGGACGCATGGCGTTCATCGTTATTCCCCTGTTCGCGTTGAGCGCGGCGCGAGTGTCCCCCGCACGACGATGTGTGTCAGGCCGGCGCATCTGGGCTTCGGATTTTGACCGCAACGGGGCCGAGATGCGGCAAGGCCGGACCATTCGGGGGCTTTGCCGTGGCGCATGGTTACGAGAGTCTGAAGAAGGCTCACCAGCTCTTCTTGAATCCGGCCGTGAGGCTCTTGTTGACGGCGCCTTGCGAGGTCTCGCCGACCGAGCCGGAGACGGTGACGTTGTCGAACAGCTTCTGCTCGGCGCCGACCTTGCGCAGCCATTTGTCGTCGTTGGTCGACATGGTCTGGCCGGCTGTGATGCTGGTGCCGGTGTCGGTGAGGGTCACCTTGGCAGACTGGTCGGTCTCGTAATTGCGACTGATGTGCCCGCCGACGCCGGGCAGCGCCGAGGTGCCCTGCTGGTTGACGCTGTAGCCGTTCTGCAGCGTCAGGGACGTATCGCCCGACAGCGGCAGCGATTTGGTCAGCGACGCCGCGAGCTTGCTCTGCTCGGTGCCGGGATCGACACGGGCTTCGACCGCGGTCTTGTCCCAGACGACGCCAGCGCCCGGCGCGGTGGCGGCGGCCCAGGCGCTGCCGGAGGACTGCGGCAGGTTGCCGCCATTGGCGGCCTTCTCCGCCAGCAGCTCCGACATCGTGGTCGGCTCTTTCGTCACCGTCATGTCGGCACCGATGTGCGTGTCCCAGAACGGCGACACCGACTGCTTCACGGTCACGGCCGAGGAGCCATTGGCATTGGCGTTGGTCGACCAGTCGAGGCCGTTACTGGCGGTGGCCTTCGCGCGCTTCTTGGCGGCGATGATGTCGTTGAGGGTGCCGGCGTCGATGGCGAGCTGGCTCCAATCGAGCTTGTCGACATCGATGCCCCTGAGCACGTCGGCGTCGTTGACATCGGGGGCCGTTTCAGCGAGCTCGGCTTCCTCGTCGTCGGGCGCCGTCGCACCGGGGGCGGGGGAGAAAGGCGGAATGATCTGCGCCTGGGCCGTCAGCATCGCGCCAAAAATGAACGCGGCCGCCATCGGCAGCCTGATCCGGCCTAAACCTGTCGAGAATTCCATTGCCTTGCCCGCGAGCCCAGTTCGCGCGGAAGATGCGGAACTATCGTTGCGAAATTGTGGCGTTCAGAATAGCGAACCAACGGGCCGCGCGAAAGGCGCGCGCCCGATGACGAGCTTCTCCACGACGCCGTCCGGCGGGGCTGGAGGCCATGACGAAGTCGCGGGAGCATCAATCGACCGGTCCCGCATTGCGGAGCCCGTTGGTGTCCCCCTCAGCCGGCGCTGGTCCTCCTTGGCAGGTGAATGGCGCGGCCGAGTGCCTGCTCGACCAGATCGAACGTGTCGACCAGCACGCGCATGCTGATGAGCGTGTCGGCCCTGAACTGGGCGAACTGCGCCACGCGCAAGCTGATCGGCTTGTCGGAATCCAGGGCCGTCAGCGAATAGCGCAGCATCGAGGAGGCGGAATCGGTGCCGAGCATGATGCTCTCGCGGTCGAAGCGCCGGACGCGGAAATTGTCGGCGAGCTGGCGGATGACCTGGAGCACGGCCGCCTTGCCCTGGCGTGCGCCCAGGAACGGAAACATGTCGATCGGGCCGTAGATCGCCCACTCGACGTCCTCGTCGATCAGGGTCTCGATATCCTCGAAATGCCGGTCGTTGATCGCGCGGTGCAACGCACGCGAGAAACGCCAGAGACTGTGCTCTGTCATTTTGGGGCGTCCTGAAAGTGGCTTGCAGAAAAACGGAAAACGCCCCCATGCACAGCAAGGTGCCGAAGGGCTGGTCAATTCATTCGTACACGAACAAATACGGGATTTCTGGAAAAACTCAAATCACGTTTTTGCAATGCACGAGTGAGCGCGAAATGTGAGATTTGCAATAGAATCCCGTAATTTTACTGGTCCGGGCTACGGGCCGGCCCGGTCGCGGGCCCCGGCTCGACCGCGATGACGTCGTCGCGCATGGCCAGCAGGGCGAACAGCATGCCGCCGCCGATCCCGCCGATGGCGGCCCCCGCCGGCATGAAGGTGAAAAACACCAGCATGCCGCTATAGCCTTCGAAACTCGTCGTATGCGCGATCTCGACCCAGGCGAGCCCGGCCCCGATGCCTAGCGCGGCTCCGCCCAATGCGCCCAGGAACAGTCCCAACATTGCAAGCAACGCAACTTTCATCGGCACCGATCCCCAGCCGGCGTTCACAACGTCCCCTGATCAGTCGAAGGAGAGGCGAGGGAGGTTCAAGCCCGCGACGGTGCCCGTGTCGACCTGGCCTTCGGGATGACGGCGGCGCATCTCACCACGCGGCGAGTGCGGGAACCCAGCGCGTTTGTGTTCGTTGAGACGCCGGACACCGCAGGAGACATCCATGAAATCCCCGCTCATCGCGATCACCGCCGCGCTCCTCGTGCTGGGCGCGGGCTCCGCCGCCAACGCCAAGGGCTGCATCAAGGGCGCCATCGTCGGCGGCGTGGCCGGCCACTATGCCGGCCATCACGGCATGCTCGGCGCCGCCGCCGGCTGCCTCTACGGCCGCCACCATGCCAAGGAGCAGGAGAAGCAGCAGCAACAGAGCCAGGTGAACGGCCAGGGCAAGCTGTAAGCGCTTCTTCTATCTGCATCGGCGTCTACTCTGTTTCTCCGCAAGCCGTGGGGCTATCGCGTTTGGAAGTGGTTTCCTTGCGCATCCTTCGAGACGCCCGCCGCTGGCGGGCCCTCAGGATGAGGGCGGAGTGCGCGGCAGCAGTTTTAGCGGGCGCCGATGCCGTTTAGCCTCATCCTGAGGAGACCGCGCAGCGGTCGTCTCGAAGG
This sequence comes from Bradyrhizobium sp. Gha, assembly GCF_900113735.1. Lineage (GTDB taxonomy): Bacteria > Pseudomonadota > Alphaproteobacteria > Rhizobiales > Xanthobacteraceae > Bradyrhizobium. The sequence goes on from NZ_FOQM01000014.1 coordinate 150,277, forward strand.
GCGAGGCGTGCGCGCAGCTCGCCTACTTCGTCAGTCGCTGGCCAACGCGCTGTTCGCAGTCACGCATCGGCTCGTGATGACCGTGCTGATGCTGTCGGTGGTGGGGCGAGCCTGGGCTAGAGGGCGCTTCGCCGTTTCAGCGAGCTACCTCTTCTTCCACCCACCCCGTCGTCCCGGCGCTCCTCCCGTCGACTTCGGCGCCGGCCCGAACTCCGGGCCTGACTGCCGCGAGTCCGTCGGCTGGATGATCCGGCTCGTGCTGCCGAACGGCTTTGACGGCAGCGACTGGTTTTCACGATAGGGCAGCGATTCCGGGCCGTGCATCTCGTCGAGATGCGGCTTGTGCACGCGTGAGCCCTTGCCGCCGCCGGCCTTGAGCGCTGTTGCTGCACTCCTGTTCTTCATGGCGCTGACCGGCAAATTGGCGGCGTCGCCGTATTTCCTGGTGCCGGCGTAGGCGCCGGCCTTGACCTGCACGGTGCGCTGCTTGGCGGTGGGGTCGTCGACCACGGCGAGCTCGGTGGCGCGCAGGCGCTTGACCTCGTCGCGGAGGCGAGCGGCTTCCTCGAAGTTCAGATCGGCGGCGGCCTCGCGCATGCGCGTCTCGAGATCGGCGAGCACGGCTTCGAAATTGTGGCCGATCGAGATGACGTCGTCGGTCATGTCGTGGCCGCCGACCTCGACCAGCACGTGGTCGCGCTCGTAGACCGAGTTGAGGATGTCGCCGATCTGCTTCTTCACGCTTTCCGGCGTGATGCCGTTGGCGTTGTTGTACTCGACCTGCTTCTCGCGGCGACGGTTGGTCTCGGCGATGGCGCGCTCCATCGAGCCCGTCATCTGGTCCGCGTAGAGGATCACCTTGCCGTCGACGTTGCGCGCGGCGCGGCCGATGGTCTGGATCAGCGAGGTCTCGCTGCGCAGGAAACCTTCCTTGTCGGCGTCGAGGATCGCGACCAGCGCGCATTCGGGAATGTCGAGGCCTTCGCGCAACAGGTTGATGCCGACCAGCGCGTCGAACGCGCCCAAGCGAAGGTCGCGGATGATTTCGATGCGCTCGATCGTGTCGATATCGGAGTGCATGTAGCGGACACGGATGCCCTGCTCATGCAGATATTCGGTGAGGTCCTCCGCCATGCGCTTGGTCAGCACCGTGATCAGCGAGCGATAGCCGGCCTGCGCGGTGGCGCGCACCTCGCCGACGAGATCATCGACCTGGGTGCGGGCGGGGCGGATGTCGACGGGCGGGTCGATCAGCCCGGTCGGGCGGATGACCTGCTCGACGAACACGCCGCCGCTCTCGTTCAGCTCCCAGCTGCCCGGCGTCGCCGATACCGCGATCGTCTGCGGCCGCATCATGTCCCATTCCTCGAAGCGCAGCGGGCGGTTGTCCATGCACGACGGCAGACGGAAACCGTATTCGGCCAGTGTCGCCTTGCGGCGGAAGTCGCCGCGGAACATGCCGCCGATCTGCGGCACGGTGACGTGGCTTTCGTCGGCGAACACCAGCGCGTTGTCGGGGACGTATTCGAACAGGGTCGGCGGCGGCTCGCCGGGCAGCCGCCCGGTGAGATAGCGCGAATAATTCTCGATGCCGGCGCAGCTTCCCGTCGCCTCCATCATCTCGAGATCGAAGGTGGTGCGCTGCTCCAGCCGCTGCGCCTCCAGCAGGCGTCCCTGGTTGTTGAGCTGGTCGAGCCGCTGCTTCAGTTCAGATTTGATCGACTTGATGGCCTGCACCAACGTCGGGCGCGGCGTCACATAATGCGAGTTGGCGTACATCTTGATGAATTCGAGCTCGTCCTGCTTGTGGCCGGTGAGCGGATCGAACTCCTCGATGGTCTCGATGGTGTCGCCGAACAGGTTCACGCGCCAGGCCCGGTCCTCATAGTGCGCCGGGAAGATGTCGATGACGTCGCCGCGCACGCGAAACGTGCCGCGGGTGAAATCGGCCTGGGTACGCTTGTACTGCAGCGCGACGAGGTCGGCGATGAGCTGGCGCTGGTCGATGCGCTCGCCCTTCTTCAGCGCGAAGGTCATCGCGGTGTAAGTTTCGACCGAACCGATACCGTAGATGCAGGATACCGAGGCGACGATGATGACGTCGTCGCGTTCGAGCAGCGCGCGCGTCGCCGAATGGCGCATGCGGTCGATCTGTTCGTTGATCGAGGAGTCCTTCTCGATGTAGGTGTCCGTGCGCGGCACATACGCTTCCGGCTGGTAATAGTCGTAATAGCTGACGAAGTACTCGACCGCGTTGTCGGGGAAGAAGCTCTTGAACTCGCCGTAGAGCTGGGCGGCGAGCGTCTTGTTCGGAGCCAGGATGATGGCGGGCCGTTGCGTCGCCTCGATCACCTTGGCCATTGTGTAGGTCTTGCCGGAGCCGGTGACGCCGAGCAGCACCTGCGAACGGTCGTTGCGCTGGATGCCCTCGACAAGCTCGGCGATCGCGGTCGGCTGGTCGCCGCGCGGCTCGTATGGCGACTTGATCTCGAAACGCACGCCGCCTTCGGACTTTTCCGGGCGCGGCGGCCGGTGCGGAGTCCACACTTTCGTGGAGCCGTCGTCCTTGCGGAACTCCGGCCGGCCCTCGCGGATCAGCGATTCCAGTGCATCCGCAGTCGCCTTGACGCCGAGCGCCTCCATCTTGCTGCGCGGCGGACGCGCCAGCGCCTCGGCATCGTCCTCTTCGGTGGGCAGGCCGAGCTGACGCGCCAGTTCCGGATCGAGCGTCGGGATCGTGGCCGCAGTTCCGTAATTGGCCTGCGGCGCCTCGCCAAGACCTTCGGTCGAGGCGCGGGCTCCTGCCGGCTGCGGATTGGGCCGCAGCGGCATCGGCCGCATCGAATCCTGCGGAAACTCCCTCGGGGTCGAAGCGCGAGCCCGATGCGCAGCGGCCTCGCCCCCCGCGCGGCGATCGCGCGAATTGTCCGGCGGCGGCTGCAAGCCGGTGCCTGATCCTAGCCCGGCGTCGCCGCGATTGATCGCGGGATTGAGCAATTCAGCCAGGGCCGGCCCGATCGGCTGCACATCCGGCCGATGTGCCTTCGAATTCGGTGCTTTGGCTTTGGGAGATTTCGGGGGAGCGGGTTTCTTCGCCATGCCCGGAATATGGGACGAGTCCGCCCCTCAGAAAAGAGCGAATGCCGTTCCGTGCGCAGGCTGCTGACAGCAGGTTGGCAGCAGCCTTGTTCAGTGATCCCTGGCGACTTCAGCCGGCAGGGGCCCGTCGCCGTCGACGGCCGTCGGGCGCGGCTTGAGGATATCGAGATGGATCCCGCCGCAATCGACGCAGCGCATGGTCCAGTACTCGCATCCGGCGCGGCCGCCGATCACACGGAGCACCGAGAGATCGCCATCGCATTCCGGGCATATCGCCAGCACCTTGCGCGAATAGATCCTTGGCCCTGGATCGTTGTCGTATTCGATGACTGACATGAACCGGTGTCCCCTGTTGCCCTTCAGTCCTGTTGCCGTCGGCTATTCGTCGTCGCGGTCGTCGGCGCGGTGGCGGAAGCGGTCGATGTGATGCTTGGCGTCGGCGATCGCGGCGTCGGAATCGGGCCAGGCGAAGCCGACTTCCATGGTCGGAAACAGCACGCCGTCGATGGCAACCGGGCTGAAATCGGCCCGCCGGATACGGGCGTGCCACAGTCCCTTGCCAGCTTCGAAGGATTCGATGTCAAAGCCGTCGTAAAGGGTGGTCATTGGTGGTCCCCAAATGGTCTCGTGCCGGAGGGTTAGAGGACCACGTTTGCGGATTTCGAAATGTGAAGCGGTTCACAAGCGGCCGGCTTTTTTAGGCCTGATGGCTCAGGCGTCAGCTCCGCGCTGAGGCGCGTCCGGGCCGCCGCGGCCTCGCTGCGGGTTCCGCGGCCGCCCGCATGATCCAGCGGCGGAACGCGGCAAAGTCGCGCTGTTCGCTCTGGAAACTGCGGTAGAGCAGGTACCAGCGCATGCCCTTGGGCACAGAGAGCTCGAAGAACGGCGCCACCAGCCGTCCGGCGGCCAGATCGTCGTCGATATAGGGCCGGATGCCCATGGCGATGCCGAGCCCGTCGGCCGCGGCCTGCAGCGCCTGGCCGTAGAACTGGAACTCGGGCCCGCGTGGATTGATGCGGGTGAGGTTCGCGGCCTTCAGCCAGAGCGGCCAATCCTGCGGCGAATGCTCGACGCGGATCAGGCTCGGGCCTTTGAGGTCGGCCGGCCGCTTCAGGCTGGCGGCGAGGCGGGGCACGCAGACCGGCGTCAGGTCGCCGGCGAACAAGGGCTCGGCGACGAGCCCCGGCCAGTCGCCGGTGCCGAGCTTGATGCCGCAACTCCAGTCCTCGCCGAACGGCACCGACGCCCCGCCGGTGGTGAAGCGCACCTCGACGTCGGGCTCTTCGTTGCGAAACTCCGACAGCCGTGGAATCAGCCAGCGCATCGCAAAGGTATGTCCGACGCCGATGGTGAGCACGCGCACGCTGGACGGCGCCGTCACCTGCGCGGTGAGGCTGGCGAGCGCGTCGAAGATCGGCGTCAGCCCGCTCTGATAGGCGCGGCCCGCCTGCGTCAGCACCAGCCTGTTGGCCTTGCGCTCGAACAGCGCGACCCCGAGCCGCTCTTCGAGGAGATGGACCATGCGGCTGACGGCGGCCGCCGACACGCTCAGCTCGACGCCAGCCGCAGCAAAGCTGCCGGTCCGCGCCGCCGCCTCGAATGCCTTGATGCCGTTGAGAAAGAGCAGTCGTCGCAACGGAGTCGACCCTCAGGAAAGCTGATGCCAGGCCAAGATAACTCAGTTTGCGAAGGCAGGGCAAGCGAGGCACAAACATCAGCGTAATTCATGCTGATTTGCCGACGCGGGCAGTGTTCTTCGCCTCTCCCCGCAAGCGGCGACGGAGTGCAGACAGCCTGCATCCCCAACCTTTCGACTGGAGACCCCGCGTGACGCCCATCATGATTGCTGCCCTTGGATTGCTGATGGTCGGCACCGCGTTCCTGTCGGGGCTGTTCGGCATGGCGGGCGGGCTGATCCTGATCGGCGTGCTGCTTGCCCTGATGCCGCTGCCGACCGCGATGGTGCTGCATGCGATTACGCAGATGGCCTCGAACGGCTGGCGCGCTTTGCTGTGGCGCAAGCATATCCGCTGGCGGCCGGTCGCAAACTACATGGTCGGCGCTGCCATTGCCCTGGCGGCCTGGTCGCTGACCCGCTACGTGCCTGACAAGCCCATGGCGCTGTTGATGCTGGGTGCCACGCCGTTCATGGCGCGGCTGCTGCCGACCAATATCAAGCCCGACCCTGATCGCCTCTGGCAGGGCACCGTCTATGGCACGATCTGCATGGGCTTGATGCTGACGACCGGCGTCTCCGGCCCATTGCTCGACACCTTCTTCCTCGGCGGCAATTTCGGCCGGCGCGAGAAGGTGGCGACCAAAGCGATGTGCCAGATCGTCAGCCATTTCACCAAGCTGATCTATTTCGGCGGTGTCATCGACCAGGCCGCCTCGCTCGATCCCGTGCTGGCCGGCGTTGCGATCGCGGCCTCGATGCTGGGCACCACGCTCGCGCGACGCCTTCTCGAGGCCATGACCGACCAGCAATTCGTAGCCTGGTCGAACAAGTTGATCACCACCATCGGTTGCTACTACATCGCCTATGGCGGCTGGCTCCTGCTACGCGTGCCGGTGCTTGCCGCGTTGACCAAGGGAGGTTTGCAATGAACGAGACGGCCGACCCGCTGGTGCTGGATTTCGTCGAATGGATCGCGCGCGAGCCACGCGCCTATGCCGAGGTGATCGCGACCTGGAAGACCTCGTGCCCGCGCCTCACCATCTGGGAGGACGCCGCCGATCGTGGCTTCGTCGCACGCCAAACGCTGCCCGGCCTCGGCCTGGTCATCGCCGTGACGGAAGACGGCGAGAGGCTGCTGCGAACCAACGGGCGGTAGTTTGCTCTCGGCGGAGGTAAAAGACGCGGAGCGCTTCTGCCTCCACATCGCCATTGCGAGCGCCAGCGAAGCGATCCAGAATGCCTCCGCGGTGAAAGACTGGATTGCTTCGCTGCGCTCCCAATGACGGAAAACAGATATGTCGCTCAAACTCTACGAACTCGTCGGCACCGATGCCTCGCGCCCGTTCAGCCCCTTTTGCTGGCGCACGCGGATGGCGCTGGCGCATAAGGGGCTGACGGCGGAATCGCTGCCATGGCGCTTCACCGAGAAAAGCGCGATCGCGCCGCACGGCTCGGAGAAAGTCCCGGTGCTGCTGCATCACGACAAGCCGGTGGTCGATTCCTGGGCGATCGCGAACTATCTCGAAGACAATTTTCCGGATCGTCCCTCGCTGTTCGGCGGCGAAGGCGGCCGCGCCATGGCGCGCATGATCAATGCCTGGGGCGATATCGCCATCGTCGGCGGCATCTTTCCGCTCATCATCGCCGACATCCCGAAGAATCTGGCCGAGGTCGATGCCGCGTATTTCCGCCAGTCGCGCGAGGCGCGGTTCGGCGGCAAGACACTGGAAGAGATCATGGCGAGCCGCGACACCGGCGTCGTCGCGTTCCGCAAGTCGCTGGAAGTGATGCGGCAGACCTTCAAGACGCAACCCTATCTCGGCGGCGCTGCGCCGAACTATGCCGACTACATCGTGTTCGGTGGTTTTCAATGGGCACGTGTGGTGAGCCCGTTCAGGCTGATCGAGGCCGATGATCCGATTTACGCTTGGCGCGAAAAGCTGCTCGATGCGTTCGACGGCATGGCGCGGAGATCGCCGGGGCATCCAGTTTAGATTTCGTCGGGTGGGTTAGCTGTGCAGATGCGCGAAGCGCATGTGCAGGGCGTAACCCACCTCGTTGCTTTCCGCGGAGACAGAAGAGGTGGGATACGCCTTCGGCTAACCCACCCTACGATGCTACGGTCTCCGCCGCCGCCTTCCGCAAACATTCCCGGCACAAGCAATCCTCGCCCTTGATCGGCATCGGCAGCTTGGCCGTCTCCTCCGCGCACCAGCAATGGGCCGTGAGATCGCAGCCGAACTCGGTGCCGCAGCGGGAACAGGCGAGGCGGCGCGGGGCCGGTCGTGGCAGCGTGATTTCTTTCGGAATTGTCATGATTCAGGTCGAAGCTTTGCCGTCATTTTCATGCCGGGTTCATCTGTCGCTGCAGTATATTAAGCGCCGCGTGCAAACCAGGAAAGTGGTTGGCAACGCGCGGAGAACAAATCGATGGCCCGCGATTCGCAAGCCGCTCTCGTCGCGCTGAACCGCTTCGGCTTCGGGCCGCGCGGCGGCGCATCCGGCGATCTCGTCAATGCAGCCTCCGACGCCAGGGGTTTCGTGAAGGCGGAACTGGCGCGTCCCCATGGCGTGCTGCTGGAGGCGCCTGGGCTGCAATCGACGCCGCAACTCGGACAGGCTGCATTCGCGTATCAGGACGAGGTCAAACAGGCGCGCGAAGCCGCGAAGGCGGCCACGCCGACCGAAGCGCCCGTTCCGCCGGCCGAGCAGAAGGCCGACAACCAATTGCGGCGAAATCTTTCGCTCAACACGGTGACCAACGAGATCGCGGGCCAGCAGATGGCTGATGCGAAGCAAGCCGGCGCCACCTTGAAACCCGACAGCATGCAGCCTGGCGTCTCCGCGCCGGCCGCTGCAAAACCGGCACAGCCGCTCAACGTGATCCAGAAGACCTTCCGCGCCGAGGCGCTGGCGCGGTTGCAGCGCGCGATGCTGGTCGATTGCGGCTTCACCGAGCGCCTGGTCGTGTTCTGGTCGAATCATTTCTGCATCTCCGCGAGCAAGGGCGAGTTGGCGCGGATGTGGGCCGGCGCCTTCGAGCGCGAGGCGATCCGCCCGCATGTCCTGGGCCGCTTCGCCGACATGCTGAAAGCGGTCGAGCAGCATCCGGCGATGCTGTTCTTCCTCGACAACCAGCAATCGCTCGGACCGGATTCGCGCGCCGGGCAGAACCGCAAGCGCGGGCTGAACGAAAATCTCGCGCGCGAGATCATGGAACTGCATACGCTGGGCGTCGGTGGCGGCTATACGCAAGGCGACGTCACCTCGCTCGCGCGCATCATCACTGGCTGGACCTTTGCCGGCCGCAAGGGCCAGCTTGGCGCGCCCGGCGCGTTCGTCTTCAACGCCAATGCGCATCAGCCGGGGCCGCAGGTGCTGCTCGGCAAAACCTATGAAGCGAATGGTCTCGCGCAGGGCGAGGCCGCGCTTGCCGACATTGCGCGGCATCCGTCGACGGCGAATTTCATCGCCACGAAATTCGTCCGCCACTTCGTCGCCGACGATCCGCCACCGGCGCTGGTCGCGCGGTTGCGCGACGTCTTCGTCAAGACCGATGGCGATCTCAAGGCACTTGCCACGGCGCTGGTCGACTCCGACGAGGCATGGAAAGCGCCGCTGACCAAGATGCGCTCGCCCTATGATTTTCTGGTCGCGAGCGGCCGGCTGCTCGCGCGCGTGCCTGAGGATCCCGGTTTCTATCTCAATAGCCTGAACCTGCTCGGCCAGCCGTTATGGACCCCGGCCGGGCCGAACGGTTTTCCGGATACCGCCGCGGCCTGGGCCGCGCCCGAGGGCATCAAGCTGAGGCTCGACATCGCCTCGCAGATGGGCGCGCGGCTCGGACCCAACATCGATCCGCTCGACCTGCTGGAATTCGCGGCGGCGGACGCGGCGTCGGCCGAAACGCGCAGAACCATCGAGCGCGCGGAATCGCGCCAGCAGGCGCTGGCGCTGCTGCTGATGTCGCCGGAAATTCAGAGGAGATGATGATGGTCGACTGTGTCGAAAACCGGCTCCTCACCTCGCGCCGCGGCCTTCTGCTCGGCGGCGCGTCGTTTGCGGCCTGGGCCTATTTGCCGAAATTCGCGCGCGCCGCCGACGGGCGCGATCCCCGACTGATCGTGGTGATCCTGCGCGGTGCGCTCGATGGGCTCGCGACCGTCGCGCCGATCGGCGATCCCGATTATGCCGGCCTGCACGGCTCGATCGCGCTCACGGCGGATGGCGCGCATCCCGCGCTGATGCTGGACTCCTTCTTTGGGCTGCATCCGTCGATGCCGGAATTCGCGCGCATGTACCGCGCCCAGCATGCCGCGGTGATTCACGCGGTCTCGACGCCTTACCGCGATCGCTCGCATTTCGACGGCCAGGACGTGCTGGAGAGCGGCTACGCAGGGCCGGGACGCGTGCAGTCCGGCTGGCTGAACCGCGCGCTCGAAGCGCTGCCGCGCGGCGAGCGCGTGTCGAGCGGACTTGCGGTCGGCCCCACCACGCCCCTGGTGCTGCGCGGCAACGCGCCGACCGTCGGCTGGGCGCCGGTCGCGCTGCCGCAGGCCGACGACGACACCGCGATGCGGCTGGTCGATCTCTACCGCCATCGCGATCCGGCGCTGGCCTCGGCGCTGACGCAGGGCCTGCAATTGGAGAAGGCTGCGAGCGGCGACGACATGAAGCCGAAGCCCGGCAATGCCGTCGCGCAGATGCGCCAGGTCGCACGCGGCGCCGCGAAGCTGATGGCCGCCGATGATGGCCCGCGCATCGCAGCGCTCGCTTTCGACGGCTGGGATACGCATGCCAACGAAGGCGGTCCCGTCGGGCGTCTCGCCTTCCTGCTCGGCGGGCTCGACGGCGCGCTCGCCGAATTCGAAAGCGGGCTCGGCGATCGCTGGCGCGATACCGTCGTCGTCGTCGCCACCGAGTTCGGCCGCACCGCGCGCATCAACGGCACCGACGGCACCGACCACGGCACCGGCACCATCGCGTTGCTCGCCGGCGGGGCTGTGAAGGGCGGCCGCGTCATCTCCGACTGGCCCGGCCTCAAGCCCGGCAATCTCTATGAGGCCCGCGACCTCAAGCCCACCACCGACCTGCGCTCGGTGATCAAGGGCGTGCTGCAAGGCCAGTTCGGCCTGTCCGATCAGGTGCTGGCTCAGACGGTGTTCCCGGACAGCGCCAGCGCAAGGCCGATGAAGGGGCTGGTCGCTTAATTCCATCAGTCCGTTCCCGCGCCTTGCGGCGCGTCGCGAAATGACGACATGATCGCCTGAGCATCAGGAGACCACCCATGTACATCGCCATGAACCGCTTCCGCGTCGCCAAGGGATCGGAAGCCGCCTTCGAGCAGGTCTGGTTGTCGCGTGACAGCCATCTGGACAAGGTGCCGGGCTTCGTCGAATTCCATCTGCTGCGCGGCCCCGAGCTCGAGGACCATACGTTGTATGCGTCGCATACGGTGTGGGCCAATCACGCGGCGTTTGACGCGTGGACCAAGTCGGAAGCGTTTCGTGCTGCCCATCACAAGGCCGGCGACAACAAGCCGCTGTATCTCGGCCATCCCCAGTTCGAAGGTTTCGAGGTGATACAGACGGTGGGACGCGGCGCGAAGTAGCGCGCCGCCAATCTCATCCCAGCGTGATCTTGTCGATCTCGGCGAGATCCTCGGCCTCCAGCCGCCAGGCGATTGCCTTGACGTTCTGCTCGACCTGGTCGACGCGGGTGGCGCCTGCGATCACGCTCGAGACCTGCGGGCGCGCGGCGAGCCAGGAGAAGGCGAGCTCGAGCATCGAATGGCCGCGCGCCTGCGCAAAGGCCTGGAGCTTCTCGACGATGTCCTCGTTGCGCGGCGTGACGTAGCGGTCGCGCAGCGCCGGTGCCTTGCCGAAGCGCGTATCGGCGGGCGCTGCTGCGCCGCGCTGATATTTGCCGGTCAACAGACCGCTCGCCAGCGGGAAGAACGGTAGCAGGCCGAGCTTGTATTCCTCGGCGGCGGGCAGCAAATCCTTCTCGATGTCGCGAACGAGGAGGCTGTACTCGTCCTGTGCCGAGACGAAACGGCCGACATTCATCGCGCGCGCGGTGAACTCGGCTTCCGCGATGCGCCACGCCGGAAAGTTGGAATGGCCGATGTAGCGGACCTTGCCCTGGCGGACGAGATCGTCGAGCGCGCGCAGCGTCTCCTCCAGCGGCGTCAGCGGATCGAAATCATGCTGCTGGTAGAGATCGATGTAGTCGGTCTTGAGCCGCGTCAGGCTGGCCTCGACCGCGTTCATGATGTAGCGCCGCGAGGCACCCTGCTTGGTGCCGTCGGCCGCCATCGGCTTGGAATATTTTGTGGCGAGCACGACGTCCTTGCGGCGGTCGCCGAGCACGGTGCCGAGCACGGTCTCAGAGCCGCCCTGGCCCGCATAGATGTCGGCGGTGTCGAACAGCGTGATGCCAAGATCGATCGCGCGGTGGATCACCTTGCGCGAGGTTTCCAGATCGGTGCGCTGGCCGAAATTGTTGCACCCGAGCCCGACCGCGGACACGCGCAGGCCGGAGCCGCCGAGATTGCGAATTTCCATGACAGGTCCTGTCAAAGGAGAGCAGGCGGCCATTGTGACCGCGCTGCGACGCAGCGGCAAGCACTTGCCTGCGTTGCAGCCATGCCGCCACAGACTTGCAGGCAAAAAAATGCGGCCCCAGTCAGACGCGGCGACTGACGGGGACCGCTTGGGGCGCTTGATCGGTGACGGGGGGCCTGATCAGACGCAAACGCAACCTAATCCCGGTGTGTTACGCGCCGGTGACATCAGGACTTATCCACAGGTGTGATGAGGATCAGAACAGCTTGCGGTAGACGATGAAGCCGGAGCGTTCCGCGACCTTGTCGTACAGGCTCTGCGCCGTGGTGTTGGTCTCATGGGTCTGCCAGTAGACGCGCGGCGCGCCTGCGAGCTTGGCGCGCTCGTAGACGCCGTAGATCAGTGCCGAGGCGACGCCCTTGCCGCGCGAAGCCTCGTTCGTGAACAGGTCTTGCAGATAGCACGACGGCTCGATGGCGGTGGTGCTGCGATGGAACAGGTAATGCGTCAGCCCGAGCAGCTTGCCGTCGCTCTCGGCGACCAGCGCATGCACCGGCTCATAGGCATCGAAGAAGCGCTGCCAGGTCATGCGGGTGATTTCGGGCGCCAGCGCGGTCGGGCCGGAGCGGCCGTAGAAGGCATTGTAGCCGTCCCACAGCGGCAGCCATTGATCGTAGTCCTGCCGGGTGACGGAGCGAATGACGAGCGACATCTGGGAAATCCGTGGATCGATCCTGCCCCTTCATACGTGATGATGGGCCCGTCGATCAATTGCGTTGCATCACTCCGCCACCCGAAGATAGCGGATCAGCTTCCGCCCCTGGGGATCGCGCAGCGAGCGATAATAGTCGGCGCGCGCCGGCGCGTCGGTGCGGCGCACGAGGTCGGTGACGGGCGTATAGCTCAGCATGCGGCCGCCGTCGGGCAGCGCGGTGCAGACGAAGCGCAGCACCTCGCCATTGCGCAAGGCGATGTTGATCGGCGTGGCATCGCCGATTCGCACCATCTCCATCCGCCGCGCGATGAAGAGACCCAGCTCATCCTCCGGCAGATCGAACGCGTCGGTGTCCCGGCCGTGATACATCAGCGCGATGAAGGGCGGCTTTTGGTCGGCCTTTTCGTCCGGCAGCGCGAAATAGTGACGGAAGGCGCGGTTGATGAATTCGGCGCGGGTCTCGGCGTCGAGCAGCACGATGCCGATATCGACCTGGTCGAGTGCGGCCGACAAGCGTGCCGCGCTGGCGTGGTTGTGCCGCTCGGCGGCGAAGGCAGCGAGCAGGCGTTCGCGCATCAGACCGGTGATTGCGGCGGTGCCGCCGGTCGTGAGCGCGAGCAGGGCGAGCTGAGCGAGATCCGTCGCGGTCATGCCCGCCGTTGAACGATCGCCGAGCGACAGCAACGCCGTGCCGATCACGGCGATGGTGGCGCTGCCAAGCGCCGACGCGAAGCCTGAGAGCGAAGCGGCCAAGGCCACGATGCAGACGAACAGCGGTGCGAGCGTGAGCGCATGACGATCGAGTAGGGTCGCCAGCAGTGCGATCGCCAGCGTCAGCACGGGACCGCATATGGTACGCCATCCGAACCGCATGGCCTGGCTCGTCCCTCCTTGAACGAAATAAGGCGATCAGACTGACCCATGGTTGCGCGAGCGCAATCCGGATTCGCTTGTTGCGCTTAACGGGCGCTTGCGAGCGCGCCCAAAGCTTTCGGATGATTTTAGACCAAATGGGCGTGCATGATGCGCGGTTGCGCGGCGGGCGCGTTCCATGTCGACGTTCCCGGGCCCTTGCGGGTGCCGACGAAGATCAACAGCGAGGCCGCGACCAGGATGGCCGCAGTCAGGGTGATTGCAACGATGACCACGGGCGATTTCATCTGTGTTCCATCGGGAAGCCATCAGGCGACGGGCCGCGCGGCACGTTGAACGCGATCCAGGATGGAACGGGGATCAGACCGGCAGGCCCATCGCCATGGTCGCCGTGGTCGACAGCACCGTGAGGGTGACGATCAGGCACAACGAGAGGGCGGCGACGGCGAGCGACGCCGCGACCGCGCTGGTCAGCCGGGAAGACGCGACGGTATCGGTGTGGCCCTGAAAGCCGACCGTGCCGGACGCCCGCATCATGGGTCTAAATCCTTCAACGTGCGAGCGAATCACCCGCGACGCCCGATAACTTCACAATTTCAACCGGCAATATTGGGGCAGCGATCGCGTTGAAAACGGCAGGATTGGGGCAAAGGTTAACGCAATACCCGCTATTTCTTAACGTTGCACCGATTTCAAGCCCCCGCCGCGATGCTGGCGGGGTTGCCGATGTCGGCGGGACGCCAGTCCATCGCCACGAAGCCGGGGGCAGCCTCGACGCGCTTGAGCCAGTCCCGGATCGCCGGGAACGGCGCGAGGTCGAAGTCGCAGCGCTCGGCAAGGTGGGTGTAGCCGTAAAGCGCGATGTCAGCGACGGTGAGCTGGCGCGCGGCGAAGTAGGCGTTGGCCTTGAGATGGTTCTCCATCACCTGGAGCGCGCCGTAGCCGCGCTCCATCCAGTCCTCCAGAGCGTGGGTCTGGAGGTCGCGCCCACCCTTGACCAGCGACAGCCAGAAATAGGCCGCACCGATATTCGGCTCGAGCGCGTGCTGCTCGAAGAACATCCACTGCAGCGCCTCGGCGCGATCGATGCGGTTCTCCGGCGCGAGCGGCGTGCCGACGGCAACGTACCAGAGGATGGCGTTGGACTCGGCAAGGAAGCGGTTGTCGCCGACCTCGAGCAGCGGCACCTGACCCGACGGGTTCTTGGTCAGGAAATCAGGCGTGCGGCTCTCGCCGCGCAGAATGTCCACCTCGACCGCTTCGTAAGGCTGGTTCAACAGCGCCAGCGCAAGGCGGACCTTGTAGCTGTTGCCCGAGCGCTGCATCGAATAGAGCTTGTACATTCTGGCAGTTCGATTCCGAAATCAGGGAGGTGCGGTGCTTGTTGTCCCGCATCGCGGCTAAACAATGATGCCGATGCGAATCCGCCGCAAGGGCCGGTCAATAGAAAAACTGGAAAACCCTACCGCACTGCAACGCCAGGAAAGATCATGTTCGTGCGAGGCCGGAAATCAGATCACGCTTGCGTCAACATGCACGACGCTCTGCGAAAGCGTGCGCGAGCGGGGCGATCAGCTTCAAGACATGAAAGCTTCCGCATTCCTCATGGACCAGGCATAGCCGACTGAAGGACGGCGTCGCGTCCGGCTCGCCTATGTCGCGGCCATCCACGCCTCGCCGCGCGACGCGGAGAATGTGGATGCCGGGACAAGGAAGCCATGACCGCGGAGAAGCTTCCGCATGCAACACGCAAAATTGCTCCGAGGACAAGCCTTGCCGGATATGAGGGGTTTGCGCGGCAAAGTTGCGGAAAATTGCGGGAAATCGAGCCTCAGCCGCACGAAATCCGTAAACTTTTTCGAGATCGGGCCGAAGTTTCTTGCGGTGCTGCGGCACACGTTTTAGGGTGTCTTCATTCCCACAATTGGAGTCGTGAGCAAAGGGTTCACGACGCTTGTCAGGAGATGACGATGTCCTTCCTTGCCGCTGCGCTCGACCGTGTGAAGCCGTCCGCGACCATCGCGGTCACGGATAAAGCACGCGCGCTGAAAGCGGCGGGCCGCAACGTCATCGGCCTCGGTGCCGGCGAGCCCGACTTCGACACGCCAGCCAACATCAAGCTGGCGGCGATCCACGCCATCGAATCGGGCAAGACCAAGTACACTGCGGTGGACGGCATTCCCGAACTGAAGGACGCGATCATCGCGAAGTTTCAGCGCGAGAACGGTGTCGCCTACAAGCCGAACCAGATCATCGTCGGCACCGGCGGCAAGCAGGTGCTCTACAACGCGCTGATGGCGACCATCAATCCGGGCGACGAGGTGATCATCCCGGCGCCCTATTGGGTCAGCTATCCTGAAATGGTGGCGCTCGCCGGCGGCGAGCCGGTGCCGGTGGTCTGCACCGCCGCTGATGGCTTCAAGCTCCAGGCCGCGGCGCTCGATCGCGCGATCACACCGAAGACCAAATGGGTCATCCTGTGCTCGCCGTCGAACCCGACCGGCGCCGCCTACACCAGGGCCGAGCTGAAGGCGCTCACCGACGTGTTGGTCAAGCATCCGCATGTCTGGGTGATGACCGACGACATGTACGAGCACCTCGTCTATGACGACTTCCAGTTCACCACCGTCGCGCAGGTCGAGCCCAGCCTCTACGACCGCACGCTCACCGTGAACGGCGTGTCGAAAGCCTATTGCATGACCGGCTGGCGTATCGGCTACGCCGGGGGTCCTGCGCAACTCATCAAGGCGATGTCGACCATCCAGTCGCAATCGACCTCGAACCCGTCCTCGATCTCGCAGTGGGCGTCGGTGGAAGCGCTGAACGGTCCGCAGGACTTCATCGCCGCCAACAACAAGGTGTTCAAGGAGCGTCGCGATCTCGTCGTCTCCATGCTCAACCAGGCCAACGGCATCGAGTGCCCGCGTCCCGAAGGTGCGTTCTACGTCTACCCGTCCTGCGCCGGCACGATCGGCAAGAAGGCGCCGTCGGGCAACGTGATCGCCAACGATGAGCAGTTCGTCACCGAGCTCCTGGAAACCGAAGGCGTTGCCGTCGTGCAGGGTTCGGCCTTCGGCCTCGGCCCGGCCTTCCGCATCTCCTACGCGACCAAGACCTCGGACCTCGAAGACGCCTGCAAGCGCATCCAGCGCTTCTGCGGCAATCTGCGCTAAGCGTGAGACACAGCTGACAAAAGGCCCGCCGCCGGCGGGCCTTTTTTGATGTCTTGGCAGGCGAAGGTTCCCATCGTGCGGGGCGCATCGCTCCCTCCTCGTCATTGCGAGCGCAGCGAAACAATCCAGAGTCTTTCCAAGGAGGGATTCTGGATTGCTCACATGGGGAGTTTGCGTGTCAAGGTGTTTGATCAGCTCTTTGTTCGATTGCAGGCCAGCTCTTCGTCCCGACCGTGGCAGTGTGAAGATGGCGCGCGCAGGTCACGTCAAGGTCGGCCCGGAGGGCCGCCGCGCAGCGGCTTGACCTTGACTTGACCGAGCACGCCATCAGGCTGGTGTGGTCGGGCGTAGCGGCGGAAGCTCCTTTCGGTTTGCGATCCAAGGGTCGAGCCGGTTTTGGCAATCTGGTTTGCATGCCAGATCAAACTCACATTCGGTCGTCGCGAGGGTCACGACTGCACCAACATTCCGCTTGCGG
>NZ_FOQM01000017.1 GCF_900113735.1 Bradyrhizobium sp. Gha
GAGGCCGGGCGGTGTCATCAGGCCCTTCTGCGAGCCGGACATCGCGACGTCGACACCCCATTTGTCCATCTCGAACGGTATGCAGCCGAGCGAAGCCACGGTGTCGACCATGTAGAGCGCGGGATGATTGGCCGCCTTGATCGCCTTGCCGATCGCCTCGATGTCGTTCTGCACGCCCGAGGCCGTGTCGATCTGGACGACGACCACGGCCTTGATCCTGTGCTCGGTGTCGCGGCGCAGCCGCTCCTCGACTTCATGCGGCCGAACCGCGCGGCGCCAGTCGCCCTTGAGCACCTCGACCTCGGCGCCCATCAGCGACGCCGCATTGCCCCAGCCGATCGCGAAGCGTCCGCTCTCCAGCACCAGCACCTTGTCGCCGCGCGACAGCACGTTGGTCAGCGCCGCTTCCCAGGCGCCATGGCCGTTGGCGATGTAGATGTAGGATTTTCCCTTGGTCGCAAACAGTTTCGAGATGTCCCGGAGCAGGCTCTCGGTCAGCTCGGTCATCTGCTTGGAGTAGATGTCGATCGCCGGACGATGCATCGCCTGCAGCACCGTGTCGGGCATCGTGGTGGGCCCGGGGATGGCCAGAAATTCCCGGCCCGCGCGAACGGTCATTGCTATCTTCCTTGTGCCGTGAAGACGGTCTGGTGGGTCGCTGATCTACTCTTCTACGCGGCGGAAAGGCCCGAGAAAAGCGTTCAAAACGCAGGTCTGGGGCGGCTTTTTGCTTTGAGCATGGTCTTTTCGGAAAACCGCGTCACACTTTTCCGGATACTGCTCTATCGCTTGGTCTCGCGGCAGCCGGCGGCTTCCGCCTCCTCGACCGAGCAGAACCAGCGGGTGCCCTTGCTGATCTTCATCTTGATCTGGGCGTACCAGCGGCTGGTCGGGGTGTGATAGATGCACTCACCCGATGTATTGACGTTGCCCTTGATGGTGCAGTCAGGCGAGGGCGCGACCGGTCCGGAGGCCGAGGCGAGCAGCACCGCATGAGCGCCGTCGGGCGGCTTGGTGGCGCCGAGGATCACCGTCTTCTTGTTGCGCACGCGCCAGTCCCAGGGCGCGATGAAGGCGCCCTGCCACATCCCGGCCTTGGCCTCGCGCGCGGCAGCTTCGTCCGCCTCGTAGTCCTTCGAGAGGCGGGTATAGGCCAGCGCCCAGCCGCTGCGCACCAGCCATTTCTGGATGTCCTCGCCGCCGACCTCGCAGCGCGCCACCGTGCGGCCGCGGCGGTCGATCGAGCGGGCATGGCAGACCCAGTTTTTGCCGTCGCTGTATTTGGCGAGCTCGTCGCGCGCGGCGACGCCGCAGGTCCAGCGCTCGCTCTTGGTGTTGAGGCAGAGCTGGTCGACCGAGGGCGCGTCAATGCCGCCGAGCCGGATCCGCGTATTGCCGATCAGGACGGAATCACCCTCGCGGACCTTCGCGGTGCCGGTGATGTCGGCCGCCTGGGCCAGCGACGGGAGAGCAAGCAGGGACAGCGCAATCAGGAATTTTCGCAACATGCCGGTCCGCGTGGGAAGAAAACCTCGATGGAGCGCGCATTCTGGTCGGCTTTGGGCCTTCAGGCCAGCATATGCCGAACACGGGGGCTTTCAACTTCCCGTCATTGCAGAAGGTCTCGTAGGGTAACCCACCTCTTTCGTCTCCGCGGCGACAGAGGTGGTGGGTTACGCCCGACGAACTGCACTTCGCGCAGTCCGCAGGGCTAACACACCCTACAAGACCTTACCCGGCGCGAGACCTAGCCTCACCCCCGCGCCATCGCCCGCTTCGCCACCGCCAGTCCCATCAGCACGAACGCCGACGTCACCTCGGGGCCTCCGACCAGGATCCGCGTCGGGGTCTTCATCTTGTTCCATTCATAAGCGCGGAACGGGCCGCGGCGGCCGCCTTCGCCGATGGCATTGACGATCACGTTCAGGGCTGGCGCGAAGGCGCGCGGGTCGGCGCCGAGATGGCCAAGCGCGATCAGCGCCAGCGCGGCGTCGAACACGTTCATCTCCGCGGCCATCAGCTCGACCTTGACGTAGGAGAGTACGCGATGGCGGATGAAGTCGAAATCGCCATTCGGATCGATCGCGGCCTGCGCCGCCGGCGGCAGAGCCAGGAAGGCCGCATAGCAGCGGCCGAAATAGGCGCTGTAGAGTTCCGGCAGATAATAGATGTGCGAGCGCGGATTGGCGAAGGCGCCGCTCGCCGCCAGCCGCTTCTGGAAGCCGATGATCCGATGCACGGTCGCAAGTCGCGCAGGCGTCTCCAGGATCTTCCAGCGTGCCAGATTGCGAAAGCTCACCTCGAGAATGTCGAGATTGAGCGTCGGATCGAGATCGTTGCCGTAGGGGCGCTCGCCCCTGACATTGTCGATCCAGGTGGCGACGCCGCCCTCGTAGTCGAGATGATCGTTGAGCGGCACCGTCACGCGCGGCTCGTTGACGCCTGATAGCACCTGATAGCCCGCGTAGAAATCCAAAAGCGGCTGGTCGATGATCGGATCGATGCAGCCGGCCTGTGTCGCCGCCGAGATCGAGCACGCCGTGGTGTCGCAGTCAGGCACATAGACGCCGAAGCCGAGGTCCTGCTTGATCTGCGCGAAATAGCGCGAGAAGCGCGGATGCGGCGCGGGCGCCAGCGCCGTGATGACGTTGAAGCGCTGGCCGTTGCTGCCCTCGACCTCCTCACGGCTGATGTTGACGCAGAAATCGACCATGTCGGCGATCGCGCGCTGGGCCGCGATCTTGTCCGTGGGCGAGGCGAGCCCGGTCTCGACATAGCTCAACAGTGCCTCGATGAAGAACGCATCATAATAGGCCGAGCGGTGGCGGATCTGCACCGGCTCCCACATCGGCTCGGCGATCCCTCGCCATGGCGGATTGATCACGGCGCGAGCGGGCGAACGCGCGATGAAGACGCGCGCGAGGTTGAACAGCAGCGACGAATTCTTGTAGCCGCGCGCATTCAACCCGGTGAGCGCCATGATCAGCTCGCGCCCGCGGACATCAGGATCGCCGATCAGGTTGAAGGCGGCATAGGTCGGCAGAAAGCCGTTTTTGCCGTATGAGACGAGCAGGTGCTGCGCGCAATCGCGGATCGCGCCCTCGATCTGTGCCGTCGTCGGCATCGCGCCGACGAACATGGCCGGCGGCGGCTTGGGGTGGTCGAGCGTGATGGTGTCGACGAGTTCGGCAATGGGCCGGCCGACCGCGGCCCAGTCGGGTTCGGCATCGTCGCGGGCGCGGGCGAGTGCCTCGCGCAGCCGGGTCAGTTTCGCCTCGTCACGCAGTTCGCTCACGCCGGCACGGCGCAGCAGCAGGCGTAAAGCGGGATTGCCGAGCGCGGTCTTGTAGAACTTTGCCAAATGCGGATCGCCGCGGGCCTGGCCCGCGAGGACGGGATCGCAGACGTCATAAAGGGAGGGGCCGTCTTTTCGTGCCGTCAGCGCTCGGCACGCGGCACCTGCGAAATAATGGAGGCTCATGAAATACCTGGTCGCGGGGAACTGGGAGGCCAGGTCGACGACTGCCCCCTGCAAGTCTTTGAAAAAGCTACCCGGATTCGCGGGAAATTCAAATGTGACCGATGTCACGGAAAACTCAGGCACAAAAGCTGCATTGCCGCTTCCGGAAGGTTGCCGAGGAACCCGCTAGGCGCGGGATTCCATGAAGCAAAATTTTGCAATAGATTCAGTTATTTAGATCTAATTTGGGGCAGTCTATTGCCGGGGCGGCGATCTCAGGTTAAGGGTTTGTTTGGTGCGGTGCCGCAAATTGCGCGCAATTCGGGGGCACACCCCCGGCCAATCCCTCAAACCTAAAGACGCCATCGCGCTACTCAACCAGTGTGCGCGCGCTTGGCCGGTCTTTGGACTGACAGGAATGAAGCGAGATGAATGTAAGGCAGCTCGATATTTCCCGACGCTCGATTGCGCTCGCCGCGGCCCTCATCGGCACGGTGTCGCTGGCGATCGGTGCCCATGCTGCCCTCAACATGCGCGCGCTCGACGCCGCCAAGGCCGTTTCGACCGACCAGGTCACGGGCTCGGTGGGCGAGACCTCGCGTCTCGCGCTCGTGATCGGCAATGGTCATTATCCCGACGCCAGCGCGCCGCTGACGCAGTCGATCAACGACGCACGCGCGCTGTCCTCCAGCCTGCGCAAGAACGGCTTTGACGTCGACATGGTGGAAGACGCGAGCAAGGACGACATGATCCGCGCCGTCAACCGCCTGAAGTCCCGTATCAAGCACGACACCACCGTCATGCTGTTCTTCGGCGGCTATGGCGTGCAGGCCGGCCGCGAGAGCTACATGCTGCCCGTCGATGCCGTGATCTGGAAGGAAAGCGACGTCCGCCGTCAGGGCGTCTCGATCGAGGGCGTGCTCGAGATGATGAAGGAGCAGGGTGCCAAGGCCAAGCTCGTCGTCGTCGATGCCTCCCGCCGCAATCCCTACGAGCGCCGCTTCCGTTCTTACAGCCACGGTCTCGCGCCGATCGGTACGCCCGACAATGCGCTGATCCTGACGTCCGCCTCGCCCGGCAAGGTCGTGGACGACGGCAAGGGCGAGCACTCCACGCTGGTCAGCGAGCTCCTCGCCAACCTCGCGACGCAAGGCAGCGCCGAGAGCGTCTTCAACAAGACCCGCCTCGCCATCTCCCGCGCCTCCGAAGGCGATCAGGTCCCGACCGTGTCCTCCTCGCTGCTCGAGGACGTGCATTTCGATCAGGCCGGCGGATAGCTTTTCGCAGTGGATTAGCGCAGCGTAATCCACCGCTTCTCTCTCAGCTCGGAAAGCAAATAGGTGGATTACGCGAGCGGACTGCGCTTCGCGCAGCCGCGGGCCAATCCACCCTGCGGCATGCGTGGTTGGGCCACGACCGTCTCTCCACCGTCATCGCGAGCGCAGCGAAGCAATCCAGAATCCGTCCGCGGAAAGACTCTGGATTGCTTCGCTTCGCTCGCAATGACGGGTGTGGCGCGACCTACTTCGCCGCTTCGGCGGCCATCACCGGGCGCACCGGGTCGCCTTCGCGCAAGAGCGCGCCGGCGCGAGCCACGACGATGTCGCCTTCGTTGAGGCCGTCGCGAACCTCGATATTGCCGCCCGACATCAATCCGGTCTCGACCCGCTTGGTCTCGACGCGGTTGCGGCGGATCACCTGCACCACGGTGCCTGCGGATGAATATTGCACCGACGTCAGCGGCACCGCGACGTTGCAGCTCTGGCCGGTCTTGATCAGCGCGCGCCCGCTCGCGTTGATCAGCAGCCTCCGCGGCGAGGCGATGCCGATATAGACCATGCCCTGCTGGATGTTCGGCTCGACGGTCGGACCGATGCGGCGCACCTTGCCGTCGATATCGCCGGCGCCGGCAATGCGCACGGTGACAGGCTGATTGACCGCGAGCTTCCTGATGTCGTTGGTCGCAACAAGGCCGACGAGGTCGTATTCGCTGCGCGCCACGATGGTGAACAGCGCCTCGCCCTTGGCCGAGGCAGGCGCGCCGATCTGCGCCGTCGAGGTGGCGATGACGCCGGCCACCGGCGCGGTGACCTGCAGCGTGCCGCCTTCGGGCAGCGCCAGCCGCGCCAGCACCTGGCCGGCCGTCGTGGTCTCGCCCGCGTCGGCCAGCACCTCCGTCACCTTCAGGCCTGGACGCTCGGGCCGTACCGAGGTTTCCTCGCGCGCCATGATCGAGCCGGTCGCCTCGACGATGTCGGAGAAGCAGGATTTGGCCGCCTTCAGCACCGTGACCGCCGGCCCTTTTGGCGCGTCGTCATCAGCCGCGCCCGCGGGCAGGGCGGAGACCAGCGCCAGTCCGGCGAGCGCTGCGAAGGTCTGGGACAGGGAACGCGCAGGCAATGAACGCATCAGTCATTCCGGTTGGCTGCAAGGCTCTCAGCGATATGGCCCCATCGATAGCAGAAGCGATGGCGACGGGCCATGGGCTGACCGGATGAGAAATGCCGCAGCAGCGCAGGCGGCGCCACGCCGCCTGTTGGCTTTGTCGCTGCACAAGCCAAGAGGTTCGCGCTCACCATCTCCTTGAGAGGGAGGGTAAGAACTCTCACTTCAGCGTCAAAAACTCGACCCAGTTCGGCTTCTTGCCGGTGGGATACGACTTCAGCTTGCTGAGCGCGCCGCTTCCCTGGTCGATGGCGTAGACGGTCATGCCGTCGGAGAGCTCGCCGACGGCGGCGAGGTAGTGGCCGGTCGGATCGATGTTGAAGCCGCGCGGCTGTTTCTCGGTCGGCACGCTGCCGATCGTGGTCAGCTTGCCGCTCGATGCATCGACCTTGTAGGCGGTGAGCGTGTTGGTGGTGCGCTCGGAGGCGTAGAGAAAGCGGCCGTCAGGGGTGATGTGAATGTCGGCGGCCCAAGGTTTTCCCGAGAAACCTTCCGGGAGTGCCGTGGTGCGCTGGATCTCGCTCCAGGCTCCGCTCTTGGCCTCATAGCTGTAGGCCGCGACGTCGCCGTTCAGCTCGTGGATGAGATAGACGAACTTGCCGTCGGGGTGGAATACGAAGTGCCGCGGCCCGGATTTTTCCGGCGTCTTGATCGCCGGCTGATCGCTCGGCGTCAGCGTGCCCGCAGCGGCGTCGAACGCAAAGCTCAGCACCTGGTCCGAACCGAGATTGGTCGCGAACACGAAGCGGTTGTCGGGCGAGGGCAGGAAGGCGTGCGCATTCAGCCCGGTCGGGATCACCTGCTTCGGCTCGCCGACGACGCCGTCCGCGGCAAGCGGATTCAGCGCGACCTTGTTGCCGCCATAGGAGGCGCTGAACAGCACCTTGCCGGTGCGATCGGTTGCGATGTTGGCCATGCTGTCGGCGAGCGGCCCGTTGCCGATAGGGCTGAGGAGCCCGGTCTTGGGATCGATCGCAAAGCTCACGGCGACGAACGGTTGCGAGCGGACGCCGGCGATCAGCACGCGATGGTCGGGCGTGATCGTAAGTGGTGTCGAGGAGCCGGGCTTCTCGATGCCGGTGAAGGCGGCCGTCTGCACCGGGGTCATCTCGCCGTTCCCGGCAAGCTTGAACACGCTGATGCTGTTGCTGTCGGCATTGCCGACATAGGCGAAGGTTTCGGCCATGCCGGCACGGACTCCGGAAACGAGGGCAAGAGAGGTGACAACGGCGGTGAAGAGTGTGTTGGCGATCACCGCGCGGCGTGTCGGTCTGATCAAGGGCGTCCTCCTGCCGGTACGGCCAGTCGTTTTGCGGCAGGATAGCGGCTCGTATTCCCTTGCACCAAATTTCAGATGAGATCGATCGATGCCGAAATGGTATTGGTCCCGCGCTAGCGCACCGACGCCGTCAGATCGCGCGAGGGCAGATGCGGGCCGGCCTGATGGTCGGGCGGCCCGAGCACGGTCCATACGGCGACGGCGAGCAAGGCCGAGGTCAGGATGGTCCAGGCGACGAGTTGCTTCTGCATCAGGCCAAATCCGTCCAAGATTCGATGCGCCCAGTCCGCCACCTATCGTGCACCGCAAAAAGGTGCCGCCGATATGAACTCCTTCACAGCCGAACGGCGCTCCAGCAAATTACGAACCCAAATGACGAACGATTGCCGGCCGCGCGCATTGACCCGGCATGTCCCGCGAAAACGACCTCGAAGGCAAACCCGATATGGGTGGTAAGCACGGCGGCCAGTCCGGCCAGCCCAAGCCGCCACCGCGTCCGCGCGAAGGCCCTGGGGATGAAGACGTCGTGGCAAAACGCCGCGCCGGTGCAACCGATCGGAAGGTCGCGCCGACCAAGACAAGAGATCGCTAGGCGTTCGCCTGCAGGGAACGGCGGCCTCTTCCCGCCGTTACCCCGTCTCGCGGGTGAGGACGACAGAGGCCGGCAAAAGGAGGCTGGCACAAGGAGGCTGGAAAGTGTTTTGGATCTATTGGGACACCGCCTGGTCGCTCATCATCAGCGGCATCATGTTCGCCACCATCATCGCGCACCCGGACGCCGAGTTCGTCGAGGTTCACCCCATCGGGCGTTCGAAATGAGCCTGATGATTTGAGGTCGCGCGCCCGGCGGTGCAAATCGGGCCGCGCCGCCGCGCGTCGCTGCGGACCGAGGGGCATGTGGTGAACCAAATCTTAGGGCCAAGCCGGTAGTTTTCTGCATCTTTTCCGATTCAGAGACCCGGCGGTCCCATGGCGTTGTTCGGCAATCCCTCCATTCGTTCCGTTCTCGGCGCCATCATCGCCGTCCTCGGCCTGTTCCTCCTCGGGCAGCTCTCGACCGGCCTGTTCGGTGCCATCGAGCGCAACAGCGCGGCACAAAAGGTCGAGCGCTACGCCGGCACCGACCAGCAGCTTTTCACGACGCTGCTCGGCTTCCGGATCGAGCGCGGCACCTTCCTCTCGGCGCTGGTTGCCGAAGAGCCTGCCAATGCCGCCGCCGATGAGCGGATCGCTGCCAACCGGCAACTGTCCGAAGCTGCCTACAAGATCGTGCTCGAACGCCTCGACGGCGTGTCCGATACCCGCCTTGCCGGCCTCCTGGGCAAGTTCGTTGCGCTCCATGACGCGCTGATGCCGCTGCGAACCAGGGCCGAAGCCCTGATCCACCAGCCGAAGGCGGCACGCGACACCAAGGCGGCCGACGAGTTCAGGAAAACGGCGCAGGACTATCTCGACTCCGTACTCGCATTGACCATTGCGCTGGAGAACGCGCTCAAGCTCACGGACCCCGTGGTCGATCATCTCCTCGGCGTGAAGCAGTCCGCCTGGGCCGCGCGCAATTTCGGCGGCCTCATCGCGATCCGTCTCGAGGCCGCGGGCGCTGCCGCAAAGCCCTGGACCGCCGCCGACATCGTGGGCGCGGCCGAGGACGGCGGCCGTGCCAAGCAGGCCTGGAGCCAAGTGCAGGATGCCGCAAGCCGCACCGACGCGCCTGCGAGCCTCACCGACGTGATCGCGCGTTCGAAGCAGGGCGACGCCGTCGCCATGGTCGAGCGCCAGCAGGAACTCATCAAGGCGCTGAGCAACAACCAGACGATCGAGATCAAGGGCGTGGAGCTTGCCAAGCTCAACACCGCCATTCTCAATTTTTACGTGGAGGCGGGTCAGGCGGCGCTGGCCGAGATGGTCGCCCGTGCCGGGCAGCAGAAGACGGCTGCAATATGGAGCCTCGTCTTCAACGGTGCCATGATGCTGGTCGCGCTCGCCATCACGGTGTTCGGCTTCATCCTGGTTCAGAGCCGCGTCTCTACGCCGATCCGCAAGCTGACGCAGGCGATGCGCAAGCTCGCCGAGCGCGACTATGCGATCGAGCTCGCAGGCATCGAGCGCGGCGACGAGATCGGCGAAATGTCGCGTGCCGTGTCGGTGTTCAAGGAGAACATGATCACGGGCGACAGCCTCGGCGAAGAAAAGGCTGCCGAGCAGGCCAAGAAGGAGCGGCGCCAGCTCGCCATCGACCGGCTGATCGAGCAGTTCGAAAAGACTGTCACGGAATCGCTGCACACGCTGGCCTCGGCGTCGGGCGAGCTGAATGCCACGGCGCAGTCGATGTCCTCGACCGCCGAGCAGGGCTCGTCCCAGGCGGCCTCGGTCGCGAGCCTGTCGAGCGATGCCTCTTCGAACGTTCAGACGGTTGCGGCGGCAACGGAAGAGCTCTCGGCCTCGATCAGCGAGATCAGCCGGCAGGTCGCGGAATCCTCCAGCATCGCGGGCGCTGCCGCCAGCGAAGCCGATCGCACCAACACCGAGGTGCAGGCGCTGGCCGACGCCGCCCAGCGCATCGGCGACGTCGTCGCGTTGATCACGGGCATTGCCGAGCAGACCAATCTGCTCGCGCTCAATGCCACCATCGAGGCGGCGCGCGCAGGTGACGCCGGACGCGGCTTTGCGGTGGTCGCATCCGAAGTGAAGAATCTCGCCACGCAGACCGCGAAGGCGACGGAAGAGATCACCGGCCAGGTCGCCGCGATCCAGGGCGCGACCAAATCCTCGGTGACTGCGATCCAGTCGATCGGCACCACCATCCAGCGCGTCAACGAGATCGCAGCTGCGATCGCGGCTGCCGTCGAGGAGCAGGGCGCGGCGACGCGCGAGATCGCGCGCAACGTGCAGCAGGCCTCGCAGGGCACCAACGAGGTCTCACGGCACATCTCCGGCGTATCCCAGGCCGCCGGGCAGACCGGCGCGGCCGCCGGCGAGGTGCTCGACTCCGCCAAGATGCTGGCGCGCCTGTCCGACGATCTCAAGCGCGACGTCGACCGCTTCGTCGGCGATCTCCGGGCGGCGTAGCGCAGTTCCGGGCTCGTCCCGGGACGCTACGCAGCACGAAGCGATGCGCCATCGGGGCGTTGCCGCCCCGTCAGCTGGACCTTGTCGCCGCCGCCGCGATCTCCGCCGCGAAGTCGCGGTAGGAGCGCAGCGGACGACCGAGGATAGCGGTCAACCGCTCGACGTCGCCGGCGTCGGGGATCATGCCGTGAGTGACGTAACGCTCCGCCATCAGACGCATCTCGTAGGCCGTCCATTTCGGCATGAAGCTCGCCATGTTCTGCTCGAACCCACTCGGATCGTCGCCGCCATAGACGACCGGGCGTCCCAGGAGATCAGACCAGATCTTCGCCACGTCAGGTCCGGTCAACGTGTCGGGCCCGACCAGGTTGATGGTCTCGACCGGAAGCTTTTCCGGCGCCCGGTCGCGACGGATCAGTTCGACCGCAGCGACCTCGGCGATGTCGCGGGCGTCGACCATGGCGACGCCCTTGCTGCCGATCGGCATCGGATAGACGCCGTGATTGAGGATCACGTCCTTGATCATGAGCTCGTTGTCGATGAAATAGCTCGGGCGCAGGATGGTGGCGCTGAAGCCCATCTGCGCCAGCATGCGCTCGGCGCCTGACTTGACGGCGAAGTGCGGCACGTTCACGGCCGCATCGGCGTCGAACACCGACAGATAGACCACCCGTTCGACACCGGCCTCGCGGGCGATGTTCAGCGTGATGATCGCCTGCGTGAATTCGTCGCCGGTCACGGCGTTGAGCAGGAACAGCGTTCTCACGCCGTCGAACGCAGCGCGCGACGAGTCGATGTCGAGAAGGTCGCCCTTGGCGACGTCGACGCTCGAGGGGACGTCGGCCTTGGCGGGATCACGGGTCAGCACGCGCACCTTGGCGCCGCGCTCGACGAGTTGCTGGACAACGTGGCGGCCGACGCGGCCGGTGGCGCCTGCTACGAGGATGGTCATGGGGTCACTCCTTGCTGGGGGTTAGAAGACACCCCGCAAATTAGTGATCCGAATTAGAGCCGATAGACGCTATTTTTAGACCGTACGTCTCACAGGTGGAACAGACCGATCTGCCTGCGCTTGCCGACTTCATCTGCTCGCCCGGCACGGAGGGTCGGTCAGGCCGCACGGGCCGTGCAGCGAGCAGCCAGCGGCTGAAGCCGCCCCGTTGCTCCCGTTTTCTCAGGTCATGCTGCCCGGCATGAAGCAGCGGATGTTGGCGCGGCCGTTGACGTAATAGGGCCAGACGATGGTGCGGCCGATGCGGTTCGGTTCGGTGATGACGGTATCATCGGGTACGTCGATCCAGTCACCCATGATCCTCACGCGATAGTGTCCACCGCGCGTCTCCCAATCGACGTCGTCGAGCGCCGTGCCGTCCGCATCCGCACAGCAGGGGCCGCCACCCTTGCTGTGCAGGCTCTCGAACCAGCCCTTGAGGGGTGAGTTCGCAAAGCGGCCGTCGTCGCGCGCCTGCGCGGCAAAGCCGATCAATGCGGTGGCCGCTATGAGTGGGATCATCCTGGAAGTCACGATCGCCATGTCGCCTCGCTTGATGTGCACGCGCGCAACCGATCGCAGGCGGCAAGTCGCCCGCGTCGTGCGTGATGCAATGTCGACTGAGGCCAGCCCGGCCGGAGTTCCCGGCCGTCTCAGCAGCGCGATAACTGCGAGATGCGAGGTTTGATCCTATTTCCTCTGGACCATGCGAACATCGCTGCAATGCGGGCGAGCGGCCGGCCTCAGGCCGCCGCCGCCTGCTTCGCCAGCAATTGCTTCAGCTTCGCCGCCGGCACGGCCGGGCTGAACAGCCAGCCCTGCATCTGGCTGCATCCGAGCTGCCGCAGCACCGCGGCTTGCGCCTCGGTCTCGACGCCTTCCGCCGTCGTCGCCATGTGGCGGGCCGCGGCCATGTGCACCACGGCCTGGACGATCGGGGAGGAATCCTCGGATTGGCCGATGTCGCTGATGAAGCTGCGATCGATCTTGATCTTGTCGAAGGGGAAGCGATGCAGGTAGCTCAGCGACGAATAGCCGGTGCCGAAATCGTCGAGCGCGATGCGCACGCCGAGATCGCGCAGCTGCTGCAGGATGGTCAGGGCCTCCGCGTCGTCGCGGATCAGCACGGTTTCGGTGATCTCGAGCTCGAGCCGTCCCGGCGCGAGGCCTGACTCGGCGAGCGCGGTTGCAACCTTCAGCGCCAGCGTCTTGGAGCGGAATTGCACCGGCGAGACGTTGACCGCGATGTGGATGTCGCCGGGCCACGACGCCGCCTCGGCGCAGGCCTGCTTCAGCACCCATTCGCCGATCTCGCCGATCAGGCCGGTGTCCTCAGCGACCGGAATGAAGTCGGCCGGCGAGACCATGCCGCGCTCCGGATGGTGCCACCTGAGCAAGGCCTCGCAGCCGGTGACGACGTTGGCGGAGAGATCGACCAGGGGCTGGTAGTGCACCTCGAATTCGCGGCGGGCCAGCGCCTGGCGCAGATCGATCTCGAGCTGGCGGCGATGCCGCGCCTTGGCGTCATATTCCGGCACGAAGACGCGGAAGGTGCCGCGCCCTTCGCACTTCGCCGCATACATCGCCAGATCGGCGCGCTTGAGCAGATCGTCGATGATGTCGCCGTGGTCGGGCGCGATCGCGATGCCGATGCTGGCGTCGGTCGTGATCTCCTGGCCCTTGCAATCGACCGGCATGCGCAGCGCCTTCAGGATCCGTTCGGCCAGCGCCGTCAGCTCGGCCTGGTCGGAGCTCCCGGCCCTGACGATGGCGAACTCGTCGCCGCCGAGCCGCGCCACGAGATCGTTGTCGCCGACGCAGGCGCGCAGGCGGTTCGCGACCTGGCGCAGCAGTTCGTCACCGACCTCGTGACCGAGCGAATCGTTGACGCCCTTGAACTCGTCGACGTCGATATAGAGGACCGCAAATGACCTGCCTTGGGCGAGCTCCGCCACGCGCCGTTCCAGATGTCCGCGCATCAGCACGCGGTTGGGCAGGTCGGTCAGGGCGTCGTAATGCGCCATATGTGCGATGCGCTCGTCGGCGCGGATGCGCTCGGTGACGTCGTTGTGGGTGGCGAGCCAGCCACCGGCCGCGCCGGGCTGGTTCTTGACTTCGATCAGGCGGCCGTCGGAGGTCTCGACGATGGTGCTCTGGAGGCGCCCCGCATTGCTCAGGATGTCTTCGCAATAGGCGTCGACGTCACCGTGGAATGAGCCGGTATCTGCGCGGTGCTGGATCACCTCGCGGAAAGACGTGCCTGGCTTCACCACTGCGGTCGAGAGCCCGTACATCTCGATGTAGCGGCGGTTGCAGACGACGAGCCGCTCGTCCTGGTCGAACATCAAGAGGCCCTGCGTCATCGTATTCAGGGCGGTGTCGAGCCGCTGCTTCTCCAGCGACACGCGGTTGGTCACCTGGCGGAAGATCAGGAACAGCGTGAGCACGAGCAGGCCGATCGACAGCACGGCCACGGTGACGAAGAATTTGGTTTGCGTGCGCCATGTGGCGAGTGTCGCGTCCAGCGATTTGGTGGCGACCACCACCAGCGGCTCGCCGGTGAGCCGGCGCGAGGCGACGATGCGGTCCTTGCCGTCTATCGGGCTCGTGAGCTCCGTCGTGACGAAGCTGCGCTCGAACACGGATTTCTGCTCGGCCGTGCCGGTGCGGAAGTTCTGTCCGATCATGGCATCGACATGCGGAACGCGCGCGAGCAGCTGGCCATTCTGGTGGTGCATCGCGAGCGAGGCGTCGTCGCCGAGGCCGGTCGAGGCGAAGAAGGCTTCGAGCTGTTCCGGCGTGATCGCGCGGGTCACGATGCCGAGGAACTCGCCATGCGCGCCCGACACGCGTCGCGCAAACACGATCGCCGGACCGCTGCCGAACCGGCCGGGCACGACCTCGATCTCTTCCTGCGCGGCCGGATCGTTCTTGAGCCTGATAAAATAGCCGCGGTCGGACACCGAGATGTCGGCGACGGGCCAGCTCTTCGACGAGTTGATCAGCTCGCCCCTGGAATCGAACAAATTGGCGCCGGCGACGTCGGACCAGCCGCTCGCCTTGGTGCGCAGCACCTCGTGCATGGCGAGCGTCGACATCTCGCTGCGGAAGACATCGGGGGAATCGATGCCATGGCTTTCGAGCTCCGCGATGATGCTCTTCTGCAGCACCGCAAAATCCTCGAATTGCCGGTCGAAATGCCGTGCGAGCAGGCGGACCGAGCTTTCCAGGCTGCCGCGGCCGCTCTCGATCGCGTTCTGGCGGAAGCGGTCGACAGTCAGCGCGGTGCCGACGGCCATCGCCGCCATCAGCACGAAGCCGCCGACGATCAGCCACGTCAGCGGAGCGCTCCGCCAACGGCGAAGCAACGCGCGCAGCCGCGCGGTCCAGCTTGTTGATACGCCCATCCCTGCCGTCTCCCTTGAGAGGCAAGATGCAGCAAAACTGACAAGAGCGCGTTACCAGCAACGGTTAGGGAACTATGAATCGGAACAAAATCAGGGAGTTGGCGCGGCCCCGAAAGGGCCCAAACCGAATCCGGTTCCGCCCGCCGCTCACTCCCGCTTCACTTCCTATGTCAGGGCTTTCGCATTGTCCTTGGCGAAGATCTCGGGCACGTCGAATTTTCCGGTCTGGAGGTCGTAGCGGCATTGCCAGCCGCCGAGGCCCTTCATGACGGTGTTTTTCGGATGCTTGTCGTATTCGCCGCCGAGCGAGATCACGAGATAGCGGTTGTTGGGCCAGTCGACGCCGAGTTCGCGATAGGCCTCTTCCGTGCCCTCAAGGAGATTGGCCGAGATGTGAAAGTCGAGCTTGGCGAATCGCTTCGTCTCTGGCCGGCCATAGAAATAGGCCCAGGCGAGATCGCTGAGCGATTTGCTGGTGGCGTTCGTGAAGCTGCCGTTGACGGAATGGTAGAGGAAGAGGTCCTGCTCGCCCGAGCCGGTCTTCTGCATCCGCACCAGCCATTGCGAATCCGCGGTGAAGCGGAAGCCGGCGCCATAACCCTGCTCCGGCTTCAGCTCCGTCATCTGGCCGCCGCGACGCGCCCAGACCTGCCATTTGACGTCCCAATCACCGCCATCCTTCATGTATTGCTCGAGCCGGGTGGCGCCGTCGGGCGAGGTGAAGGCGAGATCGGCATTGTCGGTCAGGACGAATCCCGGCGGCGGGCCGGAGGCAGCCAGCGCGGGGGAGGCTGCGAGCGTGAAGGCAAGCGCCAGCCATGGCGCGGTGCGGCGAGATGCGGTCACGATAAATTCCTGAAAAAAAATTGCGGCGAAGCGGCCTCGCTGATTTGACGTGCGTCAGGGCCCGCCGGTTCACGATCCAGGCTTGCTGCCGTAGCCAAAACGGCGCAATTTGCCGGAGTTGATTTGGCGACCCGGACTATTGATCAAGGTTTGATGATCGATGATCACCGCATCCAAGGCCTTCGTTGCTTTCTGTCTGCTGGCGGTGGTCGGCACCGTGCTGGTGATCGGCCCCGCCGAGCTGCGCCATCTGCTGTCGGGCAAGACGAACACGGAGGTCGCCGCGGTCGTGAAGCCGGACGCGAAACAGCCCGACGCCAAGACCAGGCTCGAGCCTGAGGCAAAGGCCGAAATGAAGGCCGAGGCCAACACAGAGGCCAAGTCGGAGGCCAAGTCAGAGGCGAAGACCGCCGAGCGGAAGCTCGCCGCGGCTGCGCCGGTACCGTCCGCCTCTCCGACGGTCGAGACCCAGAAGCAGGTCGCGGCGCTGGCCGAGATCGCGCCCGCCAAGTCGCAGCCTTCAGCTGCCGACGCCGGCCCCCGTTTCGACGTCGCCCGCGTTGACGATCAAGGCGAGGCTGCTGTCATCGCCGGCCAGGCCGCGCCCGGTGCAAAGGTCGAGCTGCTGCGCGATGGCCAGCCGCTCGACAGCGTGGTGGCCGATGCATCGGGCCAGTTCGTCATGACCCCGCCGAAACTTCCCGCCGGCAGCTATGAGCTGGCGCTGCGGGCGACGGCACCCGATGGCACCGTCGTGCAGTCGAGCCGCACCATGCCGGTGACGATCGCCGAGGCTTCGCCGCCGGCGCGCGTTGCGGCGGCGCCCAAGCCGGACGCGAAGCCAGTCGACAAGCCTGACGATAAATCAGACGTCGTCGCGTCCTTGCCGCCGCCACGCCTTGCCGCCACGCAAGCGGCCCGGCCTCGCATGATGGGCTCGCCGAAACCCAAATCCATGGCGAGGCTGCCGGCCGCGAATGCTGCCGTCGCATCGGCCTCGCCCGCGGAGGCCATCACCCCGGCGACGGCGGAGGCCGCCGGCAGCCGGGTGGTGTCCCGCGGCGACAGCCTCTGGGCGCTGAGCCGTCTCGCCTATGGCGACGGCGCCCGCTATGCGGTGATCTTCAACGCCAACCGCGCGAAGATCCACAATCCCAACCTGATCTATCCCGGCCAGACCGTCGTGGTGCCGCAAAAGCCGCAGTGAGACTTGCTTTTCCTTCTTCTCGCCCCGCTGGCACGAGGGCGATCGCAAATGGCGCGCATGATGCGGCGGCATCGGCAGTAGGCTCCCTCTCCCGCTTGCGGGGGAGGGCTGGGGTGGGGTGTCTCCGCGCCGGGATTGCAAGGGATTGCGGAGGCTATGCCTGCGTGGCGAGAACCCGCACCCGCCACGCCCGTCTGGTCGCGGAACAATTGGTTCCCTCGCGAGTCGTCTCCTTGCGGCGTGGTGCGCTTGGCTGGAGGAGGGCCAAGGGGTGGTCAGGTCGGTGGTCAGGTCAGTGGTCTTGTCGAGATCGCGCTTGGGTCCGGCGCTTGCCGGCGCGGTTCTTGTCGTCCTGACAGTGTTGCTGCCCAACAGGGCCGAAGCGCAGTTCGGATTCCGCGGCGGGCCGCTCGGTGTTGCGCGCTTCGCCGTCGGCCATGTGCTCGGTCTGTCGCGCCTGCGCCATACCCGCATGGGGGTGCGCGGCGGCCGTACCCGTGATGCCGCTTTGCGGTCGCAGGATCCGCGGCCGAGGCCAGACGGAGCCGAGCGCGGCCAGCCCACCAATCCCTATGTCATGCGCGCGGCGCTCACCGCACAGGCCGCGCTGTCGGGTTGGCATGGCGGCCACCGCCCGCAGGGCTGGTGGCGTCACCCTGATGGCAGCTATGGCTGGATCGGTCCGGTGTTCTGGCCGTTCGCGCATGACGATCTCACCGCTGCAATCATTTTTGGCGATACGACCAGTCTCTCGCTCTATGGCTATGGCGATATCTATGCCGCGATCTTCGCGCCCTATGCCGCGCCGGAGCTCGCCGCCTACACCGCTCCGCATGGCCGTCGCGGGCGAAGGGTCCCGTCGGTGGAGACGGTCTGCGATGGCAGCGACACCGGCGGCTTGCCTGTCGAACGTATCGCCGAATTGGTGCAGCCGAACGAGATGCAGCGCACGGCGTTGGACGATCTCGGCGCCGCCTGGATCTCCGCGCGCGATATCATCCGCGCCTCCTGTCCGGCGCAGGCGCCCGCGACGGCCGCGGAGCGCCTCGGCGTGATGCAGATCCGCCTGGAGGCGATGATCAAGGCCACGGACGCGATCGCGCCAGCATTGGAAAAATTCGTCCACCTGCTCGATGACGGCCAGAAAGCAAAACTCGACTCGCTGGCGCAGCAGCGCCGTGCCGCCCTCGCATCGGCCCAGCGCAAGGACGCGCAGGCGGCCAAAGCCTGCGATCCGGACTACGATCCGCGCTACGACGTGCAGGCCCAGCACCAGTACGAGCAGCTCGTGCAGCAGCAATGGCCCGCCGCCGAGATCGTCTCGACGCTGAAGCTCGATGACACCGGAAGCGCCCGGCTCGACGTGCTCCAGGACACCACGCTGCGCACCATGCAGACGCTGAGCGCCTGCCCGATGAAGGCGGAAGCGACCCCGCAGGCCCGCCTCGCCGCCGTCAGGACACGGCTCCAGACCATGCTGCAAGCGGTGGGCGGCGTGGCCGATGCGCTCGATGATTTCGAAGCCGATCTGAGCGACGAGCAGAAGGCGGCATTCGAGGCGATCGGGCCGAAGCGGGGGACGTGAGGAGCTTGCCTATCGCGCAGCGGTTTCGGGCCGCTCCCGATGATCTTCCGCCGCAAAACGAGACGTCATCCTGAGGGCCCGCCGCAGGCGGGGCGTCTCGAAGGATGGGCCGCGGGCGAGCTGCCTGCCACCTCTTCCTTTATGCGACAGCCCTGCCTGCACTCGGGACCTATTGTAGGGCTTCCGGCCGGGCTCTAGTTCGCCTTGCCGATGAACGAATTCGCCAGGGATTATGTACTTTACAAACCTGATCGTAAATTGATTGCAGGAAGTTAGGCGCACAACCTGATCCGTAAGTCTTTGTTATCCCCCGCAATCCACCATATTTAGTATTTGATTCTGTAACTCTCGCTAGTTCTTGACGGGTCAAACCGAGAGTCCTAGCCTTGGATTCGTTCGGCGCGAGTTTGTTGTGAGTCCCGCCGGTCCAAATTCCCAAAAGGGTCACGGAGGAACACGCGGTGCCGCCCATCAGACGGGCTGGCAACGCCATGGAGATGTGCATCGAGATTCGGCCCGCGAGGGCCGCATGAGATGATCTGGAAAAGAAAAAGACCACCGGGGATTAGGGCCCCAGTGGTCCTCTGTCCAATCCAGACTTGCAGACATTGGGCGACTGCAAGACGGGCGGCGCAAAAACGTTAGGAGCCAACTAGACTCCGAACAAACTGCTCGGTCAAGCCCAGTCACCCTTACATAGGGAAACTGAGCTATGTCGAATATTCCTCTATCTGAGCTTGTTAAGAAACCGTTCGTTCCGGTCTATTGTAGCTGGACCGGCGCGTCAGGAGCGCTTTACCAGTTCCAGTTGGACGCACTCGGCTCCATTACGTACTTCCCGATGAGCGGCGTCTATATCTTCAGCCGCGACCTCGGGGGCGGCAGCCACTACCCCGTCTATGTGGGCGAAACGGACAGTTTCCAGCGGCGCTTGACCGACCAGCTTTGGGCGCACCACGCGCTTGATGCCATTCGGAAGCATGGGGCCACGCACATCAATACCCTCAGTATTGCTGGCGACCGTGCCAAGCGGCTTTACGTCGAAACTGATCTGCGGAACGCGCTCAACCCGCCCTGCAATAAGCAGTAGGCAATTGGCAGGGGCTCCGCTCACTTGCTGGGCCCCTGCTTCTTCGGCGGTTCTGCGGGCTTTTGCCGGGCAATCTTGCCGAGCTTTTCGTCACACCGTTTTTCGTCGTCGTCCGTTTCGAGTTCGCGGGCCGCTTGCTTGAATTTGTCGATCTGACTTTGTTTCGGTTTAGCCATGCATTTCGTCTACATCGATGATTCTAAAGATAATCGGCTAGCGTGCTTTTCAGCACTGCTGGTGCCGGTGGATTCGTGGAACGAATGCCTCAATAGGCTGATCGCGATCAGAAGGACCATAAAGCAGAGCGACGGCGTTCCATTGCGAATGGAAATGCATACGACTGATTGGCTTGGTGGAAAGGGGCGCCTTGTTCGCCACCTCAAAAAGGACGATCGCGTTCGCATCTATAACTACCTACTGGCTGGCATCACCATGTTGCCCGATGTTGATCTAATCAACGCAGCCGTTCCGCAGCACGAGGAAGAGAGGGCCTTTGAATGGCTCCTCAACCGCATCAATAAAAACATGGAGGTTGCCGGTAGCAAGGCGGTCATTTTTTCGGATCAGGGCAAGAGCTACGACAAACTCTTCCGCCGAATGCGGCGACATAACTTCATTCCCAGTCGCATCGGGCGATGGGAAACCGGAGCAATGTCGAAGAACCTGGTTCTTGATCGGATCGTTGAGGACATCGTCTATCGCGACTCGGAGAAGTCTCTGTTCATTCAGGCCGCCGATGCTTGCGCATACGCGGTACTTCGAAGTGAAAGCCCAATTCCATCAAAGACGGCACTCGGACTCGATCAATCGTTGATGATCCTTGAGCCGATTATGGTCAAACAGGCATTCTCAAGATGCCCGAAAAGGCTGGGCATAATCAGATAGGGCCGACTTCTCCTTATTGAGAAGTCGGCCCCCTGTGACCTGGAATCAGTTCAGCCTCTAAGCCGTGCCGGTGGGACCGTTACGATCCTCCTAGCTCAGCAAGGGCTATATAGCAGATTCACGCAACAAATTCAAGGGGTTAACAAGCCTTTGAAAGTAGGACTCTTTTTGACTCCAGCTAGGTATCTGAAGAGTTTTTTCCCCAGAAATCCAACTGAACGCCCTTCTTTCTTTCTCGAATCCCAGCCCTCTCCAGTTTACCCGGCTTCGGAGCCGTTAGGTTGTCGATAGGTTAGCGCTTACCGGTAGCGCCACGCGCCAAAACGCGCGCGTCTGCGACCACTTGAAGAAAATGATATCCTGCTTATGATATACGCTTATTTTGTATATCATGGAGGTGACGATGCTGGTTTCCAAATGGGGTAACAGCCTCGCTGTTCGCTTGCCCAAGTCGCTGGTGGACGCCTTGAACCTCTCACCCGGTGACGAGCTCAACGTGGTGGAGGCCTCGAAGAGCCGGCTGGCGGTGGAGAAGATCGACAAGCGGGCAGAATTTCTCAGGCAGGTGGAGCAGTTCCAGTTTCCCCTGCCCGAGGGCTACAAGTTCGACCGCGACGAGGCGAACGAGCGGTGAGCGCGTTCTTCGACAGCAATATCCTGATCTATGCGTATTCGACCGACGCGCGGCGCCAGCAAGCGCTGACCACGATTGCGGGCGGCGGTGTCATCAGTGCCCAGGTGCTGAACGAGTTCACCAACGTGCTGCGCAAGAAGCAGAAGCAGGATTGGCCTGTGATCGAAGCCGCCGTGCAGTCGCTGCGCTTCCGCTTTCCCGACATCGCGCCGCTGACGTCAGACACGCACGCCGCGGCGCTCGCTCTGGCTCGCGATCACACGCTCGCTTTTTATGACGCCTTGATCGTTGCAGCGGCGATCGAGGCCGGCTGCGACACGCTTTACAGCGAAGACCTGCAGCACGGCCGCGGCTTCAGTGGGCTCTCCATCGTCAATCCGTTTCTCGGGAGCGCGCCGTGAACGCCCAAACCCTCGTCGCCAAAGTCTGGAATTTCGCCCACGTCTTGCGGGACCAGGGCGTGTCCTACCAGGCCTATATTCAGCCGAATTTCCTACCTCCTCTTCCTCAAGATGGACGAGGAGCGCGTCCCAGATCGGCGAAGCGGGAGCGCTTCTGCAATGTCGCCAAGGCTCTTGGCGAGAAGCTTGCCCAAAGCGCCGATGATGCCACCATACCAGTGTTTTGCCCGACGCCTCAAGAGGGATTTCGTAAAATCAGCAGCGATGGCGAGACTTGCTATTCCGTTCGGGACTTTACGTACTGTGCATGGGGTTGTTTTTGATTCTCTTGATGTTCGTGTCGCACGGGCGAACTTGTAAGGATCTCTAACAGGTTCAGCAGCCGGTGAGCGCCACTATCCCCGCCGCCGCGCCGCGGAGGCATCCACGACGTTGTCGACTTCCTCGCGCCAGCCGAGAATCTCCATCGCCAGCACCGGGTGATTGAAGCCCTTGAGCTGGAGATCGTCGAGCGCGCGGGCTTCGACCCATGGCTCGACCATGCCGTAGACGCGGCGGCTCACCACGATCTGGTTCGCGTGGGCCTCGGCGCACAGGCGGGAGGCGAGGTTGGTGACGCTGCCGATCGCGGCATATTCCAGCCGCTGCTCGAAGCCGACCTGGCCGAGCGTGGCATAGCCCAGCGCGATGCCGATGCCGAAGCCGAGGCTGTGTCCGCGGTTGCGCCAGCGCTCGGTCAGCGGACCGATGGTGTCGCGCATCTCCACCGCCATCTTCACGGCGCGCGCGGTGTGGTCCTCGAACTGGATCGGCGCGTTGAACAGGATCATCACGCCGTCTCCGGCATATTTGTCCAGCGTGCCCTCGTATTTGAAGATCAGCTCGCCCAGCGCGGCGTGATATTCGCGCAGCACGTTCATCGCCTCTTCCGGCTCGGTCGCTTCCGTGAAGGCGGTGAAGCCGCGCAGGTCGCAGAACACCACGGTGACTTCGCGCCGCTGGCTGGTGAGCAGCCCCTCGGGACTGTCGGAGGAGGCGATCAGCTGCGCCACCTGCGGCGCGAGGAAACGCTCGAGCTTGCGGATGCGCTCGATCTCGCCGAGCTGGGTCTCGACGCGCTCCTCGAGCGACTTGTTCCAGTTCTTGAGCTGCTCGGTCTGCTCGCGCAGCTTGTCGGCCTGGGCGCGCACGGTCTCGTTCGCGCTCTCCAGCGCGCGGCTCTTGTGGTCGACCTCGGTGAACAGCCGCGCATTGCGCATCGCCAGCACCGCCTGGTTGGCGAAGGTGCGCATCAAGCCCGTGAGGCTGCCTTCGAACGCGCCGCTGGCGCGGCGCAGCACCACCAGCGCGCCGAGCGTGCCCTGCTGGTCGACCAGCGGCACCACCAGCACCGCGTGGAAACCGGCGGCGACCGCGACGTCGCGCAGCGGCTGTTCGGTCGCCTGATCGAGGTCTGCGATCGCGATCGGCTCACCGCTCTCGGCGGCATCGCTCAGGATGTTGTCGCCTTCGTCGATCGTGACGTGGGCGCCCTCGGCCGATTTGTCGATGCCGTCGGCCTCGACCAGTTTGAAGCGATGGCGTTCGGCGTCATGGCCATAGATCAGCACCGCATCGGCGTGGCTGATCTCCAGCGCGCGGGCGGCGATCGTCGGCAGCACGGCATTGAGGTCGAGCGAGGACGCCACCGCACGGCCGACCTCTTCCAGCACCTTCAGCTCGTTGATCGACTGGGCGAGATCGCGGGTGCGCGCTTCGACTTTCGCTTCGAGGTCCGTGTAGGTCTCCTGGAGCTGCCCGGCCATGCGGTTGAACTGGCCGGCGAGCTCCTCCAGCTCGTCGGAGGTGTGCACGTCGATGCGATGGCTGAAGTCGCCCTCGCCGAGCTTGTGCGCGCCGTCGCGCAGCGCCGTGATCGGGATGATCATGCGCCGTGCGAGCAGCGTGCCGGCGAGGATCGCGACCAGCAGGCCCATGCCGATCAAAAGCGCGATGCGCACGAGCTGGTCACGGATCGGCATCAGCGCCTCCGAGGTCGGCTGCTCGAACAGCACGCTCCAGCCGAGCTTCGGCACGGCGCTCTCGGCTGACAGCACGGCGTGGCCGTTGAAGTCGGTGCCTGACGTCGCGGGCTCGCGGCCGGGCGCGATCGCAGCCGCGACCTGCGGCAGTTTCGACAAATCGCTGCCGACATCGGGTCCCTTGGACGAGGTCGCGAGCACGCGGCCATGTGCATCGACCACATAGGCGAAGGCGGCCTTGCCGACCTGTGCGTCCGACACAAAGCGGGAGAGGAAGCTGAGATCGACCTCGGCGACGGTGACGCCGGCATTGAAGCCGGAATGTGCCACCGAGATCGACATGTAGGGAGTGCCGTCCGAGAAATAGGCCGGCGAGTAGCTGACGCCGCGCGCGACCGTGTCAAGGAAGCGCAGGTCGCGGGAGAGGTCCGCATTGCTGCCGGTCGTGGTCGACTGCCGCGAAACGCGCAGCACCTCGCGGCCGTCGCCGTTGAGCTGGAACAGCTGGGAGACGACGGAGACCTGCTGCAGCAGCTGGGCATAGTCGGCGCGGCGCTTCTCGATCGTGTCCCGGCTGGCCGTCGTCACCCAGCTGATCTGGCGCTCGATCTCGGAGACGGATTGCTCCAGGCGCCGCGCGACGGCTTGCGCCTTGTCCTCGAGCCCGCCGGTCAGCTGCGTCCTCGTGGCGCGATAGGAGATCCACGTCTCCATCGCGCCGCTGACGGCGAGCACGAACACGACGAGGCCGACGAGGGAGACGACGTATTTGGCGAACAGGCCCTCGCGCAGAAACCAGGTCTTGTCTTTCGCTCCCGCCATCCGGATCCTCTCGCGCCACGACGGATGCCGGCGCTATGGGTCGTCGAGGCCCAATAGCTCTTTTATCACAATTCGGGCCGGTGAAGCGGCGCGGGGCTCGTGTTGCCCGCGGGACACGCAGTCCGCCAATCACCTGTTAAACAGCTGTCGCATCACGTCGTTCATCGGCTGGCTGTCCTGCTGCGCCGCAGGCGGGTCCTGGGTCACCGGGTCCTGGGCCAGCGGGTCCTGGGTCGGCGGGGCCTGCGGCGCCGGTGCGCCGGGCAGGCTGCGGCTTCGGCCGGCGCCGTTTCCGTTGCCGCTCGACAGCCCCTGTTGGATCAGATTGCCGATCGCTTCGCCCAGCTGGCCCCCGAGC
This sequence comes from Bradyrhizobium sp. Gha, assembly GCF_900113735.1. Classification (GTDB taxonomy): domain Bacteria; phylum Pseudomonadota; class Alphaproteobacteria; order Rhizobiales; family Xanthobacteraceae; genus Bradyrhizobium. The sequence continues at coordinate 24,501 of NZ_FOQM01000017.1, forward strand.
AGATCGTTTTGCCCTTGTCCTTGCCCGGGCCGTTGCGCCTGCGGATCGGCGTTGCCGCCACTCGGGGTGGGGCCGCCGAGGCCAAAACTGTTCAGGATATTGCCGAGCCCGGCGCCGTCAGGGCCGAACAGGCCCTTGCCCATCTCGCGCAGCTTCGCATAGGCGGCATCAGGATTGTCGAGCACGCCGGCCATGTCGGGATAGATCCGCGGCTGCGACCACGGGCCTGTGATCATCACGGGAATGCCGAAGCCGACCGGTTCGGACGTGCGGCCCTGGCCTTCGGTCGTCATTACCAGTTTCGGCTCGACGCGAAAGCCCATCATCTTGGTGTCGAGCGCAATGGTGCCGGCGCCGGTGACACGCACCAGCGGGCCGATCAGATTGAGATCGGTCGTCACCGCCTGGCCCTTGTCGATGCGGAAAGAGGCGGAGAGCTGTGACAGGTCCGTGCTCTGCTCCTGGCTGGCGTTCTGCTTGTCCTGCCAGCCCGACAGCGTGCCAGATGTCAGCGAACGGATCACCTGCGCGACATTGATGCCGCGGATGCTGCCGTCCTGGAAATTGACGAAGGCCGTGCCTTGCATGTTCGCCATCAGCGCGCGCTGGCTGGCGCCGGCGCTGCGCAGGGCGAGCTTGGCCTGCAGCTTGCCGTCGATGCGGTCGAATTCGGCAAGGCCCTGCAGCAGCGGCAGCGCGCGCACGCCGACGAGGTCGGAATGCATCGCAAAGCTAGGCGCGCCGCTGGTCGCATCCAAAATCGCTTCGCCCGAGACCTGGCCGCCGTAAGTGCCAAGATTGGCCGTGCCCGCCTTCAAGATGCCGCCTGCGAGCTTTGCATCCAGCGCCAGCGGCGCAAGACGGGCATCGCCGATGACGGCTTCGTTGGCCGAGACCCTGATCTGGGCGTCGACATAATTGAGTCCGGACACGTCGATCGGCGCATCGCTCCAGGGCTGCCCGGTCGCACCGCCAGGCGATTTCGCCAGCGGGATTGCGAGCCGCTGGAAATCGAGATCGAGCTTCACCAGCGGCTTGCTCGCGATGTCGACCGAAGCCCAGCCATTGAAGCCGCCATCGCCGAGCGTGCCGCTCACGCCGTTGATCATCACGACCGCGCCGTTCAGGCGCATGTCGGCATGGCCGGCGAGTTGAGACGTCAGCACGTCAGGCATGTCGATGGCGAAATCCACCGGGATGGTCTGCCGCTCGATCGGCGGCGCCGGCGTCGTCGCCTTGATGTCGAACCTCGTCGGGTGCTCGCCGAGGCGCGCGGTGCCGGCGATATTGACCTTGCGGTCGCGGCTCGTGACGGCGTCGGCGTTGATGGCGCTGATGCGGCCTTCGACGCGGTCGCGCGCGCGAGAGAATGTGATCTCGCCGTTGCTGATCTTGATGCGCTCGATCGTCGCGCCGCTCATGTCGAGCGCGAACGCCTGCGGCGATGCATCGGTGTTGGGCAGGCGCTCGCGCAGCAGCGGCTGATGCAGCACGGGGTGGCTGACGACAATCTCGCTGATCTCGGGACGGCCCGACCATGCGCTCGCAAGCGACATGTCGGCCTGCACGCTGTCGATCGTCAGGCGCGTGATGCCGCTGCGGTCCTTGGGATCCTGCAGCGTCAGATCGTTCAGCGTGATGTTCAGCGTCGGCCAAAGGCTGATCCTGGCGGTGCCGTCGATCGACAGGCGATAGCCGGTCGCCTGCTCGACGCGCGAGGCAATCGTCGCGGTCAGGAAGCCCGAGGGAATCCCGATCACCAGCAGCAGGCCGGCCACGATGATGATTGCGGCCACCGCAGCGCCGGCGAATTTCATTGCTCTCATGTCGACTTTCCAAGAACTGCAGCGTCGAAACCGGCCGGTTGCCGTCCATTCGCCTGAGTTTATCCCGGGACGGGAGACCGCTCCAAGCGGCTAAAAATAGTCGGGAGGTGCTGCAAAGTTATGTGACTTATGACACACTTCCCCGCGCGGTTTTACGCGATTCTGACGTCGATGCTGCCAAGCGATTTGCCGAAGCGATTCACAAGGACGTTGAAATGAGCAAGCAGGCCGAATTTGCGGTCATTCTGAAAATGAATGCCATGTTCGCCGACCTCGGTCCGGACGAGCTCCAGCGGCTGGCCAATCTTTGCCACACCCAGCATCTGGCAAATGGCGAGGTGTTGTTCCAGAAGGGCGATGCGGGAGACGCGCTGTTCGGCGTGCGCCGTGGTCAGGTCCGCATCGAGACTGGCGCGTCCGATGGCAGCCGGCTGACGCTGAACTTCATGGGACCGGGCGATCTGTTCGGAGAGGTCGCGGTGCTCGACGGCCAGAGCCGCACTGCGGATGCGACCGCCGGTGAAGCCAGCGAATTGTTCGTGTTGCGGCGCGAAGACTTTCTTGCTTTCCTCGAACGTGAGCCAAAGGTCGCGATCAAGATCATCGCGCTGCTGTGCCAGCGCGTTCGCTGGCAGAGTGAACGCATGGAAGAGTCGATGTTGCAGCCTTTGCCGGTGCGGCTGGCGCGGCGGCTCTGCGCGCTTGGCGCCGATTTCGGTTCCGAAGTCCACATCTCGCAGGAGCAGCTCGGCGTCTTCGTCGGCGCCGCTCGCGAGAGCGTCAACCGCCAGCTTCAGGCCTGGCGCAAGGAAGCGATCCTCGATCTCCAGCGCGGCCGCATCCTGCTTCGGAACATGTCCAAGCTGACCGCGATCGCGCGGAACGAGTAGGACGAAGCATCGCGGCGAAGACTTTCGTCGCGCTGCGACGGCTTCTGCAGAGCGCGCTTACTCCGCCGCCGGGTGCACGATGCGCTTCGGCGCATGCGCCGTATCCGCGGCGTCACGGTGGCCGCTGCTCTCGGCGTCTTCGCCGTGCACGATCAGCCGCTTGCCGAAGCGCCAGATCAGGGCGCCGAAATCGTCCATCACCATGAACATTGCCGGCACAAACACCAGCGAGAGGATGGTCGAGAAGATCAGGCCGCCGATCACCGCGAGCGCCATCGGCGAGCGGAACTCGCCGCCGGCACCGACCGCGAGCGCGCTCGGCATCATGCCGGCCGCCATTGCGATCGTGGTCATCACGATCGGACGGGCGCGCTTCATGCCGGCGTCGATCATCGCCTCGTCGCGCGGCTTGCCGGTATTGACGGATTCGATCGCGAATTCCACCAGCATGATCGCGTTCTTGGTCACGATGCCCATCAGCATCAGGATGCCGATCCAGACCGGCGTGGTGAGCTGCTTGCCGGTGACGAGCAAGGCCGCGATCGCACCGCCGATCGAGAGCGGAAGCGAGAACAGGATGGTGATCGGCTGCAGGAAAGTGCCAAACAGCAGCACCAGCACCGCATAGACCATCATCAGGCCGGCCGTGATCGCAGTGGCGAACCCGTCGGACAGTTCGTTGAGGCTTTCGGCGTCGCCGGAGGGAGAGACCTTCACGCCCTTCGGCAGGCTCTTCATGACGGGGAGATCGTAGATCTTCTTGGTGGCGTCGCCGAGTGCCGCGCTGCCGACGAGATCGGCAGCGACGGTTGCCTGCCGCTCGCGGTCGTAGCGGTTGATGCTGGTCGGACCCTGGTCGAGCTTGACGTCCGCGATGACCGAGAGCGGGACACCGCCCTTCTCGCCATGCTCGCCGAGCGGAACGCGCAACTGCTCGAGCGTCTTCAGATTGCCGCGCGCCGCGTCCTCGAGCTGCACGCGGATCGGCACAAGACGGTCGCCGACGTCGAACTTGGCGAGCGCCGGACCGACATCGCCGATCGTCGCGACACGGATGGTCTGCGAGAGGCTTTCGGTCGAGACGCCCAGTCGCGCGGCGAGATCGGCGCGCGGCTCGATGCGCAGTTCGGGACGTTCCAGCGACGTCTCCGAGATCACGTCGGAGATGGTCGGAATTCGCTTCATCTGCGTCGCGAGTTCACTGGCGACGTTGTTGACGATGTTGGCATCGACACCGGTCACCACCAGCGAGATCGCGCGCAATCCGTTCTCGTCGAGGAACCAGAACCGGATATCGGGAACGTTCTCCAGTTCCTGACTGATCGAGAATTCGAGCTCGCGCTGGGTGATCTTGCGGTCGTTCTTGGGCGTGTAGTTGATGATCAACGAAGCGCGCCGGACTTCCTGGGTACCCGGTGGAACGCGGCCGCCATCGACGAAGATGCTTTTCACCTCCGGCCGCTTGCGCAGGCGCGCGACGATGTCCTCGGTGACCTTTTCGGTGTAGGCGAGCTGCGTGCCCGGCGGCAGTTCGAGGGCCAGCAGCGAGCGCGCGCTATCCTGCGCCGGCAGGAAGCCCTGCGGCAGCAGCGTGATGCTCCAGATCGAGGCGGCGAAGATGCCGAAGCCGATCAGCACGGTGATGAAATAATGCTTCACCGACCACGAGACGACGCCGTGATAGGTGCGCAGGATGCGGCCGGGTGGCGGCTCTTCGTGCGCGTGATGCTTGAGGAAATAGGCGGCGAGCATCGGCGTCACGAACCGCGCCGCAAGCAGCGAGAAGAACACCTGCACCGAGACCGTGATGCCGAACTGCTTGAAGAATTGCCCCGCGATACCCGACATGAAGCTCGCGGGCGCGAAGATCGCGATGATGGTCAGCGAGATCGCGATCACCGCGAGGCCAATTTCGTCGGCGGCTTCGAGGGCGGCACGATAGGGCGATTTACCCATGTTCATGTGCCGCACGATGTTCTCGATCTCGACGATGGCGTCGTCGACCAGGATACCTGTCGATAGCGTGATGGCGAGGAAGCTGACGAGGTTGAGCGAGAAGCCGAGGATGTCCATCGCCCAGAAGGCCGGGAAGATCGACAGCGGCAGCGAGACCGCGGCAATCATGGTGGCGCGCAAGTCGCGCAGGAACAGCAGCACGATGACGACGGCGAGAATGGCGCCCTCGAACAACGTCGAGATCGCCGCTTCGTAATTGCCGTTGGTGTAGTCCACCGAGGTATCGATCAGCTTCAGGTCGACATCGGGATAGGCGGCTTTGAGCGCGTCGATGCGCTTCTGCACGGCTGCGGCGACCTTCACGTCGCTGGCGCCCTTGGACCGCTTGATGCCGAGCGCGACCACCGGCTCGCCGTTGAAGCGGGCGAAGGTACGACGGTCGGCGATGGTGTCGGTCACGGTGCCGAGATCGTCGAGACGGACCTCGCCGCCGCCGAACAGCGGGACCATGGTGCCCGTCAGGTCGCTGAGAGTCTTGGCGCCGGCCAGAGTCCGGATGGCCTGGTCGTTCTTGCCGATCTCGGCACGACCGCCGGCGACGTCGACATTGGTGCCGCGCAGGCTCTGGCTGACATTGACGGCAGTCAGCCCCATCGCCTGCAGGCGATCAGGATCGAGCGAAACCAGGATCTCACGTTCGACACCGCCGATGCGCTCGACCTGGGCGACGCCGCGCACGCCCTGCAGCGCGCGCTTGACCACGTCGTCGACGAAATAGGAGAGCTGCTCCGGCGTCTTGCCCGGCGAGATCGCGGCATAGGTTACAATCGGCAGGCCGATCACGTCGACGCGCTGGATCAGCGGCTCGGTCACGTTTTGCGGCAGGTTCGAGCGCACGCGGGTCACCGCGTCCTTGACGTCGTTGAGCGCACGGTCGGTGTTGGTCTCCAGCGCGAACTGGATGGTGGTGACTGACACGCCATCGGTGATCGAGGACGTGATGTGCCGCACGCCCTCGACGCCGGAAACGGCGTCTTCGACCGTCTTGGTGACCTGGGATTCGAGCTCTGCGGGCGCTGCGCCGAACTGCGCCACAGCGACCGAAATCACGGGAATGTCGGCCGAGGGCAGTCGCGTGATCGCGAGCTTGGTGAAGGAGATCCAGCCGAGCATCAGGAGGATGATCGAAAAGACCACCGATGGCAGCGGATTACGGATCGACCATGCCGAGATATTGAGAGCCATCAGCGTACCCGCGTGCGATCGAGTTCATCGGCGAACATGGTCTTGATCTGGTCGCCGTCATGGAGCGAAGAGCCGGCGTCGGCCACGACGATTTCGCCGACTTCGACCCCTTCCAGGATTTCCGTTTGGCTGTCGGATGTCAGCCCGACGCGCACCCTCCGCGTCTCGACGGTGTTGCCCTTGACCACCTGCACGGTCAGATGGTCGATCGCGGTCTTGGGGACGGCGACGCCGCAGCTTCGCTTGGCGTCGATCGAGGCGCGGGCAAACACGCCGACCTTCAGCGAAGGATTGTTGGTGACGCTGATACGGACGCGGCCGAGCTGCGTGGCACGGTCGATCTCGGGCGCGACCAGCCGGACCCGGCCAATCAGATCGGCGGCATCGTCGCGGCTGATCCGCACCGTCGCTCCCGGGCTGAGCTTCGGCATGTGCACGGCCGGGACCTGCGCATCCAGCTCGATCTCGTTGTTGACGGCGATACGGAACATCGGTCCGGCTTGCGGCGAGGCCGGCGCACCGACGATGGTCCGCACTTCCGTGATGAGGCCCGGTGCGGGCGCCTTCAGCGAGATCGGCCCCTGCGGGGCCGGCCTCTGCGGCTGACCGGGAATCTGCGGCGGCGCCGTCAGGCGCGCCAGCTCCTGGTTGTCGGTGACGACAGTGCCCTCGGTGACGAAGAGGTCGGTGACCTTCGATCCTTCCTGGTCGACGATGACCACGGCCTCACGCCGCGGCACGAAGAAACCTGTCACCCGCACGAGGTCGGAGAAGCAGGCATTGGTCGACTTCGTCACGATGACGAGCGCCTCGCCCGGCGTCTCCTTCGCCTCGGGACGATGCCGATGCTCGAACCAGTAATAGCCGACGCCGAGCGCAAGGATGAACGCCACGGTACCCGCAGGCTTGAGATATTCGGAGACGTTCATCGCCGGATCATCCTGGCCTGGCTCGGGGTTGTGGAGCGGGTTTCCCTGATACGAAGCGGCGTCCCGCAGGACTGGGGGACGCGCGCCGGGAACAAGACCTTACACCACATCACGACTTGTCACTGCAACGGGTTACGTCGTGGTCACTTCGATGCGGTGGTCTTGTTTTCCATATTCACGACCTGCACGCGGCGGTTCACCTCCGCCATCGGCTGGGTCGGATCCTTCAGCTTGCTCTTGCCATAGCCCACGGTGACGAGGTCGGTGGCGGCGATGCTGTATTTCTCGACCAGATAGCGCTTGATCGAATCCGCGCGGCGTTCAGAGAGCTCCTGATTGTAGCTCTCGCCGCCGGCGGCGTCGGTGTGGCCGGCGACCACGAAGGTCGAGCCCTTCAGATCGGGGCTGGTCAGGGCGCGGCCCAGTGCCTGCACCGACGGTAGTGACTTGGCGCTGATATCGGCCGAGTTGTAGTCGAAGGTGATTTCGAGATCGATATTCGGCTTGTCCTTGGCTGCGGTTGCGATCTCCTCGCGCTCGGTCGAGGAAAGCGAGCGCGTGGCACGACCGCGGACGGACTGGATCAGCTTGGTTTCCGCCGGATTCGGCGCGGGATCGGCTTGAGGGGCGATCGAGAGGCCGCGGGTCAGGGGCTTCTTCTGCGGCGCCAGGGCCCGGACGATCTCGTTCTCCGTGACGTTCCTGCCGTTGCCGTCATCGCCGGCGAAGGCTGGTGCCAGCGACAGCGCGGCACCGAGGGTGATGATGGACAGAATCGCTGTCAGTCCTTTTCCAGCCGATCTCATTGTCAGTCCCTCCTGCGCGAGCCCGCGCTGTTCCAAAACCTCGGCGACAGGCCCACGGCAACGCCAGCGGCATCCGTTCGGTTAGTCTTGGCCGGATCGCCAGGGGTTCGAGCGCCGCCCGCCCCAAATCAAAAAATATCAACGCACTCCGTAGCTTGCGAATTCCTGCACGATGTTCGGATCCATCGCCTTGGCATTGGCGATGTCAAGCGCGCCTTCCTGGGTCGAACCGTTGCGCTGCTTGGCCACGCCGCGGCCGTAGAGCGAGGAGGTCAGGCGCGGATTGATCCTCAGCGCTGCGTCGAAGTCGGCAATGGCGTTCTTTGCCGCGCCGGATTTGAGGTTCACGAGGCCCCGGCTATCCAGCGCGTCGACGAAATTCGGCCGCAGCCGCAGCGCCTCGTTGCAATCCTTCAGGGCGCCCTGCAGGTCGCCGACCACGGTGCGGGTCCAGCAGCGGTTATTCAGCGCCTCGACATCCTTTGAATTGATCCGGAGCGTGTCGTCGAAATCCTTGATGGCGAGATTGTACGCCCCTTTGCTGGCATAGACCTGGCCGCGCCGGTACAGCGCATTCACGTCGTCAGGATTGGCGGCGATCTTGGCCGTCAGGCCCTTGATGGTGGGATCTTCAGCCAGCGTGGCCGCGCTCGGCCCGCCATCGGCGTTCGGCACCGGGGCGAGCTCGGCCGGTTTGACCGGTGGGGGCGGCGGAGGCAGCGCGGCCTCGACCTGCGGTTTCGCCGGCGGGGGTGGCGACGGAGGCGCTGGCGGCGCGGGCGGATTGTTCGCAGCCACCGGGGCAGGCGGTGGGGCGGGTGGATTTGGCGGCGGGTTATTGGCGACCGCAGGAGGCGGCGGCGCGGGGGGCGCCGGCGGCGGTGTCGTTGCGGCCGGGTGCGATCCGCCGGCTCCCGGAATGAACGAGAAATCCTCCGCAAGCGAGGACGAGATCCACGGCACCTGCTCGCCGCGCGAGGCGCGGGTGACGCCCATCTTGGTGCGGTTCAGCGTTTCCTCGGCCATCAGGTCCGGGACGCGGATTTCCTTGAGCAGCTCCTGGACGAACAGGCTGTGATCGCCGCCTGCGTCCGATACCACCGATGCCAGCGCGGCCGAATACATCACCAGCGTGCCGTTCGGCGCGATGACAGGCGTGAGACCGGCCGAAAAGCTGCGGAACCGGCGTTCGAACGGGTTGCGCCTGGAGGCATCGATCAGCGCGATCTTGACCCCGGCGCCGCGGGTGTTGAGCTCGCCCAGGATGGCTTCGATGCTGAAACCGTCACGGCGGACGTCGGACTCGGTCCAGATCTGCGCATCGATCGGGATCATATAGCTCTGGCGCGCCGACTGGATGCCGAACCCGCTGTAGAACAAGAGGGCGACCGAGCCCGGCTTGATCTTGCCATAGAGCTTGTCGAAGGCGCGACGCATGCCCTCGCCAGTCAGGTTCTCGCCGACCTCGACCGTAAAGCCATCCCGCTTGAGCTCATCGGCGACGTCGCGGGCGTCATTGATCGGCTCCTTCAGCGGGCTGTCGGCATCGGGATATTTGGCATTGCCGATCACCAGTGCATAGCGGTCGCTGGCCGCAAGCGAGGGAGCGGTCGGGAAAAGCGAGGCGAGCAAGGGCAGAAGAAGAAGGAAGCGAATTTTCATAATCAGCCCGGTCCAGCCAAAAAGGCGCCGTTCCCAGCTTGCGCCGCGGCGACCTTAACCTACGCAAAGTGCATTATCAGACCGGCGAGTGGGGGCGTCAACCACTTGGAGATTCGGCACTATCGCGACAATTGACCGCGACGCGCAGGTCCGCTGCGAGGGGAATAATTGAGCGGTCACGATTCTCCTCGGCGCGTTCCCATTCGGGGTTCCGGCGGCCCATGTTAGACCGCTTCTCGCGACGAAAACGTGATTTGGTCTCACATTGGGGCTCGCGTCGCCACAACCTCGGACGTTTGACCTTTGCCGCGGGCGATGGCTTGGTGCGCAAGGTCCGCTCAGAAAAAACAAAAGCCGGAATTGAGCCCATGGGAAACGCTTACGAAATCTACGCCCTGCGCTATGCGACGATGTCGCCACGCACCCCCAGCATGAATTTTCTGGCGCCCGACCCGCATGACAGCGCGGCGCAGGATCTCGACTACTTCGTTTGGCTGATCCGCGGGCAGGGCCGCGAGATCCTGGTCGATACCGGCTTCAATGCCGAGGAGGCGACCTCGCGCGCGCGAAAACTGACGCTCAATCCGGTCGATGCGCTGGAGCGTTTTGGCGTCGCGGCGTCGGGTATCCGCGACGTTATCGTGACGCATCTGCATTACGATCACGCCGGCAATCTCGATCGCTTCCCGAATGCGCGCTTTCATCTCCAGGAGCGTGAGATGGCCTATGCGACGGGTCGCTGCATGTGCAATGGACTGCTGCGACATCCATTCTCGGTCGAGCACGTCACCCTGATGGTGCGCCATGTCTATGGCGAGCGCGTCACCTTCTATTCGGGCGACGGCGAGGTCGCGCCCGGCGTGACTGTGCACCGCGTCGGCGGCCATTCCGATGGTTTGCAGGTGGTCAGGGTCGAGACGGCGCGCGGGCCGGTGGTGCTGGCATCCGATGCCGCGCACTACTACGCCAATCTGCAACGCCGCAGCCCGTTTCCGATCGTCTACAATGTGGGTGACATGGCGGTCGGCTGGGAGACGATCGAACGCCTCGCCGGGCATCCCGATCGCTACATTCCCGGCCACGATCCTGTCGTGACCGATATCTATCCGCGCGCCAGCGACAAGGTCGATGCCTGGGCGCTGCACCTCCCGCCGTCGCGTTCGTTTGCGAAGTGACGGCGAAGCCGTCATTCCGGGCTGCTGCAAAGCGGCGAGCCCGGAATCCATCGCGCCACCGGTGACGTAGTTGAAATGGATTCCGGGTTCGCGCTGCGTGCGCCCCGGAATGAGGGAGAGTACCTAATACGCCTGCTTGGCGTCGGCCTCTTCGCTGGTCTGGATCAGATCGAGGCTTCCCTCGATCTTGCCGAGCAGGGTCGAGAGCTGCTTCCGCTCCTGCGCGGTGAGGCATGCGAGGATCTCGTCTTCCCGCCGCAGCAATTGCGGAAACAGCTCCTCGTAGAGCGCGCGACCCTTCGTCGTCAGTTGCAGGCGGAATTCGCGGCGGTCGGCTTCGTTCTCGACGCGCTCGATCAGGCCGTTTTGCAACAGCGTGGTCACCGCGCGGCTGATCGTCGACTTATGCGTGCGAGTACATTGCGAGATGTATTGCGCGCTGCAGGCATCGTTGCGGAAACCGAGCGTGGCAAGCACGCGCCAGGCCGGAATGTCGAGGCCGTGACGCTCCTGATACTCGACCGCGAGCGCGGAACTGACCTCCGCTGCAAGCCGGTTGAGGCGGAACGGCACGAACTTGAACAGGTCGAGCCGCGATTTGGGCCGCGGCGAAGCCTCGTCGGCTTCTCTTGTCTTCAGCGCGATGTCGCTGGATGTCCTGGCCACGGCGAGCGCTCCGAATTCCTGTTGACGGCCGGCCGGCGCCGGTCCAAAATAGTTGCACATGAGACTATCTAGCAGGTCAGCCCGCTCCTGACCAGAGCCGAGGTTAGTATATGGCGCCGGCCAATACGCATCAGGCCAAGACCTTTCAAGCGAAGACCCAGTTTGGCTATCGCCGCCACTCCGACCAGGATCGCCCGGGCCAAAGTCCGGCCGAGCACCCGGTCGTGGTCGTTGGCGCGGGCCCGGTCGGTTTGTCGCTGGCGATCGATCTCGCCCAGCGCGGTCAGCGCGTCGTCCTTCTGGATGATGCCGACCGCATCGGCGAGGGCTCGCGCGCGATCTGCTTCTCGAAACGGTCGCTGGAATATTGGGACCGGCTCGGCGTCGCCGACCGCATGGTCGACAAGGGCGTGGTGTGGAGCGTCGGCCGAATTTTCCATGGCGAGTCCCAGCTCTATCAGTTCAACCTGCTGCCGGAGGATGGCCACAAGCGGCCGGCCTTCATCAATCTCCAGCAATATTATGCCGAGGCCTATCTGGTCGATCGCATCAGCGATTTGCCTGGAATCGATCTGCGCTGGCGCAACAAGGTGTCGGCGCTCGAACAGCGCAACGACTCTGTCGCGCTGACGATCGAAACGCCCGAAGGCCCCTATCGCCTGCATGCGCAATATGTCGTCGCCTGTGATGGCGCGCGTTCTTCGCTGCGGCAGATGGTCGGCGCCGAGTTTGCCGGACAGGTGTTCGAGGATCAATTCCTGATCGCCGACGTCAAGATGACGGCGGAATTCCCGACCGAACGCTGGTTCTGGTTCGATCCGCCGTTTCATGCAGGGCGTTCCGCGCTGCTGCATCGGCAGCCCGACGACGTCTGGCGCATCGATCTCCAGCTCAATCGCAATGCCGATCCCTCAGTGGAGAAGAGGCCGGAGAATGTGCGGCCGCGGATCGCGCGCATGCTCGGCCACGACAAGTTCGAGTTCGAATGGATCTCGCTCTACAAATTCCAGTGTCGGCGGATGGACCGCTTCATCCATGGCCGCGTGATTTTTGCCGGCGATTCCGCACATCAGGTTTCACCGTTTGGCGCGCGGGGCGCCAATTCCGGGCTTGAGGACGCTGAAAACCTGTCCTGGAAACTTGATCGCGTGCTGCGCGGCGCGTCGCCGGCAAGCTTGCTCGAGAGCTACCATGTCGAGCGCAGCCTGGCGGCCGATGAGAACATCCGCGAATCCACCCGCTCGACCGATTTCATGGCGCCGAACTCGCACCAGGAAGCGCGGCTGCGCCAGGCGGTGCTGTCGCTCGCCAAGGAGACCGAGTTCGGCAAGCGCATGGTCAATGGCGGCCGGCTCTCGGTGCCGTGCAGCTATGACTCGCCGCTGTCGTCGGGTGATGCGGATGCCTGGCGCGGTGGACCGTCGCCGGGCTGCTCGATGCTTGATGCCCCCGTAGGCGAGCAGGCCTATCTGACCGATGCGTTCCGTGAGGGTGGAACGGACTTCACCCTGCTGTCGTTCAGCAATGGCGCAGCGATCGACGTGCCCGATGACATCAAAGACATCCGCGTCGGCGGCGAGGGCGGACTCGCCGATTCCCAAGGCCTCGTCGCCAGACGCTACGACGCCGAGCCTGGTTCTGCCTACCTACTGAGGCCCGACGGCTATGTCGCGGCGCGCTTCCGCCACCCGACCCGTGAGGCGATCGCGGCGGCGCTGTCCCGGGCTGCAGGTCTGAACTGAAAAGGTCTGAATTGAGGTTCATATGCCGCTCTCTACCAGCTCCAACTTTGCGCGGCCCGACGACGCTTTCCGCGCCATCGTCGAAGCGCATCGCGGCCTCAGCGACGAGCAGAGCGCCGATCTCGACGCAGCTCTGGTGCTGATCCTCGCCAACCATATCGGCGACATCGACGTGCTCCGGGAAGCGCTCGTGCTGGCGAAGCGCCGCATGGTCGACGGGCAGCAGCAACAACAGCAACAACAATAACCTGGACTCGAGGATGAACTGATGGCGAAGAACTTCGCATCCACCGGCGATCTCGCAGAGAAGAAGATCACCTTCTCCGAGATCGGCACCGATCTCTATGCCTTCACCGCCGAGGGCGATCCGAATACCGCCATCATCGTCGGCGACGACGGCTGCCTCGTGTTTGACGCCCAGTCGACGCCGGCGATGGCCAACAAGGTGATCGAGCGCGTCAAGACGGTCACCGACAAGCCGATCAAATATGTCGTGCTGTCGCATTATCATGCGGTGCGGGTGCTGGGCGCCTCCGCCTACAAGGCGCAAGGTATCGTCGCCTCGCAGGAAACTTATCGGCTGATCGAGGAGCGCGGGCAGCAGGACTGGGATTCCGAATACGGCCGCTTTCCCCGCCTGTTCCAGGATGCGCAAAGCATTCCCGGACTGACCTGGCCCACGCTGACCTTTGAAGGCGAGATGTCGATCTATCTGGGAAAGCGCGAGGTGCGCCTGATGCAGCTGGGCGCCGGTCATACCTCCGGTGACATCGTTGCCTGGGTGCCGGATGCCGAGGTGATGTTCTCCGGCGACCTCATCGAATATCACTCGGCCTGCTATTGCGGTGACGCTCACTTGCGCGAATGGCCGATGACGCTGAACGAGATCCGGAACTTCAATCCCAAGGCGATCGCGCCGGGCCGCGGCGATGCACTGAAGGGCACCTCCACGGTACGCGAAGCCATCGCGATGACGCGCGACTTCGTCACCTCGCTTTATGGCGCGGCCGAAGTCTCCGTCGCCAAGGGGCGTACACTGAAGGAATCGATGGCGGCGACGCGCGAGGTGATGGATCCCAAATTCCACAGCTTCGCCATCTACGAGCACTGCCTGCCCTTCAACGTGTCGCGCGCCTATGACGAGGCGTCGGGCATCGACGATCCCGTGATCTGGACCGACAAGCGTGACCAGGAGATGTGGGCCGCCTTGCAAGGAGGAGGATAGTCATGAACATCAATACCTCGCCGGATCAGATCGTTCGCAGCTCGGCCCAGGTGACGCCCGGCTACATGTCCGGTTTCGGCAACAGTTTCGAGACCGAGGCGCTGCCGGGTGCGCTGCCGATCGGCCGGAACTCGCCGCAGCGCTGCGCGTACGGCCTCTACGCCGAGCAGCTGTCGGGCTCGCCGTTCACGGCGCCGCGTGGCACCAATGAGCGCTCCTGGCTCTATCGCATCCGCCCCTCGGTCAAACATTCCGGACGCTTCGAGAAGGCCGATGCAGGTCTGTGGCGCTCGGCGCCGTGCCACGAATACGATCTGCCGATCGCCCAGCTGCGCTGGGACCCGACGCCGTTGCCGAAAGAGGAGGTGACGTTCCTCCAGGGCGTGCAGACCATGACGACAGCCGGTGACGTGAACACGCAGGCCGGCATGGCCGCCCATGTCTACCTCATCACCAAATCGATGGTGGACCAGCATTTCTACAATGCCGACGGCGAGCTGATGTTCGTGCTCCAGCAGGGCAATCTTCGCCTCGTCACCGAATTCGGCCGCATCGACGCCGAGCCCGGCGAGATCGTCGTGATCCCGCGCGGCGTCAAATTCCGCGTCGAGATTCCTGATGGTCCCGCGCGTGGCTATCTCTGCGAAAATTACGGCGGCGCCTTCACGCTGCCGGAGCGCGGACCGATTGGCGCCAACTGCCTGGCCAACGCGCGCGACTTCCTCACGCCGGTTGCGAATTACGAGGACAAGGATACGCCGACCGAGCTGTTCGTGAAATGGGGCGGCTCGATGTTCAAGACGACGCTACCGCATTCGCCGGTCGACGTCGTCGCCTGGCACGGCAATTACGCGCCCTACAAATACGATCTGCGCACATTCTCGCCGGTCGGCGCGATCGGGTTCGATCATCCCGATCCCTCGATCTTCACGGTGCTGACCTCGCCCTCGGAGACGGCGGGCACCGCGAACATCGACTTCGTCATCTTCCCCGAGCGGTGGATGGTCGCCGACAACACCTTCCGTCCGCCCTGGTATCACATGAACATCATGAGCGAGTTCATGGGCCTGATCTACGGCGTCTACGACGCCAAGCCGCAAGGCTTTGTCCCAGGCGGTATCTCGCTCCACAATTGCATGCTGCCCCACGGCCCCGACCGCGACGCCTTCGACCACGCCAGCAACGGCGAGCTGAAGCCGGTCAAGCTGACGGGCACCATGGCCTTCATGTTCGAGACCCGCTACCCGCAGCGTGTCACCGCGCACGCCGCGAAGGCGGCGACGCTGCAGGACGATTATGCGGATTGCTGGAAAGGACTGGAGAAGCGGTTCGATCCGAACAAGCCGTAGTTTCTTCCCCTCTCCCCCTGTGGGAGAGGGTGGCTCGCCGCGCGAGCGGCGAGACGGGTGAGGGGTTCTCTCCGCGCGGAAACCTCTCATTCGAGTTTGCGGAGACAACCCCACATCCGGCGCTTCGCGCCACCTTCTCCCACAAGGGGAGAAGGAAGAAAGAATCGAGCCGCAAGTGACAACCCACCCCAACGATCCCAGCCTCCGCTCCTTCATCGAAATCGATCCCGCCTCCGATTTCCCGATCCAGAACCTGCCCTATGGCGTGTTCTCGACCGCGGCCAACCCGACGCCGCGCGTCGGCGTCGCGATCGGCAATTACGTGCTCGATCTCTGGGAGCTCGAGCAGGATTCTCGCCTCGATGTCGGAGCGCTCGGTGTGTTCTCCGGGCCTTCGCTGAATGCCTTCATGGCGCTCGGGCCAAAGGTCTGGACCAGGACACGGTCGCGCATCAGCGAACTGCTGCGTCACGATCATCCGGAGCTGCGCGACAACGAGGAACTGCGCCGGCAGGCGCTGGTGCCGATGCGCGATGCAAGGCTGCATCTTCCGTTCGCGGTCTCCGGCTACACCGATTTCTATTCCTCGAAAGAGCACGCCACCAATGTCGGCGTGATGTTCCGCGGCAAGGACAATGCGCTGCAGCCGAACTGGCTGCATATGCCGATCGCCTATAACGGCCGTGCGTCAACCGTTGTCGTCTCCGGCACCAGGGTGAAGCGCCCGCGCGGCCAGCTGAAACCGCCGAATGTCGATATGCCGAGTTTCGGCCCATGCAAGCGGCTCGATTTCGAGCTGGAGATGGGCGTTGTGATTGGCCAGCCTTCAGCCATGGGTGGCATGCTGACGGAGAGCCGGGCCGAAGAGATGATCTTCGGCTTCGTGTTGCTCAACGACTGGAGCGCGCGCGACATCCAGCAATGGGAATATGTGCCGCTCGGCCCGTTCCTCGCCAAGGCCTTTGCGACCTCGATCAGCCCGTGGGTGGTGACGCGCGAGGCGCTGGAGCCGTTCCGCCTGAACGGGCCCGCGCAGGAGCCGATGCCGCTGGATTACCTCAAGCAGACCAAGCCGCAGAACTACGATCTGGAGCTCGACGTCTCCTTGCGCGCTGCCGGAGCGAATGCGCCCGCCGGCATCAGCCACACCAATTTCAAATACATGTACTGGTCCTCGGTGCAGCAGCTGATGCACCACGCTTCGTCCGGCTGCGCGATGAATGTCGGCGATCTCTTGGGGTCTGGCACCATCTCGGGTCCGGAGAAGAATCAGCGCGGAAGCTTGCTCGAAATCAGCTGGAACGGCACCGAGCCGGTCGAACTGCCCGGCGGCGCAAAACGTTCGTTCCTGGAGGACGGCGACAGCCTCATCATGCGCGGCTGGTGCCAGGGCAACGGCTATCGCGTCGGGTTCGGCCAGGTCGAGGGGACGATCTTGCCGGCGGAGTAGCCTGCATCGCTGCCACAACCTCCGTCATTGCGAGCGAAGCGAAGCAATCCAGAATCCTTCCGCGGAGGGTTTTCTGCATGCTTCGTCGCATCAGCGCAAAATTGCTACGCAATTTTGTCGCGAGCTCCTCGCAATGACGGCGTGGAAACAGTTCAGCGCCTCTCCGGCGGCACGTCCTTGACCCGCGCGCAATGCGCCGCGACATCATCGACGCTGTACTTCAAATGCACACGCTTGTCCGACGCCGCCTGCTTGCTCGTGCACACGCCCGGCCGCCATTCCTGCGTCGGCCGGATCGGCCGTGGTGCGAAGCCGCCGCCGCAGTTCGGGCAGACGTTGGAGAGCTTGGTCTCGACGCAATCCGCACAGAACGTGCATTCATAGGAGCAGATTCGCGCATCTATCGCGTCAGGCGGCAGGTCGCGATCGCAATATTCGCAGTTCGGTCGAAGCTGGAGGGCCATGATTGAATCTCCGGGAGCTCGCGGATCATCGCAGATCACGCGCGTCGCGCGAATGCCGCATTTCCCTCCATTTCAGCCGGGCTTGATTTCCTTCAGCGGCAGCCGTGAGCTTTCCTTCAGCCTGTCCAGCACGATCGAGGAGCGCACATGCGCCACGCTCTGGTGCGGCATCAGGACGTCGTTGACGAGGTTGGAGAGGTCCTTGAGGTCGCGCAGCACGGCTTTCAGCACGTAGTCGGCGTCGCCCGTCAGCGAATACGCCTCCTGGATCTCGTCGATGCGGTTCACTAGCGCGCGGAAGCGTTTTGAATTGTCCGGCGAGTGGGTCGCAAGCCCGACCTGGATGAAGGCGACCACGCCGAAGCCGAGCGCCTCGCTGGAGAGGTCGGCGTGATAGCCCGAGATCACATTCTCTTCTTCCAGCCGCATCCGCCGCCGCGAGCATTGGGAGGCTGAGAGGCCTGCCAGGTCGGCGAGTTCCTGGTTGGTCAGGCGGCCATCGTCCTGGAGCGCGCCCAGGATCCTGAGGTCGAAGGCATCCACGGGAATCATGCGCTATTGGTCCATTATGTGCACGGATCGTGCATAAGGTAGCGGAAAGGCGTTCCGTTTGCACGCTCATTGCGCGCCAAATGAAGGATAGTTCCGGCCAGCAGCAATTTGGGAGAACCGCCAATGGGACCGTTTCCGCACGATGCACCGCCAGCCACGGTGAGCGCCGACAATCCGATGGGCACCGACGGGTTCGAGTTCGTGGAATACGCGCATCCCAATCCGCAAGAGCTGCACGATCTGTTCAAGCTAATGGGCTATGCGCCGGTGGCGCGCCACAAGACCAAAAAGATCACGGTCTATCGCCAGGGCGACATCAACTATCTCGTCAATGAGGAGCCCGGCACCCATGGTACTGAGTTCGTCGCCGCGCACGGCCCCTGCGCGCCGTCGATGGCGTTTCGCGTCGTCGATGCGAAGGCAGCGTATGACCGCGCGATTGCGCTCGGCGCAGAGCCTGCAGAAGCGTCATCCGGGCAGAAGACACTGGATGTGCCCGCGATCAAGGGCATCGGCGGCAGTCTGCTCTATTTCGTCGATCGTTACGGCGCCAAGGGCTCGGCCTATGATGCCGAGTTCGAATGGCTGGGCGCACGCGATCCGCGCCCGGCTGGCGCCGGCTTGTTCTATCTCGACCATCTCACGCACAACGTTCATCGCGGCCGGATGGATGTCTGGACCGGCTTCTACGAAAAGCTGTTCAACTTCCGCCAGATCCGATTCTTCGACATCGAGGGCCGAGCGTCGGGCCTGTTCTCCCGCGCGCTGACCAGCCCGGATGGCAAGATCCGGATTCCGATCAACGAGGACGCCGGCGATTCCGGCCAGATCGAGGAATATCTGACGACGTATCGTGGCGAAGGCATTCAGCACATCGCCTGCGGCTGCCGGGACATCCATCGCACCGTCGAAGGTCTGCGCGAAGCCGGCCTGCCGTTCATGCCGTCCCCGCCTGACACCTATTTCGAGAAGGTCGACACGCGTCTGCCGAATCATGGTGAGGACGTTGCGCGTCTCCGGAAGAACGGCATTCTGATCGACGGCGAAGGCGTGGTCGACGGTGGCCAGACCAAGGTGCTGCTGCAGATCTTCTCCGCGAACGCGATCGGGCCGATCTTCTTCGAGTTCATCCAGCGCAAGGGCGACGACGGCTTTGGCGAGGGCAATTTCAAGGCCCTGTTCGAGTCGATCGAGGAGGACCAGATCCGTCGCGGCGTGTTGAAGGTCGATACGGCGGCGTAGAGTCGTCGTATGCCGGTGCCCAGCGCCATCGGCCAGATGGTCAGCGTCATCGCCGGCTTGCGGCCGTTAGGCGCCGATCAGGATGGTGCCTGCTTGCAACCCTTAAGCGCGCCCTAGCGGCCCGCGTTCCACGCAGCCGTCACCGCGGAGATCTCGGCGCCTTCCGGCTCGCGGACCGTGGACTGAGTGCGCGAGAAGCGCGGCGCGGGCGCGGGCTGCTTCACGCCGTGGCGCTCGATGAAGACATTGCGGGCGACCATATGCGGGTGCTCGGTCGCTTCGGACATGGTCAGAACAGGCGCGAAGCAGATGTCGGTGCCTTCCATGATCCTGCACCAATCCTCGCGCGTCTTGCTCTTGAACACGGCCTTCAGCTTTTCCTTCAGCGCAGGCCACGCCTTGGGATCCATCTGTGCGTCGAAATCGGCATCGGTCAGGCCAGCGTGCTCTCGCAGCAACGCGTAGAACTGCGGCTCAATCGAGCCGATCGAAACGAAATGGCCGCAGGCGCATTCATAGACGCCGTAGAAGTGTGCACCGCCGTCCAGAAAATTCCGGTTGCGGCCTTCGGTCCAGCGGCCGAGCGTCTTCATGTCGAAGAAGAACGACATCAACGATGCCGCGCCGTCGCACATCGCGGCATCGACGACCTGGCCCCTGCCGGATTTAGATGCTTCCAGCAGCGCGGCGAGCACGCCGACGACGAGGTAGAGCGCGCCGCCGCCGAAATCGCCGACCAGGTTGAGCGGCGGCACTGGCGCTTCCTCGGTGCCGATCGCGGCGAGTGCGCCGGTGATGGAGATGTAGTTGATGTCGTGGCCGGCGGCATTCGCGAGAGGCCCTTCCTGGCCCCAGCCGGTCATGCGGCCGTAGACGAGTTTTGGATTGCGCGCGAGCACGACGTCAGGGCCGAGGCCGAGCCGCTCCATCACGCCGGGGCGAAAACCTTCGACCAGTGCGTCGGCGCTGGCGAGCAGCTCGAGCACCTGTGCGATCGCCGCCTTGTCCTTGAGATCGAGTTCGATCAGCTTGCGACCGCGCCCCGCCACCGACTTCATGCTCTTCTTCGCGCCGACGCGGTCCAGCGTGACCACATCGGCACCCATGTCGGCCAGCATCATGCAGGCGAACGGGCCGGGTCCAATGCCTGCGAATTCGACGATTCGAAAGCCGGCGAGCGGACCGGAGGTGCGAACGGATGCGTTTTGGGCGGGTTTATCGAGCACGTGTTGCTTCCTCTGGCCGGGGCGATGCCGGTGGTTCAGCAGGCGCCTTCCGACATGCCTCTCTGGGCGAGTTAATCGGCTGATTAACTCTTCTCGCCTTCATGCCAGCGAGGCAAGCGCTTTTCATGCATGGGCGCATCAAAAAAGCGGCGCGCATTGCTGCGCGCCGCGGAAGATTTGTGTTGAGGCGCTAGAACGAGATTTCAGCCTGCTGCGGTCACCGCGCGCTGCGCCATCACCTTGACGAGGTTGGCGCGGTACTCCGCCGTGCCGTGGATGTCCGCCAGCAACCCGCTTGCGGGAATGCTGACGTTATCCAGCGCCGACGGCGACCAGTTCGTCTTCAGCGCGGCTTCGATCGCGGGCACCCGCATGACACCGTTCTGCGAGGCACCGGTCGCAGCGACGCGGACCTCACCCGATTTCGTCTGCGCAACGAACACGCCGGTCAGCGCGAAACGCGAGGCGGGATGCCGCATCTTCTCGTAACCTGCTTTTGCAGGCACCGGAAACGAGACGGCAGTGATGATCTCGCCGTCTTCAAGCGCCGTGGTGAACAGGCCCTTGAAGAAATCTTCCGCCGAGATCGACCGCTTGTTGGTCTGCACGGTCGCGGCAAGCGCGAGCAGCGCTGCCGGGAAGTCCGCGGCCGGATCGTTGTTGGCGATCGAGCCGCCGATCGTGCCGCGGTAACGCACGGCGGGATCACCCAGTACCGAGGTGAGATAGGCGATTGCGGGAATCGCTTTTTTCACATCGGCATTCGTCATGATGTCGTAATAGGTCGTGGCGGCCTTGATGGTCAGCAAGTCGCCCGACAACTCGACACCCTGCAGCTCCTTGATCTTGCCGAGATCGATGAGGTCGGAGGGACTGGCGAGCCGCTGCTTCATCACCGGCAGCAGCGTCTGGCCGCCGGCAAGGAATTTCGCCTCGCTGCTCTTGCCGAACAGGCTGGCGGCTTCGTCGACCGAGGATGCGCGATGATAGGTGGTCTGGTACATCTTCGTCCTCCTCTTAAGCCGCGTGGATCGTGCGCCACACCCGGTCAGGGGTTGCGGGCATTTCCAGATTGTTCTTGCCGATGGCATCGGTGATCGCGTTGATCACGGCTGCGGAGGCGCCGATCGCGCCGGCCTCACCGCAACCCTTGATGCCCAGGGGATTGCCCGGGCACAGCGTCGTGGTGTGGGAGAGGTTGAAGGAGGGCACATCGTCGGCGCGCGGCATGGCGTAGTCCATGAACGAGGCCGTCACCGGCTGGCCGTTGCCGTCGTAGATGGCGTGCTCGAGCAGCGCCTGTCCGATACCTTGAACCAGGCCGCCATGGACCTGGCCCTCGACGATCATCGGGTTGATCAGCCGGCCGAAATCGTCGGCCGCCACGAAGTTGACGAAGGAGGTCTTGCCGGTTCCGGGATCGACCTCGAGCTCGCAGATGTAAGCACCGGCCGGAAAGGTGAAGTTGGAAGGGTCATAGAAGGCGCTCTCCTTCAGGCCCGGCTCCATCCCGTCAGGCAGATTGTGCGCGGTGTAGGCCGCGAGCGCGACCATCGGCAGCGCAATCGCCTTGTCGGTCCCTGTCACCTTGAACTCGCCGTTCTCGATGACAATGTCGGCCTCGGAGGCTTCGAGGGCATGGGCTGCGATCTTCTTGGCCTTGGATTCCATCTTCTCCATGGCTTTCAGGATCGCGGTGAGACCAACGGCCGCCGAGCGCGAGCCGTAGGTGCCCATCCCGAACTGCACCTTGTCGGTGTCGCCATGGACGATCGAGACCTGACTGATGGGAACCCCGAGGCGATCCGCGACGAGCTGGCAGAACGTCGTCTCGTGTCCCTGGCCGTGGCTGTGCGAGCCCGTGAGGATCTCGATGGTGCCGACCGGATTGACGCGCACCTCCGCGGATTCCCATAGACCGACGCCAGCTCCTAAGCTGCCGACCGCCTTCGACGGCGCGATGCCGCAGGCCTCGATGTAGCAGGACACGCCGATGCCGCGCAGCTTGCCGTCGGCTTTCGCCTTGGCCTTGCGTGCGGGGAAGCCGGCATAGTCGATGGCCTTCATCGCGGCATCGAGCGAGGCGTTGAAGTCGCCGGTGTCATAGGCCATGATCACGGGCGTCTGATGCGGGAACTGGGTGATGAAGTTGGTCCGGCGCAGCACGGCCGGATCGACGTTCAACTGCCGAGCCGCCGTCTCCATCAGACGTTCGATCAGATAGCTCGCCTCGGGGCGGCCCGCGCCGCGATAGGCATCGACCGGCGTGGTGTTGGTGTAGACGCCGATCACCTCGGCATGGATCGCCGGGATGTTGTACTGGCCCGACAGCAGCGTCGCGTAGAGATAGGTCGGCACCGACGACGAGAACAGCGACATGTAGGCGCCGAAATTCGCGTAGGTCTTCACCTTGAGGCCGGTGATCTTGTTGTTGGCGTCGAACGCCATCTCGGCATGGGTGACATGGTCGCGGCCATGCGCGTCGGTGAGGAAGGCCTCGGTGCGGTCGCCGGTCCATTTCACGGGACGGCCGACCTTCTTGGAGGCCCACAGCGCCACCATCTCTTCCGGGTAGATGAAGATTTTCGAACCGAAGCCGCCGCCGACATCAGGGGCGATCACGCGCAGCTTGTGCTCGGGAGCGATGTTGTAGAACGCCGACAGCACGAGGCGGGCGACGTGTGGATTTTGCGAGGTCGTATAGAGCGTGAAGTGCTCCTCCGCCGCATCGTAATCGGCGATCGCCGCGCGCGGCTCCATCGCGTTGGGCGCGAGGCGGTTGTTGGTGACGTCGAGCTTGACGACATTGGCGGCCTTGGCGAAGGCTGCATCGGTCGCGGCCTCGTCACCGAGCACCCAGTCATAGACCTGGTTGCCGGCGGCTTCGGGGTGAAGCTGCGGTGCGCCTGACTTGATCGCAGCGTGAATGTCGGCGACGGCCGGAAGCTCTTCATAATCGACGGTGACGGCTTCAGCAGCGTCGCGCGCGAGATTCTTGCTGTCGGCAATCACGACCGCGACGGCCTGACCGACGAAGCGCACCGTTTCCGGCGCCATCGCCGGCCATGCGCCCATCTTCATGGGGCTGCCGTCCTTGGAGGTGATGGCCCAGCCGCAGATGAGATTGCCGACCTTGTCGTCGACGAGTTCTTTTCCGGTGAGCACTGCGACCACGCCCGGCATCTTCAGCGCCGCGGACGAATCGATCTTCTTCACCTTGGCGTGCGCATGCGGGCTGCGGATGAAATGGGCATGGGTCATGCCCAGCAATTTGATGTCGTCAACGTACCGGCCCTTGCCGGTAATGAAACGCTTGTCTTCCTTGCGCACGACGCGCGCGCCGATGCCTTCAACACCCATGTCTGGTCCTCCCGACCGGAATTGTTTCGACCGCGCTTTCCCTCGAAAGCGGCAGCGGTAGTGTCTTTTTCGAGGCGAGCCGCTTTACTCGGCCGCCTGCGAGACCTTCATGCGTCCGGCTGCATCCAGCACGGCTTTGACGATGTTGTGATAGCCGGTGCAGCGGCAGATGTTGCCTTCGAGCTCGTGACGGACCGTGGTCTCGTCGAGCTGGCCACCATGGCGGTGCACGATGTCGATCGCCGACATGATCATGCCAGGGGTGCAATAGCCGCACTGAAGGCCGTGATTGTCGCGGAAGGCCGCCTGCATCGGATGCAGCTCGTCCCCCTTGGCGATGCCTTCGATCGTGGTGACGCTGGCACCATCAGCCTGACCGGCCAGCATGGTGCAGGATTTCACGGCCCTGCCGTCGATGTGGACGACGCAGGCCCCGCACTGGCTGGTGTCGCAGCCGACATGGGTGCCGGTGAGGTTGAGATGGTCGCGCAAGAGATGGACCAGCAGCGTGCGGTCCTCGACGTCGACGGCGACGGCCTTGCCGTTCACCGTCAGTTTGACTGTAGACACGGTGTAGTCCTCCCGGGATGATTTTGATTGTTTCTAATTAGAGACCAGCGACCCGGAACTTTGCAACTAAGATTTTGGTCGCGCCTGTCATGGACAAGTCATCGATCCCGACGAGGGCGCGACAACTTGCCCGGAAAAGGCGGAGCTGAGGACAAGATGGCCTGGCATGCCAGCCGTCATTCCCATCCGTCGCTCGTGGGCCGGCGTCACCTGGAATTGCACGGCGTGGCGAATTTACCGCCTTTTATCGATTGTGCCCTAGTTTTGCGCATCCAGGTCCGGGGGCGGGGCGCCTCCGGATCGCGGTTGACGAGAATAATGGGGGTTGGGAATGTCCGGGCGTACCGCGTCGCTGTCCAAGCGCAACATATTTCCGACCCTCCGGTTCCGCGCCAAGATCATGCTCGGCTTTGCCGCGGTGCTGGTGATCTCCGCCGGCAGCATGGCGTTTGCCTATTTCGGCTTCGAGCGGGTCTCGTCCGGCGTCGGCTCCTACCGCAGCAGCGTCTCCGAGGCCGATCTCGCCCGCAACATCGACCGTGAGCTGCTCGCCTACCGCTCAGCCGTCAAATTTTTCGTCGTCAGCGGCAAGGAAGACGACGCCAAGACGGCGCTGGAGGCGCAGGCGAGCCTGAAAAACGCGATCGACCAGGCCGTCAAGAGCGCCAAGGCCCCGGGGCGGCAGGACAGCCTCGACAAGCTAGCCAAGGAATTTTCGAATTTCTCCGCCACCTTCGCCAAGGTCCTCCAGGCCAAGCGTGACAGCACGCTGCTGGTGCAGAACCAGCTCACGCGCCAGGCCAATCTGCTGAAATACAAGCTCGACGATATCGGCAACAACGCCTCGGATTCCGAGGCGCAGGCCATCGAGTTCGGCACCAAGCAGGTCAACGCGCAGTTCCAGACCGCGAGCGCGGCGGCGACCAATTTCGTGCTGACGTCCGACCAGTCGATCGCGAGCAGTGCGCTGGCGCGGCTGAAATTCGTCGATAACTCGCTTGGGGCGGTCTATTCCATGGACGACAAGATCGTCTCCGGCCTGAAAGACGCCAAGACGATCCTCGCCGCCTATCGTGAAGCGCTGGAGAAGCTCATCGCCAACGCCAAGCTGGTCGACGATCTCGTCACCGAGATGAGCGGGTCGGCGGGCGCCATCCTTCAAGGCGCCACTGCCATGAAGGCGGATCTGGTGGCCGAACAGCAGCGGCTGGATTCGGAATCGGCGGCTACCATCGGCCATACCGAGGAATTGGTGCTGATGCTCGCCATTGGCGGCACGCTGCTCGGCGCGGTCTTGGCCTTCCTGCTCGGCACCGGCATCTCGCGGCCGATGATCGCGATGTGCAAGGCGATGCGCGAGCTTGCCTCGGGCAATTTCGACGTCGTGCTGCCGGGGTTAGGCCGCAAGGATGAGATCGGCGAGATGGCCAGCGCAGTCGAGGAATTCAAGGTTCAGGCCGTGGCCAAGGCCGAGCGCGATGCCGCTGCCAGCGAAGCCCAGAACAAGGAGGCGAGCGCTGCCCGCCGCTCCGAGCTGATCCGCTTTGCCGACGACTTCGAGACCGCGGTCGGCGCTATCGTGTCGAACGTCTCGGCGTCGGCCGTGCAGCTGGAATCCTCGGCCGCTACGCTGACCCGTACCGCCGAGACCACCCAGGCCCTGTCGAGCCAGGTCGCTGGCGTGTCCGAGCAGGCCTCGAGCAACATGCAGTCGGTCGCGACCGCAACGGAGGAGCTCTCGGCCTCGGTCGAGGAGATCGGCCGTCAGGTCCGCGATTCCAGCCGTATTGCCGAGGCCGCCGTGGTACAAGCCAGGGAAACCGACGGCCGCATCGGCAAGCTGTCGCATGCCGCCCAGCAGATCGGCGAAGTCGTCAAGCTGATCACCGCGATCGCAGAACAGACCAATCTTCTGGCGCTGAACGCCACCATTGAAGCGGCCCGCGCCGGTGAAGCCGGCCGCGGCTTCGCGGTGGTTGCAAGCGAAGTGAAGTCGCTGG
Organism: Bradyrhizobium sp. Gha; assembly: GCF_900113735.1. Classification (GTDB taxonomy): domain Bacteria; phylum Pseudomonadota; class Alphaproteobacteria; order Rhizobiales; family Xanthobacteraceae; genus Bradyrhizobium. The sequence goes on from NZ_FOQM01000017.1 coordinate 50,836, forward strand.
CGAGCCAAACCGCAAAGGCGACCGACGAGATTTCTTCACACATCATGGGCATGCAGGGCGCCACCGCCGAATCGGTGGCGGCGATCAAGGAGATTGGTGCGACCATCGGCAAGATTTCGTCGATCTCGACGTCCATCGCCAGCGCTGTGGAAGAGCAAGGCGCTGCGACCCAGGAGATCGCCCGCAGCGTCCAGAACGTCGCCCAGGGCACCCAGACCGCCGCGACCGATATCGGCCAGGTCAATCGTGGCGCCGCCGAAACCGGTTCGGCCTCGGAAGAGGTGCTGCACTCGGCCAAGACGCTGTCATCCGAAAGCACGCGCCTCCGCGCCGAGCTCGATCGCTTCATGGCGAACATCCGGGCGGCGTAAAGCCCGGCTTCGGCAATCCCGCGTCACCTAACCGCGTCGTCATTGCGAGCATAGCGAAGCAATCCAGCCTGCCCCCGCAGAGACAGTCTGGATTGCTGGTTGCCGCGCGGTAATTTACCGCGGCTTATCCTTTGCCATTTAGCGTGCATTTCGAGTCGGGGAGCGGGCTGCTCCCGGACTGCGCCTGGTTTTCGGCGAGTGGAATGGGGTGGGGGACATGTCCGTCAAGTCGAAGCAGAGCTCGTCGAAGCCCTTCACCTTGCGTTTTCGTGCGAAGATCATCCTCGGCTTCGTGGCCGTACTGGCCATTCTCGCCGTCAGCATGGCATTTGCCTATTTCAGCTTCGAGCGGATTGCGGGCGCGGTCGCCTCCTACCGGGCCAGTGTGGCCGAAGCGGATCTGGCGCGGACCATCGATCGCGAGTTGATCAGCTATCAGGGGCTCACCCGGACCTATACGCTGACCGGCGCAGCGGATGACGAAAAGGCGGCCATGGCAGCCGAAGAAAACCTGAAGGCCGCGATCGCCAAGTCGATGTCGGCCACATCAGGCGCGGCGCGACGCGAGCAGGTTGAGAAGCTCGAGACCGACTTCCAGCGCTTCACAAAGGTGTTCGGCGACATCATCACGCTGACTCGCGAGAACAACAGGATCGCGGCCGATGAGCTGAACGGCGTCGGCAACAAGATCCGCTTCAAGTTCGACGATCTCGCCGATACCGCGGCGCTGGCGGGCCTGAACTCGGTCCAGACCACGGCCAAGGACATCACGTCGCAATATCTCGCGGTCTCCACCTCGGTCAGCGCCTTCGTCGCCAAGCCGGAACCGAAGACCGCCGACGGCGTGGTCGCTCGCATCAAGTTTCTGGAGACGCTTCTGGTCTCGATCTACGCCAACGACCAGAAGATCACCGATCGCGTCACCGAGATCAGCAATCTGCTGAAGCAATACCGCGCGTCGTTTGCAAAGCTGTCGGAGAACGTGAAGCTCATCGTCAAGTCGAACGGCGAGATGACGAAGGCGGCGGCGTCGATCCTCAAGCTCTCGGGCGAGTTGCGGTCGGACCTGTCGGCCGATCAGCAGCGCATCGAGACGAGCGCCAATGCGACCATCGGGGAGACCGAGCGGCTGATTCTGATGCTGGCGCTCGGTGGTCTCGCCATCGGCGCGGCGCTGGCCCTGATGCTCGGCAACGGCATCTCGCGACCGATGATCGCGATGTGCAAGGCGATGCGCGAACTTGCCTCCGGCAATTTCGACGTCGTGCTGCCTGGCCTCGGCCGCAAGGACGAGATCGGCGAGATGGCCGGTGCGGTCGAAGAGTTCAAGGTCCAGGCGGTCGCCAAGGCCGAGCGCGATGCCGCCGCCAGCGAAGCCCAGAACAAGGAACAGGCAGCAAGCCGCCGCGGCGAGCTGATCCGCTTCGCCGACGATTTCGAGAGCGCCGTCGGCGCCATCGTGTCCAACGTCTCGGCCTCCGCTGTGCAGCTCGAAGCGTCAGCGTCGACGCTGACGCGCACCGCCGAGACCACACAGGCCTTGTCGAGCCAGGTCGCCGGCGTCTCCGAGCAGGCCTCGAGCAACATGCAGTCAGTGGCAACGGCGACCGAGGAATTGTCGGCGTCGGTCGAAGAGATCGGTCGCCAGGTCCGTGACTCCAGCCGTATCGCCGAGGCGGCCGTGGTGCAGGCCAGGGAAACCGACGGCCGCATCGGCGAGCTGTCGCGTGCCGCCCAGCAGATCGGTGAAGTCGTCAAGCTGATCACGGCGATCGCCGAGCAGACCAATCTTCTCGCCCTGAACGCCACCATTGAAGCGGCCCGCGCCGGTGAAGCCGGCCGCGGCTTCGCGGTGGTTGCCAGTGAAGTGAAGTCCTTGGCGAGCCAAACGGCAAAAGCCACGGACGAGATTTCCTCGCACATCACCGGGATGCAAGGCGCGACTGCCGAATCGGTCGCGGCAATCAAGGAGATCGGCGCGACCATCGGCCAGATATCGTCGATTTCGACCTCGATTGCGAGCGCGGTCGAGCAACAGGGCACCGCGACGCAGGAGATCGCCCGCAGCGTCCAGAACGTCGCCCGGGGCACCCATACCGCCGCCACCGACATCGGCCAGGTCAATCGTGGCGCCGCCGAAACCGGTTCGGCCTCGGAAGAGGTGCTGAACTCGGCCAGGACGCTGTCGTCCGAAAGCACGCGCCTCCGCGCCGAGCTCGACCGCTTCATGGCGAACATCCGCGCGGCGTAGCCTCACGCCCGCCCAAACGCCCGCTTCAACTCCACCTTCGCCTTCTCCAGCCGCTCGCGGTGCGCCTTCGGCAACGTCTTGCCGGCGCGATTGATGTAGAACGTCAGCATCGATAGCGCAGAGCGATAGGCGCCCGTCTTGCGGCGCGAACTATGCTCGGCGGAGCGCTTCAATGAGATCGCGATCTTCCTTGGGCTCGTAAGTGTGAACACGCCGCGCTTGAGGTCGAGCGCATCGCTTTCCTTTGTCACACGCTGTGACCAGCGTTTTGGCGCGGCGCGCTTTGTGCCCTTGCGTGCGGTGCCGTGCCTCGCGCTGGTCTTCTTGCGCGTCGCGGTTTTGCGCGAATGTGTCGTCTTTCTGACTTGAGCCATGCGTCAACTCCTTGCGGCTCAAGCGGAAACAGCCGGTATTCGGCAGGGTTCCCGAGGGAACCGGCAGATGCCGCAGACGTTGTCGCAGGTGGCAGGCGGAATGCCGGATACCACGACCCCAGCAACGCGATGGAATTGCAGCAGAGCCCAGCGCTGAAGAATGGACCTGCGATCCCGGCGGTGGTCACGGCCGATCGCATCGTCGAGACCAGCATTCCCGCGCGGCTCGATGCGCTGCGCTGGAGCGGCTTTCATACCCGCGTGGTGCTGGCGCTCGGCATCACCTGGATCCTCGACGGGCTCGAGGTGACGCTGGCCGGCGCGCTCTCGGGCGCTCTGAAGCAGAGCCCGACGCTGCACTTCTCCAACCTCGATCTCGGCATCGCCAATTCGGCCTATCTTGCCGGTGCCGTGCTCGGCGCGCTCGGCTTCGGCTGGCTGACCGATCGCATCGGCCGAAAAAAATTGTTCTTCATCACGCTCGCACTTTATCTCTCCGCGACGGCCGCAACCGCGCTGTCGTGGGATATCGCAAGCTACGCGCTGTTTCGTTTCCTCACTGGCGCCGGCATTGGCGGTGAGTACACGGCGATCAACTCGACGATCCAGGAGCTGGTGCCTGCGCGTTATCGCGGCTGGACAGATCTGGTCATCAACGGCAGCTTCTGGATCGGCGCGGCGATGGGCGCCGTCGCAGCCATCGTGCTCCTCGACCCGGCTGTGATCGGCCCGGATCTCGGCTGGCGCCTCGCTTATCTCATCGGCGCGACCATCGGCCTCGTCGTGCTGTTGATGCGGATGTGGATCCCGGAAAGCCCGCGCTGGCTGATGATCCACGGCCGCCCGGACCAGGCCCATGCGATCGTCGACGACATCGAGCGTTCGGTGATCGGACGCGATCAGGACACGAGCGACCGGTGCTTCCCCAAGATGCGGTTGAAGATGCGCGATCACACCCCGATCAGCGAAGTCGTGCAAACGCTGTTCGGCACTTATCGGCAGCGCGCGCTCGTCGGCCTCGCGCTGATGGTCGCTCAGGCTTTTTTCTACAATGCGATCTTCTTCACCTTTGCGCTGGTGTTGACGGATTTTTATGACATCAGCGCCGATCACGTCGGCTGGTACCTGCTGCCGTTTGCCGCCGGAAATTTCCTCGGTCCGCTGCTGCTCGGCCGTTTGTTCGACACGCTCGGCCGGCGCGCCATGATCATGTTCACCTATGGCGTATCGGGCTTGCTGCTGGCCGTGTCCGGCTATCTGTTCTCGATCGGCGCATTGAGTGCGCAGGGCCAGACCATCGCCTGGATGGTGATCTTCTTCTTTGCCTCGCCGGCCGCGAGTGCGGCCTATCTCACCGTCAGCGAGACGTTCCCGCTCGAAGTGCGCGCGCTGGCGATCGCGGTATTCTATGCAGTCGGCACCGGCATCGGGGGCGTCGTTGGTCCCGCGCTGTTCGGTGCGCTGATCGATACGGGGTCACGCAACAGCGTGTTCGCCGGCTATCTGCTGGGGGCATTCCTGATGATCGCGGCTGCGATCGTGGCGTGGCGCTACGCCATCTCCGCGGAACGGAAATCACTCGAACAAATCGCGCGGCCGCTCGCTTCCATGGAGTAGACTATGAAATCGGAATTCGCTGAATTGGATCAGAATCGCGCCATGCCGGATGAAGAAGCGCCCGACGCCGTGCCGGTGCCGCATGCACTGGTCCCGCATCTCAACGAAACCGCGATCCTGCTCGATATCGACGGGACGCTGCTCGACCTGATGCCGACGCCACGCGAGGTGTGGGTGCCGCCGGGCCTGTCGGAGACGCTGAACCGGCTGGCGGAGCGCACCTCGGGCGCACTGGCGATGGTCAGCGGGCGTTCGCTCAACGACATCGACCTGATCTTCGCACCCGACGTCTTTTGCGCCGTTGCCGGTCACGGTGCGGAGATGCGCCTGTCGGTCGGCAACGAAGCCGACGACGTGCACGCGCCGCCGATGGACAAGGAGCTGAAGCGCCGGCTGGCGGCGATCGCAAAGCTCAGCCCCGGCATTCTGCTCGAGGACAAGGGCTATTCGCTCGCGCTGCATTACCGCCTCGCGCCGCACGCCGAAAAGGCGATCTACGAAGCCGTCTCGCTGATCCGGGCGGATCTGCCCAATGCGCCGATCGAAATATTGCCCGGCAAGTTCGTTTGCGAGATCAAGCATTCCGGGTTCACCAAGGCGACTGGCGTGCGCGAGCTGATGAAGCATGAGCCATTCAGGGGGCGCCGTCCGATCTTCATTGGCGACGACGTCACGGATGAAACCGTATTCGCGATCATGCCCGACTTGAACGGTCTTTCCTTCTCGGTTGGTCGACGCGCTGTCGGAGTCAACGGTCACTTCGATGCGCCGAACGATGTGCGGGCGTTCCTTGCACGCCTGCTCGACGATACAAGGTTGCAATAAGGCATCATCACCGCGAAGCCACATTGTCGCGCGGAGCAGTTCCGCTGGGCGCGCCATTCGGCTCGCGTGAAATGCTCTTTCCCGAATGAAATCGCCGGGTTCCCTCGACGAAAACCTGTTCCAACGCGCACGCCTGATTTTGGTTTCATTTGGTGGAAATGATGACCGGAACCATATTGATGAACGGCAGTTAAACGGGGTGGAATGAACAGGAGGGGACGACCTGTGAACTTGGTTGTCGTTTCAAATCGAGTTGCCCGCGGTAAGCCGACCGAGCCGATGACGGGTGGCCTCGCTGCAGCATTGCTTCCCGTCGTGGAGCATTCGGGGGCCATCTGGGTGGGTTCCTCCGGTCGCGTGCGCGACGGTCATCAGAAGGAACCGTTCGCCGAGATCGAAGCGCTGGGCTCCGGCGCGATCGCGACGCTGGATCTGCCGTCGGCACATTACGGCGGCTATTACGAAGGCTTCGCAAACTCGGCGCTGTGGCCGGCGTTGCATTCGCGCAGCGATTTGATCCGCGTCTCGCGCGACGACTATGTCAGCTATCGTGAGGTCAACGCGTTCATGGCGCGTGCCTTGATGCGCTTCCGAAAAGCCCGGACTGCATTTTGGGTGCAGGATTATCATTTCCTCGCGCTCGGGGCGGAGCTGCGCGATCTCGGCGTCGATGACCCGATCGGCTTCTTCCTGCACACGCCCTGGCCGGTCACTGCGGTGATGCAGGGCGTGCCCAATCATCGCGAGCTGATTACGGCGATGCTGGCTTACGATCTGCTCGGTTTCCAGACCGAAGCAGACTGCCAGAATTTCCTTGCCTACGCCGGCGCTGAACTTGGTCTCGTCGTCGCGGACGGCGTCGTGCTCTCGCAGCACGGCCGCACGCGGTGCGAAGTGTTCCCGATCGGAATCGACGCGGAGAAGTTCGCCGCCTATGCCGCGAAGTCGGCCTCGCATCCCGACGTCTCGCGGCTGCGTCGCAGCCTGAATGGTGAGCGGCTCGCGATCGGCGTCGACCGACTCGACTATTCCAAGGGGCTCGTCAACCGCATCAGCGCCTTCGATCGGCTCTGGACCGACCAGCCGCAGTTTGCGCGAAGCATCTCGCTGTTGCAGATCGCCAACCCGTCGCGCGGCGGCATCGAGGCCTATGGCAATCTTCAGAACGACGTCGCGCGCCTCGTCACCGACGTGAACGGCCGCCATGGCGAGGTTGACTGGACGCCGATCCGCTACCTCAACAAGGGCTTCAGCCAGGCCGTTCTCGCAGGCCTGTATCGCACGGCGCAGATTGGCGTGGTGACGCCGCTGCATGACGGCATGAATCTCGTGGCCAAGGAATATGTCGCCGCGCAAAACCCGGCCGATCCCGGCGTTCTGGTGCTTTCGAAATTCGCCGGGGCGGCCAATGAGCTCGAGACCGCGCTTCTGGTCAATCCGCACGACATCGACGGCATGGCGCGCGCGATCGCGGTCGCTGCCGCGATGCCGCTCACCGAGCGCAAGATGCGCTGGGACGCGATGATGAAGACATTGCGCGGACACACCATCCAGCAATGGTCGTCGGATTTCGTCGCCCAGTTGGAAAAGTGCCGCACCGAGAAGGCCGCGGCCGCGCCGCTCGCAGCCCAGCCACCGCAGGCGCTGCGCTGGCTGAAGTCGGCGATCTCGGGTGTGCGATTGATCTGAGCCGGGAACGGTACGCCTCAATAGCAATACGACACGCCATCCAGAATCGCGCACTGCCGTTTGTCGGGCGCGTTCGGATCATCCATCGGTGCCATGCCTTTGCCCTGGCCGACGAACACGCCTGGCCCGATATGCACGGAGCTCTTGTTGCCGATGATGACGCTCTGGTGCGGCGTGGAGCTGGAGCGGGTCCCGTCTGGCCAGAGGATGGCATCGCCTGAAAGCAGCCCCCGCCGCCCGTCATCGCAGGTCACGTCGACGCCCTGCCGGGTGCAGGCCTGTGCGTTGGCCGGCGCGGTGAAGCTCGCGCCAAGGGCCGAAATCAGGCTCAACCCGGCGATGGTCTTGCGGATGGTCATGGCGTCCCCGGTCCTGTTTGGCGTTTTCAAGTGAATCGTCGCGCCAAACCCGCCCTCGGTTCAGCCAAAAGATCGCGCCGGGTGGCCGTGCGGCAGTCGAGAATCGTTTGTAAATACAGCAAGTTGCAGAAAATTCACCCGATTTCCGTGCGATCCCTTGCAAAATCACCGGCGCCCCTTCAAGAGAGGGCGCTCCGGAGAGATGGCCGAGTGGCTTAAGGCGCACGCTTGGAAAGCGTGTGTGCGGGAAACCGTACCGTGGGTTCGAATCCCACTCTCTCCGCCAGACGTAAGTCTCAAGTTATTTCACCAAGCCTCATCCTGCTCGGCAAGCTACTCTAAAAACGACTGTTTTTGGAGAAATTTGCTTCGAGCTGGCTCACCTCGCATCGACAAATCTCACGCCCAAGTGTAGGTAGAAGTGTGGGTAGGCGAGGGGGGCCGGTCGATGGCGAGAGATTACGGAAAGCTGAAGGCCAAACAAATCGAACACCTGACCAAGCGCGGCCTGTATGGCGATGGTGGTGGCCTGTACCTGCAGATTGCCAAGGGCGGCAGCATGTCGTGGCTGTTCCGGTACAAGACTGACGGCCGCAGCCGATGGCACGGGCTTGGCTCCGCCCGCGACGTGAGCCTTGCCGATGCCCGGATCAAGGCAGCGGATGCCCGCCGCGTCCGGCTTAATGGCGGTGACCCCATCGAAGCCAAACGCGCTGTGAGGTCCGCTACTCGGGTCGAGGCCGCCAAGTCGATCACGTTCGGCGCGGCCGCCAAGCGTTACATCAAGACGCACGAGCCGGGGTGGAAGAGCGTCAAGCATGCCGATCAATGGCGCACGACCTTGCTGGGCATCGGCCCCAAGGGCAAGCCTGCCAAGCACGACTATTGTAAGACGATCCGCGATCTTCCCATCGGCGCGTTGGATACGTCGCTGATCTTGAAAATTATTGAGCCGATCTGGGCGACCAAGAACGAAACCGCTAATCGTATTCGCGGACGCATCGAGTGCGTCATCGACGCCGCGAAGAGCAGGGGCGAGTTCACGGGAGAAAATCCAGCTCGCTGGCGCGGCCATCTGGAGAACTTGCTTCCGGCACCGTCCAAAGTTCACAAGGTGCGCAACCATCCCGCCCTGCCTTACCGCCAGTTGCCCGCCTTCATGCGCGAGCTGCGCGCACGCGATGGGGTCGCTGCGGCGGCATTGGAATTTCATATTCTGACAGTCCCGCGGCCGGGAAATTCCGTCGCCGCCAAATGGTCGGAAGTAGATCGGCAGAACGCCGTGTGGACCATCCCCGGCAATCAGATGAAGGGCGACGCCGAGCACAAGGTTCCGCTCAGCCGCGCTGCTCTTGATGTTCTGGATCGTATGCAGGACTTGACCGGTGATGGCGAGTATATCTTCGCCAACCCTGACGGTGTGCCGTTGAGCGACGCCTCGATGGGTGCTGTCATCAACCGGATGAATGAAGACGAGCGTCGCTGGATCGATCCGGCATCAGACCGCGAAGTCGTGCCTCATGGCTTCCGCTCTTCGTTCCGCGACTGGGCCGCTGAGCACGGCTACGACGATCCGGTCGCCGAAGCTGCGCTCGCGCACAAGATCAGCGACAAGGTTGTAGCAGCATACAAGCGCACTCGTTTTTTTGAGTTGCGCAACCAGATGATGGCCGACTGGTCGGACTACTGCGCACGTGCTGTCGTCGGCGACGACAATGTCGTCCCGCTGCGGGCGTAACCATGGCTAAGAGAGCGGCGCCCAAACACGGCTTGCAGCAACAGCGCGAAGAGATAGACGGCCTTCTTGATAGGATGGCATCGGGATCATTGCTTGACATCACCGCCGATGATTTGGCTATCGACCGCTTCACAAAAGTCCTCGCGAAACGAACGACCAGTAGGGATCGAACGAGGTTTCTGCGATCTGAGGTCGAGCGGATCGGGCGCGAGGTAGTGCGGGCGGCGGCTCTTTTCCTCAAGACAATGCCAGCCGAGAAGGCGCTGGCTGATAGTGCACTTGAAGACATCAAGAGAGCAGACCAACAGACAGATTGGATCGTGCGCAGGGACGCGCGTGATTTCGCGCCCGCTTTCATCGCGCCTGCGTCGGGAGAGTGGGACGATGGATGGATTGCGCCGAGCAGCGTATGGGAGCAACTTCTCCATCACATGAGAGCGGCCCGCGCCTGCCGCGAAAAAATCGAGCGATTTGCGCGGTCTGAGCCACTACCCAGCAACTTCAAGGTACTGACGAGTGTATTCGTGGCTCAGATGGCGCAGTTCTACGAACACGAAACGGGCAAACCCGCGCCCAAAGGCAGAACCGGACCGTTCGTTGATTTTCTTGATGCTGCGTGGACCGATCTGAGTTTCCCGCAAAGTGGCGAAGGAGCGTTGGGTAACGTCGCTGAAAACTTGCCGCGTTAGCGGCCCATACTTCGCGAGGCAAACGCGGTAATCGTCCCCGCATAGACAACTAGACTTGAGCCATCTCGAAACATGGTGGCTCAGAAATGGCTCGAACTCCCCGCAAGCAAATCACGCGTCGCAAAAAACAGCGTCGCTCCAAGAAACAGCGCAACGCGATTGATCATCGCCGTCTCGGTTGGCGCATCGACGAATGGGTTGCGCAGACCGGCACTTCTCGCCCGACAGTCTGGCGTCAGGTCAAACGCGGCGACCTGCGCATCGTTTACGTCGGCCCGATGCCGATGGTGCCGTACAGCGAAGCGGTCCGTCTCGGCTTCATCCACGATTAGTCAATTAAAAGCCCGGTGCGTGGCGCGCGCCGGGCTTTCTTACGTCTTGGATTACTCGAATGCATGGCAATTCTAACGATGCTGGCGCGCGTTCGCAAGCATCACCGCTCGCAATTGCGCTCGACTACATCAAGCGCGGTTGGAATACGCTGCCGATCCCGTACCGGAAGAAAAAACCCGTCGGCTCGGGTTGGCAAAACCGCGTCATCACCGAGACCAACGTCGGTAGCTTCTTTAGCGACAAACCGCAGAACATCGGCGTGCAGCTCGGTCTGAAGTCGGGCGGCCTGACCGACATCGATCTCGACTGCGCAGAGGCCATCGAGATCGCGGCGGCGGTGTTGCCCAAAACGCCGTCCATCTTCGGTCGCGCGTCGAAGCGCCACAGCCATTATTTGTATAACACGTCGCTCGCGTCAAAGTCTGACCGGGCAGTACTACCGTTCAAGGACCCAACCAGCAACAGCACGATGCTGGAAGTTCGCATTGGCGGTGGTGACAAGGGTGCGCAGACTGTCTTCCCCGGTTCGGTTCACGAGACGGGTGAGCCGATCGTGTGGGAAACGGAAGGTGATCCGGCGAAGGTCGATGCTGAAGAGTTGTTGCGCCAGGCTAAGCAGCTTGCTGCGCTCTGCCTGCTCGCGCGTCACTGGCCGCCGAAACCCAAGGCGGGTGAGAGCGGCGGCCGACACGATGCGGCGCTCACGGTTGGTGGCTTCTTGGCTCGCTGCGGGTTCAAGCCGAGTTACGTCAAGCTCTGTGCCGAGTGGATCGCGAAAGGCGCGCAGGACGAAGAATGGCGCGACCGGATCAAGACCGCCCATGACGCGGCGCTCGCCTATAAGAAAGGCGAAAAGACGCGCGGCTATAGTAAGCTCAAGGAGACCTTCGGCGAGAAGGTGGCCTCCAAGGTTGCTGAATGGCTCGGCTATAGCGCGTCGCGCAATGATGATGCGCGCGCGGAGAATGATCGTGCATTTGACGGTGGCACCTCAAAGACCAACGAGGATGCAACACACACGACATCGGTCCCCGTCGTTGATGTCCGTGGTGGCGAGCTGTCGAACCTGGCGAGCCGGGGTGAGGAAATCCTGGGTGAGGCTGGTGTTCAAATCTTCCAGCGCAGCCGCCAGTTGGTGCGGCCAGTGATTGAGGAGGTTGACGCGACGCGCGGCCGGAAAACCAAAATCTGCCAGCTCATCCCTGTTGTGCCAGACTACCTGCGTGATCTGCTGTGCCGCCACGCTGACTGGCAGATATATGATGCGCGCAGCAAACAGGATGTGCCGATTGATCCGCCGCGTGGCGTCGCCGCCACTATCCTGGCGCGCACCGGTGAGTGGCGGCTGTTTCCGGCTGTTTGCGGAGTGACGTCTGCGCCGACGATGCGGCCCGATGGCTCCTTAGTGACGGAGCCGGGCTTTGACCACAAAACGGGGCTTTTGCTGGTCGAGCCGCCGACGATGCCGGACATTCCCGAAAAGCCGACGAAGGCTGACGCAGAGGCCGCCTTGAAGCTGCTGGAAGACCTGCTCGCGGGGTTCCCGTTTGTCGATGAGGTTGCTCGCGCCGGAGCCTTGTCGGCCATTATCACAGCTGTAGCGCGCGGCGCATTCGCTGTGACACCGCTCCACGCCAGTCGCGCCCCGACCGCTGGCTCCGGCAAGAGCTTTCTGTGGGACATAGTGGCAGCCATCATCAGTGGCCATCCCATGCCTGTCATCTCGACCGGCAAAGATGAAATCGAGATGGAGAAGCGTCTCGGCGCTGCTCTCATGACTGGCCAGCCGTTGATCTCGATTGACAATATCACTGGCGAACTTGGTGGCGACGCCTTGTGCCAGATCATTGAGCGTCCGGTGGTGGACATTCGCGTGTTGGGCCAGTCGAAGAACATGCGGATCGAGGCGCGGGGTACGTCCGTCTTTGCGACGGGCAACAACTTCACACTGGTGGGCGACATATGCCGCCGCGTCATCACGATCAATCTCGACGCGGGTATGGAGCGGCCTGAGATGCGTCAGTTTGACTTCGACCCCATCGAGCGCGTGCTCGCGGATCGCGGGAAGTATATCGCGGCGGCGTTGACCATTGTCCGCGCCTACTTCGTTGCAGGTCGTCCAGACAAGGCACCGAAGCTGGCGTCGTTCGAAGGCTGGAGCGACACGGTGCGCTCTGCATTGATCTGGCTTGGCAAGGAAGACCCGGTGAAATCGATGGAGTTTGCCCGGCAGGAAGACCCTGAACTCCTCGAATTGGCCGAGATGTTGGAAGCGTGGAGCGAGGTCATGGGCATCGGTGGCGAGAACCGCGCCAAGCTCTCCGACGTTTTGCTGCGCGCTGATGCGATGAGCCGGGAGAGTGAAGGCGGAGAGCTGACGTCTACGCATGCCCGCTTGAATGCTGCGCTAAAGGTGGTCGGGCAGCGCTATTTGGGCAAGCCGACACTTCCCGACGCGCGCTTGCTCGGCAAATGGCTGCAGCGCTTTAAGGGGCGTCCTGTTGGCGGCAAGAAATTCATGAACCTGCCAGATCCCAAGCACGGTGCACAGTGGTGGGTCGAGGGACCGCAGCAGACGAGCAAGCCTGAGCAGCAGCAGGCTGATGATGATCGGCAGCAGGATGGCGTCGACTTCAATTCCGCCGAGCCTGAGCGTGAGGGTTCGTGAGGGGAAAGATGGGAAAATGGGGGAATGTTCTGTTCGTCGCGCGCGCAGATGTCAGATGTACCCATCATACTGGTTGTGGGGGTATGTGCCAAATGTGCGGGGAGGAGCACAGCAATCCCCCATTTTCCCATCTTTCCCCTGGCAGCGTGGATAGGTTCTTCCCAACGCCCGGCCAATGCGGTGGTCGCGGACGCGCGGATGGTAGCTAGGGCTAGGTTTTTCTAAGGGGTGTACCTTTGTATGGCTACGATTTTGGAAGTTTGTCGCTGGTGCGGCATCAGTCGGACGACCTTCCATGACGCGGTAAGAAGGGGCGTCATCACGAAAAGGCCGCGCGGCGAACATGACGTTCGGGAGGTCGCGCGCGCTCTGATCAAGGATCGGCAAGCCGTAAAGGGCGGTCATGGCGATCTCGCAACCAAGCTCAAGTTGTCCGAAGCGCGCACCGCGCTTGCTCGGGAGCAGACGGCCGCCCTCAAACTTAAGAACGCTGTCGCGCGCCGGGAGTATGTCAGTCTCGCGGTCGTCCGGCGGGAGGTGGAGACGATGTTTGCGATCCTGCGCGAACGGCTCGTGTCGATGCCCCGCAAACTCGCGTCCTCCTGTGGAATGCGCGAGCAGCGGGAGGTGGAGGAAGTCATGCGCGACGAGGTTTACGAACTGCTCGAAGAACTGAGCAAGCCCATCCCGCTCTTAGACGACACCTGACAATTGGGGCTTAAATGATGAATAGCTTACCGCACGGCACAGCTGCTGACACGCCAAACTATGATGACCATCCCGTCATTGCCGATCTCAAGCGCACGGTTGCCCAACTGGAAGCCCGGGTCGCGCAACTCGAACAGCAGCCTGCACGGTGGTTGCCGCTGAAGGCGGCCGCTCATGACGCTGGCGTCGAATACGAGACCGCCCGCGTGTGGGCGAAGCGCGGCCTGATCGAGGCTCGTCGAGACGGCAAGCGATGGTTCGCCAACCTGGTAAGCCTCAAGGCACGCAAGCAGCTCCTCGCGCGTTAAGTCTTAGCGCGCGCAGGAGAATATTGCTCCGCCATAACTTGTAATTGCTCGGCAGCGTCCTGAAGACACCTAACGTCCAGAAATGCATCAAACACTCCGCGTGACCGAAGGTCCTTGGGCAGTCCCAGGGCAGCGTGGATAAGCCGAATAGCACCATGCCACTCCTCTTCAGAGAGCGGTCCTTGCATGTCATCTGCATTCACAAAGTACACGAACACCAAGCTGCTCTTCAGGCCGTTGAGCTGTGTCAGGAAGTAATGATGCGTGAGCCGGTTGGCATATTGGTAGAATAGGTTTGTCCAGATTGCTGTCGCTTTGGGCGCATAGAACCCTCACGCTTCACCGAGGCTCTTCTCGATCAGCGCGAATGACTGCGGTGTCGCCTTCGATCCAGGCGAAGCCGCTTCCGGAATATGAGCCTTAGCCTCAACAAAAACCGGGATTTGGTCGGTGGTGACGCCAATCGCATCCCAAACCGGTCCGCGCGCTGGCCAGAACTCTGCGAGCGGCTTTCTTAGGCTAGCGATACCCGCTTTTGTAATAGCAGGCATATCGCGATATTCGCGGAAGCCGTCGCTCTCCAATGGTGACGACCATTTCACCGAAGAATGTGAACCAATCGCCCCACTTAACCGCAACGCGCCTTCCAGAATGTCAGGCTTCCTATTTACTGCAATCTGTAGCCATCGCTGGCTTCCCGCCGAAGCATAGTCGCTCATCTGGCTTAAATCCTCTCTGCTTGTATCTGGCTGGCATCGTATCAGCGGGACGGATATGGGCGTCCCGCGTTTGTAATAATTTGGTTTTCAATGTGTGCGACGCGCGTTGCACCCGCCTACACTAGTTTCAACTGAAGGAGCTAGACAAATGGCATTATTCAAATCATCGAACCCCGAAAAAGTTTTGCAGCGCGACATCGACGCCGCCAAAGCAAATCGCGAGCGTGTTTCGGCGCGGCTTGCCGAGTGTGATCAAGCCGTGGCGCGTCACGCGGCTTCTGCCAAGGACTGCGCGTTGAATGGTGATGACGCTGGCCTTGACGTGGCGGAGAATTCACTGCGTTCCACCCAGGACCGCGCTGTTTCGCTGCGCGGCGCCTTGGCTGAGATCGACCAACAGATCGCCAATCTGGAACGCAACAAGGCCGACATGCTGGACCGCAAATTGCGTGCCCAGACGGCTGCCGAAATCGAACTGCTGGCCCGCAAGCTGACGGAGACTGGCGCAGAGTTCAACCGCACGGCAGAGCGCTTGTCGGAGCAGACGCGCTCGGCGGTTCCGCTCGTGTACGAAGCGCTCGGCTTGGATAACTTCACCAAGCTCTGTCTGGCTGAGGTGCCGCAAGCACTCGACATGGTCAACAAGCTGCTGCGTGCGCATGCCGATGCCGTGGTCGCTGGTACCGCACCGGCTACGTTGCCGCGCGTTGACAATCAAGCACAGCCGCCCGCCCCCGCTCAGCCGGAGGAGCCGCACTTCCGGTACCTGCCGGTCAAGCCAACCTTCAAGGGTCTGGTGACGCGGTGATCACGTTGGAGCCCACTCGCAAACAGGAGGCAACCCCATGAAATTCTCGCCACCCGGCGCTGAACCCTACCGGACGTTGATCAGGCTTGATGGCTGGCTCGGGAGCGATCCTACTCATATCCCAAATTCAATTGCAGCGGAGATTGGAGCAGCATTTCCCTCCTTGAATGGCCGCGGCGAAATCGACCGCATTCGGACGCGGATGTTGGCGCGACAGTTGAAATATGAACGTGCCAAGAAAGTTCGTCTGGCGTGGCGGCGGCGGTTCGGGCTGCTGACGCGGTGATTGATGCTGCCGGTGGAGGAAAACACTCTGGCCAAATCGACCACAGCCTATCTGCCTAGTGGTTTAACCGGCAACATTAGGGATCGGAAGGTCGGGCGGAGGTAACCGGCCTTGTGATCCCGAATGGCCCCGACGTGCAGCATCGTCGGGGCCATTCTTGTCTGCGGTTCAATTCCTTCACCTTGTTCAAACCACCTCGCCAAGGCCATCGCTTCACCCTAAGGGACAGTGTGCTCCACCGGCACGATGCTAAATGACTTGAATGCGAGACGAGCCTTGAAAGCGATGGCCTGAGGTTGATAGGTGCGTAACAACTTTCGCACCGCCCGCAACTGCAAAGAGCAACGCGCGCCTATAATTACCTCGTGCAAAATCAGGGAGCTCGAAAACGGACAAAAGCAGAGCGATCCATCCTGGTCCATGTCCTTCAAATCGACTAGTCGGCGAACTTCATTCTCGTAAGCCCACGCTTTTGCTTTTGTATAAAGTAGCCGTTCCTGCAATGCTGTCGGTAGCTTCGTTGGGTCAGGATCATCCTTGGCCAAGTTCTGCCCTCAATCGGCTGTCGTTGTATTCTATCCGCTGAATAGCACTTCGAGGAAGCGTGAACCCCAAACAGATGCCTTTGTGGCGATCTGCGTAATGGCTCCACATAACGGGATCAATCCAGTTCTCGCTGAAGGACACGAACCCCTTTGTGTTGTCGACCTTGCTCTTGAAGTAGCGACCGGCCTTCCGTGATTGAGAGGCGTTGAAATTGAGTGCCAGCAGTTCAAACGGATCGTTGCACTCGGAGAAGCGAGCTACCTTCAAACGCCCGCGCTCGATGTTGCTGTAGGCGTGTTGAGCGGTCGTGAAATGGTAGAGCCGGATGTGATCTGCGCTCGGTGGCAGGCAACACCAAGCGCTTCCCATCCGGTGGTCGTAGCCGGCTTTGACCCATCGCTGTCGGTATCTTTTGTGCGCCGCCATAATCATGTTTCTCACAATGACGCTCGTTGCTATTAACCAAGCTTTGCGTCACTAAGCCGAAAGTCGCTTGAACAGTAAGCTTGCTGACCTTCACGAGAGCATTTAGCTTGAACACTTTCATGCGGCATAATGGGTGCGGCACGACAGCCGAGTAGAGCGGAGCTTTTCGATGGTTCTGTTTGCTGTAAGTCAAAACAAATTGGAGCCGGTTTCTGAGACGTCCTACGTGAACGAGGCAATTCTAGAGCGGAAACATCTTCAAGGCCTCTTAAAACAACACATTGCCCCGCTTGGTGACGACTTGATGGTCCTATGCGATGAGTTCTCGAATTGGCAGGACAGCTCACGGCGTATCGACATCCTTTGCCTTACTAAGGAGGCTCAGTTGGCGGTGATCGAACTCAAGCGCACTGAGGATGGTGGGCACATGGAGCTTCAGGCGATCCGCTATGCAGCAATGGTGTCTAGCATGACGCTCGATCAAGCCGTGCTCGCGCACTCACATTATTTGAATGACGATCCCGAACGAGCCAAAAAAGAAATCTTGGAATTTCTTGAATTCGATACCATCGAGGAAGTTGAGCTTTCTGGGGATGTCCGGATCGTTCTTGCGGCTTCGAATTTTTCAGACGAACTTATTACGTCGGTTATGTGGCTGAACAAGAGCGGTCTGGACATCACCTGCATTCGCCTGAAGCCATATAAGCTGGACGGAAAGGTTTTGATCGACGCCACACAGATCGTGCCGCTGCCCGAGGCCATGGACTACACGATAAAAATTCGCGAGCAAAGTAGAGAGAAGAGTAAGGTCAAAACGGCAAGACAGGAGATATTCAAAAAGTTTTGGGCTCAGCTCATTGAGCGGTCCATTGCTAAGAAAATCTCGCTACTCGCAAATCGTAGCACATCGACTGACCATTGGATTTCCGCCGGGATCGGTCGAGCCGGCTTCTGGCTTAGCATTTCTCTCACCGAAGACCGTACCCGAGTGGAATGCTACATCAGTGTGAAGGAAGGCGAACAAGCCAGCCTTGCAGCGTTCAAAAAGCTTTACGACCAGCGCGAAGCGCTAGAAGCGAAATTTGGAGCATCGCTTGATTGGCAGGAGTTGCCAGGCCGCAAGGGATGCAGGATTTGTCGGGACCTTGATGGAGGATGGCGGACGCCTGAAGCTGACTGGCCTGCGATGCAGGATGCGGCACTTGATACGCTTGTTCGGTTGGAGGCAGCCCTGCGTGGAC
The DNA here is from genome assembly GCF_900113735.1 of Bradyrhizobium sp. Gha. Classification (GTDB taxonomy): domain Bacteria; phylum Pseudomonadota; class Alphaproteobacteria; order Rhizobiales; family Xanthobacteraceae; genus Bradyrhizobium. Next base: position 68,792 of record NZ_FOQM01000017.1, read on the forward strand.
CGATACAACAAATTGGATGATAAGCAGGCTGTCCCGTGTAGCCGCCCGCAGCCGCTTTCGTGACGCATAGGCGTCAGCCGTGCCACGTTCCGCACCAGATCGGGTAATCGATAATATGAAGGATTGGAGGGCACGGCGGATGTAGCCGGGCGGATGGCCTTGAGTAGCCTCGACGGAAAGCATTCGTTGAAGCCACTCGCCAAATCTGAGCGGATGCGCCTAACTGTAACTCTCAACGCGGTTGAGCTTACGGCAATCAAGGTAGAAGTCCGATTGATCAGAACCAAACGGCTCGTCGTTCGGAGTTACGCACATTGTCGCCGCTAGTCGCAAGAAATAAGCATCAAAGCAGACTAACTGGCGGCTGCGTAGACAAGGTTATTTGGAGAGAGGGTCTTTTCGCCAGACCATCGATATGCGGTGAGGAAGCCGCCCTTTGCCACGCTGAAATCTAAACAGCATCCATATTCGTTTGAAAGCGCTGGCTTACCGCGCAGCCAGTAGTGGCCGAAGAAGACTGGCTTCTCGTCTTTGTAGAAGTAATCCCTCGTTAGAGGCAGATCAGGCAAGTCGGCCTCCTTTCCGTCCATACCGAGTGCAGCGCTTCGATACGTGACGGCCGCAGGGTCCCACCAGCGAATGCGGACATGGTGGCGCTTGTAGCCATCTTTGTCGAAGAAGAAATGTCCTGGCGGTAGTGGGATTTCAGGCCCTTTCAGTAGAACCTCGGCTGCCTCATAGGCAGCAGATCCGCGGCGGTTAGCCAGCAAAAATCCCTCTGGAGTGAACCGATGGGAGGCGTCCAGGCAGCCAGCAAGCGCAGTTTGTGCAGGGGCGTTCCAACAGGCGTGGACCACACGCAAGCCGGGGAGATCGAGCCAGACGGGCAGGCCCCTGAACCAATCCAGCGCCTGCTTGTGAGCAGGCGAGCCTTCTCCGATCTGTTCAAGAAATTCCTTGGTCTGGTGCTTGTTCTTTTCGTCGTGTGGCCGAAGAAAGCCACCATTTTCGTCAGGCTCTGCCCAACCGAGCCCGTTGAATTCGTGGTTGCCCATCACGGCCAAGGCAGCTCCCGCATCACACATATCTTTTGCAATGCGCAGCACGTCGAGCTGTTTGGGACCACGGTCGATGAAATCACCAACGAAGATGACGCGACGGTCCGGATGCCGAAAGGTGCCGTCCTTGTCGCTATAACTCATTCGAGTTAGCAGCCGCCGAAGCGCGTCTGCGTGGCCATGGATGTCGCCGATGATGTCGAATTTGTCAGGCATGTGAGTTCTTACGAGGATGGTTCAGAAATCAATCAGCGACGCCCTACGAATAGCCGACTACTAGCCTAAGGCGCTGGTTCGGCCGCGAACTATCCGGCAGGGGGAATTAACGTGTCGAGATCGCGGCAGGCACCCCCTATGTGCACCATGGCGTGGCAGTTCGCGCAGACTATTGCGAGGTCCGCTAGTGTCAGTTTTTTCCCCGACTTCGGGGCCTTGCTAAGTGGCTCTCGATGGTGAACGTGGGCATAGTTGCGACCAATGTCACCATACCGACGAAGGAAATCAAAGCCGCAGCCTTTGACCTCGCAAATCAGATGGCCATGATTTTTTGCAAGAGCTTCTTCGATCTTCTTCGCTCGAAATTTGTGCTCGCGTCTTCGCTGGGTGATTAGCGCTGTGCGCTTCCAAGCCTCACCCTCATGGGCGCTATACTCAATCTCCTGGTAGCCTTCGTTCTTTTCCGGCTTCGCCCCACGCTCCAGAAGGTGTTCACCTGTATCAAAGTCATAAGACGTGACCGCCCAAGCGACCTCGTCAAGAATGCGTCCCTTTGTGCGGTCTTTACCGGCAACGACGACAACCCTAATCGGCAGACCCTGGTTATAAGCCTTCGCGATGTGTTCATCGGCTCTTTCTGCACGCCTCACGCGTACCGGATGCGGGCTCCTTGATCTCCGGCGATAATTCTTGATCTGAAAAATACGTCCGTTCTCTTCCTCTAACTCATCGTGCCATAAGCACAAGACCACGAACTTGTCCGGCTTTTCAAATGCCCATTGGTAGCAGTATTTTGGATTTGCAGCGGGCGGCCCTTTATAGTTCGCCCAATCACTGACATCGATCTTCAGTTCCTTGAGAATATCAAAGACTAGACGCTTTCGGTCTGGACGAAGCTGTGCAAGTGAGGCAATTTTAGTTCCTAAAATCAACTTGCGTCCCTTGGGGGTCAGCTCGAAGAGACCCTTACTATTTTTCCGGATTGCCACGCAGCCTGCGTGAAGCATTGCCTTCATCACCCCTCGATCCGGATACATGAACCCGTCTTCAAGAGGAATTCCGGAGCCGTAAAAATGCGGCCCCGCGATTTCAACATACGCAGTTAGATAGGCGATGCTGCGGTCACTATTAAAAGCCGGTGTCGTGCCCTTTTGTGCCAGCCACCACGCTTCACTGTAGCCATCCCGATTTGGCTCTTTTTTTAATGTCTTGTTCGTTGATGCGGGCTTTTTATCTATCCGCTGGCAGAATTCATCCAGTATCGATCTCGCCTCGGCAAAGGTCTTAATCTTAAAGGTCATCGCCGATACTCCACAATAGAACAACTACAGTCCGTCATCCGCCTGGTTTTGTCGTGCGCTCATAAAGGTGTCGTTGGAAGCCGACAAAGGCGTCCCGGATCACTCCTACACTGCCGAGTGCAGACGTTGCGTCGTCAATCGTGTGATACTTCAGTTCGAGCAGGCTCCCCAACTTTTCCTGATCGAGTTCATTCACGCCTTGTTGGACGTACTGCGTCAGAACGAAATCGAGGAAGGCCTGCAGTTTGGCATCATAGTCCGACATGATGGACAATCGGCGCTCCTGCACTCGGTCCAGCCGCGTGATCGGCGGGAGTGAAAATGCGATGTAGGCCAACACATCAAACACGTCACTCTTGTCGGCGTTGATCATCCGGCCAACCTCACCCAACTGTTCAGGACCGAAGCCTTTCTCGGTGAGCCCCTGCAGCAACGCCTTGCGGGTGTCTGGCTTGCTCCACAAGTTTCGCAGTTCGTCTTCGTCCTTGAACAGTCGCGGCAATTCGCCAAACAACTTCTCGATCATCTGGTTGGCCGATATCGGCTTGCCGTCAGGGCTCCAGTAGCTCGTCGCCATCATGCTCTGGATGGTTCGTTCCTTCCCGTCCGCCAGCCTGATCTTGATTTGCGCCGGGCGCTCAGTCTGTTCGCCGCCCTCCTTCTTGTCCCTTTGCTCTTCTCCTTTTGCTTGGGTACTTCCGGCCTCTCGCGCAATCGGCTCACCATCCCATTCCGGGTCATTGAAGTGCTCGTACGCCTTCACAAAGTCGTAGATCGTGAAATGGTCCTTGCCGTCGAAGAGGCGCGTGCCGCGTCCGATGATCTGCTTGAACTCGATCATGGTCCCGACCGGCCGCAGCAAGACGATGTTGCGGACGTTGCGTGCGTCGACACCGGTCGACAGCTTCTGCGACGTGGTCAGGATCGTCGGGATGGTCTTCTCGTTGTCCTGAAACGTGCGCAGCCATTGATCGCCCAGCGCACCGTCTTCCGCCGTCACACGGACGCAGTAATTCGGATCGCTACTGGTCTTGATTTGGTTGATTGCATCGCGAACCACGCGCGCATGCTCCTGCGTGGCGCAAAAGACCAACGTCTTCTCCCGCTGGTCTATCTGGTCCATGAATAGTTTCACCCGATAACGCTCTCGCTCCGATATTTCGATAATGCGGTTAAACTGCGTTTCGGTATAACGCTTGCCTTCTTCGACCTCGCCCTCGATGACGGTATCGTCGGGCGTATAAACATAGTCGTCGAGGGTGGTCGCTATTTGCCTGACCTTGAACGGTGTCAGAAAGCCGTCGTTAATGCCGTCTTTCAGGGAATAGGTGTAAACCGGCTCGCCGAAATAGGCGTAGGTATCGACGTTATCCCGTCGCTTCGGCGTAGCCGTGAGGCCAAGCTGCACTGCGGGCGAGAAATAGTTCAGGATGTCGCGCCAGTTGCTCTCGTCGTTGGCGCCGCCGCGATGGCACTCGTCGATGATGATGAAGTCGAAGAAATCCTTCGGGTAGTCGCCGAAATAAGGTGACGGTTGACCGTTCTGGTCGGTGCCGCTCATGAAGGTCTGGAAGATCGTGAAGAAGATGCTGGCATTCTTCGGCACGCGGCCCTTCTTGCGAATTTCGTCCGGCTTGATGCGTGCCAGCGCATCGTCGGGGAAAGCGGAAAATGCGTTGTAGGCTTGATCGGCCAGGATGTTGCGGTCGGCAAGAAACAAGATGCGCGGACGCCGCTCCGGCTTCCGCGACAGGTTCCAGCGACTTTGGAACAGCGCCCAAGCGATTTGAAAAGCGATAGCTGTCTTGCCGGTGCCGGTGGCGAGCGTCAGCAGAATGCGCTGCTTGCCTACGGCAATAGCCTCCAGCGCATTCTCTATTGCATTGTGCTGATAATAGCGCGTCTGCCACGCGCCGCCGCGTTCCTCGAAAGGCACGGCGGCAAAGCGGTCGCGCCACTCGTTCTTCGTCTTGAAAACCTCGGCCCAGAGTTCATCCGGCGTCGGATAGTTATCGACGTAAGCTTCGGCGCCGGTCGCCATGTCGACGCGATAGATGCGTCGGCCATTGGTGGAAATGGCAAACCGTGCTTGAAGCCGCTGCGCATATGCCTTCGCCTGCGGAAGACCATCCGTATCTCCCTTGTCACGCGCTTTTGCCTCGATCACAGCTAACTTGTGATTTCGGAACGTAAGCACGTAGTCCGCGATCTCGGCCTTGCCTCGTCGTCCCGCCCCTTCGATCCGACCTGGGCAGATTTCCTCGCGACGGACCCGGCTGTCCGCGACTACGCCCCAGCCCGCTGACCGCAGTGCGGGATCGATTAGCTCGGCCCGGGTTTCGGCCTCGTTCACTCCGCTGCCTCTTCAAGCGCCTGCGACGGTGGCGAGGTTAGTTCACCGGCGAAAGCCTTATCTAATACGGATCGCTTCAGCGCAATCAGCTCATTCATCTTCCGCCGATAGGTCTCCTCAAGTCGCGCTGCAAGATGGGCAGTGCTCTCCATTGCGTTTGCTAACGCCTGTTGATCACGGATCTTTGGTGGAAATGAAATTGGCACTTGCTTCAACAAGCTTGCTTTAATCCCAACGACCGTCGCGCCGGTGCCGCGTTTGAGTATTTCCGCCTGCGTCGGACGCGACATAAGCGCGTACTTAAGGAAAGTACGATCAAGCACCTGATCGTTAGGCTGCATCGTGATCAACCGTTGTCCGATGACGACCGTCTCGTCTGTGTCGAGCTGCGCAACGTTTCCTAAAGGAGCTTCCGTCGTAAACAGCACATCGCCCCTTCGCGGATAGCCTCTAGTCATCCACTTGTCGTAAACTCCCGGATCGATGAATTCCTCCGGATCACGCTGCACACGGTTCATTTTCACGTTTTTTGCTGTTATCAATCGAATGCCCGTTTCCCTTTTTGGGGGCGTTTTCCCTCGATAATCCACGAACCTAACTTCTTTCCCTAATTCTGACGTTGTCCATCCAGCGCATTTCTGAGTGAAAACGGAATTGAGATAGCTCTCGAATAGCTCGCCGGCATTTTTGAGATTTCTCTCGGCGTTGGCAATCGCGGTCGCTAACCCAGCAAATGCCTCGTCCAAAATTGCAACGATACGATGTTGTTCTCTGAGTGCTGGAAACGGTATTCTGCAATTCTCGATAAATTCTTTTGAAACTCGCTTATGCCCGACGGCGCCGCTCATGGTCCTTTCGCCTTCGGCCCGAAAGCTATCCTGCGACAGAAAGTAGTAGAGATATTCGCTGCTCAAGCTTTCAGTTGGCCGAAAGACAATGTACTCGCTCGAACCAAAGCCAATTCCATTTGTTAGCCCTTTGGCGATCCCGAGCTTCCCGTTTTCGAAGCAGGGCGTGATCTTTGCCAGCAACACATCTCCATCTGCGAAGTATGTGTAACTGCCAGCAACCTCGGCGAGCTTGCGCTCGGCTTTGGGCTCGAGAAATTTCAGGCCAATACAAAGGTCTTCCATCGGAACGAAAGAAACACGATCACCATCGGTTAACTTGCGCTTCGCTTCGCTCTTTGGCGGCCTAATATTGCAAACTTCACGAAGTGCCTTAGTCGGCCAGAGAGCGCTCACAACATCCTCCCAATGTCCTTGAGGATTTCGGCGCTTTCGACATCAAGTGCAACCATCTCGGCAATGATGTCCTTTGGATCGCGCAGCTCGGCGTCATCGACCTTGTTGGGGTTCTTCACCGCGAGGTCATAGGTTGCCTTGTCGATAGCCTTGACATCGACCGTCCACGAATTCTCGCTGTCCTTGAGCTTTGCCTGTAATGCGACGAAATCCTTGAGGTCCTCGTCGTTGAGGGGGTTGGTCTTACCGAGATTGCGGCCGGGATCGAGTTTATAGAACCAGAGTTTACGCGTCGGTGCCCCCTTCTCGAAGAACAGCACCACGGTCTTAACGCCCGCGCCGAGGAAGGTGCCGCTTGGCATGTCCAGCACCGTGTACAGGTTACAGTTCTCCAGAAGTTCTTTCCGCAGCGCAACCGATGCATTGTCGGTATTCGAGAGGAATGTGTTCTTGATAACGATGGCGGCACGGCCGCCAGCTTTTAGCGATTTGATGAAGTGTTGAAGAAACAGGAAAGCCGTCTCGCCGGTCTTGATCGGGAAATTCTGTTGTACTTCTGGACGCTCCTTGCCACCGAAGGGCGGATTGGCCAGCACCACGTCGAAGCGATCCTTGTTTTGGATGTCGCCAATGTTCTCAGCGAGCGTGTTGGTGTGAATGATGTTTGGCGCCTCAATGCCGTGCAGGATCATGTTCATGATGCCAATCACGTAGGCGAGGCTCTTTTTTTCCTTGCCGAAGAATGTCTTCTCTTGAAGCGTCTTGAGATCTTTCGTCGATAGTTTGCCGCGCTCGTGGGTTAAATACTCCAACGCCTCACACAGGAACCCAGCCGAACCACAGGCACCATCATAGATGCGCTCGCCGATAGCTGGTTTCACGACTTGGATCATGGCGCGGATCAGCGGACGCGGCGTGTAGTATTCGCCGCCATTTCGACCCGCATTGCCCATGTTGCGGAGCTTCGCTTCGTAGAGATGCGACAGCTCGTGCTTCTCCTGCTGCGACCGGAAGCTGAGTTGGTCGACGAGTTCAAGCGCGTCGCGCAGCGAATAGCCGCTGCGGAATTTGTTCTCGATCTCGGAGAAGATTTCGCCAATCTTGTATTCGATTGTGTTCGCGCCCTCAGCGCGACTACGGAAGCCTTTCAGGTAGGGAAACAGCTTGTCATCGACATACGCAATGAGGTCATCGCCAGTCTTGGCCTTGTCGTGGTCGAACGAGCCATCTTTCTTCTTGGGCGCGGCCCACACGGACCAGCGGTGTTTTGCGTCAATAATCGGCTGGTATGTCTTGCCTTCGAGCTCGGCCTTCTGCTCGTTGGCCCGCTCAAGATCATCAAGATACTTCAGAAACAAGATCCACGAGGTCTGCTCGGTGTAGTCCAGTTCCGTGGCGCACCCGGCTTCCTTCCACAGAACATCGTCGATATTCTTAAAAGTTTGTTCGAACACGTATTCGGTCCCCCATTTGCGATGCTTCTACCGAAATACCGACAACCAGTCACCATCCGGCGACCGACTGGATCATCGGAAAAATAGCGCTCGCAGCCCCGCGCCCCCCGATATGGTCCGGGTACTGCTTGGCAAGAAACTAAACTGGCCGATTTCGGCGGCCTGCTGAGTTTAACTGTGAGAGCCAACCGAAGCAGAAGCGAAAGAAAGAGATTGTGGATTACGCCGCGTAGCATGCCGCGACCCAGGGCGCCGGTTCAAGATATTCCTTTGTACAATGTAGACTTAGGGCGGTGCAGCCTCGAAGGGCGCATATCATTCTGACTGAGGCGCGGGAGCTTGCGCCGTATTGGCGGCAGATGTTCCTTCCTCAGACTGTGGCTGCAATGAACCGAATAGCTCGAACCATTCCAGGTTTTCGTTCTCTAAGTAAGCCGTAGAAGCCAACTCAAGCATTGGGGAGGGCGGCTGATTTAGATAATGAACCGCGGCTCCGCTGCGGCTCTTGCGCCTTCCTTTTTGAAAGATGTCACGATAGCGAAGGGGAGAAATTCCGAGGAATGGCAAAAAAGACACTTTCCCCGCCGTGATCTTCTCAATCTCAATTTCGTTTTTGTGTAATTCCTTTGCGCGGCTCTTAGGATAAGGCTCCATGTAGACAACGCACTTAATTCCCGCGGCGAGGATGTGCTTTGTGCAATTGTGACATGGAAATGTGGTTACGAACAGGTTGCTATCCTTTACGCTTCGCCCAAGCCGAGCCGCATCACAGATCGCGCACATTTCAGCGTGAACAACTCGTCCGAACTCTGTCAGATCGAGCACGGCGCACCTGGCCAGTGGACCGTCTTTCCCCTCGGTGCCAGGCGCCTTCTTGCGGGTGAACTCTTCGACCATTTCAGCAGGGTTACCCACCGACATTGCCTTCGCAGACAGTAGTCCCGCCTCACTCATCTTATCAAAAAGCTCTCGCAGGAGTTCTGTCTTCACGAGATCATTCGGATCGTACCCCAATCTAACGTCGCGAAAATCAGGTTGCTCAAGGTCCCAGTAGGTGCCGCCGTGAGCCTTCGGAACTTCGTTGCAACCCTGCGTGATTAGTTCGCCATCATCGGTGAAAATTGCTGCGCCCACTTGGCGTGAAAGATCACTAGAGCGCAACGAGGCTGATTTCGCTGCATACATTCCATATTCGGCTTTCGAAGGCGCGATGTCAGTCCGACCAAAAAATGCTTGAATGAAGCGAGTGATTTTCTCTTCCATTTCTGGGCGAGATAGCCCGTCAATGAAAACGTCGGCGAGGTGAAAAGTCTCGCGAACATTCTGGCCGAATTCTTCGTCGTCTTCTCTGGCGTCCTTTTCAATGAGTTCGAGTGCTTTGCAGGAAATCTCATAAGCTGGAGTTGCTGGCGGCAAACTGCGTTGGAGGCGCTCTTCCAGCAATCTCTGCCGTTCTTCAGCGGAGCCGTACGCAGAAATTAGAACGAACTGTTTGCCATAGACACGACGCAACAGCATGGCTTCGTCTGGGCGTTTTAGTTGCCGCACTACATACGCTATGGCACGGTCAGCTATCTTATTCCGGTCGCCCGATATTCTCTCTCGCTCATCGCCGATGGCGCGAAGTGCAATCCGCGCCATTGTAGAGAAGTCGGAAAACTCCTTGCAGAGCGCGTTCGCGTAGTTGATTTTAAAATTTACTTCAGTGTAGAAGTTTTTGTCGGAAGGGACGGGGACAGGGTATCGTTGGAGTTCGTAGCGCTCTTCCCTCAACATCTCTTTCGTCAGGTGTACGGTGTGTGGCTCGTACCCGACTGCACGGAGTGCAGTTGCTAGGGTTTCGCAAATAGCCTCAACATTGACCCCCATAGGTCCGACAACGCCGAACACAAGTTCCGGAAGGATTTTTTGTCGTGAAGCGGTCGCCATTAGGAACACAACCTTAGTATTTCAATTGTAGCGGTTAGCTGCGAGAGTGTGCTGATTCGCTCCCGGGGGAGAACATGGCAAAAGTCTCAATTCGCAAAGATGATTATGAGCGCGTCCTAGAAATAGCTGAACGCGCTGCGAAGCGTACCAACTCAAGGGTTGTTGTTGCGACTGATCGCCTTGATCTCCACGAACCGGCTGAGCGGGATCGTTTCACCAGAGACGATGAAGGCGTGGCGGTGAAGTTCTCGTAAGAGGGCATGGCGCGTCCGAACTTACACAACCATCAGACGATTGCCACTAGCTCTTCGCTTTGCCCGATCTTGGCTGCCCAAGGGGGCAGAAGGGGTGTATGTGCGGGTGTATGTAACGTCACGCTTATTCATGATTTAGTATATATTACAGGTACTTAGAGTTCTGCTGGGCGGACACTCTCTCCGCCATCTATTATCTGTCCAGCCCGGACACATAGGTAACGGATCGTACCTGAGACATGGGTGACAACCTCGTGCCGAACGGGTTGTCGAGGGGTTGCAGGGTTTTCTGCTCCAGGTCGACGTCGGTTCTGGCAGGCCGGCATAGCAGCGCCTTGAGGCCAGCGCGCGGCAGGGCAGTTGTCGCCTATCTCGCGGGTTGCTCAGAATGTGCAGGCCACACCGTGATTCACGCGCTTGGGCAGCCGTGGAGGCGCTCACCTAAACGTTGTGGCAGGCCAGTGCTCGCTCGTCAGTGCCGGTGGAGCGAAGCTCCGGAACATCGATCAGGCAGCGCTCGCTGGCCAGGGGACACCGGGCGGCGTAAGCACAGCCGCTTGGCCGCTTGAAGAGGCTTGGTGGTTCGCTCGTTTCGATCGCGCCCAGGATCCGCTTCGATGGATCCGGCAGCGGAATGGCTGCGATGAGCGAACGCGTGTAAGGATGCAATGGATGATCCAGGACGGTCCGCGTCCTGCCTCGCTCCACGATCCGTCCCATATACATCACGACAACGCGGTCGCTGATCTGTCCAATCACGCCGAGGTCGTGGGAAATGAAGAGCATCGACAGCCGCAGCTGCTCACGCAGGTCCATCATCAGATTCAAGACCTGCGCCTGCACGGATACGTCGAGGGCCGAGACCGGCTCGTCGGCGATGACGATGGACGGCGTGGGCAGGATGGCGCGGGCGATACCGGCCCGCTGACGCTGCCCGCCGCTCAGCTCATAGGGATAGCGCGCGGCGAAAGACGGATTCAAGCCGACAGCCGCCAGCGTCTCGGCGACCATGGCGCTTCGCTCGGCACGATCCCTGAAGATGCCGTTGATGTCACCGGCCTCGGCCACCGAATCTCCGATCGTTCGCCGCGGATTGAGCGATGCGTAGGGGTCCTGGAAAACCATCCGGACGTTCAGATGCATCGCGCGCCGGCCGGCCCGGCCGGCTCCCATCGCATCGACGCCCTTGAACCTGATGCTGCCGCCGTTGGCCTGGACCAGGCCGACAATGGCCCTGCCTACGGTGGTCTTGCCGCAACCGGATTCGCCGACGATCCCGAGCACCTCGCCCTCGGCCAACGCCAGCGACACACCGTCTACGGCCTGCACCCGGTATTTCCGGCCGGCGCGTCTGACGGCGAAGGAAACCTTGAGATCCCGAACGTCCAGAATGTCGTCCCCGCTCACGCCGGTTCTCCACCGTTCAACGGGAAGGCGCAGAGCACCTCGTGCCCTCGCGAGACCTCGACGCGAGACAGGGTCATCACGTGGCACTGTTCACGCGCCGCTCCGCACCGCGGAGCAAAAACGCAGCCCGCCCTTATCGTGCCGGGCGCCGGCGGCTGGCCCGATACGGTTGGCAAGCGACGCGCGCCGGCGTTTCGCGACGGCATGCAGTCCATCAATCCGCGCGTATAATGGTGACGAGGGCTGCCGAAAACCGCATCGACCGCGGCGGTTTCCACGATCCGGCCGGCATACATGACGGCGACGCGGTCCGCGAGTTGCGCAATCACGCCCATGTCGTGGGTGATGAACAAGATCGCCATCTCGAGCCGTCCGCAGAGCTCGCGCAGCAGGCCCAGAATTTGGACCTGAATGGTGACGTCCAGTGCGGTGGTCGGCTCGTCGGCGATGAGAACCTGCGGCCTGCAGGCCAGCGCGATCGCGATCATGACCCGTTGGCGCTGACCGCCGGACAATTGGTGCGGATAGGCGGCCAGCTGCATTTCAGGATCGGGCATGCGCACCAGTTCGAGAAGCTCGCGCGCCCGGGCCGCGGCAGCGGAGACGTCGTCATGCACCCGCACGGCTTCGACGATCTGATCGCCAATCCGGCGAACCGGGTTCAGCGAGGTCATCGGCTCCTGAAAGATCATGGCCATGCGACCGTGCCCCGCTTCGACGCGCTGCCAGGGCTGCAATTGGGTCACGTCGCGGCCATCGAGCTCGACCCGCCCGGCGCGAACCCGCGGGCCCGGCTGCGGCAGCAAGCCCATGATCGCGAGCGAGGTCATGCTCTTGCCGCAGCCGGACTCGCCGACGAGGCCGAGGATCTCGCCCTTGGCCACGCCAAAGGATACACCCGCGACGATGTCGACCGGTTCGGTCGCTGACCCCGATGATACCGTGAGATCTCGAACCGTCAGCACGGCCTAGCCCTTCTCGCCAAAGACTTGACGGAACCGCGGATCGAGCCGGTCGCGCAAGGCGTCGCCGACCAGGTTCAGAGAGAATGCCGTCGCCACGATCATCATGCCCGGGAAAAAAAGCAGCCACGGAGCGCGCGTGACGAAGGTGCGGGATTCGGCCAGCATGTTGCCCCAGCTCGGAATTTCCGGTGGGGCGCCGAGGCCGAGGAAATCGAGTGACGCCGCGCCAAGCTGCGCAAAGGCAAAGACGAAGCTCGCCTGGACGAGAAGCGGCGAGATCAGGTTCGGCAGGATGTGCCTGCCGATGAGCCATATCGTCCCGGCGCCCATGCTGCGGGATGCCTCGACATAGGTTTCGGCGCGCAGGCGCAGCGTCAGGCCGTAGACGATGCGCGTGGTTGTCGTCATGTAGCCGAGCCCGATGGCGAGAATGGCATTCGTCAAACTCGGCCCCAGGATGACGATCAGCCCGAGCGCGAGCAGCAGCGTCGGGAACGCCATCAGGACGTCGATCATCCGCATGAGCACGTGACCAAGACGGGGGAAAAGGGCCGACAGAATGCCGACCGGCACGCCCGTCGCGAGGGCGAAGAGCACCACGCCAGATCCGATCAGCAGCGCCATCCGCGCAGAGTGGATGACGCGTGACAGGGTGTCCCTGCCGAACTGGTCGGTTCCGAACCAATGGATCGCGTTCGGCGGCGTCAGGCGGATCACCGGATCGATGGCATTGGGATCGTAAGGCGACAGCCAGGGTGCAAGGAGCGCAGCGAGCACCGTCGTCAAGAGGATGCCCAGTCCCGCCAGCGCGATCGGCCGGGCGATGAATGGCTTCAGCCACAGGATCGCGGCGTCGCGGCTCATTGCAGTTCGACCCTGGGATCGAGCACACGGTAGCTGAGGTCGACAAGCAAGTTGATCAGCAGGTAGGCGACGACGATGACCAGGATGACGCCCTGAATCACCGGGTAGTCGCGGCGCAGGATCGATTGAACGACGAGGCGACCGATGCCCGGCAGGGCAAACACGGTTTCCGTCACCACGGCTTCGGAGAGCAGCGCCGCGAAGGTGAAGCCGAATGCCGAGACGACGGCCAACAGCGCATTGCGCAGGATGTGCCGGCGCACCACCTGCCAGGGCCGGATTCCCTTGGCCCGGGCCGTGCGCACGTAATCCTCGCGCGAGACATCCAGCATGCTGGCGCGCGTCAGCCGCAGGATCAGCGCGGCATTCGGAGCCGCCAGCGCCAGGCTGGGCAGAACGAGATAGCGCAGGTTGATCACGCCGCCTTCGAAGATCGAAGGATAGCCGGAGCTCGGAAACCAGCCGAGCCGGGCGGCGAAAATCAGGATCAGATAGAGCCCGACCCAGAACGTTGGGATCGAGGCCATCAGCATCGCCGCGCCCGACAGGCCCTGGTCAAGCCAGGTGCCGTGCCGGACCGCCGCAATCACCCCGACCGGCACCCCGATTAACGCGACCCAGATCATCGTCATGGTGGCGAGCAGGATGCTGGTCTCGGCGCCATCGGCGATCACCGAAGTGACGGGCGCCTGGAAGAAGATCGATCGCCCGAGATCGCCCTCGAGCACGTGGCCCGCCCAGGTCAGATATTGCAGGATGATCGGTTGATCGAGACCGAGCTGATGCCGCAATGCGTCGATCTGGTCGGGCGTCGCGGTGTCGCCGAGCAGAACATAGATGGGGTCGCCGGGCACGACATGGATGAAGGCGAAAATCATGACGGACGCCGCCACGAGCGTCACCGCCGTCGTTCCCGCGCGCTTGAGTGCAAATGACCACATGTGATTGCGCTGCTGATCAACGGCGACGACGCGTGCCGCTGCCGATCGTCCCCACGGCTTTCGTCCCGCGTTCCCTATTTCGCCGATACGTTCCAGAAGGCGGGGCCGTTCGGATTGAGCCCCTTGAGCTTGGGCGAGGCAATGTCATAGGTGTAGGCATCGCCCACCTTCATGACCGGCACCTGATCATAGATCAGCGCCTGGATCTTGTCCCATGTCGCCTTGCGTGCGGCCGGCTCGGTCGAGCTGATCAACTCCGTCCGGAGCGAGCTGATCTCGGCGCTGTCCCACCAGCCGGGATAACTCGCATTGAGGAATGTGAGGAGCAGCGGGTCGGCCGAGAACGAATGGTGGGTGACAAAGATGTCCCATTGTTCGGGTTGGCCCCGCATCTTCAGGAGGGTCGCCCAATCGACGACCATCATCTGAACATTGATCCCGGCGTCGGCCAGCTGGCGGGTGAAGACGGAGGCTTCGTCATAGTGCGCCTGGTAGTTCGTGGAGACCAGGAGGCGGATGGGAGCCCCCGTGTAGCCCGCCTCCTTGGCGAGCTCCGCTGCCTTCTTCGGATCATGAGGGCTGTAGCTGGCGACACCTTCGCTCGAGTACCAGGGCGTGCCCTTGGGGAAGATCGATCCCTCGGCATTCCAGAGGTCCTTGGGGCCGAACGCCACACGTAGCGCCTGCGACTTGTCCAGCGCGGTCTGGATGGCGCGGCGGAGCTTGTAATTGTCCTTCAGGATGCCCTGCTTGGAGTTCATGAAGAACAGGCCGAAGATCGGCGCGTTGGTCCGCTGCACCTGGACCGAGGCGTCCTTGCTCAGCGATTCGTACAGATCGCCGGAGATCATTTCCGCATAGTCATAGTCACCCGCCTGCACGCCGCTGACGCGCGTGCCGACGTCAGGCACCGGGATGAACCGGATCTTGTCGAACATGGCGACGCGCGCGCAGGCGAAGCCGTCGGCCTTGTCCTTCACCGGCTTGTAGCCGTCGAATCTTTCGACCTCGACGTAACGGTTCGGCCGCCACTCCACGAACTTATACGGACCGGTGCCGATATAGTCCTTCTGCTCGATCGGTCGATTGCCGGCTTTGCTTGCAATCTCTTCCGGATAGATCGCGAGCCCGCCATTGACGTCCGCAACGAGTGCCTTCCAGGCGCCATTCGGCGCCGACAATTTCAGCGTGACCTCGTAAGTCCCGGTCGCCTCGACCGAACTGGCCGTCGCCATCAGGAGCTTGCCCCGTGCGCCGTAGTTACCCCAGCGCGTCATCGAGGCGACGACGTCCTTCGCGGTCATTTCCTTGCCGTTGTGGAAGAGAACGCCCTCGCGGAGCTTGATGACGATGGTTCGTCCGCCGTCGTCCTCGCGGGCGCTCTCGGCCAGCAGCGGGCGTGGCGTGTAGGTCGAGTCCAGCGCATACAGCGTCTCGAAGATGTGGCGGCCGATGACGGATGCGACGTCCGCTGTCGTCAACATGACATCGAGTGGCGGCGGCTCTCCAACGGTGGCTTCTCGAAGCAGTGTGGCGGCGCTCGCCTGCGCCATCAGGAGCAAGGCGGCGGTCATGCCGACGGCGCCACGCGCCAAAACATTGAGAGCGCGTCTCATGTTCACCACTCCCGTTTGGTCCACCGCCACCACCGGACAGCGGACATGCTGCGGTCATGGAGACCGCAACACGTTATCCTTTGTTTGAAAGCTACAGACAGAATATGCTAGCTTTCAAGCCTAAAATTGCCTGGATTGTTCGAAAAGCGAACCGCGGCCGGGCCTATTTAGTAAGTTTCTTACGAGAGCTCCCGGCCAACGGGTGCGGGTCGATGCGGGGGCGAGGAAGGCGGGCAATGCCGCGCGCGAAGCGAATTCACCCGGCGAGAGCCGCTCGAACTGCGGCAGCGACCCAGCCGAGCCGCGAGGATTTGGTCCTCGGCGACATCCTCTCCGTCATCAGACAGAGTGCGCCGGGTCTCAGCCCCTCGGAGCAGCGCGTCGCAACGGTAGTGCTGGCTGATGTCGAATTTGCCATTCACGCGAGCAATTCCGAGCTCGCCCACCGCGCCCGCGTCAGCGAACCCACCGTCACGCGGTTCAGCCGCTCCGTCGGTTGCCGCGGGGTCCGTGACTTCAAGGTCAGGCTGGCGCAAGCCATGGCGGTTGGCCGGATCTACATCGAGCCACCCCCACATGTCGGGACGGATCTGGCGCGACCGGCGCTCTGGCGTTCGGTGTTTCAGGAAATCCGCCGCGCCATTGCGGCCGCCGAACAGGGGCTGGCGAAAGAGGATATCGAGAAGGCCGCCGAAGCCATCTCGCGCTGTTCGAAGCTTGCCGCCTTCGGCGTAGGCGGCGGCTCGACGCTCGCTGCGGCGGAGGTTCAGAATCGGTTCTTTCGCCTTGGCATCGCCGTCTCCCACGCCTCCGATCCCCGGTTGATGCGCATGATCGCGGCGACGCTCGGCCAGGGCGACGTCGTCGTTGCGATTTCGACGACCGGGATGGCGAAGGAGGTGATCGAGGCCGCGGCGATCGCCAGGCAATATGGCGCCCTTGTCGTCGCGATCACCAAGCCGCGAAGTCGGCTGGCTTCAATCGCCGATATCGTGCTGGGCGTGCACGTGCCCGAGGCGCCTGACGCGCTCAAGCCGACCGCGTCGCGCTATGCCATTCTCGCTGCCATCGACCTGCTCGCCGCCTCGACCGCCTATTGCAAGCCGCTCGAGGCGCAGGCCCGCATGCGACGGATCAAATACGAGTTGCTGAAGGGCACGGACGGCAACTCGAATGGGCCGCTCGGCGATTGAGGTTACGCGGCTGCCGCCGGTTACGATCGCAATCCGCCTGCAACTCTGAATGCGCTACAAAACAACAAGGCGTCTCATTGGTGGAACGACATGGATTTGCTGGCACTCGCCGATTTCAACCTCGTCGCCCGACACGGAGGCTTCGGGCGAGCCGCCCGGGCGTCTGGACGGCCGAAGGCGACGCTCTCTCGCCGGGTCTCCGAACTGGAGAGCAGCCTCGACCTGCGTCTCTTCGAGCGCGGAAGGCGCACGTTGAAGCTCACGCAGGAAGGGCGTGCGCTTCATGAGCGGACCGCTGCGTTGCTCGCCGAACTTGATGACGCGACGGCCTCGATCTCGTCAGGCAGCGACAAGCCGCGAGGCAGGCTGCGGGTCAGTGCACCCCTGCTGTTCTCGCAGACAGCAATGGGAAAGCTCGCCGCCGCCTTCGCGCTGAAATACCCCGATGTCCGGCTCGAGGTCACGACGGAGGATCGTTCCGTCGACATGATCGAGGAAGGCTACGACCTGGTGATCAGGGTCAATCCGGATCCGGATGAAACACTCGTCGGACGGGTTCTGATGCGAGACCGGCTGGTGGTCGTCGCCGGCCCCGACCTGAGGAGGCCGAAAGCCGATCGCGCCGTTCCGGCCGTCGTGCGGGGGGCAGGTGATCTGAACCCTGCCTGGGACGTGACTGCACGGGGCAGGAAAGTCCGGATCACGACCACTCCGGTGCTTCGCCTGTCGTCGCTCATCATGGTTCGCGATGCCGTACGCGCCGGCGTCGGCGCCGCGCGCCTTCCGGCGTCGCTCGTCAGTCACGATCTGAGCGCCGGCAGGCTCATCCATTGGGGCGATGTCGAGGGACCGGAAATCGCGCTCTGGGCGCTTTACCCGTCACGCAGATTGCTGAGCGCCCGCGTATCGGCGTTTCTCGATTTCTTGAAGAATGCCTTCCCCTCCGGCACGCCCGAGGAACTCGCGGCTTTCATCGATTAGCACGCGGCCCTGCCCGCGGCATCTCAGCCCGATGAAACGGCATCAATTGTTTGGAAACGCACGGCTGGTTGAACAGTTGGAACATCACGCCGGGATCATTGGTTCCCATTTAATCCAAATTGACTCAGATTTTAGCCAATTCACCAACAATCGTTAGGGTTACTTCCTCGATCTCTAAGCGAATTATTGTCCGCTTTACCCCCCGCCTCTAACACGGAGAAGGGACGGACAACGCACATGCCCCATACAGGCCAATGAGTGCGGCCCGCTCCATGCGGAGGTGGTACGATGCGCAACGAGACGATCGCTATTCACGCCGGCTATGAGCCCGAAGCCACCACGCACGCGGTCGCCGTGCCGATCTACCAGACCGCCGCCTACGCCTTCGACAGCGCCGACCACGGCGCGGCGCTCTTCAATCTCGAGGCCGAAGGTTTCCGTTACAGCCGCATCGCCAATCCGACCAGCGCCGTGCTCGAGAAGCGCATCGCACAGCTCGAAGGTGGCGTCGGCGCACTCGCGGTCGCGACCGGCCAGGCAGCGCTGCACTTCGCCCTCGTCAATGTCGCCGATCACGGCGGCAACATCGTCTCCGTGCCGCAGCTCTACGGCACCACGCACACGCTGCTCTCCCACATTCTCCCGCGCCAGGGCATCACGGGCCGCTTCGCCGAGAGCGACGCGCCTGATGCGATCGCAAAGCTGATCGACGAGAACACCCGCGCCGTGTTCGCAGAGAGCATCGGCAATCCCGCCGGCAATGTTTGCGACATCGAGGCGCTGGCCAAAGTCGCGCATGCGCATGGCGTGCCGCTGATCGTCGACAACACGGTTGCCACGCCCATCCTGCTCAAGCCGTTCGATTACGGTGCGGACATCGCCGTGCACTCGCTGACCAAGTTCCTGGGCGGCCACGGCACCACGCTCGGCGGGGCGATCGTCGATTCCGGCAACTTCCCCTGGGCTGCGCATGCTGACCGCTTCCCGGCCTACAATACGCCGGACGCCTCCTATCACGGCCTCGTCTATGCCGAGCGCTTCGGCAAGACCGCGTATATCGAGCGCGCGCGCAGCGTCTATCAGCGCACCATGGGTTCGGTGCTGTCGCCGTTCAACGCCTTCCTGCTGCTCCAGGGCATCGAGACCGTGGCGCTGCGCATGGAGCGCCACTGCGAGAACGCCCGCAAGGTCGCCGAATTCCTGCGTAAGGATCCCCGCGTCGCCTGGGTGAACTACACGGGCTTCCCGGACAGCCCATACTATCCGCTGGTCCAGAAATACCTCGGCGGAAATGCTTCATCGCTGTTCACGTTCGGCATCAAGGGTGGCATGGAAGCCGGCAAGACCTTTTATGACGCGCTGAAGCTGATCACTCGCCTCGTCAACATTGGTGATGCCAAGTCTTTGGCCTGCCACCCGGCTTCGACCACGCACCGGCAAATGCCGCCGGAGCATCAGCGCATTGCCGGTGTGCTGCCCGAAACCATCCGCCTCTCGATCGGGATCGAGCATGCCTCCGACATCATCGAGGACATCGACCAAGCCCTGGAAAAGGCCTGCCCGGCTGCGCGTCTCCAGGCCGCGGAGTAGGCACACGGGCCATGAGCGTCTTGATCGCCAAGGATCAAGGTATCGCAAGCCCGGCGCTCGTTCCGGCAGAGGGTGATCTCGCGCGCGATCGCGGCGGCGCCGAACTGACCATCGGGCTGATCAACAATATGCCCGATCCGGCGCTGAAGGCGACCGAGCGGCAGTTCATGAGACTGCTCCAGGCTGCCGCAGGGCCGCACCGCATCCGCTTCCGCTGCTTTTCGTTGCCGTCGGTCAAGCGCTCGCCGGAAGCGAAATGGCATGTCGAGAGCGAATATTGCGATCTCTCCGATCTCAAGCGTCAGAAATTCGACGGGCTGATCGTGACTGGCGCCGAGCCGGTCGCACCTGAGCTCGACCAGGAGCCGTACTGGCGCGATCTCACCGAACTGATCGACTGGGCCAGGATCAACACGCGTTCGACGATCTGGTCATGCCTCGCCGCCCATGCGGCGGTGCTGCATCTTGATCGCATCGGACGACGGCGGCTGCCGTCCAAATGTCACGGCATCTTCGACTGCGAGACGGTGAACGGTGACGCATTGACGCGCAATGCGCCGGCGCCGCTCAAGGTCTCGCATTCACGCTTGAACGAAGTCACGGAGCACGATCTCGCGCAGGCGGGCTATCAGGTGCTGACCCGGTCCGCCCTTGCCGGCGTCGACATCTTCGTCAGGCAATACGCCAGCCGGTTCGTGTTCTTCCAGGGCCACCCTGAGTATGACGCGCTCTCGCTGCAGCGGGAATATCTGCGTGACATCGGCCGCTACCTGGCCCGAGAGCGCGAGGTCTATCCCACGCTGCCGGTGGGCTATTTTGACGCAGCGACCGAAGAGAAGCTGGCGCGCTTCGAAAAGCGTGCCAAGCACCAGCGCCATCCTGCACTGACCAACGACCTGCCCGCACTGACTTTGCGTACCGATATTGCCGCAGGCAGCGCCGCCGCAGCGCTTTTCCGCAATTGGCTGCATTATCTCGGTGCGGACACGGATGCTCCGCTGCTCGCGCGCTGATTTCGGGCCGTTGGTTCCGCGGTGGAATCAGGTTCCGCGTTAGGATTACTCAAGCGTTCAGCTTGCCTTGGATGGCGCGCAAATGTTTCAGTATGGAAATATCGGAATCACAGGGAATGTACCCGTGCTGTCGACTCTCAACGGACGCTTGAGCAATCGGCTGGCTCGGCATTTCCACGCCGCGCCGCACCGTTTGCCGGCGCACGCGCCGATGGTGAGCTTCACGTTCGATGATGCCCCCGATAGTGCGGCAGCCGAGGGCGCCGCGATGCTGGAATCGCATGGTGGGTACGGCACGTTCTATCTCGCCGGCAGCCTGATTGATCAGCCTGGAGATCATTGGCGCGGCCTGTCGAGCGATGCGATCGTTCGGTTGCATCGCAGCGGTCACGAGATCGGCTGCCATACGTATTCGCATCTGCGCGCGGTCGATCTCGACGAGAGCGCGATGGCGCGCGAGATCGAACGCAACCGCAGCTATCTTCTCGGCATCGAGTCCTCGATCCGGCTCGAGAATTTCGCTTATCCCTATGGTCTCGCCTCGGTCTGGCGAAAGCCGCAACTCGCCAGGATATTCCGCTCGGCGCGCGGTATTCTTCCCGGCGTCAACAGCAACGTGATCGATCTCCAGTTCCTGCGTGCTTCGCCGCTGATCAATTGCGAGATCGATACTGATGGCGTCGACCGCTATTTTGACGAGGCGGTCGCAAGCGGCGGCTGGCTGATCTTTTACGGCCATGATGTCGTCGACGCACCGAGCCCCTATGGCTGCACCCCGGGGCTGCTGCGTCATGCGCTGAAGGCCGCCGTGACGCGCAGCATGCCGATCGTGACGGTCGCCGAGGCCCTGCGCAGGATCGGGGCGTAGCTTTTCGCCTTTCCCCTCTCGGGGAAGAGGATGGACTTGCAACGCCAGCCCCGCCATGCGACTGGCGTTGTGACGAATCTCTTGAAACCCCGCGACGCGCCCATGTCCTCCTCTTCAACCGCGCCCGCGCCGGCCGATGGCCGCGATGTGCTGTCCGTGCTGCATTCGGTGTTCGGCCTGCCGGGCTTTCGCGGGGCACAGGGCGAGATTGTCAGGCACGTCACCGATGGCGGCAATTGTCTGGTGCTGATGCCGACCGGCGGCGGCAAGTCGCTATGCTATCAATTGCCGTCGCTGTTGCGCGAAGGCTGCGGCATCGTGGTCTCGCCGCTGATCGCGCTGATGCGCGACCAGGTCGCGGGCCTCATCGAAGCCGGCGTCAACGCCGCCGCGCTGAATTCGTCGTTATCATTGCAGGAAGCCTCGGACGTCGAGCGTCGCCTGATTGCGGGCGATCTCGACCTGCTCTACGTCGCGCCGGAACGTCTGGTGACGCCGCGCTGCCTCTCGATGTTGGCGCAGGCCAAGGTGGCGCTGTTTGCGATTGACGAGGCGCATTGCGTCTCGCAATGGGGCCACGACTTCCGGCCCGAATATGTCGGCCTCTCGATCATCGCAGAGCGCTTTCCCGACGTGCCGCGGATCGCGCTGACCGCGACCGCCGACGAATTGACGCGCAAGGAGATCGTCCAGCGGCTCCAGCTGACGGATAGCCCGCAATTCGTCTCGAGCTTCGACCGGCCCAACATCCGTTACGAGATCGTCGACAAGCGCAATGCGGTATCGCAGCTGAAGGAGTTCATCCGGGAGCGCCATGCCGGCGATGCCGGTGTGGTCTATTGCCTCTCCCGCAATCGCGTCGAGGAGGTCGCCGCCGCGCTGGTTGACGCCGGTATTGCAGCGCTGCCCTATCACGCCGGACTGGACGGCGGTGTGCGCTCGCGCAACCAGGATCGCTTCCTCAACGAGGACGGCATCGTCATCGTCGCCACGATCGCCTTCGGCATGGGCATCGACAAGCCGGACGTGCGGTTCGTCGCCCATCTCGACCTGCCCAAGAGCATCGAGGCCTATTATCAGGAGACCGGGCGCGCGGGGCGCGACGGCAAGCCGTCCGCAGCCTGGATGGCCTATGGCCTCTCCGACATCGTGCAGCAACGCCGGATGATCGATGAGTCCAGTGGGTCCGATGACTTCAAGCGCGTGTCGATCGGCAAGCTCGATGCGCTGGTCGGTCTCGCCGAGACCGCCCAGTGCCGGCGCAGACGGCTGCTTGCCTATTTCGGCGAAACCCAGCATGGCGAGAGCTGCGGGAATTGCGACAACTGCCTGACGCCGCCAAAGATGCGCGACGGCAAGGTGCTGGCGCAGAAGCTCCTGTCCTGCGCCTACCGCACCGGACAACGTTTCGGCGCGATGCACCTGATCGACGTGCTGGTCGGACGCCTGACCGAGAAGGTGACGCAGTTCGGCCACGACAAGCTGTCGGTGTTCGGTATCGGGCGCGAGCTCAACGAGAAGCAATGGCGCACCGTGCTGCGACAGCTGGTGGCGATGGGGCATTTGCGGGCCGACAGCGAGGCCTTTGGCGCGCTCAAGTTGACCGACTCTGCGCGCGGCGTCCTGCGCGGCGAGACCGAGGTCTGGCTACGCGAGGAGGTGCCCGCCACGCGCGTTCGCGCCGGCCGCACGAAGTCGCGCCGCGGCGATTTGGCGCCTGCGGCGAGTGCGTCGAAGGGCGATGTCGATCCGGAATTGCGCGCGCGCTTGCGGTCCTGGCGTTCGGATGTGGCGCGCGAGCGCGGCGTGCCTGCCTATGTCGTGCTGCACGATGCCACCATCGATGGCATCGTCCGGGCCTGGCCGACCACGCTCGACGAGCTGCGCAATATCCCTGGGATCGGCGACAAGAAGCTCGAGCACTACGGTGACGAGCTGCTGCAGATCGTCCGGACGCGGTAGGGCACGCCAACAACTCCGCCGTCATCCCGGACAAGCGTAAGCGCAGATCCGGGATCCATACCGCGTGATCCATCTTAGGGCACACGCGACGACGTTCTTCGCCAAACGGCTCCCTGGGGTTATGGGTCCCGGGTCTGCGCTTACGCTTGCCCGGGACGACAGCGGTGGGGAGGCGCGGGCTGGGCTACCCTAGCCGTTCCTGAAGGCGTAGCCATAGCCGTTGAGTGCCGGCGCGCCGCCGAGATGGGCGTACAGGATCTTCGCGCCCTTCTCGAAATGGTTCTTCTTGACGAGGTCAATCAGGCCCTGCATCGATTTGCCTTCGTAGACAGGGTCGGTGATCATCGCCTCAAGGCGGGCGGTGAGACGGATCGCTTCCTTGGTTTCTTCCGACGGCACACCATAGGCGGGATAGGCGTAGTCTTCGATCAGCACGACGTCGTCTGCAACGATCTCCTTGCCCAGTTCGACGAGCTTTGCGGTGTTCTGTGCGATCGAGAGCACCTGCGCTTTCGTCTGCGCAGGCGTGAACGACGCATCGATGCCGATCACCTTTCGCGCACGGCCGTCGGCGGCAAAGCCGACCAGCATGCCGCCATGGGTCGAGCCGGTGACGGTGCAGACGATGATGTAGTCGAACTTGAAGCCGAGCTCTTTCTCCTGCTTCCGCACTTCCTCGGCGAAGCCGACATAGCCGAGGCCGCCAAACTTGTGCACGGAGGCGCCGGCCGGGATCGCGTAGGGCTTGCCGCCGGCGGCCTTCACTTCCTCGATCGCCTGCTCCCAGCTCTTGCGGATGCCGATGTCGAAACCGTCGTCGACCAGGCGCACGTCGGCGCCCATGATGCGCGACAGCATGATGTTTCCGACGCGGTCATAGACGGCGTCCTCGTGCGGCACCCAGGCTTCCTGCACCAGGCGGCACTTCATGCCGATCTTGGCCGCGACAGCCGCGATCATGCGGGTGTGGTTCGACTGCACCCCGCCGATCGAGACCAGCGTGTCGGCATTCGAGGCGATCGCGTCGGGGATGATGTATTCGAGCTTGCGCAGCTTGTTGCCGCCATAGGCGAGACCCGAATTGCAGTCCTCGCGCTTGGCGTAGATCTCGACATTGCCGCCGAGATGTTTCGACAGCCGCTCCAGCTTCTCGATGGGCGTCGGGCCGAAGGTGAGCGGATAGCGCGCGAATTTGTCCAGGTTCATGGGTTCATCCCTGATGGCGTTGTGTCGGGATGTGCTAGCATTGCGCCATAAAAAGGTGCTCTCGAATATTGCGCTCATATTGCGCGCGATCTTGCAGTAATTGAGTTTTCTAATAAGATTTCTTCCGGATTAGCACTGATTTACGGAAGCTTCTTCCATGTCCGGACGTCTCGACCGTATCGACCTCAAGATGTTGAGATTGCTGCAAAATAACGGCAGGCTGAGCAACGCCGAGCTGGCCGAAACCGTTGCGATCAGCCCCGCCACCTGCCATCGCCGCACCCAGCGCCTGTTCGAGGACGGCTTTATCGCTGCCGTCCGTGCCATGGTCGCGCCGAAGAAAGTGGCGAAGGGGACGCTGGTGATGGTCGGCGTGGTGCTCGACCGCTCCACGCCGGAGAGCTTCGCCACCTTCGAGCAGGCCATCGCCAGGCTGAAATGCGTGCTCGACTGCCACCTCGTCGCCGGCGATTTCGACTACTTCCTCAAGATCCGCGTCGGCGACATGGAAGATTTCAACCGTATCCATGGCGAGCAGCTCATTGCACTGCCCGGCGTCCGGCAGACCCGCACCTTTTTCGTGATGAAAGAGGTCGTCGACAACGCGCCACTGGAGTTCTGAGCGGTCTGGACGATCGAGGACGGCGCCTGCTGTAAGTCAGGCGCGGACCGCCAGGCAGCTCCGACAATCACTCCGCCGCCTTGCTCGCGGGCGGCGGGGGTTTCCAGGCGACGCAGCGATTGCGGCCTTCGGCTTTGGCCTGATAGAGCGCCTGATCGGCTGCGCCCATCAGTGCGTCGATGCCGGACATGCTGACGGAGGCCTCCGCAATGCCGATGCTCACGGTGACACCGAACTGCGCCTGATGAGCGCTTAGCCGGGCCGCCATCGCCTGCTTGCGAATTCGTTCGGCGACGAGCTTGGCCCGGGACAGGCTGGTCTCGGGCAGCAGAACCGCGAACTCCTCGCCACCGATGCGGCCGACGAGATCGGATTTGCGCTTGCCCTCGTTGCATGCAGCTGCAACAGCCTTGATCGCTTCGTCGCCGACCGCGTGACCGTAGCGGTCGTTGACCGACTTGAAATGATCGATATCGAGCATCAGGACGGAGACCGAGCGGTAGTAGCGCTGGAAGCGGCTCCATTCCGCATCGAGCGAACCCAGGAAGTGCCGGCGGTTGTACAGGCCCGTGAGCGGATCGGTGGTCGCCAGCCGCTCCAGCATGGTGGCTTTGTCGTTGAGATCGGTGATGTCGACATAGGTCAGCATGCGGCCGCCGTTGGACATCGTGGTGCAATGGGCCCTGATGCGTCGGCCGTCCAGCGTCGCGAGGTCGCGCACATGATCGCCGGCCTTGACCTCTTCGACGCGCCGCGCCGGAAATTTCGCCAGTTCGTTCGCCGGCAGATTGGGAGCGCTGGCGCGGTGCACGCGCCGCACCAGCGACGAATAGGCCGGCCGGCTCGCCGCCTCGTCTTCACTGACATCCCAAAAGCGCCGCATGCGCCTGTTCATGAAGGTGGCGTTCAGATCGGCATCGAGAAGCAGGACGCCATCCTGGACATTCTCCAGCGCGTCCCGCAGCTGCTTCAACTCGTCCGAGGCGCGCACGATGTCGGTCACCGGCGTATAGGTCAGCATGCGTCCGCCGTCCGGCAATGGCGTCACCTGCACGCGCACGACATCACCATTGGTTCGACGCACATCGACCGGAGCCGGGTCGCCTGCCTCGACCACGCGAACTCGTTCTTTGATGTGCGCATCGAGAGCGGGGTCCGGCACCTCGTACGCTCCGATGTTGCGTCCATGGAGGAGGAGGGTGATGATGGATGGATTGCTATCGGCAACCTCGTCGGGCAGGTGCCACATTTGACGAAACGATCGGTTGATGAGGCGCGCCCTGAGGCTTGGATCGAGCAGCACGATGCCGGTCGGCACATGATCGAGGGCGGCACGCAGAGCCAGCATCTGGGCGCGCATCAGCGAGTCGGATGAGCGCTCCTGTTCGTCGCCGGCGGCGCGCCCCACGCTCTCAGGCTGTTCAAAGGCGACCCCCACCTGGCGGTCCGATCGCCAGACCATGCGGCAGCTCTGGATAGCGCGTCCCTCGAGTCTGAGCTGGAAGCGATCGGGCACGCCGAGGCCGCTTTGCATCTCCAGCGTCGCGGCCTCCTGGGATAACCGCCGCACGACGCAATCGATGGTCGACTGGCCGTAATTGAAGATGATCTTCCCGGCCAGGAACGTCCGTTCCGGCACCAAGCGGGACATTCGCAGTCTCCAAGGCTGAACAGCATGCGACGATGCCGCCTCAATGTCGCGCAAGGTTCCTTGCGACAATCTAACGCGTTTGATGTTTTTGGATGAAGATTAACAATTGGTTGACGCACAAAGCCGATGGATTGTTGCGACAGCACTCCACCCGCGAGCCGTCAGAACGCTGCCGCTGAGTGGATTCCGCCACGACGGCACTCAGTTGCGCACGGCATACAGCGGCGTGCGCAGCGTGATCCGATAGGATGGCTTCGGCATCCACGCGATCTGCCCCGTGATCCCGAACAGGCGGTTGTCATTGTCGTCCATGCGGTCGATGTCGAGCCGCAGGATCGGCTGGGTGAAGGACTCCGCCAGCGTCCGGCCCGCGATCTGCGCGCCGCCAAACGATTGCACGCCCAAGCGTCCCGTGAACTTCCAGTTGCTCGGCCATTGATAGTAGCCGCCGGCATAGAGAATCGTGTTCGGCTTGATCCGGGCAACCGGGCTGGCGATGTCGGTGTGGGTGTATTGCACGCCGGCCAGCCAGCCGCGCGTCTCGTCCTCGTCCAGCGCGTAATCGAATTCCAGGATATTGTTGAACGAATTCGTCATGTCCTGTTCGTTCGGCACCGATTGCGTCAAGGTGGATTGCAGTGTGATGGTTGGAATCTTGCCGCCGTTCTGTTTGTAGAGGTCAGCCTGCACGCCGATATTCCAGCTCGTGATGTCGAACGCCGACCAGCCTCCGCCGACGTCCGTCGTCGAGCCCGACACGCCACCATAGAGCGACACGCGATCGCTGACGTCGACGGTCAGCGGCAGGTCGACGGCGATCGATTTCGCACTCGGCAAGCCGTTCGGCAACGTCACGCCACGTCGCACTGCAAGCGCTTCGAAGGCTGCTGACAACGAGGTGCCGCCGAAGCCGAGTCCGAGCGTGCCTGCCGGGATCGTCGCATAGGTCGTACGGAGATCGAGATAGATGTTCGGGACGGCGGGCTTGGACGGTGCGTCCTTGTCATCGTCGGCGGCGAAGGCCGCCCCCGCCGACATCGTCAGACAAAGCAATCCCTTCGCGACACCGCGCAAAGCTGAGCGGGATGATTGGCTGCGATGGGACACGTGACGATCCGACGCGTTGATGGCACTGCCGTTGATAGATGGAACGTGATCGGTTCCGTGGTCAAGTGCTATCCGCAAGCAATGGACGACGCATACCGGGCTCGACGCGCGCGTGTGATCTGCGCCCTTATTTCTCTACCGCTCGCCGCACCTGCTCGCCGATCTGCGACAGCACGAGCTGAGCCTGCGGCAGGATCGCACCCATGGCGTGGAAATTGTGGACCATCCCCTCGTGGCAGACGTGCTCGACCGGCACGCCGGCGGCGAGCAGCTTGCGCGCATAGGCGTTGCCTTCGTCGCGCATCGGGTCGAACTCGGCGGTATGGATGATTGCGGTCGGCAGCCCCGTGAGCCGCGTCGCGCGCAAGGGCGAGATGCGGGGATCGGCGGCATCGAGGCCCTTGGACAGATAATCCGACAGATCGGCCTCGATGGTGGCGCGGTCGATCAGATGCCCTTCGGCGAAGGCCTCGCGCGAGGGTGAAGTCTCCTCGAAATCCAGCACCGGGCAGATCAGGCATTGTGCGACGATGGAGAGACCGGCGCTTTGCGCCGCCTCCTGGCACACGATCGCGGCCAACGTAGCGCCTGCGGAATCGCCGCCGAGCACAAGCCGTTCGGCATCGATGCCGAGTGTTTCAGCCTCGCGCGCCACCCATTCGGTCGCCGCGATCGCGTCGTCCACGGCGGCGGGATATTTGTGTTCGGGCGCCAGCCGGTAGTCGATCGAGACGAGGCGGCAGCCCGTCGCATGCGCGAGTGCCGCTGCAATGCGGTCATGCGTCGCAATACTGCCGGCCACGAGGCCGCCGCCATGAAAGAACACGAAACCCGGCGCGCGCGCTCCGGCGGACGCGGGCGAATAGAGCCGATAGGGCAGCTCTCCGCCGGGGCCGGGCAGCATACCGTCTGACGTGGTCACGTCAGGCGCCTCGGCACGCGCGAACTGCATCAGCTTGGCCAGCGATTGACGCCGCGCCTCGACGCTCGGCCGGCTGCGCGCCTGCGGCGCGGCCGCAGCCATCATTGTCAACAAGCGCTTGGCGAGTGGATCGAGCGGCATGGGAAACTCCGTGACCTGGCCGAAACTATAACCTGTTTGGACGAGATGTCGTCCTAACCTTCCTGCGAGGGGGAGAGTTGATGCTTCGCCGCAGCAAATCGTTTAGAAGTCGGGACAATAGTACCCGGAAATTTCTCGAGGGGAGGCCTGGTATGGCCGAGATCACGAAACCGATCGACTATTCGCCGAGCTGGACCTTCTTCGAAGGCAAATGGCACGACGGCAACGTGCCGATCATGGGACCGCGCACGCATGGGGCCTGGCTCGGCTCGGTGGTGTTCGATGGTGCGCGCGCGTTCGAAGGCGTCGCGCCCGATCTCGACCGTCACATCGCCCGCGCCAATCAATCCGCGATCAATTTCGGCCTGAAGCCGGTGGTCGATGCCGACACCTGGATGACGCTCGCAAACGACGGCATTGCACGCTTTGCGCCGAATGCCGAGCTCTATGTCCGCCCGATGTACTGGGCCCAGCACGGTGCGGGTGGCGGCGTGCTGTTCGATCCCGAGACCACCAATTGGTGCCTGTGCATCTACGAGGCGCCGATGCCGAAGCCGACAGGCAATGCGATCACACTGTCGCCGTTTCGCAGGCCCACGGCCGAATGCGCGCCCGTCGAGGCCAAAGCGGCCTGCCTCTATCCGAACAATTCGCGCGCGCTGGCGGAAGCGGCCTCGCGCGGCTTCCAGAATGCGCTGATGCTCGACATGCTCGGTAATGTCGCGGAGTTCGGCAATTCGAACGTGTTCATGGCCAAGGACGGCGTGGTCTTCACGCCGGTGCCGAACGGTACCTTCCTCAACGGCATCACCCGCCAGCGCGTCATCAGCCTGCTCCGGGGCGATGGCGTCACCGTGGTCGAGAAGACGCTGCGCTATGCGGATTTCCTTGCCGCAGACGAGATCTTCTCCACCGGCAATTTTGCGAAGGTGGCGCCGGTGATTCGCATCGACGCACGCGAGCTGAAGCCGGGCCCGCTCTACAGCAAGGCGCGAAAGCTCTATTGGGATTTTGCCCATGCGTCGCAGCTGGCGGCCTGACGCTAGCCGGCCCGCCGACGAAAGCGGCTGAACTGAAACGCCTGCGTCGAATGCCACGGCGTGCGATGGGTATCGCCGCGCGTCTCGACCAGCTCGAACTCCGGCCCGAGCTCCCTTGAAAGGCTCGTGCTGTCGTGTCGCTGCACCGGCAGGCCGCTGCATGTCTGCGGACCATCGGGCGCGAAGGTGGCGATGATGACCTGTCCGTCCGCCGCAATCGCCGATCGCAGACGCTCGACGTAAGCGGCCCTGTCGCGCGGATCGGTCAGGAAGTGAAACGCGGCACGATCATGCCAGACGTCGTAGGCCTTCACCGGGCGCCACGTGGTCACGTCGGCAACGATCCAGTCGACCGCCGATGCGGCTGCACCGATTCGCTTCCTCGCTGCATCAAGGGCGTTGGCAGAGAGGTCCAGCACGGCGAGATTGCGGTAATTGTCCTGAAGCAGTGCGTCGGCCAGCCGCGATGCCCCGCCGCCGATATCAATGATGGCCGCGTCGCGATCCGGATTGGCGGCGCGAATCATCTCGATCGAGAGCGCCGGGCTATCCTGAAACCAGCTGACCTCGGCCTCGCCCTTGGTGGCGTAGACGTTGTCCCAATGCGTGGTGCGGTCGGACATGGCAGCTCCGGCCTTCGCCGGGACGGCACCGCGCAAAGGCAATGCCGCAATCAAACTGGCAGTTCGCGCGCCCGCCGCATGCGGACGCGTCGGTGCGGAGGTCTACTCGTCCTTCTTCGACATGCGCTCGAGGCGTTCCT
This sequence comes from Bradyrhizobium sp. Gha, assembly GCF_900113735.1. Lineage (GTDB taxonomy): Bacteria > Pseudomonadota > Alphaproteobacteria > Rhizobiales > Xanthobacteraceae > Bradyrhizobium. The sequence continues at coordinate 99,453 of NZ_FOQM01000017.1, forward strand.
GCATGTCCTTCATCTGCTGGCGCAGGTCGTCGATATTGCTGTCCGTCGCCGCCGGGGCGTTGGCATCGGGCTCCGGCTCCGGGGTCGTTGCCGGTCGGCCCGCATTGGGAGCAAACGGCTTGAACATCGAGAAGGTCTGCTGAAACAGCTCCATGTTGCGGCGGACCTGTTCTTCCAGCGGGGCGAAGGGCGTGCCCGACAGCGTGTTGGCGATCTGCTTGCGGAACTTCTCCTGCTCCTGGGTCAGTGTCGCGATCGACTGCTCCAGATATTTCGGCACCACCATCTGCATGCTGTCGCCGTAGAAGCGGATCAGCTGGCGCAGGAAGGTGGTCGGCAACAGGTTCTGGCCGGCCTTGTTCTCCTGCTCGAAGATGATCTGGGCAAGCACCGAGCGGGTGATGTCGTCGCCGGTCTTGGCATCGTAGACCAGGAAATCTTCGCCATCTTTGACCATGGCGGCGAGGTCTTCCAGCGTCACATAGGTGCTCGTCCCGGTGTTATAGAGCCGGCGGTTCGCGTATTTCTTGATCGTGGTGGGTTGGTCTGATTTCGCCATGGGCTCTCACTTGCAGCACTGAGAACGGGAACCTGCGGGGCCAATGCCGCAGGGCGGGAAGAGTACGCAACGCAACAAAGTAAGCATTTTCAAAGGGGGCACGCTACCGTTTTGTGCGGCACGGTTAATCGCACAGCAAAAACGTGCTTGCGAAATGGCCAAGAACGCTATTTTGAATGCGCTGCGGGATGAATTCGGCGACCTTCCGATTGACATGCCGCAATGACGTTAACAGGATGCCATCCGAGACTGGCGAGCCGTTTCCCAGCCCCGTCTGCCCCCTTTGAACCCCAGGAGATGCCCATGTCAGACGATGTCGTCATCGTCAGCGCCGCCCGCACCCCGGTCGGAAGCTTCAACGGAGCCTTCGCGACCCTTCCCGCCCACGATCTTGGTGCGATCGCCATCAAGGCCGCGCTGGAGCGCGGCGGCATTGAGCCCGGCCGGGTCTCCGAGGTCATCATGGGCCAGATCCTGACTGCTGCTCAGGGTCAGAACCCGGCCCGCCAGGCCTCGATCGGCGCCGGCATTCCGGTGGAAAGCCCGGCCTGGGGCGTGAACCAGCTTTGCGGCTCTGGCCTGCGCACGGTCGCGCTTGGCTATCAGGCGCTGCTCAACGGCGATTCCGAGATCGTGGTTGCCGGCGGCCAGGAATCCATGAGCATGGCCCCGCACGCCCAGTATCTTCGCGGCGGCGTCAAGATGGGCGCGGTCGAGTTCGTCGACACCATGATCAAGGACGGCCTGTGGGATGCCTTCAATGGCTACCATATGGGCAACACCGCCGAGAACGTCGCACGGCAGTGGCAGATCACGCGTGCCCAGCAGGATGAGTTCGCGGTCGCCTCGCAGCAGAAGGCTGAAGCTGCGCAGAAGGCCGGCAAGTTCAACGACGAGATCGTCCCCGTCACGATCAAGGGCCGCAAGGGCGATACCGTCGTCAGCGCCGACGAATATCCGCGTCATGGCGCCACGCTCGATGCGATGGCGAAGCTCCGTCCGGCTTTCGAGAAGGACGGCACCGTCACCGCAGGCTCGGCCTCCGGCATCAATGACGGCGCTGCCGCCGTGGTGCTGATGACCGCGAAGCAGGCCGCCAAGGAAGGCAAGAAGCCGCTCGCGCGTATCGTGTCGTGGGCGCAGGCCGGCGTCGATCCGAAGATCATGGGCTCGGGCCCGATCCCGGCCTCGCGCGCGGCGCTGAAGAAGGCCGGCTGGAACGTCGGCGATCTCGACCTGATCGAGGCCAACGAGGCCTTCGCGGCGCAGGCTTGTGCCGTCAACAAGGATCTCGGCTGGGATACGTCGAAGGTCAACGTCAATGGCGGGGCGATCGCGATCGGCCATCCGGTCGGCGCGTCCGGCGCGCGCGTGCTGGTGACGCTGCTGCACGAAATGCAGAAGCGCGATTCGAAGAAGGGCCTCGCCACGCTGTGCATCGGCGGCGGCATGGGTATCGCGATGTGTCTGGCGCGCGACTGAAGCTGACGTCTGACTGATGAACCAGCGCGTGCGCTGCACACCGCCACTGAGTGCGTTGCACGCGACCAAAAAAGCAGCGGTTGCAAATCAAATATTCTTCGCAACCGCGCAAGCTTCGACTAAATACAAACGCCCGGCTCAACGCCGGGCGTTTTGTTCTTGATGTCCGTCAAACCAACCGCATAATCCGTATCTAAAAAGCATCACTCAGAAACGTCCGCAGAGTCCAAGGGAAGGAATACGATATGGCACGAGTTGCATTGGTCACGGGTGGTACGCGCGGCATCGGAGCTGCGATCAGCAAGGCGCTGAAGGCGGCCGGCTACAAGGTCGCGGCGAGCTATGCCGGCAATGATGCGGCGGCGGAGAAGTTCAAGGCCGAGACCGGCATCTCCGTCTACAAGTGGGACGTCAGCAATTTCGATGCCTGTGCCGAAGGCGTGAAGAAGGTCGAGGCCGAGCTCGGCCCCGTCGACATCCTCGTCAACAATGCCGGCATCACCCGCGACACCGCCTTCCACAAGATGACGCTCGAACAGTGGAACGCCGTGATCAACACCAATCTCGGCTCGCTGTTCAACATGACGCGACAGGTGATCGAGGGCATGCGCGCCCGCAAGTTCGGCCGCGTCATCTCGATCTCGTCGATCAACGGCCAGAAGGGGCAGTTCGGCCAGGTCAATTATTCCGCGGCGAAGGCCGGCGACATCGGCTTCACCAAGGCGCTGGCGCTCGAGAACGCCAAGGGCGGCATCACCGTCAACGTGATCGCGCCGGGTTACATCAACACCGAGATGGTGCAGGCAGTGCCGAAGGACGTTCTGGAAAAGAACGTGATCCCGCAGATCCCGGTCAACCGGCTCGGCGAGCCGGAAGAGATTGCGCGCGCGGTCGTGTTCCTGGCAGCCGAGGAAGCCGGCTTTATCACCGGCTCGACCCTGACCATCAACGGTGGTCAGTACCACGCCTGATCGGCCGCCAAGCAGGTAGCGTCAGGCGCGACAAGACGATAATGAAGGCGCAATGCCCGGCCCCGTGCCGGGCATAAGCGTCCTCAGAGCCTCTCATCCATGAATCCGCGCAGTGCAACCCTGGTCGGACTGACCGCGATCCTGATGTGGTCGCTGCTGTCGGTGATGACGGTGGCCACCGGCAAGATCCCGGCGTTTCAGCTCGCTGCGATGACCTTTGCGATCGGCGGTCTCGTCGGTCTGCTGACCTGGATCGGCCGCGGCGACGCGGCGAAGAGCCTGCGTCAGCCTCTGGTCGTATGGGTGGTCGGCGTCGGTGGTTTGTTCGGCTATCACGCGCTGTATTTCCTCGCGCTGCGATTCGCGCCGCCGGCCGAAGCCGGCCTCCTGAATTACATGTGGCCGCTGCTGATCGTGCTGTTCTCGTCCTTTCTGCCGGGCGAGCGGCTGGCGGTGCATCACATCATCGGCGCCGTGCTCGGCCTCGTCGGTACCGTGCTGCTGTTTGCCGGTAGCACCACGGGCTTCGCGCCGGGCCAGATGCCGGGACTGATTGCCGCGCTCATCGCGGCCTTCGTCTGGGCCGCCTATTCGGTGCTGTCACGGCGATTGAAGGCGGTGCCGACCGATGCGGTCGCGGGCTTCTGCCTCGCCACGTCAGTGCTGGCCGCGTTGATGCACGGCCTGCTGGAAACAACGGTGTGGCCTGAGACCACCTTGCAGTGGCTCTCGGTCGTCGCGCTTGGCATCGGTCCCGTCGGGGCGGCCTTCTACGCCTGGGACATCGGCATGAAGCGCGGCGACATTCGCGTGCTTGGCGCCGCTTCTTATGCGACGCCGCTATTGTCGACCGGGTTCCTGATCGCTGCCGGCTTTGCAAAGGCCAGCGCCAACATCGCCATCGCCGCGATCCTGATCGCCGGCGGCGGCCTGATCGCGGCGAAGGACATGGTGCTGCGGAAGCGTTGAGGCGCGATCAGAGCGCCGGCTGCCAGCCCGGCGGCCGATACGTCGCTTCCGGAATCCGCCCGAGCTCGGAGCGCTGCAAGCGTTGCGACGTCAGGCCATAGAACTCCTGGAAGCTCATGATCAGCGGCCGCCATCGGTCTGGATCGATGCGATTCGGCACGCCATCCATCATGATATGGGGATGCGCGTGCACGCGGGTGACGCGGACCTCGATCGCGGTGAGATTGCCGCCCCAGGCCGCATCGTCCTGCGCCATCTCATGCACATAAGCGACCTTGGCTTCGATCTGCACCGGGCACTCGGCCACACGCGGCGCGCTGACCGTTTCGCTTGCCAACGCCGTCAGACCGCTGAGTTCGAACTTGTCCTTCTCGTGCCGATAGCCGCGATAGAGTTTTCCTGGCGGCACGGGATCCGAGCCCGTGGTGCGAGCAAGGCGGTCGACGGCGCCGACAAGATGGGCCGAGGGCAGATTGAGCACGCATTCGCCGCTGCGAATCATGTTCTCGGTGGTCTTCGAGTTGCGCGCGAGCCCAAGCATGCAGCGCCAGCCGACCCACCATGCCGAGGACATCGGTGCGAGATTGTGAGTGCCGTCGTCGTTGGTCGATCCGATCAGGACGACCGGCGTTCCAAAATATAAAATGGCCGGGTCGATCTGGACGGCGGCGGGACCGTGTGTTCCGTGCATCGTACGCTCCTGTTGACTGGAAGCGCAGTCCTAGTGGGGGAAGTTAATCGAACCCACCCGATTCCGGATAGCAGAGCGTTTTCGGTGGATACCGGTTCGCGTGAAGAAAACGCGTCAAAACAAGAATCTCTACGGTTGCCAACCCTTGGGCGCGAGTTCGAATTTTGCAAACTCGAAGGCGGGTGCCACGGTGCAGCCGACCAGCGTCCACTCGCCTGACGTCTCCGCCATCTGCCACGCGTCTGCCGGCACGATCGCCTGTGGCCGTTCGCCGCTCACAAGGTCCGTGCCGAGCCGCACCTCGTGCTGGGAGCAGCCCTCGTGGGCGATACGGAGCATCAAGGGGCTGCCGGCGTAGAAGTGCCAGGTCTCGACCGCATCGATGCGATGCCAGTGCGAGCGCTCGTTGCGCGCGAGCAGGTAATAGATCGAGGTCGACCGCGACCGGCCGTTGGCGTCGGTGGTCTGGTCGCGAAAGGTTTCGCGGTAATGCCCGCCCTCGGGATGCGGGCGGAGTTCGAGGCGCGCGATGATCTCGGCTGCGGTCGGCATCGATCCCCGTCAGGGCTTGTTCTTGAGGACTTGGTCTTCAGTACTTGTTTTTGCGCTCGCGCAATTCGCCGAACACCGCGGCGGCCTCTGCACCCTTCATGTGTAGCCTGGCTGCGATCGAGGGTTCATCCGCACGCAGGAACACGTTTGCTCGCTTCTCTTCACCAAGCACTGAGGGGATGGTCGGCTTGTTGTCCGCCCGCAGCTTCGCGACCTCCGCCGCGCGCGCCTGGAGCGCCGCATTGTCGGGATCGACGGTAAGCGCGAACTTGACGTTGGACGCCGTGTATTCGTGGCCGCAATAGAGCTTGAAATCGTCGGGCAGGGCTCGCAGTTTCAACAGCGAGTCCCACATCATCGGATAGGTACCCTCGAACACGCGGCCGCAGCCGATCGAGAACAACGTGTCGGCGGCGAACAGCGTCTTCTCAGTGTCGAATACGTAGGAGATGTGATCGAGCGTATGGCCGGGGGTCTCGAGCACGCGCCCCAGCAGCGTACCGACCTTGACCACATCGCCATTGGCGACGCGCAAATCGACGTCAGCGATTTTGGCCGACTTGTCGTGCGGCGCGACGACGCGGCAATTGTATTTCTGCTTGAGTTCGGCGACCCCGCCGACATGATCGCCATGGTGATGGGTGATCAGGATGTCGGTGAGCTGCCAACCCTCGCGCTCCAGCGCCTGGATGATGGGACCGGCTTCCGGCGCATCGATCGATGCGGTGGCCCTGGTTTCCACATCGTGGATCAGGTAACCGAAATTGTCGTTTAAACAGCTGAAAGTACGAATTTCGGCGGCCATGACATCTCCATCGCGCTCAGCCCCGCCAGACAAATATGGCGTTAACGTTGCGCAGGCAATGCAATATTCCGCGCACAGCCGCCACCTTGTGCATGTTACATTGCCGCCATGAGCATCGATGTCGTCGACCTCCGCGAGTTCTATTCCCGTCGCCTGGGGATTGTGGCGCGGCAAATGATCAATCGCGGCATAAGAGAGCGCTGGCCGAATGCCGCGGGTCAGCGCGTGCTCGGCATCGGCTACCCCACGCCCTATCTCGGGCTGTTCCGCGAGGACGCCGAGCGCTGCATCGCCTTCATGCCGGCGGCCCAGGGCGTGCTGAAATGGCCGACCGGGAGACCGGCGCTCGCCACACTGGTCGACGAGTTCTCGCTGCCACTTCCCGAAGCCGCGGTGGACCGCATCCTGCTGGTCCATGCGCTCGAAATGTCGGACGATCCGGCCGCGCTGCTGCGTGAGGTCTGGCGGGTGCTGTCGCCGTCCGGCCGCGTCATTGCCGTGATCCCGAACCGGCGCGGGGTCTGGACTCGCAGCGACAACACGCCTTTCGGCCACGGCCGTCCCTATTCACGCTCGCAGATCACGGATCTGCTGCGTCAGACCTGGTTCACGCCGACCGCCTGGGGCGAGGCGTTGTTCATGCCGCCTTATGCGGGCCGCTGGGTCCTGAAATCGGCGCAGATGTGGGAGCGCGCCGGCGCGGCGCTGTCATTGCCTTTTGCCGGTGTCCATATCGTCGAAGCGACCAAGCAGGTCTATCGTGCGATCCCCGCCAAGCGCGAACGGGCGCGGCTGATTCCCTCGTTGAAGCCGGTGCTGGTGCCGTCCTCGACGGTGACCCGGACCTAGCTTCCCCTCTCGGTGCTCGGCAGAGGCGAACTGTGCCTGTCGCTGCCGTCGATTCCGCCAATTTGAAGCTTCAAAAACAAATCGTCCCGGCGAGGCCGGGACGATTGAAGTCCATGACAATCAGTACCTTTGCTGCGCCTTACTCGCCGGGGGCGAGGTCGTCGCTGGTCGCGGCCGGAGCCGCCTCGCGCTCGGGGCGCGGGCCATTATGGGGCCGGCGACGGCGCCGCGGATAGCGCTCGCCACCGCCGGGATTGCCACCCTCAAAGCCGCCCGGAGCCGGATTCGTCTGGGGCTGCGCACCGGTGATGAAGGACGGCAGGCGATCGACGTTGCCGGCATCGGCAACGACGGGCTGCGGCTGGTTCTGCGGTTGCGGCTGCTGATGATATTGCGGTTGCGGACGATGGTCGCGTTCGCGGTGCTCGCGCGGCTGCTGCTGATCGCGCTGATAGGGCTGCTGGTTATCGCGCTGCTGGTAGTCGCGCTGATGATCGCGCTGGCCGTCGCGGTCACGCATGAAGGGCTGCTGTTGCGGCGGCTGTGGAACGAAGCCCGGCTCCTGGCCGAAATTCGAGAAATTCTCGCCGTCGTCCTCGCCATCGTCGCCGCTGCTGGTGCTGATCGGCTCGTCGCCGCGGGGCTGCTGATTCTGGCGGAACTGTTCCTGGGCCGCTGCGATCAACCGAAAATAGTGCTCGGCGTGCTGATAGTAGTTTTCGGCGGCAACCGGGTCACCCGAGGAGCGCGCGTCACGCGCAAGCTGAAGATATTTTTCGGCGATGTGCGAGGCGGTACCGCGGATCTTGATGTCGGGTCCGTTCGATTCATAGACCCGGGTCATCGGGTTCTGGCCGCGCCGGTTATTGTTGTTGTTATTGTTGTTGTTGCGGTTGCGCATCCGCTGCTTGTTCTGACCGTTTCTCATGTCCTGCCTTTAATTCCAGCCCTAAAGGTTGCACGCATTACCGATTGCAGAGAGTGACGCGATGACAGCGGTTCACATCTCTCACGCGCACCGCGCGCAAGAGCGAATTACACCCTGCCGATGTTCGTCGACCGTCGCGTTCAACAAAGACGCGTTCCCCACCCGCCAGCATTCATTGCCAGCGAACCCACTCATATCACCTGCCGAAACAAGCCCAGCTTTGTTGCGTAAGTCTTCAAGCGCAATATCAGGCTTTCGTTCACTTTGCGGTCGGTAAGCAGCGCAGCTTGACTAGCTATCGCGCTCAACAGGACCTGCGGCTTGGAACCTTTAATCAGTAAAGCTCTCGCCCGAGAGCCCGGCTTTCCTCCGTAGGTCTACGGGGCCGGTACCGATGTGTTGACCGGAACGTAGTCGTTCCCACGGGATATTCCAAGAGGTTTTTAGCGCCCAATCCGGCTTTTATGGGGGCATTTTTCGGGCCGAGACGGCCCTGGGAATGCCCGCCAGGTCCGATCTGGGCGGCCTGTCGATCGATAACGCGGCGGCGGCCATCAAGGTTTCAATATCTCCGACCTGGCCTCGGCCGACCTCGACGATCAGGGCGCCGCCGGGCACGAGCCGTTCGGCGGCCTGCGGGATCAGGGCGCGATAGGCGTCATAGCCATCATTCCCGCCGTCGAGCGCCAGATGCGGATCGTGCTTGCGCACCTCGATGCTCAGCTTCGGAATTTCCCCCGCCGGAATGTAGGGCGGATTCGACACGATCAGGTCGAACGGGCCACCAAGCGCCGACGCATAGGAGCAGGCGACGAAGGCGGCGCGATCGGCCAGGCCGAGGGCATCCGCGTTGCCTCTGGCGGTGTCGAGGGCGCTGAGGCTGAGATCGGTGCCGACGCCAAATGCGTCCGGGATCTCGTGCAGCAGTGCGAGCAGAATGGCGCCGGATCCGGTGCCGATGTCGGCGATGCGCGGGCGCCGTCCCGAGATCGTGCGTTCGCGAAATATCTCGAGCGCCAGCTCGACCACGGTCTCGGTATCCGGCCGCGGTACCAGCGTCGCCTCGGACAGCCGGAATGGCAGCCCCCAGAATTCCCTGACGCCGAGAATGCGGGCGACCGGTTCATGCGCGAGCCTTCGCTGCGCGTATCCTTCGAGCCGCGTAGCCTCCTCCGGCGTGAGGTATCGCGCTGCCTGCGTGATCAGGCCGGTCAGATCCAGCCCCAGCACGGCGCCGACAAGCAGGCGCGCATCGAGAGACGGCTCCTCGATGCCGGCCGCCTGCAGCCGCGCCGTGAGCGCGCGCCGCGCGCTCTCGATGCTGTGTCCGGACTCGAAGCCTGTCGCCAATGGAACCATCCTGCCTGGCATCGTGGATAGATCGGCGACCTTGCTTGCGTCAACGGAAAGGAGCGCGTTTGATTACCGCGCAGCGAAGGGAGGACATCCATGACGGCCTATGACGATCAGAATGTCTTCGCAAAGATCCTGCGCGGCGAGATCCCCTGCTTCGAGGTGTTCAGGGACGAGCGCAGCTTCGCATTCCTCGACATCATGCCGCGCTCGCCCGGCCATACGCTGGTCATTCCGAGGGCGCCGGCGCGTGGCATCCTCGACATCGCCGACGATGATCTCGCCGCAGTCGCGCGGACCGCGAAGCGGATCGCGGTCGCGGCCATGAAGGCGTTCGAGGCGGAGGGCATCATCCTGCAGCAGTTCAGCGAGCCGGCGAGTGGGCAGGTGGTGCTTCACCTCCACATGCACGTCATGCCGGTCAGGGCCGGCGTCGAGCTGCTGCCGGCGCAGACGCGCAAGGAGGACATGGCCGTCCTTGCCGATCATGCCAAGCGGATGATCGCGGCGCTGCGCGGCTGATCAAACGCCGAGATAGCGCTGTAGCAGCTCCGGCTGAGCCTTGAGCTCGTTCGCAGGGCCTTCGTGCACGATGTGGCCATTGTTGATGATGTAGATCCGGCTCGCCAGCGCCAGCGTCGCAGCCAGATTCTGCTCGACCAGCACGATGGTCTGCCCGGCAGCCGCGAGCTCGCGGCAGGCCTTGACGAGGTCGTGGACGATGACCGGCGCGAGCCCCTCGAACGGCTCGTCCAGCAGCACGATCTTGGGATCGCGCACCAGCGCCCGCGCGATCGCCAGCATCTGCTGCTCGCCGCCGGAGAGCTCGGTCCCGCGGTTGTTGCGCCGCTCCTTCAGCCGCGGAAACATCTCGTAGATGCGTCCGAGCGGCCAGCGTTTCGGCGCGGTGATCCCGGCGAGGAGGATGTTCTCCTCCACCGAGAGGCTGCCGAAGATGCGGCGCTCCTCGTGGACGAGCTGCATGCCCGCTTGCGCGATCTTGTGGCTCCTGCGTCCGGCGATGTCGATACCCTCGAACTTCACGCTGCCGCTGCGCGGCGTCACCACGCCCATCAGGCTCTTCAGCGTCGTGCTCTTGCCGGCGCCGTTGCGGCCGAGCAGTGCCACCACCTCGTGCTGCTCGACGCGCATGGCGACGTCGAACAGGATGTGGGAGTCCCCGTAATAGCTGTTCAGGCCGTTCACCTCGATCAGGCTCATGCGGCGATCTCTCCGTGCACGCCGCCGAGATAGGCTTCCTGCACCGCGGCGTTGGTCTTGATTTCCTCAGGGCTCCCGGAGACCAGCACGCGGCCTTCCTGCAGCACCGTCACGCGTTCGACCAGCTCGAACAGCGAATCCATGTCGTGGTCGATGATGATCATGGTGCGGCCGCGCGCGATCGATTTGAGCAGCTTGACCGTTTCGACACGCTCGCGCGGGCTCATGCCGGCGAGCGGCTCGTCGAGCAGCAACAGGCGGGGCGAGGTGGCGAGCGCAAGCCCGATCTCCAGCCTGCGCTTCTCGCCATAGGCGAGCTCGGCGACCTGCGTGTCGGCACGGCGCGTCAGGTTGACCAGCGCCAGCGTGTGCTCCACCTGTTCCGTCAGGCCCTTGACGCCCGAGAGCGAGCGGAACAGGTCGAGCCGGAACTTTCCGCGTAGCTCGGCGAGTGCTGCGATCGTCAGGTTCTGCCGCACCGTGAGGCCGGTGAAGAGCTGATTGACCTGGTAGCTCTTGGTCAGTCCGAGCTGGCAGACGTCAGTGACCTTCAATCCCGTGATGTCGCGCCCCTCGAACACGATCCGGCCGGAGGTCGGCGGGATCTCGCAGGTCAGCATCTTGAAGAAGGTCGATTTGCCGGCGCCGTTGGGCCCGATGATGCCGCGCAGCTCGCCTTGATCGACGCTGAAATCGATGTCGCTGTTGGCGACGAGGCCGCCATAGCGCTTGGTGAGACCGGTGGCTTTCAGGATCGGCCCGGAATAGGCGGGGTGCTGGACCTCCTTGGCCTGCATCGGCGCGGGCGGCGCCTCCAATGCAAACCCGGCTTCCGCCTCCCTCTCCTCCCTCTCCGCGACCTTCCGACGCCTGCCGGAGAAGAGGCCGTAGAGATCGACGAGGCCGCCGACGATGCCGCCGCGCAGGAAGCAGACCAGCAGCACGAACACGACGCCGAGCACGAGCTTCCAGGCCGCGCCCAAGCCCAGCGCGGACTGCAGGAAATCCTGCAGGAAGAGCCAGACGGTTGCGCCAACCAGCGGCCCGAACAGCGTGCCGCGGCCGCCAATGGCCGTCTGCATCACGAGCTGGCCTGATGTGTCGAAGGTGAAGGCGTCGGGCGGCATGAAGGCCTGAAGCACGCCGAGCAGGCCACCGGCGAAGCCGGCGTAAGCGGCGGCGATCACGAAGGCGGTCAGCTTGTAGCCGTGGATGTTGTGACCCACGGCCGTGGCGCGCAGCGGGTTGTCCCTGATGGCGCTGAAGATCGCCCCGACCGGCGATCGCACGATCCTGAGCGCGATGATGACGCCGATGAAATAGCACAGCGCGATGAACTGATAGAGCGACCAGCCATCGGTGAAGTGGAGGGTCGTGAAGCCGAGATTGAAGCTCGGCGTCGGCACGCCCGGCAGGCCGTTCTCTCCGCCGGTGAAATCGGAGAGCGGATTGAACTCGACGAAGAAGAACACCTCCGCGATCGCCACCGTGATCATGGCGAAGTAGATGCCGGTACGTCGCAGCGCGATCAGTCCGATCAGGTAGCCGGTCGCTGCCGCCGCGATCATGCCGATGACCAGCGCGCCGAGCACGTTGCTGAAGCCGGCGCGGGTCAGGAGGTAGGCCGCGACGAAGCCGCCGGTGCCGTAGAAGGCGGATTGGCCGAACGACAACAGGCCGGTGAAGCCGAACAGGATGTCGAAGCCGAGGCCGAACAGGCCCCAGACCAGGATCCGGTTCACGGTGTTCGGCGCGAAGCCGAGATGGGGCAGCACGAAGGGAGCCAGGATCAGGCCGATGGCCGTCAGCGTCTCGATCAGGAACGGGCGTTGCTTGAGCATCAGCGGATCACTTACTCGCGGCCCTGGACGCCGAGCAAGCCATGCGGTCGCACCACGAGCACGATCGTCATCGCCGCAAACAGCATCACATAGGCATAGCCGGGGTTGAACATGGAGGTGACGCTGATGATCTCCCCGGCGATCAGGCCGCCGAGAATCGCGCCGGGGAACGAGCCGACGCCGCCGATCACCACCACCACGAAGGTCTGGACCAGGATGTCGTCGCCGATACCGGGTGTCAGCGAAACCACCGGCGCGTTGACGATGCCGGCGAAGCCCGCGGCCATTGCGCCGATGCCGAATACGATCATGAAGACGCGGTAGACGTTGATGCCGAGCGAATCGACCATCACCGAATCCTCGATGCCGGCGCGCACGATCATGCCGAGCCGGGTCCGGTAGAGGATGATGAACAGCGCGCCAAGCGCGATCGCGACGATGCCGACGACCGCGAGGCGGTAGGTCGGATAGAACATGAAGCCGAGATTGGTGATGCCCTGGAACAGTGCCGGCGGCGGCACGATCTGCGACTGGCTGGAGAAGATCAGCCGGATGATCTCGACGAAGCAGATGCCGAGCCCGAAGGTGACGAGCAACTGGTCCTCGTGGGGCCGATGATAGAAATGCCGAATGATGGTTCTTTCCATCACCACGCCGAGCAGCATCACGAACAGCGAGCCCGCGATCACGGCGAGGATGAACGAACCCGTGTACTGGTAGGTGACGAAGCCGGCATAGCCGCCGATCATGAACATCGCGCCATGCGCGAGGTTGAGCACGCCGAGCGTGCCGTAGATGATGGTCAGGCCGGAGCTGATCAGCGCAAGCAGGGCGCCGAGCGCGAGCCCGTTGAAAAGCTGCGAAACGAGATTGGGCCAACTTATCATGCGGCGACCGCTGTTGTGACGCGCGAAGAGCTTGCGTCAAAAAGGCGACGCCGCAGGTCCAGAGTCGAGGCCTGCGGCGTCACAGGGGGTTAGCGCGGGCTCAGGTGTAGTCGCCGAGATGGCAGCCGAAGGCGTCGGGCTTCTGCATCAGGCTCTCACCCGGGACGATCTCGACGACGTCGTACCAGTCTTCCTTGTTCTTCATGTCCTTCTGCTGCTTGCCCTTGACGATGATGACGGGGCGGACGCACTGGTGATCCTCGGGGCGGTAGTGCACGTCGCCGACGAGCGAGGGGATGGTCTCGCCCTTCTCATAGGCCTTGATCACGTCGGGCGGATTGAAGCTGCCGGCCTCCTCGCACATGCGGGCCCAATGGGCGAAGCTGACATAGGCGTTCTCGGCGCCCCATTCCGGCTTGTAGCCGTATTTCTTCTCGAAGGCCTCGTTGAACATCTTGGCCAGCGGGAACTTGTCCTCGATCGTCCACCAATAATCGGTCGCGGCATAGACGCCCTGCATCAGGCCGCCGGTTTCGCGCGCGATGAAGGGCACCTGGTAGGGCACGACCAGCTTCATCTTGTCGAGCACGCCGAACTGCTTCGCTTGCTGGGTCGACAGCACCGCATCGTGGCCCCAATTGACGTTGATGAGCACGTCGGCGCCGGAATTGGCGACGTTGAGCAGATATGAGGAATAGTCGGGCGCACCGAGCGGGGCGACCTGGTTGGTCGCGGTGGTCCAGCCGGCAGTGGCGAGGAAGTCCTGCATCGACTTGGTGACGGTATGGCCGTAGGTGTAGTCAGGCGTCAGATAGGCGGCCTTCTTGCCCTTGCCGAACTCCCGCACCATCACCGGCCCGATCGCCGCAGCCGCAGTCTGGCCGAAGAAATTCTGGCGGAAGCCGTAACGCACGCAATCCTTGCCGGTGGTGTCGTTCGAGCCGGAAATGCCGCACACGAAGATCACATGCTCGCGCTGGGCGAGCTTGTTGAGCGCGACCGCGACGGCGCTCGAGGTGCCGCCGGTGATCATGATCGCCTTGTTCTCGCTGATGAAGCGCTGCTGCGCCTGCACCGCCTCATTGGGCTTGGCCGCGGAGTCGGCAACGCCGAACTTCAGCTCCTTGCCGAGCACGCCCTTGCTGGTCTTGGGCGAGATCTTCTTGATCAACTCGTGGCCTTCGTTGATGTGCTCGATCGCGAGCTGATAGCCCTTGAGCTCGTCCTCGCCCTGCACGGCGTAGGTTCCCGTGCGCGGCACGGAGATGCCGATGAAGGCGGTGGAACCCGATACGCCCGCGGGATAGGTGCCAATCGCCGGCTTGTCGTCGGCAAATGCCGGCATCGCCGGCAGCATCGAGCCGCCGATCAGGCCCGCGGTGGTCTGGAGCAGGCCACGGCGCGAGAGACCGCGGCGGATGAGATCGTCAGTCATGGTGGTTCCTCCGAACATCGTTCTTGTTTGCAGGCAAACACGACTTATCCGGCGGCGGCCGGCCCCATGGGCCTGCCCGCGCCGGGCACGTCACATCCGCGTGTAGCTCTTGGACATAAGCATTGCTTGTGAAGGCCGTCTGTCAATTTCGCCTTTGGTCGAACGACGAAAATTATGTCGTGAAAACATATCGGAGAGCGATATATATTAGTCTTTGTGAGTATGAAGCTGGCGGGTTCGGCGAGAGAAATGGCGCGGCAGACGACAGTGGCAGGTGCCGAAAAGCGACGATCCTGGCCGCAAGAGGCGGAGCGGCAGGCCGCCGCGCGGCCTTCCGGCGAGGGCATCGACCAGCGCGTCCCGGCTCAATCCGGCGATGCCTCCAGATCGTCCGAGCCACGCAATCGGCCAACCGGCGAGCGCGGACCGGCCGTCGGATCGGTTCAGGCGAAGCGCGCGCCGGTGCCGATGAAGCGACTGAGCGTGCGGGCCCAGAATGTGCTGAAGGAGCTCGCAGTCGAGCTCACCGGCGAGCAGCCGCCGAAAGGGAACTGGTCGCCCTCGCGCGATCTGCTGCGCGCGCTGACCGCCGAGCGCCTTGCGACCGCGCGCAATTGCGGTCCGCACACCATGCGGGAGATCGTCGATTGGGCGCAGGGATCCGGCGTCACCATCAAGCCGGTGCTTCCAGCGGGCGGCTCGCTGTCGCAGATGTGGGCAGAGCTGATCAACAATGCGTCGGCCGGCAGCCTGAGCGGGGCCGAGATCGTCGGCGCACTTCAGCGTTCGATCCGGCGAAAGAGCGTCCGCATCCCGATCGCGTTTCAGGTCATCCTGGTGAAAATCCTGCTGTCCAGCTTCGAATGAGGCACCTGGGATAGCTGTGCATCGACGAATCCGGCCGGTTGGTCCGGCGGCGGTCGCTTGCTACTTTGGGCTAAGTCTCCCCGTCGCGGCGGGTGGCATGGTCGAGGTGGGCATGGTTCAGGCGAAGAAGGCGCAGCGGTCCAGTGTGGTGACCTCAACCGGGCGCGCCGGCAGCGCGATGCGTGCTTCCGATTACGCAGCGCTGGCTCAGTTCCGCTACCAGATCCGAAGCTTTCTGGCATTCAGCGAGGCGGCGGCCGCCGAGCAGGGATTGACCCCGACGCAGCACCAGGCGCTCCTCGGCATCAAGGGTTTTGTCCGTCCCGGTCCCGCAACTGTCGGGGATGTCGCGAAGTTTCTGCTGATCCGGCATCACTCCGCTGTCGAGCTGATCAATCGGATCGAAAAACTGGGCTTGGTGAGTCGCGTTGCTGATCGCGAAGATGCCAGGCGCGTCCATCTCAAGCTGACGAAGAAAGGCGAGCAGAAGCTCCAGGCGCTCTCGCGGAAGAACCTCGAAGAACTTCGCCGTGCCGCCAGTCCGGCTCTGAGCCGCCTTTTGAAGTCGTTCGGCGAGTCCAGCGGGGTGTGAGCGACGAGCTGCCGGTCAAGCCCCGGCTCCTTGCGCGGCGAGCTGTGCCGCCTGATGCTCGGTGGTCAGCGCATCGGTCAATTCGCCGAGCGCTTCGCCCGCGATCACCTGCGGCAGCTTGTAGAGCGTCAGGTTGATGCGGTGGTCGGTGACGCGCCCTTGCGGAAAATTATAGGTGCGGATGCGCTCGCTGCGATCGCCGGAGCCGACCTTCTCCTTGCGCTCGGCCGAGCGCGCGGCATCGACGCGTTGCCGTTCGGCGTCGTAGATGCGCGAGCGCAGGATGTTCATGGCGGAGGCGCGGTTCTTATGCTGCGAGCGGCTGTCTTGCATCATCACCACGATGCCGGTCGGGATATGGGTGATGCGAATCGCCGATTCGGTCTTGTTGACGTGCTGGCCGCCGGCGCCTTGCGCGCGCATGGTCTCGATCCGCAAATCGTCGTTCTTGATCTCGACGTCGACGTCCTCGACCTCGGGCAGCACCGCGACCGTTGCAGCGGATGTATGGATGCGCCCCTGTGTCTCGGTGTCGGGCACGCGTTGCACCCGATGCACGCCGGACTCGAACTTCAGCTTGGAGAACGCACCGCGGCCCTGTACCTCCGCGATGATTTCCTTGAAGCCGCCGACGGTGCCTTCGCTCGCCGAGATCACTTCGACCTTCCAGCCCTGCAAGCTCGCAAAGCGCTCGTACATCCGGAACAGATCCCCGGCGAACAGCGACGCCTCGTCGCCGCCGGTGCCGGCGCGGATTTCCAGCACCACGTTGCGGTCGTCCATCGCATCCTTGGGCAGCAGTGCGACGCGGATCTTCTGGACGAGGTCCTCGATCTTCGAATTGAGCTCGTCGCGCTCGGCTTCCGCCATGCTGCGCATCTCGGAATCGGTGGCGGGATCTGATATCAGCGCCTCGGTGTCGGCGAGCTCCTTCACCGCGGAACGATAGGTCTTCACCGCCTCGATCAGCGGATTGATCTCGGCGAGCTCGCGCGTGACCTGCACATAGCGCTCGGAGGAGAGCTGCCCCAGCGATTCGGCCTCGAGCGAGGCGTGGTGCGCGAGCAGGACATCCAGTTTGGCTTCGGGGAGTGACGACATCGGTTTGCTCTCAAAAGGCGGAGGGAAGTGAGGCGGCGAAGAACGAGCGGCAGGTCCGCTACAACGCCAAGCCTTCGGCCTCGGCAAATTCCGTCAGCTTCTGCCGGATCGAGACGCTTCCCGTCGGCGCATCCAGCAGCGGGCCGAGCATCGCTTCGGCCTTCCTGGCGTCGAGGTCGATCACCATCGCCTTCACCGGGCCGAGCGCGGTGGCCGACAGCGACAGCGAGCGGTAGCCCATCGCGATCAGCGCCAGCGCGCCGATCGGCTTCGAGGCCATCTCACCGCAGAGCGACAGTGATTTCTTCGCAGCCTGCGATTTTTGCGCGATGTCGCGCAGCGCACGCAGGATCGGCGTCGACATGGTGTCGAAGCGCTCGGAGACCTTGGGATTGCCGCGATCGACCGCGAACAGGAACTGGAACAGATCGTTGGAACCCACCGAGATGAAGTCGACCTTCTTCAGGAGTTCGTCCATCTGATAGAGCAGCGCCGGCACCTCGACCATGGTGCCGATGTCGATGCGCTCCGGCAGCGTATGGCCGTGCTGGCGCAGATAGGTCAGCTCGCGCTCGACCAGCGCCTTCGCCGAATCGAACTCGGCGACCTCCGAGATCATCGGGAACATGATCCGCAGCGCACGGCCGCCGCCGGCGCGCAACAGCGCGCGGATCTGGCCGCGCAACAGGCCGGGACGGTCGAGCCCGAGCCGGATCGCGCGCCAGCCGAGCGCGGGATTCTCCTCGATCACCGTCTCCATATAGGGCAGCGCCTTGTCGCCCCCGATGTCGAGGGTGCGGAAGGTGACGGGCTTGCTGCCCGCGGCATCCAGCACGGCGCGATACAGCGCGAGCTGGTCGCTGGTGCGCGGCAGGCTCTGGCCGACCATGAATTGCAGCTCGGTGCGGAACAGGCCGATGCCGGCGCTGCCGGTGTCCTCGATATGCGGCAGGTCGATCGCAAGCCCCGCATTGATCAGCAGCTCGACCTTCTGGCCGTCCTTGGTGACGCAAGGGCGGTCACGCAGGGCCAGATATTGCGCCTGACGGCGGGCGCGGAAGCGCACGCGTTCGGCATAGGCGGCCTCGACTTCCTGCGAAGGCCGCACATAGATCGCGCCCGACGTGCCGTCGACGATGATGGCGTCGCCGGGGTCGGCAATGCCGGGTGCGTTCGGCACCTCGCCGACGGCGGGAATGCCGAGCGCGCGCGCCACGATCGAGACGTGCGAGTTGGCGGTGCCTTCCTCCAGCACGATGCCGCGCAGGCGCTTGCGGTCGTAGTCGAGCAGCGCGGCCGGCCCCATCGCGCGCGCGATCACGATGGCGTTGTCGGGCATCTGCTCGCGCGAGGGCGCATGGTCCTGGCCGACCAGCTGCCGCATCAGGCGGTACCCGAGATCCTCGAGATCGTGCAGCCGGTCACGCAAGTAGGGATCGGTGACGCGCAGCATGCGGGCGCGGGTGTCGGACTGGACGCGCTCGACTGCGGCCTCCGCCGTGAGGCCGGTGGCCACCGCCTCGTGCAGCTTGTGCGACCAGCCCTGGTCGTTGGCGAACATGCGATAGGCTTCGAGCACGTCGCGATGCTCGCCGCCTTCGGCGACGTCGCCGCGCTCCAGCATGCGGTCGAGATCCGAGCGCAGCTTGGCGAGCGCGGTGTCGAGCCGCTTGATTTCCTTCGGCAGGTCCTCGGCGATGTAGTCCTTGATGACGACGCGCGGCTCGTGCAGCACGACATGGCCGAGCGCGATGCCTTCCGAGAGGATGGCGCCGGCCTTCTGCGTCGAATGGCGTGCCGCCGGCTCCATGCCGGGTTGGGCCAGTGCGGACAATTCGCCTGATGCGATCAGCTCCGCCAGAACCATGGCGGTGGTCTGCAGCGCCTCGAGCTCTTCCTCGACATAGGTGCGCTTGGCGCGGTTCTGCACCACCAGCACGCCGAGCGTGTTGCCGGCACGCAGGATCGGCACGCCGAGGAAGGAGTGGTAGATTTCTTCGCCGGTCTCCGGGCGGAACGAGAAGGCCGGGTGGCTCTGGGCGTCGTTCAAATTGAGCGGCGTCGCCTCGCTGGCAACGAGGCCGACCAGACCCTCATGGGCGCTGAGCACGGTATGGTGCACGGCCTCGCGGTTGAGGCCTTCGGTGGCGTAGAGCTCGAGGGTGTTGTCGATGCGCAGCACATAAACCGAGCACACCTCGGCCACCATGTTGGCGGCGATCAGCACCACGATCTTGTCCAGCCGCTCCTGGGCCGAGACTTGCTCCGCCATGGTTTCGCGGAGCCGTCTCAACAAGACGCGGGGACCTCCCGACGCGCTCCGCATGAACCGTCAATCTCCTCCGTCTGCCGGGCCCGGCGATATTGGCCGGCGGCTGGCCTAAAACTCCAGAAAAACAATCAAATTGTTTGTCCGGCGCAGGCGCAAACCACAGCTTGCGCCGAATCAGCGGCCTGAACTGGGACACAGTCTGCGGCAGCCCACCCTGTTCGCCGTATAGCGAATTGAGGCTTGTTTTGCCAAGCAAAACGCCTGCCAAACGCGAAGGTGTGTACACACCAGCGTTTGCTGCGACCGCTAAGAGAAAATTCGTCCACGCATGGTCCGGAAAACTGCGAGGCGGTTTTCCGGAAAGACCATGCTTAAGCAAGAACCTGAAGCGCGACTTACGGTCGCGCTTCAGGCCCGATCGAGGCCGTAGAGCGTGTGCAGCGTGCGCACTGCGAGCTCGGTATAGGCGGTGTCGATCAAAACCGAGAATTTGATCTCGGAGGTTGTAATGGCCCGGATGTTGATATTCCGCCTGGCGAGCGCCGAAAACGCCTGGGCGGCGACGCCGGCGTGGCTGCGCATGCCGCTGCCGATCACCGAGATCTTGGCGACGTCAGTCGCGGTATCCAGCCGTGCATACCCGATCGTGCCCTTGGCGGCGGTAATCGTGTCCTTGGCCCTGGCGTAGTCGGCGGCCGGCACCGTGAAGGTGAGGTCGGTGGTCTTGCCGTCCTCGGACACGTTCTGGACGATCATGTCGACGTTGATATTGGCGTCCGCCAGCGGGCCGAAGATCGATGCCGCGACGCCAGGCTTGTCCTCGACCTGACGGACCGAGATCTGGGCCTCGTCCTTCGAAAAGGCGATGCCGGTGACGACGTGATTTTCCATGATCTCCTCCTCGCCGCAGATCAGCGTGCCGGGCGGCTGGTTGGCATGCGGGTCGATATCCTCGGGCTTGTCGAAGCTGGAGCGGACGAAGATCGGCATGTTGTGGACCATGCCGAGTTCCACCGAACGAACCTGGAGCACCTTGGCGCCTTGGGAAGCCAGTTCCAGCATGTCTTCGAACGCGATCTTGTCGAGCCTCTTGGCCTTCGGCACGATTCGCGGGTCGGTGGTGTAGACGCCGTCGACGTCGGTATAGATGTCGCAGCGGTCCGCCTTCACCGCCGCGGCGACGGCCACGGCCGAGGTATCGGAACCGCCACGGCCGAGCGTGGTGATGCGATTTGTCCTGGGATCGATGCCCTGGAAGCCGGCGATGACGGCGACCTCCTTGCGATCCCTAAAACGGGAGATGATCTCGCTGCCGTCGATGTCCTCGATCCGGGCCGAGGCATGGGCGTCGCTGGTCTTGATCGGGATCTGCCAGCCCTGCCAGGAGCGGGCCTGGATACCCATGCCCTGGAGCACAATGGCCAGCAGGCCCGAGGTCACCTGTTCGCCGGAGGCGACGACGGCGTCGTATTCGCGCGCGTCGTGCATCGGCGAGGCCTCGGTGCACCAGGCCACCAGCTCGTTGGTCTTGCCCGACATCGCCGAGACGACCACTGCCACTTCATGGCCGGCGTCCACCTCACGCTTCACATGGCGTGCGACGTTGCGGATACGTTCGATGTTGGCGACGGACGTGCCGCCGAATTTCATCACGAGGCGGCTCATGACGACGCGTGCATTCCCTCTTGAGGATCAGTATGGTGACCCGCGCCGGACGGATGCCCTGGGGGATACCGACCGCGCGTATACAGAGGGGCGGGGCCGGGGGCAAGCGGGTTCCTGCAAGGCCTACTGCGGGCAATGGGTTATCAGAGGTCATGGCGCGCTATATTGACGAAATCCTGCAGCCCGGCGAGCGGGTGCTGTATTCGACCAATGCGCACTGGATCTTCTATTTCCCGGCCATTTTGGCCTGGATCGTGGCCCTTGGTTTCCTGGTCGCCTCGCGTATGACCACCATCGACGGGATCGTCTTGTTGTGTCTGATCGCCGCGGGCGTGGTGGCCCTGGCCGCGCTGTTCTGGACCCTGAAGGGCTGGTTCCATCGCTTCACCACGGAGACCGACGTCACCAATCTCAGGGTTGTGCATAAGACCGGCTTCATCAAGCGCCGCACCTTTGAAATGGCGCTTGATAAGGTCGAGAGTGTCGATGTCGACCAGACGATTCTTGGACGAATTCTCAACTATGGCGACGTGACCATTCGCGGCGTCGGCGAGGGGATCGAGACGATCAAGACCATCGCCTCTCCGCTCGCTTTCCGTAGTTCGATCACCACGCGGTAGGACCGCGCCCAGCCATGAGCATGCAGCAAGATAGTTCCGCGACCGCCACCGCCCAGCCGGGCTCGACCGTCGACGCCGCCGAGATCGTGAAATTTTCAAAGCTCTCGGCCGAGTGGTGGGATCCGAAAGGCAAGATGGCGCCGCTGCACCGGATCAATCCGCTGCGGCTCGGCTACATCCGCGACGCCGCCTGCCGCAAGTTCGAGCGCAATGTGCGCAGCCTCAACTGCCTCGGTGGCCTCCGCGTGCTCGACATCGGCTGCGGCGCCGGCCTGTTGTGCGAACCGCTGTCGCGGCTGGGCGCGCAGGTGATCGGCGTCGATCCCTCGGTGAGCAACATTGCCGCGGCGAAGCTGCATGCCGGCAAGAGCCATCTGTCGATCGACTATCGCTGCACCACGGTGGAAGAGATCGATCCGCGCGAGCGTTTCGACATCGTGCTGGCGATGGAAGTGGTCGAGCACGTCGTCGACGTCGGCGTCTTCCTGAAGCGCTGCGCCGCGATGCTGAAGCCGAACGGGCTGATGGTGGTCTCGACGCTGAACAGGAACTGGAAGAGCTTTGCCCTCGCCATCGTCGGCGCCGAATACGTCCTGCGCTGGCTGCCGCGCGGCACCCACGAGTGGAACAAGTTCGTCACGCCCGACGAACTGGCCAAGCACCTCCTCGACAACCGGCTCGTCATCACCGAGCAGACCGGCGTCGTCTACTCCCCATTCGCCGACAAATGGACGCTCTCGTCGGACATGGATGTGAACTACATGGTGGTGGCGGAAGGGATGGTATGAACGGGCATCAGTGAGATGCGTGCTCTTACTTCCCGGGCGGTGTCGTCCCTGCGAACGCAGGGACCCATAACCCCAGGGAGCAGTTTTGCGAAGGCTGCCGACCCGCGCATCTCACACCGCGTCGCACCGACAGATTCCGCGGTATGGGTCCCTGCGTTCGCAGGGACGACAGCGTACGTGTGGCAGGAGCATCGCTCCTATGACGTCAGTGTGATTGACCTGTTGCCGCGGCGTCGGCACTTTGCATCAACACTCCCGTAGCAGTCCCCCCGCCATGTTCACCGTCACCAGCCTCTGGATTCCGTTCACCATCGTTGCTGCGCTCGGCCAGGTCGCGCGCAATGCGATGCAGCGGTCGCTGACCAAGCCGCTGGGGACGTGGGGTGCGACCAATATCCGCTTCCTGTTCGGCTTCCCGTTCTCGCTCCTTTTCTTGGGGCTGGTGCTCGTCGCAACCGGCGATCGTCTCGGCGTGCCGCCATCGATGTTCTGGCCATGGCTGTTGCTGGGTGCGCTCAGCCAGATCATCGGCACCGGGTTGATGCTGCTCGCGATGAACGACCGCTCTTTCGTGGTGACCACGGCCTATCTGAAGACCGAGGCGATCCAGACCGCGATCTTCGGCTTCGTCTTCCTCGGCGATCACCTGACCTGGCTGAAAGTGCTGGCGATCGTGATTGCCACCGTGGGCGTCGTCATCACCGCGTTGCGCCCCGGCGGCGAGAAGAGCTTTGCGGAGCTGAAGCCGACCATCACCGGCCTCGTCGCCGCGGCGGCGTTCGCGCTCTCTGCGGTCGGGTTTCGCGGCGCGATCATCAACGTTCACGGCGTCACCTTCGTGACCGCGGCCTCGTTCACCCTGGTGCTCGGCCTGTTCGTGCAGACGCTGATCCTGACGGTCTATCTGCTCTGGCGCGCGCCAAAGGTGCTTCAGTCGATCCTGGGGCTGTGGAAGCCGTCGCTGCTCGCCGGCTTCACGGGCGCCTTCGCCTCGCAGTTCTGGTTTCTCGCGTTCGCATTGACGGCCGCGGCCAATGTCCGCACGCTCGCGTTGATCGAGGTGCTGTTCGCGCAGGGCGTGGCGTATTACTCGTTCAAGCAGCCGATCGCGGCGCGCGAGCTTGCAGGCATCGCGCTGATCATTGTCGGCGTGGCGGTGCTGGTGGGGACCTAGTTCCGGTCTTCCGGCAAGGTCGGCAGCGGCGACACCTCGATGCCTTCGTCGATCAGCGACCTTGCCTCGTCGGGCGAGGCCTCGCCGTAGATCGGGCGGTGCTCCTTGTCGCCGTAATGCATCGCACGGGCTTCGTGGGCAAAGCGCTCGCCGACATTGTCGGCATTCTTCACGATGTGATCGCGCAGCTCTTTCAGCTTGGCGCGCAGCTCTTTCTCTTGCGCCATCATCAGCGAGGCCGGTCCTGCTGCTGCAATATCGGGCGGCGCGGCGGTCGGCTCCGGCGTTGCGCGGCCGCGGCCCTTCTTGCCGACGATGCGCGGCGCCATGATCGCCTTTTCGATCTTGTCCGAGCCGCAGACCGGGCAGGTCACGAGCTTGCGCTTCACCTGCGAATCGTAAGCCGACGAACTCTGGAACCAGCTCTCGAAAGCGTGGTCGCGGTCGCAATGGAGCGCGTAGCGGATCATGCCGATCCCCGCACGAGGTGTAGATGATCCGGCCCGGCCTTGGGGTCGGCGACACCGAAGCGGCGGCCATGCTGGAGCGAGGGGATCGCGCGGCGCGCCGTCTCGACCCTGGCCGGATCGATCCGGGCCATGATGATGCCGGGCTCGACATCGCCCTCGGCGAGGATCTCGCCCCAGGGATCGATGATCAGCGAATGGCCATAGGTCTCGCGCTTGTTCTCGTGGGTGCCGGCCTGCGCGGCTGCGAAGATGAAGCAGCCGGTCTCGATCGCGCGCGCGCGCAACAGGATGTGCCAGTGCGCCTCGCCGGTCTTGCGGGTGAAGGCGGACGGCACCGTGATGAAAGAAGCTCCGCTTTCGGCCAGCGCGCGGTAGAGCGCGGGGAAGCGGACGTCGTAGCAGATCGTCAGGCCGACGCGGCCCCAGGGCAGGTCGGAGATCACCGCGGTCTCGCCCGGCTGGTAGTTGGCTGATTCGCGATAGCTCTCGCCGTCCGGCAGGACGATGTCGAACATGTGGATCTTGTCGTAGCTTGCGAGAAGCTGGCCCTCGGGTCCGATCAGGAAGGAGCGGTTCACCGCTTTTTCTTCCGAGAAGCGCAGCGCCAGCGAGCCGACATGGATGTGGATCTTCAGCTCCGCCGCGAGTGCCCGATAGGCCTTCAGCGAAGTGTCGTCTTCTTCGCTCTGGAGATGCTCGAACAGCGCCGTGCGGTTCAGCTGCATCATGTTGCTGACCTCGGGGGTCTGCACGTAGTCCGCGCCATTGGCCGCAGCCTGCCGGATCAGCCTGGTGGCCTGCGCGAGGCTCGGCTCGGGCAGCAACCCGGTGCGCATCTGCACCATGGCGGCGGTGAAGGTCCTGTCTTGGCCGTGATGGCTCATGAGACCGCCTTGACGCTTTCGAGCAGGCCGTCGAGCTTGCCTTCGCGATCGAGCGCGTAGAGCTCGTCACAGCCGCCGACATGGGTGCCGCCGATCCAGATCTGCGGGAAGGTCGAGCCCTCGCCGGCGCGGTCGTACATCTCATCGCGCCAGGACGGGTTCTTGGCGACGTCGAATTCCGTGAAGGTCGCCTTCTTGCGGGTCAGAAGCGACCTGGCGGCGGAACAATAGCCGCATCCCGGCCTGGTATAGATCTCGACAGCAGCGGTCATGGTTTCAAGCGCTCTCATGTCATGAATTTATTGAATTATATGGGAGTTTACCTGATCTCGACAACCCGGGCGAACACCAGGACGTCGACCTGTTCGGCCCTGGCGCGGAGCAGCGCGCGTGCGCAGGCGTCGATTGTCGCACCCGAGGTCAGGACATCGTCGATCAGGATGATGCGCCGGCCCTGGACCTCGGCCTGACGGTCAGGGGATACCTGAAATGCCCCCTGCACATTGGTCGCGCGCTGGGCCCGCGACAGGCCGATCTGCTGCTCGGTGGCGCGCACCCGGCGCAGCACCTCAGCCTTCACCTTCACCCCGCTCTGCCGCGCGATGATCTGCGCCAGGGCGCCGGATTGGTTGTAGCGCCGCCGCCAGGCCCGGCGCCAATGCAGGGGCACCGGCACCAGCATGTCGGCGGTCGCGAGCAGCTCGCCGCCCGCGCGCGCCATCCAGCGGCCCATGGCGGGCGCGAGGTCGGTGCGGTCCTGGTATTTCAGCGCGTGCACCAGCGTGCGCGCGACATCGTCATAGCGCACCGCCGCGCGCGCTCGCTGGTAGGCGGGCGGGCTCGCGATCGCCTCCATCGACAGCATGTCCGGGCCGGGGTCATAGACGAAGGGAATGCCGAGCCGCGGGCAATAAGGCCGCTCAATGAACGACAGCTTGGCCCAGCACGCCGCGCACACGCGCTCGCCATCGACAGGCTCGCGGCAGGACACGCAGAGCGTCGGCAACGCGACGTCGAGCGCGAGCTTTGCCACATGCGACAGAACGTGGCGGCCAGCCGTCCATGCGGCACGCAAGGGGGCAACAATGGAGCGGGTGGGGTCGGCGTCGACGTCCATGAGGGGAGGCTAGCGCCGCATGTGGCGGATTGCCAGAACCGTCATGATCGGCGTAACCAGCGGCATGGCTCAGACCCCGCAAACCCCGCCCGCTCTGTTCGACCGTGCCTTGCTGCATGCGCGGCAGCGGCGTGCGCAGGCGCAAGGCGCCGTGAGCTTTCTGCTCGACCGGGTCGCCGAGGACATGGCCGACCGGCTGGCGGCCGTGATGCGCGAGTTTCACGCGCCGGTCGATCTCTGGACGTCAGGTGAGGGACTCCGGGGGCTGCGGGGCCGGCTGCCTGCGATCCAACGGATTGCGCTCGATGCGGCCGGCTCGGAGACATTGCCTTTTGCGCCTGAAAGCCTCGATCTCGTGGTCTCGGCGCTGGCGCTGCAATTCGTCAACGATCTGCCTGGCGTGCTTGCGCAGATCCGTCGCGCGCTGAAGCCGGACGGGCTGCTGCTCGCCGCGATGATCGGCGGCGACAGTCTGACCGAGCTGCGGCAGGCGTTTGCCGCGGCGGAGGCCGAATGCGAGGGCGGTGTCTCGCCGCGCGTGGCGCCGTTCGCCGATCTCAGGGACATCGGCGCGCTGTTGCAGCGGGCAGGGTTCGCGCTGCCGGTCACCGACGTCGATCGCGTCGTGGTGCGTTATTCCAGCGCGTTCGCGCTGATGCAGGACCTGCGCCGCATGGGCGCTGCCAATGTGCTGATCGAGCGGCGGCGCATGCCGAGCCGCCGCGCGACGCTGCTGCGGATGGCCCAAATCTATGCCGAGCGTTTTGCCGATGCCGACGGCCGTATCCGCGCGACGTTCGACATCATCTGGCTGTCCGGCTGGGCGCCGCATGCGAGCCAGCAGCAGCCGCTGAAGCCGGGTTCGGCCAAGGCGAGCCTGGCGGAGGCGGTGAAGAAAGCGGGAGAGACGTAAGGCTAGCACCGTCATTCCGGGGCGATGCGTAGCATCGAACCCGCAATCTCGAGATTCTCAGGTGCGCAATTGCGCACCATAGTCCGCTCGCGCGCCCCGGAATGACGATGCAAGGCATCGTCACATCAGCAAATCAATCAGATGCGGGATCAGCGGAATGTCCGCCGGCGGCATCGGATAGTCGCGCAGCTTGTTGGCGCGCACCCAGGCGAGCGTCTGGCCTTCGCGGGCTTCGACGATCCCCTCCCAGCGCCGGCAGATGTAGAGCGGCATCAGGAGATGAAACGTCTCGTAGCCGTAGCTGGCAAAGGTCAGCGGCGCGAGGCACGGCTCGGCGACGGTGATGCCGAGCTCCTCGTGGAGCTCGCGGATCAGGCTCTGCTCCGGCCGCTCGCCGGCCTCACACTTGCCGCCGGGAAACTCCCAGAGGCCGGCCAGCGTCTTGCCTTCGGGGCGCTGCGCGATCAGGACGCGCTTGTCGGCGTCGACGAGCGCGCAGGCCACCACCAGTGTCAGCTTGAGATCGGCCATGATCCTTAAGACCGGTAATCCCCGTTGATCGCGACATACTCCTTCGTGAGGTCGCAGGTCAGCACGCGGTCGCGGCCCTTGCCGAGGCCGAGCGAGACCTTGATCGCGATTTCCGGGGCCTTCATCGCCTCCGACACCTGGGCCTCGTCGTAATCAGGATCGCGCGCGCCGCTCTTGGCGACACGGATGCCGTTGAAGGAGATCGACAGCTTGTCGCGATCGGCCGGCTCGCCGGCCTTGCCGACCGCCATCACCACGCGGCCCCAATTGGCGTCCTCGCCGGCGATCGCGGTCTTCACCAGCGGCGAATTCGCAATCGACATCGCGATCTTGCGTGCGGAGGCCTTGGTCTTGGCGCCTTCGACGGTGATCTCGACCAGCTTGCGTGCGCCTTCGCCGTCGCGGGCGACCTGCTCGGAGAGGTCAGCGAGGATCCGGTTGAAGGCCTTGGTGAAGGCCTTCAGACGCGGATCGCTGGCGCGGCTGATTTTTGGCGCGCCGTGCTCGGCAGCGGCGCCGGTGGCGAATGCCAGCAGCGTGTCCGAGGTCGAAGTGTCGCCGTCGATCGTGACCGCATTGAAGGTGTCCTCGACGCCGGCTTTCAGCAATGCCTGCAGCGCGGCGGGCGCGATCGGCGCGTCGGTGAAGATGAAGGACAGCATCGTCGCCATGTCGGGGGCGATCATGCCGGCGCCCTTGGCCATGCCGTTGATGGTGACCTTGGCCTTGCCGAGCTTCACGGTCGCGGTCGCGACCTTGGGGAAGGTGTCGGTGGTCATGATCGCCTTGGCGGCGGCGAGGTAGTCGCCGGCTTCCGCGGTTACGGCGAGGCGGCCGAGCACGCCGTCGAACTTGGTCGCGTCCAGCGGCTCACCGATCACCCCGGTCGAGGCCAGGAATATCTCGCTCTCGCTGCAGCCGACGGCCTTGGCCGCGATCTTGGCCGTCAGCGCGGTGGAGGCGCGACCGGTCTTGCCGGTGAAGGCGTTGGCATTGCCGGAATTGACGACGAGGGCGCGCGCCTTGCCGCCCTTCAGTTTCGCACGGCACCATTCGACCGGCGCGGACGGGCACTTCGATTTGGTGAAGACGCCGGCGACCGCGGTTCCCTTGTCCATGATCGCCAGCAGCACGTCGGTGCGGTTCTTGTAGCGGATGCCCGCCTCGGCCGTCGCGAGACGGACGCCCGCGATCACGGGCATATCAGGAACGTTTGTCGGGGCGAGCGGGGAGACGGAGGAGGACATCGCGGGGGGCGCCTTGGCTTGTGCCTTGGTGAGGTCTGGACATGCAGATGCCCGGCCCTCTTGGCGAGGCCGGGCATCTGGCAGGCTTAGATACTCTCCGCGTCAGCGAAGTGACAGCGAATTCTTACTTCTTGGCGGGGGGCGCCATCTTGCCGTCGGCGGGCTTCGCATCGGCGGGCTTGGCCGCATCGGCGGGCTTGGCATCCTTGGCAGCGTCTGCGGCCGGCTGGTCGGTCCGCTCGACCTTGGCTTCCGCTCGCAGCTTGGCGACGTAATCGGCCTGGGCCTTGCGCGTGACGTACTGCTCGATCTGGGCCTTGACCTGGTCGAACTCCGGCGCCTTGCGGTTACGCTTCTCCTCGACCTTGATGATATGCCAGCCGAACTGCGACTTCACCGGGTCGGAGATCTTGCCGGGCTCCAGCGCGAACGCGACGGCCGAGAACTCCGGCACCATCTGTTCCTTGGTGAAGAAGCCGAGGTCGCCGCCGTCGGCGGAGCCCGGATCCTTGGACTTCTTCTTGGCGAGCTCGGCGAAATCGGCGCCCTTGTCGAGCTCGGCCTTCACCGCCTTGGCCTCGTCCTCGGTCTCGACCAGGATGTGGCGGGCGCGCACTTCCTGCTCGCCGGTGATCTGCTTGGAGGCCTCCTCATAGACCTTCTTCATGGCGTCGTCGGTGGTGGCGGCCTTGCCTTCCTGGGCGAGCAGGCTGTCCATCAGCAGGCGGTTGCGGGCGAACGCCATCCGCTTCTTGAACTCGTCGCCGTCGGCGACCTTCTTGTCCTCGGCGGCCTTGGCCACGATTTTCATGTCGATCAGGAACGACAGGACGTTCTCGTCCTTGGTCGCAGGGTCCATCTGGGCGAGGCTCGGTCCGAGCTCCTCCTCGGCCATGGTCACGTCGCTCTTCTTGATGTCAGCGCCATTGACCTTCGCCAGGACCGGATCGTCGGCTGCCCGGAGCGGGCCCGCGAACGCCAGGGTCAGCGCCAGGGCGAGGCCTCCAGCCAGGGCGGACGCATGGCGGAAACGCAGGCCGGTGGTTACCGGGAACGAGGTGGTCATGGAAAATCCTTTTGTTGAAGCAGGGGGCTGCTCGAGCGGGGCGGACACTCGCCCAATTCAGGGGGGCTTGGCAACGCGAAAAGTCTGTCAAAATGATGAATTAGCGGCAAGATTGGCCGCCGTTGACAAGGCCCTGACCGGGCCATATCTCTGCGCGGTCGCGACCATGGCGATGGCGTTTGTTTTGCTGCGTTTTTGGCCGTTGAACCCAGACTAGCCCAATTCCCACCCATATGGCGGATGATCTCCCGCAGTTCGGGCTCTGGCGCCACAGGGCGTCACGGTGAGTTGATAGGCCAATGGGTGACAACTTCTTGGCTGCAACGCGGTTAAATCGCGAACACAGGAACTAGGCATGATCGGCGCGCTCGCCCGCAAGTTTTTCGGCTCCGCCAACGACCGGCGGGTGAAGGGATACCAGTCCCGCGTCAACGCGATCAACGCGCTGGAGGCTGAGGTCTCGAAGCTGTCCGACGAGGCGCTCAGGGCCCGCACCGACGAATTCAAAAAGCAGCTCGCCGAGGGCAAGACGCTGGACGAGCTGCTGGTCCCGGCCTTCGCGACCGTGCGCGAGGCCGCCAAGCGCACGCTCGGCCAGCGCCATTTCGACGTCCAGCTGATCGGCGGCATGGTGCTGCACGAGGGCGACATCGCCGAGATGAAGACCGGCGAAGGCAAGACGCTGGTCGCGACGCTTGCGGTTTATCTCAACGCGCTCGCCGGCAAGGGCGTCCACGTCGTCACCGTCAACGACTACCTTGCTCGCCGTGACTCCGGCTGGATGGGCCAGATCTACGGCTTCCTCGGCATGACCACCGGCGTGATCGTCCACGGTCTCGACGATGCCGAGCGCAAGGCCGCCTATGCCTGCGACATCACCTACGGCACCAACAACGAATACGGCTTCGACTATCTGCGCGACAACATGAAGTACCGGCTCGAGGACATGGTCCAGCGGCCGCACTTCTACGCCATCGTCGACGAAGTCGACTCCATCCTGATCGACGAAGCGCGGACGCCGCTGATCATTTCCGGCCCGCTCGACGACCGTTCGGATTTCTACAACACCATCGACGGCTTCCTGCCCAAGCTCGACAAGACCGACTACGAGGTCGACGAGAAGCAGCGCACGGTGACGCTGACCGAGGCCGGCATGGAGAAGATCGAGACGCTGCTGCGCGATGCCGGCCAGCTCAAGGGTGACTCGCTCTACGACGTCGAGAACGTCTCCGTCGTGCACCACATCAACCAGGCGCTGCGCGCCCACACGCTGTTCACCCGCGACAAGGACTACATCGTCCGCGACGACGAGGTCGTCATCATCGACGAGTTCACGGGTCGCATGATGGCCGGCCGCCGCTATTCCGAAGGCCTGCACCAGGCGCTGGAGGCCAAGGAGCACGTTACGGTTCAGCCCGAGAACCAGACGCTGGCCTCGATCACGTTCCAGAACTATTTCCGGATGTACGAAAAGCTCGCCGGCATGACCGGAACGGCGTTGACCGAAGCCGACGAGCTCTTTGACATCTACAAGCTCGAAGTCGTGGAAATCCCGACCAACGTGCCGGTCGGCCGCCTCGACGAGGACGACGAGGTCTACCGCACCCAGAAGGAAAAATACCAGGCGATCCTCGCCGAGATCGAGCGCGCCAACGCCCGGCTCCAGCCCGTGCTGGTGGGTACGGCCTCGATTGAAAAGTCGGAAGTGCTTGCCGAATTCCTGAAATCGAACGGCTACAAGCAGATCGATTTCGGCAAGGACAACGCGCTCGACAAGCTCTATGCCGCGGCGCGTGCCGGCAAGCCGGCCAAGCTGTTCGCGGTGCTGAACGCGCGCTTCCACGAGCAGGAAGCCTATATCGTCGCGGAAGCCGGCGTTCCCGGCGCGATCACGATCGCGACCAACATGGCCGGCCGCGGCACCGACATCAAGCTCGGCGGCTCGCTCGAGATGCGCATCCCCAAGGAGACCGCGGGCATCGAGGACGAGGCCGAGAAGGCCAAGAAGATCGAGCAGATCAAGGCGGACGTCGAGCGCTTCCGCGACATCGTGCTGAACGCGGAAGAGACCGTGGAAATCGAGCCGGCAAAGGGCAACAAGCCGGCCAAGACCGTGAAGAAGCCCGGCGGCCTTTACATCATGGGCTCCGAGCGGCACGAATCCCGCCGCATCGACAACCAGCTGCGCGGCCGTTCCGGCCGTCAGGGCGATCCCGGCCGCTCGAAGTTCTTCCTGTCGCTGGAAGACGATCTGATGCGCATCTTCGGCTCGGATCGCCTCGACAGCATGCTCCAGCGTCTCGGCCTGCAAGAGGGCGAGGCGATCATCCATCCCTGGATCAACAAGGCGCTGGAGAAGGCGCAGCAGAAGGTCGAAGCCCGCAACTTCGACATCCGCAAGAACCTGCTCAAGTTCGACAACGTCCAGAACGACCAGCGCAAGGTGATCTTCGACCAGCGCGTCGACCTGATGAAGGACGAGAGCGTCGCCGAGACGGTCGCCGACATGCGCCACGCCTTCATCGAGGACCTCGTCGCCAAGCACGTGCCCGAGCATGCCTATGCCGAGCAGTGGGACGTCGCCGGGCTGAAGGAAGAGCTGAAGCGCGTGCTCGATCTCGACCTGCCGGTCGACGACTGGGCCAAGGAAGAAGGCATCGCAGACGAGGAGCTTCTCAAGCGCATCGAGACCAGGGCCGACGAGCACATGGCGGCCAAGGTCGGGCAATGGGGCCCCGACGTGATGCGCTACGTCGAGAAGACCATCCTGCTGCAGACGCTCGACCATCTCTGGCGCGAGCACCTGATCATGCTCGACCATCTGCGCCAGGTGATCGGCCTGCGCGGCTACGGGCAGCGCGATCCGTTGCAGGAATACAAGACCGAGGCCTTCAATCTCTTCCAGGAAATGAGCGCGCACTTGCGCGAGGCCGTCACCGCGCAGCTGATGCGGGTCGAGATCGTCCCGCCGGAGCAGGAAGCGCCTGTGCTGCCGCAGATGGAGGCGCACAAGTTCGACCCCAACACCGGGGAGGACGAGATGGCGCTCGCCAGCGTCACGCTGGCCCCGCAACATACCGACGCCGCGTTGCGCGATCCGAAGAACCCGGCAAGCTGGGGCAAGGTCGGCCGCAACGAGGATTGCCCGTGCGGCTCGGGCAAGAAGTACAAGCACTGCCACGGGCGGTACGCTTAGCTGCCAGCAGCGTTCTCGTGCGCGTGTGAGGTGCGATGCTCGCGCCTCACACTCCGCCGTCGTCCCGGCGAAGGCCGGACCCAAACGCGGACGGGACGCCCGCCTACTTCACCGCGCCAAATCGGCTATCGAACGAGTTCGACGACACCACCGGCGCGGCACCGGCCATTTGGGCGCCGTCAGCCGCACCATCGCTCATCGACGGCTTCTGCGCGGGCCGGGTTGCGGCAACCCTGGTCTCGGTGGGCTTCGCCGGCTCGGCCGGCTTGGCGGCGACGGAAGGCTTGGCGGTATCGTGGTGGACGAAGTGCGTCACCGCCGCCTTCAGCTTGGAGGCCGTGCTCGGTGCGGCGGGCGCCGGGGCCACCGAGGCGGTCGCTTGCGGCGGCGGCGTGGTCGCCGTCGTGTCGGCGGCCCCCAAGCCCATCTTGCGGCCGAGATTGGAGAAGAAGCCGCCGGATTTCTCGGCGGGCGCTGCGGTCGCGACGCGGGTGTTGGTCGCGGGCGCGCTGACAGCAACGACGGGCTCTTCCTGCGACGCGGAGGCGGTCGGCTCGAAGTTCGGCTTCGGCGGGTTGACGGTGCCGGGAATCGTGCCGGGGGCCTTCGACATCGCCAGCATCTGCAGCGTATTGCCTTCGGCGCTTTCCGACAGGCCGGTCGAACCTTCCGGTATCTTGGCCGCGAAGATCTTGTTCATGCCGCCGTCGATGCCGGTATTCATGCGTGCCACCGGCGTGCCCTTGGCGACGAGCTTGTTGTACTCGGCCTCGTCGCGCTGCTGCTTCTCGCGCACGGCGCTGGCGATGTCTTCGGGGACGATGTAGGCCGGGCACTTCGCGGAAGCGTCGAACACGGGATCGCGCTTGGCGTCGGGCGCGCGTGCCGCGTCGAACACGTATTTCTTCTCGCAGAAGTCGACCTTCGGCTCCCGTCGCGTCACTTCGAAATGATCATAGCCTTCCTTGATCATCCGCCAGAACGGCATGTTCGGGTTGTTGCGGTGCTTGGCCATGTTCACCGGCGTCATCCGGAAAGGATAGGCCTGGAACTGGAACGCCTTCTGGCCGCCGAAGAAGGATTCCCGCCCGAGCGAATAGATCTCCGCGATCTGCTCGTCGGTCATGGCGTAGCAGCCGCGTGAGGAGCAATCGCCGTGCACCATCAGTTGCGAACCGGTACGGCCCAAAGCGCGGTCGAAGGCGTTGGGGAAGCCGGTGTTGAATGAGAGGTAATAGGCCGACTGCGGATTCATCTGGCTCGGGTTGATCGAGTAGAACCCTTCCGGCGCCTGGCGGTCGCCTTCGCGCACCTTTGGACCCAGATCGCCCGACCAGCGGCAGATCGGATAGGTCTTGAGCAGGGCGAACTGTCCGGAGCGCGTCTGCTTCCAGATCTCGAGTTCGGCCTCCTGCTTGAACAGGCGGATCAGGATCGGCGATTGCAGATCCATGTCCTTCTCGCCCATCGCGGCGACGAGCTTTGGCGAGACCGGCTGGTTGGCCTTGGCGTTGGTCGCGAGCGAGACCTGATCGGTATCGCAACCGGCGAGCACAATGCTGGTGGCAAGCGCGACCGAAGCCAAGAGCGCACGAGCAAGCGAACGAGAATTCAAGATGGACCCCACAACGTGCCGGGCGGAAGCGTGAACCCCAATCTTTGGAGCCTGGCCTGACCGGAGCACCGGACTGTTTCAGACCAAGCCCCAGCGCTTATGCCCTGAAGCCATTGATTGAAATTCTAACCTCCGCCCCTTGGGGTCGCAACCCGACCTGACATCACGAGCCCGTTGGCGAGACGGCGTGGTCAACAGAGACTTAAACTGGGCCGGAACTTGGACCTTGCAGCGGAACCCGTACTGAGATCGCTGATTTGGGCAAAAAAAGGGTTAATGCGGGGTTACTGGCGCTCCGGAGAGGTGCCGTAGGATGGGTTAGCCTGCGATTGCGCAAGCGCAATCGCTTGGCGTCAACCCGCCTCTTTTGTTCCCGCGGAGCAGACCGTGGTGGGTTACGTCCTTCGGCTAACCCACCTACGAAGCCGGAATCCAGCCCGAATCAGCCCAGTTTCCGGCCGATATCGAGGAATTTCTGCCGGCGCTGCTTGCGGATGGCGTCGCCGTCCAGGCCGCGCATCTCGTCAAAGGCCTTGGCGATGGCGTCGCCCGTCGTGGCGATCACGGCGGCGGGGTCGCGGTGGGCGCCGCCAACCGGCTCCTTGATGATGGCATCGATCACGCCGAAGCGGAGCATGTCCTGGGCCGTGATCTTCATGTTGTTGGCGGCTTCCTGCGCCTTGCTGCCGTCGCGCCAGAGGATGGAGGAGGCGGCTTCCGGCGAGATCACGCTGTAGATCGCGTGCTCCAGCATCAGGACCTTGTTGGCGGTGGTGATGGCGATGGCGCCGCCCGACATGCCCTCGCCGGTGATGATGGCGACGTTCGGCACCGTCAGCGCCATGCAGGCATCGGTCGAGCGGGCGATGGCTTCGGCTTGTCCCCGCTCTTCGGCGCCGATGCCGGGATAGGCGCCGGCGGAATCGGCGAGCGACAGCACGGGAAGGCCGAACCGCTCGGCCATCTCCATCAGCCGCACGCATTTGCGGTAACCCTCCGGCCGCGCCATCCCGAAATTGTGCTTGATGCGGCTCTCGGTGGAATCGCCTTTTTCCTGGCCCATCACGCAGATGGCTTCGCCACGGAAGCGGCCGAAGCCCGCGACCAGCGCCTCGTCCTCGCCGAACTTGCGGTCGCCGGCGAGCGGGGTGAATTCGGTGATGAGCCCATTGATGAAGTCATTGAAATGCGGCCGCTGCGGATGCCGCGCCACCAGCGTCTTCTGCCAGGGCGTCAGGTTCAGATAGAGGTCGGCCAGCGCCTGCGCCGCCTTGTCCTCGATGCGGCCGATCTCCTCGGCGATGTCGGTGCCGGAGGCCGCGAGCGTCCTGAGCTCGTCGACCTTGGAGTCGAGCTCGGCAACGGGCTTTTCGAAGTCGAGATAGCTGCGCATCTGGTCTGGCATCGTTTCAATATAGGGGGACGGGACAACGAGGCGAAGCGAGGTTGGCTTCAGTCAAAGAAGTGTAGCTTCTTCAAGGGCTTGACTTGTGCGCTCCCGGGAGCGCGGCAAATCACCGACAAGGCCACGGCTCTTTCTGCGGAGATGTGGCCGAAGTCAAGGCGGTTTCGTTCACCTCTCCCGCTTGCGGGAGAGGTCGGCGCGTAGCGCCGGGTGAGGGTTTTCTCCTCTGGGCGATTGCCCCCGCGCGGAGGCACCCCTCTCCCCAGCCCTTCCCCGCAAGCGGGGGAGGGAGCGCTACCGCGTCCGGCGCACGAGACCTCACTTCTCCGCCAGCGGGTGCAGGTCGCGCACCAGGCTCTTCAGCCGCTCCTCGACCACATGGGTGTAGATCTGGGTGGTCGAGATGTCGGTATGGCCGAGCAGGGTCTGCACAATGCGCAAATCCGCGCCGTTGTGCAGCAGGTGGCTGGCGAAGGCGTGGCGCAGCACGTGTGGGGAGACCAGGCGCGCCTGCAGCCCCGAAGCGACCGCGAGCTCCTTCAGGTCGCGGGCAAAATGCTGGCGCGTCAAATGCCCGCTTTCACCGAACGAGGGAAACAGCCATTTCGAGGCGGCGAGGCTGCCCTTCTTCTCGCCTTTGGCCGCTTCCGTCGCCGCGAGATAATCCGCCATCGCCTGCCGCGAGGCCTCGTTCAGCGGCACCAGCCGTTCCTTGTCGCCCTTGCCGCGCACCACGATCATGCGGGCATCGCGCTTGGCCGCCGTTCGTGGCAGCGCCACCAGTTCGGAGACGCGCAGGCCCGTGGCGTACAGTACCTCGAGCAGGCAATAGAGCCGCAATGCCCGCAGCCGTTGCGACGGCGAGGCGTCGGCCGCCTCGCTCATCTGCTTGGCGCGGCTGAGCATGCGATCGACATCCGAGATCGACAGCACTTTTGGCAAGCCGCGCCCGCGCTTGGGGCCTGATAGGATCGCCGCCGGATCCTCGGTTCTGATGCGCTCGTTCAGCAAGAAGCGGAACAGGTGCCGCATCGCCGACAGCCGCCGCGCGACGCTGGAGGATTTGAACCCGCGCGCATCGAGGTCGCCAAGATAGTCGCGCAGGACTTGCGTCTCGGCGTCCACAAAACTGTGACCGACGCGGGTCAGAAACTCGGAGAAATCGTTGAGATCGCGCCTGTAAGCATCGAGCGTGTTGGGCCCGGCACCCTGTTCCGCCGCGAGCATGTCGAGGAACAGGGCGGTCAGCTTGGTGTCGGAGGGCTTGCTGGCGGAGGAGTTGCGCATGCCCCGGAGCCTAGCTCCTATTTCTTGAGAAACTTATCCGGTGGGATCGTCACCGTCATTTCCCGCGGCTTGGGATTGACGAAGTTCGCCAGCGCGAACACCACGCCATAGACGATGCCGGCGATCACGGCGACGACCGTCAGGAAGCGGAACAGGCTGGGCATCGGGAAAGGTCTCGGCGAGGTCTCGGGTTTGGCAAATTAACCAATGAAATCATCCAACATGTTCGCCGTTTCGTGGCAAGAGTCCTCTGGCGAGGGCCCCGAGGGGGTCGTATAGGTGGCCGGGATGCCGCCTTTGGCGGCAAATTGAGCGAGATCCAGAGCAAGATCCAATGTCCGACGTCGCGTTGCCAGCACAACCGAGCCCTGAGGCCGACATCCTGTCGGCGCTCGGCGGCCGTTCGATCGTGCTGGTCGGCATGATGGGCGTCGGCAAATCGACCATTGGCCGGAGGCTGGCAGCGCGGCTTGGCCTGCGTTTTTTCGACGCTGATGTCGAAATCGAGGTGGCCCACGCCGGCATGACCATTCCGGAAATTTTTACGACCCATGGCGAGCCCTATTTCCGCGACGGCGAGGCCCGCGTGATCGCGCGCCTGCTCGAAGGTGGGCCAATCGTGTTGGCGACCGGTGGCGGCGCGTTCATGCGCGAGGAGACGCGAACCCGCATCGCGGCGAAGGCGGTCTCGGTCTGGCTCAGGGCGGACCGCGACGTCATCATGCGCCGCGTGCGACGTCGCGCCGACCGCCCATTGCTTCAGACCGCCGACCCCGAAGGCACCGTCACACGGCTCCTCACCGAGCGTGAGCCGATCTATGGCAAGGCCGACCTCACCATCGCCTCGCGCGATGTGCCGCATGACCGCATCGTCGATGAGACCATCGCGACGCTGCACGCCCATCTCTGCGGCGCGCCCCCAGCCGATATCGCGAGTGCCGTTTGATGACTGCGCCCTTGAAGAATTCCGCCCCCGTCAATGTCGACGTCGCGCTCGGCGATCGCGCCTATGACATCGTTATCGGCCGTGGCGTGCTCGCTTCGCTGGGCGAGCGCGTTGCCGCCTTGCGCCCCGGTGTGCGCACCGCGATTGTGACGGATCGCACGGTGGCAAAATACTGGCTCGAGCCGACGGAAGCCTCGCTCGCAGCCGCCGGCATTCCGACCTCGCGGGTCGTCGTCGAGGAAGGCGAAATCTCAAAAACCTATGCTGGCCTGGAAAAGGTCAGCGAGGCCCTGATCGCTGCAAAAATCGAGCGCAACGATCTCGTCATCGCGCTCGGCGGTGGCGTGGTCGGCGATCTCGCCGGCTTTGCCGCCGCGATCCTGCGCCGCGGCGTCGATTTCGTGCAGGTGCCGACCTCGCTGCTGGCGCAGGTCGATTCCAGCGTCGGCGGCAAGACCGGCATCAACTCGCCGCAGGGCAAGAATCTGCTCGGCGCCTTCCACCAGCCGGTGCTGGTCATTGCCGATACCGCCGTGCTCGACACGCTGTCGCCGCGGCAATTCCGCGCCGGCTATGCCGAGGTCGCCAAATACGGCGTGCTCGGTGACGAAGCCTTCTTCACCTGGCTGGAGAAGAATCATTCCGACATCTTCAAGGGCGGCTCGGCGCGCGAGCATGCGATCGCGACCTCCTGCCGTGCCAAGGCGGGCGTGGTCTCGCGCGATGAGCGCGAGACCGGTGAGCGCGCGCTGCTCAATCTCGGCCACACCTTCGGCCATGCGCTGGAAGCCGCGACCGGCTTCTCGGATCGCCTGTTCCATGGTGAGGGCGTCGCCATCGGCATGACGCTGGCGGCGCAGTTCTCGGCCAGGCTCGGCATGATCGGCGAGGCCGACGCGGCCCGCGTCGAACGTCACCTAGTCGAGGCCGGCTTGCCGACGCGCTTGCAGGACATCGCCGGCTTTGCCCAGGAAGGCCTTGCGGACGCCGACGCGGTGATGGCGCTGATGGCGCAGGACAAGAAGGTCAAGCGCGGCAAGCTCACCTTCATCCTGCTGGAGGCCGTGGGGCGCGCCGTCATCGCCAAGGATGTCGAGCCGGCGCCGGTGCGCGACTTCCTGAAAGAAAAGCTCGCTCAGAAGCCGTGATGCGCGGCTGAATCGCGGTAGAGTGCTGCATGGACTGGCTCGGCTTCACCATCGTCATCATCTGCCTGCTGGTATCGGGCTTCTTCGCCGCGAGCGAGACCGCGCTAACCGGCGCCTCCCGCGCCAGCATGCTGCGCCTGTCCAAGCAAGGTAACCGCGATGCCGACGTGGTCTCGCAGCTGCTCGACATGCGCGAGCGCCTGATCGGAGCGCTGCTGCTCGGCAACAACATCGCCAATATCACCGCCTCCGCGCTCGCCACCTCCATCTTCACGGGGTGGTTCGGCGATGTCGGCGTGCTCTATGCCACCGGCGTGATGACGGCCCTGGTCGTGATCTTCGCCGAAGTGCTGCCCAAGACCATCGCCATCAACGCGCCTGATCGCATGGCGCTGGCGGTCGCGCGCCCGATGCGGCTGACCATGTATGTGCTGGGGCCGCTGCTGCGCGTGGTGGAAGTCATCGTGCGCGTGTTGATGCGCCTGTTCGGCCTCGCCGGCGAGCACCAGGCGATCCTGTCGCCGACCGAGCGCCTGCGCGGCGCGGTCGACTTGCTGCATCATGAGGGCAAGGTCGAGAAGCAGGACCGCGACATGCTCGGCGGCCTCCTCGACCTGCGCGAGCTCCAGGTCTCCGACGTCATGATCCATCGCACCGAGATGATGATGATCAACGCCGATCTGCCGGCCGAGGAGCTGGTGCGCGAGGTGCTGGCGACCGAATACACCCGCATCCCGCTCTGGCGCGAGAAGCCGGAGAACATCATCGGCGTGCTCCACGCCAAGGATCTGTTGCGCGCGATCCGGGCATCCGACGGTGATACATCGCGCATCGACGCCTCGACCATCGCGCTGCCGCCGTGGTTCGTGCCGGAAATGCGCCCCGTCTCCGAGCAGCTGAAGGCCTTCCGCCGGCGCAAGACCCATTTCGCGCTCGTGGTCGACGAGTATGGCGAAGTTGAAGGTCTCGTGACGCTGGAAGACATCCTGGAAGAGATCGTCGGTGACATCTCCGACGAGCATGACGTCGTGGTCGCGGGCGTACGCGCCCAGCCGGATGGCTCCGTCGTGGTCGACGGCTCGGTGCCGATCCGCGACCTCAACCGCGCCATGGACTGGCGCCTGCCCGACGAAGAGGCAACCACGGTTGCCGGCCTCGTCATTCACGAAGCGCGCTCGATCCCCGACCGCGGCCAGAGCTTTACCTTCCACGGTTTCCGCTTCCGCGTCCTCCGCCGGGAACGCAACCGCATCACCGCGCTCCGTATTTCACCGGTGTCACGCGAGGCGGAGATGGAGGGAGCAAAGCCGAGACGGGCAGGGACGTCGTTTTGACGCAGCACGGCGGAGCTTACGTCCCGCCTTCCCCCGGCGCCTGCGCGTGGATTGCCAGCGCATGCACGCTGCCGGAAAGTTCCGCCGCCAGCGCCGCATTTATCATGCGGTGACGGTCGACCCGGCTCTTCCCTTCGAAGGCTTGAGACACGATATGAACGCGGAAGTGCGTCTCGCCGCTCGGCCGATGGCCGGCGTGGCCCTCATGCAAATGCGACTCGTCGACGACTTGCAGGCTTTCGGGGGTGAAAGCTTCCTGCAACTTGTTGCTGATAGTGTCTTTCATAGCCATGAGTGCCATTAAGGGACGCGATCGCAGCCCGTCAACTCCCGGGGTGTGGAGCTAATTGCAATGTCAAGACTTGAAGGTTTTTGCATTGCGTAGTCAAAGTCAGCCATGCCGATCGATTCATCAAAGTTCTTCGACTCCATCCGCGTGAAGCCGCGGGGCAAGCAGCCCGAGGTGAAGCCGCGCGACACCGTGGTGGCCTGCGAATGGACCGGGTGCCAGAACAAGGGCGCGCACCGCGCGCCGAAGGGGCGCGATAACCAGCGCGAATACTGGCACTTCTGCCTCGACCACGTGCGCGAGTACAACCAGAACTACAATTTCTTCTCAGGCATGAATGCCGACGCCGTCGCGCGCTATCAGAAGGACGCGCTGACCGGCCATCGTCCAACCTGGAAGATGGGCGCCAATGGCGGCAAGAAGGGTGCGGAAGCCGAGA
The DNA here is from genome assembly GCF_900113735.1 of Bradyrhizobium sp. Gha. GTDB lineage: Bacteria > Pseudomonadota > Alphaproteobacteria > Rhizobiales > Xanthobacteraceae > Bradyrhizobium. The sequence goes on from NZ_FOQM01000017.1 coordinate 140,962, forward strand.
TCGACATGGCGTCCGATCCGTTCAGCATGTTCAGTGAGATCAACGGCCGCGCCAGTTGGCGGAAGGGTCCGGAGGCCGAGCCCAAGGCCGAAACGCGCAAGGTCATGAACGCGGAGCGCAAGGCGCTTCAGGTCATGGGCCTCGGCCCGAATTCCACGCTCGCCGACGTCAAGGCCAAGTACAAGGCCCTGGTGAAGCAGCACCATCCCGACGCCAACGGCGGCGACCGCTCGACGGAAGATCGCCTGATCGAGATCATCAAGGCGTATAACTATCTGAAGACGGTGGTGCGGGAGGCCTGAGGCCTCTTGCCTGGGTCGTAGGTGCGAGGTACCTCGGCGCCACACCGTCGGTGTCGTCCCTGCGGACGCAGGGACCCATAACCCCAGGGAGAGGTTTGGCGAACACTCGCGGTGAAGTCTTCGCTCGTGCTGGACACCTTCAATTCATCGATAGATCACGCGGTATGGTTCCCTGCGTTCGCAGGGACGACAGCGGAGCACCTGGCTCCGCCGTCGCGGTTCATTCGCGCGTCTTCACGCCTCACATCTCCGGCATCGCCCCCACATACGACGAGCTCGGCCGGATCAACCGACCCGTGCGCTGCTGCTCGCGCGCATGCGCGGTCCAGCCGGCGGCGCGCGCGACGGCGAAGATCGGCGTGAACGCCTGCCGCGGGATCGCCAGCGCGTCGAGCAGGATCGCGGTGAAGAACTCGACATTGGTCTCCAGCGGCCGCTCCGGATTCTTCTTGCGCAGCGCGGCGCGGACATAGGCCTCGACCTCGCCGGCAAACGGCAAATCGATGCCGGTGGACGCGAGCGCCTCGACCGCGGACTTGAGCACGTCGGCGCGCGGATCGCGGACGCGATAGACACGGTGGCCGAAACCCATCATCCGCTCGCCGCGCGCCAGTGCCGCGTCGACCCAGGGCTGGATGCGCTCGCGCGAGCCGATCGCATCGAGCATTTCCAGCACCGGCTCCGGCGCGCCGCCATGCAGCGGTCCCGTCAGCGCGCAATAACCGGCGGTGACGGCGGCGAACAGATCGGCCTGCGTCGAGGCGACCACGCGCGTGGCGAAGGTCGAGGCGTTCATGCCATGATCGCTGGCGGTGACGAGATAGGCATCGAGCGCGGCGACCTCGCCCGCAGCGGGCGCACGCCCATGCAGCATGCGCAGAGTATCGGCCGCGTGGCTCACGGTCGGATCTGGCGCGACCGGATCGAGCCCTTTCGCGCGCCGGACCAGTGCGCCCGCGATCACCGGAAATGCGCCGACGATGGTGGCTTCGTGCGCGAGGCCGTGCTCGGCGCGCAGGCCCGCGACCGCCGCACGAAATCCATCGACGATGCCCATACCCTGAGCCGACGGCAGCAACTCCGAGAGCCGCGCAAAGGCGCGCTCGCGCGCAGCCCCCACGCTTGCCCGGACATTGGCTTCGCTCAGGGTGCTCCCGGTCGCGCCATTCCAGAGCCGGGCGGTGACGCCCTCGAAACTCGAGACAGCGGCGAGGCGGCCGACAGGCTCGCCGGCAATGATCAGTTCGCCGCGCTCGCCGTCGACATGGCTCAGCACGGTTTCGGCTGCGGGAACGCCGTCCAGCCCGATCTGGCTTTTGGTGAGGTGGATGTTCATGGCAAATCTCCCTTGCACTGCATCAAGGGAGAATTGAACCTCTCGACAGATTGATCAATCTTGATTACATCAATCAATATGAAAAATTTTGACGGCCTTTATCTCTCAGCCCGGGAAGCGGCTGCCGAGCTCGCGATCTCGCCCGCCACGCTCTACGCCTATGTCAGCCGCGGCCTGATCCGCTCCGAGCCGACGCCGGATTCGCGCAAGAATCGCTATCGGGCCGAGGACGTCCGCGCCTTGAAGGAGCGCCGGGTGCCATCGCCGGAGCCGCGCGGCTTGCGCAGCTTCGATGCCGATCTGCCCGTGATGGACACGGAGATTTCGACCATCACGGAGGAGGGCGCCATCTACCGCGGCGTCAACTGCGTCGATCTCGCTGAGAACGACACGCTGGAGCACACCGCAACGCTGCTCTGGGACGTCTCGGAGGTCGATCCTTTTGCTCCCGACAATCAGCCGAAAATCTCCGACGAGATGCGCGCCATCGCGGACGCCGCGCGCCGTGCCGCGCCGATCGATCGCGCCATCGCGGTGCTCGCGCTCGCGACCAGCGCAGATTCGCGAGCCTTCACACGCGCGCCTGATGGCCGCGCGATGGTCGGCGGACGCATCGTCCGGCTGCTGGTCGCAACCATGCTCAATGCCGAGCCCTCGCCGGAGCCGCTGCATCAGCAGATCGCCCGGATCTGGGCACGCGACAACAAGCATGCGCCGGATTTGATCCGCCGCGTCCTCGTGCTGCTGGCCGACCACGAATTGAACGCCTCGACCTTCACAGCGCGCTGCGCGGCCTCGACCGGCCTCAATCTCTACGACTCCGTCATCGCCGGTCTCGCCGCGTTGAAAGGCCCGAAGCACGGCGGCGCCGGCGTGCTGGCCTCGCAGCTCGTCAAGACCCTGGTCGATCGCGATGTGGAGCCGATGGTGCGCGAGCGCGTTGCGCTCGGTGAGCGGTTTCCGGGCTTCGGCCACGGCGTCTACAAGCACGGCGATCCCCGTGCGCAATCCCTGTTGAATGCGCTCGCGCGCGCCGGCGCACCGCGCAAATTCACCAAAGAGGTGCCGGAGCGGATCGCGGAGGCGACCGGGGAGTTCGTCAATATCGACTACGTGCTCGCCGTGCTCGCGCACGCACTGCGCCTGCCTGCCGGCAGCGAGCTCGCCCTGTTTGCCATGGCCCGCAGCGTCGGCTGGATCGCGCATGCGAGCGAGCAATTGCGGTTCGGCAGGCTGATCCGGCCGCGGGCAAGGTATGTGGGACCTGCCCCGGCAAGACGGGCGGGAAGCTCCTGATCGCTCCCGCTTGCGGTCCCGACCACGGCGGCAGCCCGAGGCGCTTAATTGCTTTCCGCCCCGTCCAGCTCCGGGCAGTTTTGCGGCTCCTTCGATCTCCTGGGAGCCATTTGTGTCGCAAGCCGCCGCTCTATCTCGCCGAAGCCGTCCCGTTCGCACGCTGTCCGAACTGAGTTCGACGATCGCGACGGCATACGCGCGCATCGAACGCGACCAGTACCGCAATTGCTGGATTCATGTCAGGCCGAAGGAAGAGGCGCTGGCGGAGGCCGACGCTCTCGCACGGCGTGCCGCGCAGGGTGAATTCCTGCCTCTCCTCGGTGTGCCGTTCGGCGTGAAGGACAACATCGACGTGGCGGGCATGCCGACCACGGCGGCCTGTCCCTCCTTCGCCCATGTTGCAGAGCGATCGGCCCGGTGCGTCGAGCGCCTCGTCGCGGCCGGCGCAATCTGTATCGGCAAGACGAACCTGGATCAGTTCGCCACCGGGCTGTCAGGCGCCCGATCACCTCACGGCACCTGCCCTAGCGTCGCCGATGACGGCTACATCTCGGGCGGGTCGAGTTCGGGCTCGGCCGTCGCCGTGGCTGCCGGCCACGTTGCTTTTTCACTCGGCACCGACACCGGCGGCTCGGGCCGGGTACCGGCAGGTTTCAACGGCATCATCGGAATCAAGCCGACCGTCGGGCTTGTCTCATCCCGCGGGCTCGTTCCGAACTGCCCGACGCTCGATTGTCCGTCGATCTTCTGCAATTCGGTCTCCGAGGGCAGATTGCTGCTGGAACTGATCGAGGGCTTCGACGAGGAAGATCCGTACAGCCGTGAAGCGCGCGACCCGTCATCCGCCGTCCCCCCCGAATTCCGCTTCGGACGCATTTCCGCCCCTCAGCTCGATTCATTCGGGTCGCCCGAATGCGACGGGCTTTACGAGCAGGCGTGCGAGCGGCTGGTGGGCCTGGGAGGCAAGGCCCGCGAGATCGACTTCAAGCCCTTCGCCGAGGCAGGCGAAATGCTGTTCTCGGGCCCCTGGATCGCCGAACGCTACGCGGCAATCAGCAGGCTCTTTGACATCGATCACGGCCATCTGCTGGAGGTGACGCGCAAGGTCCTGCATTGCGCGGCCGAGTTTACCGCGGCTGATGCATTCGCTGCGCAACATCGACTCCTGCAGTTGCGGCGGCAGGTCCGGCAGCTCTTCGAGCAGATCGACGTCCTCATCGTGCCGACTGCGCCGCGTCCTTTCACCATTGCGGAGATGCTGGAAGACCCCGTCACGCTCAATACGCGTCTGGGACACTACTCCTACGCCGTCAATCTCCTGGATCTGTGCGCGGTGGCGCTTCCCAACGCGACGCTCGCCGGTGGCATGCCGATGGGCGTCACCCTGCTGGCACCCGCATGGCATGATCACGCGCTCCTGGACTTCGCCTCGCGATGGCAGCGGGACAATGGCGCCGCTTTGTTCGGTCTGAATGTCTATTCGCGTGCGCGCGCCAGAGCATGATCCGGAAAAGTGCGTAGCGGTTTTCCGAAAAGATCATGCTCGAACAATAATCTAAAGCGCGATGACGATTCATCCTAATCTCATCGCGCTTTAGACGATTTCGAGGTCGAGGGCGCGCAAGTTCAGAATGACGATCAGGCCTTTGTCGTAGCGGATGACGCCTCGTGCCTGCATGCGAGACAGCTGCACCGTCACCCACTGCCGCGTCGCGCCAATCAGGTTGGCGAGATCGCCGTGGGTGAAGGGAATGCCGAGCACGATCTCGCGGCCGTGCTGCGCGCCGTAGATATTCGAGAGAAAGATCAGCAGGCGCTGCAACCGCTCGGTCACCGATCGCGTGCCGAGCATTTGCGCCATGGCCGAGTAACACCTCGCCTTGAAGGCCAGTGCATCCAGCAGCGCAACCGCGATGGTCGCCGACCGAAGTGCAAGCTCGCGCAGAGCGGGGCCAGGCAGAAACAGCAGCCGGCTGCGCTCGACGGCAACCGACGACCACATATGCGCGCCGGCTCCGAAGAGGTCCGGGCCGCCGACGAAATTGCCGCCGAACCAGTAGGCCAGCGTCACCTCACGCCCCGAGGGTGCTGCGTAATAGCTGCGGATCCGGCCGGATTCGATCAGATAGATGCCATTCTGCGTGTCGCCCTGGCGCCAGATATGCTTGCCGGCTTCCCGAACCTCGTGGCGACCGATGGCCAGCACCCGGCGCCGGTCAGCCTCATCAAGGGGATCGAGAAGGCCCGGCAGGGACCTGACCAGAGCATCCGACTCCGCCAGCATGATCCCGGCCGTGGTCCTGAGAGTTGCCGCTGACATCTGCCCGCTCCCTCATTGCTGGAGCAGATCCATTCAAGAGCCATGCCAGCTCGGTGCGCTGGTTCAGGTCGCCGCTTCCATTTGCTCGAACGCCTTGCGGCCTTCGGTCCGGATCAGGTCAAGGCAATCCCGTTTGAGGGCGAGATAGGCGGGGTCGGTCAGAATGGCGCTGGAGCGCGGCCGCGGCAGGGCCACGGAAAGATCCCGCAGGATGCGGCCCGGCCCGGCGCTCATGATCAGCACGCGATCCGACAGGAGAATGGCTTCGTCGATGTCATGTGTGACGAAAACGATCGTGGCGTTGATCCGGTCGCGAAGTTCGAGAAGATTATCCTGCATCACAGCCCGGGTCTGCGCGTCCAGGGCACCGAACGGCTCGTCCATGAGCAGCACACGCGGCTGGTTTGCAAGGGCACGAGCAATCGCCACCCGCTGCTGCATGCCCCCTGAAAGCGTATGCGGGTAGGCGTTCGCGAATCTCGTCAGCCCGATCATGTCGATCAGGTCGTCGGCGATCCGCAGCGCTTCCGTTTTCGACTTGCCGAGCGCGCGCGGTCCGTGAGCGATGTTACGGCGCACCGATTTCCAGGGGAACAGATGCGGCTGCTGGAACACCATCCCGATATCCGGTCGAGGCGCCACCATCGGCTCGCCGGCCACCTTGACCTCGCCCTCGAACGGCCGTTCGAGGCCAGCCATCGCATTCAAGAGCGTAGACTTGCCGCAGCCCGACGGACCAACCAGCGAGACGAATTCACCAGGCAGCACCGCCAGGGACACCCGGTCCACCGCAATGACCTCGCCGCGCGGCACATCGAACACGATACTCAGATCGTCGACCCGGATGATCGCTTCCTGCGCGGCCGATGAAGGCTGCGGCGGAGCATCCACGAGCCGCAGCGGTGGGGTCGGGCGGAGCGGGGTCTGCATCAGCGCCACCATACGGCCCGCTCGGCAATGGCCGCGAAGGAACGATCGGCGATGAAGGAGAGCAATCCGAGCGCCGCCAGCCCTCCCATGACCTGCCCGGTCTGCATGTTCTGTTGCGCAATCTCGATCCGGTAGACGATGCCGGCAAACGCGCCCGCCAGCTCGGCGGCCACGAGCGTGTAAAAGGAGATGCTGACGGCGGTGCGCAGGCCGACGACGATATAGGGAAGCGCCCCCAGCAGGATGATCTCCGTGAGCATTTGCCGGCGTGGCGTGCCGAGCATCTGCGCGGCGCGAATGAGGCCGCGATCGACCTTCTGAACGCCGATATGGGTCGCGAGCCATACGGTGAAGAACACACCCCAGACGACGAGAAAGAGCTTGCCGGCCTCGGACAACCCGAACCACAGGATCACGATGGGCACAAAGGCGATCGGTGGAATCGGGCGAAGGATATGAAACAGCGGGGAGAGCAGGCTCGACACCAGCCTGAACCGGCCCGTCAGGACGCCGAGCATGATCCCGCCCGCCGTCCCGATCAGGAAACCGGCGGTGACGCGGAACAAGCTCGCAGAGAGGTCGCCAAAAAACTGGCCGCTGTGGATCCAATCAAGGACGGCGACCGCGACCGTGGACGGTGGTGGAAACAGCACCGCGTTGACGATCCGCGAGCGAGCGATCAACTCCCATACGCCGACGAAGGCCGGCACGGAGAGCGCGCCGACGAGCACGCTCAGACGTCCGGCCGAGGTCGTGCGGCTGCTCCCTCCGGCGCTCATGGATCGACCGACAGCGTCACACGTGCGGGATCAAGCGCCTTCAGCGGTGCCGCCGCAATGATCTTCGAGAAATCGGGCATCGCCGCTCCCGGCGGGTGATTGCCGGTTTCGAGCCGCCAGGCAGCATGCGTTTTCAGAGTCTGCAGCAGCTTGTCGTCGAGGCGCACGTGATAGACGTAATCCGACCAGATCGGCGCAAGCTCGTCGCGCTTCATGCCGGTCGCCGCGGCAACGATATCGATCGCTTCGTCCGGATGGGCTTTGACCCAGCCTTCCGCTTCGATGAGCGCAGCCAGGAATTTGCTCAACACTGCCGGGTTTGCCTCCAGATAGGATCGTGTCACAACGATGTTGAAGGTTTCGGAGTAGACGCCCTTCGTGTCGAGCAGGATGGCACCCTCACCGAGCGCCTTCTTTGCATTCGCGACGTGCGGCTCCCAGGTGTCGAATGCCTCAATGCTTCCGGCCGCCAGAGCGGGAAGCATCTCCTGGGGGCGAAGATTGACGAGCATGACGTCCTTGGCCGTCAATCCCGCCGCCTTCAGCAGAACCGAGGTGTAGACCTCGCTACCGGTTCCCGCGGTGAAGCCGATGCGTTTGCCGCGCAAATCCTCTTTCGTCCTGATCGCGGCGGACGCGGCCGTCATCGTCTTCAGATCCGAATATTCCATCCCGGCGACGAAGGCGATCGGCTGCTCGGCCATCGCGGCCGCTGTGACCGGAGCTTCGGCCGTCGTCGCGATATCGGCGCCTCCGCCGATCACCGTGTCGAGGCACTGTTTTCCGCTGGTGAAATTCGAGACCGAGATGTCGAGCCCCTGCTTGCCGAACAGGCCGTTCGCCTTGGCGACGATGGCGAGGCCCGAGATCGGGCCCAGGTTCTGCGCAAGCCGTGCCTTCAGAAACTCTTCGGCTGTGGCTTGGGAAGCAGGACTCAAGATGACCGTACAGGCAGAGATCGCAAACAAGACCCTGCGGACAGCTGGTTTCGAGCGCATACAACACCTTCGGTCATCTCGGCGACCGCGATGGCCGGCCTGTGATCGGGAGAGGGTCATCCGAAGCCGATGCGCCGGGAAGCAATTAATCGACAACGCGCCTCGCTGACGAACATTTGCGCATTGCAGAGGCGTAGCGGATCACGGTTTGGGCGACAGGGAGCTCTGTTTGCCCGCCCGCTGTGCTGTGTGCTTGCGGCCCTCATCGAAGGTCGGCGATCCGGCCATCGTGCGCGAGCGGCGCAAGGTCGTGGACGCGACTTGACGCCTGGCGTTGCGCAATCAAGCGCGCGGCTTCGCTTCAGCCACGACGCCGTTCTGCCGACGGCGATAAATCCAGATCGTCACGCCCAGGACGATCGCCACCGCCACGACAGTCAGAATCCAGAGATGCTTGCCCAGATGCCCCTGGTGCGGCACGCCGAAATAGTCGTGGAAGGCCGAGACGGCCAGCACGCCCGGCAGCACATGGACCGGCGCCCAGAGCAGGATCGCGGGGATGTTGACCGCGTAGAACTTTGCCGGCGGCATGTCGAGCGCACCCGCCGTGATCGGCACGAAGGCGCGAATGGGCGGCACGAAGCGGGCGAAGAACACGGCCCAGGTGCCGAAGCGGTGGAAAAAGCTCTCGCTCTCCTGGACCACGCGCGGATGATTGGCCAGCGGCCAGGTGTTGAGGATCTTGCGCTGCTGCCGGTGCCCGAGCCAATAGGCCGAGCCGTCGCCCAGCACGGCGCCGGTGGCGGCCGCCAGCAGCACCCATTGCAGCTTCAGGTCCCCGCCGGGAACCAATGCGCTCAGCGCCAGGATGATGGTCGAGCCGGGGATCACCGATCCCACCACTGGCACCGCTTCGAGCAGCGCCGCCAGGAACAAGGTCAGGTAGGCCAGCCCCGCATGGGCTGAAACGAAGGAAATGAGGGGATCAAGGAAGGACGTCACGTCGTTTCTGTAGCGGGCTGGAGTTCAGACCCTTACACAAGTAAGGAGCGGTGGTGAAAGTGCCATTCGCCTGGGCAGGCCGCCTATCCGAGCCGAATTTGGGCGCAATTCGCAGGGCAGCCTTCCAAAAATCGCGTTCCTTGCCTATCTAAATGAAAAGACAACGGAACTTTGATTGGGGCGCGGGCTTCTGCCGGCACGTTGTCTCTGATAGGTTCGCAGCCGCACCCAGCCGCAGCCTTTGTGCAAATAACTGGTCTCGGGACCGCCCCGGGGCTTCGGAGGATTGATGACGACCGCCGCAATGTCCAAAGTTGAGGAAGTTTCCGGTATGCCCGACATGAAGGTGTCGGTGCGCCAGGTGTTCGGGATCGACAGCGATCTCGAAGTGCCGGCCTATTCCGAAGTCGATCCTCACGTTCCTGAAGTCGATTCCGACTACCGTTTCGACCGCGCCACCACGCTTGCCATTCTCGCGGGCTTCGCCCGCAACCGCCGCGTGATGGTCACCGGCTATCACGGCACCGGTAAGTCCACCCATATCGAGCAGGTCGCCGCCCGCCTGAACTGGCCCTGCGTGCGCGTCAACCTCGACAGCCACATCAGCCGTATCGACCTCGTCGGCAAGGACTCCATCGTGGTGCGCGACGGTAAGCAGGTCACCGAATTCCGTGACGGCATCCTGCCCTGGGCGCTGCAAAACAACGTCGCGCTGGTGTTCGACGAATACGACGCCGGCCGCCCGGACGTGATGTTCGTGATCCAGCGCGTGCTCGAAGTCTCCGGACGCCTGACGCTGCTCGACCAGAACAAGGTCATCAAGCCGCACCCGGCGTTCCGCCTGTTTGCGACCGCCAACACGGTCGGTCTCGGCGACACCTCGGGCCTCTATCACGGCACCCAGCAGATCAACCAGGGTCAGATGGACCGGTGGTCGATCGTCACCACGCTCAACTACCTCAGCCACGACGAGGAAGTTGAGATCGTGCTGGCCAAGGCCAAGCACTATCGCACCCAGGAAGGCCGCGACATCGTCAACAAGATGGTACGCCTTGCCGACCTCACCCGTAACGCCTTCGCCAATGGCGATCTGTCGACGGTGATGAGCCCGCGCACGGTGATCACCTGGGCCGAAAACGCCGACATCTTCGGCGATATCGGCTTTGCCTTCCGCGTCACCTTCCTCAACAAGTGCGACGAGCTCGAGCGGCCCCTGGTCGCCGAGTTCTACCAGCGCTGCTTCAACGCGGAGCTGCCGGAATCCGCAGTCAACGTGGCGCTCAGCTGAGCTCCCGCCGTATGTCGTCCCGGCGAAGGCCGGGACCCATACCGCGTGATCTCTCGATTGAACGTCACTAATGGTTTCCTGACACAAGAGCGGCCGGTTGTGTGGTTATGGGTGCCGGCCCCCGTGCGCAATTGCGCACTAGGCCGGGACGACAGATAGGGTCAGATGACCACCTCCAACTCCAAATTCCGCAACACCAAGGAAGCCCCGACCGAGCCGTTCAAGCGCTCGGTGGCGTCCTGTCTGAAGGCCATCGCGAAGACGCCCGAGCTCGACGTGAGCTTCGCGGCCGAGCGCCCGGGTCTTGCGCCCGGCAAGGCGCGACTGCCCGAACCAGCGCGAAAGATGACAAAACGCGATGCGGCGATCGTGCGCGGCCACGCCGATTCCATCGCGCTCAAGCTCGCCTGCCACGACGCCAAGCTGCATCGCAAGCTGATGCCGGGCAATCCGCAGGCGCGTGGCGTGTTCGAGGCGGTCGAGCAGGCCCGCGTCGAGGCGATCGGCGCGCGCCGCATGGCGGGCGTTGCGAAAAACCTCACCGCGATGCTCGACGACCACTTCCATCGCGGCAAGTTCGACGAGATCACCGACCGCGCCGACGCGCCGCTGGCGGACGCGCTGGCGATGCTGGTGCGCGAGCGCCTCACCGGCCTGGCGCCGCCGGCCGCCGCGCGGAAGATGGTCGATCTCTGGCGGCCCATCCTCGAAGACAAGATCGGCAAGCGGCTCGACCGGCTCGACCGCGTGGTCGAGGACCAGACCAAGTTCAGCGATGCCGTGCATGATCTCCTGACCGCGCTCGAGCTCGGCGACGAGCGCAGCGCCGACAGCGAGGACAATGACGACAACGACGAGAACCAGGACGGCGACAACGATCAGTCCGGTGCGGAGGGATCGCCCGATTCCGACGCCGCGCAGGAGATGAGCGCCGACCAGGCGCAGGCCTCATCCGAGGAGATGAGCGACAGCGCGATGGAAAGCGCGCAGGCCTCGACGTCCGATACCTTCGACGACGGCGAGCTCGGCGACGACGAGACGCCGGGCGAGGCGACACGCCCGAATTCGCACGGTAAGAACGAGCCGCGCGGGCCGGAATACCACGCCTTCGCGCCGAAATTCGACGAGGTCATCGCGGCCGAAGATCTCTGCGACCATGACGAGCTGGAGCGCCTGCGCGCCTATCTCGACAAGCAGCTCGCGCATCTGCAGGGCATCGTCGCGCGCCTCGCCAACCGGCTGCAGCGCCGGTTGATGGCACAGCAGAACCGCGCCTGGGAGTTCGATCTCGAAGAGGGCATCCTCGACCCCGCGCGGCTGTCCCGCGTGGTCACCGATCCCTATCACCCGCTGTCCTTCATGCACGAGAAGGAGGCGACGTTCCGCGACACTGTCGTCACGCTGCTGCTCGACAATTCCGGCTCGATGCGCGGCCGCCCGATCACGGTTGCCGCCACCTGCGCCGACATTCTCGCGCGCACGCTGGAGCGTTGCGGCGTCAAGGTCGAGATCCTGGGCTTCACGACGCGCGCCTGGAAGGGCGGGCAGTCGCGCGAGGCCTGGCTCGCCGCCGGCAAGCCGGCCAATCCCGGCCGTCTCAACGATCTCCGTCACATCATCTACAAGTCCGCCGACGCGCCCTGGCGCCGTGCGCGGAAAAACCTTGGCTTGATGATGCGCGAGGGCTTGCTGAAGGAGAACATCGACGGCGAGGCGCTCGACTGGGCGCACAAGCGTCTGCTCGGCCGGTCCGAGCAGCGCAAGATCCTGATGATGATCTCGGACGGCGCGCCGGTCGACGATTCCACGCTGTCGGTCAATCCCGGCAACTATCTCGAGCGGCATCTGCGCCACATCATCGAGGAGATCGAGACCCGCTCGCCGGTCGAGCTGATCGCGATCGGCATCGGCCACGACGTGACGCGCTACTACCGCCGCGCCGTGACGATCGTGGACGCCGAAGAGCTCGGCGGCGCGATCACCGAGAAGCTCGCGGAACTCTTCAGCGAAACCAACACGGCGCCCTCACAGCCGGCCGGTCGCCCGCGGCGCAAATTGCATTCGTGAGCACGCACTCATCCCGCCGCTTCTTTCTCGGCCACGCGGCGGCGGGATTTTCCACTCTCGCTCTGTCGCGGCTCGCGCAGGCGCAGTCGACGGCCAAGCAGGCGCAGCCCGAACAAAGGCCGACGCAGCCTGAGCACGCGGTCACCGAGCCCGTCGGCATCGAGGTCAATGCGCGGCCGATTCCCGATTTCGAGCCGCGCGACCGTGCGCGCACGCGCTTCGGGCGGCTCGCTTATCGTAGCGGTCTGGTGCTGACCTCGCCCCATCGCGGCTTCGGCGGCCTCTCTGCCTTTCGCTTCCTCGACGACAAAGGTGAGCGCTTCCTCTCACTGTCGGATCAGGGCACCTGGTTCACAGGCAGCATCCGCTATTCCGGCGGCAAGATGGCCGGGCTCGACGACGTCGAGGCTGCGCCGATGCTGAACAGCGAGGGGCGTCCGATCACGGAGAAGCGGCTCTGGTACGATACCGAGTCGCTCGCGCGTGACGGCTCGCTCGTCTATGTCGGGCTCGAACGCGTCAACCAGATCATGGGTTTCGACCTTGCCAAGGGTGGCACGCGCGCCCGCGGCGAGGTGCTGCCGACGCCACAGGCGATCCGCAAGCTGCCTTACAACAAGGGGCTCGAGGCGCTGGTGTTCGTGCCGCGGGACATGAAAGCCCAGCCGCTCGCGGGCACGCTGATCGCGATGTCCGAAGGCGGCTTCGATGCCGACGGCAATCTGATCGGCTTCCTGCTCGGCGGCCCGTCGCCCGGCCAGTTCAGCATCAGGCGCACCGACAAGCAGTTCATCAGCGATGCCGTGCTGCTGCCATCGGGCGAACTGCTCATCCTGGAGCGCAAATTCTCCTGGTTCACCGGCATCAACATCCGCATCCGCTCGTTACCGCTGAAGGCGATCGCGCCGGGCGCATTGGTCGACGGCCCCGTGGTGTTCGAGGCCGATCTCGGCCACGAGATCGACAACATGGAGGGTATCGACGTCCACGTCACGGGCGATGGCGAGACCGTTCTGACCATGGTGTCGGACGATAATTTCTCGATGCTGCAGCGGACGCTGCTGTTGCAGTTCACGCTGGTGGAGTGAACGCACGCGGACCAGCGGTCGCACCCGCGAGCCGGCGATCGGCTTGAACGTCGCGCGCCGCCCTGCGGCGTATTCATCCGTAGGGGGCGACATCACACCACACCCGCATGCATGGCGTCGCGCGCTGCCATGCCGCCCGCGCACCTCGCAATTCGTGCGTCCGCCACTAATCTTCATGCAATCGCTTCGATTCCTCCGGTCCCGGATTCCCCTGCATGAGCGCCCTGTTTTCCCCGATCAAGCTGCGCGGCCTGACGCTGAAGAACCGCGTCGTGGTGTCGCCGATGTGCCAGTATTCGGCCGAAGACGGCGTTCCCACCGACTGGCATTTCACCCACATCAACAATCTCGCGCTGTCGGGCGCGGCGATGTTCTGCATCGAGGCGACCCATGTCGAGGCGATCGGCCGCATCACGCCGGGCTGCCTCGGCCTCTACAGCGACGCCTCCGAGGCCGCGCTGAAGCAGATCCTCTCCTCCGTGCGCAAGCATTGCTCCACCGCGATCGGGATGCAGCTCGCCCATGCCGGCCGCAAGGCGTCGAGTGCGCGGCCCTGGGATGGCGGCCAGCTCATTCCCGAACAGCAAGGCGGCTGGCAGACGGTGGCGCCGTCGGCGATCCCGCACAAGGAAGGCGAGGCGGCGCCGGTCGCGCTCGATGCGGCCGGTCTGAAGCGCATCCGCGAGACCTTTGTCGAGGCGGCGAAACGCGCGGAGCGCATCGGCATCGACGCCATCGAGCTGCACGGCGCCCACGGCTACCTCCTGCATCAATTCCTGTCGCCGATCTGCAACAAGCGTACGGACGATTATGGCGGTAGCCTGCAAAACCGCATGCGCTTCCCGCTCGAGATCTACGACGCGGTCCGGGCGGTGTTCCCGCACGACAAGCCTGTCGGCATGCGGGTGTCGTCGACCGATTGGGTCGAGGGCGGCTGGGACCTGGCGCAGACCATCGAGTTTGCCAGGGCGTTGAAGGCGCGCGGCGTCGACTGGATCGATGCCTCCTCCGGCGGCGTCTCGCCGCTGCAGAAGATCACGCTCGGTCCCGGCTATCAGGTGCAGTTCGCAGAAGCGATCAAGCGCGAGACCGGGCTGCCCACCATTGCGGTCGGCCTGATCACGGAAGCCAGGCAGGCCGAGGAGATCATCGCCTCCGGGAAGGCCGATATGGTCGCACTCGCCCGCGGCATGCTCTACGATCCCCGCTGGGGCTGGCACGCCGCTGCGGACGTCGGCGGCGAAGTCGAAGCCCCGCCGCAATACTGGCGCTCGCAGCCCTCGACGCAGAAGGCGCTGTTCGGCAAGACGACGTTCGGGGCGCGGTGAGGGACGCACGACGCGGCTCTGTGTGAAGCGCGAAGCCCGCACCACAAACTCGTCATTGCGAGCGGAGCGAAGATTCCATGGGGAGTGGATAGCGACCTGGTCTGAGGCCAGACTGAGGTTGCTAACACACCAACCTGGAGACGACGATGTTGCTCGATCATCCTTCCGCCGGACTGGCCGCTATCCGCACACAGTTTGGCGCAATTTTTGTGTCATTGGAACTGAGCCGTTCGACATGGCTGGTTACATCGCTGTCGCCGGGCAAGGGCGAGAAGATGTCGAGACACAGCGTGAAAGCCGGCGACATTGCGGACCTTTTGAAGCTGTTGGCAGAGCTGAAGCGCAAGGCACAGGCGCGAACGGGCGAGAGTTATGCGATCATCACCATCCAGGAGGCGGGACTGGATGGGTTCTGGCTGCATCGC
>NZ_FOQM01000003.1 GCF_900113735.1 Bradyrhizobium sp. Gha
AATTACCGGCTCGGCGAGCAGCGCCTCACCACCGAACTCCGCGAAGGCGTCTCCAGCATCTTCCGCGAGGACGAGCTGATCCTGGAAGCGCAGCAGCGCGCCATGGACGAGAACCCGGACCGCATCTTTTACAATCTCAACATCGACGCCGGCGCGATGTGGATGCGCAAGCTGATCGACAAGATGGTGGCGAAGGAAAACGGGCCGCAGCATCTGCAGGCCGCGGAGTAGGGCATGGCCGAGGTCGACCGCTCCGTCTCGCAGACCGTGAAGGCGCAGCTCGCGCTGCGCGACCAGATATTGTCCGGATCGTTGCGGCCTGGCGAGCGCATCTCCGAGCTCCAGGCGGTGGAGACCACGGGCGCCTCGCGCACCCCTGTGCGCATGGCGTTGGTGCGGCTGGAGGAGGAGGGGCTGCTGGAGGCGATCCCCTCCGGCGGCTTCATGGTGAAGGCGTTCTCCGAACGCGACATCTCCGATTCCATCGAGCTCCGCGGCACCCTGGAGGGCCTTGCCGCACGCTTCGCCGCCGAGCGCGGCGTTTCCGCGCGCGAGCTGGAGCCGTTGAAGGAATGCCATCTCGCGATCGATGATCTCCTGCGTCAGGTCCCGATCTCGATCGAGGCCTTCTCGGCCTATGTCACGCTGAACGCGCGCTTCCACGCCCTGCTGACCGAGCTCTCGCGCAGCCCGCCGCTGATCCGGCAGATCGACCGCGCCTCCGCGCTGCCGTTTGCCTCGCCGAGCGGCTTCGTCATGGCCCAGTCGGCGCTGCCGGAGGCGCAGCAGATCCTGATCATCGGGCAGGAGCACCACCGCGTCGTGATCGACGCGATCGAGAACCGCGAGGGAGCGCGGGCCGAAGCGATCATGCGCGAGCACGCCCGGCTTGCCGTGCGCAATCTCCGCCTCGCACTGCGCAATCGCACCCATCTCGACCTCTTGCCGGCGCTGGCGCTGATCAAGACCACAACCGATTGAGGGCACCATGCGCTTCATCGAAACCTGGATTCCCGCAACGCTGGTCTCGACGCGCGATCTGTCGCCCGGCATCCGCGAATTCCTGATCAGGCCCGACCAGTTTGATGGCGCCGCCTATCCGGTCGGCAGCCACATCAACGTCAGCGTCACCATCGATGGCCAGCCGGAGACGCGGTCTTATTCGCTGGTCGGCGAAGCGACCTCCCAAGGCTTCAGGATCGCGGTGCGCCGCGCCGAGGATTCCCGTGGCGGCTCGCGCTACATGTGGCAGTTGGCGCCGGGGGCGCGGCTCGACATCACGCGGCCGGCCTCGCTCGTCGCGGTGGACTGGGAGCGCGAAAACTATTGCCTGATCGCCGGCGGCATCGGCATCACCCCGATCCTCGGCGCCGCGCAGGCGCTGGCGCGCCGCGGCTCGCAGGTCGCGCTGCACTACGCCGTGCGCGGGCGTGCGGATGCCGCCTATCTCGATGAGCTCGCAAGCCTGCTGGGTGATCGGCTGGTCGTCCATGCCAGCGACGAGGGCAAGCGGCTCGATCTCGACGCGCTGTTCGCTTCGCTGCCGAAGGGCACCCTCGCGCTGTTCTGCGGCCCGATGCGCATGCTCGATGCCGCCCGCCACGCCTGGATCGGCGCCGGCCATCCGCTGTCAGATCTGCGCTACGAGACCTTCGGCTCCAGCGGCACGCTGCCGACCGAAGCCTTTCGCGTGCGCCTGAAGGACACCGATGTGGAGCTCGAGATTCCGCGCGAGCGTTCGATGCTCGATGTCCTCAACGCCAGCGGCTTCGAGGTGATATCCGACTGCAAGCGTGGCGAATGCGGCCTCTGCGCCATCGACGTCGTCGCCGTCGACGGCGAGATCGACCATCGCGACGTCTTTTTCAGCGATCACCAGAAGCAAAGCAACGCGAAGATCTGCACCTGCGTCTCGCGCGCGAGGGGCACGATCACGGTGGATACGCTGCTGCGGGCGGATGCGGTGTGAGACGGAGCGCGATGTGAAACCAAATGGATTCAGCTAGCAGCGACGCTCTCTGCGTTCCCTCCCCCCTTATGGGGGAGGGGCAGGGAGGGGGGTCCTACACGGGGACTCCATCCGTCGCGCACACCGCAACGCACTTTCACCAATCAGCACCTTTTCCTGGGCTACCCCCTCCCTAGCCCTCCCCCACAAGGGGGGAGGGAACACACCTTCGTCCGAGATGGACTCGTCTCATCATGACCTAAGCCGCGAAGATCGCCCGGAGCTTCTTTGTGGCAAGCAGCGCCTGCACGGCATGGGCCGACACCGGCCGGCCGATCAGATAGCCCTGCACCTCGTCGCAAGCGAACTGCCTGAGATAGTCGAGCTGGTCGGCGGTCTCGACGCCCTCCGCGACCACGCCGATGTTGAGGTCGCGCGCCAGCGAGATCACCGACTTGACGATCGCGGCGCAGTCCGGCTGCACCAGCATGTCGCGGATGAAGGACTGGTCGATCTTGATGCGGCTGAACGGGAGCTTGCGCAAATAGGTCAGCGACGAGAAGCCGGTGCCGAAATCATCGAGCGCCACCGTGGCGCCGAGCTCCAGCAGCGCGTTCAGGACCGAGGCGGCCGAGCCGTATTTCGACAGCAGCATCGATTCCGTAATTTCGATCTCGAGCCTGTCAGGCGCGACCTTGGCGTCGGCCAGCGCCTGCACGATGGTCTGGAGAATGCTCGCGTTGTGGAACTGCGCCGCCGAGAAATTCACGGCGACGCGGATGTCCTCCGGCCAGTCCTTCAGCGTCGCGCAGGCGCGCCTGATCACCCATTCGCCGATCTCGTGGATCAGCCCGGTTTCCTCGGCAATCGGAATGAACTCGCTCGGCGGCACCAGGCCGCGCGCGGGATGTTGCCAGCGCAGCAGCGCCTCGAAACCGGTGATGCGGTTTTTGTCGAGATCGAGGAATGGCTGGAAAACCAGGAACAGCTCGTCGTGCGCAATGGCGCGCGCGAGATCGGCTTGCAAGGCCTTGCGGTCGCGCGAGACCTTGTCGTCGGCCTCCTCGAAGAAGCAGATCGTTCCGGGCCCGGCCTTCTTGGCGCGATAGAGCGCGGCATCCGCATTCTTCATGACGTCGAGCGGGGTGTTGCCGTCCCGCGGCGCGAGCACGATGCCGACGCTGGTCGCCCCCACGATCTCGCAGCCCTCGATCAGGAACGGTTCGTCGAAGGCCGCAACGAAGCGCTCGGCGATCTCGAGGGCATCTTCGGCGCGCGTCAGATTGGCCATCAGCAGCGCGAACTCGTCGCCGCCGATCCGCGCGACATGCTCGGCCGCGCGGGTGCAGCGTTGCAGGCGATTGGCGACCTGGACCAGGAATTCGTCGCCGGCGGGATGGCCGAAGCGGTCATTCACCTCCTTGAAGCGATCGAGGTCGAGCAGCAGCACCGCGAATTCCTCGCCTGACAGCGCAAGCCGCTTCAAGGCGGCATCGAGCATCTCGTTGAAGGCGACGCGGTTTGCCAGCTGCGTCAGCGGGTCCTGCCGCACCGTGCGCTCGGCCTCGAGCTGCCGCATCACGCGCCGTGCGAAGGCGAATGAATTGATGAACACGCCGCGCAGCAGCACGCTGCCATAGGCCACGACGAGGAAGGCGATCAGCAGGAAGGCGAGGTCGCCGTTTCGGCTGAGGCAAATGGCGATGCCGACGAAGATGGGCGCGGTGAACGCGATGGCCGCGATCGGGATGGTGGCAAAGGCGAGCGCGCCGCCGGCCAGCATGCCCGAGCACAGGCAGGTAATGACGAGCTGACCGCCGGTGGACGCATCCGCGAAGAAGGCGGCGGGCACGATGCCCCAGGCGATGCCGAGAACGAAGGCGTTGCGCACCAGCCGATGGATGGCGCGGCGCGAGACGAATTGCGGTTTTGTGATCCTGCGCGAAGCATGCGACTGCAGGCCGAACGCGATCGCGGCGCCGGCGACGATGACGGCCCAGACCAACGCGAAGGTGCGGTCTGGCGATGGCCACAGCGCAATCGCGAGCACGATCGCGTTGCAGGCGTTGGCCAGCATGATTCCGACCGAATAGCCCAGCACCAGCGACATCTGTTCGGCGCGGATGTGCCCGGCAACGGTTTCGTTGGTTGCGGGACCGCCAAAGGCTGACAGATCGCCGGCAAACAGCCGCGCGACATAATTGGTCAGGTGAGTCCGCATTCCAGGGCCTGCAGCAAGGGCCGTTGTCCGGCTCAGTCCGGAGAATTCTCCGCAAACCTTTGACGAACTATGAATTATCCCCGCTTGCCACGGGCTCTGCGGCCAATTCTGCGTGCTCGGATCATCGTATCGATAACAAATCGATACAAATGCGGTGCAGGCGACGGGATGGAACTTGCTCTCCGCCCTTTTACAGGAAGTCGTCATGCCCGGGGTTGTCCCGCCTGCGCGGCCGAAGCCGCTTCGGCGCGGCGAAGGCCCGGGCATCCACGTACTTTGTGTCGCAGAGGGAGCGCGTGGATGGCCGGGACAAGCCTGGTCAAGCCCGGCCATGACGCAGGGGAGGTTTCGGTGCTCAGCCTGACTCACCGCCCCAGCTGCTTCGGATCGTAGAAGAACCGCTCCTCGATCAGCTCATCGCCCCGCCAGGTCTGCCACGCGATCTCCTCCAGCGTGCGCGTGACGCCCTCGGCGTTGGTGAAGCTGAAGATCCAGCGCGAGGCGACGTTGTCGCCCCCGATCAGGCTCGGCCCAATGCGGACCGCTTTGACCTCCTTGAAGGCGGCAAGCACGCCGCGTTCTTTGGCTGCCAGCTCGTCCCGGCCGACCGTCGGCGCGGCGTTGTTTTCGTAAGTGGCGGCATCGGGCGCATAGAATTGCTCGATCGCACCGACAAAATCCCCGACTTCCAGACGCTGCGCAAAGGCTTCCACGATCTCACGGCTCGGCATGCGGCACCTCTTGATAAAACCGACTGTTGGTCGGTAAATACCGACCGATAGTCGAAAAGTCAACTGGTGGCATGGTGCGAATTGGATTAGAGCCAGAAGGTGAAAGCTGGCGCTCCGACAAAGGTGCGTTCCCTCCCCCTTTGTGGGGGAGGGAACGGATGGGCCGTCGTTCGCCACTTTAATCGTTCAGCACCCGTGAAACTGACGAGACCCATGGCGAAACAGGCGGAGCGGCGGGCGGCGACTTCGGAGGCGATCCTGACGGCGGCGCGAAGGCTGTTCGGGACACAGGGTTTTGCCGCGACCACGATGGACGAGATTGCGGAAGGAGCCCACATCGCCAAGGGCGCGGTCTATCATCACTTCAAGACCAAGGAGGCGGTGTTCGAAGCGGTGTTCGACCTCGTCTCGCGCGATCTCGTGACCGAGATCGACGGCGCCGCGCGGGCCGAGAAGGACGTGCTGGCGGCGATGGTCGCCGGCACCCAGCATTATTTTGCCGCGACCGCCAAGGGGCCGACCGGCCAGATCATCTTGCGCGATGGACCCGCCGTGCTCGGCTGGGAACGCTGGCGCGAGATCGACGCGAAACACTTTGGCGGCAAGATGCCGCGGGCAATCGCCGCTGCCATGGAAGCCGGCCTGATCGCAAAGCAGCCGGTCGAGCCGCTGGCGCGGCTGCTGCTCGGCGCGGTCACGGAGGCCGCGGTCGCCTGCGCCGGTCGCGCGGATATCGCAAGGGCCGGCGCGGAATACGCCCGTGCGTTCAAGTCGCTGGTCGAGGCGCTGCGTGTCGCTGCATGATTGTGCTAGTGATAAGCGGAAACGCCCACAACAAGAAGAACAATAGCGCATGAACGCAAATTCCGCCCTCGCACCATCTGATCCGGAATTCGACTACATCATCGTGGGTGCCGGCTCGGCCGGCTGCGTGCTTGCCAACCGCCTCTCGGCGAACGGCAAACACAGCGTGCTGCTGCTGGAAGCCGGACCAAAGGATTCCAACATCTGGATCCACGTGCCGCTCGGCTACGGCAAGCTGTTCAAGGAGAAGACCGTCAACTGGATGTACCAGACCGAGCCGGAGCCCGAGCTGAAGGGACGGCAGGTGTTCCAGCCGCGCGGGAAGACGCTGGGCGGATCGAGCTCGATCAACGGGCTGCTCTACGTGCGCGGCCAGCACGAGGATTACGATCGCTGGCGCCAGCACGGCAATGCCGGCTGGGGCTATGACGACGTGCTGCCCTATTTCAAGAAAGCGGAGAACCAGACGCGCGGCGCCGATCAATATCACGGCACCGGCGGTCCGCTGCCGGTCTCCAACATGGTCGTGACCGATCCGCTGTCGAAAGCCTTCATCGACGCCGCGGTCGAAACCGGACTGCCCTACAACCCTGACTTCAATGGCGCCACGCAGGAGGGCGTCGGCCTGTTTCAGACCACCACGCGCAACGGCCGCCGCGCCTCGACGGCGGTGGCCTATCTCGGCCCGGCGAAGAGACGCGGCAATCTCAGGATCGAGACCGAGGCGCTCGGCCAGCGCGTGCTGTTCGAGGGCCGCCGCGCCGTCGGCGTCGAGTACCGGCAAGGTACGAACGTGCGTCGCGCGCGGGCGCGGAAGGAGGTCGTGCTGTCGAGTGGAGCCTACAACTCGCCGCAGCTGTTGCAGCTCTCCGGCGTCGGCCCCGCCGATCTCCTGCGCAAGCATGGCATTGACGTGGTGCTGGATGCGCAGGGCGTCGGCCACGATCTCCAGGACCACATGCAGGTCCGCATCGTGATGCGCTGCTCGCAGAAGATCACGCTCAACGACACCGTCAATCATCCGCTCCGCCGCACCCTCGCCGGCGCGCGCTATGCGCTGTTCCGCAAAGGCTGGCTGACGATCGCAGCCGGAACGGCGGGCGCGTTCTTCAAGACCAATCCGCGGCTGGCCTCGCCCGACATTCAGGTTCACTTCCTGCCGTTCTCGACCGACAAGATGGGCGAGCGGCTGCATGATTTTTCCGGCTTCACGGCCTCGGTGTGCCAGCTCCGCCCCGAAAGCCGGGGCTCTTTGCGCATCAGGAGCGCGGACCCGACCGTGCCGCCGGAAATTCGCATCAACTACATGTCGACCGAGACGGACCGCACCACCAATGTCGAAGGCATCAAGATCCTGCGCAAGATACTGAACGCGCCGGCGCTGAAGCCGTTCGTGGTCAGCGAGTACGATCCCGGGGCGAAGGTATCCACGGACGCGGAGATCCTGGATTATTGCCGCGACCGTGGCAGCACCATCTACCATCCGACCTCGACCTGTCGTATGGGCAACGATGCGCTCGCGGTGGTGGACCAGCGGCTGAAGGTGAGGGGGCTCGAGGGCCTTCGCGTCGTCGACGGCTCTGTCATGCCGGACCTGGTGTCGGGGAACACCAACGCACCGATCATCATGATCGCGGAAAAGGCGTCCGACATGATATTGCAGGATGCGCGGTAACACCCGCGTCTGGAGAGGATTTGGACTTGGCACCACGATTCAAGATCGGCACCCGCAAGAGCGCGATGGCGCTGGCCCAGACGGAAGAGATTGCGCGCCGCCTGACCGCTGCCATTCCCGATCTCGACGTCGAGATCGTCAAGTTCGACACCACGGGCGATCTCGACCAGACCAGCAAGCTGCTGCCGCATGGCGGCAAGGGCGGCGCGTTCGTGGCGCAGATCCGCGCCGCGGTGCTGTCGGGTGAACTCCAGGCCGCGATGCATTCGCTGAAGGACATGCCTGGCAACGAAGACACGCCCGGCCTCGTCATCGGCGCCACGTTGTCACGCGATCCACCCAGCGATGCGCTGGTGCTGCGCGCGGGCGTGACGCTGGACGCGCTACGCCAGTCCGGCGGCAAGGGTTTCAAGATCGGCACCAACGCCGTGCGCCGTGCGGCGTATGCGCGGCGGTTGTTTCCTGAGGTCGAAGTCATCCACTTCCGCGGCGCCGCCGATACGCGCGTGCGAAAGCTCGATAACAGCGAGATGCAGAAGCTGCCGGACGGCGGTGCGGTCGGGCCAGCGGATGCGTTGATCATGGCGCGCTCCGGCCTCGATCGCGTCGGCCTATCCAGCCGCATCGCCCATGAGTTCACCGCGGCGGAGATGTTGCCGGCGGCAGGGCAGGGCATCGTCGCCGTCGAATGTGCCGCGCAGGACTGGGGGACGCGGCAAATCCTGTCATCGATCGACGATCCCGCCGCGCACGCCTGCGCCGATGCGGAGCGCGAGGTGCTGTGGGTGCTGAACGGTCATTGCAATTCGCCGGTGGCGGGCTTCTCGACCATCGCGGGCCACCAGATGTCGCTGACGGCCTCCGTGCTCGATCTCTCCGGCAACACCATCATCGAAGCCTCGCGCACCGGCCCCGCCAATCGGCCGCGCGAACTCGGTCGTAGCGTCGGACTGGATCTTCTGGACAAGGGCGCCGCCGAAATCATCGAGCGCAGCCGGCCGCGGTAGGGCTGCGACCTCATCAGCGGCCGGTAATCTCTGCTCCGGGGCAATGGGCGTTGCCAGAGCGAGAGTGGACATCCGATCACCAGGAGCTGACATGCGAAAGGTCGCAGCTGTAGGCGCAAGCGGACGTCCGGCGTCCACGGCGAGTTATGAGCGGGCCAGAACTGGAACGCAATCGCAAGGCTAAGGACGCTGCAAGGCGCTGAACTAATCTAGTTGGCTGACGTAAGCCGCCACAGACTTGATCTGCGCCTGTGTCAAGTCGTGCGCAATCGGCTGCATTATCGTTGAGCTGTCTGGATTGGCCTTGTCCTGCCCTCGCTCCTTGTCCCAGTTCGTCAGCTTTTTGGTGACGTAGTCGTTGAGCTGTCCTGCGAGGCGCGGAAATTGGCCGTCGCCCTTGGCGTCGGTCCCGTGGCACGATGCGCACGGCGGTACGTTGGCGCTGGGAACGCCATCCTCGTAAATCTTCTTGCCTTCGGCGACGTTCGCCATCGGCGCGCCGCCGAGCGGCTTTGGATTCAGAGCTTTGAATTCCGTGGTCAGCGCCGTCAACATCGCGGGGCTGAGCACATGTGCCACGTTGAACATCACGGGGTTGTTGCGACGATGTTCGACGAAGGCCTTCAGTTGATTTTCGAGGTATTCCGGTTGCTGTCCCGCCAGTCGCGGCATCGGGTACGATCCGCGAAAACCTTGCGCGTCGATGCCATGGCAGGTCTTGCAATAGTCCGTCTTTGCCTTGAGGTCGTGCGCCGACACTTGCGCGCCTTTATCTTGCGCTTGCGCGATCGTCGATATCGAGGCCACGACGATCGCGGCCGCTATCCGCCCGAGCGATTGCAGGTTCATGAGCGCCCCCCGCTTTTATGAAGCGCAAGCTACGCGCAGCGACGCACTTTGGTCCAGTTGATTTTGGTCGAGCGTGGAGACGAGTTTCGCAGCAGAGCTCGAGCGGTAATGCGATGCCGAGCACGGTGGTAATTTGCTGCCTTATGCAACCGCTTCCTACAAGCGTGTGCATGTGACGTTGCGGAAATGTCTCGCGAGACTTGAAAACGGCTGACGCGCCGCGAATGTCGCTTGGCGAAGCGTCGGTGTGCTGGCCTACTTCGAAACGAAAGCGGTTCGCAATATCCCAAGTTAACAAGGCGCAACGGGACAGGCGCTATGTGGGGTTACTGTTACAGTGTCATCGCGAGGAACGGCAGGTGGCTTTTCGCCACGCTCGCGTTAGCCGCTCTCTCGACAGCCGCATTGATGGTCGGCTCGACCATGCCGGCGCAAGCGCTGCCGAGCTTCGCGCGCCAGACAGGCCAACCCTGCGGCACCTGTCACACCGACTTTCCTGCACTTACGCCGTATGGACGTCGTTTCAAATTGCTCGGCTATACCGCCGGTGGCGGCGAGTTCAAGACGACACCGTTCTCATCTGAAAGCGGGCGCGCGGCGCGCGCTGAACTCGACAAGCTGCGCGGCTACGTCAAGGCATTGCCGCAGGAATCGCAGGCCGAGGCTGACCGCAAAGAATGGGTGCCGCCGATCTCGTTCATGGCCGTCGAAGGATTCACACGCACCCAGGGACCGACAATTCCGGATCCGACGGAGCCGTTCAAGACAAACGACAATCTCGTGGCCTCGCCGGTCAGCGTGTTCTGGGGCGGCGCGATCACCGATCACGTCGGCGCGTTCGCCCAGTACACGTATGCCGGGGCGACACCGCTGTCGTCGTTCTCGGGGACGCCGGCGGACCAGTTCATCCACAGCTGGGGGTGGGACAATACCGACGTTCGCTATGCCAATACCGCGAGCGCCGGACCATTCGATTTTGTCTTCGGCGTCACCGCCAACAACAATCCGTCCGTTCAGGATTTGTGGAACACCACACCCGCCTGGGGTTTCCCCTACGCGTCATCGACGCTTGCCGCCGGCCCGCCCGGCACAATGCTTGAAGGCGCCTTTGCGGCACATGTCGGCGGCGTCGGCCTCTATACGATGGTCAACGACCTGCTTTACCTGGAAATCACCGGATACAAATCGATCGGCTTCCACGCGCTGAATGCGCTCGGAGCGAATCCGTTCGATACCCCGGGTCAGCTCGGCAACGTGGCACCTTATTGGCGCGCGGCGATCGAGCCGCATTGGGGGCGGCACTCGCTGATGGTCGGCACGTTCGGAATGATGTTCGACGTGCATCCGTGGCTCGACACGACGTTCGCCTCGGGATCGACCGCGGTGCTGCCGGTATCGGACAAATTCACTGACCTCGGCTTCGATGCGCAATATCAATATCAGGGCGACAATTACTGGCTGACCTTCCGTGGCAGCTATATCCGCGAGTTCCAGCGCCTGGATGCGAGCTTCGCCGCCCTTGGCGCTGCGTCCAATCCGGCCAATCAGCTCAACAGCATGAAGCTGCAGGCCTCGCTGGCGATGGGTGCCGACAATCGCATTGTTCTGACCGGGCAGTATTTCAACGTCTGGGGCACCTCGGATGCCAATCTCTTCGGCACCGACCCGCTCACCGGGACGGCATTGACCCCCGATACCAACGGTTGGACGGCCGAGATCGCCTACATCCCGTTTGGGACCAGCAAGATGATCGGCTGGCCGTGGTTCAACGCCCGTATCGGCCTGCAATACACCTACTACAACAAGTTCAACGGCACCACGGTCGGTGCCCACGACAATAACACCCTGTTCCTGCACGCTTGGGTCGCCATGTAGGCCGCGCCGCAAAGGAGATTGTCAGATGAAAAGATTGCCTGCCGCGCATCTTGCGGCTTTCGCAGTAACCTTGGCAGGACCGGCATCTGCAGCCGATCTGGCCGTCAAGGCTCCTGTTCCGGTCGCAGTGCCCTTCAACTGGACGGGCTGCTACATTGGCGTCCATGTCGGCGCGGGGTTTGCGAAGAAAGACATCACGGATCCCGTGCAGCTCGTGCAGGACTCCTTTCTGGGCGCCGGCTCTACAGTCGGTGTGACCACCGTAAGCCCGTCGCCCAGCGGTGCGGTCATCGGTGGTCAGGGCGGCTGCGATTATCAGTTTGCCGCCTCTTCGATCGTGATCGGCATCCAGGGCGATGTCGCCGGCTTGACCCTGAGGGACAACAAGACCGTTGGCCTCCCGCTTGGCAATCCCGGCGACACCGCGATCGTGGACGCGAAGACCGAATTTCTCACCAGCGTGACCGGCCGCATCGGCTACGCCTTCGACAACGTCCTGCTTTACGGTAAGGCCGGTGTGGCGATGGCCGGCGACAAATATGAGGTCAGTGGCACATTCACCGGCCTGCCCTTCGACTTCAGGGGACTGGAAGACCGCTGGGGCTGGACTGCCGGTGCCGGTGTCGACTGGGCTTTCACGCGTCATTGGTCCGCCAATCTCGAATATGACTATTACGGGTTCGGCAACCGGACCTCCACCTTCGCCGATCAGGCCAATGTCTTCCAGGGTCTGGTCAATGTCAGGCAGTCGATCCAGGTCGTGAAGGTCGGAGTGAACTTTCACATGTGGGCGGCTCAATAAATGCTCGCGCCTTCCGGACCAAGGCGCTCATCATCGCGGCGCGCAACCAGCCTGCGTGTGGTCCTGTACGCCATGGCCCTGACGGTGGCCTGCTCGGCTACATCCGACGCGCAGGAAAGGGGCGGCTTCGAAGCCAAGGTCGAATACTGCAAGACGTGCCACGGGTTGTCGGCGCAAGGCTATCGCGGATGGTTTCCGATGCCGCGGCTGGCGGGACAGCAGCCGCAATATCTCGAGAACCAGCTCCGCGCCTTCATCGAGCGCCGGCGCACCAATCCCGTCATGGCGAACGTCGCCCACGTGCTCAGTCCAGCCATGGTCGCCTCGCTCGCGACGCATATGAAGAATCTCGATCCGAAGCCGATCGGCGGCGCGCCGAAGGGATCGATCGGGCTCGGCAAGCGCATCTACGAGGAAGGTCTCCCCGAATCCAACGTGCCGGCATGCGCCGCCTGCCATGGCAGCGACGGCAAGGGGCAGAATGAAATTCCGCGGCTTGCCGGCCAGCTCTACGAGTACACCGTCGGTCAGCTTACCGGTTGGGCGAAGGTGCGCGGCCAGGGGTCGGCGGTCGACACCTCCGCAATCATGGCACCGACCGCGCACAATCTGACGCGATCACAGGTCGAGGCGGTGGCTGCCTATGTGAGCTACCTGCAATGAGGGGCGCAAGGCGGGACATAGAGAGCGGGCGGACCGCATCGCGCAGGGACGAGAGGTCATGAAGCGCATCGGACTGAAGACAGCGCTGCTTGCAATGCTGGCCTGTATCGGCCCTGCGATGGCGTGGGATGGGGCCAGCGTCCGCAACTGCACCTGGTGTCACGGGACCTCGGCGCAAGGGTACACGGTGGCACCCAGACTCGCCGGGCAGCGTCCGGCCTATCTCGAAAGCCAGATGCGGAGCTTCCGCGACCATACCCGGGACAATCCCTTCTCCAAGCAGTACATGTGGGGCGCCGTCGCCGCACTCGATCCCCGCGCCGCGCGCGATCTCGCGGCCTACTTTGCAGCCATTCCGCCGAAGCCCGCCAATGACGGGGACGCCAATCTGATGGCGAAGGGCAAGGCGATCTACATGGACGGCATTCCCGAAGCCAACATCGCATCCTGTTATGCCTGTCACGGCCCAAACGCCGAGGGCGTGGGGGAGATTCCCCGCGTCGGCGGCCTTGCCTATTTCTACGTCAAGGCGCGACTGGAGCAGTGGGGCCAGGGATATCATTCGGGCATTGGGACGCCGATGCCCATCGTTGCGCGCTCGCTCGGCCCGAACGAGATCGAGGCGCTGGCGTCGTATCTCAGCTTCGTCAGATAGGCGTCAATCAACATTTCGACCGCTCGCCGAGCGCGCGCTCCACGATCGCGCGATCGGCCCACGACATCACGATCGGTGGAATGATGCCATCGTGCTCCTGTTTTGCCCGACGTGTCAAACGTCATCTCTGCAGGGGCTATCGAGAGCCGAAGCGAAATTCCTCAACGATTCGTACTGTGCATGGGGTTGTTTTGGCGTTTTGTGCGCGGGCTCAAGGGCGGCACAAAATTATCCCCGCACGCGCCTGATCATCTGCTCGACATGGGCGATCGGCGTCTCCGGCTGGATGCCGTGGCCGAGATTGAAGATGAAGCGCCCTTGCGCAAAGTTCGCCAGCACGTCGTCGACCGCGCGGTCGAGCGCGGCGCCGCCCGTGATCAGCGCCAGCGGATCGAGATTGCCCTGTACGGCGACCTTGCTCTGTACGCGCTCGCGGATGAAGGCGGGCTCGGCCGTCCAGTCGATGCTGACCGCATTGACGCCGGTCGCCTCGACGTAACCGGGCAATTGCGCGCCGGCACCGCGCGGGAAGCCGATGATCTTCGCGTCAGGCACTTTCGCGCGCACGCCTTCGACGATGCGCCGCGTCGGCTCCGTCGACCAGCGCGCGAACTCGGCCGCAGGCAGCACGCCGGCCCAGGTGTCGAAGATCTGCAGTGCGTTGGCGCCGGCCTCGAGCTGTGCCAGCAGGTAGTGGATCGAGTTCTCGACCAGCGCGTCGATGATTTCCGCGAACGCCTCCGGATGCCGATAGGCCATCATCCGCGCCGGCGCCTGGTCGGGCGTGCCATGGCCCGCGACCATGTAGGTCGCAACCGTCCACGGCGCGCCGCAGAAGCCGATCAGCGCGGTCTGCGGGTCGAGCGCGCCGCGCACGATCTTCAGCGCCTCGAACACCGGCGCGAGCTTGCCGAAATCGGCCTGCGCGGCGAGCGTTCCAACCTTCGCCGGGTCATCCAGCGGCTCGAGCCGCGGACCCTCGCCGACCTCGAAGCGCACGGAACGGCCGAGCGCATAAGGCATCACCAGAATGTCGGAGAAGATGATCGCCGCATCGAAGCCGAACCGGCGGATCGGCTGCAGCGTGACTTCGGCGGCGAGCTCCGGATTGAAGCAGAGATCGAGGAAGCCGCCGGCCCTGGCGCGCACCTCGCGATATTCAGGCAGATAGCGGCCGGCCTGCCGCATCATCCAGAGGGGCGGGACGGCTTGGCGCTGGCCGGAGAGCACGTCGATGAACGGCTTTGTCGCAGACTGGGGCACTGGAGATCCTGATGCAGATTTGGAGTTCCTGATACACCGCCGCGGGCAGAATCGGAACTGGGGAACCAGCGCAAATGCGCCGCGTTGACCTCGCCAATGGAGGAAGAATTCCATGGCCCAGACATTCAATCCCGCGCCCCATGACAAGCACGCTGACGACTTGCGCGAAGCGCTCGCCGCAGATCGCCACGCCAAGCTCGACACCGGGCTGGAAGATACTTTCCCCGCTTCGGATCCCGTCAGCGCGACCCAGCCGACGCCGTCGAAGGCTGATGCCGATGCCGACACTCCCTCGCTCTGGGACAAGGTCAAGTCGATCTTCAGCTAGATCGGCCGGTTTCCGATAGGCTTGCTAAGACCTTGTTAGTGATCTACCGAGGCCCCGGTCCGTAGGGGTACGGAAAAGCCCGTAGATCAATGCGAATCCCGGCGCGCGCTTCAGGGTTCACTAAGAGAAGCGGCAGAGTTTCCCTCTATTGGAGATTTCTGTCGCATGAACCTCGTCTCACACAGAGCCGGATGGAGCCGTCTGCCGATGCGCGCGGCCGCGTTCGTCGTGCTCACCTGCGTCGCGATCCTCGGTGTCAGCGGCTGGCGTGAATGGGCCGCGCGGGACGCGGTGCTCAAGGGCGCCGAGACCGAGATGGCGAACGTCGCCCGCTCCCTGACACAGCATGCCGAGGACAGCCTGGATCTGCTGGACTCCGGCGTCGTCGGCGTCGTCAGCCGGCTGGAGATGGATGGCGCCGACGCCGTCACGATCGGTAAGCTGCGCAACCTCCTGGAAGCGCGCAAGAAGGCGATAGAGCGGGTCCACAGCCTCGCCATCATTGACGACCAGGGCAACTGGCTGACCTCGCCCGGCACGATCGCCTCGACGCTCAGCGACGACGCATTCTTCCGTCACCACCAGCTCTCGCCCAAGCGCGAGGCTTATGTCGGTCACCCCGTGAAGAGCCTCGTCGACGGCGAATGGGTCATCACCCTCTCGCGCCGCTTCAACAAGCCTGACGGCAGCTTCGGCGGCGTGGTGCTCGCGGCCATCGGCTCGCGGTATCTCTCGCATTTCTACGAGCAGTTCGAGATCGGCCGCAACAGCTCGGTGGCGCTGATGTATGGCGACGGCCTGATCATCGCGCGCAACCCGAACAACGAAAAGTTCGTCGGCCGCAGCGTCGCCGACCGTCCGCTGTTTCGCGATCCCAGCCTGCAACGGCCGAGCGGCGCCTATCTATTCACCTCGCCGCTGGATGGCGCGGAGCGCGTCAGCTTCTTCAAGCGCAGCGGCCGTTATCCCCTCGTGCTGCTCGCGACCGTCGACAGAGATGAGCTGCTCGCGCCGTGGCGGGCTGCTGCGATCTCCCGCATGCTGTACGTGCTCGCGCTGGTGCTGCTGATTGCGATCATCGGCGCTGTACTCGTGCGACAATTGCAGCGCGGCCAGCGCATGGCGGCGGCACTGGTCGAGAAGGAGGCGCACTTCCGCCTGCTCGCGGAAGGGTCCAGCGACATGGTCACCCGCATCGGGCTCGACGAGCGGCTGCGCTACGTGTCTCCGTCGTCCAACCGCGTCGTCGGCTGGCGTCCCAATCAGCTCATCGGCACCGACGCGCTCGCCGGAATTCATCCGGAGGACCGGCCGCACGTCCAGGCCACCGTCGACGCCATGAAGCGAGGCGACGCAGAAGAAGCGCGCATCACTTATCGCAACGCGCACCGGCAGAAGACCGAGGTCTGGCTGGAATCGACCATGCGCGTGACGCGCAAGGACAACGGCAATGTCGACGGCGTGGTCTCGATCTCGCGCGACATCTCCGAGCAGAAGAACCTGGAGACACGGCTCGAGACGCTCGCGATCGAGGACAGCCTCACCGGCCTTGCCAACCGCCGCCGCTTCGACGAGCGGCTGAAGGAGGAATGGGCGCGCGCCTATCGCGATCGCACCAGCCTTGGCCTCCTGATGATCGATGTCGATCACTTCAAGGCCTACAACGACGAATATGGCCACCCTGCGGGCGACGCCTGCTTGCGCGTGGTTGCCAAGATCATCGCGACGGAGATGCAGCGGGCCGGCGATCTCGCGGCGCGCTATGGCGGCGAGGAATTTGCCATGCTGCTGCCGAACACCGATGCCGCCGGCGGCGCCCGGATCGGCGAGCGGATCCGAAGCGCCGTCCATGGTGCAGGCCTCGTTCATGCCTCCAATCCGGCGGCTGCTTGCGTCACCGTCTCGGTCGGAGGTGCGGCTTGCCGGCCGGCGTTCGAGCGCACCGCGGGCACGGGATCGCTGGTGGAGGCCGCCGACCGCGCGCTCTACGCCGCCAAGGACGCCGGCCGCAACCGGCTGATGATGTCCGGTGAGGTCATGAACCTGATGGCCAAGGCTTCCGGCGAGTAGAGGGCATCCCCTCGGTAACCGTGCTCAATAGTGTGGCGGGCGCTCGTTGGACGGGCCCGGCGCACTCGCCTCGGCCTCTTGCAGTCGCTCTCTGAGCTGCGCGAGTTGTCGCGTCAGCCCATCGATCTGCTTCCATTGCGCGGTGATGGTCTGGCTCAGGGTCTCGATGGTATCGTCCTGATAGGCAAGACGCGTCTCCAGCGTGTCGATGCGCTCGGCGAGGGTCTTGATCTCATTTGTCACGTGTCGCGTCCTTGTCCCGTTCGCGCAAACCAGTTTCTCGCAGGCCGTGGCCGAGCGACACGCGCTCGTCGAACACGAAACATTCGCCGCGCCAGCGGCTTTGCGCCTCAGGTACCTGTTCGAGATATTTCAGGATCCCGCCCTTGAGGTGGTAGACCTCGGCAAAGCCGCGAGCCAGCAGGTGTGCGCTCGCCTTCTCGCAGCGGATCCCGCCAGTGCAGAACATCGCGATACGCCGGTGTTTTGCCGGATCGAGTTTCTCGGTGGCAAAATCCTTGAATTGGCCGAAGCTCTTGATCTCGGGGTCGACTGCGCCCTCGAACGTCCCCATTGCCACCTCGAAGGCGTTGCGGGTGTCGAGCACCAGCATGTCGGGCGAGGCGATCAGCGCGTTCCACTCCGTTGCCTCGACATAGGTGCCGACCCGACGGGTCGGATCGGCGGCCGCATCGCCCAGCGTGACGATCTCCCTCTTCAGCCGCACCTTAAGCCGGCCGAACGGCATTGCTTCCGCGGTCGAGCACTTCAATTCGAGATTGTTCAGCCTGCCGCCAAACATCGTCCCATGCGCAAGCTCCTGGGCGAAGGCGTCAATGGCGTCGCGCGCACCCGCGATGGTGCCGTTGATGCCCTCCTGGGCCAGGAGCACGCTGCCCTTGAGCGACAGACCGGCGCAGAACGCACGCAGCGGCTCGCGCAGCTCGCGGTAATCGGGCAGGGCGGCGAATTGGTAGAAGGCGCAGACCTTGTAAGTCATGACGCCCGTTTATCAGGCCGCCCGCGCTCAGAAAACCCGCAATGAGCAGGCCTATTCCCACCGGATGGCAGCCATCTCCCTGGCATGCCAGCATTGCCCGGATGGGCCGGAATGTGTCATGTAACCCCGGTTTTTCCGGGATGGCGTGCCATCCGCGCCCACGGTCTGAGAGAGCAAAAAATCGATGAGAAACTTCCATTTCCCCGGCAGGTCCACGGTCCACGCCACCAACGCGATGGTGGCGACCTCGCATCCGCAGGCATCCCTTGCCGCGATCGAGGTGCTGCGCGAGGGCGGCACGGCCGTGGACGCGGCCGTCGCCGGCTCGGCGCTGCTCGGCGTGATCGAGCCGCAATCGACCGGCATCGGCGGCGACTGCTTTGCGCTGATCCAGCCGCGCGGCGAGGGCAAGATCATCGCCTATAACGGCTCCGGCCGCGCGCCGAAGGCGGCCAACGCCGACTGGTATCTCGAGCGCAAGATCAACTCGGTGCCGTTGACGTCGGCGCATGCCGTTTCGGTCCCCGGCGTGATCGATGCGTTCGCGACCGTGCTGCGTGATCACGGCAAGTTCGGCTTCGACCGGCTGCTCCAGCCCGCGATCAAGGCGGCGGAAGAGGGCTACGTCGTCGCCCCCCGCATCGCCTTCGACTGGAAGAACCAGTTCGAGAAGCTGAAGGCTGGCACCAACACCGTGCGTTACCTGCTGCCGGGCGGCAAGCCGCCGGTCGCCGGCGACGTCATCCGGCAGGCCGAGCTCGGCAACACGCTGCGTGCGATCGCCAAGGACGGCCGCGACGCCTTTTACAAAGGCCCGATCGCGGAGGACATGGTCGAGACCCTGCGCAGCATCGGCGGCCTGCACACACTCGACGATTTCGCCGCGCACAGCACCGAGACGACGACGCCGATCGGCACCATGTACAAGGGCTACGACGTCTGGCAGTGCCCGCCGAACGGCCCAGGCCTCACTGCGCTGTTGATGCTCAACATCCTGTCGCGATTCGACCTGACGAAGTATGCGCCGCTCAGTGTCGAGCGCTTCCACCTCGAGGCGGAAGCCGCGCGCATCGCCTATATGCATCGCGAGCTGCACGTCGCCGATCCCGATCATATGCAGGTCGAGGTGTCGAAGATCCTCGCCAAGGAATTCTGCGACGAGCACATCGCGAACATCCGCATGGATGGCATGCTCGATCTGCCTGATGTCGCGCCGCCGATGAACCCTTCGACCATCTACATCACCGTCGTGGACAAGGACCGTAACGTTTGCTCGTTCATCAATTCGATCGCGCATTCCTTCGGCTCGGCGATCGTCTCGAACAAGACAGGCGTGCTGTTCCAGAATCGTGCCGGCGGCTTCCGCATCCAGCCCGGTCATCCCAACTGCATCGCCGGCGGCAAGCGGCCGCTGCACACGATCATGCCGAGCCTCATGACAAAGGGGGGCCGCTCGGTCATGCCGTTCGCCGTCATGGGTGGTCAGTACCAGCCGGTCGGCCAAACCCACGTCGTGACCAACATTCTCGATTATGGCTGCGACGTGCAGGAGGCGATCGATATGCCGCGGGGCCTGCATTACGAGGGCCAGTATCAGCTCGAGGACAGCGTCCCGGCCGATATCGTCCAGGGCTTGAAGAAGCTCGGCCACAAGACCACGAGCGTGGTCGGCCCGCTCGGTGGGGCCCAGGCGATCTGGATCGACTGGGATAAGGGTACGCTGACTGGCGGTTCCGACCCGCGTAAGGATGGGTGCGCGCTCGGCTATTGATCGCGCGCGAGGTTCCCTCGCAAGTAGATCAGGAAAAGTTGACGGAGGGCGACGCGGGCATTCGCTGTGTCGCCCTTTTCCGTTCGGAACGGAGCTCAAGGCCCCTCGTTGACCGGCGGCGGTGCAGGCCTGCGCTGCTTTGTCTTCGAAGCGGTGGAGGCCGCCCATGTCCGGCAATTCAAGTTCCCGACTATCGGGATTCGATCGGCGCGCGTTCATGGCCTGCGCCGCAGGCAGTGCGCTTGTTCCGATGACCGCGCGAGCAGGCGCGCTGGACGCGCCGGCGCCAGTGGCGCAGGATCCGGCGCTTCACGTTGAGATCACGCTGCGGGTGAACGGCCAGGACAAGCGCCTGAGCCTCGACCCGCGCACCACCGTGCTGGACGCACTGCGTGAACATCTCAAGCTCACCGGCAGCAAGAAGGGCTGCGACCACGGGCAGTGCGGCGCGTGCACAGTGCTGATCGGTGAGCGGCGCGTGGTGTCGTGCCTGACGCTCGCACTGGCGGCCGAAGGGCAGGAGATCACGACGATCGAAGGGCTTGCCACGGGCGATCAGCTGCACCCGATGCAGCAGGCTTTCATCGATAACGACGCGTTCCAGTGCGGTTATTGCACGCCCGGCCAGATCATGTCTGCCGTCGCTTGCGTCAAGGAGGGGCACGCGAGCAGCGATGCCGACATCCGCGAATATATGAGCGGCAACATCTGCCGCTGCGCCGCTTACCCGAACATCGTCGCCGCCATGAAGCAGGCCGCGCCCGAGATCACGAAAGGCTAGGCGATGCGACCGTTTTCTTATCAGAGAGCGACAGACCCTGACATGGCCGTGCAGGCGCTCAGCGCCGATGCGGCCGTCGACAATCCGTTGACCCGCGCCACGGTGCAGCCGCTCGCCGGCGGCACCACGCTGATCGACTTGATGAAGCTCGACGTCATGAGGCCTGCCGCAATCGTCGATATCAATCCGCTGGCGGAGGGCTGGTCGGCAATCGATCCGGGCCGTGAGAACCTGCGGCTTGGCGCGCTCGCAAAAATGTCCGACGTCGCCGCGCAAGGCGAGGTCCAGCGCAACTATCCGGTCATCGCGAACTCACTGAAACTTGCGGCCAGCGCCCAGCTGCGCAACATGGCGACGCTCGGCGGTAACGTCATGCAGCGGACGCGTTGCCCTTATTTCCGCGATGTCTCCTACGAGAATTGCAACAAGCGCAATCCCGGCTCCGGCTGTGCCGCGATGGATGGCGTCAACCGCATGCATGCGGTGCTCGGCGTTTCGGATCAGTGCATCGCCACCTATCCCGGTGATTTCGCTCAGGCGCTGATCGCGCTGGATGCCACGGTCGAGATTACCGGCAGGTCCGGCACCCGCAGCATGCCGTTTGCACAGCTGCACAAGGCACCCGGCAGCACGCCCGAGACCGAGACCGCACTACGATCGGGCGAGCTGATTTCAGCTTTCGTCGTTCCCGGCCGCTGGCCGCGCTCGGTCTATCTCAAGGCGCGTGATCGGCAATCGTATGAGTTCGCGCTCTCGTCAGCCGCGGTCGCACTCGATGTGCAGCACGGCGCGATCAAGGATGCGCGTGTCGCGCTGGGCGGTGTCGCGACGGTGCCGTGGCGATCGCGCGAGGCGGAGGCGCTGCTGAAGGGGCAGACCTTCGATGATGGCCTGGCAGAGCGCGCTGCCGAGGCTGCCTTCGCGGACGCCAAGGGGCGCCAATACAACAATTTCAAGATCGCGCTCGGCAAGCGCGTGGTGGCTCGCGCGCTCCACCGGGCCGTAACGATGGAGATCTGACCATGAACGCAGCTGCTCCCGAGCCCAAGGCGAATATGGGCCAGCCCGTGCCGCGCTATGATGCGGTCGCAAAGGTTGCGGGGCGCGCCACGTACGGGTCCGATATGCCGTTGGACAATCCGGCCTATGCGTTCCTGGTCACGAGCGCAATCGCCAGGGGCCGTATCAATGGTTTTGACCTCGACGATGCCAAACGCGTCCGTGGCGTGATCGACATTATCACGCACGAGAACGCCCCTGATCTGAAGGAGTCAAAGCTCTTCAGCAATGGCGGTTATGCAGGTACCACGATCCAGCCGTTGAAATCGGCCGACATCGCGCATGACGGCGAGATCGTTGCCGTAGTCATTGCGGAGAGCTACGAGGCCGCGCGTGAGGCCGCCAACCGTGTCAAGGTCAGCTACACCGCGGCCACCCCGAGCGCGAGCTTCGACTCGCCGGGAACGACGAAAGCCGCTGCGAAGGGGCAGAATGCGCAATTCAAGGAAGACCCGCAGGTCGGCGATTTCGCGAAGGCGTTCGACGAGGCCGAGGTGAAGGTCGATGCTGCCTACGAGACGCCAACGCAGCACCACAATCCGATGGAGCTGTTTTCGACGAGCTGTGTCTGGATGGGCGACGATCTCGTCATCTATGAGCCCAGCCAATACGTCTACGGTCTGAAGAACGGCGTGGCCGAGCAGCTTGGCATCGACGCCGACAAGGTGAGGGTGGTCAATCCCTATGTTGGCGGCGGCTTTGGCTCGCGCGGCTCGATGACGCCGCGGACGGCCATCATCGCCGGCATCGCGAAGCGGCTGAACCGGCCGATCAAGCTGGTCCCGACCCGCGACCAGGGCTTCACCATCGCGACGTATCGCGCCGAGACGCGGCATGCGATCAAGCTCGGGGCGAACCGTGATGGGAAGCTGGTTGCCCTCAGGCACGAGGGCGTCGAGGTCTCCTCGCGGGCCGATCCCTATTGCGTCGGCGGCACCAAGACCACGACACGTCTCTACGCCTGCCCGAATGTCGACAGCCTGGTGTCGATCGTGCGTGCGGACCGCAACACGCCCGGCTTCATGCGCTCGCCGCCGGAGGTGCCCTATATGTTCGCGCTGGAGAGCGCGATGGATGAGCTGGCCGTCAAGCTCGACATGGACCCGATCGAGCTCCGTCGCGTCAACGACACGACCAACGAGCCGATCGGTGGCAAGCCCTATACCTCCCGATCGCTGATGGGGTGTTTCGACGAGGCTGCGAAAGCTTTCGGCTGGTCGCAGCGCTCGGCGGCGCCGAAATCGATGTCAGATGGCGACTGGCTTATCGGCTATGGCTGCGCGGCGACCTGCTACCCGACGCAGATGGCGCCATCGGCGGCGCGCGTGCGCCTCCAGCGTGATGGCCGCACCCGCGTCGAGATCGCCGGCCACGAGATCGGCACCGGGGCCTACACGGTCATTGCACAGACCGCGGCGGAGCGGCTCGGCGTTCCCCTGGAGCAGGTGGCCGTCTTTATCGGCGACAGCGACCTGCCGCCGGGTCCTGTCGCGGGTGGCTCCAATTCGACGGCCAGCACCTGCTCGGCCGTGATGATGGTATGTGACCAGATCCGCCAGCGCATGTTCAAGGCGATGATGCCAAGGCAAAGTCTCACCGATAAGGCCAAGGAAACGGTCGGCATCGGCCGGACGCCGACGATGCAGGCGGCCAAGAGCGACCGTACTCTCGATCTGGAGAGGGCGTTCGACGCGCTCGGCGTCGGCGTGATCGAGGAATATGGCGAGTGGAAACCGGAGGGCGCGCCACCGGATTCCTTCAAGGCCATGCATAGCGGTCATGCGCGGCTCGTCGGCGGAGCCGCGATGAAGGACAAGATCGCCTACGCGTTCGGGGCCGAGTTCGTCGAAGTCCGCGTCAACCGATTCACGCACGAGATCCGTGCGCCACGCCTGGTCGGCGCCTTCGCAGCCGGCCGTATCATGAATCCGCGCACGGCTCGCAGCCAGCTGATGGGAGGCCTGATCTGGGGCATGTCGTCGGCACTGCTGGAAGCGACCGAGATCGACCAGCGTACCGCGCGTTACGTCAACGACAATCTTGCCGACTACCTCGTGCCCGTGAGTGCCGATGTCCCTGGTGTCGAGGTGATCCTCCTCTCCGAGCAGGACGACCACATCAATCCGGCCGGGGCGAAGGGGCTCGGCGAACTCGCCAATGTCGGGACCAATGCGGCGATCTGCAACGCGATCTATCACGCCACCGGCCAGCGCATCCGCAAGCTGCCGGTGCGGCTGGAAAATATCGAGGTTTGAGGGGTGGAAAGGGCGTCGGGCTTGCGGTAGACACCTTCCGCCTCAAACGGAAGGTGTTCTATGCAGCGTTTTCAGCGCGCACTCCTCGCCATCATCTCGGCACTCGCGATCACCTTGATCGGCAGCGTGTCGACGTTCGTCTCCACCACGGCATCGGCCCAGACCGCAGGAAAACCCATGACAACAGCTTCAGGCTTGCAAACCATCGACCATGTCGTCGGCACCGGCGCTTCGCCGAAGCCCGGCCAGATCTGCGTGATGCACTATACCGGCTGGCTCTACGAGAATGGCCAAAAGGGCAAGAAGTTCGATAGCTCCGTCGATCGCAACGAGCCGTTCGAATTCCCCATCGGCAAGGGCCGCGTCATCGCGGGCTGGGACGAGGGCGTCGCCACGATGAAGGTCGGCGGTAAGCGCACGCTGATCATCCCGCCGCAGCTCGGCTACGGCGCGCGCGGTGCCGGCGGCGTGATCCCGCCCAACGCGACGCTGATGTTCGACGTGGAATTGCTTGCGGTGAAGTGAGCGAAGATCTCTGCAAACAAAAAGACCGGCCTTGCGGCCGGTCTTTTCATTTCGGTTTGGCGCGCGTTATTCAGTCGAGCGACGTGCTGACGCTGCTGCGCGATCGATTGCATCCTTCGCTGCGTCCTTGGCATCACCCATCGCCTTCTGGCCCTTGCCCTTCACTTCCTGGACCGTGCCTTCGCCTTGCAGACGCTCGGAACCGGTGGCTTCACCGATGCCCTGCTTGGCCTTCCCGATAGCCTCGTTGGCACTGCCCTTGATCTTGTCACTAGTGCTGCCCATGAAACTCTCCTTCCAGATTGCCTAGAGGACAACGCCCGGCGGCTATGAGAGTTCCGAATTTGCTATGGCCTGCAGCCGAGGCATTGGTTAGTTTCGCCGGCACGGAACCGACAGAAAGAAAACCCCATGACCGGCCATGACCATTCGCATTCCCACCATGACCACGATCATCACGACGATCGCTGGAAACATGACGGCGTGCGCGTCATTCCCGGTAACCAGCTCGATACCAATGTGCCCTCGACCGCAGGCATGGACCGCGCGGCTGCGATCAATTTCGCGCGCGTTGGCGCGCAGAAATTGTGGGCGGGCACCGTCAGCATCAAGCCCGATGCCAAGACCGGCGCACATCACCACGGGCATCTGGAAAGTGTCATCTACGTGGTCAAGGGCAAGGCGCGGATGCGCTGGGGCGAGAGCCTGCAATTCACCGCCGAGGCCGGCCCCGGCGATTTCATCTTCGTGCCGCCCTACGTGCCGCACCAGGAGATCAATGCCAGTCCCGACGAGGTGCTGGAATGCGTGCTGGTCCGCAGCGACGGTGAGGCGGTCGCGGTCAATCTCGACATCGAGCCGGTCGAGAAGCCCGAGACCGTGCTGTGGGTCGATCCGATCCACCGGGATCCCAACGAGAAGAAGTAACGTTGGCGGCCGCCCGGCGGTTCGACAGACCCTCCAGCGCAAAAATGGCCAAAAAAGTTTCGGAAGGCGTGTCGGATGGCCGCCGGGCCATCCGTCCTTGGGCAGAACCCGCCCCAAGGAGCTTTCGATGCCCAGGATGATCTTCCTCAATCTGCCGGTGACTGACCTCAAGCGCGCGACTGCCTTTTATGAGGCGATCGGCGCGACCAGGAATCCGCAATTCAGTGACGATACGGCGAGCTGCATGGTGTTTTCCGAGACCATCCACGTGATGCTGACGACCCACGACAAATTCCGTCAGTTCACGCCGAAGCCGATCGCGGATGCCAAGGCCTCGAACCAGGCACTGTTCTGCCTGTCCGCCGATAGCCGCAACGAGGTGGACGATATCGTCGGCAAGGCGGATGCCGCAGGCGGGATCGCCGATCCCAGCCCCGTTGACGAGTACGACTTCATGTACGGCCGCAGCTTTGAGGATCCGGATGGCCACATGTGGGGTGTGAACTGGCTGGACATGGCGGCCGTCCCGGCGAAGCCCGCCATGGCGAACGCCTGATTGGAACCTGAAGAGGAGCATTCGCAATGTCCAAGCTCGTGCCTTGCATGTGGTTTAACGGCGATGCCGAGGAGGCCGCGAAGTTCTACGTCTCGCTGGTTCCGGATTCAGGGATCACGCGCGTCCAGCGCAACGTCTCGGACAACCCGTCCGGCAAGGAGGGCTCGGTGCTCGTCGTCGAGTTCACGGTCGCCGGCCAGCCCTTGGTCGCGCTCAACGGCGGGATGAAGGTCGAATATACCCACGCGCTGTCGTTGATGATCCATTGCGACGATCAGGCCCAGGTCGACAGCGTGTGGAGTGCATTCCTGGCCAATGGTGGCAAGGAGCAGCAGTGTGGCTGGATCAGTGACCGCTATGGCGTGTCCTGGCAGGTGGTGCCCAAGGTGATGTTCGAGTTTCTCTCGAGTCCGGACAAGGCCGCCGCCGCCCGCGCGATGCAGGCCATGATGAAGATGGTGAAGCTGGACGTGGATGTTCTGCGCCGTGCGTTCGAGGGCAGGTCGGCGGCGTGACGTCAACCCAGGTGCCGCGGGGTGGGCAACGGCGCGAAAGCGCCGTGGCCACGATCCCTGTTCTATTCAGACAGGTGGCGGACACGCTTGCGCTTTGCCCATCCTGCGAGGCTTGCGCCTGGCGCTTTCGTCAACCACGCTAATAATTGATCCTCAGCCCCACACCGCCATGGATCGTGTTGCCCACTGGCTGAGGGCCGAGCGTGCCGTTGGCAAAGAGGTCCACGACCCAGTCCTTCTGTACGCGGAAGCCGAGACGTCCGCCATATTCGAACCAGCCCTGGCTGCCCATCGTCGGCACCACCGTGCCGTCGCCGGTCACGGTGGCAACGATGCCGCTGTGACTGGCGAATGACTGCACCCAGCCGCCATTGATGTTGGTCTCGATACTGCCGGCGAAGAGATGCGTCCACTGGCCGCCGATCTTGACCAGGCTGGTGCGGTCGGTGCCGTTCGCAATGCTCGCGTCGAACGGGTTGAACGCGACCGCATTGTCCGCGTAGGCCGACACGCGCTGCCAGAGTTGCCAGACCTCGATCGAGGCCGCAATCTCATCGCGTGGTGACAGGCGGCTGATCCAGCCGGCGCGGCCATAGACCGCATAGTTGGAGGCATCGGTCGACCCCGTCACGCTCACCGCGCCGAGGCTGGTGTTGTAGCTGCGGGTGTAGCGCGCCTTCTCCCATGGCGTCAGAATCGTGCCGACGTCGAAGAACGGACGCGATGAACCCCAATCGGTGAAGTCATATCGCAGCGCGAAGGCGCCGATCGGCGCGCTGGTGACGTGGTAGCCGCCCTCGCTGTATTGCGTGTAGGCGAGGCCGGCCAGCAGCGACAGATGGGGCGTCAGCTCCTTGCGGCCGTGGATGCCCGCCGAGAACGAGCCAGCCGAACCGAACGCGCTGACGCAGTCACTGCAATTGACCTGCTCGTTGACGCCAAGCAGCACCGTCCCGAGCACCCGGTTGGTGATCATCTGGTTGAAGCGCTGGTTGGCGAGGCCGTTGACCGAGTTGCCGCTGGAATCGGAGCCGGTCGGCGTCGGGTTCGGCGACGGAGACTGGCTCGGCGACGGAGACGGGCTTGGCGACGGAGACGGGCTTGGCGATGGAGACGGGCTCGGGGAGGGCGATGCGCCTGGCGTCGGGGACGGCGAATATGTCGGTGACGGGGTGGGCGTTGGATGACCGCACTCGGATTCGCAGAAGGTCGCGGCCGTCGCTGGACGGGCCTCGAGCGCGAACAGCGTGAGCGCGGCGGCGGCGCCGAGCGCGCAGGCCAGGGCGAGGCGTTTCAAGCCGGGCTTTGCCATCATCAGCGCCCGCACAGCATGCCGTCGTCATGAACGGCGGGTGTGGTCGGCGAGGCATCGGCGTATTGGTTGACGGCGCAAAGTCCCGCATTGGCGGCGCAGTTGGCGGCAAAGGTCCAGGGCGGCGTGTTGGTCTTGGTGATGGTGACCTTCCCGCCGGTCGAGGTAATGACCGCGGTGTCACCGGGCCGGGTGAGCTGAAAGCACTGGAAGTTCAGGGTGCAGACGCTCGCCGCGCCCTCCTGAAGCACGACGACCGAGC
The DNA here is from genome assembly GCF_900113735.1 of Bradyrhizobium sp. Gha. Classification (GTDB taxonomy): domain Bacteria; phylum Pseudomonadota; class Alphaproteobacteria; order Rhizobiales; family Xanthobacteraceae; genus Bradyrhizobium. The sequence goes on from NZ_FOQM01000003.1 coordinate 27,855, forward strand.
GGCCGCGCTGCGACAGGATGTCGAGCGTGGTGCCGCGAACGCCGATGGTCGCAAGCGGTGTCGTGATCTTGTAGGCGGTCTTCGCCGAATGTCCGGTCACGAAGCGGAAGGCGCCGGTGGCCATGCTGATCGCCACGTCGCGATAGCTGTGCTCGTCATTGAACACGGTGCGGTCGAGTTTCAGCGTCGCGCCCGGCCCGAGCGACAGATTGGTGCTGTCGGCCATGACGAACCGCGCCGCACTCTCCGCGCCGGTGTGCACGGTCTCGTCGCGCAACATGCTGTCGCCGACATTGATCGGTGTCGTACCTGCAGCGACGCGGACCACCTCGTTCTGGACGAGAACGGCTTCGCCGACGCGCGTCTGGGCTTGCGCGCAAGGCGCAGCGCAGAGTGTCGCGGACAGCAGAGTTTGGAAAAGCAGAAAACGCAAATTCATGTCGCAACCGATCGAGGCCCCTGATCGTACTGGATCGCGCGCGCTCGTGTTGTGGCAGAATTATCACAAGCAGCGTGAGACAAGCGCTAGCTTAGTGACAGTTGCGGCAGAATGCGTTCAATGGATCGTCCGAGTGGTTTTTTATTCGCGGTGACGCAGATTTGCCACGTAAAACAGCCCTAGAGCCGTCGCGCAAAGCACATGCGGCTGCGATGACGTCGCGAAGCGCAGTGGTCGCTGTCGCGATCTTCCTAGCTGCGCATCTCGCCCTGCTGGTCGGGCTGACGACGCCGGAAAAATTCGTCTTCGACGAGGTGCATTACGTGCCGGCTGCGCGGCAGATGCTGGGCACCACGGTGTCGGAGCCGATGCTCAATCCGATGCATCCGCCGCTGGCAAAGGAGCTGATCGCTCTCTCGATCTCGGCATTCGGCGACAATGCGCTGGGCTGGCGCTATCCGGCAACGTTGTTCGGCGCGCTTGCGATCGTCGCGATCTATCTCTGCGGCCTCGCCTTGTTCGGGTCGCAGGGACCTGCAATCGCAGCAGCGCTGATCGCGGCGTTCAACCAGATGGTTTACGTGCAAGCGCGCATCGCGATGCTCGACATCTTTGCGCTCGGTCTCGGCCTGCTCGCAATTGCCGCCTTCATGCACGGCTTTCGACGGGAACGTCCGCAGGCTCTGTTCGCGCTCGCCGGCAGCTTGTTCGGTTTTGCGGCGGCCTGCAAATGGAGCGGCCTGTTTCCGCTCGGCGTCTGCATCGTCATCGTGGCGATGATCCGACTCATGCAGGGCTGGCACACGCTGTTTGCCGATGCGAAGCCGAGCGACTGGTACCGGCCCGATCTCTGGCCCGCCTTCAGGGCCCATCATGCCGCCCTCTGTTTTGCGCTGCTGCCGGCCGTAACTTATATCGCTGCCTTCGTTCCGCTCTATGGCCTGTCATGGCCGGATCTGATCGAAGCGCAGCGCCGGATCTTCGCCGACAACACCACCACCGCGATCGCCGGCCATACGTATATGAGCTCGTGGCCGTCCTGGCCGTTGCTGGTGCGGCCGGTGTGGTTCCTGTTCGACAAGACGACGGACGACGACGTCGCGGCGATCGTCTTCCTCGGTAATCCCCTGGTGCTGTGGCCGGCGTTGCCAGCCCTTGTCGTGGTGCTGCGCGACTTCATCGTTGCGCGTCGCTGGGATGCGTTCCTGATTGCGGCATTTTATTTCGGTCCCTGGCTCGCCTGGGCGCTGCTGCCGCGCACGCTCGGCTTCATCTATTATTACATGCCAGCCGCAACCGCGGCCTCGCTCGCGCTGGTCTATGTGCTGCGCAAGGATGGCCTGCCGCACTGGGTGCTGTGGGCCTATGTCGGGATTGCGGCGATCGGCTTTGCGCTCATGCTGCCGATTTCAGCCGCTTTCATCGGCACGTCGATGCAGATGTTCAGCCGGCTGATGTTGTTCCAGAGCTGGATCTGACAGGAGGAAGCCGCCCGCCACTTTCGTGGCAGGCGGCTTGTCGGTTGTTGCCAGGACTTCTCACATCATTTGGACGCCGTCTTGGTATCCATGTTCACGACCTGGACGCGGCGGTTGATCGGGTCGGCGCCGTTGGCGGTGTCCTTCAGCTTGGTCTTGCCGTAGCCGACGGTGACGAGATCGCCGCCGTTGAGACCGTAGTTCTGCACCAGGTACTTCTTGATCGTGTCCGCGCGACGCTCAGAGAGGCCCTGATTGTACTCTTCGGTGCCGATCGCGTCAGTGTGGCCGGCAACCACGAAGGTCGATCCCTTGAGCGACGGATCCGACAGCGCCTTTCCGAGCGCCTGGACCGATGGCAGCGAGGTCTTGGCGATGTCGGCCGAGTTGTAGTCGAACTGGATTTCCAGATCGATGTTGGGTTTGGTCGACGCGAGCTCGGCGATCTGATCGCGCTCGCCCATCGAGAGCGAGCGGGTCTGCCTGTTACGCACGGTATTGAGGAAGGTCGCTTCCTTGGCCTGCGCCGTCGGGTCGGCCTGCGGACCGACCGACAATCCGCGGGTCACCGGCTTCGGCTTCAATGCGTCCAGGATCTGTTTGGTGGAAACATTGGCATCGCCGGCGAAAGCGAGGCCCGCCGTCATCGACAGCGCCGCGGTCAGCGTGATCGCCTTCAGTCCAAAAGACTTATTGAAATGGGTCATTGTCGTATCCTCGGTGTGACGCTTGATGGCGATTTGATGCTCAGAGGTTAGGGAAGGTTCAAAGATCCAGATGTGATGCGGGTCACATTCAGGAAGAGCCGAATTCGGTTCGTATCTTAGCAGCCGAGCCGGCCGGTATACACGGCATTCAGCAGCGGCAGCGGCCTGCCACCGGGGCAGCATGAGGCCTTCGTCCGGAAGTAACTCTGTCTCATTCGACTCGAGAGCAGCGGGCAAATCCTCTGCGTCTTTTCGATCTGGCGTTCCGCGGCTCGCTGGACTTCGTGCCGGTGCGGGTACAATCTCCCTGCCATTGCTGGTCACCGCGGTTATTGCCCGTTGCGTCAGCTGACCGAAAAGTAGCCGTCGCGGTGTCTTGCAGCTCGGTTCGAGCAGTAGAAATCCCCGGGCGATCCAGATCACAGTGCGTCGTTGTGAACTGGATCAGATTGCTCTCATCGGATCGCTCTAGGTGATCCGAGAGCATCGAAGAAGCTTGGATCAGGGGAGAATGATCATGCGCTTCTTGATCGCAGCAATTTCAATCGCAGCATTTCTCATCAGCGAGAACGCAGCCATGGCCGACAAGCGCGTCGCCTTCGTGGTCGGCAACGCCGCTTACAAGAATGTCCCGCAGCTCCCCAACCCGGCGATCGATTCCAAGGCGATGGCCAGGGTGCTGCGCAACGTCGGCTTCGATGTCGTCGAGGGCTCCAACCTCACCCGCGACGCCATGACTGCAAAGCTCTTGGAGTTTGGCAAGAAGAGCGAAGGCGCCGATGTCGCCGTCTTTTTCTATGCCGGCCACGGCATTGCCGTGAATGGTATCAACTATCTGCTGCCTATTGATGCCGACCTCAAATCCGAGATGGACGTCAAGCTCGGTGCTGCGATCAATGTCGACATCACGCTCGATCAGACCATGGCGGATGCGAAGGTGAAGCTCGTATTCCTGGACGCCTGCCGTGATAACCCGTTCGCGGCAAAGATCCGGTCGGCCAAGGCCACCCGCTCCGTCAATGTGCAGACCGGCCTCGCCGAGATGAAGTCGGGCGAGGGCACGCTGATTGCCTTTGCCACCGGCCCCGGCCAGACCGCGCTCGACGGCGAGGCCGGCACCAACAGCCCGTTCACCCGCGCCCTCGTCGCCAACATTGCCCAGCCGGGAGTCGAGATCCAAGAGGCCATGACCAAGGTTCGTGCCCAGGTCAGTGACGAGACCAGCAAGGGCCAATTGCCCTGGGGACACACCAACCTCACCGGCAACGTCTACCTCAATCCGGTTGCCGCGTCGGCTGCGGCTACGATCGACCCGTCGAACGCGCCCGTGTCGGCCGCGACCAGGCAAGGCTCCGACATCGAGCTCGAGTTCTGGCGCTCGATCAAGGACACCAACAAGGTGGAAGAGCTCAACGCCTATCTCACGAACTATCCGAACGGCACGTTCAAATCGATCGCGCTCGCCCGCATTGCGGCGCTGCAGGATGGACCGTCCAACACCACCCGCAACCTGTCGGCCGGGATCGATCCCGCGACTTTCACCGAAGAGGCCAACCAGATCTCCGAAGACCAGATCGGTCTCGACAGGGGACAGCGCCGGGACGTGCAGCGTCGCCTCACCGCGCTCGGCTTCGACGTCAAGGCGACCGGGAAGTTCGACGACGACACCCGTTCCGTGATGAAGCGATGGCAGGCGGCACGTGGCTATCCTGCCACCGGTTACCTCAACAAGCTCCAGCACAAGGCTCTGCTGTCGGAGATCGTTTCGACGCGCGCGGCCTCCTCCGAGCAGGCAGGCGATGAGCCGGCGCGTCGCCGCTCTTCCGGCGGTGGTGGCCGGCGCCATCATAGTAGTGGCGGCGGTGCCCCGACGGCTGGCCCGGGCGCTCTGTTTGGCGGCATGATGGGCGGATTGTTCGGCCGCCGCTGAGGCAAAGAGCGACGGGGGAGGCGGCTCGATCCGGGCCGCCTTCGCTGTTGGAAACCTGCGCTCCGTCTTCGTCGCAAAGCCGTCGCATGAGGGCCTGTCTGCGAACAAGTTTTTGGCCAGATGCGCGCCTAGCAAACGCCTTCATCCGACAATCGCACAGAGGAGCCGAGTTCCAACCCGTGCCGCGGCCAAGTGACTATCAATTCCATCGCAGTGGCCCGCCGGATCGGACCGTGTCTCTGAATGCCATGCCCATCTACATCGGCGCGGCGATGATTGCGGTCGCGATCCTGCTCTCCACGCTGATCACGGGAGTGACCTCGCGGTATACCGGCCTCCAAGCTCCGACCGACGAGACGGTGTGGCTGGTCGACCGCCTCACTGGCAGCGTCTATCGCTGCGAGGCGGGAGGGCGCGGCAGGGCCTCCTGCGAGCCCGATATCGCCACAGGCAGCCTCGGCGACCGGCCCAAGGTGCCGAAGGACGACCGCTGAGGCCGTCTCGCTTTGCGCTGCAGCAAGAACATTGTCTTCTCCACGAAACGTTCCCCGCTAGAGAATACGTCATTGCGAAGGCCGGCATGACGCCGGTTTCGTTTTGCTTAAGGAGACTTTTCGATGAAGCTTGCTCACCGCCGCAGCTTTTGTCGCGTTTGCCTTTTCTCCCGCGTCCGCCGCGATGATGGCGTGCACCAGCGATAATCTGATGAAGTCGACGGCCGCGATGTCCGGTCCCGCCGACAACAGATGACGGCGCGGCCTTTATTTTCGGTCGATCTGCCGCTTCTTCTCCCGGCGCGAATCCCGCTACATTGCCATTGCAATGTCCCGCCCGCCAAAACCCCTCCCGCTCCCGACGAGACAGGCCCGGCAGATCTGGCTGCGCGCCCAGCGGCTCGACACGCGCGAACCGTTCGGGGAGGGGCCTCAGGCCGTCGCGGAGGCGATCGGCCATCTGGGCTACGTGCAGATCGACACCATCAACGTGATCGAGCGCTGCCATCATCACATCCTCTTCAGCCGCATTCCGTCCTACCGCCGCGCCGACCTCAGTCATGCCCAAAGCGTCGACAAAAGCGTGTTCGAATACTGGACTCATGCGCTCTCCTACGTTCCGTCAGATGATTTTCGTTTCTTCCTGCCAACGATGCGCAAGCACGGGCGCGAGGGGCACAAATGGTATGCCTCGGTGACGCCGGCCGATACGCGCAAGGTGATGCGGCTATTGCGCGCCGGTTCGCTGACCATCCGCGACATCGAAGACGACGTGCTCACCGAGAAGGAGCATCTGTGGCAGAGCCGCAAGCCGTCAAAGCGCGCGCTTCAGCTTGCCTTCTATACCGGTGTCGCGACCATTAGCGCGCGCCAGGGCATGCTCAAGACCTATGATCTGATGACGCGCCATTTTGGCTGGGACAAGCTGCCGAAACCCGCTTCGGCGAAAGAGATCACGTCGTATCTGCTTGACCGCGCGTTGCGCTCGCAAGGCGTGGTCAGCCTCGATTCGATCTGCTATCTCGATGCGCCCAGCAAGAAGGCCGTCGCCGGCCTGATCGCCTCGCGCGTCCGCCGCGGCGAGCTCCTTCCTGTTGCGGTCGAGGGCGCGGGAAAGCAGGAGCATTGGGCGACGCCCGAGGCGCTGCAGCCGCATGAATTGTCGCCTGATCTCGTCCATATCCTCTCGCCGTTCGATCCGCTGATCATCCAGCGCAAGCGCACCAATCTCATTTTCGGTTACAATCATCTGTTCGAAGCCTATGTGCCGAAGGCCAAGCGCAAGCTCGGCTATTTCGCGCTGCCCGTGCTGGTCGGCGACGAGATCGTCGCCGCGCTCGACCTCAAGACCGACCGGCAGGCCAGGAAGCTCTTGATGCAGAAATGGACCTGGCTCGGACAGGGCAGGAAGGCCGCGGGGCGCAAGGAGCTGAAGCGGAAAATCGAGGAAGAACTCGATCGGTTCGAGCGGTTTCAGTTGGCGGAATGACCGGAGACTGGCCTCGTCACGGCGAGCCGGTCAATCCACACCCCGACCCCAATCCCGACGGCATAAGCCGCCAAATTCCACAGCGAGAAGATGCGGCCGAGCAGCAAGGCGCCGGCGGTGGTGAGGCGGAACGCATCGAGCCATGGCGTATGCACCAGCCGGGAAAACTCGACCACCACCGCGACCGCCATCGCGATCACCGCGAGCTGGCTCCGGGTCAGCCGCGGCAGCAACAGCCCGACCAGCAAAAACACCATCGTCGCCCATAAGAGCGAGCCGCCATACTTCACCAAGAAGGCGGGAAGGCCGAGCGGAAAGCCGTACCAGCGGAGAGACAGCCCGCAGGCAATCACGACCAGCGCCAGGGCGAGGCGGATCAGCGATATCTGCCGCAGCGCAAGGGTGTTGACTGGCTGCTTTGCTTGCATTGACTCTTTGCCCGTGATGCTCAAAACCGCCTTTAGCTCACAAAAGCAACAATACGGGGGGACGCCATGAGCCAGACCACAGCCTATACCGGTTCCACGGGAGCCAGGAATACCAACAGGTCGGACATCGAGACCTCGACCATCCGTGCCATCTCCTGGCGCCTGATCCCGTTCCTGGTGCTGGCCTACTTCTTCTCCTATCTCGACCGCGTCAATCTCGGCTTCGCCGCGCTGACCATGAATGCGGAGCTGAAGTTCACGCCGCTGATCTTCTCCTGGGGCGCCGGCATCTTCTTCATCGGCTATTTCATCTTCGAGGTGCCGAGCAACCTCGCGCTGGAAAAGTTCGGTGCGAGCCGCTGGATCGCGCGCATCATGGTGACCTGGGGCATCATCTCGGCCCTGATGGCGCTCACGAGCGGCGTCACCAGCTTCTACGTTCTGCGCTTCCTGCTCGGCGTGGCCGAGGCCGGCTTCTTCCCCGGCATCATCCTCTATCTCACCTATTGGTATCCGGCCGAATATCGCGCCCGGTTCCTCGCGGCCTTCGCGATCGCCGTGCCGGTTTCGACCGTGATCGGTGCGCCGATCTCGGGCCTGCTGCTCGGCCTCGACGGCGCGTTGGGGCTGAAGGGCTGGCAGTGGCTGTTCATCCTCGAGGGCATTCCTTCCGTGCTGCTCGGCATCGTCACCTGGTTCTACCTCACCGACAGGCCGGAGAAGGCGGACTGGCTCTCGGCCGAGCAGAAGGCGTGGCTCAAGGCTCGGCTCGATTCCGAGATTGCCGCCAAGCAGGCGGTCAAGCATCTGTCCCTCGGCGAAGCGCTGTCCTCGCCGAAGGTGATCATGCTGAGCCTGGTCTATTTCGGCTTCGTGGGCGCGCTCTATGGCATGCAGTTCTGGTTGCCGCAGATCGTCAAGGCGTTCGGCCTTACCAACGCCCAGACCGGGTTCGTCACCGCGATTCCGTATCTGTTCGGCACCATCGCGATGATCCTGTGGGCGCGGCATTCGGACGCGACGCGCGAGCGCGTGATGCATGTCGGCGCGCCGCTGCTGCTGACCGCCGTCGCGCTCGCCGTCTCCAGCTACCTCACCGATCCCACGATGACGATGGTGGTGCTGACCTTCGCAGCGATCGGCGTGTTCTGCTGCTTCGGTGTGTTCTGGACGCTGCCGACGGCCTGGCTCTCCGGCACCGCTGCTGCCGGCGCCATCGCGCTGATCAACTCGGTCGGCAACCTCGCAGGCTTCGGCGGCCCGTATTTGATCGGCTGGGTCAAGGAAGCGACGGGGCAGACCTCGTCCGGCTTGCTGGTGCTCGCGGTGCTGCCCCTGATCGCCGGCATCCTGGTCTTCATCGGCGGCCACGAGAGCAAGCACGAGTTCGCCGAACGCCAGTAGCAACCATTGCAGCAACGGGCAGAGGTCCCTTTAGCGATCACGCTTTCCTGATGACTGACGATTATTGACTTTCGTCAGTGATTAGTCGACATTCCTCTCATTGCAGACGGTTGCAGACGCAGGAGTGTCGTCCGATGTTCGTTCGGTCCGTTTTGTCCAGCTATTCCAGGCTCTTGGCGGGTGTCTCGCTGGCCCTGATGGCCGCTGCGCTGGCCGGGTGCAATGACACCGTCGCCGAAAAGGCCGAGCCACCGCGGCCGGTTCTGGTGGCAACAGCCCATTTTGATGCCGAGACCCCGGAGCGCAGCTTCGTCGGCACGATCAGGCCCCGGATCGAGAGCGATCTTGGTTTCCGCGTCGCCGGCAAGGTCGACAAGCGACTGGTCGAGGTCGGACAGACCGTCGAAGTCGGTCAGGCCCTCGCCACCCTCGACGAGGTCGACCTGAAGCTCCAGGCCGAGCAGGCCGTCGCCGAACAGACCGCCGCTACCGGCGTGCTGGCCCAGGCCGCCGCCGCCGAGCAGCGCGCCAAGGAACTGAAGGCCAAGGGCTGGACCACGGATGCCGCCATGGATTCGAGCCGCGCCGCCGCCGACGAGGCCCGCGCGCGCCTCGACCGCGCCATCCGTTCGGTCGAGCTGACCAAGAATTCTCTTTCCTACGCGACGCTCAACGCCGACGCCCGTGGCGTCGTCACGGCAACGCTGATCGAGCCCGGCCAGGTGGTCGCCGCAGGCCAGGCTTCGATCCGTGTCGCCCGCTTTGCTGAAAAGGAAGCGGTCGTCGCGATCCCTGAGACGCTGGTTGGACGCGCCAAATCGGGCGTCGCCAGCGTCACTCTTTGGTCGGAGCCGGACAAGAAATATACGGCCAAGCTGCGCGAGATCGCGCCCACGGCCGATCCGGCGACGCGCACTTATCTCGCGAAGTTTTCGCTGCCTGAAGCCGACGACAGGGTTTCGCTCGGCATGACCGCGACGTTGACGTTGTCGGACGCCGCCACCGAACGTGTCGCGCGGCTGCCGCTGTCGGCGCTGTTCAACGAAGGCGGCAAGCCGTCCTTCTACGTCGTCGACGACAATGGTGCGGTCACGCTGAAGCCGGTTGCGGTGAAGGCTTACGACAGCAACGACGTCGTCATCACCGGCGGCGTGGACGAGGGCGCCAAGATCGTCGCTCTCGGCGTCCAGAAGCTCGATCCCGGCCAGAAGGTGCGGGTCGTGTCGTCACTGTCTTTTTGATCCCGTCATTCCCGGGTCTGGTCCTTCGGACCATCCCGGAATGACGAGAGAGTAAGTTACGTTGTTGCAAGGCGAGTTTCGGCCCCACGCGCAAATGCAAGGGCTGAAGCGGCGAAGCGATCCAGAACCTGCCCAGCCCCCTGGATTGCTTCGCTGCCTCGCGACGACGCCTTGAACAGAGCGGCTGTCGTTTGTGGCAATTGGATCGACTTTTCGGAGAGAGCGATGAAGCGCTTCAACCTTTCGGCCTGGGCCGTCAGCCATCCGACGCTGGTTCTGTTCCTGATGCTGGTGCTCGGCGTCGCCGGCTTCTTCTCCTATCAGAAGCTCGGCCGCGCCGAAGATCCGTTCTTCACGGTGAAGGTGGTCAACGTCTCGGTGATGTGGCCGGGCGCGACCGCGCAGGAAATCCAGACCCAGGTCGCCGATCCCATCGAGAAGAAGATCCAGGAGCTGCCCTACTTCGAGAAGGTGCAGACCTATTCCAAGCCCGGCTTCACCGCGCTCCAGGTGACCTTCCGCGATTCCACGCCGCCGAAGGACGTGCCCTACCTTTTCTATCTGCTGCGCAAGAAGCTGGTCGACGTGCAGGGTCAGCTGCCCGCCGGAATCCTGGGACCCGTCGTCAATGACGAGTTCTCGGACGTGGACTCCATCCTCTACATGATGACCGGCGACGGCGCTGATTACGCCCAGCTCAAGAAGGTCTCCGAAGGCTTCCGTCAGCGCCTGCTCAAGGTGCCTGGCGTGACCAAGGTCGACGTCTACGGCAACCAGGATGAGCGCATCTACGTCGAGTTCAGCCACGCCAAGCTCGCGACGCTGGGCATCACGCCACAGGCCCTGTTCGATTCGCTCGCCAAGCAGAACAACGTCACGCCGGCCGGCACGGTCGAAACCTCGTCGCAGCGTGTGCCGCTGCGCGTCACCGGCGCGCTCGACGGTGCCAAGGCCGTGGCCGAGACCCCGGTCGAGAGCAACGGCCGCGTGTTCCGCCTCGGCGACATCGCCACCGTCACCCACGGCTATGTCGATCCGCCGAGCTTCATCGTTCGCCAGGAAGGCAAGCCCGCCATCGGCATCGGCATCGTCACCGCCAAGGGCGCCAACATCCTCGAGCTCGGCAAGGAGGTCGAGAAGGCGACGGCCGAGTTCATGAAGGCGGTGCCGCAGGGCGTCGACGTCAGCCTGATCGCGGATCAGCCCAAGGTGGTCGAGCACGCCGTCGGCGAGTTCGTGCACTCCTTCATGGAAGCGCTCGTCATCGTGCTGTTCGTGTCGTTCCTGGCGCTCGGCTGGCGCACCGGCATCGTGGTCGCGATGTCGGTGCCGCTCGTGCTCGGCATCGTCTTCATCGTCATGAACGTGATGTCGCTCGACCTGCACCGCATCACCCTCGGCGCGCTGATCATCGCGCTCGGTCTCCTGGTGGACGATGCCATCATCGCGGTCGAGATGATGGTGGTGAAGATGGAGCAGGGCTGGGACCGCATGCGCGCGGCGTCCTTTGCCTGGGAATCGACTGCGTTTCCGATGCTCACGGGAACGCTGGTTACGGCCGCTGGCTTCCTCCCCATCGGCTTTGCCAATTCCGCGGTCGGCGAATATGCCGGCAGCATCTTCTGGATCGTGGCGATCGCGCTGGTCGCCTCCTGGTTCGTGGCGGTGATCTTCACGCCTTATATCGGCGTCAAGTTGTTGCCGGAGATCAAGCTTCACCACAATCATGATCCGCATGCGGTCTATGAGACCCGCATGTACCGCGGTTTGCGCGCCATCGTGCAATGGTGCGTCAATCATCGCATCACGGTGGTGGTCGCGACTGTGGGTGTCTTCGTCGCTTCCGTCGTCGGCTTCGGCCATGTGCAGCAGCAGTTCTTCCCGCTGTCCGAGCGGCCCGAACTGTTCCTGCAGCTGCGCCTGCCCGAAGGCACCGCCTTCAACGTCACCGAGAAGGCCGTGAAGAAGGCCGAGACGTTGCTCAAGGACGACAAGGACATCGAGACCTATACCGCCTATGTCGGCCAGGGTTCGCCGCGCTTCTGGCTCGGCCTCAACCCGCAGCTTCCGAACGAGGCCTTTGCCGAGATCGTCATCGTCGCCAAGGGCGTCGAGGCGCGCGAGCGGGTCAAGGCCAAGATCGAGGGCGCAGTTGCCGACGGCATGCTGACCGAGGCGCGCGTCCGCGTCGACCGCTTCAATTTCGGCCCGCCCGTCGGCTTCCCCGTGCAGTTCCGCGTGATCGGCCCCGATGCCAACAAGGTGCGCGAGATCGCCTACCAGGTTCGCGACGTCATGCGGCAGAACAAGAACGTCAAGGACGTCCAGCTCGACTGGAACGAGCAGTCGCCTTACCTCAAGCTGGTCGTCGACCAGGATCGCGCCCGCGCCATGGGTCTGACTCCGCAGGACGTGTCGCAGGCACTGTCGATGCTGATCTCGGGGGCACAGGTCACGACCGTGCGCGACGGCATCGAGAAGGTCGGCGTGGTCGCCCGCGCGATTCCGTCCGAACGTCTCGATCTCGGCGGCGTCGGCGATCTCACCATCACCTCGAAGAATGGCGTGGCGGTGCCGCTGCAGCAGATCGCCAGGATCGAATATTCCCACGAGGAGCCGATCCTGTGGCGGCGCAACCGCGACATGGCGATCACCGTGCGCTCCGACGTCGTCGACGGCGTGCAGGCGCCCGACGTCACTGGCCAGATCGCGCCGAAGCTGAAGCAGATTCAGGATCATCTCGAGCCGGCCTACCGCATCGAGGCGGGCGGTGCGTTCGAAGAATCTGCCAAGGGCAACGCTTCGATCTTCATCCTCTTCCCTGTCATGGTCATGGTGATGCTGACGCTGCTGATGATCCAGCTGCAAAGCTTCTCGCGCCTGTTCCTGGTGTTCCTGACCGCGCCGCTCGGCATCGTCGGCGCGTCCCTCGGCCTAAACGTCGCCAACGCCCCGTTCGGCTTCGTGGCGCTGCTGGGCCTGATCGCGCTCGCCGGCATGATCATGCGCAACACGGTCATTTTGGTCGACCAGATCGAGACCGACGTCTCGCATGGCCTGACCCGGCGTGAGGCGATCGTCGAGGCAACCGTCCGCCGCGCCCGTCCGGTGGTGCTGACGGCGCTCGCCGCCATCCTCGCCATGATCCCGCTGTCGCGTTCGGCGTTCTGGGGCCCCATGGCGATCACGATCATGGGCGGCCTGTTCGTCGCGACCTTCCTGACGCTGCTGTACCTGCCGGGTCTCTATGCCCTGTGGTTCAGGAAGAGCCTCGACGAGGCCGGTACGCCGGAACAGCCTGCCGCGCCGCAGCATGGGAGCGATGACGAGCACGCAATTCCGCTTGCTGAAGCGGCTGAATAAATGAGAAAACTGGCGATGGACGAGTCCTGACGCATGACACTGGTTTCGGAACATATCGAAGGCGACACCCGGGATCGTATTCTCGAGGTGGCCGAGCGGCTGTTCCGCCAGATCGGCTATCAGAAGACCACGGTCGGGGACATCGCCAAAGAGCTCCGGATGAGTCCCGCCAACGTCTATCGCTTCTTCGAATCGAAGAAGGCGATCCACCAATCGGTGGCGCGGGCCCTCATGGGCGAGGTCGAGCTCGAGGCCCGGCGCATCGTGGCAAGGCCCGGTGCGGTGATCCCGCGCTTCCGCGAGCTGCTCACCACCATCAACCGCATGAACACCGAGCGCTATGTCGGTGACAACAAGCTGCACGAGATGGTCGAGGTCGCGATGCAGGAGGACTGGGAGGTCTGCGTCACCCACATGGAGTGCATTGCCGGCGTGATCGGCCAGATGATCGCGCAGGGCGCCGCCTCCGGCGAGTTCGAGGCCCCGGACCTGCAACTGGCCTCGCTGTGTGCCTGCACCGCCATGATGCGTTTCTTCCACCCCCAGATGATCGCGCAGTGCGCCACCAAGCCCGGCCCCTCGATCGACCAGATGATCGATTTCGTCATCGCGGCTCTGTCGCCGCGCCACTGACCCGGCGGCGGGATTCCCCCTATAACCAGGCTCGCGGCGCCCTCAACGGCGGATGGCGAGCGACGACCTATCAACACACTCCGTCATTGGGAGCGAAGCGAAGCATCCAGACTTGTCTCCGAGGAGGTGTCTCCGAGGAGGGATACTGGATGCTTCGCTCGCAATGACGAAAAGGAAGCAGCGCGTGACCGACAAAGACCTGTACTTCTATGAGCCCGCCAAAGGCCACGGCCTCAGGCACGATCCCTTCAACGCCATCATCGCGCCGCGACCGATCGGCTGGATCTCGTCGCGCGATACCAAGGGCCACGTCAACCTTGCGCCCTACAGCTTCTTCAACGCGTTCTGCTATGTGCCGCCGATCATCGGCTTTTCCTCCACAAACTGGAAGGACTCGGTCGAGAACATCAAGCAGACCGGCGAGTTCGTCTGGAATCTCGCCACCATGGATTTGGCCAGGCAGATGAACGCGACCGCCGCGCATGTCGCCTCCGACGTCGACGAGTTCGAGATCGCGGGCCTCACCGCCGTGCCCGGCAAGCTCGTCAATGTGCCACGCGTCGGCGAAAGCCCGGTCGCCTTCGAGTGCAAGGTATCCGACATCGTCCGCCTCAAGGGTGCCGACGGCAAGGAGGCCGACGCCTGGCTGACCCTGGGCGAGGTCGTCGCCGTCCACATCGACAAGGCCATGATCAAGGACGGCGTCTACCAGACGGCCGCCGCCCGCCCGATCGTGCGCGCTGGCCGTCGCGGCGATTATTTCGAGATCAAGCCGGAAAACATGTTCGAGATGGTCCGGCCGGATTAGGCCGGGCCTCGTTCACGAGCGATGTGACCGGAGCTTCTAGCCTGGTTCAACTGCTCTCGGGATAACCGGGGACGGGCATACAACCTTCGATTGACTTAAATTTTCTGGACCGCCAAGCTGAGTGGCGCGGGAATAGTCTATTGGGGGTCATTATGAAGACTATGATGTTCGCCGTTGCTGCAACGGCATTCTGGATCAATTCCGACAAATCCGCTTGGGCTGCCGAGCCGGATCCGATTGCTACATTTGCTTCATCGTTTGGTGCGCAATCAAAGTGCGCGATGGTTTTGCCCACGGCTGCCCAAACCACTCGCAGCTCGAATCGCATTGGTGCGATCGCTCAATACCAGACGTCGAACGGTAAACCCTATGACGCCGAGACCGAGAATCCGACCCAGATCGTGACGATGGCTGAAAGCAAGCCTTGGTGCGCGCCAAAGTCGTGGCCATTACCAGTCGCGAACGATTACCAGGGCGGCGGGACTGTCGATCTTCGGCAAAGGGTGATCGACGCGGGAGTCGATTTCAACGTTACCTTAAACAAAGTCTTCAATTTGGTTGATCTGACAGCGAACTATGTCGATGCTGTCGCCTACGGTGTCGACGATCTCAAATATTTTCTGGCCGACACGGGTGACCAGAAGGACGCCATTCGAAGCATCATTTCTCGTGGGGAAGACTGTGCGGAGTCGCTTGCTTCGCAAAAGTCTCAAATGGTCTATCGCATCTGCACAGGCACAATCAAATTAGGCGTCTATTACAAGCGGGAGGTCAAGGGCTCGTTGGTTGATCTGACATTGAGTGCACTGAAGGTAAATTTCGACGTGCACTTCCTCGATCAGTTGAGCAGTGTGAAGCCGTGCAAGAATGACGCTCCGGCCGCGCCTAGCAAGCCGGCTGCAGCTGTCGCGCCAGCGACGAAGGGCGCTGCCGCCACGTCGAAGCCAGCGTCGACCACCGTCACACCGGAAGCCGTGGGAGCGGCCGTGGCCGCGGCCTTGACCGCGATGTCAAAAGATCAATCGGCAAACACGGGAGCAGCCCCTGCGCCGAAGGCTACCGATACGCCCGCAAAGACATCGACAGCCAGCCCCGATCCTCAGAAATGTTACGACATCGCCTACTTTACGAGCTCGCCCAATGCAGTGATCGGCGTGCGGCTTTCGGCGACCGGCACAGGCGACGGGTCGGTAGCTGCCTTGGTCAAAGCGGTGACCAAAAAGCCCGAGACCGCCTCTGCGGCGCATCAATAGGTGTACCGTGAAAAAAACGGCAATCACGCTTTGTGCGGTCGCCGCGTTAGGAGGTTGCGCCCGCGAACCTTCCCTCCGGTCTGCCGTATTTCAGAAATTCCAGGGGCAGGTCACGATGCTGGATCCCGTGGCTACCCCGCCGGGATCTCCTAGCAAATATTACAAGAGAAATTCGTACCCCTACGTGCCGGGTACATTTGTTCTCGCCTCGGTGCAGAAACCGAAGGACGTGTTCAACGGTCTCGCGGAAGTCTGGCGGATCGTTCATCAGCAGAAGAACTACTGCCAGCAGCGCGCCGTAAAACTATTCGATTCCGGCGTTCTCGAACGACAAATTGATTATACAGATGACTATCGTCTCGATGCGACGCTCTCTTGGGATCCGCAAACCTGGTTCAACAAGAACGCCATCCGGGCTACTTACGAAGACATCTCAGACAATGAGATCGGGCGGCTTCGTAGGGTTACTATCAGTTTGAGCAATCTGCGGGTTTATTCGCTGACGCCGGAGCAATGGGACAAGGCGATGGCTGACCTCAAGGGGCGTCACTGCATGACGCGACTGGCTGCGCAAGGGTCATTGGTGACTATCAAGAAGGTGATCCTGGGTGATGTTAAGGTCGAAACACAATATGCTGGAGGCGTCAGGTTGAAGACGGATATTCTCAAACTTCATATTTTGCAATCGGCAGGCAACCTGAGCGCGAACAAGAATGCAATATTGGGAGTCATCACGAACTAGATGGGTGTTGAAAGTCGCGGGTGTCGCATGTCTGCTTGTGAGCGCGATCTTTGCATGGTGCAATGAAGTCCACGCTGGCGATCTGCCATCGCTGGATGGCTCGATCTCTCTTGAGATAGCCAAAGACTTCCACGTACCCAGGCTGACGCTTCCATTTCAGAAGATCAAGTGCCGTTTGGGCGCGGATGGCGATTGTACCGGGCCAGCCAAATCCGTGGCTGGCATTGGGCTGTTGACAGTGATTTCCGGGCGGAACGGTACATCGCGCGAGAACGGCTCGGATCAGATATGCGCGCCATCTCTCGAAACAATGACGAAAGTTCCTGAGAGCGACACGACAAAGCTCGGGCAGAGAGCGTACCGCGTCCCGGCGGAAAAAGTGCGCGGAGAGCTCGGCCAATTGCTAAATGTCGAATTGCCTGAAGGTAATTACACAGATTTGCAGTTCATCATCATCGGCGCCGCTCAGGATCAAAGTGACTACCCGCCGCCTCGGTTTCGACGCGAGGTCGCAGAGGCTTGTCCAGGTCGGCCCCAGCTCCTGGTAACGCGGCTCATTCGAGCACGATTGAGTCTGGCGTTCGATCAACGGGCGCTTCTCGCTCGGCCGCTTGAGGATGCGTTAAAAAAAACCGGCTTTGTCCGAGGCGGTCCAGCGCTGCCAAATCTGTTCGTCAGCACGGATGTTTATCTGCTTGGCTTCTTCGCACTGCCGCTCAGCGAGACGCCCTAGGCGGTAATTTGCACCTGCACCTGTTTCGGCGGCAGTGGAACCCGTGCTGGTTTTGGCTGTTGTTATTTCCGCTTCATTGGCGTTCAATTCCACTCCATTGCACTTGGATGTGCCCCGCAATTCTAGTGGGGGCATCAGTTCGGCCAATTGCAAGCTCGGCCCGCTCGCGCCGCTACTCCCACCATGAGGTCCGCCATGAGCTTCCGCCGCGACACCCTGACCAAGCCGATCTTCTCTTGGGCGCGCGGCGTGCTGCCGGCGATGTCCGATACCGAGCGCGAGGCGCTGGAGGCCGGTGACGTCTGGTGGGATGCCGATCTCTTCACCGGCAACCCTGATTGGTCGAAGCTGCTGAAGATCCCGCAGGCGACATTGACCGAGGAGGAGCGGGCCTTCCTCAACGGTCCCGTCGACGAGCTCTGCGCCATGCTCGATGAATGGAAGATCTTTTGGGAATGGCGCGACCTGCCGCCCGATGTCTGGCACTTCATCAAGCGCGAAAAATTCTTCGGCATGATCATCCCGAAGGAATTTGGCGGCCTCGGCTTCTCACCCTATGCGCATTCGGAAGTGGTGCGGAAAATCTCGACACGTTCGATCGCGGCCGCCGTCACGGTCATGGTGCCGAACTCGCTCGGTCCCGGCGAGCTCCTGATGCGCTTCGGCACCAGGGAGCAGCAGGAGCGCTGGCTGCCGCGCCTGGCCGATGGCCGCGACATTCCCTGCTTCGGCCTCACCAGTCCGGAGGCCGGCTCCGATGCGGCTTCGATGGTCGACAGCGGCATCATCTGCAAGGGCGTATTCGAGGGCCGCGAGGTCACAGGCCTCAGGCTCAACTGGCACAAGCGGTACATCACGCTTGGTCCCGTCGCGACGTTGCTCGGCCTCGCGTTCAAGGCCTATGATCCCGATCATCTCGTGGGCCAGCAGGAAGAGCTCGGCATCACCGTGGCGCTGATCCCGACCGATCTCCCCGGCGTCGAGATCGGCCACCGCCATCTGCCCTCGATGCAGGTGTTCCAGAACGGCCCTAACTGGGGCCGCGATGTCTTCATCCCGCTCGACTATGTCATCGGCGGTAAAGAACGCCTCGGGCAGGGTTGGAAGATGCTGATGACGGCGCTTGCCGCCGGCCGCGGCATCTCGCTGCCGTCGCTCTCGGCCGCTGGCGCCGCCTATGCCGCCCGTACCACCGGCGCCTATGCGCGCATCCGCGAGCAGTTCGGCATCTCCATCTCCAAGTTCGAAGGCGTCGAGGAGCCGCTCGCGCGGATTGTCGCCACCGCTTATCAGCTCGACGCGGCGCGGCGGCTGACCTGCGCGGCGCTGAATGCCGGCGTCCATCCCGCCGTGATATCAGGCATCATGAAGCTGCACGCGACCGAGCGGATGCGGATCGCGATCGACGACGCGATGGACATCCACGGTGGCAAGGCCGTGATCGACGGCCCGCAAAACTATCTCGGCAATCTCCACCGCGCCGTGCCTGTCGGCATCACGGTCGAGGGCGCCAACATCCTCACGCGCAATCTCATCGTGTTCGGCCAGGGCGCGATCCGCGCGCATCCCTATCTGCTGGACGAGATGAATGCGCTGGCCGATACCGACCGGGAGCGCGGGCTCACCGGGTTCGACAAGGCGTTCTGGAAGCATCTCGGCCACAGTTTCCGGACGCTGTTCCGCGCCTTCGGCCGGAGCTGGACCTTTGGCGCCTTCGCGCTTGCGCCCGATGCAGGCGATGCCACGCCATTCTATCGTCAGCTTTCGCGTTACTCCGCTGCGTTCGCACTCTGCGCCGACATGGCGCTGCTGACGCTTGGCGGCGCGCTGAAGCGCAAGGAGATGCTGTCGGCGCGCTTCGGCGACATCCTCGCCGAGCTGTATCTGCTCTCGGCCGCGCTGAAGCGCTGGCAGGACGAAGGCCGGCAGAAGGAGGATTTTGCCGCGCTGGAATGGTGCATGGCGACCGGCTTCAGGACCATCGAGGTCAGGCTCGCCGAAATCCTTGCCAACCTGCCGAACCGCTTCGTCGCCGTCATCCTCAAGCTCGTGGTCCAGCCCTTCGGCGCCCGCGTGCTCGGCCCGTCCGACCGCGTCGTGCACCAATGCGGTGGCATTGTGCTGGAGCCCTCGGCCGCGCGCGAGCGCCTGACGCCGGATCTTGCTCGTGTCGACGACGACAGCGGCTTTGCGCGGCTGGAGCGCGCGTTCAAGCTGGTGACGGCCACGGACGCGATCGCCAAGCGCATGCGCGTCGCTGGAATCCGCGACTGGAAGGAAGCCCTCGCCAAGGGCGTGATCACGCAGCCCGAGGGCGAGCAGCTCGCTTCCGCTCACGAGGCCGTCACAAAAGTCATCGAGGTCGACGATTTTGCGCCGGAGGCGCTGTCGCCGATTTACAAGAAAACCGGCGACGTGCATCAGTTCTTCCAGGAACTCGGTGAGCAGAGGGCGGCGAGCTGATGGCACGACCGGTATTCATCGTCGACGGCAGCCGGACCCCGTTTCTCAAGGCGCGCTCCGGGCCCGGCCCGTTCACGCCTGTCGATCTCGCCGTGCAATGCGGACGGCCGCTTTTGGCGCGCCAACCGTTCGCGGCTACGGATTTCGACCAGCTCATCCTTGGCTGCGTCAACGTGATCGCCGACGAGATGAACCCGGCCCGGGTCGCCGCGCTCCGCCTCGGCATGGGCGAAGACATGGTTGCCTTCACCGTGCAGATCAACTGCGGCTCCGGCATGCAGTCGATCGATACCGCCTATCGCTACATCCGCGAAGGCCATGCCGACATGATCCTGGCTGGCGGCACCGAGGCGTTGAGCCACGCGCCGCTGGTCTGGCCGAATTCCGGCGTGCGCTGGTTCGCAGGGCTCGCCACCGCCAAGGGCGTGGCCGCGAAGCTCGCCGCAGCCTTCAGGCTTCGCCCTCGTTATCTCAAGCCCATCATCGGGCTGGAGCGCGGACTGACCGATCCCATCACCGAATTGAACATGGGCCAAACCGCAGAAGTGGTCGGCCATCTCTTCGGCATTACCCGCGCACAATCGGATGCCTATGCGGCCGAGAGTCATCGCCGTCTTGCGCATGCGCAAGACGCGGGTTTTCTGAAAGGCGAGGTCGAGACCGCGTTCTCCCGCGACGGCAAATTCTTCGACCATGACGACGGCGTGCGCCCGGACTCCACGGCCGAGACGCTGGCAAAGCTCCGGCCGGTATTCGAGCGTCCCTGGGGCCAGGTCACTGCCGGCAATTCCTCGCAGATCACCGACGGCGCCTCCTGGGTGATCCTGGCGTCCGACGCGGCGGTGGCCAAACACAAGCTGACGCCGAAGGCTGCCATCGTCGACAGCAATTGGGCCGCGCTCGATCCTTCCATCATGGGGCTCGGTCCCGTGATGTCTGCAACGCCGCTCCTGACCCGCAACAATCTCGCTCTCGGGGACGTCGATACCTGGGAGTTGAACGAGGCGTTTGCGACGCAGGTGCTCGGCTGCCTCGCTGCCTGGAACGATGACAAATTCTGCCGCGAGATTCTCGGGCTCGACGGCGCGGCCGGCCAGATCGAGCGCGACAAACTCAACGTCGATGGTGGCGCTATCTCCCTCGGCCATCCCGTCGGCACCTCCGGCAACCGCATCGTGCTGCATCTCGTCAACGCCATGAAACGGCTCGGCACGCGGCGCGGTATTGCGACCGAATGCATTGGTGGCGGGCTCGGCGGTGCCATGCTGATCGAGGCGGTGTGACCATGGATTCCAAGATCATGACCGCGCTCGGCGACCGCGTGCTGGAGCTCGGGCCCAAGCCGGCGGCAGACGGCCCGTACAAGCATTTCAAGCTGACGCGCGATGCCGATGGCGTCGCCTGGCTGTTGTTCGATCGCGCCGAGACCAGCGCCAACACGCTCTCTTCGGACGTGATGGAGGAGTTCGACGCCGTACTCGCGGCGATCGAGACTGAGCGCCCCGCCGGCCTGGTGATCCGCTCTGCAAAACCGTCCGGCTTCATCGCGGGCGCCGATGTCAACGAATTCCGTGGCGCATCCGATCCGGAGATGGTGGAGACACGCATTCGTGCCGCACATGCGGTGGTCGACCATCTGGAGGCGCTGAAGCTGCCGACCGTCGCGGTCATTCACGGCTTCTGCCTCGGTGGCGGGCTCGAAGTCGCGCTGGCTTGTCAGTCGCGCATTGCCATCGACGGTGCGCGCTTCGGCTTTCCGGAGGTGATGCTGGGGCTGCATCCCGGCCTCGGTGGCACCGCGCGGTTCACCGCGCTGGTCAATCCGACCCAGTCGATGGCGCTGATGCTGACCGGGCGCACCATCGACGCGCGCCGCGCCAAGTCGCTCGGCCTCGTCGACGCCGTGACGCAGGAGCGCCATGTCCGGGGCGCGGTGAAGGACGCGCTGTTCGGGCGCCTGAAGCGGACGCGTCCGGGCTTCCTGACGCGCGCCGCCAATTTCGGGCCGATGCGCGGCCTGCTCGCGAAACGCATGCGCTCGGAGGCGGCGAAGGCCGCTTCCCGCGAGCACTATCCCGCGCCCTACGCGCTGATCGATCTCTGGGAGACGCATGGCGGCAGCAAGGCTGCGATGTTGAAGGCGGAGCAGGTTTCGTTCGCCAAATTGATGGTGACGCCGACCGCGCAGAATCTCATCCGGGTGTTCTTCCTGCGCGAGCAGATGAAGAAATCCGCCGGCTCCGGCAACATTGTAAAGCACGTCCACGTCATCGGCGCCGGCGCCATGGGCGGCGACATCGCGGCCTGGGTCGCCGGGCAGGGGCTACGCGTCTCGCTCGCCGACATGAAGCCGGAGCCGATCGCTGGCGCGGTGAAGCGCGCCGCCGAGCTCTATGGCAAGATCATCCGCAAGCCGATCGAGGTGCGCGACGCGCTCGATCGGCTGATCCCTGACATGGACGGCGAGGGCGTGCGCAACGCCGACCTCATCATCGAGGCGGTGCCGGAAAAGCTCGAGCTGAAGCAGAAGGTCCATGCCGCCCTCGAGCCCAGGATGAAGCCGGGTGCGATTCTTGCCACCAACACGTCGAGCATCCCGCTTGGGGATCTCCGCACCACGCTCTCGCGGCCGGAGCGCCTTGTCGGGCTGCACTTCTTCAATCCGGTATCGCGGTTGCAACTGGTCGAAATCGTCAGCCACGATGGCAACGACGCGCAAGTTCTGAAAGAAGCGCTCGCCTTTGTCGGCGCGATCGACCGCCTGCCGTTACAGGTGAAGAGCTCGCCCGGCTTCCTCGTCAACCGCGCGCTGACCCCCTACATGCTGGAAGCGATGGTGATGCTGGACGAGAAGATTGACCAGCGCCTGATCGATGCGGCCGCCGAACAGTTCGGCATGCCGATGGGACCGATCGAGCTCGCCGACCAGGTTGGGCTCGACATCTGTCTCGACGTTGGCGACATGCTGCGCAGCAAATTTGGCGACCTGCTGCCACCCACGCCTGCATGGTTGCGCGACAAAGTCGCCAAGGGCGAGCTCGGCCGCAAGACGGGCAAGGGCTTCTACACCTGGAAGGACGGCAAGGCTGAAAAGGCGCCGTTGCCCGAGACCGGTCCTCGCGTCACGGACCAGATGATCGACCGCCTGGTGCTGCCGATGTCCAATGTCTGCGTCGCGGCTCTGCGCGAAGGCATCGTCGACGACCCCGAGGCGGTCGACGGCGCCATGATCTTCGGCACCGGCTATGCGCCGTTCCGCGGCGGGCCGCTGAACTATGCGCGTGCGCGCGGCACGGAAAACGTCGTATCGACCATGCGCGCGCTGGCCGAGCGATTCGGCGGCCGCTTCGCGCCCGATCCGGGCTGGGACAATTTCAAGTGAGATCCGCATGACCGAAAAGTCCGGGGCCGAGCCGAGCGGCGATCTCTGCATCCGCACGCTGGCGATGCCCGCCGATACCAATGCCAATGGCGACATTTTCGGGGGCTGGCTGCTCAGCCAGATGGACGTCGGTGGCGGCGTGTTTGCGTCGAAGACTGCGAAGTCGCGCACCGTCACCGTCGCGATCGACGCGATGAACTTTCGCAAGGCGGTCTATGTCGGCGATCTCGTCTCGGTCTACGCCACCCTCGTGCGCGTCGGCCGCACCTCGTTGACCGTCCATCTCGAAGCGTGGGCGCTGCGGCGGCGCGAGCTGCAGCCGATCCTGGTGACCGACGGCAATTTCACTTACGTCTCGATCGACGACAACGGCCACCCGCAAGCGATCCAGCGCAACGATCCGCCGATCGCGACATGATCGCATGCGGCGCTCTGTCTCATCCCGCGAAGGCGTGCAGTGTTAGGAAACGCGGCGCGAGTGAGTCAACGCGTCGCGCCTTCGCCAACAACCAGTCATAAAACGGATGAGGTCCCGGCGTACTCAATAGCCCGTCGATTCGGGGTGGAAACCGGTTGATTTGCCCTAGGAACCTTTGGGCAGACACGCCGTTATTTGCCCGCACTGAGGAATCCACGGGACATGCCGGACAGCTATATCATCGAAGTGAATTCGCAGACCGCGGGCATCGTGGTCCGCGGGCAAGGCGGCTACTGCTTCTTCGCCTCGTCTGACCAATTCAACCGGCTCGAAGGCCAGCTCTTCCGCAACGCCCGCGAAGCCGAGCGTGCCGCGCGCAAGCTGGTGAATGGCGATGTGAGGGAGGCGGCGTAGATTGCGTTCTCGTCATTCCGGGCGCGCCTGGAGCGAGCCCGGAATCGATGCTGCTGCGACCGCTTTGATTACAGCTTCGTCGCGGCGCGCGATAGGAGCTTCCAATCGTCGCCCCGCTTCTGCCAGTTCATCAGGATGTGAAGATTGGTCGGCACTTTTTTCCCGTCGGCCGCCATTTCCTGTTCCGCGATCCAGTGGAAGCGCACGATCGCGGCGGGGCCGACGACCTTGATGGTCGGGTCCTTGTATTCAATCGAGAGAAACGTTGATTTGCGGTCGGTGGCATTGGTGACGAAGGTCGCCTTGTCCTCGACCTTGCCGCTGGAATGGCTGTAGCTCAGCTCGTCCCAGCACAGCGCGCCGAGCGCCTTGGGATCAGCCGCGATCTGGGCGAGGCGGAAGGCCTCGACCTGCTTGGCCACGGCCTCTTCGTCCGCTGAGGCCGCGAGCGCCGGTGTCGAGAGCGCAAGCGCGGAGATGGCGAAAGTCGAGAGAGCCAGATCGCGTCGGTTGATCGTCATCGTTTCCTCCTTTTTGATCTTGCACGGAGTTTTGCAGCCGGGTGCGCGGTTGTCGAGTGGCGCGTGGTCGTCATGCGTGTACGTCATTGCGCGCCTAACGCTCAATTGATACGTCTTCCGCATCGGTGCATCGCGCATTTGGGAAAGTCCAGACATGATCGAGACGATGGGCAGGGCGTTGCTGTTCGATATCGACGGCACGCTCGCCAATACCGACCCGCTGCACTTGAAGGCGTTCAACCAGGTGCTCGGTCCTCGCGGCCATGTCTTCGATCACGCGCGCTTCTCGAAGGAACTGCAAGGCTTCGCCAATGTCGCGATCGGCGAGCGGTTTTTGCCCGATGAAACGCTGGAGCGGCGTGCCGCCATCCTGGACGAGAAAGAAGAAGTGTTCCGCGCCCTCGTTGCGGGTCATATCGAGCCGCTGCCAGGGCTGATGGCGCTGCTCGACCGCGCGGATAGCGCCGGGATTCCCATGGTCGCCGTCACCAATGCGCCGCGCCTCAATGCCGAGCTGCTGCTCTCCGGCCTCGGCATCACGGAGCGGTTCGAGGCGCTTGTGATCGGCGACGAGTTGCCGCACGGCAAACCGCATCCGCTGCCTTATCAGGAGGGTCTGCGCTTCGTCGGAGCCAGCGCGGCTGCGTCGATCGCGTTCGAGGATTCGCGCTCCGGCGTGCAGTCGGCCACCGCGGCCGGTATCCCGACGATCGGCATCCGGACCAGCCTCAGCGATGCTGACCTTGTTGGGTCAGGCGCGGTTGCCTCCGCGAGCGCTTTCGACGACCCGTCGCTGCTCGCGCGGCTGGCGAGCGCGATGGCGTGGTGAGGGTTTCATCCACGAACCACTCGGCGCGCATTGACCGCGCGCCCAAACCGCCGCACCATGCACCTTCTGGAGGCCATTGCCGTGACCGGATTGACCCATCGCCAAGCTGAAATCCTCAACATCGCCCGCGCCTCCGGCCGCGTCATGGTCGAAGAGCTGGCGCGCCGGTTCGAAGTCTCGGCGCAGACCATCCGGAAGGACCTCAACGATCTCTGCGAGCGCCGTTCGCTGACCCGCGTCCATGGCGGCGCGATCATCGCCTCCGGCGTCGAGAACCTCGCTTACGAGGCGCGCCGCTTCGTCGCCGCCGACGAGAAGAAGGCGATCGGCGCTGCGGCCGCGTCCCTGATCCCGAACGGTTGTTCGCTCTTCATCAACATCGGCACGACGACGGAAGAGGTGGCGAGCGCGCTGACCTCGCACGAAGATCTGCTCGTCATCACCAATAACCTCAATGTCGCCATGCTGCTCTACCGCCATCCCCGCATCGAGGTCGTGGTGGCCGGCGGCACGGTGCGGCGCGCCGACGGCGCGGTGGTCGGCTCGACGGCGACGCAGCTGATCGGCCAGTTCAAGGTCGATTACGCCATCATCGGCGCGTCCGCGATCGACGAGGAGGGCGCGCTGCTCGACTTCGACTATCGCGAGGTGCAGGTGGCACAGGCCATCATCGCCAACGCCCGCAGCGTCATGCTGGTGGCCGATTCCACAAAGCTTCGCCGCAGCGCGCCGGTTCGCATCGCCCATATCAGTCAGATCCAGACCTTCGTCACGGATCAGGAACTGCCGGAGCGCCTCGCCACCATCTGCCACGGCAAGGGCATCGAGGTGATGGCGGCGATGCCGAAGGGAGCGGAGGATATCGACGATACCCAGGCCGATGCGCAGGACACAGGGTCACCGGTGGTGCGGTTGAGGTAGAGGTCTATGGGCCGTCCCACGGATTGAGCAGCGGAATGCCGAATGCGGCAAAGTCCTTCACGGTACGCGTGACGAGTGTGAGCGTGTTGGCAAGCGCGGCTGCTGCGAACAATCCATCCATCACCGAAAACCCGATGCCACCCCAGCGCGCCGGCCGCTGAGCCTCCGACAGTACATTGGTGTCGAGGAGCAGGTTCACGGCATCTCGTCACGTGGTCGTCGTGCGCACGTTCAAGGTCGAGTTCGGCGCCGCGCAGCGGCGAACCCAGCAGGAAGTCGGCGAGCGTGCCTTTGCGCGCGGTTTTCCGTGCCCATTCTTCGGCAGAAACGATCACGGCGTCAGGCCCCGCCGTGACGGGTGATGATCTGGGGGCCCGCGTGGGCGCGATCGACCACCTCGGAGAGGCTCGCAAGCGTTCAGGTGTCGGCGTCAGCTGCTGCTGAGGCGGGAGCGGTACTATGATGGGGCATCAGTATGACGATCGATATAGCTGGCATGACCACCCAAGTGTGCGTTGCATCCAAATCGTCATCTTACGGTGCTCACTTCGAGAGCGATTTGCACACAGAAAAAGTTCCGCTTTCGCTTCCTTTCCCCTCTCTTTCGTCTTGCTTTCGTTTTTCGGTGTGATCTAATCAAAAACGAAAGTAGCCACTCGACTGAACGGGTGGTCGCCGGGGGATGCGTCTGTTGGATCGTATTTTCGACCTCGCCATCATTGGGGGCGGTGTTAACGGTTGCGGCATCGCGCGCGATGCGGTGGGCCGCGGCAACACCGTTTTCTTGTGCGAAATGAACGATTTGGCGAGCGGGACGTCATCCTGGTCGACCAAGCTGGTGCATGGCGGCCTGCGCTATCTCGAATATTACGAGTTTCGCCTGGTCCGCGAGGCGCTGATCGAGCGCGAGATTCTCTGGGGTATCGCGCCCCATATCATCCGCCCCCTGCGTTTCGTTTTGCCGCATCATGCCGGCCTGCGCCCGGCCTGGCTGCTGCGTCTCGGCCTCTTTCTCTATGACCACATCGGCGGTCGTCATTTGCTGCCGGCGACCCGCTCGCTCGATCTCAGGCGCGACGAAGTCGGCCGGCCGCTGATCCCGAATCGCTATAGCCGCGCCTTCGAATATTCCGACTGCTTCGTCGATGACGCTCGCCTGGTCGTGCTCAACGCGCGCGATGCAGCCGACAAGGGCGCGGAGATCCGCACCCGGACCCGTGCGACCGATATCAAGCAATCCGACGGTGTCTGGACCGTCAGCATGGTCGACACGCTGACCGGTGCGCGCTCGCAAATCCAGGCCCGCGCGCTGGTCAATGCCGGCGGCCCCTGGGTCGAGGACGTGCTCGGGCGCGGTGCCGGCGTCAACGCCAAGGCAAAGGTGCGCCTGGTGCAGGGGTCGCACATCGTGGTCAAGAAGCTCTACGACCACGACCGCGCCTACATGTTCCAGAACGCCGACGGTCGCATCATCTTCGTCATCCCCTACCAGGACGACTTCACGCTGATCGGCACCACCGACCGCGACTATGACGGCGATCCCGCCAAGGTGAAGGCGACGGCGGAGGAGATCCAGTATCTCTGTGCTGCCGCAAGCGAATACCTGGCCAAGCCGGTGACACCAGAGGACGTGGTCTGGACCTATTCCGGCGTGCGCCCGCTCTATGACGATGGGGCCAGCGAGGCCAAGGCCGCGACCCGCGACTACGTGTTCGAGCTCGATACGCCCGGCGGTTCGCCGTTGCTGTCGATCTATGGCGGCAAGATCACGACCTATCGCCGCCTTGCCGAAGAGGCGCTGGAACGGCTTGCGCCCTATCTTCGCAGCGCGAAAGCGCGCGAGGG
The DNA here is from genome assembly GCF_900113735.1 of Bradyrhizobium sp. Gha. GTDB lineage: Bacteria > Pseudomonadota > Alphaproteobacteria > Rhizobiales > Xanthobacteraceae > Bradyrhizobium. The sequence goes on from NZ_FOQM01000003.1 coordinate 55,790, forward strand.
CTGGACCGGCAAATGGCCGCTGCCGGGCGGCGACATGGATGTGTCGGCCGTCGATGGCCTGATCGCCGAACTCCAGCGCGGCTACCCCTTCCTGAGTCATGAGCATGCCCGACGTCTCGCGCGTGCCTATGGCACCCGTGCCATCAAATTGCTTGGCGACGCGAAATCGGCAGCCGATCTCGGACAGGCCTTTGGTGCAACTCTGACAGAACGTGAGGTTCGCTACCTGATGACCAACGAATGGGCGGTGACCGCCGAGGATATCGTCTGGCGCCGCTCCAAGCTCGGCCTGCGGCTATCAGCCGGCGAAATTGCCGCCCTGGACGACTGGATCAGGACCCATTTTGTGTCGCAAAGTCCTCTGCTGGAAGCAGGAGGACGCTCATGAGCGTGACACTCGATCACGTGACCCGGACCGTCGAGGGGGTTCCTCACATTCGCGACGTCTCTCTGACGCTCGAGAGCGGCACGCTCAACGTGCTGCTTGGGCCGACGCTGTCGGGCAAGACCTCGATCATGCGGCTGCTCGCGGGCCTCGACAAGCCGACCACGGGCAGGGTGCTGGTCAATGGCAAGGACGTCACCGGCGCCGACGTGCGCCAGCGTTCGGTCGCGATGGTCTATCAGCAGTTCATCAACTACCCCTCGCTCACGGTCTATGAGAACATCGCTTCTCCCTTGCGGGTGCAAGGCAAGCCGCGAGACGAGATCGAGGCACGCGTGGCGGAAGCCGCGCGCCTGCTGCGGCTCGAGCCGTTCCTGAAGCGCACGCCGCTCCAGCTCTCCGGTGGTCAGCAACAGCGCACCGCGATGGCGCGCGCGCTGGTGAAGGGCGCCGATCTCGTGCTGCTCGATGAGCCGCTCGCCAACCTCGACTACAAGCTGCGCGAGGAGCTGCGCGCCGAATTGCCGCGCATCTTCGAGGCATCGGGCGCGATCTTCGTCTATGCCACGACCGAGCCGACCGAGGCGCTGCTGCTCGGCGGCAACACCGTTTGCATGTGGGAGGGGCGGGCGCTCCAGATCGGCGGGACACCCAGTGTCTATCGTCAGCCGCAGACCCTGCGGGTCGCCCAAGTGTTTTCCGATCCGCCGCTCAATCTCGTCGGCATCGAGAAGAAGAACGGCTCGGTGCAATATGCGGGCGGCGTGGCCGCGCCGGCTTCCGGTCTCTATTCTTCACTCGCCGATGGCGCCTATCGCGTCGGTTTTCGCGCCCATCAGCTTGCGCTCGCCAATGGCCAGACTGACCGCCACGCCTTCCATGCAACGGTGACGGTGACCGAGATCACCGGTTCGGAGAGTTTCGTGCATTTGACTCGCGACGGATCGAACTGGGTTGCGGTGCTGCACGGCGTGCACGAGTTCGAGCCCGGCCAGACCATCGACGCCGTGCTCGATCCCAATGATGTCTTCGTCTTCGACGCGGCTGATCGCCTCGTCGCGGCGCCTGGTTCCATAGCGTTTTCAAGCGAAGTGCCTGGCGGTTCGCGTGAAGAAAACGCGTCAAAGAAAAAAGCCTGAGGGGAATGCGCCATGGCCCGCATTGACCTCGTCGATCTCGCCCATTCCTACGGCGGCAACGATGCGCCGCAGGAAAGCTTTGCGCTGAAGCCCGTCACCATGACCTGGAGGCAAGGCGGCGCCTATGCGCTGCTCGGACCGTCCGGCTGCGGCAAGACCACGCTGCTCAACGTCATCTCCGGCATCATTACGCCCTCCCGGGGGAAAATCCTGTTCGACCAACAGGACATCACACCCCTGTCAACCCAGAAGCGCAACATCGCCCAGGTGTTCCAGTTTCCGGTGATCTACGACACCATGACGGTGGGGGAGAACCTGGCGTTCCCGTTGAAGAACCGCGGCGTGCCGAAGCCCGAAATCGACAAGCGCGTTGCCGAGATCGGCCGCCTGCTCGATCTCGAACCCTATCTGAACCGCAAGGCCACGCGCCTGACCGCGGACGCCAAGCAGAAGATCTCGCTCGGCCGCGGCCTCGTCCGTTCCGACGTCGCAGCCGTCCTGTTCGACGAGCCGCTGACCGTGATCGATCCCGAGCTGAAATGGCAGCTGCGCTCCAAGCTCAAGGCGCTGCATCGCGAACTCGACCTCACGATGATCTACGTCACCCACGACCAGACCGAGGCGCTGACCTTCGCCGACACCGTCGTCGTCATGCATGACGGCCGCGTGGTGCAGAGCGGCACGCCGGCCGAGCTGTTCGACAAGCCCGCCCATACCTTCGTCGGCTATTTCATCGGCTCGCCCGGCATGAACATCCTGCCGGCCGAGGTGAAGGGGCGCGAGGCGCGGGTCGATGGCCATGTCATCGCGCTGAACCGCAGCTACGACAACCTGCCCGCGGGCGCCAGGATCGAGATCGGCGTGCGTCCGGAGTTCGTCGACGCGGTCGCGCCCGTACCCGGTCTGCTCACGGCAAAAATCGAACGCATCGACGATCTCGGCCGCATTCGTTTTGCGCGTGTGCGCGTCGGTGAGGCCAAGATCGCGGCGCGCGCCCCCGCGGGCTTCACCAGCTCTGACGGAAATGTCGGGCTCAAATTCAATCCGGCGCACATCCACGTCTATGCCGACAGCCTTCTGGTGGAAGGAGCCGCCTGATGGACAAGACCGTCAACCAAAAAGCCTGGTTCCTGGTGCTGCCGGTGTTCCTGGTCGTCGCCTTCTCGGCGGTGCTGCCGCTGATGACGGTGGTGAACTATTCGATGCAGGACACCTTCGGGAACAACCAGTTCTTCTGGAACGGCGTCGGCTGGTTCAAGGAATTGCTCGATCCCTCGACCGATCTGGGCGGCCGCTTCCTGGCCTCGCTCGGGCGCAACCTGTTCTTCTCGCTGGTGATCCTCGCCATCGAAGTGCCGCTCGGCATCGTCGTCGCGCTGTCGATGCCGCGCCAGGGCTGGCCGGTCGCGGCCTGCCTCGTCACCCTCGCGCTGCCGCTCCTGATTCCGTGGAACGTGGTCGGCACGATCTGGCAGATTTTCGGCCGGCCAGACATCGGCCTGCTCGGCTATGTGCTCAACCACGTCGGGCTCGATTACAATTACGTCTCCAACGACATCGACGCCTGGGTCACCGTCATCGTGATGGATGTCTGGCATTGGACGAGCCTCGTCGCGCTGCTCTGCTATGCCGGCCTGAAGTCGATCCCCGATGCCTATTATCAGGCCGCTCAGATCGACGGCGCCTCGCGCTGGGCCGTGTTCAAGGCGATCCAGCTGCCGAAGATGAACCGCGTGCTGCTGATTGCGGTGCTGCTGCGCTTCATGGACAGCTTCATGATCTACACCGAGCCGTTCGTCGTCACCGGTGGCGGACCCGGCAACTCGACCACCTTCGTGTCGATCGAGCTCGTCAAGATCGCGCTCGGTCAGTTCGATCTCGGCAAGGCTGCCGCGCTCTCGCTGGTCTACAACCTGATCATCCTGATCGTCTGCTGGATCTTCTACACCGTCATGACCAACGCCGGCGTCGAACGCAAGGTCCAGACGGAGAGCAAGCCGGCGGTGGAGCCGAAGCCTTCGGCCGGGCTGAAGCCCGTGCCCGCGCTCAAGCCCAAGGAAGGAGTGGCCTGATGCATTCGATTCCCGGCCGCCGCCTCATCATGGGGCTGTTCCTGATCTTCCTGATGTTGCCGATCTACTGGCTCGTCAACATGAGCTTCAAGACCAACGGCGAGATCATCTCGACCATGACGCTGTGGCCGCATGCGCCGACGCTGCAGCACTACAGGCGTATCTTCACCGACGAGAGCTGGTATTCCGGCTATATCAACTCGCTGGAATACGTCGTCATCAACACCATCATCTCGATTTCGGTGGCGTTGCCGGCAGCCTACGCGTTTTCGCGCTATCGCTTCCTCGGCGACAAGCATCTGTTCTTCTGGTTGCTGTCGAACCGCATGGCGCCGGCGGCGGTCTATGCGCTGCCGTTCTTCAATCTCTATTCGGCGATCGGGCTGTTTGATACGCCCTGGGCCGTTGCGCTCGCGCACTGCATCTTCAACGTTCCGCTGGCGGTGTGGATTCTCGAAGGGTTCGTCTCCGGCGTGCCGCGCGAGATCGACGAGACCGCCTTCCTCGACGGCTATTCGTTCCCGCGCTTCTTCATCCGGATCCTGGTGCCGCTGATCGCGAGCGGCATCGGCGTCGCCGCCTTCTTCTGCTTCATGTTCTCCTGGGTCGAACTGCTGCTGGCGCGGACGCTGACCTCGGTCAACGCCAAGCCGATCGCCGCCGTGATGACGCGCACGGTGTCGGCGGCCGGCATGGATTGGGGCCTGCTGGCGGCTGCCGGCGTGCTCACCATCATTCCGGGCGCACTCGTGATCTGGTTCGTCCGCAACTACATCGCGCGCGGCTTCGCGCTCGGCCGGGTGTAGGAGGTTTTTATGGACTCCATCGCATGGATGGCGTGGACGCTGCCGACCGCGATCTTCTTCGTGGCGCTGGCCTGCACGCTGGCAGTCATGACCTGGCTCGCCGCCGTCTATCCCGAGGCCGAACGCGTCGGGATCCTGCGCATCCCGACCACGCGCGGCGACCGCCTGTTCGTCTCGCTGATCGTTGCGGCCGTCATCCACCTGGCGTGGATCGGCCTCGTCGGTACCAATCCGATCGCCACGATTCCGATCGGGGAGGAAGAATTTGAAATAACGAGCCTGTGGCTCGCAACCGTGATTTCGTTTGCCTCAGGCGTGGTGATCTTTCGCACCGTGTGAGGCATGCGAGAAAGAGCAGATCCGGGGTCTACCCGGGCCTGGATTTAAGTTTTGTCGCTTCAACCGGAGGAAACTAATGCGACACTTGAGAACGACCAAGGACAGTCTTCTGACCATGACCAGCGCGCTCGCGCTGATCGCGGCTTCGATGACGATCGCCGCGCCGGCGCGCGCGGACGAGGCCGCCGCCAAGAAGTGGATCGACAGCGAATTCCAGCCGTCGACCCTGTCGAAAGACGATGCGCTGAAGGAAATGCAGTGGTTCATCAAGGCCGCTGAACCCTTCAAGGGCATGGAGATCAACGTCGTCTCGGAAACGCTGACGACGCACGAATATGAATCCCGCACGCTCGCCAAGGCGTTCGAGGAAATCACCGGCATCAAGGTCAAGCACGACATCATCCAGGAAGGTGACGTCGTCGAAAAGATCCAGACCCAGATGCAGTCGGGCAAGAACGTCTATGACGGCTGGATCAACGACTCCGACTTCATCGGAACGCACTTCCGCTACGGCCAGGCGGTCGACCTGACCGACTGGATGGCGAAGGACGGCAAGGACGTCACCGACCCGATGCTCGACGTCAACGACTTCATCGGCAAGTCGTTCACGACCGCGCCGAACGGTCACCTCTATCAGCTGCCCGACCAGCAGTTCGCGAACCTATACTGGTTCCGGTACGACTGGTTCACCAATCCGGACTACAAGGCCAAGTTCAAGGCCAAGTACGGCTACGACCTCGGCGTTCCCGTGAACTGGTCGGCTTACGAAGACATCGCCGACTTCTTCACCAACGACATCAAGGAGATCAACGGCGCCAAGGTCTACGGCCATATGGACTATGGCAAGAAGGATCCCTCGCTCGGCTGGCGGTTCACCGACGCCTGGCTGTCGATGGCCGGCAACGGCGACAAGGGCATCCCGAACGGGCTGCCGGTCGACGAATGGGGCATCCGCATGGAAGGCTGCCGTCCGGTCGGCTCCTCGGTCGAGCGTGGTGGCGACGTCAACGGCCCGGCGGCGGTCTACTCGATCGTCAAGTATCTCGACTGGATGAAGAAGTATGCTCCGCCGCAGGCTCAGGGCATGACCTTCTCCGAGTCGGGTCCGGTGCCGTCGCAGGGCAACATCGCCCAGCAGATCTTCTGGTACACCGCCTTCACCGCCGACATGGTGAAGCCCGGCCTGCCCGTGATGAACGCGGACGGTACGCCGAAGTGGCGTATGGCTCCGTCGCCGCACGGCGCGTACTGGAAGGACGGCATGAAGCTCGGCTATCAGGACGTGGGATCGGCGACCTTGCTGAAGTCGACCCCGGTCGACCGCCGCAAGGCGGCCTGGCTCTATCTCCAGTTCATCGTCTCCAAGACGGTCAGCCTGAAGAAGAGCCATGTTGGTCTGACCTTCATCCGTGAATCCGACATCTGGGACAAGTCGTTCACCGAACGTGCGCCGAAGCTCGGCGGCCTGATCGAGTTCTACCGCTCGCCCGCGCGCGTGCAGTGGACCCCGACCGGCAACAACGTGCCTGACTATCCGAAGCTCGCCCAGCTGTGGTGGCAGAACATCGGCGACGCGTCGTCCGGTGCCAAGACGCCGCAAGCCGCGATGGATGCGCTCGCAGCCGCTCAGGACTCGGTGATGGAGCGTCTCGAGAAGTCCGGTGTGCAGGGTGCCTGCGGACCGAAGCTCAACCCGAAGAAGACGGCTGAGTTCTGGTACGACAAGTCGGCCAAGGACGGCAACATCGCTCCGCAGCGCAAGCTGGCGAACGAGAAGCCGAAGGGCGAAACCGTCGACTACGACACGCTGATCAAGTCGTGGCCGGCCTCGCCGCCGAAGCGCGCCGAAGCGAAGTAATTCGCCGACATCATCATGGCCGGGTTCGCCCCGGCATATCATGAGAGCAGGAGGCCGGGAGCAATCCCGGCCTTTTGTCGTGTTGCCCTCTTGCCATGCGGGCGGGCTTGATCTGAACTGGCCGGGACATAGACGCGAGACTTCTGCATGCGCATGATTTTCCGTTGCGACCCAAAGCTGGCCGGCCATCTGCTGCGGCCGTTTCCCGCGCGCACCGCCTTGCCCGACTGGCTGCGGGCGATGCCTGCGACCGCGCATTCGGATATCCACGGCCGCGATATCCGCACGGTCAAGCAATGCCCGCCCTTCGTCGATGCGATGGCGTACGGGGTCATGATCCCGCTGCCCTGCGACATCAGGATCGAGGCCGGTGCGTTCTCGTGGGATTGGGACATCCCCGAACCGGACACGTCAGGCCATCCACGCGCGCCGCTCAGCTTCCATCCCGTCGCGCAATTTGCCGCGGCGCCGTTCGCCAACGGGCGCTCGGCGCTCAAGTTCAACAGTTTCTGGACCATCGAGCTCGAGCCCGGCTGGTCGCTGTTCGCGACGCATCCCGTCAATCGCGACGACCTGCCGTTCCGCCTCGTTTCGGGTCTGGTCGACGCCGACCGCTTTCACGATGGCGGCATCAATTTTCCCGCCGTGTGGACCAGGCCGGATTTCTCCGGTGTCCTTGCCAAGGGGACGCCGATTGCCCAATGCTTTGCCGTGCCGCGGCAAGCGCCGGAGCTGACGTTCGAGCCGTTCGACGCCGCGCACCGGCAGTCCTACGAGAAGGTCGTTGCCGACGTGCTGGCCGCGCCCAACGTCTATCGCAAGCGGTTTCGTGCCAAGCGCGGACGCCTAACGCGCTAGAGCACGCCGCAGGGCGTCCTCGTCGAGCCATAGTCGACCGTGCGAGGCCGAGGTCAGCGCCATCGCGATGGAGCCGAACAGCTGCGGACGCAGGCGATAGGCCTGTCCGAACGCGTCCATGGCGGCATCCAGGTCGCCACTCTCCTGCAGGGCGATGCCGAGATTGAGCGCGGCCTCGGCATGGTCGGGCTTGAGCGCGAACGCCTTGCGATAGGCGTTGGCTGCGCCGTCGTGGTCGCGCAAATCCTGCCGCGCGAGGCCAAGATTGAACCACACCGAAGCCGGCGCGTCGGCTTCGGTCGCCTGCGCGAGCAGGCTTGCGGCGGTGATGGGATCGCCGTCTTCCCACGCCAGCCTGCCAAGCTGCGCCGTTGCTTCCTGATGGCCGGGGATGACCTTGAGGATGGCCTGCCAGGCGCCGCGGGCCTGATCCCGCAGCCCGGCCATGTCGAGCGTTCGTGCCTTCTCGATGAACATCTCGCGCTGCGGGCTGTTGCCGATCGCAGCATCGAGATGGGCGAGCGCGGCGTCGAACTGGCCCTCGCTGCGTGCGATGCGCGCCGCCAGCAGCCGGGCCGGCGCGTTGTTCGGCCGTTTGGCGAGACTCACGTCGATATGCGCATGAGCCGGAGCGACGGCACCTCTGGAGAACAACACGGCGGCGAGCAGATGATGCAGCACCGCATCGCCGGGATCGCGTGCAAGGCCCTGTTCGCACAGACGCTGCGCCTCGTCCGGCTTGCCCGAATTGACGGCTGCAGTGGCGCGGCGAACGAGTGTCTGCGTGTCATCCATTGCGGCATTAGAGCAAGAACGGGACGGCGCAGCAATACAGTGCGATTGGACACATCCACCAAGACGAAAGGCCGGGAGCGATCCCGGCCTTCTGTCGCTTCGCTTCTTTGGGCAAGCGGTAGAGTGTCAAATCACTCCGCCGGCTCGGCCGCGAGCGTCGGATAATCCGTGTAGCCCCTGGCGCCGCCACCGTAGAACGTGTTCTTGTCCCAATCGTTCAGCGCTGCGCCCTTCTTCAACCGCTCGACCAGATCGGGGTTGGAGATGAACGGCTTGCCGAAGGCGATCAGATCGGCCGCGTCAGCGTCCAGCACCTTGGCGGCGAGATCGAAATCATAGCCGTTGTTGGCCATGTACGTGCCCGAGAAGCGCTTGCGCAGGGATGCGTAGTCGAACGGCGCGACGTCGCGCGGTCCGCCGGTGGCGCCCTCGATGACGTGGATATAGACGAGCTTCAGCGCGTTCAGCCCATCGACGATGTGATCGAACAACGGCTGCGGATTGGAATCCGAGATGTCGTTTGCCGGCGTCACCGGCGAGATGCGGATGCCGGTCCGGTCGGCGCCGGCTTCCGCCACCACGGCCTTGGAGACCTCCAGCATCAGCCGCGCGCGGTTCTCGATCGAGCCGCCATAGGCATCGGTGCGCTTGTTGGCGCCATCCTTGGCGAACTGGTCGAGCAGATAGCCGTTGGCACCATGGATCTCGACGCCGTCGAAGCCGGCCTCCAGTGCATTCCTCGCAGCTCGTTTGAAGTCGTCGATAATCCCTGGAATTTCGGAGAGCTCGAGCGCGCGCGGCTCGGAGACGTCGGCAAAGGTGCCGTTGACGAAAGTCTTGCCCTTGGCGCGGATCGCGCTCGGCGCCACCGGGGCTGCGCCACCCGCCTGGAGGTCGACATGCGAGATGCGGCCGACATGCCAGAGCTGGATGAAGATCTTGCCGCCGCGCTCATGCACCTTGTCGTTGACCTTGCGCCAGCCGGCGACCTGCTCCTTGGAATAGATGCCGGGGGTGTCCTGATAACCCTGGCCTTGCTGCGAGACCTGGCTCGCTTCGGTGATCAGGAGGCCTGCGGAGGCGCGCTGGCTGTAATAGTCGGCCGCCAGCGGCGAGGGGACGAAGGTGCCGGGTACGGCGCGGTTGCGCGTCAGCGGCGCCATCACCAGGCGATTGGCCAGCGTGATCGGGCCGAGCTTGTAGGTCTCAAACAATTTGGTCGGACGGCTCATTGGGAGTGTTTCCAGGCGGTGAGAGGTCCCGAACACTTGTGCATTGCGATATCAGGCGCAAGGGATGAGCCATACGGAAAGTGCAGGCGAGCTACGCGGCAGAGACCGCGCAGCATGATTCATGCGCATTTTCGGCCGCGGCAGCAGAATTCCGCTGCGCGGTCGTGCGATCCAGCAATCAGTTCGCGCCGAGGAAATCGCGTTTGCCGATCTCGACGCCGTTGTGGCGCATGATGCCGTGAGCCGTCGTGGCGTGGAAATAGAAGTTCGGCAGCGAGACGGCGCTGAAGAACTGCTGGCCCTTGAGCGTCATGGTACGATCGGGGCCCGCTGGGAAGGTCACGTCCTTGGTGTCGGCGCCCTCGAACTGCTCGGGCTTGTACGACTTCACACAATCGATCGTCTTGGCGAGGCGCTGCTTCAGCTCCTCGAATGTCTTTTCCGTGTCGGGCATCGAAGGCAGCTCGCTGTGGGTCAGCCGGGCGCAGCCCTTGGCGGCGAAATCGCTGGCGAGCTGGATCTGCTTCGACAGCGGCAGCATGTCCGGGAAGAGGCGGGAGCCGAGCAGCACGCTCGGGTCGATCTTTTTGGCCGCGCAATGCGCCTCGGCCTTGGTGAGCAGGCCGGTCATGCTGTTGAGCATTTGCAAATAGGCGGGGACGACGGCGTCGTAAAAGGACATGTGATGCTCGCTTCCAATGGTGAGAGATTCCAGGCGAAAACCTGAGCCACTCACATGGTAGCCTCATGGAATAATACAATCGTCGAAGTGGTTGGTGCGGTGCGAAAATTCTATCGCACCGTCGCCTGGGGCGGTGCCTGTGCCGTGCTGCCACGCATGCGGGCCAGAAGCTCCGCGGTCGGCCAGGAATCCGCCGGCAGGCCGTATTTGACCTGCATCGCCTTTACGGCGGTGCGGCTCTGCTGCCCCAGCACGCCGTCCACCTTGCCGACATTGAAGCCGGCTTGGACCAGAAGCTGCTGCAATTGCTTGAGCTCGTTGAACGGCAGTTGTGCCACTGGCCCGGCGGGCTTGCGCATCGGCGCCGCACCGGCAATGCGGGAGGCGAGATAGCCGGCCGTGGTCGAATAGATCAGCGAGTTATTCCACTCGGTGTAAGCCGCGAAATTCGCGTAGGCCATGAAGGCCGGCCCGAAGCGTCCCATCGGCAGCAGCACGGAGCCTGCGAGATTGTCGTTCGGCAGCGGCCGGCCGTCGGGATAGGTGACGCCGAACTGCGCCCATTTCGAGCGCGGCAGCTGCACGCTGAGATCGGTCTGCTCCCACGGCAGGTTCGGGGGCACCTTGATCTCTTCCAGCCACGGCTCGCCGCGCCGCCACTTCAAGCCGTTGGCGATGTAGTTCGCGGTCGAGCCGATCACGTCGTCCTCGCTGCGCAGGAGGTCGCGCCGCCCGTCGCCGTCGTAATCGACGGCGTAATTGACGTAATGCGTCGGCAGGAATTGGGTCTGGCCGAGCTCGCCGGCCCAGGAGCCGATCATCTCCTCGGGCGTGAGATCGCCGCGGTCGATGATTTTCAGCGCGGCGATGGTCTCGTTCACGAACATCTCCGAGCGCCGGCAGTCATAGGCGAGCGACACCAGCGATTTCAGCGTCGGCAGATTGCCCATGTTGGCGCCGAAATCGCTCTCCAGGCCCCAGAATGCGGCGATCACCGCCGGCGGCACGCCGTATTCCTTCTCGGCACGCGCGAACGCCGCTGCGTGGTGCTTGATGTGCTGCTGGCCGTTCTGCATGCGATAGGGCGCGGCCATGCGGCCGGCAAATTCGGTGAAGAGCTGGCCGAACACGCGCTGCCCGCGGTCGCGGTTGACGATGCCCTGGTCATAGACGAGATAGGGCGAAGCCTCGCTGATCGTGCGCTGCGACACGCCCGCGGCGATCGCTTGTTGCTTCACGTCGGCGAGGAAACGGTCGAAGCTAGCGCCATTGTGGCATGAGGCCGCGCGCGGCGAGGGCGCAGCGTGCTTCGGCGCAACCGGCTTTGCGGGTGGCGGAAGCAGTTGGGCGGAAGCGGGAGCGGAAAGTGCGAGCAACGTGACGGCCGCGATCGCAAATCGGGTCTGGATCATAGGAATTCCGGTGGAAGGAAGGGCAGTCGTGGTATCTGCCGAAGTTTAGGTGAAGTGAAGGCCTCACGCCATCCCTTGGGTGCCTAGCCGAACAACCGCAGCAAGAGCGCCCTGCCGACCGGGAGCGCCCGGATGTCCCGGTAGGCGCGCACATATTCGCCGGCATAGAAGGCGCGGATGGCATGGACGCGCGTGTCCATGCCTTCCTCGAACCGCACCGCGAAGCCGTCCGGCGTTCGCCTCACCACGACCGCCGCGATGGCACGGCCATAGATGAGGCATTCGATCGCGCTGCCGACTGCGGGCGGGTCGGGATCGATCAGCCGGGCGCCGGTGATGGAGAGATCGGCGAGCCGCGCGAGGTGCGACTTGCCGCCCTGACGGAGCAGGATCGCCTCGTTGCGAACGAAGCGCTCCGCCTTGCGCTTGCGCGGCTGCTCGATGCAGACGAAGCAGACCACGGTGAGGATGAGCGCGTTGTAGAGGCTCCAGCCCAGCGCCAGCCCGCCATAGGCAATGCTCTCGCCGCGCAAATGCAGGATGAAGGCATAGGCGATGCCCGCAAGCGTGACGACTAGCGCAGTGCCATAAAGCCGAAGCAGCGGCCATTCGACGAATTTGCTTCCGCGCTCGCCGCCCTTTGCGGTCACCTTGAACTTATGTCCTTTCGGTTTCAGCAAGCCCGTCGTAATCGCCTTGAGCACCGCGGGCGCTGCGACGAGCTGCGACACGTCGGTCATCATGGCGAGCGCACGACCGTGCGACAGCCAGGTCATGGTGAGCCCGTGCCAAACATAGAACGGCAGGAAGAACTGCAAGAGCTCCGAGAGATCCGCCTGCACGGCCTTGATGCCGAACAGCAGGAACAGCCAGGGTACCACGAGCCCGAACATTCTGGCCGGATAGACCGCAGCCCAGCTCATGAAGGCGTCGATCAGCGACAGCCGGTCGATGAACGGAAGCTTCGATGCTCGCGACAAGGGGCCGCTGCGGCCGCGCACGATCTGCATGAAGCCGAGACACCAGCGGCCGCGCTGGGTGATGTATTCCTTCAGCCCCTCGGGCGCGAGTCCGATGGACAGCCGCTCGTTGAGATAGATCGTCCTCAGCCCGCGCTCCTTCAGGCGCAGCGTGACGAGATAGTCCTCCGTCACCGAATCGGTCGGAAAGCCACCGATCGCCTGCAGGCCGTCGTAGCGGACCAGCGAGGACGTGCCGCAGCAGAACGCGACGCCCCAGGCATCCTTGGCCGGCATCAGGATGTCGAAAAAGAAGCGCTGCTCGTCCGGCCACACGTCCGCGGCGGCGAGGTTGGTCTGGATGGGATCGGGGTTGATGAAATGCTGTGGCGTCTGCACCACGCCGACCGATGCATCGTCCATCAGGCTGACGGTTTTGGCGAGAAAATCGGGCCGCGGCACGAAGTCGGCGTCGAGGATGGCGACGAACTCCGGCCGCTCTACGAGCTCACCGACGTGACCGAGCGCGTGATTGATGTTGCCCGCTTTGGCATGGCGGTTGTCGGGACGGGCGAGATAGCGGCAGCCGAGCTCGCCGGCGAGCCGCCGCAGCCACAGGCGGCGTCCGTCATCGAGCACCCAGACGCGATAATTGCCGTACTCCATTCCGGTCGCGCCGATGATGGTGCGCTCGAGGATCGACCGCTCCTCATTGTAGGTGCAGATGAAGACGTCGACCAGCGGGGCGGCAGGATCGCTGGCGCGGCCGTCGATCCTGGCGGAGCTGGAGCGATCGATCGTCCGGCTCAGGAACAGGAGCGACAGGGCCACCGCGATCATCGAGGCCGCCTCCGCCAGCATGAAGGGATAGCCGACCATCGCGTCCGCAGTCAGCCCGAGCGGCGGCAGCGTCTGCGTCACCCGCCAGTGGAAGTAACGCACGAGCAGGACGAACGACACGCCCGCGAGGCACGCGCGCGCCAGCGTGCGCTCGTGCCGGAGCAGCGGCACCAGCGCCATAAAGGCGCCGAGCGCGATCAGGCCGGGCGCCAGCGCGGCCATCATGGCGTGGTCTCGTTGCGGCCAAAGACGACGCGGCCGGTTCGTCCCACCGCGCAGCCATGCGCGGCGGCATCACCGATCGCCACCGTCACGCGATAGGGTTCCTTGCTCAGCGCATCGGGATTGATGGCGAGATTGGCCGGCGCGCCGGCGGCGCCGGTCAGATTGACGACGGTGCCGGCGATCGGCTCGGCGCCGTCATTTGGCTCGAACGTGGCATGGTCGCCGAGCTGCAGGCGGTTATAGACGCTCTCGGTGACGTTCGCCGTGATCACGGCGCCGCTGCAATCGAGCACCTTGAGCAGGGGCTGGCCGGCCTGCACGTCCTCGCCCGGCGAGGTCATCATCTCCCAGACGCGGCCCGCGACCGGGGTTTTGATTTCGGCCTCGGAGAGATCGGCGAAGCGGATCTCCTCGGTGACGATCTCGTTGCCGAGCCAGCTGATCTCGGTGTCGATGCGCGAAAGATCGGCCTCGAGATCGTGCGCGCGCTGGCGCATCTCCTCCTCGCGTTGCACCGAGCTCGGCCGGTCGTTGTAGCTGTCGCCGAGGAACGATCCGGCTTTCGCCGCAGTCAGCTCGACCTTGGCCGCATCGAGCCGCTTGCGCGCGCCGAGCTCGGTCTGCTGCGCCACCGAAAGCTCGCGCGTCAGCCGCGCGAGCTCGACGGTGGAGACGTTGCCGGTTTTCGCCAGCGACGAGGCGCGGTCGACGGCGGCGCTGGCCTCCTCCCGCCGCGCAGCGGTCGCTTCGATCGAGGTCTGGATTTCCGCGATCCGCGCCTCGAGCTGCAGTACGCGCCCGTCCCGGAACTGCGCGGCCTGCCGCGCGAGGTCCGCTTGCGCGGCCTGCGCCGTGGCGAGCTTGGCGGCGACGCTCGGCCGCTCGTTCTCAAGGCGCGACTTCTGCCGCCGGAGATCATCGAGCCGCGTGCGATCGCTGCGCGAGTTCGCCACGCGCAGCACGATGGTGCCGGCCTCGAGTCTGGCCTGGTCCTTGAGCGGAGCGGCGGCGGCCACGCGCCCCCCGATCGGCGCGCGCAACGTGACGAGCCGGGAGTTCAGCACGGCCTCGACGCTGGAATTCTGCCACATGGCGCGCAGTGGTAGCCAGCCGAACACGGCGACAATGGCAAGCCCTGCCGCGATCTTCACGCCGCGCCGCAGATGCGGCCAGCGCCGAGCCGGCGCCGGCGCTGGAGGTTCCGTCCGCGCATCCGGTCCGGGGCTGTGTTCCTCATGGGGGAGCAGCTCCTCGTGCAAGGTCTGTCGCAGGCTCTTGGCGTCACCTTTCGTGTTGTGAGCGGAGGTGTCGTCGACGGAAGCGGTGCGAGAGCGGTCCATCATGGCAGTCACCTTGCTGACGGGTGCGGGCGGAACGGGATAAAGCCCAGGGACCGCTCGACGTGCCCGGCCGGCCTCGATTAAGCCGAAGCTGCACTTTCCAAGCTTATAAACTACAGCGTGTGTTTTTGGGTAAATGCTGGTCAACTTTTAGTGACGGCGAAACGATGATCGCGCGGATCTCGCCGCGGCCGGGCGACGCACCAGGATGACCTTGCACCGACCCGCTGCTTTCCTACTTCGAGGGGGCGCCGGCCAAAGGCGGTCGCCTTGGCAGGCCAGGGAGACGGCCATGAACTATCTGCGTACCGCAATGCTTCTCGCCGGCCTCACCGCCCTGTTCATGGGCGTGGGCTATCTGATCGGCGGCGCGGGCGGCGCCATGATCGCGCTCGTGATAGCGGCCGCGACCAATCTCTTCACCTACTGGAACTCCGACCGCGCCGTGCTCTCGATGTACGGCGCCCACGAGGTCGATCGTCGCAGCGCTCCGGAGCTGGTCGGTCTCGTCGCCGAGCTTGCGGGCCGTGCCGGCCTGCCGATGCCGCGCGTATTCCTGATGGACGAACCACAGCCCAACGCGTTCGCGACAGGGCGCAATCCCGAGAACGCCGCGGTGGCCGTCACCACAGGGCTGATGCGCCAGCTCAGTCGCGAGGAGCTCGCCGGGGTGATCGCGCACGAGCTTGCGCACATCAAGCATCACGACACGCTGCTGATGACGGTGACCGCGACCATCGCGGGCGCCATTTCGATGCTGGCGCAGTTCGGCATGTTCTTCGGCGGCAACCGCGACAATAACGGTCCGGGCATCGTCGGCTCGATCCTGATGATGATCCTCGCGCCGCTCGCGGCCATGCTGGTGCAGATGGCGATCAGCCGGACCCGCGAATATGCCGCCGACAATCTCGGCGCGCGCATCGCCGGCCAGCCGATGTGGCTTGCCTCGGCGCTGCTCAAGATCGAGAGCGCGGCGCATCAGGTGCCGAATGTCGAGGCCGAGCGAAACCCAGCGACCGCGCACATGTTCATCATCAACCCGCTGTCGGGCCATGGCGTCGACAATCTCTTCGCCACCCATCCCTCGACGCAGAACCGCATCGCCGCGCTCCAGCAGCTCGCGGCCGAGCTCGGCACCCAAGCCGCGCCGTCTGTCGGCGCCAACGAGAACTATCCGCCGCACGGCCCGTGGGGCCGCTCGTCCTCGCGTGGCCCCTGGGGCTGATACGGAGATTCTGCCTCGTTTTGTGACCTGGCGCACAAAGGACCTGCCCGGCCGGTGTTAACACCCCACCGAGAGTGTTCCTTCGAAAGGGGATGCGTGGCCGGTCCGCTGCCTGCCACCGTCGAACATGACCAAAGCTGCCGTGCCATTGTTGATCGTCCTGGGCGTGGCCATTGGCCTGTCCACGCACACGGTCGTGAATTGCGGCGATGAGGACGAGCCCGACATTTGCTCGGCGGTGATCGGCTTCTCGCCGTTGCGCGGCTCCCTGATCGCCTTCGCTTATGAGGGGCGCGGGCGGATCGCGCTGCGCCACGGCGACAATGGCCGGGCGATCGCCGACTTCAACGAGGCCATCCACCTCAATCCCAACAGGGCCTCGCTCTATCGCGATCGCGCGAAGGCCTACCGGCAGAACGGCGAGCAGGAACTTGCGATTGCCGATTATGACGAGGCGATTGCGCTCGATCCCAAACCCGCCGCGCCCTATCACGAGCGCGGCCTCGCGCTCGCTGCCAAGGGCGATCTCGACCGCGCGATCCTGAGCTACAGCACGGCGGTGCGCCTTGACCCGACAGACGCGCAGGCCCGCCTCGACCGCGGCCTTGCATTCCTCGCCCGCGGCCAGGCCGCTGATGCCGGCGCCGATTTTGAGGCGGCCCTCGCGCTGCCTCCCGGCAAGGATAGCCGGACCCACGACGCCGCGCGCGCCAAGCTCGCCGAACTCACGCATGCCGAGCCGAGCCAGGTTTCGACGCCGCGGCAGTGAGATTTCTTTCCCTCTCCCTTGTGGGAGAGGGTGGCTCGCCGCGACAGCGGCGAGACGGTGAGGGGTCTCTCTCCGCGCGTGAAAACGTCACAGGCGAATTCTCTGAAGCAACCCCTCATCCGGCGCTTCGCGCCACCTTCTCCCACAAGAAGGGGAGAAGGAAGAAGAACCTCGACTACTTCGCCTTTTTGGCCTTCTTCGCCGTTGCAGCCTTCTTCGCCGGCTTTTCCTTCGCGGGCTTCTCCGCCTTGACCTCGACGGGCGTGCTGGCGACGACCCGCATGGCGCGGGCGTAGCTGTCGGCGACGTTGTCTGCGGACATCTGAAGGCGCCTTGCGGCGGCGGTGGCCTGCTCCATGGTGGCCTTGGCCATCATCTTGAAGCGAGCGCCGGTCTCCTTGCCTTTGGCCTTGGCTGCAAGGCCGTTGAAACGATCCCGCCGCTGCTTGGCGCGGGATATCAAGCCCGTATGCAGCTGTCTGGCCAATTGCCGGATCACGACATCCAGGTCGGCGTCCGCCATGTCTTCTATCCCTTTCGAAACAGTCCCAATCGATGCGGCGGGACTATGCAGATCAGCCCCCACCTTGGCAATTCCCGGTGGGCCGTCATCCGCAGCTTCCGGCATCCAAAACAAAAAAAGCCGCGCTTTTCGCGCGGCTTTTGCGGATCTGCTGGGCCCGTTATTTCAGCGAGGCGACTGGTCCGCTCGACGCCGCTGCCGGATCGGGGTCGAAGCCGAACACGCCGACCAGATATTTGTAATAGTCCGGCATCTTCTCCTTGAGCGCTTCGCGGGTCTTCGGATCCTGGTAATCGCTCTTGCCGGCCAGGAAGATGCTGGCGGTCACCGCAAAGAACTCCATGTGATTCTTCATCGCATAGGCTTCCTTGGGCAGGAGATCCTTGAACTTGGCATAAGCGTAATAGCTGATCACGCCCTTGTTGGCGTAGCCGTCCGGCAGCAGCCTCGCGTGATAAGCGTGCAGCATCTCATGCAGCAGCACGGCCTCCTTCTCGTAACGCATCATGTCCGGCCGGACCATGATCACGCCGAGCCCGGAATCGACGGCGAGGTCGACCGCATTCGGATTGGTCCAGCGTTGCGTGTCGTGGTCCCACACCGTCAGCGTCCGCGGCGTGCTGCGCTGGACGTCCGGCGTGACCCGGCCGTAGCACGCGGTCGCGGCGCCCTCGTCGAGACAGGCGAGCTCGCTCGCGATGATCGGAACGGTGCGGAAGAAGCGCATCACGCGCGGCGAGAGGCCGGCGGCCTCCACGACGTCGATCTGCTGCTTCAGATTATCGGTGAGCTTGTCGAGGTCCTTGCGATCGGACGCCTCCGAAAGGTCGAACATGTAGCCGCGATAGCTCTGAAAGCCCGGCGGCAGCTTCGCGGCATCGGACGATGCGACGTCGAGCGAGCCGGCGGCGGACGGATTGGCGAACAGCGCGCCCACAATGGTCGCGGTCAGCAGCAACGCAATGCGCATATGAACCCCCTGATGTCACTTCACGCGGCAGGATAGGCTGCCGTTGTTTGCGAAAAGTGAGTGGGGCGAGACTAAGGCAGCGATGTTGAGGCGTGCTTAATCCCTGGTTGCAGATCGCCGGCGCGGGTTAGGGCAGGGTTAACCAAGCCTGATACCGCGAGCGCTGCTCTATCGCCGTCATCGTGAGGTGGCCGCCTTCGTCGCGGCCCTCGAAGGGCGACGGCCCGGCTGCATCCCAGGCCGTTCATCCTTCGAGGCTCCCCGCACGGCGCGTCGCGCCGCGCGCCTCGCACCTCAGGATGACGGAGAGGGCGTTGAGGTGTAGATTCATCTGAGGGCACCACGCCCACATCGAGAGCCGGAAGGGAGGATTCCATGTACGCCGCCATCCGTCAGGCCAAGGCGAAGAGTGGAAGCGCCGAAGAGCTGGCGCGCCGCATCAAGGACGGCGCCGTTCCGATCATCAGCGACGTCGACGGCTTCAGGGCCTATTACGTGGTCTATGCCGGCGACGACACGGTGACCGCGATCTCCATCTTCGACAAGTTCGAGCAGGCCGAGGAGGCGAACAAGCGCGCCATCGCCTGGATCGAGAAGGACCTGGGCCCGCTGCTCGCAGGGCATGCGAGCGCTGCGGCGGGGCCGGTGATCGTGCATACGTTGGCGTAGCTGGACGGTCGTCCTCGCCTCACACTCAACTGTCATCGCCCGGCTTGACCGGGCGATCCAGTACGCCGTGACAGTAGTGATAGAGCCGATGGGCCGCGGCGTACTGGATTCCCCGCCTTCGCGGGGAATGACCGTTGTGTGCGGAGCGGGCGCCTTCCAAAACGCGCCCCCTCACAACTCCCGCGCATTCGAGAACGCGAACGAGCTCACCCGCCGCGTCGTTTCGTCCAGGATCAGCGTGCGCGTGATCGGCGGCTCGGCGCGCTGGGCGCAGTTTTCGCGCTCGCAGAGCCGACAGTTGACGCCGATCGGCGTGCCCTCGGTTTTCTCGAGATCGATGCCGGCGGCGTAGGTCAGGCGTGCGGCGTGGCGGATCTCGCAGCCGAGCCCGATGGCAAAGCGCGGCTGCGGCAGCGGGTGCGGCGCGACCGGACGGCGGACCATCTGCGCAATCGAGAAGTAGCGCGTGCCGTCGGACAGCTCGATCACCTGCTTCAACAGGCGATCCGGCGTATCGAAGGTCGAGTGCACGTTCCACAGCGGACAGGTGCCGCCGAATTTCGAAAACGGGAAGGTGCCGGACGAAAACCGCTTCGACACGTTCCCGGCATTGTCGACGCGCAACAGGAAGAACGGGATGCCGCGCGCGTTTGGGCGCTGCAGCGTGGTGAGGCGATGGCAGACCTGCTCGAAGCCGGAATTGAAGCGCTGTGCCAGCACGTGGATGTCGTAATTGAGCGCTTCGGCCGCCGCGAGGAAGGCCGGGTAGGGCATCATCGCGGCTGCTGCAAAATAATTGCCGAGCGTGATCCGGAACAGCCGCCGCGGCGCGTCATCGAGCGGGCCGGCGCGACCGATGATGGTCTCGAGGGCTTGCGCGCATTCCCCCAAGCCCAGCTGGAAGGCGAGCTGGAAGGCTCGACCGGGCGGATCGACCAGCTCCGAGATCAGGAGCTGGCGCCGGTGCCGATCGAAACGACGCAGCGTCTCCCGCATCACGTCGACGGGCATGATCCGGGTCTGGATCGAATGTTTTTCGCGAAGGCGCGTGACGAGCGCCGCATAGAGTTCCTCGGCCGGGACGTTCAGTTCGTCGCGCAGGTTTTCCGCGGCCTGTTCGAGCTCCGGAAAATAATTGCGATTGGCCTCGATCAGCTCGCGCACGCGCTCGACCGGATTGGCCTCGTAGCGCGTGCCGACGTCGCGGTCGGCCATTTGCGCGGCCGCCAGCGTCTCGCCCTGGCGCGCCTCGGTATAGGCGGCATAGAGCCGTTGCAGCGCATGGGTGACCCCGGGGCAGAGCTCGGCGAGGTCGCGCAGCTCCTGCTTGGGAACGTCGATCTGGCGGAACAGCGGATCGGAGAAGATCTCGTTGAGCTCGGCGAAGAAGCGGTCCTCGTCGGCGGTGGCGAGGTCGCGCAGATCGAGGTCGTAGGTCTCCGCCAGCCGCAGCAGGATCTGCGCCGTTACCGGGCGCTGGTTCCGCTCGATCAGATTGACATAGCTCGGCGAGATCCCGAGCCCCTCGGCAATCTGGGTCTGCGACAGCCCCAATTGCTGGCGGATCCTCCGGAAGCGCGGGCCGACGAACAGTTTCTTCCCGGATTCGGCGGGCATTGTCAGGTCTCCGAGCCATCAAGGTCAGCATTGCTGACCCATATTTTACAAGACTTACAAAATAACATCTAATACATGTTCTGATGTTACATGACATCACCATTCAAATACAAGGTATCTGTACGAACTTCTCTTTCTCGCGTTTATCTCACGACACGCATTTCGCAATGCATTGTCAAAAATGTCGATGACGAGGCCTTTCGCTTCATCATCTGTCGAGAAGGATAAGGCACATGAACTACCAGCCTCGCGACATCAGCACCCTCCAGGGCCCGGCTTCCTATCAGAGCGAAGTCGAAGCGGCCCAGGCGCTCCTTGAGACCCAGCCGACCTGGAACGGGGTGTCAGCCGAGGCCGTCGCCCGCATGCGCCTGCAGAACCGCTTCAAGACCGGTCTCGACATCGCCCGCTACACCGCGGCACTGATGCGGGCCGACATGGCGGCCTATGACAAGGATCCGACCAAGTACACCCAGTCGCTCGGTTGCTGGCACGGCTTCATCGCCCAGCAGAAGCTGATCTCGGTCAAGAAGCACTTCGGTGGCAAGACCGATCGCACCTATCTCTACCTCTCCGGCTGGATGATCGCGGCATTGCGCTCCGCGTTCGGACCGCTGCCCGACCAGTCGATGCACGAGAAGACCGCGGTGCCGGCGCTGATCGAGGAACTCTACACCTTCCTCCGTCAGGCGGATTCCCGCGAGCTCAACGACATCTTCCGCGCGCTCGACAAGGCGCGCAAGGAAGGTGACAAGACGCGCGAGAAGGAGCTGATTGCGAAGATCGACAACTTCCAGACCCATGTCGTGCCTGTCATCGCCGACATCGACGCGGGCTTCGGCAACGCCGAGGCGACCTATCTGCTCGCCAAGAAGATGATCGAAGCGGGCGCCTGCGCGCTCCAGATCGAGAACCAGGTCTCCGACGAGAAGCAGTGCGGTCACCAGGACGGCAAGGTCACCGTTCCGCACGAGGTGTTCATTGCCAAGATCCGCGCCTGCCGCCATGCTTTCCTCGAGCTCGGCGTTGAAGACGGCATCATCGTCACCCGCACCGACTCGCTCGGCGCCGGTCTCACGCAGCAGATCGCCGTCAGCCACAAGCCGGGCGACATCGGCGACCAGTACAACAGCTTCCTCGATTGCGAGGAAATCACCGCGGAGAACGCCCGCAACGGCGACGTCATCATCAACCGCAACGGCAAGATGATGCGCCCGAAGCGGTTGCCCTCGAACCTCTACCAGTTCCGTCCGGGCACGGGCGAGGACCGCTGCGTGCTCGACAGCATCACCTCGCTGCAGAACGGC
The DNA here is from genome assembly GCF_900113735.1 of Bradyrhizobium sp. Gha. Taxonomy (GTDB): domain Bacteria; phylum Pseudomonadota; class Alphaproteobacteria; order Rhizobiales; family Xanthobacteraceae; genus Bradyrhizobium. The sequence goes on from NZ_FOQM01000003.1 coordinate 77,812, forward strand.
GCGGACCTGCTCTGGATCGAGACCGAAAAGCCGCATATCGAGCAGATCGCCAAGATGGTCGACCGCATCCGCAAGGTCGTCCCGAACGCCAAGCTCGCCTACAACAACTCGCCGTCGTTCAACTGGACCATCAACTTCCGTCAGCAGGTCTATGACGCGTGGAAGGAGGCCGGCAAGGATGTCAGCAAGTACAGCCGCGCCGAGCTGATGAAGCCGGAATACGACGAGACGCCGCTGGCCCTCGAAGCCGACGACCGCATCCGCACCTTCCAGGCGGACTCGGCCAAGCGTGCCGGCATCTTCCACCATCTGATCACGCTGCCGACCTATCACACGGCCGCGCTGTCCACCGACAATCTCGCGAAGGAATATTTCGGGGACCAGGGCATGCTCGGCTACGTCAAGAACGTGCAGCGCCAGGAGATCCGTCAGGGCATCGCCTGCGCCAAGCATCAGAACATGGCCGGCTCCGATATCGGCGACGACCACAAGGAATACTTCGCAGGTGAAGCGGCCCTCAAGGCGGGCGGCGCGCACAACACGATGAACCAGTTCGGCTAACGCCACTCAACAGGAGACTGACAATGACCAAAGGCAGCAATTTCTGGGTGATCGGCGGCGAGTTCGGCTCGATGAACTTCCACAAGCTCGTCGAAGGCTCGGCCCAGGTTCAGGGTCCGTTCAAGACCCGCAAGGAGGCCGAAGACGCCTGGCGCTCGGTTTCGGAAGAGAACCGCCACAAGGCCGGCGTCCGGTTCTCGATCGTGGAAGAGCCGTCGCGGGTTTCGGCCTGACGGTTGCCTGACAAATAGAAGAAGACGTCCAAGGACGGAGGGTCCCATCCGGCGCAAGCCGGGTGGGATCGTCTGTTTTTGGTACACATGGATGGCCTGTGGGCGCTGTAAGTATCTGGAATTGTGGCCCTTTGCGGAGGTGATGGTTGCTGATAGGTTAACGGCGTCGAGTAAGGACGAGGCCGACAATGTCAGAGCCCGAGACCAGCGGTATCAATCCCGGCCAGCCCCGCCCGGTGCGGCTGCGCGATGCGTTGTTGCGCGCGCGGATCGAGGCCGCTGACCGGACCGGGGTCGTCGTTGACCTCCGGGATGCCGAAGTGGCACGGCTCGAAATCCTCAACGACGCGCTCGATCCCCTGTTCGCGCAGGTGCCGGACAAGATCGATTTGTTCGACCGCGGCATCAGCCAAGGCGACACGCCGAGACTCTGGATCGACGTCGTCGCCCACGTCATGATGGGCCGCGACAAGCGGCAGTACCGCTTCGTCCAGGACACTCGCTTCGGCCGCATCGTGCTCGCCGAATCGCACGACACGTCCGTCATCGTCGAAGCCGTCACCGACTACGTCGCCCGCCGCATGATCGAGCGCGAGCATGCGATGGTCGTGCCATCAGAGCCGAAGCCGGAGGTTGCCGAGCCACCGCGCCGCTCGCGCGTCTGGCCGTTCGTGCTCGGATTCATTCTCGGAGCCGCCGCACTGTTCGGCGTCGCCTTGCTCGCGGAATTGCGGAGCTGGTGAGCTCTCCTCCGGCGTCATTGCGAGCGAAGCGAAGCAATCCAGGAATCTTTTCCGTGGAGGCAGTCTGGATTGCTTCGTCGCTTCGCTCCTCGCAATGACGGCGAGCTATACCAGCCGTGCGCGCTTGATCTCGCGGACCTGCATGGCGTGATCGAGGCTTCGCACGATCTGCTCGCAGCGCCAGCCGGCATTGTCCTTCCCGATTTTGAACAGATTGTAGGCTGCCGCCGGATAGTGCCCGTGTGCGAGCGCGGACGCGGACGGCACGCCGATGGCGGGAATGTTGCCGTTGCGGCCTTCGAACCACATCGTCGAGTGGATGTGGTCGTGCCCGTGCAGGACCAGCTCGACGCCGTGACGCTTGAGCAGCGCAAGCAGCGCAGCCGAGTCCGTCAGCCGCTTCTGGCGTGCGTCGGATTTCAGCGGGTGATGCACCAGCAATACGCGGAAGACGTCCTCGGCCGCCAGCTGGTCGAGCACGCGTTCGAGATCGGCGAGTTGATCGCGTCCGAGCGTGCCCGTCGCCATCAAGGGTGGCGTCGGCACCGCGCTGGAGAGGCTGATCAGTGCGGTCGGCCCGCGGCGGCGCAGGCTCGGAAACCCGACCCTGCCGTCGTCGCCTGTGAGATAAGGCGCGAAGGTCTCGCCGAAGCGGTGATACGTGGCCCGGACATAGGCATCGTGATTGCCCGGGATCGTCGTGACGCCGTCGGGCGGGCCGATCTCGTCGAGCCAGGCGCGGGCAGGCGCGAACTCCGCCTCCATCGCCAGGTTGACGAGATCGCCTGTCACCGCGATGTGGTCGGGCGCCTGCGCCCGCAGATCGGCGACCAGCGCGTCGAGCACTTCGCGGCGCTGGTATTTGTGGCGGTTGCGCGTCCAGTTGACATAGCCGAGCGCACGCTTGCCGGCGAGCTCGCTCAGCCGCGGCTTCGGCAGGGGCGGCAGATGCGGGTCGGACAGATGGGCGAGCGTGAAAGGTGCCGAGAAGGATGTCATCGCGCGCGATTGCCTCGCTATTCCCTTGCTGTAATGGCAAGGTCGCGACAACTGCGCAAGCGAAGCCTGAAAAGGCGCATCACGAGAGGCCAATGGGGAAGCGCCTGGACGAGATCCGACGGAGATTCGAGCCGCTGCTGCGGCACGTCTTCCACGCCTATTTCCTGGTGGTGCGTGGCATGACGCTGGGCGTCCGCGCCGTGGTGCTCGATGCCGACGACAAGGTGTTTCTGGTCAAGCACAGCTACGTCTCGGGCTGGTACCTGCCCGGTGGCGGCGTCGACTTTGGCGAGACCATGGAACAGGCGATGCGCCGCGAGCTCAAGGAAGAGGGCGATATCGACCTGACCGGGGAACCCGTGCTGCACGGCATCTTCCTCAACAGCCACATCTCCCGCCGCGACCATGTCGCGGTCTACGTGGTCAGGCATTTCCGCCAGGACCGGCTGCCTGCGCCGAACCGCGAGATCATCGAATGCGGCTTCTTCGACCCCGCTGCGCTGCCGGAGGGCACGACGCGGGGCACGCGACTGCGGATCGCGGAAGTGCTCGGCGGCAAGGCCGTGATGGCGACGTGGCGGTAAGGGGTCCATCGACTTTGCCAGGCATAGGTGATAGATCGCGCGAAGTTTCCAGGCTTCCATGTTTCGGGCTGTCGACATGAGCACGCAAATGCCGGCTGTCGGCGAACGGAACGTTTCGTCCGATCTCGAGCTCACCATTTTGATGCCGTGCCTCAACGAGGCCGAGACGCTCGCGACCTGCATTGCCAAAGCACAGTCGTTCCTGCTGCGCACAGGGGTCGCCGGCGAGGTGTTGATTGCGGACAACGGCAGCACCGACGGCTCGCAGGATATCGCCAGGCGCGCAGGCGCACGCGTCGTCGACGTTCCCGTTCGCGGCTACGGGGCTGCGCTGCGGGCCGGGATCGCGACGGCGCGCGGCAGCTATATCGTCATGGGCGACGCCGACGACAGCTACAGCTTCGACCGCATCGACGCATTCCTGGAGCGGCTGCGCGCGGGTGACGACCTGGTGATGGGCAACCGATTTCGCGGCGGCATTGAACGAGGAGCGATGCCGTTTCTCCATCGTTATCTCGGCAATCCCGTCCTGAGCTGGTTTGGACGGCTCTTCTTCGGTTCGGGGCTTGGCGATTTTCACTGCGGCATGCGCGGCTTCTCCAAGGCCGCGGTGTCGCGGCTCGACCTGCGCACGACCGGCATGGAATTCGCAAGCGAGATGGTGGTGCGAGCGACCCTCGTCAGGCTGAAGATTTCCGAGGTGCCGACCACGCTGTCGAAGGACGGACGATCCCGTCCGCCGCACCTGCGGACGTGGCGCGACGGCTGGCGCCACCTCAAATTTCTGCTGCTGTATTCACCGAGGTGGCTGTTCTTCTACCCTGGCGCGCTTCTGGTTGCGGTGGGCACTGCTCTCAGCGGCCTGCTTTTCTTCGGGCCGATCAGAATCGGTGGAATAGGCTTCGACATTCGCACGATGCTGGTCGCGTGCACCTGCCTGGTCGTGGGCATCCAGGCCATCTGCTTTGCGACGATTGCCCGCAGATTTGCAGCGGAATTGAACCTTCTTCCGTCGCCACGACTTGGCCGCGTCATCGACGCGTTCACGCTCGAGCGTTTCGTCTTTGGCGGCGCTGCGATCCTCGCGATCGGGATCGTCGGCCTGATCACGGCGGTGGCCAGGTGGGGTGAAGTCAATTTCGGATCGCTTGACGTGTCGAGCCTGCTTCGGGTGGTGGCTCTCTCCACGACCGCGATCACCGTCGGTGCCCAGCTGGTCTTTACGGGCTTTCTCGCCGGCCTGATGTCGATCAAGCAGTCCTAAGCATGCGCACGTCCCGGGATACAGTGGAAGGTCGATGAAAATTCTCAAGCTCGCTTTCGGCCTGGTCTGCCTGCTGATCCTTGCCAGCAATATGCGCACGATGTCGCACTGGACCGAAGCGCGCGGCGTCTATGACGACGTCTGCTATTTGCGTCAGGCTCACCTGTTTCAGCTTTATGGGGTCGGCGGCCTCGATACGGACCTCTCCCGAGACGGGGATCACTTCCTGGCGCGCAAGCTGAAGGAGATCGGCTTTCCGCAGGAACGGCTCGCGCCGTGTCATCCTCCGGCCAGGAGCGGCAAATACGTCCTGCAATATCCACCGGGAACCGGATTTCTGCTGGCTCTGTTTCCGGAGGGGCATCAGGTGGTCCCGCTTTATGCGGCTGCGAGCCTGATCGTCACCGGTTTCGCGCTGCTCGGCATCTTCGCTGCGCGGTCCTCTCCAACAGTCGTTGGAGCGGGGGTGTTCGGCGCCCTTGCCGTGTACATGATGATCAATCCAACGAAGGCCAGCTATTCCATGGCCCCGACCATGGCGATCTGCGCCGCTGCGGGGTATCTGACCGCGCATTGGCTGGCCACGGGCAAGCGTGAAAAATCGTCGGTATCGTTGATCGGTCTCCTGCTCGGATTGTCGGTCAATTTCAGGCTGCCAAACCTGTTCCTGGTCGCAGGCTACGTCCTGTATCTGGGCATCGCGTTCCTCCGCGCGCGTACCGGCGCGTCATTCGTGCGAGGGTTGATCTTTTGTCTCGCCTATGTCGCCGGCATGATACCGACGTTGATTGCCAACGCCATCAATGCCGGCAGTCCATTTGCGACGACCTACGGTTCGGAGGATGCCATCGGACCCGAATTGAACCTGGAAATTCTCGGCCATTATTTACATGACCCGCAATTCGGGCTGGTCCTGCTCGCGATCGGATCGACCGCGTGGCTGCTGCGGGTCGGCGACAACGGAGCACGGCAGGTCGCCTTGCTCGTCGCCTGCAATCTCCTGATCAATCTCTTCTTCTTCCTGAGCCATCCGATTTTCACCCCTTACTACGTGGTTCCGGTTACCATGCTCTCGCTGTGGAGCGTTTGCTTCACCGGTGTCATGCGGCCGCCCCGCTTCGCCATGAAGGGGCAGCTCGGCTAGGTGGACTGCGACCCCGCTCCGGTGGACCTTGGCCTTTCCAGATGCTACTGCGCTAGGCGACATGAACGATCTCGCAATCACCATCAGTCCCGAAGCGCCGGGCGACGCCCAGGCGATCGAGCGGCTGCACGAGCGGACGTTCGGCCCGGGCCGTTTCGTGCTCAGCGCCTATCGCATCCGCGAGCACGTCGATCACCTGCTCGACGTCTCCTTCACCGCCCGTATCGGCACGCTGCTGGTTGGCTCCGTCAGGCAATTGCCGGTCATGATCGGCGAGACACCTGCGCTGCTGCTCGGACCCCTCACGGTCGAGCCGCCGTTTCGCAGCCGCGGCATCGGCCGCATGCTGATGGAGCGGGCCTTGAAGGATGCGAAGGCCAGAGGGCATCGAATCGTGCTGCTGGTCGGTGACGAGCCCTATTACAGCCGGGTCGGCTTCAAGCCGGTCGCGAAGGGCCGCGTGACCATGCCGGGCCCGGTCGATGCCGCGCGTATCCTGGTGTTCGAGCTCGTTGACGGCGCGTTTGCGGGGGTCGCGGGCACCGTCGCTCCCGACTGGAGCAAGGCGCGGGGATAGCGCACCAATCACTGGGGCGAGGCTCACATGTTCCGCGTGACAGCCGATACATTGCAGGCCTATGTCGATTTCGATCCGGAGCGAAAGCGCGATCTGATCGCGCTGCATGAGCTGGTCGTATCGGCCGCTCCGGCCCTCAAGCGCTACTTCCATCGTGGAACGCCGGCGGGAGAGGCGGGAATGCGCATGAGGATGATCGGCTATGGAAAGTTTCGCTACGCCGTCAAGTCAGGAAAGAGCGTGGAGTGGCCGGTGATCGGCGTTGCGCTCCAGAAAAACTACATCAGCGTCTATGTGGCGGTGACCCGGCAAGGCGCGCCGGTCGTATCCCATCATGCCGGAAAGCTCGGCGCGCTACGGCTGGGAAACAACAACTTCAGTTTCGAGCGCTTCGACGACCTCGAGCAGGATGCGGTATCGGCCCTGTTCGCCGAGGTTGCCGGCATCGTCAAGGCGGATCCTGAGAATCCCGTTCGCTACATGCAGGGCTCGTCGTCTGCCGGGGCCGTCGCTGCGACCCCAAAGCTTTGAATGCGAAAGCCCGACACGCTATACCGTCGGCGCGGTTTATGCCAAAACCCGCTGGCGAAGCTGACGAAGGATTCTTGAAGTTTGGCCGCACCCAAGAAGGGCGCCCCGCCCGCGGAACGCCAGAACGGGATTGATCGGACCATCGATCTCCTGGAAGCGCTGCTGCATTTGCGCGCGCCATCCAAGCTCAGCGACCTCGCCAAGCAAATGGGCGCGCCGCGCTCGACGGTTTATGCCATCGCCAACCGCCTGATCGAGGCGGACCTGCTCGAGAGTGTCGGCGAGGGCGGTCAGGTCTATTTCGGCAAGGCGGTGCACCTCTATGGGCGGGCCTATGCGGAGGCCAATCCCCTGCATCGCCGCTGCCGCGAGGCGCTCGACCGGCTGGCGACCCAGCACAGCGCGACTGCGCAACTCTGCGCCTTGCGCGGCCGCAAATATGTGGTGGTCGATACCAGGGACGGGTCGGGCCTGTTCAGGATCACGACGGATGTTGGCGTCGAAGTGCCGCTGCCGTGGACCGCATCGGGCCGGTTGCTGCTCGATCACATGAGCCCGGCAGAGATCCGCGCGTTCGTTCCGAAAGAGGATTTTCGCCTTCCGGACGGCCGCATGCTCGACATCGACGATTTCATCAGGGACGTGGCGCGCGCGCGGCGCGACGGCAAATGCGTGACGACGGCGCTGTCCGACCGGTTCACGTCATGCCTTGCCGCCCCCGTTCGTGACAAGAAGGGTGTCGCGGTCGCGACGCTTTGCTTCGTCGTGCCTGCGGATTCGGTGAAGGAGCGCAGGGCTGCGCTGCTCGACGATTTGGTCGCCACCGCAACCGAACTCTCGGACAATCACTGATTGATCGACCAGCGGCGCGACGGCCGATGCCGCTGCTGCTCTCGTGGCGGCCGAATGTGCGCGAAGCCCAGGCATTCCCGCACGTCCACTCTTGACATCATGCCGCCGGAATCTCTAACGTGACGCTATAAGATAATACAGTCCACTATAAGAGACAATTTGACGTGCAGGTGTGGCGAGCTTTCCCGGTCCTTTGTGTCGGGGAGCGGCGCGATCCTGCGTTTCCAGGCGAGGATTCGAAATGGCGAATGCAGGCCAACAGGTACCCGGGCGACGCTGGCTGATCGGTTGTCTCCTCGGCGTCGGAATTCTCATCAACTACATCGATCGCGTCGGGCTGTCCGCCGCGACGCCGGAGCTCACCAAGGAGCTCGGACTCACCGCCACCGACATCGGGCTGCTCGGCAGCGCGTTCTTCTGGACCTATTCGCTGCTGCAAGTCCCCGGCGGCATGGTGCTCGACCGCTTCGGCGTCACCACGGTCGGCCGTGCGTCCAGCTTCCTCTGGGCCGTCGCCGCCACCATCACCGCGCTCGCCAGCGGTCTCTGGGGCATCGCCGCGGCGCGCCTGTTGCTGGGCGTCGCGGAGGCGCCGGCGTTTCCGGCCAGCCAGAAAGCAACCGGTCACTGGTTTCCGCTCGACGAACGCGCGCGCTCGACCGCGATCTTCGATTCCGCTGCAAAGTTCTCCAACGTGATCGGCGTGCCGCTGGTCGCCTATGTGATCTTTCTCTATGGCTGGCGCTGGGGCTTTGGCGTCACCGCGCTGCTGAGCTTCCTGTATTTCGTCGCCTACTACCTCATCTACCGGAATCCGAGCGAGGATCCGAAGCTCTCGAAGGCGGAGCATGACTACATCATCACCGGCGGCGGCACACCGGAAGGCCCGGCCACGGCGGGACAGAGCCGCATGCTCGGTTATCTCCTGCGCAACCGCAAGGTCTGGGGACTGACCATCGGGTTCTCCGCCTATGGGTATACCTTCTATCTCTTCCTCACCTGGTTGCCGGGCTATCTCGCCCAGACCATGCATATGAACCTGATGTCGGCGGCGGGCTATTCGACGATCCCCTGGATCTTCGCGACGCTGTCGGACCTGCTGATCGGCGGCTTCCTGGTCGATCATCTGATCGCGCGCGGCTACGACTCGACGCGGGTGCGCCAGTCGGTGATCATCGTCGGCATGCTGATGGGGCTCGCCGTGATCGGTGCCGCCTTCACCGTGAAGCCGGGCTGGGCGCTGCTGTGGTTGTCGATCGCGATCTCGGGGCTGTCGGCCGCGGCGCCGGTCGGATCCTCGATCGTGTCGCTGATCGCGCCGAAGGGCGGGGCAGGAACCGTCGGCGGCATTCTGAATTTCACCAACAACATGATGGGCGTGCTCGCGCCGATCGTGACCGGCATCCTGGTCGACTGGACTCAATCCTTTGCCGGCGCTTTCATGATCGCAGGTGTCGTGCTGCTGATCGGCATCTTCTTCTACGTCGTGGTGCTCGGGCGGATCGAATCGATTCCCGATCTCACCGAGGCACCGTTGCCAAACGCCGTACCGGTGCATTGAGGAGGGGGCATGCCCCGGAATTCCGAGAGCAAGGATACGGTCATCCGCAATGCCCGGCTGATCGACGGCACTGGCGCGCCGTGGTTCGAGGCCGATTTGCGCATCAGCGGCAGCCGAATCGCTGCGATCGGCGCCGCCTTGCCTGCCGATGGGGCCGATGTCATCGACGCGCGCGGATGCTATCTCGCGCCCGGCTTCATCGACGCCCATTGCCATGACGATTTGATCTGCCTGCGCGAGCCTGACAGACCGGAGAAGGTGTTGCAGGGCGTGACCACGCTCGTGGTCGGCAATTGCTGCTTCTCGCTCTACCCCGCGACGGCAGCCTCAGCCGAGATGCTGCGCCTGCATTTCTCGGGACTGGCCGGTGAGGTCAGGACGAACGAAGTGTTCGACAGCTTCGACGGCTACCGGCGGGCCCTGGAGGGGCCGGGCGTGGCGCTCAACCTCGTCTCCCTGGTCGGACATGCCGCGATCCGGCTCGCCGTGCTCGGTTACGAGCGCCGCGCGGCGAGCGGCGAGGAGATCGCGGCGATGCAGGCGCTGCTGGCGCAGCAGCTCGCGCAAGGCGCGGCCGGCCTGTCGCTCGGCCTCGTCTATCCGCCGAGTGCTTTTGCCGATGCCGACGAACTGATCGCGCTGGCCGAGACCGTCAGGGCGCATGGCAAGCTGCTCACCGCGCACATCCGCAGCTATGAAGCGGGCCTGCTGCATTCCATCGACGAGTTCATTGCGATCCTGCGCGCCTCAGGTGCGGCGGGGCTGCTGTCGCATCTGCAATCGGCGGGCAAGCCGAACTGGGGCGCGATCCCCAGGGCGCTCGACCGGCTCGAGGCCGCACGTGCCGAGGGGATCGACATCTCCTTCGACATGTATCCGTATCCCGCCGGCAGCTCCTACATGCTGCAATTGCTGCCGCCGGCCGCGCTCGAAGGTGGCATCGACGCGCTGCGCGAACGGCTGCGCGATCCCGTCAAGCGCGAGGCGCTGCGCGTGCTGGTGGAGGAGGGCGATCCCGATCCGCATGCGGCGCAGTCCAAGATCGTGCTGATCGGCTGGCACAATGTGCGCATCTCCGGCACCGGCAATCCCGCGCTCAAGCCGCTCGAGGGCAAGTCGATGGTCGATGCCGCGTGCGAGCTCGGCATCTCGCCGTTCGATCTGATGGTCCGCTGCATCGAGCAGGACCAGGGCCAGACCGGCATCATCATGTTCCAGCTCGATGAGGCGGACTTGCGCGCCGCCTTCACCCATCGCCTGCACATGGTCGGCTCCGACGGCATTCCGCGTCCGGGCACCAAGCCGCATCCGCGCGCCTATGGCAGCTTCCCGCGTGTCGCCGGCCGGCTGACGCGCGAGCAAGGCTGGTTCACGCTGGAAGATGCCGTGCGTCGGATGACCGCGATGCCCGCGCAGCGCTTCGGCTTGTCCGACCGCGGCATCTTGCGGCCGGGCATGATGGCCGATCTCACGCTGTTCGACGAGACCATCATGGACAAGGCGACCTTCGAGACGCCGACGGAAATGCCCGCAGGCATCCGCTCCGTCTTCGTTGCCGGCGAGGCCGTGGTCGCGGATGGACACAGCACCCTCGCACGGCCGGGCCGGGCCCTGGTCACGGGATGACGGCCCCGCCGTTTTAGTCTTCACACACAGGACGATACCAATGACGCTGATACGATACGGCGCGGCCGGCGGCACCGGCACCGGCGGCCAGCACCTTCCCTTTGCCCGCGCGGTGCAGGCCGATGGCTGGCTCTACGTCTCCGGACAGACGCCGATGGAGAACGGCGAGGTGATCGAGGGCGGCATCATCCCGCAATCGCACAAGGCGATCAGCAACCTGCTCGCCATCCTGGCTGAAGCTGGCTATGAGCCCAAGGATGTGGTGCGCTGTGGCGTCTGGCTGGATGATCCCAGAGACTTTCAAAGCTTCAACAAGGTCTTCGCCGAATATTTCGGCGCCCATCCGCCGGCGCGGGCCTGCGTGGTGTCGAGCATGGTGGTGGATTGCAAGGTGGAGATCGACTGCGTCGCCTATCGCAAGTGAGGCGCCTTGGACGTCGGGGCCGTCAGCCCCGACGCACGCATGACGCACAGCTAGAACCGCTGCGATATTCCGACATAGAATCCGCGCCGCGGTCCGTATTGCGGGGCGAACACGCCGATGCCGGAGCCGTCGCGGATCTGGTAAATCGTGTCGAATACATTGACCACGTCGAACCGCAGCGTCGTCGGCTTGTTCGGTGCGACGATGTTGAAGTCGTGCGACAGGCCGAGATTCACCTGGGTGTAGCCGGGCAGATGATCGGTGTTGGCAAAGCCCGAGCGCAGGCCGCTGCCATACACCATCGACACGCTGTAACGCGTGCCCTCCCAGAGATAGGAGGCGCCGGCCGACCCCGACAGCATCTGCGCGTGGTCGGTGTAGATGTAATGGCCTGCGATATAGGCGAGCTCGTCTGCGCCGAACAGATACTGGTTCGAGACCACGTTGCTCGCGATCTGCTTGGCCCAGGCGAGATTGGCGTAGGCGCTGAAATTGCCGTTCTTGTAGGTCGATTTCAGCTCGACCCCGACATTCTCGCCGCGATCGTAGTTGAAGCCGCTCAGCACATAGGCCGCGCCGAACTGGCCGTCGTCGAGCAGGTCGCGCGCCTTCTTGTAATAGGCGTCGGCGCCGACTTCGAGACCGGGGATCGGATACACCTTCTGCATCACCCCGACGTCGAACACATGCGAGCGTTCGGGGAGCACCGGGCTGTTCTGCCCGACCTCCGGCGTTTGCGTGTTGACAGGCGCGCCGGGCGGCGTCACCAGCGCGAGATTGACCGGTGCGGCGATCACCTGCGAGGGCGGAGTGAAGTTGCGCGCATAGCCAGCGTGGAATGTGGTGCCGTCGAACGGCTTCCAGGTCAGGCTGACGCGCGGGCTGAGCTGGTTCGCATCGACATATTGCACCATCTGGTCGAAGCGCAGGCCGGCATTCAGCGTGAGATTGTTGGTGATCTTCCACTCGTCCTGGACGTAGGTCCCGATCAGCCAGCCGGTCTTGGCGCTGGAATCGAACACCGAGAACGGCGCGTCGATCGTCGCCCCTGTCGGGTCCAACGGCAGCACCGTGGTCCCGCTGTTCACCAGCGTTCGCTCCGCGCTCACCGACAGGCCGAAACGCAGCGTATGCGCGTAGCCGATGCGCCATGAGGTGTCCTGCTGGAGGCCGTTGACCACGCTCTGGCGATAGACGTCGGAGGAGACGCCGTTGAAGACGAGATCGCCGATCGGATCGGGATGGAAGTGCAGCAGGCTGGTGCGGTTGAAGTAGGATGTCTGCGTGTCGAACTCGCCGTTCGAGGTCTGGTAGGAGACGACGTTGAACTGGTTGAACTCGTTCTGGTGCTCGTTGAGCCGGGACGAGTCGAAATTCGAAACGCCGAACGCCGTGTTGACAGGCGTCTGGCCGGGATTGTTCGGAATCTGGAACGTCGCGTTCGACACGCCGCTCATGAAGGTGAGCCGGCTGGTCGGGTCGATCATCGTCGAGAGATAGAGAAAGCCCTTCTCCTGGTTGGTCCGGTCGTGAATCGCGTTGACCGACGGCGTCGGGTTTTCGATGCCGAGATTGTTCTGGAGAAAGCGCCCCGACAGGAAATACTGCGTCTGGCCGACCGTCCCGCCATATTCCACATTGGTCGAGATGGTGCCGTTGCTGCCGCCGTAGACGCCGACGACGCCGGAATTGTTGAAGGCGTCGGCCTTGGTCGTGATGTCCAGCACGCCGGCGGTGCGCTGGCCATATTGCGCGGGCAGCGCGCCGGTGAGCAGGCTGAGGCTGCCGACGATGCCGGTGTCGAGGATCTGCCCGAACGCGCCAACGCCGTCGGGAAGCATGACGCCGTTGATGCGGTATTGCAGATTGGCGTGCTCGTTGCGGATATGCAAATCGCCGCTCGCTGCCGAATCCTGCGTGACCCCGGGGAATTGCAGCAGCACCTTGTCCAGCGAGGCATTGCTGCCCTGGGGCAGCGCCTCGATCGCCTGGCGCGTGAGCGTGTGGGCCGTGGCCCCGCCAGGCGGAAGAATGGATTGGCGCGCCGCATCCAGCCGTTCGCCCGGTCCCTCGACGGCCGCCGGCGCTTCTCTCTGCGAACGCGCCGGCGTCGTCGGTTGTCGCTTGCTGGCGACGACGCGAGCTTTCGGGCGGCGCGGTGCCGGCGCCTGCTTGGGCGCCTCGACTTCGACGCTGGGCAGTGTCGTGGCCGCGTCCGGGGTTTGCGCCATGGCGCTGCCGCCGAGATAGAACAGCGTGAATGCGGCGAGGCTCGGGCCTGCCAAGATTGCTTTTGAAGACAGCATTGTCCTGATTTCCGATGGCGTGCCGCCGCAGCTCTCTTGTCGAGGCTTTGCCAGCGGCACGCGTCGTCGACATGCGACGGATCATGATAGCCCAGCGGAATCGGCGTGAGGTGCGGCCGATGCCGAAGGCAGCTCAAGTGACGGAGATCAGGAGGCGGGCGGGGCGCGCGGCTGGAACGCAGAGCCGGCCGATTCCAGATGGAGGAATTCGGCATCGGTGGTGCGGTAGAGCAGCTCGACCGCCTGCGGCAAATGCAGCAGAGGCGGTGTCGCGAACACGACCGTGCCAGCCATCGCAACGAGGGCGCAGATCGCGCAATTGTCCTCGCCTGGCTGCTCGCGATCGTGATTGGTCGGAGATTGCTTGTTCTGGACCGCCGCGCTATCGGGCGAGGCGATGCTTTTGGCGCTGTCCGTGAGCTGCGACTGCGCAAGCGGCGCAGCCCGCGCAAACCAGTGGCTGTGACCGAAGGTCAGCGCGAACTGCACCAGCATCGCGAACATCGCGAGCCGGGCGCCGTGCCTGATATTCGACCGGAACCACTTCATCCAAATGCACCCCACACCGCGAGACGCCGACCGAGACGTCGCGATGTAATATTGTAACATCGCAGTATCGGTGAGAGGATGTCAACCGCGAGAGGATCGGTGCGAGCAGTCGGCCCGCTCGATGTGGCGTTCGGGCAACTAAGCGGACGACGGATTAGAAGTCGAAACGAGTTCGACCAACAGCGACGCTCTCTCCGTTCCCTCCCCCCTTGTGGGGGAGGGGCAGGGAGGGGGGTACCACAGGGGGACTCTCTCCGTGGCGTACCCACACGCAATTCATCGCTTGTAACCGGCACCTTTTTCTGAGCCACCCCTCTCCCTAGCCCTCCCCCACAAGGGGGGAGGGAACGCACCTTCATCGCGGGCGAGGCTCATCCCACCACGCTCGAAAGCTCACCGCCCCTCACGCACCCAGGTCGCAGCAAACGCGCCGAGCAGCAGCAGCAGTCCGATCAGGCCGGCGAAAATCGGCAGCACGCCGACGCCCTTGACGACGCTGGCGTCGCGCATGCGCACGCCCATCCAGCCGTCACCGGAAAAGACGCTGGTCGAGCGGACCGGGACGATGCGCGGCAGCTCGACGCTGCCGCCATCCGCGATCCGCACGGAATTGCCGCCGGTCGCCTGCGTCAGCGGCTTCAGGGTTTCGGTGGTGGAGGTGACTTCCGAAAACTCCTTCGGATTGGTCGGGCCGACATTGATCAGCGCCTTCAGCGTGCCGTCGGTGGCCTGCCACAGGCCGAGCTCATTGGCCGGCAGGCTGGCGCGCCACTCGCCGGGATCGCCGGGAGAGAGCGTCAGATCATGCGAGACACCGGAAGGTGAGGTCACGCTCACCGGCTGCACGCTGTCGGCCATGGTCTGGCGCACCACGACGAGATCCTTGCCCCGCACCTGCAAGCGCAGCGCCTCTTCATCGAGGTCCGGCTGCTTCATCAGCCAGTGCGACATCCGCCTGAGCAGGTCGAGATGCGGACCGCCGCCCTCATAGCCGCGCGCCCACAGCCAGATGTGATCGGACAGCAACAGCGCGACGCGGCCCTCGCCGAAGCGCGACAGGAACAGCAGCGGCTTGCCGTCCGCGCCCGTCATGACGGGCGGATTGACCGAGTTGCGGGTCTCGACGGTGCGGAAGAAACGGCTCCAGTGCGGCGGCTCGAACGCCGAGCCCTCGAGGCCGCGTGTGACCGGATGGCGTTTTCCGATGTCGGAGAGATGCGCATAGAACGGCTTCTCGGTGACGCCGACCGGTTCGGCCGGCAGCACAGCGTCGAGCGGCGTGCGCCAGATGCTGGTGTTGGAGGCATAGTCGGGACCGGCCGAGACCAGCACGGCGCCCCCCGAGCGCACATAGCGCGCGATGTTGTCGAAATAGGCGATTGGAAGCACGCCCTGGCGGGCGTAGCGATCGAAGATGATCAGCTGGAATTCGTTGATGTGCTGCTGGAACAGCTCGCGGGTGGGAAACGCGATCAGCGAGAGCTCGTTGATCGGCGTGCCGTCCTGCTTCTCCGGTGGACGCAGGATGGTGAAATGCACGAGGTCGACGCTGGCGTCGGACTTCAACAGGTTGCGCCAGGTGCGTTCGCCGGAATGCGGCTCGCCAGACACCAGCAGCACGCGCAGCTTGTCGCGCACGCCGTCAATGGAGACGACGGCCCGATTGTTCACGGGCGTCAGCTCGCGTTCGAGCGGCGAGGCCTCGATCTCGACGATGTTGGGACCGGCATGCTTGATCTCGACGTCGACGCTGGCGCTCTGGCCACTCGCGAGCGCGCGCTCGTTGATGACCTCGCCGTCGCGGCGAACCGTGACCTTGGCGCGCTCGCCGGTGACGCCCTGGTCGTCGAGCTTGTAGGTGATGGTCTGGTTCTGGCCGACGATGCCGAAGCGCGGTGCCGCCGTGATCGCGATGCGGCGATCGCGTTCGCCTTTCTGTCCGGTGATCAGCGCCTGCACCGGCGCCTGGAAGCCGAGCGCGGCGGCATTGGCCGGGATGTCGTGAACGCGGCCGTCGGTGATCAGGAACGCGCCGGCGACGCGGTCGACCGGAACGTCCGACAATGCCGAGGCAAGCGCGCCGAACAGCTTGGTTCCGTCGGTCTCGCCGTCGGCCTGTCCGGCATCGACGACGCGCACTTCAAGCCCCTTGATCTTCTTCAGGCTGTCGACCAGCTCCTCCTGCGCCTTCGCGGCTTCCTGGTTGCGCTTGCCGAAATTCTGGCTCGGGCTCTTGTCGACCACGACGGCGGCGACCGACGTCAGCGGGTCGCGGTCCTCGCGCGTGAACGAGGGATTGGCGAGCGCCAGCAGGAACAGCGCCAGCGCAGCCACGCGCACCGCCGCGCCGCGCGCCCGCGCGAGCAGCAGCACGGCTGCGACGGCGACGATCGCGGCGAGCGCGATCCACAGCACGATCGCGGGGACAAGCGGCGTGAAAGCTATGCCGTAGTTCATGACGTCACTCTCTCGGCATCGTCATGGCCGGGCATAGCGGTGCAAAGGACGGCGTCGCTTCGCTCACCCATGTCCCGGCCAACCACGCCTTTCCAGTCGGCGCGGAGACCGTGGATGCCCGGGACGAGCCCGGGCATGACGGCTTCAGTTCGGCGCACACCGAGTCTCAATACCGACATCATTGCCCCAGCCGTTCGATCAGGGCCGGTGCGTGCACTTGGTCGGCCTTGTAGTTGCCGGTCAGCGTGTACATCACGATGTTGACGCCGGCGCGGTAGGCGAATTCGCGCTGCCGCGGTTCGCCGGGCGTGAGCGGCAGCATCGGCTGGCCGTCGGGACGGAGTGCCCAGGCGCCCGCGAGGTCGTTTGAGGTGATGATGATCGGCGAGACGCCGTCGCCGCCGCGCGCGGGCCGCTGCGCGTTCTCGTCATCGTCGTCGCGCGGCAGCGCCTCGACCCAGGTCTGGCCGGTGTTGAAGCGGCCGGGGAAGTCGCGCAGCAGATAGAACGTCTTGGTCAGCACGTGCTCGCGCGGCACCGGCTCGAGCTCGGGCACGTCCAGCGAGGACAGGAGCTCGCGCAGGGTCTGCATGCCCGGCGTCTGCGACGCACCGTTGTCGCCAGGCGGCGCCTCGACCGCATCGCGGGTGTCGAAGATCACGGTGCCACCTTGCTTCATATAGGCGTCGATCTTGTTGATGGCGTCCTGCGGTGGCTTCGGTGCGCCCGGAACGATCGGCCAGTAGATCAGCGGGAAGAAAGCGAGCTCGTCATGCGCCGGATCGACGCCGACGGGATCGCCGGCCTCCAGCGCGGTGCGCTGCGCCAGGAACAGCGTCAGACCGGTCAGGCCGGCCTTGACGATTGAATCGATGTCGGCATTGCCTGTCACGACATAAGCAAGGCGCGTCTGCGAGGTCGACTTCATCGCGAATTCGTCAGACGCGCTGTCGGCGCGCGACGGCGTCGGCGCAAGCACCGCGATGCCCGTCAGCAACAGCCCGAGCAGGATCATTGCTGGCGCAGCGCGACGGCGCAGCAGCGCGGCGAGGCCACCGCCGAGCAACGCGACGATGATGGCATCCAGCAGAAACAGCGCGAGCGAGCTCGACAGCAACCAGCCGCGCAGGTCCCGCGGTTCGGCATTGGTATAGGTCGCGTGCCGGGCGCGCAGGGGCGCGGTGTTGAGGGCGGCGATGCGGTCGGCGGCAGCGAGCGTATTCACGGCGAGCGGTCCTTCTGCCGGTCCGTAGAAGCCGGGCGGATGGTCCGGCGTGGCGCGGTCGCGATAATCAGCCGTCAGCGGCTTGGCGGTGGCGGCCGGTGGCCCGAACGCGCCGAAGCCGTCGAGCAAATGCAGCGGCGCCAGCGTCTCGGTGCTGCCCTCAGCGGCAACGCCGGCGCCGGGCTTTGAGGTGTAGCCGGACATGTCGACGATGCGCCTGAGCATCTCGACGAAGGTGCCGGACATCGGCAGATCCGACCAGCGCATGTCGGCGCTGACATGGAACAGGCTGACGATGCCCTTGCCGCGATGCTCGCCGGTGACGAGGGGCGTGCCGTCTTCGAGCGAGGCCCAGCTCTTGGTCGCGAGCACCGCATCGGGCTCGGCCAGCACCTGCCGGCTCACGGTGACGTCCTTCGGCACGGCGACGCCGGCGAACGGACCATCGGCCGTGAAGGAGGCCAGATGCTGCGGCTTCTCCCAGGTCAGGCTGCCGCCGAGCGTGCGGCCGCCCTTGCGCAGCTTGACCGGAACGAGATCGTCCTCGGCTTGGGCGAGCCGGGGACCTGCGAACCGCACCAGCACGCCGCCCTGGTCGATCCAGGCGTTGAGGCGATCGCGCAATTCGGGCGCAACGGTGCCGACGTCGGCCAGGATGATCATCGGCAGCTTCTGATCGAGGAATTGGCTGATGCCCTGCTGCGGCGCGCCCTTGTCGGCGAGTCGCACGTCCGCGAACGGCGCCAGTGCACGCGTCAGGTAGAAGGTCGGCGCAAGCAGCGGCTGCGCTGTTTCGCTGGTCGAACCCGAGACGATGCCGATGGCGCGGCGGCGCCAGCGCTTGTCGAGCAGCTGCACCGCGCCGGCCGAACGCTCGCCTGAGATTTCGAGCCTGGAGATGTCGTTGCGCAGCTCCACGGGCAGGTCGAACGCGGCTTCGGTCTCCTTGTCCTGTAGTCCGAAGCTGAAGCGCGCCTCGCCGATCGGCGAGCCCTTCTGGTCGAGGGCCCGCACGGTGCCGGCGAGAATGCCGCTGTCGGTGCGCAGCACCTTCACCGTCATCTTCGCGGCCGCGTTTTCCGCCGCGACCAGCGCCAGCGGGGAGGAGGTGCCGCCTTCGAACACCGTCAAGCTGCGCTCCCCCAAGGTCTTGCCGAGTCCAGCCACGAACTCCTCGCCGCGGCCAGTGTCGACGCCATCGGACAGCCAGGCGATCTCGCAATCGCCGGTTGCATTCAGGAAACGATCAATGGCGGTAAGGGTTTCGACGCGCTCGATCGAATAGGGCTTTGGCACGATCTGCCGCAGCGCAACGCGTGCCGCACCCGCCGGCGTCAGCTTGATGTCGCGGTTCGGCTCGGACAGCGGCACCAGTGCAATGGCGCGGCGGTCATTGTCGGCGTTCGCGATCAGCTCGTCGGCGGCCTTGATTCTGGTGTCCCAGCTCGATGCGGCGCTCCAGCCGTCGTCGAGCATGATCATCAGCGGCGCCTTGCTGGCGGCGAGGCCGGTCTGCGGATTCCAGATCGGGCCGGCGGCGGCAAAGATCACCAGCGCTGCTGCGAGCAGCCGCAGCGCGGTCAGCCACCACGGCGTCCGCGCGGGCGTCTCTTCCCGTGGCGCGACGTCGAACAGCAGGCGGGTCGGCGGAAACTCGATGCGGCGCGGCCGCGGCGGCATCACACGCAGCAGCCACCACAGCACCGGCAGGCTGACAAGGCCGATCAGGAGCAGCGGTTCGGTGAAGGCGAGCGGCAATCCCATCATGCTGCCGGCCCTCCCTTGATCGTGGTGGTGCGGACTCCCGACTTGCTCACCTGCATGCCGGCATGGAGGAACAGCAGCAATTCGGCGGCCGAACGGTCGGTTACATGCGTCGCGAACAGCCAGTCGAGCTTATTGGTCTCGGCGCGGATCTGGTCGCGATGCAGCGCCAGCCTCGTGGTGTAATCCAGCGCCCAGCTCTCGGCGCGGCCGGCGGTGATCATGCCAGCGCCTTCCGGCTCGACGAATTCGACGCGGCCGGAATAGGGAAACGATTCCTCGGCGGGATCGACGACCTGCACCAGCGTGCCATGCGCGCCGGAGCCGGACAGGCCTGCGAGCGTCGTCCTGATCTCCGCGATGGGCGACCAGAAATCGGACAGCACGATGGTCTCGGCCAGTGCCGCAGGCACGAAGGAGGGGGGCAGGCTCAGGCGATCGGCATCGTCATGCAGCATCGCCTGCGCCATCTTGTCGATGACGCTGCGGCTCGCGGTCGGCGCCATCAATCCGGGGATGCCGACGCGCTCGCCGCCCGCGACGAGCAGCTCGGCCAGCGCGAACGCGACGATCAGCGTGCGCTCCAGCTTGGATTCGCGCGCGGTCTTCGAGGCAAAGGCCATCGACGGCGAACGATCAGGCCAGATCCAGACCGTGTGCGAGGCCTCCCATTCGAGCTCGCGGACATAGAGATGGTCGTCACGCGCCGAGCGGCGCCAGTCGACATTCTGTGACGGCTCGCCCGACACGAAACGGCGGTATTGCCAGAAATTCTCGCCCGAGCCGGCGCGGCGCCGTCCGTGTAGACCGTGGATGACGTTGGCGGCGATGCGGCGGGCCTCGAGCACCAGACGCGGCAGCGAAGCGGCGAGCGTACGGCTTTCGCCATCGGCACGTCGGATCGCGATGATCTCCTTTGCTGTGTGCCCGGTCTCCGCGGCCATCAACCGATCCGAGTTTTCAATTGCTTGATGACGTCAGGAATCGTGCGGCCCTCGGCGCGTGCCTGGAACGTCAACGCCATGCGGTGCTTCAGCACGGGCTCGGCGAGGTCGAGCACGTCGTCGATCGAGGGCGCGAGACGCCCGTCGATCAGCGCCCGGGCGCGCACCGCCAGCATCAGGGATTGGCTGGCGCGCGGGCCGGGGCCCCACGCGATGAACTTGCCGGCCTCGCCGCTCTCGGCGCCCGGACGAGCCGAACGCACCAGCGAGAGAATGGCCTCGACCACGGAATCTCCGACCGGCAGGCGGCGCACCAGCCGCTGCGCGGATATCAGCGCGTCCGCACTCATCGAGCCTTTCGCCAGCGTCTCCTCGGCGCCCGTCGTCTCGAACAGGATGCGCCGTTCGGCCTCCCGATCGGGATAATCGACGTCGATCTCCATCAGGAAGCGGTCGAGCTGCGCCTCGGGCAGCGGATAGGTGCCTTCCTGCTCCAGCGGGTTCTGCGTCGCGAGTACATGGAACGGCTTCGGCAGATCGTGGCGCGCGCCGGCAACGGTGATGTGCTGCTCCTGCATCGCCTGCAGCAGCGCCGACTGCGTGCGCGGGCTGGCGCGGTTGATCTCGTCGGCCATCAGCAACTGCGCGAACACCGGACCGGAGATGAAGCGGAACGAGCGCTTGCCCGCGGTGCTCTCATCCAGCACCTCGGCGCCGAGAATGTCCGACGGCATCAGATCGGGCGTGAACTGGATGCGCTTGGCGTCGAGGCCGAGTGTGACGCCGAGCGTCTCGACCAGTTTTGTCTTGGCAAGGCCGGGCACGCCGATCAGCAGTGCGTGGCCGCCGGACAGGATGGTGACCAGCGTGTTCTCGACCACACGATCCTGGCCGAAGATCACGGATCCGATCGCATCCTTCGCTGCGCGAATCTGCTCAGACACCTGCTCGGCCGACCGGACGACGCCGTCTTCGAGCTTCTCGACACTTTCCGCCATACGCTCGCTCCTTAAGCCTGCCACGCGGCTCATCTGCGTCGCCAGATGATCGCATCAATCCGCGTCATCAATTTCAGTCATGGGCCCTATGCTAGACTTGCAGGAAGGCCATGTATTCGTTGAATTAACCTATCCCCACCTTATCGGCTTCGGGCTATGTACGGCATCACGAAGTGGAGACCTCCCCCGAAGGCTGGCCGGGTGGAACCGTACAGTTACGGACACGTAGATGTACAAGGTAGATGTACCAGTCAGACTTGTACCAGTCAGACTTGCACCAATCAGACTTGCACCAATCGTGCCAACGGACAGAGTCAGGGCAAACCATGGCGAACCAAGGGCAGAGCGCCGATCGCGGTCTCGAGGGGCTGACTGCCGCCGCCAAAACTGCTGCCAATGCCGAAGGCGCCAAAAAGGGCCTGCCCCCGGTGCATCTGTGGAATCCGCCGTTTTGCGGCGATCTCGACATCCGAATCGCGTCCGATGGTACTTGGTTCTACATGGGCACGCCAATCGGGCGTCACGCGCTGGTGCGCCTGTTCTCGACCATCCTGAAGCGCGAAGGCGACAAGCATTTCCTCGTCACGCCCGTGGAGAAGGTCGGCATTCGCGTCGACGACGCGCCGTTCATGGCGGTCGAGATGCGCAGAAGCGGCGAGGGGAGCCATCGCGTGCTGAGCTTTCGCACCAATGTGGACGATTGGGTCACCTGCGACGCCGCGCACCGGCTCCGCTTCGAGCAGGCCAAGGACGGCGGCCTGACGCCATATCTGCACGTCCGCGCCGATCTCTGGGCCAAGGTCACCCGGGCGCTCTATTACGATCTGGTTGACATGGGCGAGGAGCGGATGGTCGATGGCCAGCCGATGTTCGGCGTCGAATCATCGGGCGAGTTCTTCGCCATGGCCGATGCGGAGCAGGTGAGGGCCGCGCTTTGAATTTGAACAAGCCTATCCCGACCAGCGAGCCTGTCGCGTTCCGCGCGGCCGAGTTCTTCGCCCGCTCCCGGGCCAGGCTCAGCTTCGACGTGCCGCCCGGGCTTTATGATCCGAACATCATCCCGGCATCAGGCGATCCCGGCACCGACAAGATGCTGGAAATCGTCGCGCGCGAGCAGCCGGTCCGCCCCGCAGCCGTGCTGATCGCGGTGGTCGATCATCCCGAGCCGACCATCCTGCTGACGCAGCGCTCTGCGCATCTCAACGATCATGCCGGCCAGATCGCCTTTCCCGGCGGCAAGATCGACGCCACCGATTCCTCGCCGCTCGACGCCGCTTTGCGCGAGGCCGAGGAGGAGGTCGGGCTGTCCAGAGACTTCGTCGAGCCGATCGGATATCTCGATCTCTACGGCACGGCGTTCGGATTCCGCATCCTGCCGACGGTCGCCCGTGTCAGGCCGGGCTTCGAGCTCGCCATCAACCATTCCGAGGTTGATGACGCATTCGAGGTGCCGCTATCCTTCCTGATGAATCCGGTCAACCATCAGGTGCACAGCAAGGAATTCCGCGGCATGGAGCGGTTTTACTACGCGATGCCGTTTGCGGAGCGCTACATCTGGGGCGCGACGGCCGGAATGCTGCGCGTGTTGTATGAGCGGATCTATTCGTCATGATCCGGCCGGTTCTGACCGAGATCGGTATCTTCCTCATCCCTTTTGCCGTCTATGCGCTGTTCCTGGCCGCCACCAGATCCGGCCTGTTCGTGCAATCGTCCTGGCCGATCACCATCGTCGCGCGCCTGATGCTGGCGGCGCTGCTGCTTGTGATCGCCGGGCTGGTTGGCTTTGCGCATTTCTCCGGCGCCGCGCCGAACTCCACCTACGTTCCCGCCCACATCGAGAACGGCAAGCTCGTGCCGGGCAGAAACAGATAAGGGCCGGGCGATGAGCGCAGAGTCCATACTCGCTGGCGCGCCGTGGCTGACCGCAGGCGGGACGGCACGCGTCCTGCAACTGCTCAACGCCGATGGCGAGGAAGCGCGCGTGGTCGGCGGCACCGTCCGCAACGCGCTGCTCGGCCTGCCGCCTGGTGACGCGGATATCGCGACCACGGCGCTGCCCGAGGAGGTGGTGCGCCGCGCGAAAAGCGCAGGAATCAAGAGCGTGCCGACCGGGATCGAGCACGGCACCATCACCCTGGTCATCGACGGCACGCCCTACGAAGTCACCACGCTGCGCGAGGACACCGAGACGTTCGGCCGCAAGGCCAAGGTCGTGTTCGGCCGCGACTGGGTCAAGGACGCCGAGCGGCGCGATTTCACCATGAACGGCCTGTCGGTCGACGCTGACGGCGTCGTCTACGACTATGTCGGCGGCATCGCGGACGCCAAAGCGCGGCGCGTGCGCTTCATCGGCGCGCCCGACCAGCGCATCGCCGAGGATTATTTGCGCATCCTGCGCTTCTTCCGCATCCATGCCGCCTTTGGCGCCGGCGAGCCCGATCGCGACGGCACGCTCGCCTGCATCCGCGGCCGTGCCGGCCTTGCGACCCTCTCGGCCGAACGCGTGCGCATGGAGATTCTGAAATTGCTGGTGACGCCAGGCGCATCGGCGGCCGCGCTTGCCATGGCCGATGCCGGCCTGCTGCAAGCGATGATCGGTGGTGTCGCCTATACCGGGCCGCTGACCGCGATGATCGCGATCGAGCGCGCGCTCGATCTTGCGCCAAGCAGCACGCGCCGTCTCGCGGCGCTCACGGTCGCGGTCACCGAAGACGCCAGGCGTGTCGCGACGCGCTTGCGGCTCTCCAATGCCGAAGCCAAGGCGCTGGATTCGATGGGCCATCGCTGGTGGCGATTCGCCGCCATGGACGAGGCGCGTGCACGGCGGCTGCTCTACCGGCTCGGCGCCGAGCGCTATCACGATCGCGTGTTGCTGGCCTGGGCGAGGGCCGGCGGCGAAGTCACCGCCTCGCACTGGCGCGCGCTCGCCGAGCTGCCGCTGCGCTGGACCGCGCCGAAATTTCCGCTTCGCGCCGCCGACTTCATCGCGCGCGGACTGGCGGAAGGACCCGCGCTCGGACATGTGTTGACACTTGCCGAGGACGCTTGGCTCGCGGCCGATTTTCCACTAGAGGAAGCCGCACTCGCTGCCATCGCCGATCAAGCCACAGCACGCGCCACTCGCGAGAAAAATTGACCATCGTCTCAGGCTTCGCCGACATCTCGATTTTCCAGCTGCTGCTGGTCGCGATGATGGCGTTGTTTGCTTCGATCATCGGTGGTCTTGCCGGCTACGGCACCGGCGCGTTGATGCCGCTGGTGCTGGTGCCGCTGGTCGGCGCCGAACCGGTGGTGCCGATCATCGCGATCTCTGCGCTGTTCACCAATTCCAGCCGCGCCGTCGCCTATATCAGCTACGCCGACCGCCGCCGTGCAGCTGTCGTGCTGGCCTGTGCCGCGCTCACGACCGCGCTCGGTGCCTACGGCTACACGCGTCTCACCAATGCCGGAGCCGCGCTGGTGATCGGCGCCATGCTGATCCTGAGCGTGCCGCTGCGCCGCGTGCTGCGGCGGCGCCAGGTCAAGATCGGCGACACCGGCCTGGCGGCTGGCTCGGTCGGCTATGGCGTGCTGGTCGGCGGCACGTCGGGCTCGGGCGTGATCCTGCTCTCGCTGCTGATGGCCGCGGGCCTCGAAGGCGCGGCCGTGATCGCAACCGATGCGATGATCTCGCTCGGGACGGGTTTGATCAAGATCTCGGTGTTCGGCCTCGCCGGCGCCGTCACCGCGCAGGTGCTCGCCTTCGCGCTCCTGATCGGCGGCATCGCCATCCCCGGCGCATTCCTGGCCAGGGCCTTCGTCGAGCGGATGCCGGTGCATATCCACACGGCGATCCTCGATGTTGCCGTGATCACCGGCGGCCTGGTGATGGTCTCGGCCGCGGCGAGGCAGCTGGTCGGGTAGCTGACACTGGCCCGATGGTCATGGCGGCGGAACCGCGGATCGAATCTCGTTCCTGGGATGTCGAAATCACGTAGCGCAATCCGCGCGAGGCGCTTACAGCACATGACTGACCTCGCCTTGTCTCGTTCGCCAAGCTATCAGCTGACACATGTCCAAAATGCTCGACTACCGCCGCCTTCGCTTTATCCGGGTCGTTTCGGTTCGCTGGCGCAGGCGTCTGACCTTTCTGCTCGGCGGACTCGCGGTCGGCGCCTCAGCCGTCGCTCTGGCCAAGCTCGCCGACTGGGCGCAGCAGGCATTCGCGTTGCTGCTGTCGGAATCGCGATATGCCGCCCTGATGGTGACGCCCCTGGGGTTTGCGCTGTCCGTCTACCTCACCATCAGCTTCTTTCCGAATTCGCAAGGCAGCGGCATCCCGCAGGCGATCGCCGCCCGTCAGCTCACCGAGCACGCGGCGCGCGAGAGGCTCGTCTCCATCCGCATCGCCATCGGAAAGGTGTTGCTGACGCTGCTCGGGCTGCTTTGCGGCGCTTCGGCAGGCCGGGAGGGGCCGACCGTGCAGGTCGGTGCGTCCGTCATGTTCGCGCTCGGCCGCATGTCGCCACGCCGCCAGCCCGGCCTGATCCTCGCCGGCGCCGCGGCGGGTGTTGCAGCCGCATTCAACACGCCGTTGGCCGGCATCGTGTTCGGCATCGAGGAGATGAGCCGAGCCTATGAGACCCGGACGAGCAGCCTGGTCATCGGCGCCGTGATAGCGGCGGGCCTGACCTCGCTGGCTCTGGTCGGAAACTACGATTATTTCGGCAGCAGCTCGACGATGCTGCGCAACGGCACCGACTGGCTTGCGGTGCCGTTGTGCGGCATCGCCGGTGGACTGGCCGGCGGCGCCTTCAGCAGGCTCCTCATCGAGGTCGCGCGCGGGCTGCCCGGCCGGCTGGGGCCATTGACCAAGCAATATCCTCTGCCGTTTGCCGCGATCTGCGGACTTGGGGTTGCCCTTTGCGGCCTGGCCTCGGGCGATATGGTCTACGGCACCGGATATGCGCAAGTGAAGTCGGCCCTGGAGACCGGCAGTCCGCTTCCCCAGGATTTCGGCGTGTTGAAGCTCGCTGCAACCGCGCTATCAGCGATCAGCGGCATCCCCGGCGGAATCTTCTCGCCATCGCTTGCCGTCGGCGCCGGCATCGGCACGAACGTCGCGGATCTGTTTTCGGGCGCTCCGCTCGGCGCGTTCATGCTGCTTGGGATGGTTTCCTATTTTGCCGGCGTCGTGCAGGCTCCCATCACCGCTTTCGTCATCGTGACCGAGATGACCGACAATCACGCCATGGTCGTGCCGCTGATGGCCGCCGCGCTGATCGCCCAGGCGACATCGCGCCTGCTGTGTCCCGAAGGAATCTACCACGCGCTGGCCAAGGGCTTCCTGGCTGCGCACACGGCAGAAGCACCTGCGCAGCGATCGCCTTCGACCTGAACGCTGCGAAACGTCAGAGCGATGAGGCTGTGAGCTGCGTCGCTCGCATCCGTCGAGTCCGTCGGCCCCGCATGTTCGCTGCTCCAGAACGGCTAGGCCGTCCTGCGTTCATCGACGCTTGGCTCGTTGCTTGTCGGCGCCGTTCAAGGGTTCGGAGGCGCTTGCATGTCGTGCCCTGGGCTGAAGCCGGATGCCCCCGGCTGACCGGAGGGCGGACTTGAAGTTGCCGCCTGCGTTTCGTGTCCCGGGCTGAAGCCGGATGCCCCCGGCTGCCCGGAGGGCGCGCTTGAAGTTGCCGCCTGCATTTCGTGTCCCGGGCTGAAGCCGGATGCCGCCGGCTGCCCGGAAGGCGCGCCTGAAGTTGTGGCCTGCATTTGGTGCCCCGGGCTGAAGCCGGATGCCCCCGGCTGCCCGGAAGGCGCGCCTGAAGTTGCGGCCTGCATTTGGTGCCCCGGGCTGAAGCCGGATGCCCCCGGATGCCCGGAAGGCGCGCTTGAAGTTGCCGCCTGCATTTGGTGCCCTGGGCTGAAACCGGATGCGCCGGGATGCCCGGCATGGTTTGACGAACCATGATGCCCGGCATGTGAGTGCGGGCTCGAAAACACCGCTGAAAACGCCGCCTGTATCGCGTGTCCTAGGTGTCCTGGGCTAAGGCTCGACGCGCCATGATTCGTTCCATGCGCGTGCGGGCTCGACAACGCGGCTTGCATCGCGTGCCCCGGAGCTGATGCCGAACTGCCGTGGCCGACACCTCCTGCGCCTCCTACGCCGCCATGCCCTGCACCCACGCCGCCGCCATGTCCCCCACCCATACCAGATGCACCAACGCCGGCTCCTACTCCGGCACCTCCTCCAACTCCGCCTCCAGCGCCACCAGCGCCGCCACCGCCACCGCCACCGCCGCCGCCAGCACCGCCTCCGCCGCCACCGCCACCGCCGCCGCCAGCGAGCAGCGGTCCAGACGTTGCGATCAACAATGCGGGTATGGCGGTTACTGCAAGCAGCTTGGCTAGCTTCGTCACGATGATCTCCTTGTCGCTTTCGCGCGCGCGCCGCGCGGCTCACCCAGGGCAACACAACGGGGTTCGACGACGGTTCAAAGTCGAGCGCTCGACCGAACGTTCCGCACAAAATGCGATTGAATAAGGCGAACAGGCGCGCACGCCATTTTCTGATGCGGACTGTTACCTGAACGGCACATCTTCCACTCCGTTCAAGCGAGCTCGTGGCCTTGCTCTTCTCTGGCGAGCATTCTGCACAGCAGCAACAGGCGGCGAGAGATGCCCGCAGGTACCTCGCAACCGTGCGCGGGCCCGTGGTTTGTTTTTGGCCCATGGCTGCGCTTCGCGGAGATGGCCGCAGCGTCTGTTCTTCCCGCTGCCCGCTCAAATCCTCCTGGGAGGAGTATCGTCGGTCAGTCGCCTCCATTCGAAGCGACGGTCGACACGCGCATGGGTGCACCTGAGCAGGTGCCGGCAAGCGTGGTGCAGCTACCGCGCGGCTGATCGGTATCGACACTCCGTGTTCCGAGATGCTAATAGCGCGATCAAGGGGGGGACAGCGTGCCTCGATATCTAAAGTTTCTGCCGATCGCGCTGATCGCGTTGGCGGTGCAGATCCTCGCACCGATCGCGGCCTGCTGGGCGGCCGCGATTGTTGTTTCCGATCCGCTGCAGTCGGCCAGTGTTTGCCATGACGGCGGTAGCCCGGCGCAAGGCGATCAAACGGATCATCACGCCTCTCATGGTGCTTGCGCGATCTGCTGCGTCACCCACACCAGCACCCTGGCTGATGCGCCGAACGCCACTGCCTTTGTGACCTTCGATAGCCAGCCCGAACGCTTCATCTGGCCTGAGGCGGAAATCAATCTCTCTCCAGCACGCGGTGGCTCCGGCACAGCGCGCGCTCCTCCGCAAGCGATGTGAACTGAGCGGCCGTCGGCCACTTCACCTGCTCCTCAAGTTTGTGGAGATGTTCATGTCTATCCGTCACGTGCGTAAGGGCCTGTCGGGGCTCGCTGTTGCGCTTGTTCCTCTCTCGGGAAGCGCTCATGAAATCGTGGGCAATCGCTTCTTTCCCGCCACACTCGGCATCGATGATCCCGGCGTCAACGATGAGCTGTCGCTTCCGACGGTCGACAGCTTCAAGACAGGCGACGTTCCGCCCATTCGCCAGCGCGATGTATCGGCCGAATTCTCCAAGCGTATCACGGAAGACTTCGCGATCTCGTTTGGGACGACCTACACCTTCCTCGGTCCGATAGACCCGACGGTGCCTGGAGCCAACGGATTTCAGAACCTGGAGACCACGTTCAAGTATCGCGTCTTCAAAGACCCCGTGCACGAGTTCGTGATGTCGGTCGGCCTCAGCGTCGAATGGGGTGGCACGGGCGCGGCGAATGTCGGTGCGGATCCCTTCAACACCTACACGCCGACGATCTTTTTCGGCAAAGGATTCGGCGACCTGCCGGACACGCTCCCGTGGCTGAGGCCGGTGGCGATCACCGGCCAGGTCGGCTACGCGATCCCGGCCCGGAATTTCACGACGACGTTCGGAAGAGATCCGGACACGGGCGAGCTGACCTCCGATACTGAATTCCATCCGCGGGTGCTGAACTGGGGTGGAACCATCCAGTACAGCATGCCTTATCTGAAATCCGCCGTGATGGACCTCGGCTTGCCGGACTTCATCAATCACCTGGTCCCGCTGGTCGAAGCAACCCTGCAGACGCCGGTGGCAAACACGCTGACCTCGGGCACAACGACCACGGGGACCATCAATCCCGGGGTTATCTGGGTCGGCAATAAGTTTCAGGTCGGCGTCGAGGCGCTGATTCCGATCAACCGCCAAAGCGGCACCAATGTCGGTGTGATCGCTCAACTGCACATGTATCTCGACGACATCGATCCGCGCGGCATCGGCAAGCCGATCTTCGGCGGCTCGGTCCAGCCCGCCAGCCCCTTTGCCAGGTAACTGACCATGCCACGTTCATCTCTCATCGCCATCACGCCCCTCCTGCTTGTGCTCGCAAGCGGCGCAGCGCAGGCGCACGCATTTCTGGATCATGCCGAGCCGCGTGTCGGCAACAAGGTCGCGACTCCGCCGCACCAGGTCACGCTCTGGTTTACCCAGAAACTCGAGCCGGCCTTCTCCGGCGTAACCGTGACCGACGCGGCCGGCCAGCGCGTCGATACCGGCAAGGCCCGTGTGAGCGGCAACGAGATGTCGGTCTCGTTGCGGCCGGCCGGCAGCGGCACCTACCGCGTCGATTGGCACGTGCTGTCGGTGGATACCCATAAGTCGGACGGCAGCTTCACGTTTCAGGTCGGTCAATAGTAGAGCCAGTCCCCCGGACCGGTGACGACATGGGCCATCTGCTGCTTTACGTGCGTGGCGTTCATTTCGCTGCTACCCTGCTGATGGCGGGCACCGCCTTCTTTGTCGTGTTGATCGCTGACGCGGCGTTCCGCAAGGCACCAAATGAGGTGCCACTCGCTCTGGCCTTTCGACGCCGGGTCGCGCAGATCGTATGGATCAGCTTCGGTACTTTGTTGCTGTCCGGCGCGCTATGGCTGGTTCTGACAGCTGCATCGATGAGCGGTCAACCGCTCGCGAACGTCTACACGCAGGGCGTGCTGTGGACAGTGCTGTCGCAGACCGATTTTGGCAATGACTGGGTGGCACGTTTCGTGTTCGCCTGCATGCTCGCCGGCGCGTTCGTCCCGCTGTCGTCGGCAAAAGGCTCCGTGCGGCCTTGGCTCAAGATGACCGCAGTCGTTTTCGCCACGGCGCTTGTCGGGTCATTGGCCTGGGCCGGCCACGCGATCGGCGCCCAAGGCATCGAGGGCATTGTGCATCCAGTCGCCGACGCTTTGCATCTGGTCGCCGCCGCGGCGTGGCTCGGAGCGCTCGTTCCGCTTGCGCTGTTGCTTTCATTGACGGGCGAGCATGTGACCGCACTGGCATCGGCGCGCACCGCAACGCTGCGTTTCTCCACGCTCGGCATCTTGAGCGTCGCCACCCTGCTGTTCACCGGCATCGTCAACAGCTGGTATCTCGTTGGCAGCATCCCGGCGTTGACCCGATCCGAGTACGGCCGCTTGCTCCTGATCAAGATCGCGTTGTTCGCAGCCATGGTCGCGTTCGCCGCCGTCAATCGCACGCGGCTCACGCCCCAGCTGCTCGACGGCGCCGATTTGACAGCGGCTCAACGCGCGCGAGGCGCGCTCTGCCGCAACGCCACAATCGAAGCGTCCCTCGGTGCCGCCGTGATCGCCATTGTCGCGGTGCTGGGCACGTTGCCGCCCGGAAGCCACGCCCATCATCATTCGGCCGAAGCCGTGATCCCGGCCGAGGCCAGCTTTCAGCACATCCATGGCGAAGACGGCATGGCGGACGTCATGATCGAACCGGGCCGCGTCGGCCCGGCGAAGGTCATCATTCACATCTTGAGCGACGATCTAAAGACGCTCGCCGTCCGGCAGATCACGCTCAACCTGACCCCGCCGACGCCCCGAAGCAAGCCGATCATGCGCGCCGCCGTCCAGGACGCTGACGGCAACTGGCGTGTCGAGGGCATCGAGCTGACGGCTGCGGGCAACTGGACCGTAGCGGTTGACGCGCTGCTTAGCTCCAACAAACACCTCGAACTCACGGCGTCCATCGTGATCGACGCCAAATAGCGCGACGATACCCCACGCGCTCATCTGAGATCGATGGTTTCCGACAGCCGTTCGGCGGATCGGTTTGGGATATGCCCAATGAATTAACCAACGGAACGGCTCGCTTCAATGGGATGGGGCGTCCGTCAACCCCGCACAGGATGTCGCTTAATGGGAGTTGCGCCGCGTCTGACGGACGTCCGCTCATCGCGCCAGATCGCTGCGCGAATGTTCTGGCCCGTTGCGGGCGTTTGCCGCTCCATGAGCTGACCGTCGGCTTTGCCCCGAAGCTGACTTTCAGCGTTAGCTTAAGGCGAGACGGCAATACTTCGGAGCCGCTTTGCCCCGATGAAGATTCGATACTCGGCAAGCTCTCGAAATTGGGCTAACGGCCAGATGACCGGTTCGGACTGCTTCTTGCTAAGATGGATGGCGCGGTCGTCGCCGAGATAAAGTGCGACGTGCGCGCCCCAGGGATTTTTCGTTCGATTGAAAAGCAACAGATCGAGCGCTCTCAATTCGTCTGTCACCACATGGGTCTCGTTGCTGTCCTGCCATAAATTGCTAGACCGAAACGGCGAGACCTCACATCCGACGTGTTTGAGCAAACTGTACGCAAAGTTCTGGCAATTGGGGCTCTCGGAGATGCTTGGCAGCGTCGGCGTATTTGGGTCGTGGTTTTGATCGTATCGAATTCCCCAGAAGTGCTCGGGTATCATGTCCGACGAAATGCTCTTCATTGGCAAAGTCCTTTTGGTCAGCAAATTTCAATCAGGGTGGCCGGCTCTTTGGGGCAGATGGAGGCGCAAACTATCATCTGGATCGCGCCATGTCCGGAGGCGACCTCTTGAGCGCAATATTTTACGAGAAGAAGAGCCCTGCCGCCTGGCTTCTTGCAGAGCAGGGCTTGACCCATCAAGACGCGGCGAACTTCATCCTCCAGAGGATCAAGAACGCAGGCGAACGGCCTGCAACTTAGGTTGAAAGTCGGGTCTTCGCAGGCCTGCGCGGAGCGCTGCTAAAGACAGCCGCGGCAGAGCCGACATCGGTTGAGAGAGGGGTGTGTTCATTTGGGGACCTCCCGACCGGCGGCCTCGAGCGCAGCGACTGCCACGTCGTGGTCCTGTTGGGCGGTGCCACCGGAGATGCCGATGCCGCCGACCACACGGCCGCCCACCACGATGGGAACACCGCCGCCCACCGGCATGACGCGCGGATGGTTGGCCAAGGGAGCCGTGGCCGGCAGAGCGACGACCTGGTTCCAGATCATCGTGTCCAGGCCGAAGGAGGCGGCAGTCCAAGCCTTGTTGATGGCCACTTCGGCGGCCAGGAACGGCGTGGCGTCGGCACGCTCGAAGGCGATCAGGTGGCCGCCTTCGTCGGTGACCGCAATGGCCAGATTCAGGCCGACCCTGGTGGCCGCCTCGCGCGCAGCGATGGCCAGCGCCAGCGCGCTGTCACGCGTGATGGAAGCCTTGGTTTGGGTATGAGTAGCGTTGCCTTGAGCCATGATGAATTTCCTTGAGGTGACGTTAGGGGGCGGAGAATTGAAGTTGTGCGCCTGGGCGCTCGTATGCGGAGCGCTCGAAATCAGAACCCTTCGAGCACGACCTTGCCTACGGCCTTGCCGCTTTCGATCAGCGCATGCGCACGGGTCAGGTTTTCCGCATTGATGCGGCCGAAGACGGCATTGGCGGTCGTCTTGAGGCGGCCGAAGTCGACCAGGTCAGCCACGCGCCCGAGCAGCACGCCTTGCTCTTGCATGTCGGACGTCTCGAACATCGAGCGCGTGAACATCAGCTCCCAGTGCAGCGACAGCGACTTGCTCTTGAGCGCGATCGGATCCAGCCCTTCCATGTCATCGATGACGGCCAGCGCGCCCTGTGGCCTCAGGCTTTGGATGATCTCCTGGTAGTGCGTGCCGGTCTGCGTCAGCGAGGCCACGTCGTCGACGTGCTCGATGCCGGCCGAGCGCAGCGCCTGCGACAACGGCTTGGAGTGATCGATCACCGCGTGCGCGCCCAGCTCCAGGCACCATTCACGCGACTCCGGACGCGACGCCGTGGCGATCACGCGCAGCTTGGTCAGCTGCCGGGCCAGCTGGATCAGGATCGAGCCCACGCCCCCGGCGCCGCCCACGACCATCAGCGTCTGACCTTCGCCGCCGCCTTGGACGATGCGCAGCCGATCGAACAGCAGCTCCCAGGCGGTGATGGCCGTCAGCGGCAGCGCCGCGGCTTGCGCATCTGAAAGCGAGTTGGGCGCCTTCGAGACGATGCGAGCGTCCACGGCATGCAGCTCGCTGTTAGCGCCCGGGCGCTTGATCGAGCCGGCATACCAGACGCGGTCGCCGACAGCGAAGCCACTGGCCTGCGGGCCAGCGGCCTCGACCACGCCGACGGCATCCCAGCCGAGCACCTTGATCTCGCCGGCGGCCGGCGCGCTGGTGGCGCGCACCTTGGTGTCGACCGGATTGACCGAGACCGCGTGCACGCGCACGAGCAGGTCACGCGGACCGGGCACCGGGGCCGGCAGTTCCACGTCTTCGAGCGCCTTGGGCGCGTTGATGGGCAGGTTCGTGTGATAACCGACAGCTTTCATGGCAATCTTTCCTTCCATGTCGATGGAAGGCAATGTAGATAGCATCTATGAATTTGATAATACGGCATCTGGATGTTTCACTTTCAAAGCAAAATTGAAAATGTGGGCGACCTCCAGGTGCTGCTGCACACGGTCAGCGGAGGATCATTGACCGCGGCGGCGCAGGCACTCGGCATCACGCCGGCGGCGGCCAGCGCAACGCTGAAGCGGCTCGAGACTCAGCTCGGCACGCGGCTCTTCGAACGCTCCACACGTGCAATGCGGCTTACGCCGCCAGGTCAAATCCTTCTGGAGTATGCGCAGCGCGCGTTCGAGCTGCTTGCCGAGGGGGAATCCCAGCTTGATGCCGAACGCAGCGCGCTGGTGGGCACCGTGCGTGTCTCGGCGCCGTCGGACCTGGCTCGGACCGTGTTAATGCCAATGTTTGACGAGTTCCTGCACCTTCATCCCGGAGTGAAACTGGCGCTCAATGTTGGCGACCGCGTGCTCGACGTGCTGCGAGATGAGGTGGACTTGGTTATCAGGTACGGTGAGTTGAGCGACTCTCGCCTCGTGGCCCGTCCTCTTTGGCCTGCGCATCCCGTTGTCAGCGCCTCTCCCGACTATTTGAGTCGTCACGGCACGCCACTCGTGCCGACAGACCTGGTGAACCACAACTGCATCTCATTCATTCGCGGTGGCCGCGCATTCAGCTCTTGGCGCTTCGGTCAGAACGGCCAATGGACCATGGTAAGGGTCAGTGGCGACCGGATCGTGGATGACGCCTCGCTGGCACGCGAATGGGCCGTTTCGGGAGCGGGAATCATCTTCATGACCGAGATTGAACAACGGCGTGATCTGCAAAGCGGCAATCTGGTGCGATTGCTGACCGAATGGGAGACGGATCCGTATCCGTTGCATGCTCTCCTACCCAGCGGGCGCTTCGTCCCCAATCGCGTTCGCGCGCTTCTGGACTTCATCGCTGGGCGCTTTGCTGAACTCCGGCGATCAAACACGGCGCACTGAAGAAGGTGCCCGGCAGTCCGTGGATGATGCACCGGCGCCGCGTTCGCAACGCCGGACCGTTCCGTGAGGCATGGCAGACGAGATATACTCCGTTCGATATACCCCGTTTGAGCCATTCACAGTGTGACCCAAAAGCGGACGCTCGACATTGAGGCGAGGTGGCCGTGATGGTACGTCTCCAACCACATCATTCCTGTGAGTGATGGGGCGGGCGACCAGGCTTACGGACTGCCGCCCGCCGAGATTGGAATACTTGAGGCCCCTGGCTCCGCCTCCGGACGCTTTTCAAAGTCGGCCGGGAAATGTCATGGACGTCATTTCCCTCCGTTCTTCCCCTTGACTCGGAGGCGGGCTCTTTCTGTCAAACGCCATGAAAGAGCGTTTCGCCATGTCTGTTCCGATAGGCCGGGCCCATTGCAGGGCAAGCAACGATCGCAGAGCAGGTCGGGATCGTTCGATCGCCGGACGCGTGTGTCATTGCGTCGTGGCTTCGCTGATATGTGCAGCTTGCACTATTTTATGCGCGAGCACCGGTTCGGCTCAATGCGCAGCTCGCGATCTATTGCAGAACCAGCTCAAGTTCAGGACCAGCGCGACCCAAACGTCCCAACGGCCTATCAAGTCCGCCCGCGACATCGCCGCATGGAAGACCATTACAATCGGCAGCTTCGCCGACCCGATGAGGCTACGCGATGCGCTGGATGCCAAGGGCTGCAACGTCGGTGGGCAGGCCGCCGAAATCCTTGCTCGGCCCGCGTTCACCGTCAGCTCGCAAAAAATGGATGTCGAGCTCGTCAGCGTATCACCAGCCCAGTTCGGATTCACATCCGATGGCGTGCCCTTGGCTAACATTTACGAACGCGCTCGATCGCTCGGCCTTGAACTTGCTGCGGCCGAGGTGGGACCGCAATTGCGCATCCAGTATCTCGATCAGCCCATGGGTGAATTCCTCACCATCGGAATGGAGCCGATCAAGACGTGGGGCGGCGATCTCATCATTCTGAATGTGGCAAATGGCGGAGCCGGACTGATCCTCATCGGCCAAGACGGCAGAGCCGGGGCGGACATACCGGCAGCAACTCGTTTCGTTTTCACCCGGCCGCATCAGCCCGCACCGGGTCTCAAGCTCGTCGAGGGGGCCGGAACGTCGCTGCTGCCGGTAGGTGATTGGTAGTCTGCAATCGGCCCATCGCTTCCGTTGAAGCGGCGGCCCTTCCGCAACATCCGGCAATCTCCGCTGTCGCTGGGATCGGCAGAGAGCGGAGATCAGGCGTGTCGGAACGGAGGGCTCCGGACCGGCCGGGACGCGGCTCGACGGATTTACTCGTCGTCCTCGTCTTCCTCTTCCTCCTCGTCTTCTTCCACCTGGACGAGCGTGGCGAGCGGCAGCGTCTCGCGGTAGAGATCGCCTTCCATGCCCATCCAGAGGCAGAGCACGTCCTCGCCCTTGACCTCCGCCACCGTCAGCGGCTGGCCGCCCGATCTCAGCATGACGATATCGCCGGCTTTCAATTCCATGGAGTGTCCTTTCGTGTTGATCGACCCGGCACCGATGCTAGCAATCTGTCATGACAAGCCGAACACGGGCGGGGAGAGGCGCATAGCGCGCAAGGGCCGGCAGGCAGTTCACGCGGCAGGCTTCCATCGCCAGCATCCCGACGATGGCATCATGCCCCTGTTTTGCCCGACGGGTCAATGCTTCTTCGAAAAATCCGTAGAGCTCTCAAATTTGCAGCAGCGCCTACTGTGCATGGGGTTGTTTTCGCGTTTCAGCCCGGCACGAGCTCGGTCAGCGAGCGGATGATGCGGTCGGGCCTGACTGTCGAGCCCTCGGGCAGGCCGTCGCCATGCGCGTCGAGCCAGATCGCATAGATGCCGAGGCGCTGCGGCGTCACGACTTCCCACTCCAGATTGTCGCCGATCATCCAGGTGTCCGCAGGTGTGACGCCGAGCGCCTCCATCGCGTGCAGATAGGCGCGCTCCTCGGGCTTGCCGAAGCCGTGCTCACCTTCGATCTGGATGTGGTCGAAGCGGTGGGTCAACTCGAAGCGCTCGACCTTGGCGCGCTGCATGTCGGCAGCGCCGTTGGTGACCAGCGCGAGCTTGACGCCATGGGCCTTGAAGGCGTCGATCGCATCATGCGCGCCGGGAAAGACGAAGATCGCTTCCTCGCGATAGCTGGTGAAGCGGTCGGCGACGCGATCGGCGAGATCGTCGGAGAGGGCGCGATGGCCGCGCGCTGCGAGCGCGGCAAAACCGCCGCGCACCGTGAGCCGCCGCGCCTCGCCAAGCTTCATCCGCCAGACCGGTTCTGCGGTCGACCAGAACTGCCGCGCATAGGCCAGCACGGCCGTGGCGACCTGCGCCGGCGGCAGCGGCGCGAGATCCTCGGCGAATTCTTCCGCGATCGTGTTCCAGGCGATCTCGGGCCGGCCATAGGCCGACAGGATGGTGTCGTCCATGTCGATCAGCATCGCGCGGGGGAGGGGCTTCGTCGTCGTCATGGCCATTTCACCTCCGGCGGCAGCGACGACAGGATGGAGTCCACATTGCCGCCGGTCTTGAGCCCGAAGATCGTGCCGCGGTCATAGAGCAGGTTGAACTCGACATAGCGGCCGCGGCGGATCAGCTGCTCCTCGCGGTCCTCGGCGGTCCAGCTTGTCGCGAAATTGCGGCGCACGATGTCGGGATAGATTTTCAGGAAGGCGCGGCCGACGTCCTGGGTGAAGGCGAGATCGGCATCCCAGTCGCCGCTGTCGTGCCAATCGTAGAAGATGCCGCCGACGCCGCGCGCCTCTTTCCGGTGCGGCAGATAAAAATACTCGTCGCACCATTTCTTGTACTTGTCGTAATCGGCAACGCCGTTCGGACCCGTGCAGGCCTCCTTCATCGCGGCGTGGAAGGCGAGCGTGTCCGAATCCTCCTGCGTGCGGCGGCGGTCGAGCACCGGCGTCAGGTCTGCACCGCCGCCGAACCACGCCTTGGTGGTGACGACGAAGCGGGTGTTCATGTGCACCGCCGGCACGTGCGGATTGCGCAGGTGCGCGATCACCGAGATGCCGGAAGCCCAGAACCGCGGGTCTTCGGCCGCGCCCGGGATCTGCGCACGAAACTCGGGCGCGAATTCGCCATGCACCGTCGAGCAGTGCACGCCGACCTTCTCGAACAGGCGGCCCGACATCATCGACATCACGCCGCCGCCGCCGGCTGCGCCAGAGTGGTCGGTGCGCTGCCATGGCGTGCGCGCGAAGCGGCCTGACACGCCGGGATAGAGGCTTTCCGGCGCATCGTCCTCGAGCCGCTCGAAGCTCGCGCAGATGTCGTCGCGCAGATGCTCGAACCAGCTCCGGGCGCGGGCTTTGCGGTCTTCGATGACGGTCGGGTCGATTGCCGATGTCATGTCGTTACCCTTGCGGACCGTAATAGGTGCAGCTCTCGTTGCAGCTGTCGCGGTGGATGCTGACGCGGGTGAGCTTGCCGACATGCGCGAGCCGCTCCCAGACGAAGCGCGACAGGTTCTCCAGCGTCGGTGCGCCCAGCGCCTCGATCTTGTTGAGGAACTTGTGGTCGAGCATCAACCGCACGTCCTCGATGGCGCGCTGGAGCAGGCCGAGATCGACCACCATGCCGGTCGCAGGGTCCGGCATACCGCGCACCGTCACCTCGGCGCGGAAGGAGTGGCCGTGGATCTCTTCGCTCGCCTCACCGAAGGTCGTTCCCTTCAGCGTATGCGCCGCCTCGAAGCGGAACGATTTCGTCAATTCCCACATCTGTCCGTTCAGCCCTATCTGATGCCGAGCGATTTATGCGTCTGCACGCTCAGCCGCCATTGCGGATGGCGCAGACAATAGTCGATCGCGCGCGCCGTGTTCTCGATGACGTCAGGCCCGTCCATCGGCTGCAGCGAGAACCGCTCGAAGGCGAGGCGCTCGAACGTCTCGGGCGCGGCGAGGGCCTGCGGATAGACCAGCTTGAGTTCGTGTCCCCGGCGCAAGACCAGCTCGCTGCCGCCCTTGGGGCTGACGCAGATCCAGTCGAGCCCCTCAGGCGGGATAAGCGTGCCGTTGGTCTCGACGCCGATCTCGAAGCCGCGGGCGTGCAGCGCCTCGACCAGAGCGTCATCGACCTGCAGCAGCGGCTCGCCGCCGGTCAGCACCACATAGCGGATGCCGGCGGTTGCGGTCCACTGCGCGGCGATGGTGTCGGCGAGTTCCACCGCCGAGGCGTAGCGGCCGCCGAGCGTGCCGTCGGTGCCGACGAAATCGGTGTCGCAGAACTGACATGTGGCGCTGGCGCGATCGGCCTCGCGGCCGCTCCAGAGGTTGCAGCCGGCAAAACGGCAAAAGACCGATGCGCGCCCGGCATGGGCGCCTTCGCCTTGCAAGGTCAGGAAGATTTCCTTGACCGCGTAACTCACTGGTCTCTCCTCGTCATCTCTAAACTTGCGGGTTCCGGACCTGCCGGAGCGCCTCGCCCGCAGCCATCGCCGCGGTCATGGCGACATTGAGCGACCGCAACCCTTCGGTGATCGGGATCACCAGTCGCGCATCCGCAGCCTCGACCACCGCGTCAGTGACGCCGGCACTCTCGCGCCCGAATAGCAGGATGTCCGACGTCTGGTAACGGAAATCGCGGTAGTCGGTGGCGCCTTTGGTGGTGAACAGCAGCAGGCGGGTGCCTTGGCTTGCGCGCCATGCCTCGAATTTCGCCCAGGAATCGTGGCGAGCAATACTGACATGGTCCAGGTAGTCCATTCCCGCCCGGCGGAAATGCCGGTCGGAGACCGGAAAGCCGGCCGGTTCGATGATGTGGGCGGCGATTCCCAGACAAGCGCACAGGCGGAGAATCGTCCCGGTGTTCTGGGGGATGTCGGGTTGGAAAAGTGCGATCTGCATGGGCGTTACGGGGTTGGTTGTGGGCCGGAAATGTCTCAATAAAACATCGCTGGCCGCGGAATTCGTGCATTGCACGCTCCCGCGCCGTTAGCGGGCTTGCGCTCGCCCTGCAAGGGTGCCAATAGAACGATTCTGGACTGCTGTTTTCGCCTTGTTTTGGCGGCGACAAGTGAAGTTCTGCCGCCGCGGGGGGCCGCGGGCGCCGGCAGACTGTTCTGGGGACCTTGGGGGCCCCTGGGGTGGTTCCACCGGCTGCATAAGAAGAAAGGGTTGGAATCGTGACGACAGCGTCTTCGGCGGACCATCCGACACGCCGTGATTTCTTATTCGTTGCAACGGGGGCAGCCGCAGCAGTAGGGGGCGCGGCCGCGCTCTGGCCCTTTATTTCTCAAATGAATCCGGACGCCTCGACCATCGCCGCGGGTGCGCCGATCGAGGTCGATCTGAGCCCGGTTGCCGAGGGGCAGGACATCAAGGTGTTCTGGCGCGGCAAGCCGATCTACATCAGCCATCGCACCAAGAAGCAGATCGACGAGGCGCGCGCCGTTCCTGTGGCGAGCCTGCCCGATCCGCAGTCCGACGAGGCCCGGGTCAAGTCCGGGCACGATCAGTGGCTGGTCGTGATCGGCATCTGCACCCATCTCGGCTGCATCCCGATCGCCCATGAAGGCAATTACGACGGGTTCTTCTGCCCCTGCCATGGTTCGCAGTACGATTCGTCCGGCCGCATCCGCCAGGGGCCCGCGCCCGCGAACCTGGCCGTGCCGCCGTACACTTTCGTTTCCGACACCAAAATCCAGATCGGCTGAGCTTCGGACCCGCCTCCGATAGCTCGAACCGTCTCGTCGT
This sequence comes from Bradyrhizobium sp. Gha, assembly GCF_900113735.1. Lineage (GTDB taxonomy): Bacteria > Pseudomonadota > Alphaproteobacteria > Rhizobiales > Xanthobacteraceae > Bradyrhizobium. The sequence goes on from NZ_FOQM01000003.1 coordinate 118,542, forward strand.
TTTATTTCCTCAGGATCGCATCATGAGCGGACCATCCGACTACCAGCCGAGCAATCCGGCACTGCAATGGATCGAGCGGCGCCTGCCGATCTTTGGTCTCGTCCATTCCTCGTTCGTCGTCTATCCCACCCCACGCAACCTGAACTATTGGTGGACCTTCGGCGCCATCCTGTCCTTCATGCTGGGGATGCAGATCCTGACCGGCGTGATCCTGGCGATGCACTACACGCCCCATGCCGATCTCGCCTTCAAGTCGGTGGAACTGATCGTCCGTGACGTGAACTATGGCTGGCTGCTGCGCAACATGCATGCGGTCGGCGCGTCGATGTTCTTCTTCGCGGTCTACGTCCACATGCTGCGCGGCCTCTATTACGGTTCCTACAAGGAGCCGCGCGAGGTGCTCTGGATCCTCGGCGTCATCATTTACCTCTTGATGATGGCAACCGGCTTCATGGGCTACGTGCTTCCCTGGGGCCAGATGAGCTTCTGGGGCGCCACCGTCATCACCAATCTGTTCTCGGCCATTCCTTACGTCGGCGAGAGTATCGTGACCCTGCTGTGGGGTGGCTATTCGGTCGGCAATCCGACGCTGAACCGCTTCTTCTCGCTGCACTATCTGCTGCCATTCCTGATCGCGGGCGTCGTCGTGCTCCACGTCTGGGCACTGCACGTCGCCGGCCAGAACAATCCTGACGGCGTCGAGCCGAAGACGGAAAAGGACACGGTGCCGTTCACGCCGCACGCGACCATCAAGGACGGCTTCGGCGTCGCCTGCTTCCTGCTGCTCTACGCCTGGTTCATCTTCTACATGCCGAACTATCTCGGCGATGCCGACAACTACATTCCGGCGAACCCCGGCGTGACGCCGCCGCACATCGTGCCGGAATGGTATTACCTGCCGTTCTACGCGATCCTGCGCTCGATTCCGAACAAGCTCGCGGGCGTGATCGCGATGTTCTCGGCGATCATCATCCTGTGCTTCCTGCCCTGGCTCGACAGCGCGAGGACGCGTTCGTCGAAGTATCGTCCGCTCGCCAAGCAGTTCTTCTGGATCTTCGTCGTGGTCTGCATCCTGCTCGGCTATCTCGGTGCGCAGCCGCCGGAAGGCATCTACGTGATCGCCGGCCGGGTCCTGACGGTCTGCTACTTCGCCTACTTCCTGATCGTGCTGCCGCTGCTGTCGCGCATCGAGACTCCGCGGCCGGTGCCGAACTCGATCTCGGAAGCGATCCTTGCCAAGAGCCGCAAGGCCGTCGCCTCGATCGCGGTCGCGCTCGTCGCTGCCGGTGCGCTGTTCGTCGGCACCGTGCAGGATGCCCGCGCCGAGGAAGGCGGCACCAAGCCGCCGGGCAACAATTGGTCGTTCGCTGGCCCGTTCGGCCACTATGACCGCGGTGCACTCCAGCGCGGCCTGAAGGTCTACAAGGAAGTCTGCTCGAACTGCCACGCGCTGTCTTACGTCGCCTTCCGCAACCTCGCGGAAGCCGGTGGTCCGGGCTATTCGGCGGCGCAGGCGGCGGCGTTTGCCTCCGACTACAAGATCAAGGACGGTCCGAACGATCAGGGCGAGATGTTCGAGCGCCCGGGCCGGCCGGCCGACTACTTTCCCTCGCCGTTCCCGAACGAGCAGGCGGCTCGTGCGGCGAATGGCGGCGCTGCGCCGCCCGACCTGTCGCTGATCACCAAGGCGCGTTCCTATGGCCGCGGCTTCCCGATGTTCATCGTCGACTTCTTCAGCCAGTACCAGGAGCAGGGTCCCGACTATGTCGCCGCCGTGCTCCAGGGCTTCGAGGACAAGGTGCCGGAAGGCGTGACCATCCCGGAGGGCTCGTACTACAACAAGTACTTCCCGGGCCACGCCATCAAGATGCCGAAGCCGCTCAGCGACGGTCAGGTGACCTATGACGACGGCTCGCCGACGACGGTTGCGCAGTACGCTCACGACGTCACCACGTTCCTGATGTGGGCCGCCGAGCCGCACATGGAAGCGCGCAAGCGCCTCGGCCTCCAGGTGTTCGTGTTCCTGATCCTGTTCGCGTTCCTGATGTACTTCACCAAGAAGAAGGTCTGGGCCGACTCGCACTGAGCAGCCTGACGCGAAACGAGAATGAAGGAGCCCCCGCAAGGGGGCTTTTTTATTGGACACGCTCGTGTGTTGTTCGATGCGATTGCCTATCGCGTGCCCAGCCGCCAAAATACCGCCAGCCTCTCCCTCAGAAACCATCGGAGGACACCATGGGAACCACCATCACCTTCAAGCGTCCGGACGGCAAGGATGCCTCCGGCTATCTCGCCAACGCTGCACGCGGCAACGCGCCGGGCGTGGTCGTGATCCAGGAATGGTGGGGCCTGTCGGACCAGATCAAGGGCCTGTGCGACCGCTTCGCGCTTGCGGGCTTCGATGCGTTGGCGCCCGATCTCTACAAGGGCAAGGTGGTGCCGTATCACGACTCGGACGCCGCCGGCAAAGAAATGAACTCGCTCGACTTCATGGATGCCACCACGCAGACGGTGCGCGGCGCCACGCAATATCTCTCGCGCAACGGCGCCAAGGTCGGGCTGACAGGCTTCTGCCTCGGCGGCGCCGTTACCATCATCGGCGCGGTGCATGTGCCGGAGCTTGCCGCCGGTGTCGTGTTCTACGGCATTCCGCCGGAGCAGGCGGCCAAGCCCGCCGACGTCAAGATCCCGCTCCAGGCCCACTTCGCCAACAAGGACGATTGGTGCACGCCGGAGCTGGTCGACGGCTTCGAGAAGGCTATGAAGGCCGCCGGCAAGTCGCTGGAGCTATTCCGCTATGACGCCGAGCACGCCTTCGTCAACGAACAACGCCAGGCCGTACACGACCGCGAAGCCGCCGAACTCGCCTGGGGCCGGGCGACGGAGTTTTTCAGGAAGCACTTGGGGTAGTCGCCGGGGTTGCGGCGGCGGCCACCCTTGACGCCGCCCCCGCGCCATGGTGAGTATCCGCCCATGAGCACCGCAGCCCGCCCATTCCGTCGTTGGTGGCGCACCTCCTAAGAGGTGGCCGGTGCGATTTATTCTCTCAAAATCGTCCGAGGTCGCCAGCACAGCGCGGCGGCCTGATCGTTTGTCCTGTGTGGCGTTCCCTCGGCAAGTTTCGTAAGAGGACGACATGAACAGGACAGTCTTTGCCCTCCCGGCCAGAAGCGACTACGTCACCCGCGGCGGTCTCGCGATCACCCGCGTGGCCGAACAGTTCACCGGTGGCGCCTCCAGGCTCGACGATCTCGTCAACCTGCTCGACCGCCGCCGCGGCGTGGTGCTGTCCTCGGGCACGACCGTACCGGGCCGTTACGAGAGCTTTGATCTCGGTTTCTCCGACCCGCCACTCAAGCTCGAGACCACAGGCGTCAATTTCAAGCTCGAAGCGCTGAACGAACGCGGGCAGGTGCTGATCGCCTTCCTTGCGGAGGTGCTGCGCGAGCCCTGTGTCGTGATCTCCGAGAAAACGACCACGCGCCTGGCCGGTCACATCATTCGCGGCGAAGCGCCGGTTGAGGAAGACCAGCGCACGCGGCGCGCCAGCGTGATGTCGCTGGTGCGCGATCTCATTGCCAGCTTCTCCGCCAATGATGACGGGCTGCTCGGGCTGTTCGGCGCCTTCGCCTACGATCTGGTGTTCCAGATCGAGGACCTCGTGCAGAAGCGCCCGCGCGAGGACGACCAGCGCGATATCGTGCTCTACGTTCCTGATCGTCTGCTCGCCTATGACCGTGCCACCGCTCGCGGCGTGGTGCTGAGCTACGATTTCGCCTGGAAGGGCCAATCGACCGAAGGCCTGCCGCGCGAGACGGCCGAGAGCCCATATGTGAAGACGGGACGTCAGGGGTTTGCCGATCACGCGCCCGGCGAATATCAGGCCACCGTCGAGACCGCGCGCGCGGCCTTTGCCCGCGGCGATCTGTTCGAAGCGGTGCCGGGCCAGCTCTTCGCCGAGCCCTGCGAGCGCTCGCCGGCCGAAGTGTTCCAGCGCCTTTGCGTCATCAACCCGTCGCCTTACGGCGCGTTGATGAATCTCGGCGATGGCGAATTCCTCGTCTCGGCCTCGCCGGAAATGTTCGTGCGCTCCGACGGGCGCCGCGTCGAGACCTGCCCGATCTCAGGGACGATCGCGCGCGGCACAGATGCAATTGGCGATGCCGAGCAGATCCGCCAGCTGCTGAACTCGGAGAAGGACGAGTTCGAGCTCAACATGTGCACGGACGTCGACCGCAACGACAAGGCGCGCGTCTGTGTGCCCGGCACGATCAAGGTGCTGGCGCGACGGCAGATCGAGACCTACTCGAAGCTCTTCCACACCGTCGATCATGTCGAGGGCATGCTGCGCCCCGGCTTCGACGCCCTTGATGCTTTCCTCACCCATGCCTGGGCAGTGACGGTGACTGGCGCGCCCAAGCTTTGGGCGATGCAGTTCGTCGAGGATCACGAACGTTCGCCGCGGCGCTGGTACGCCGGCGCGATCGGCGCCGTGAACTTCGACGGCAGCATCAATACCGGTCTCACCATCCGCACCATCCGCATGAAGGATGGTCTCGCCGAGGTCCGCGTCGGCGCCACCTGTCTGTTCGATTCTGATCCCGCTGCGGAAGACCGGGAATGCCAGGTCAAGGCGGCAGCGCTGTTCCAGGCACTGCGCGGCGATCCGCCGAAACCGCTGTCGGCGTTTGCACCTGACGCCACCGGTTCGGGCAAGCGGGTGCTGCTGATCGATCACGACGACAGCTTCGTTCACATGCTCGCCGACTACTTCCGCCAAGTCGGCGCCAGCGTCACCGTGGTCCGCTATGTGCATGCGCTCGCGATGCTCGAGCACACCAGGTGGGATTTGCTGGTGCTGTCGCCCGGCCCCGGCCGTCCTGAGGATTTCGCCATCAAGAAGACGATCGACGCGGCGCTGAAGAACAGGCTGCCGGTGTTCGGCGTGTGCCTGGGTGTGCAGGCGATCGGCGAATATTTCGGCGGCGAGCTCGGCCAGCTCACGCATCCGGCGCACGGAAGGCCCTCGCGGGTCCAGGTGCGTGGCGGGCGACTGATGCGCAATTTGCCGAACGAGATCGTCATCGGCCGCTATCACTCGCTCTTCGTCGAGCGCGACAGCATGCCTGATGTGCTCGACGTCACCGCCAGCACCGAGGACGGTGTTGCCATGGCGCTGGAGCACAAGACCCTGCCGGTTGCCGGCGTGCAATTCCACCCGGAATCGCTGATGTCGCTCGGCAATGAGGTGGGCTTGAGGATTGTCGAGAATGCGTTCCGGCTGGATGCGCCGGTCAATTGAGAGGCACCAATGACCTTTGAGCACGATTTGAAGGCGAGCGTCCGCACCATCGCCGATTATCCCAAGCCGGGAATCATGTTCCGCGACATCACGACGTTGCTCGCGGATGCGCGCGCCTTCCGTCGTGCGGTCGACGAGCTGGTCAATCCCTGGGCCGGCAACAAGATCGACAAGGTTGCCGGCATGGAGGCGCGCGGCTTCATCATCGGTGGCGCCGTGGCGCATCAGCTTTCGGCCGGCTTCGTGCCGATCCGCAAGAAGGGCAAGCTGCCGCACACCACCGTGCGGATCGCTTACTCGCTCGAATACGGCATCGACGAGATGGAGATGCATATCGACGCGATCCAGCCCGGCGAGCGCGTCATCCTCGTCGACGATCTCATTGCCACCGGCGGCACCGCGGAAGGCGCAGTGAAGCTGCTGCGCCAGATCGGCGCCAATGTCGTGGCCGCCTGCTTCATCATCGACCTGCCCGACCTCGGCGGCGCCGCCAAGCTGCGCGCCATGGACGTGCCGGTGCGCACGCTGATGACGTTCGAAGGGCATTGAGAAATCGTGGCGATCGTCAGATCGCCTCGGCCTTCAGGCGGCCTGGAGGCTGGGCGAGGGACGGTCGGTGTAAATATATCACCCGGATAAAATCTTCAGGGCCGCTGCAGGATCAGGCTGAGCTCGAGCTCACGGAAGGCGAGGTAATTCCGCCGGATCCACTGGTGCAACTCGGTCGAGGAATCCTTCTCATGGCGCAGATAGCCGGTGAAGGAGAAGCTCAGCCGGTCGATATAAGTTTTGAGGAAGCCGGGCAGCGCGGGCAGGCGGAACAGCCGGCCGCCTTCCATCGCGGGTGGCAGCTCGCCGCGAATGATGAACTCGTTGTCGACGGTGATCAGGTTCATCCGCGGGATCTGCCCGCGCAGCATTTCGTGGCTGCGGGCCGAGACACGGTCGGTATCGGCGAGGAACAGGATCTGAGGTGCGACATGCCGGCGTGCCGCCTCCTTCAGCAGGCCGATCTCGTCGGTCATCTTGAAGAACTCGTCGAAGGCGTGGAAGCCGAGGTCGATGACCTTGGCGAGCCCGTCGTCGACGATGACGCGGTCCATCAGCTGCATCTTGCCGTAGGTATCGATCACATCAGCGGTTTCAGTGACCTTCGGCAGGTAATCGAGCAGCGACGGCTCCTTCAGATTGACGTCGAAGGCGGCGACGTTGCCGTTCTTGAGCAGCAGGAATTCACTCAATAGCCGCGCCAGCAGCGTCTTTCCGACCTGCGGGCGGGGCGAGCAGATGATGTAAACGGGCGTCGCTGGCATCGGCTGCTATATCAGGCCAAGTCAACGCCCAATCCAGCCGTATCAGCCCGGCCTTCGCAACTATTTTTCGCTGTTGCGGGTGACGGGTTTCGAGCCGACGATGTCGGTGAGGCGGATGCGGTCGAATTCGCTCCAGACGTTGGCCAGCCAGTGCCGGACATAGCCGCGCAGCACGAAGGAGTAGTTCGCTGCCTCGTCCTGGATGCCCTTGTTGGCGACGAATTTCAGGAACGGCACCGAGGACACCTCGACCTGCTCATAGGCCATTTCGTTGAGCTTCGGGATGGTCAGCTCGGTCGCGTCCTTGATGCGGTGGAAGTAGGAATTGTAGGTCGCCTGGTCCCACTGGAAGAACTGGGTGTCGTTGATGAAGTTCTTCACCAGGAAATATTTCGCACCGGACATGAAGCCGGCCGTCTCCGCGATTTCCTCGAGCGAGGCGATCGAGGGTCCGAGGATGTGGAACACGGCGAAAGTGATCTGCCCGGCCTTGGCGGCATCGAGGAAGCCGATGTCGCGCAGCGAGGCGAGCGCGGGCGAGAGCAGGCCGGCGCGCACGTCGATCACGGTGACCGAAGGGCTGACAGCGTTGAGCGTGTCAAAGATCTTCATCTGGTCCGCGGTCGTCGTCATGTCTACGATCTCGGTGATGTCAGGGTGGAAGCGCTTCAGCGTTCCCCGCGGCGACTCCGTATCGAAGGCGCGCGTCGGCACGTTGTTGGCGGAAAAATAATCGAGCAAGGTACGTGACACCGTGGTCTTGCCGACCCCGCCCTTGTCCGCGCCCACCACAACCACTGCCGGCTTTGCCATTGCTGTCCCCTCACGCGCCCCCGATCGCGAGGTCGCAATCGGCCGGGCCCCAAATCGATGTCTCAAGGAATGCCCCAAGGACGTTCCAGCGATGCATCCCAAGGATTGTCCCGAGTCTGCTGTTGGGCGCGAACATGGCAGAAACAAGGGAGAATTCAAATCTCTCGGACGCGGTTGCTGCGATTCCCGGAGTTTTTCCCAAGGGTAGTCTTCGAGACGCTCAGTGGCGGCCCCAGGGTCCCATAGAATTCCCAATGGGATCGCCGGCCGCGGTTCCGGAAGTACCCGGCGCGGGGACGGGCGGTGGCGTGGCTCGGCCGCCTGCACCGTTCCACGGTCCTTGCGGCAGCGGCGGTGGGGCGTCTTGCGGATCGGCCTGCGCCTCCGGTTGATCCGCGGTGGGCTGTTCCGTCTCCGCGGATGGCGGTGGCAGCGGACCGGGATCATGGCCGCCGGCGAATTTGACCAGCGCCTCGACGCGGGACTGCACCGAGGGGTGGGTCGCGAACAGATCTGAAAAGCCTTCGCGCGGATTGTCCAGGCACAGCTCCATCACCGCGGAGGTCGCGCCGGGCAGTTCGCCACGGCCTTCGATCTTGCGCAGCGCGGAGATCATGGCGTCAGGGTTCTTGGTCAGCTCGACCGACCCGGCATCGGCCAGATATTCGCGCGAGCGCGACAGCGCGAGCTTGACCACCTGCGACACCAGCCAGGCCACCACGATCAGCACGACGGCGATGATGATGACGATGATCGCGCCGCCGCCGGAATTCTTGTTGTCGTTCGACGACGAGGACGAGCGCGACGACGGCGAAGAACCTGACGACCGCGAGCCGCCGCCGGAGCTCCAGCTCAGATTGGTGAACAGGCGGAAGAACAACTCGCCGAAGAAGCCGACCACGCCGGCGATGATCACGGCGACCACCATCAGCTGCACGTCGCCGTTCCTGATGTGGGTGAGCTCGTGGCCGAGCACCGCCTCGATCTCCTGGTCATCAAGCGCCTTCAGCAGACCCGTGGTGACGGTGACGGCATATTGCCGCGGATTGAGGCCGGTCGCGAAGGCGTTCAGTGCCGGAGAGTCCATGATCTTCAGCTTCGGCATGGTGATGCCGCGCGAGATGCAGAGGTTTTCCAGCAGATTGTAGAGCCGCGGCTCCTCTTGCCTGGTGACGTCATGGCCGCCGGTCACCGCGTCGATCATCGACTGGTGGAAGAAATAGGCAATGACGATCCAGGCGATCGCGCCAGCGGTCGCAAAGGGGAAGGCGACGAAGAGGTCGTGGAAGGCGCGGCTCAGATAATAGGCGGCGGTCTGGTTGCCGTTGATGACGACCTCGGCGACCAATGCGCCGGCATAAACCAGCACATAGACCAGCGCGAACAGGCCGGCGAGCAGCAGCATCGAACGAAACTTGTTCGAGGCGATGTGCGTGTAGAGACCATACGCGGCCATGACGCGTTGTCCTGCCGGCCGATCGGCTCAGATCAGAATTTCACCTGGGGCGCAGCCTCGACTTCGGTGCGGCTGGCGCCGAGATCGAAGAAGTCGTTCCTGGTGAAGCCGAACATGCCGGCGAACAGGGCAGCCGGCATCTGCTGGATGCCGGTGTTGTATTCCTGGACAGCGTTGTTGAAGAAACGGCGGCTCGCCGCGATCTTGTTCTCGAGGTCGGAGAGCTCGGATGCGAGCTGCTGGAAATTGGCGTTGGCCTTGAGGTCGGGATAGGCCTCCGACAGCGCGATCAGCCGTCCCAGCGCACCGGAGAGCTGGTTCTCCGCGGCGGACACCTGCGCCGGCCCTTGTGCCGACATCGCCGAATTGCGCGCCTTGATGACGTCGTCGAGCGTGCCGCGCTCGTGCGCGGCATAACCCTTGACGGTCTCGACCAGGTTCGGGATCAGGTCATGACGCTGCTTGAGCTGGACGTCGACATCGGCAAAGGCCTGGCCGACGCGCTGTCCCAGCGCCACCAGCCGGTTGTAGGCGCTGAAGGCGAACAGCACGAGGACGACGATGACGCCGAGAACGATCCAGCCGGTCGACATGGAGAACTCCTGGAAGGAAATTGGAGCGGACAGCCTAAACTAAAACGGGCCCGGGAAGAGCCCCGCGGGGAGGGAAGGTAAGACTTGGTCGGATCGGGAGCCATCCGAGTTCAAGGGAACAGCGGGCAACGAGGTTAACTTTCGGACCGGACGGCGTCGCCCCAGCGCCACCGCCGGGCGCCCGCGTAAGCGGCCTTGTCGCGCCGCGGGATCTTGGCGAGTTCGACACCGTGGCGAGTGCAGAGTTTTGCCGTGATCTCGGCCTTGCCGACATCGGGCGGCGCCAGCACGCGTGCGGCGCGGATTGCCGGTGGGGAGCGGGTCAGCGCGACATAGATGAAGCGCTCGTCCTCGAACGGCACCTCGGCGCCCTTGATCTGGCGATGCGCTTGCGAGCGCGGCAGGCGTTGATTGAAATGGCACCAGTCGGGCGCGACGAGCGGGCAGGGCTTTTCGTGCGGGCAGGGCGCGGCGACATGGGCGCCTGCCGCGATCAGGTGCTGACGCAGCGCGAGGATGCGGGCATAGCCGGCGGGCGTGCCGGGCTCGATCACGACCAGCGCGTGACGCGCTTTGGCCCACATTGTCTCCGCGAGCTTGCGCTGGTCGCTCTCGCCGAGCTCGCCGATGACGTAGCTCGCGACGACGAGATCGGCTTGCGAGGCCTCGGCGAGGTTCGTGACCGCATCGCCGGGCAGATAGCGGCAATCCGACAGGCGCGTGCTGTCCTGCGCGAGTTCGAGCGCGAGCCGGCTCAGTGTGGCGTTGGCGTCGAGCAGGGTGAAATCCCGCAGTGACGTAAAGGCCTCTGCGGCAGCCCAGCTTGCGGTGCCCGGACCCGCGCCGACGTCGAGCAGGGTTTCCGGAGCGAAGCCTGGCGCGATTTCGGCGAACGCGCTCAGGCTTGCGGCGACGGCGGCGTAGGTTGCCGGCATCCGCGCCAGCGCATAAGCGAGGGCATCAGCTTCGGACTTGATCGTGCCGGAGCCGCCACCGGCGCGATAGGTGGTCGAGATTTTCTGCGAGCGCTGCGCGGCGTCGTTGCGCGAAAAACCCTGCAGCCTGGCGTCGAGCGCGGCCTTGAGTTCGGTGGGGAGGGTGGGTGCGATCATCATCCGCAGTCATGCCCCGCGAAGGCGGGGCATCCAGTACTCCGAGACAGCGCCGTCGACCGAGGTGCCGCGGCGTCCTGGATCATCCGCCTTCGCGGATGATGACGTCAATGGGTGTGGAACGACCGCAGCGTCACGCCACGTTCTGGTCGAGAATGTCCACCGCCTCGGACAGGCTCACCGAGACGAGCTGGGAGACGCCGCGCTCGGCCATGGTGACGCCGAACAGCCGGTTCATCCGCGCCATCGTGATCGGGTTGTGCGTGATGATGACGAAGCGCGTGTCGGTCGAGCTGGTCATCTCGTGCAGCAGGTTGCAGTACCGTTCGACGTTGTGGTCGTCGAGCGGCGCGTCGACTTCGTCCAGCACGCAGATCGGCGAGGGGTTGGTCAAGAACACCGCGAAGATCAGCGCCATCGCGGTCAGGGCCTGCTCACCGCCCGAAAGCAGCGACAGCGTCTGCGGCTTCTTGCCCGGCGGCTTGGCGATGATTTCGAGACCGGCTTCGAGCGGATCGTCGCTCTCGATCAGATGCAGCGCGGCCTCGCCGCCGCCGAACAGCTCGACGAACAGGCGCTTGAAGTGGTTGTTGACGACCTCGAACGAGGTCAGCAGCCGCTCGCGCGCCTCCTTGTTGAGGCTCTGGATGCCCTGGCGCAGCCGCTTGATGGCCTCGACCAGGTCATCACGCTCGGTGACCAGGCCGGTGTGCTGGGTCTCGACCTCCCGGAGCTCTTCCTCGGCGCGCAAATTGACGGCGCCCAGGCGCTCGCGGTCGCGGCGCATCTTTTCGAGGTCTTCCTCGATGTCATGCAGCGGCGGCAGCTCCGCGCCCGGCTCGATCTCGGCGAGGCCGGCGACCGCCTGCGGCTCGACTTCCAGCATGTCGCGGATCTCGCGCTCGATGTCCTCGAGCCGGCGCCGCGCGCCTTCCATGCGCTCCTCGGCGCGGGCCGTGGCCTCGCGGGAGCTGGAGAGCGCTTCGAGCGTCAGCTTGGCGACGCGATCGGTCTCGGCCATCGCGGTCTCCGCAGTGGCGAGCGCGTCGGCGGCCATGCGGCGGTCGTTCTCGGCGTATTCGATCTCGGTGATCAGCGCGCTGCGCTTTTCAGCAAACACAGCGGGCGCGTTTTCGAGTTCGCTGCGCTCGATCGTGAGCTCGGCGATACGCGCCTGGATGGTGTCGATGTGGGAGGCCGCGCTTTCCTTGCGGTTCTGCCACTCGGTGCGCTCGGCGAGGATCGCCTGGACACGGCGGTCGGCCAGCTCGGCCTCGCGCGCCAGGGCCTGCGCTTCGGCGCGGACCTGGGCTGCGATGCGGCGCTGGCCTTCGATGTCGCTGCGGACGGCGGCGAGACGGGTTTCGGTGTCCTCGCTCGAGGGCAGCTCGCTGATGCCGGCCTCGGCGTATTCATAGGCAGCCTCGGCTTCGGCCCGGTCGGCGGCGAGGCGGCTATGCGCTTCCGACAGCGTCGCCTTGCGCGCGGCATGACGGCTGATCTCGCGCTCCGCGGTGGCATGGCGCTCGCGCGCGACGTTCAGCTCGCGCTGCGCGGCGCGCCAGGCTTCGCGGGACGCACCTTCGGTGCTGGCGGCCATCTGCAATTCGGACTCGGCATTTTCAAGCGCCTGACGCTTGATCTGCGCGTCGATGCGGGCCTGCTCCAGCTCGTTCTCGATGTCGACGAGGCGGGCGCGTTCGGCAAGGCGCCGTGCGGCCCCGGTCGGGGCGTGGGCGGCGGCGACAAAGCCGTCCCAGCGCCAGACGTCGCCCTCCGGCGAGACCAGCCGCTGGCCGGTCTTGAGCTGCGGAACCAGCTCGGCACCGCGCTCGCGCGGCACCACGCCGATCTGCGCCAGGCGGCGTGTCAGCTCGGCCGGCGCCTGCACGTGGTTTGCGAGCGGGGTGACGCCTTCGGGCAGCTCCGGATCGCCGTCGGTGACGCCGGCATTGGTCCAGCGCATCGGCGCCGAGGGATCGACGGGCGCGTCGAGGTCGTCGCCGAGAGCGGCGCCGATCGCCTTTTCAAAACCCTTGTCGACGGTGATGCCGTCGATGATCGGCGGCCACAGATTCTTGGTCTCGCCGTTGACGATCTTGGAGATCGTGCGCGCTTCGGTGTCGAGCCGCTGCACGCGCTTGTCGGCTTCGACCAGCGGCGAGCGCGAGGATTCCAGCGTCTGCCGTGCGGCGACATGCGCCGCTTCGCTTGCCTGGGCCGCGGCTTCCGATGCCGCAAGGGTCTGCTCGGCGGTCTCGACCATGGCGGTCAGCTCGTCGAGGTCACCAAAGCCGCCGGTGTCGGCCGCGAGCTTCTGCTCTTCGGCGCTGACATTCGCGATCTCCTGGTCGAGACGGGCGAGCTTGTCGCGGTGGGTGCGGACGTTGGCCTCCAGCTGATTGCGCTTGGCCGTGAGGTCGGCGAGCGCGGTGGTGAGCTCGGCGAATTGCTGCTCGGTCTCGCTCAGCACGGCCTCGGCTTCGCCGACGCGCTCGTCGACGCCGGAGCGCTTCTCGACGCGCGATTTGATCTCTTCCTTGAGCTCGGCGTCCTCCGTGTCGAGCCGCTGCAGCGCGACGTCGGCGTCCATGGTTTGTTGCTGAGCACGAGAAATGTCGCCTTCGAACTGGGCGAGGCGCCGCTCGAGCTCGGCGACGCGCTCCTTGGCGCGCTCTTCCTCGCGATCGAGCAGCTCGCGGGCATTGGTCAGGCGCTGAAGACCGGCGGCGGCGCGCGCTTCGGCATCGCGCAGCGCCGGCATTTCAGCGGCGCGGATCGCCTGGATGCGCGCAGCTTCAGCCTGGTGCTGGGTGCGCTCAGCCATCTCGCGCACGGCGAGATCGTGGGTCTGGCCGGATTCATTGACGTCGGCATGGGCGCCGATCCAGCGCAAATGGAACAGCGTGGCTTCGGCCTTGCGGACCTTGGCCGCGACTTCGCGATAGCGCACGGCCTGGCGGGCCTGTTTCTTCAGGCCTTCCATTTGGCCGGAGAGCTGGCCGATCACGTCCTCGACGCGGGTGAGGTTTGTCTCGGCCGCCTTCAGCCGCAGCTCGGCCTCGTGGCGGCGGGCGTGCAGGCCGGCAACGCCGGCAGCGTCTTCCAGCACGCGGCGGCGCTGCTCGGGCTTGGCTTGAATGATCTCGCCGATCTTGCCCTGGTGGACCAGGGCCGGCGAACGTGCACCGGTCGCGGCATCCGCGAACAGGATCTGCACATCGCGGGCGCGCACGTCGCGGCCGTTGATGCGGTACACCGAGCCCGCTTCGCGCTCGATGCGGCGGGAGATTTCAAGCAGCTGGCTGTCGTTCATCGCCGCAGGCGCGGTGCGATCGGCATTGTCGATCGTCATCGTCACTTCGGCGTAGTTGCGCGCCGGACGGTTGCCGGAGCCCGCGAAGATCACCGCGTCCATGTCGGCCGCGCGCAAGCTCTTGTACGAGGTTTCGCCCATCGCCCAGCGCAACGCCTCGACGAGGTTCGACTTGCCGCAACCGTTGGGCCCGACCACGCCGGTCAAGCCGGGCTCGATGACGAAGTCCGTGGGCTCAACGAAAGACTTGAAGCCGTGAAGGCGCAGGCGGGTGATTTTCATAAGCACGCATCTCTGTTGGCAGGCGCGAATCCCCTTGCCCGGACAATACCATGGAAGGCAATGTCGCTATCTGGGCGAGTCGCGCGGGGCGCCTCATGCGGCGGACAATGGCCGCGGTGTGCCGCGAGGGCAACCTGCGAAAGCCGCTTTTCCCAAGGGATTTATGCGGGGAAAGATACGGCTTTCGAGATGCGAATCAGGATCTTGACGAGCGAATCAGCTCTTCAGCAGCGGGTTGATCTTCTTCGCGAACTCCTCGAACGAGGCCTCGCCCTTGATCTTCTCGCCGTTGATGAAGAAGGTCGGCGTCGAATCGACCTTCAACACGTCGCTGGCATATTTCTGGTCGGCGGCGATCTTGTCGAGCAGCGACTGGTCCTTCAGGCAGGCTTCGACCTGCGGCTGGGTGAGGCCGGCCTGCTTGCCGATCCGCGTCAGCGTCTCCGTGGTGTTCTTCACCACCCAGTCGCTCTGCTGGCGGAACAGCATGTCGGTCACGGCGAAGTACTTGGCCGCGTCGTCCTTGGCGATGCAGCGCGACAGCATCGAGCCGGCGGCCGCTTTGATGTCGAGCGGGAACTCGCGGAAGACGTAACGGATCTTGCCGGTGTCGATGTATTCCGACTTGATCTTGGGGAACACTTGCTCATTGAAGGCCGCGCAGTGCGGGCAGGTCATCGAGGCGTATTCGGTGATGGTGACGGCGGCGTCCTTCGGACCCAGCGCCATGTCGGGGAGCGACACCGGCTTGGCAACATCGGCCGCGGACTGCGCCATTGCTTCCGAGATGAACCGCAGCGGCGAGAGCCCGGCGAGCGCGGCAAGACCGGTCAGCGACAGCATCGTGGTGAAGGCGCGGCGGGTGATGATCAAGGTCGGCTCCCGAATTGGCTGGTCTTTGCCCGAAGTTCCCATCCGGACGGCCTGTCGCTAGCTTGAAACGAGATTTGAGGCAATGGCGAGCGGCAAGGACGGGTCCAGATTAGCCAGGGAATGAGGCTCAATTTCGCTTGATGGCGGCTCCGAGCCGCGCCAGCGCCGTCTTCAGTTCTTCATCTTCGATGGCCCCAAGGCTTTCCGCCACCTTGGCGACGGCCTTGGGGTCCGGCGGGCCAGGCCGCACCGGGCGCCGGGCACGCGACAGCGGGGCCTGGCGGAAGGCGAGCTTGCCGACGGCGCTCCAGCCGAAGAAGCGGTTGACCCGCTCCAGGATCACGTCGGCCGAATGCTGGATCTCCAGCGCCATCGGGCCCTCGACCCGCAGCACCAGCGTCGCCGGCTCCTGCGGCTGGCCCTCGACCGGCCGGGGCCATTGCATCTTCAGCGGCTCGGCATGGGCGGCAATCTCCGGTCCCGCAATCTGCTCCCACCGCGTCACCAGCTCGCGCGCGGCAAACCCCTGCTTGGCGTAGGCCTCGGCAAAGACGTCGTTGAGCAGGGTCCCGAGCGGCTTGGCGCTGATAGGGCCAGGTTTGAAGATGGGGCCGAATTTGGACATGGGCCCTTATAGCACTTTAGCGCTCTGGCGGCATGCGCTTCGCCCCCATCCACGTTCTTCCTGCGAAGAAAGGCGTGGATGCCCGCGACAAGCGCGGGCCTGACGTGGAGAGATCGGTGTCAGGTCGCTACACTGACGGCATGAGCCCGAAATCCGCCCTCAAGGCCACGTCGGAACCAGTTCTGTCGGTCGTTTCGGCCCGCCCCACACTGCTGCTCGCCTGGTACGACCGTCATCGCCGCAAGCTCCCCTGGCGCGCGGCGCCCGGCGAAACGTCCGATCCCTACCGCGTCTGGCTCTCCGAAATCATGCTCCAGCAGACCACGGTGAAGGCGGTCGGCCCTTACTTCGAAAAATTCCTCGCGCGCTGGCCCGAGGTGACGGCGTTGGGAAACGCCTCGCAGGATGACGTGCTGCGGATGTGGGCCGGGCTCGGCTATTATTCGCGCGCGCGCAATCTCTATGCCTGTGCGGTGGCGGTGACGCGCGAGCATGGCGGTGTCTTTCCCGATACGGAGGAGGGGCTGCGTGCGCTACCGGGCATCGGTCCTTACACCGCGGCAGCGATTGCGGCGATCGCGTTCGATCGCCACACCATGCCTGTCGACGGCAATATCGAGCGGGTGGTGTCGCGCCTGTTTGCGGTCGAGCAAGAGCTGCCGCAGGCCAAGCCACTGATCCGGCAATTGGCGGCGACGCTGCTGGCGAACTCCCGCGCCGGCGACAGTGCGCAGGCGCTGATGGATCTGGGCGCCTCGATCTGCACGCCGAAGAAGCCCGCCTGCGCGTTGTGTCCGTTCACTGATGATTGTACGGCGCGCGCGCTGGGAACGCAGGAGACGTTTCCACGCAAGGCGCCGAAGAAGAGCGGAACGTTGCGGCGTGGCGCCGCCTTCGTCGTCACGCGCGGCGACGAGCTGCTGGTCCGCTCGAGGCCTGAAAAGGGCTTGCTCGGTGGCATGACGGAAGTACCCGGCTCGGAATGGCGCGCCGAACAAGATGACGCGGCGGCAAAACAGCAGGCGCCTGAACTGAAGGGATTGTCGCGCTGGCAGCGCAAGCTCGGCGTGGTCACCCACGTCTTCACGCATTTCCCGCTGGAGCTCGTGGTCTACACCGCGAAGGCCGGAGCGCGCACGCGCGCGCCCAAGGGCATGCGCTGGGTGCCGATCGCGACGTTGGCGGATGAGGCGCTGCCCAACGTCATGCGCAAGGTGATTGCGCACGCGCTGTCGTCGGGCCGATCGTCCTGACAACACGCTGGCAGCAGCGCTGCGCTATTAGCGCGCGAAACGGAGGCTGCCAATGGTCAAGACTGCGCTCGACAATTTCAAGAGGCCGCCCTGCGCCGAGCTGCTCGGATGGCGCCTGCTCGATGCCCGTCCCGAGGACGGCTGGATCAGGCTCGGCTTCGAGGGCAAGCCTGAGTTCTGCAACCCGGCCGGCTTCATCCAGGGCGGCATGCTTTCCGCCATGCTCGATGACACGATGGGCCCGGCCGTGCTGGTGATGAGCGAGGGCCGGCTCTACACCACGACCATCAGCATGACGGTGAACTTTCTCGGCCCTGCAAAGCCCGGACCGATCATCGGCGAAGCCAAGGTGACGCAGCTCGGCAAGACGATCGCGTTCGTCGAAGCGAAGTTGATGGCGGAAGACGGCACAATGCTGGCCACGGCGAGCGCAAGCGAGCGGTTGCTGGAGGCGGCGCGGGTGGTGAAGTGACTGAGAGCTAGTCACGCGCTCCACTTCCTTCTCCCCTTGCGCGAAAGTCAATAACGGGAATTGCCAAGCAAAATCAATCGGCAGCTCGCTGGGTGGATGGCCAGTGTAAAAAACAGATGTGCGACTTACTGGGGCAGCGTTTTTGTGCCGGATGGCAACTTAGAACGAGGTTTCGGGATATGGATGAGGTACGGCCGATCTCGGTGCGTCGCGTACACTCCGATGTAGTAGCTGCCGTCGCGGACGTCGGTCACTACGTCTGGTCGAGAGCGTGCGGCCCCCATCCATTTCTTGCCGGGCTCAAGCTCAAACGGGATTGTGCCTGTGCCACCGACCCGCGGATTTGGGATGAAGTAGCTTTTGGAAGGCCTCACTCGCCATCGCTTCCATCGATTGTCAAATCGCAGAACGACGAGGTGAGTTAACGTGGTCGTCTGGCCGCCTCGATTGATAACGGTCACGGCCATTAGGCCCTTCTCATCCTCCTCTTGGTTGTCGCCGATGAGAACGGCGTCTGCGATCAAATATAAGTTCAGCCTCACTCGCTTCTCAAACCACGCGCGAAAGTTCAGGATAAGGGCTGCGGTGCCGACAATTGCGGCGTAAATGGCGATCCAGTTCTCTGGCTTCATTGGCCCTTCCTGCTATGGGCGGCGAGACGGTCGAACCTGCGGGCTCCGAGAAGACTAGTTGGCGGCGTCGAGCTGATCGCGAATTGCTTCTGATGCTTGCTCAATCAGTTCCGCACAACGGCGCACGAACGTGTCGTCAACGTCTACAAGGGTCCCGAGGTCGGTGACATCACCTGCCGTAGAAATGGTCGCCGCTGGCGCGAACCTTAAATTCGAGCTTATCGGCTCTCGCGAGAATGTCCTTATGGCTCCTGCCCTCGCCATGCTTGAGTGTGTTGATGGCAAGCCTGTAGTCAGTGATTGCCGAAGCAAGTTCTTTCATGCCGTGGGCGCAAAGGTGGTCGTCAAGTTGGACAACCGGGTCCTTCCATTTTAGTTTGGATTGCAGCAGGGCCTCGAACATCGAGAACATACCGACGGCTAGGACGGCTCGCTGAAGCCGAAACACGCGCAAAGCGTTGATCAACCGCGTTGCGCCGCTGGTCTCCAATTCTTTGAAGGTCTGCTGCTCCGATTCATGGGTATGGTGCAGCGTGAAGTCCATGCACGCGGTGAAAAGCTGAATGTCAGTGAGCGCCATGTCAGTTATTCCGGCAAGTCAATTACCTGATGCAGATTGGTGACGCGGTAACCGGCAGGGCGGCCACCGGAAAGCTGGACGTTCACGTCAACAATGAACCCTTTCTTGTAGACGTTGTCGTCGGCTTCGCGCACCTCGTGCTTGATCCGCTGCTCGGCCAGCTCCGATGCATAGATCAGCGGCAAATCGCGTGACGAAATGTCCTCGATTGCAACGCGCTCGCCGGTTCGTTTGCCCATAACGGAGTCTTTGACGTTGGATTGCTTGAAGGTCATCAGCACGCGCTGATGATCAGCGGTCGTCGATGACGATTCCAGTTGGAGTTTCTGGTCCTCGATCTGTCGCTGCGCCTCTCTCGCTTGCGAGGTGTCGAACGACAATGCAGCTCGCACCTTTTTCTTGCCATCCTCGAAAACGACGGCCTTCAGCGTCGCGTGGCCGTTTGGATCGTTGGCAATAGCGACGACCGATCCCATAAAGTCCTTGAGATCCGAGCGCGTGGCCTCGAGTTCTTTGGTGCCGCCGAGATACTTGCCGAGCACTGCGCCATAGTTGCGCACGAATTTTTCGACGATCTGGATTTGCTCGATTACGTTGACGACGGCGCTCAATCCCTGCATCGCCCACGGGATTAGATCGGCCTCAATGGATCCAGCGCGGACCTCGCGCACGTAGATCTTGGCGTCGCCCGCCAGCTCCGGATAGTCGGACCGCACGAACTTTTCGTACTGGCTCGCGATGGAGGAAAATGCAGAGACAAAATCGCCTAGTTCAATCGGCCGTTTAGTTTCAATGTTCAGAACGATGTGGGGTAACGCATCCGTTTTGCGCCGCGCCATGAAGTCGATTTCCCCCTAAAGAAATGCCGGTTGCGGTATACCCCAAACACGCGCAAAAAGCTATGATCGACGATGGTCTTAGGTTTGAGTCGGATGATCAAAAGGCTCACGCGGTCGCATGGTGCATGGCGCGGGTTTGGCGAAGTAAGCAGCCGAGCGAGAACGCGGTCCTGAAAGGCAAAAGCTCCAGTGAATGAATCTGTGCCGGGGAGTAAAATTGTACGCCCGAATCTACGGACAAGGTTCGTGTTTGTAGATACGCAAGCCTTGCGGAAAGCTCGCTTCGACTGGAACGGGCGCACTTTGTCAAAGCTCGCCGAATTTGCGAAGGCAGGCCACCTCCGACTCCTAGTGACTGACATAACTATTGGAGAGGTTAAGTCCCAACTCCGAGAACTGCTCGCTGAAGCAAGCTCCTCGGTGACCAAGCATAGCGGCATCTTGGAGCAACTGGGAGCTTGGTCAGCAATCGAAAATTTGAAAGATCAAACAGCCGCGCTAGCCTCACTAGAGGCGGCCTTCGATGCATTTTTAAAGCGCACCAGCGCCGTGAACGTGCCGTTGATTTCCGATGTGAAATCCGTTCTTGACGACTACTTCGCTCGACGACCTCCGTTCAGTACAAAAAAGAAGGCTGAATTCCCGGACGCGATCTCAGTTGCATCCATCCGTAGCTGGTGCCAGCAACGCAATGCGACAGCTTACGTCGTTTCCGACGATCCTGACTTGCGAGGATGTTGCTCCGATTCTGGTCCTCTCTATCATTCCGAAACAATTGCGGAAATAATCTCTCAAGCAACTGTTTCAAAAGAGCTGCACGACGCGCTCGAAGAAGCTCTTAGCAAGAGTGATTACCTGAGCGACAGAGTAGCTGACGAAATCAAGGCCTCTGACGTGGAATACAGCCGCTACAACAGAGGTGATCGAGCCAACATCGTGGCGGCGCGTATAACCGATGTCCACTCAGCCAGTGTCGTCTCGCTGAATATCTTGGATCAGGATGGGCAGACCTTCACGTGCGAGCCAGAAATCGAGGTAGAGGTCTCCCTTGACATCGAAGTCGAGGTTGAGGGCTCTTACTACGGCCTTGATGAATACGAACCCAGTTCTGTCCACTCAATATCACAAACTCGCACGGAATTGGTTTACCCGGAGGTCATCGTTCGTTTTGATCAGTCATCGGGTCTCTTAGAATTTGAATCCATCTCGATGGTCGGTCAAAAGGTGCGGGTCAGCATTGATGAAATTAGTTGGCGCTCGTTCCGGTAGTATTCCTTAGAGGGCAGCTCGCATTAGCCGCGATGCGCCTTAGAAGCTGCTTCTCGCGCGGAGACAGGACGGGGTCATTTGCCAGATGTGCTCATTAGTCACCGGACGCTGCGCGTGATGAGGGATTGCTTCAGCAAGTTCAAATGCAAGAGTGTTATTCCGGAGAGAACCCCTCACCCAAGTGAGTCTGCGTCCACCAGCGTCGCTGCCCTCTCCCGCAAGGGGCGAGGGCGCATCAACTGGCATCTCGCTCCGTGCAGAAAACTCACACCCCCACGCGCGCGTCCCTGCTCACGATCGGCGGTTTGGCATTCAGCGCTTCGACCTGGAACCCCGCGACGCGCTTGTAGTTGGCGGCGATGTCTTCCAGCTCCTTTTGCGACAGCACGTCGGTGACGACCTCAAAGCCGTCGGGCGCACGCTCCTCGACGAGCTGCATCACCTGCTCCGGGCCGTTCTTGCGGTTGAGCAGCACGAGATCAGTGGTCGCCGGCCGTCGCTCGGCCTCATAGGCTTGCAGCGCCGCCGGTGTCGGGCCGTGCGCCAGGATCTCGCGGGTGATGGTGCGGGCATCGAGGATCGCCTGCGAGGCTCCGTTCGAGCCGATCGGGTACATCGGATGCGCGGCATCGCCCATCAGCGTGACCTTGCCGAAAGTCCATTGCGACACCGGATCGCGATCAACCAGCGGATATTCATAGGCGTGCGGGCAGTTCCTGATCAGGCCGGGCACGTCGAGCCAGTCGAACTGCCAGCTCTCGAACCAGGGCAGGAACTCTTCCAGCCGCGCGGTGCGGTTATAGTCCTCGCGTCGCCACTGGTAGGTCGGCGGCATGTGGCGCTCGGCGACCCAGTTGATCAGATGGTCGCCCGATGCGTCCGGCTCCTTCGAGATCGGGTAGCAGACGAATTTCAGGATCTCGTGGCCGGCCATGATCATGGTGCGGCCGCTGAGGAAGGCCTTTGACCGCGTCACGCCGCGCCACAGGATGCGGCCGTTCCAGATCGGCGGTCCCTCGTTGGGATAGAGTTTTTCTCGCGCGGCGGAATGGATGCCGTCGGCGGCGATCATGATCGCGCCATCGTAGGTCCCGGCAGGTTTGCCGGTTGCCCTGTCGACGAAGTCGGCGCGGACGCCATTGGCCGTGTCGGTCCAGCCCGTCAGATGATGGCTGGTGAGGATGTTGGCGCGGCCGAGCCGCTCGATTGCCGTGTCGAGCAGAAGCTGCTGCAGCGTGCCGCGATGGATCGAGAATTGCGGCCATTTGTAGCCGGCTTCCAGCCCGCGCGGCTCGCTCCAGATCGGCTTGCCGTGCTTGGAGAAGTAAGCGAGCTCACGGGTGCGCACGCCGCTGGCATCGAGCTTGTCCATCAGGCCGAGCTCGATCAGCTCGCGCACCGCATGCGGCAGCACGTTGATGCCGACGCCGAGCGGCTTCAGCGCGGCCACGCTCTCGAACACTTTTACGGGAACGCCGATTCCATGCAGGCTGAGCGCAAGCGTCAGCCCGCCGATGCCGCCGCCGGCGATGAGTACCGTCATGACAAACCCCTCCGATTGCAGGCGTCTTGAATTGCAGGCGTCTTGAATTGCAGGCGACTTCAATTGCAGGCGTCTTGGCACAGGCGGGCGGCGGTGGGCAACTGCGAAGAGCAGCCGTGCTATGGACCTGACGGTCCACAGCCGTTAACTTCCGGCTTTCCCATGAGGTTCGACATGCTCAAGCTCTACTACGCCACCGGCACCTGCGCGCTCGCCACCTACATCACCCTGGAAGAGGTCGGCGCGGACTACACGGCTGAAAGGCTGAGCTTCAAGGACAACCAGCAGAACAGCCCTGAATATCTCGCCATCAATCCGAAGGGCCGCGTGCCGGCTCTGGTGACGGACCGCGGCGTCCTCACCGAGACGCCGGCGATGCTGGCCTACATCGCGCAAATCTTCCCGGAGGCGAAACTGGCGCCGCTCGACGATCCCTTCGAGTTTGCGCAAGCGCAGTCGTTCAACTCCTATCTCTGCTCGACTGTACACATCAACCATGCCCACAGGATACGCGGCGCGCGCTGGGCGACGCAGGAAAGCTCGTTCGCCGATATGAAGGCGATGGTGCCGAAGACCATGGCCGCCTGCTTCTCCCTGATCGAGCAGAGGATGTTCAGGGGCCCCTGGGTGATGGGCGATCAGTTCACGGTCTGCGACCCCTATCTCTACACGCTCTCCACCTGGCTCGAGGGCGACAGCGTCGACATCAACGCCACGCCGAAGATCGCGGATCATTTCAGGCGCATGTCGGACCGTCCCGCCGTGCGCAAGGTGATGGACGCGCAGAAGGCGTGAGAGCGCAGGTCTCGTAGGGTGGGTTAGCCGAGCAGATGCGCAAAGCGCATGTGCTCGGCGTAACCCACCTCTTTGATTTCCTCGGAGACAGCGGTGGTGGGTTACGCCAAGCGGTTTGCGCTTCGCGCAATCCGCACGGCTAACCACCCTACGAAGATTGCTTCTCCAGCTCCCGTCCCGTCTCCAGCATCAGCCGCCGCAACCAGATCGAGCCGGGATCCATCTGCGCCCGCGTCGGGTAGAACATGAACTGCTCGTCGATCCCGGGATCGAGCGGCGGCGTCACCGTGACGAGCCCGAGCTGCTTCGCCAGCGCCGCGATCAGCCGGCGCGGCACGAAGGCGACGAGGTCGGTGCGCGCGGCGACGTGCAGCGCTTCGAGATAGCTCGGCACCACCAGCGAGACATGCCGCTCGATGCCCTTGCCGCGCAGCCAGGTGTCGATCAGATCCTCGGCATTGCCGCGGATGACGACGCCGACATGGCGCGCAGCGAGGAACGTCTCGCGCCGCTTCAGCTTCGGCGCGAGCCGATGGCCGCGCCGCACCGCCAATGCGTCGCTGTCGGTGTAGAGCAGCTGGCGGTGAAAGCCCTTGAAGGCGTTGCCGATCGAGATCACGAGATCGATGGTGCGGGCGAACTCGGCATGGAAGATCGCCGGTCCCCGCCACGGCACGACGTCGATGCGGACGTTGGGCGCAAGGCGCGTGACCTTCTCCATCAACGGCGGCATCAATAGTTCCACCGCGAGGTCAGGCATCATCAGACGGAAGGGCCGTTCGCTGCGCGCGGCGTCGAACTCATCGGGCACGAACAGCCCGCGCACCTGGTCGAGCGCCTGCGCCAGCGGCGCGCGCAGCGCTTGCGCCCGCGGCGTCAGCTCCATCCGCGCGCCGGTACGCACCAGCAGCGGATCGCCGAAGATGTCCCGCAGGCGCTGCAGCGCATGGCTCGTGGCCGGCTGCGACAGCGAGATGCGCATCGCGGCACGGCTGACATTGGCCTCGCGCAGCAGCGCGTCGAGCGCGGTCAATAGATTGAGGTCGAGCGAATTCAAATTCATGAAGTGAATAGATATCATATCTACTATCGATTTGAAGAATTCTCGTTGCGCAGCGATGTTCTCCGGGTTGCCACTCATCAGGAGATGCCGCCATGAGCGCGAACGCCAACAAGAAACTGATGCAGGATATTTTCGCCGCCGCCGCCAACCCCGATCCGTCGGCGCGCGATCGCGCCCTGTTCACCGCAAGCCTCGCCGACGACGCCAAATGGATCGTCACCGGTCAGTATTCCTGGTCGCGGACCTTCGCGGGCAAGGACGCGATCCTCAACGATCTGCACGGCTACGTCCGCTCCCGCCTGCGCGACCGCACGCGCACGATCGCCGAGCGCTTCATCGCCGATGGCGACATCGTCGTGGTGGAGGCCAAGGGCGACAACGTCACGCCCGAGGGCGTGCGCTACGACAACGACTATTGCCTCGTGTTCCGCCTGGAGGACGGCAAGATCAAGGAGGTCCGCGAATACTGCGACTCGGTCCTGACCGAGACGGCGCTTGGCCGGTTCCCGCAAGCCCGGCCCGATCAAGAAGGATACCATTAACAAGTGTACTTCATGGTGCTGCCGCGGAGCGCGAGTCGCCGTGGGGGCGTTCGGCTGCTCGAAATTCTTTGGGGGCGGCATCATGCCGGGCATTCGTTTGAGGATCCGGGGACGTCTTTACGCCGGGTTTACGGCACTTGCCGTGGTGGGGCTGGTCATGGCCCTGGTTGCGATCTGGAACTTGTGGGCCGTCCAGGACCAGGTCGCGCGAATGTCGGCTTTCTCGGACCATGCAGCGCGCGTACGGGAGATATCGATCCATCTTCAGGCGCTGCAGCGGGCCAATCTGCGCTATATCTACGATGCCAACGAGCCCGCCTTCAAGGAGGCCGCAGAACACGAGGCGGAGATGGTCGCCTTGCTCAAAGCGCAATCGGCGGAGTCGTTCTCGGAGGAGCGGCGCAAGATCTACGATGGTTTGATTGGCGATGTCACCAAGCTGCAGTCGCTGCGCGAGCGTATGGGCGCCGCGGTCAAGGAGACGACGAAAGGCAAGGCCGCCCTGCTGCCCGGTGGCGAGGAACTGAACACCTATGCCGGCAAGCTGGCCATTGCAGCGCACGGGACCCACGATACCGAGATCACGGGGCCCGTTGCCGACCTCGAATCCAAGATCCTGCAGGCTCGTCTCGCGAGCTGGCGCTTCCTCGCCATGCGCGATTCCAAGGCAACCTCGACCTTCAGAGCCAATACGGAGCGGGCGCAGCAGCGGATCGCGGCGCTGCAGGAGGCCAGTCTGCCCGAGCAGGTCAAGTCTGCGCTCGCGCCGGTGAAGACCTCGCTGACCGCCTACCAGGCGGCGTTCGAAGCGACGTCCGCCGCGATCCTTGTGGCCGACGAGACTTTCCGCAACAACATTGCGCCCCTGATCGCCGCAAGCATCGACAAGCTCAAGGTGGCGGATTCCGAACTCACGGCTGAGTCCCGGAACACGCGGACGAATGCCGCAGGCGTCATCGCCAGCACGACATGGATTCAGGAGGCCGCAGGTGGGCTCGCCGTTCTGTTCGGCGCGATCGTCGCCTTCCTGATCGCCCGCAGCATCGTCGGGCCCCTGACCGCGATGACGCGCGCGATGGGGCGTCTCGCCGGCGGCGATCTCGCGGCCGAGATTCCCGGGCGCGGCAACAAGGACGAGATCGGCGACATGGCCAAGGCGATCGACGTGTTCAAGACCAACATGATCGACACCGAGCGGCTGCGCCGTGAGCAGACCGAGACCGAGGCGCGGCAGGCCGAGGATCGCAAGAAGGACATGGTCCGGCTCGCCAACCAGTTCGAGCAGGCGGTCGGAGAGATCGTCGACACCGTGTCGTCGGCCTCGAGCGAGCTCGAAGTCTCCGCCGGGACGCTGACCGCGACCGCGACCCGCGCCCAGGACCTGTCGACGGAAGTCGCCTCCGCCTCGCAGGAAGCCTCCGCCAACGTCCATGCCGTTGCCTCGGCGACCGAAGAGCTGTCCTCCTCCGTGAGCGAGATCGCGCGTCAGGTCCAGGAATCCGCCCGCATCGCCAGCGAGGCCGTGGGGCAGGCGACGAAGACCAATGCCCGCGTCGGCGAGCTCTCCAAGGCGGCCGCCCGCATCGGCGACGTCGTGGAGCTGATCAGCACCATCGCCGGCCAGACCAATCTGCTCGCGCTCAACGCCACCATCGAGGCGGCGCGGGCGGGCGAAGCCGGCCGCGGCTTTGCCGTGGTCGCTTCCGAGGTGAAGGCGCTGGCCGAGCAGACCGCAAAGGCCACCGGCGAGATCGCCCAGCAGGTCTCCGGCATTCAGGCCGCCACGGAAGAGTCAGTCGGTTCGATCCGCGAGATCAGCGGCACCATCGAGCGCCTCTCGGAAATCTCGTCGGCCGTTGCCGCCGCCGTGGAAGAGCAGGGCGCCGCCACGCAAGAGATCTCCCGCAACGTCCAGCAGGCGGCCCATGGCACCCAGCGCGTCTCGACCAATATCGGTGACGTCCAGCGCGGTGCGTCCGAGACCGGCTCGGCCTCCTCGCATGTGCTCACGGCGGCGCGCTCGCTGTCTTCGGACAGCAACCGGCTGAAGGTCGAGGTGGCAAAATTCCTGAACTCGGTCCACGCCGCCTGAAGCTCAAGCAACGACGAAAAGGCCGGCGCGTGCGCGCAACCGGCGAGATGGCCGTACGGTCTCTGCGAACGGCGCAGACCAGCTCGCGTCTTGGCAGGTGCCGTAGGGTGGGGAGCGTCGCTATTCCGCCGCCATGCCGGCGCGAATCTCGGCGCGGAGCTCGTCGATCAGCTTGAGCCCCTTCTTGGTCTCGACGTGCCAGAACGTCCAGCCGTTGCAGGCCTGCGCGCCTTGCGCCACCGCGCCCATGCGGTGGATCGAGCCGACCTTGTCGCCGAACATGATGGCGCCGTCGGCACGAACCAGTGCGCCGAGCTTCTTCTTGGCGTCGAACAGTTTCGTGCCGGGCATGATCATGCCGCGCTCGATCAGCTCGGAGAACGCCACGCGAGGCGCTTCGCGCGCGGTCATGAACGGGGCGAGGCTTTCTTCCGGCAGCGGCTCGACCGCGGCGATGCGCGCTTCGGCGGCCTTCGCATAGGTCTGGTCGCGCTCGAAGCCGATATAGGAGCGGCCGAGGCGCTTGGCGACGGCGCCGGTGGTGCCGGTGCCGTTGAAGGGATCGATGACGAGATCGCCGGGCTTGGACGATGACAGCAGGACGCGTGCGAGCAGGCCTTCCGGCTTCTGCGTCGGATGCACTTTCTTGCCGTCGGCGCCCTTGAGGCGTTCCTCACCGGTGCAGAGCGGGATCAGCCAGTCGGAACGTGCCTGCACGTCCTCGTTGGCGGCTTTCAGCGCCTCGTAGTTGAAGGTGTAGCCCTTGGCCTTCTCGTCGCGCGCGGCCCAGATCATGGTTTCGTGGGCGTTGGTGAAGCGGCGGCCGCGGAAATTCGGCATCGGGTTCGACTTGCGCCAGACGATGTCGTTCAGGAGCCAGAAGCCGAGGTCCTGCATGATCGCGCCGACGCGGAAGATGTTGTGATAGGAGCCGATCACCCAGATCGTCGCCGACGGCTTCATCGCGCGGCGCGCGGCCAGCAGCCAGGCGCGCGTGAAATCGTCATAGGCCGAGAAGGAGTCGAACTTGTCCCAGTCGTCGTTGACGGCATCGACATGGGATTCGTCGGGGCGCTTGAGATCGCCCTTGAGCTGGAGATTGTAGGGCGGATCGGCGAACACGAGATCGACCGAGCCGGCCTGGAGCTTCGACATCTCGGCCACGCAATCACCGATGACGATGCTGTGCGACGGAGACTCAAAATTTGTGCGGGGCGCCTTTGCAGACGCCCCGCGACGCGACACTACCATGACTCAAGAACTCTGACTCAGGCGACGCTGTCGGCGACGCGGGACCAAACAACCGACTGACCGTTACAATGAAGCCGCAAAGTAAAAATCGGCTTAACTCGCCGCTTTCGCGAGCAGGCCCCGCATCGCGTGTTGCACGCGAGAAGCTGAGCGCATTTGCCGTATTTCATAGTGTGTTTCGTATTTCTTCGCGTTGCGGGCGTGGTTGAATCCGCCAATCGCTGCAAAATTCTCTCGGAAAAAAATGCTCGGCCCTCGGAAAAAATTGCTGGCGTCGCAGGCCCTCGCACTAGGCAATAATTGCCGAGCGGGATATTGATTAACGCAATGGAAATTTTAGCTATGTGGCGCGTTGAGGTTTTTGCGTTTCCGCGTGCCCACGCCGTATCATTGCCGATCTTGAGGGAAGCCCGCCATGCGCTACGATGATTTCCGCCGCAGCGACGACATCGAGGATCGTCGCGACGATGGTGGCGGAGGAATTGGCGGCGGCGGTGGCGGGTTTGGCCTGCCGATGGGCGGCGGCGGTCTCGGCATCGGCACCATCATCGTGCTCGGTCTGGTCGGCTATGCCTTCGGCATCGATCCCCGCATCCTGATTGGCGGCGCCGAGATCCTCACCGGCGGCGGCCAGGCGCCAAGCTACCAGAGCGACCGTCCGTCGAGCCAGGCCAAGCGCGGCGCGCCGACCGACGAGATGGGCAGCATGATCTCAGGCATCCTCGGCGAGATCGACGATCGCTGGAGCGAGATCTTCCAGGCCAGCGGACAGTCCTACACCGGTCCGAAGGTCGTGCTGTTCCGCAACGTCACCAATGGCGGCCGCTGCGGCCGGGCCGAGTCGGCGATGGGGCCGTTCTACTGCCCGCCTGATCGTACCATCTTCCTCGACACCTCGTTCTTCCGCGAGGTCGAGACGCGCTTCCGCGGCTGCTCCGGCAAGTCGGCGTGCAATTTCACCACTGCCTATATCATCGCGCATGAGGCCGGCCATCACATCCAGAACCTGCTCGGCATCATTCCGAAGGTGACGCGGCTGCAGCAGCAGGCCGGCAGCAAGGCCGAGTCGAATGCGCTGCAGGTGAAGGTCGAGCTCCAGGCCGATTGTCTGTCCGGCATCTGGGTCAATCGCGAGGCGAAGAAGCGTCCGAATTTCCTCGAGGCCGGCGACATCGATGCCGCCCTGACCACAGCGAGCGCGATCGGCGACGATACGCTGCAGCGCCAGGCCACGGGACGCGTGGTGCCTGACTCCTTCACCCACGGCTCGGCCGCGCAGCGCAAGCAGTGGTTCATGACCGGCTATCAGCAGGGCACGCTGCAAGCCTGTAACACGTTCGGCGGCGGCGGGCCGTAGCGGTTTCGCGCCACGGACGCAGTGGCGTCATCCCGGGGCGAACGCAAGTGCGTTCGTCCCGGGATGACGGCGGTGGGAAGGAGAGAAGGTGCAACGAAAATGGCCTCCATCGACGAATCCAAGCCGTTCATCCCGCTCAACATCGCGGTGCTCACCGTCTCCGACACGCGTGCGCTCGCCGATGACAAATCCGGCCAGACGCTCGTCGATCGGCTCACCGCGGCCGGCCATCATCTTGCCGCGCGGGAGATCGTCACCGACGATGTCGAGGCGATCCGCGCCGTGATCCGCCGCTGGATCGCGGATGCGGGCGTCGACGTCGTCATCACCAGCGGCGGCACCGGCTTCACCGGGCGCGACGTGACGCCCGAGGCAATCGAGCCGCTGTTCGAGAAGCGCATGGACGGTTTCTCCATCGCCTTCCACATGCTGAGCCACGCCAAGATCGGCACCTCGACGATTCAGAGCCGCGCCACGGCCGGCGTGACGGCTGCGACCTACATCTTCTGCCTGCCCGGTTCGCCCGGCGCCTGTCGCGACGGCTGGGACGGCATCCTCGCAAGCCAGCTCGACTATCGCACGCGCCCGTGCAATTTCGTCGAGATCATGCCGCGGCTGGATGAGCATCTGCGAAGGCCGAAAGCGCAGGGTGCGACGGTGTAGGGGCGCTTGCGGCGAGCATCATTCGCAACCAAGCGCTCGGTATCGGAGGGTGGGGTTAGCCCTGCGGTTGCGCGAAGCGCAGAGCCGCGGGGCGTAACCCACCACTTCCGTCGCCGCGGAAACCAAAGAGGTGGGTTACGCATCGCGACTGCGCTTCGCGCCGTCGCGACGCTAACCCGCCCCTACGAGAGTGCGCCGGCATCGCGCAGCTACAAATCCCGCTCCCACGTCTCGCCGACCAGATCGTGCCCGAAACTGTGGTGCGGCTGCGTCGCGACCAGCATCGTAGGTGGGGTTAGCCCTGCGGTTGCGCGAAGCGCAGACCGCGGGGCGTAACCCACCACTTCCGTCGCCGCGGAAACCAAAGAGGTGGGTTACGCATCGCGACCGCGCTTCGCGCCGTCGCGACGCTAACCCACCCTACGAGAGTGCGCCGGCATCGCGCAGCTACAAATCCCGCTCCCACGTCTCGCCCACCAGATCGTGCCCAAAACTGTGATGCGGCTGCGTCGCGACCAGCTCGAAGCCGGCGCTCTTGTAGATGCTGCGTGCCGCCACCAGAATGCTCTGCGTCCACAGCGTCATTCTTTTGTAGCCGCGCTCGCGCGCGCCCTGGAGACATTGCTCGACCAGTGCGCGACCGACGCCGAGCCCGCGCGCCTTCTTCTCCACCTGCAACAGCCGAAGCTTGGCGATCTCGTCGGTCGCCTTCACCAGGAAGATCGAGCCGACCGGCTCGCCACCGACTTCCGCGATCCAGCAATGCTCGCGGGCGGCGTCGTAGCTCTTGATGAACTGTGCGCAGATCTCGGCGACCAGTGCCTCGTAGCTGATGTCCCAACCGTAGTCGGCAGCATAGGCGGCGCCCTGCTTGGAGATGACCCAGCCCATGTCACCGACGCGATGGCTGCGCAGCACGACGGAAGCGGGTTGGCTTCGACGTTGCTCCAACACGGTCTCGATGGTCGCCATGGCCTGCGTGAGCCGCGTTGCATCACCGGCCGGAAGCCGAGCCAGCATCGCGGCGACCTCGTTTTGCGAGCTCAGGTTCAGCTCGGCGAAGGCCTCGCGGCCCTTGGCGGTGAGACTGAGCTGGTATTGCCTGCGATCCACAGGCAGGGGCCGTCGCGTGATGAGCCCCTTATCCTCGAAGTTTTGGACGATGCGGCTGAGATAGCCGGGATCGAGACCAAGCTCGTTGCCGATCTCCTTTGCCGAAACGTCGTCGCGATGCGCCAGCTCATAGATGACGCGAGCCTCGCTGAGTGAAAACGGGCTCCTTCCAAGGTGCTGGTCGAGCACACCGAGCTTGCGGGTATAGAAGCGGTTGAAGGCGCGAATTGCCGCGATCTGGTCGGCGAAACCGTCAATGGCCATGAGACACCTCGATACTTGCCATTGTCAAACAATTATTTGACCTTGGCAAGTATTGAATGCGCTCATCCCACCATGACGATCCGGCTGCGCAGCAGCGTCCGGGAGGAACGGCCGAGCCGTCTGAGCAGCTGGGCCTCGGAATGATGGGCCTGCGGCGGATAGCCGCCGATCCGGTCATAATGATCACGCGCGATCAGAAGCCCCTGGTCGCCGCGGGGGCCGATCAGCTTGCGCGCCATGGCGCGCAGAAAGTCGCCGAAGTCGGTGTCGGCGTAAGGCGAGCGGGCGTAGCGGAACACGGCCGCACGATCCCGGCCGCTGGCCGCGACCGCCTGGATGAACTGGGTGGTCTCCTCGATCCAGCCGGTCTCCAGCACGGCGCCGGCGCGAAGGAACATCAGCCAGGGCGAGCGCGCCTGGAGCGCGCCGGCGGCAAGGGCTGCGCCTTGCGAAGATCCCTCGTAGCCGATGAACCGGCAGCCCGCGACGTCGGCAACGCGCTCGATGACGCCATTGCGGGTGCCGTCGACCAGCAGAACTTCCTTGATGATGC
Source organism: Bradyrhizobium sp. Gha (assembly GCF_900113735.1). Taxonomy (GTDB): domain Bacteria; phylum Pseudomonadota; class Alphaproteobacteria; order Rhizobiales; family Xanthobacteraceae; genus Bradyrhizobium. The sequence continues at coordinate 150,508 of NZ_FOQM01000003.1, forward strand.
CGGCCGCCGCGCCGGGTACCAGGGCGGCGAGAGTTGCGACCGCCGTCTGTTCGACGCCTTCGGTCGGTATGATGACACTCAGCATGATTGAGGCTTCGATATCAGCACTTCGGGAGAAGCGTAGCTTGTTATGATCCTGTCATAAACACGCGGCGTTGCCGAGCGCAACTTTCCGCGAGCAGATCGTCGTGCGATGGTGAACGGCCGCTCGTCTATCGCAGCTGAATGTGTCGCGCGTAGGGTGGCGATGTTGCCGAATGTTTCGGCGAATCCAGTGTTCGTGAACTTCAAACTGCGCCTTTCGCCGAGCGAGATGTGTCTATGAACGTCGATCAACTTCCCGTTGGCACCACGCCAACATCGCCGACGCCGGACGTCGCGCCGACCTTGCGGATCCGCGCCGTGATGCTGGGCGAACGCATCAACGCGTCGAACCTCGAACTCGGCACGCTGGTGTCCTCGACGCCCGCCGCCTTTCGCGTCCATGCCGGCCTTGCCGTGATCTTCCGCTATGGCGTCGTGGTGCTGATCGGCCTACTTCCTTCCGAGGAGAAGGTGCTGCTCGACAGCCTGAAGTCCCGTATCACCGGCGAGTTCAGCCCTATCGAGGAGGAGACCGCGCAGGCGCAGCTCTGCAAGGACGAAAACGCCGAAGCGATCCAGCCCGGCGGGCCGATCTGCCTCGCCAAATTTTCCGACGAACGGCTGCTGCTGATCGCCGACGCGCTCGCCAAGAGCACCTCGCTCGCGCGCGACGAGCGGCGTGTCGCTGCGGTCTTCGATGTCATCGAGCCCTTCGCGCGGGAGCTCGCCGAGAAGGGGCGGACCTCACGGCGGCGCAAGGGCATTCTGCAACTGATCGGCAATGCGCTGCTGGTCCAGCAGCGGGTCGCCGGCCGCGTCGCCGTCGCCGAGAAGCCCGATGCGCTCTGGGAGAAGCCGCAGCTCGACCGCCTCTACGCCCGACTCGAAGACGAATATGAGCTGAAGGAGCGTCTCGACACGCTCGAGCGCAAGATCACCGTCATCGCGGAGACGGCCGATGCGCTGACCGATATCATCGACACCCAACGCTCGCTCCGTCTCGAGATTGCGGTGGTGGTGCTGATCGTGATCGAGGTCGCGATCGGGTGTTTCCAGATTTTTGCGGGGATGCACTGAGCGCCGAACCTGCGAGCAAGCAGCGCATTGTTATGCCCTCTCCCCTTCTTGTGGGAGAGGGCAGCACCGGCGGCAGATGCGGGTTCACTGGGGTGAGGGGTCTCTCTCCGCGCATTCACTTGCATGTGTGATCGCGGAGAGATACCCCTCATCCGGCGCTTCGCGCCACCTTCTCCCACAAGGGGAGAAGGGTAACCGGATCGATCATTCCTTCATGCCTTGGGCTTCGGTTCGCACCATCGCCACGCAATGCCGCGCGATCGTCAGTTCCTCGTTCGTTGGAATGACAAACACTTCGACAGCGCTATCGTCACCGCTGATGCGTTCGCGCCCCTCATCATTCGCCGCATCATCGATGCACACACCCAGCCAACCAAGCCGCCTCCCGATCGCGCTGCGGATCTCCTTGGCGTGCTCGCCGATGCCGCCGGTGAAGACGAGACCGTCCAGTCCGCCGAGCGTGTTCGCCATCACCGCAATCTCTTGCGCCGCACGGAAGGTGAAGAGATCGACGGCTTCCCGTGCTCCGGACTCGCTGCTTGCGAGCAGCGTGCGCATGTCCGCGGAGAGACCGGAGACGCCGAGCAGGCCTGACTCGTGGTAGAGCAGGTGCTGCAAATCCTCGTCCGACATCTTTTCGTGCTGCAGCAGATAGAGCAGCACGCCGGGATCGATCGTGCCGCAGCGGGTGCCCATCACCAGGCCGTCGAGCGGCGTCAAGCTCATCGTGGTATCGAGGCTGCGGCCTCCGTGGAGTGCGCAGAGGCTTGCGCCATTGCCGAGATGGGCAATGACGACGCGCTTGGCGGCAAGCTCCGGCGCGATTTCGGCGAGCCGGCCCGCGACATATTCGAAGGAGAGCCCATGAAAGCCGTAGCGTCGCAGCCCGCGCGCCTCATAGCGCTTCGGAATCGCGAAGCGCCTCGCGGGCGGCGTCAGGCCGTGATGGAAGGCGGTGTCGAAACAGGCGATCTGCATCAGGGAGGGGCGGGTCGCCCTGATGGCGCGGACCGGTGCAAGGCAACGCGGCTGATGGAGCGGCGCAAGCGGCGTGAGCGCGTCCAGCCTGGCAAAGACGTCGTCGGTCAGCGTCACGGGGCCCGAATAGTCCGGACCACCATGGACGATGCGGTGACCCAAGGCCCGCAAGCAACCTTCGCCGAAACGGTCCTCGATGAAGGCGAGCACATCCGCGAACAGATGGCTACCGTCATTATCCGATGCCGTCCGTTGCTTCTCGAACAGCCTCTCGCCCGTTGGGCTCGTCGCAACCAGTCGCGGCCTGGTTTCATGCTCATCGAGCAGGCCCTTGCAAAGCAGTGAGGGCTCGCATCGCACAATCTCGAACAGGCCGAACTTGATGCTCGACGAGCCGGCGTTGAAGACGAGGACCAGATCGGACATGGCGGTCAATCGCCGGCTTCGGCCGGTGTGGTGCCGCCGGAACTGTTCTGCCAGATCCATGTTTGGATCTCCGGCATGTCCTCGCCGTGCATGCGGACGTAGCGCGAATGCTCGATCAGTCTGTCACGAAATTGCTGCTTCACATGCGCGGCTCTGGTGACCAGATCAGGCACGCGTTCGATCGCCTCGATCGCGAGGTGGTAGCGGTCGAGTCCATTGAGCACGACCATGTCGAACGGCGTCGTCGTGGTGCCTTCCTCGGCAAAGCCGCGCACATGCATGCCGGCATGGTTGGTGCGGCTGTAGGTGAGACGGTGGATGAGGTAGGGATAGCCGTGATAGGCGAAGATGACCGGTTTGTCCTTCGTGAACAGGCTGTCGAAGTCGCGATCGCTCAGGCCATGCGGATGCTGCTCGTTCGGTTGCAGCGTCATGAGGTCGACGACGTTGACGACGCGGATCCTGAGATCCGGCAGCGCGTTGCGCAGCAGGTCGACGGCTGCGAGCGTCTCCAGCGTGGGCACGTCGCCGGCGCAGGCCATCACCACGTCGGGCTCGCCGTTCGCGTCCTCGGTGCCGGCCCATGCCCAGATGCCGATGCCGGCATCGCAATGCGTTGCGGCCTCCTGCATCGACAGCCATTGCGGCGCCGGTTGCTTGCCGGCGACGATGACGTTGATGCGGTTGTAGGTGCGCAGGCAGTGATCGGCGATCCACAGTAGCGTGTTGGCGTCAGGCGGGAGGTAGATGCGGACGATATCGGCCTTCTTGTTGGCAACGAGGTCGACAAAGCCAGGGTCCTGGTGGCTGAAGCCGTTATGGTCCTGGCGCCAGACGTGGGACGTCAGGAGATAATTCAGCGAGGCGATCGGCCGCCGCCACGGCAGGTGCCGCGTCACCTTCAGCCATTTGGCGTGCTGGTTGAACATGGAATCCACGATGTGGATGAAGGCCTCGTAGCACGAGAAGAAGCCGTGCCTGCCGGTGAGGAGATAGCCCTCGAGCCAGCCCTGGCAGAGATGCTCGCTCAACACCTCCATGACGCGGCCGTCCTGCGCGAGATGGACGTCGTAAGGCACGGTCGGCTCCATCCAGACGCGTTCGGTCGCGTCGAACACGGCATCGAGCCGGTTTGAGGCGGTCTCGTCCGGGCCCATGATGCGGAAATTGCGTTCCCCCGCGTTGAGGCGGATGACGTCGCGCAAGAACTTGCCGAGCTCGCGCGTCGCTTCCGCCGTGACCCCGCCGGGCTTCGGCACCTCGATTGCAAACTCTCGGAAGTCCGGCAGCTTCAGCTCCTTCTTGAGGAGCCCGCCATTGGCGTGCGGATTGGCGCCCATGCGCCTGTTGCCTTCGGGTGCGAGCGCCTGAAGCTCGGCAACGAGCGCGCCGCTCTTGTCGAACAGCTTGTCCGGCTCGTAGCTGCGCATCCAGTCGTCGAGAATCTTCAGATGCGCTGGATTTTCGCGGCAGTTCGCCACGGGCACCTGATGGGCGCGCCAGAAGCCTTCGACTTTCTTGCCGTCGACTTCCTTCGGGCCGGTCCAGCCCTTCGGGCTCCGCAGCACGATCATCGGCCAGCGCGGTAGCTCGATGGTCTTGCGGCCGTCTCGGGCGTGCTGCTGGATCGAGCGGATGCTGGCGAGCGCAAGGTCGAGCGCATCTGCCATGGCCGGGTGCATCAGCTTGGGATCGTGGCCCTCGACGAACAGCGGCTCGTGGCCGAGCCCACGGAAGAGCTCGCGGATCTCGCTGTCGGGCATCCGGCCGAGCACGGTCGGGTTGGCGATCTTGTAGCCGTTGAGGTGGAGGATCGGCAGCACCGCGCCGTCATGCGCTGGATTGAGGAACTTGTTCGAATGCCAGGACGCGGCGAGCGGGCCGGTCTCGGCCTCGCCGTCGCCGACGACGCAGGCCACGATCAGATCAGGATTGTCGAACGCCGCGCCATAAGCGTGCACCAGCGCATAGCCGAGCTCGCCGCCTTCGTGAATCGAGCCTGGCGTTTCCGGTGCCGCGTGGCTCGGAATGCCGCCGGGGAAGGAGAACTGCCTGAAAAGTTTCCGCAATCCCTCCGCATCGCGCCCGATATCAGGATAGATCTCGCTGTAGCTGCCTTCGAGATAAGTGTTGGCCACCATGCCCGGGCCGCCATGGCCGGGACCGCAGACATAGATCATGTCGAGGTCCAGCGCGCGGATGACGCGGTTGAGGTGGGCGTAGATGAAATTCAGCCCCGGCGTCGTGCCCCAATGGCCGAGCAGGCGCGGCTTGATGTGGGCAGGCACCAGCGGCTCGCGCAGCAGCGGATTGTCCAGAAGATAGATTTGCCCCACAGAGAGATAGTTCGCCGCGCGCCAGTAGCGATCAAGGAGATCGAGGTCGCTGCTTGCAGCAGCCTGTTGTCGCTGAGATGTCATGATCCTGCCGACCTTCACCAGGGGATCGTCACCAACCGGGTTCCGGCGAGATCGATCCTTCTCCTGCAGAGAACCGGAGCGAGGTCACGCGGTGTTGCGTGAGGTCAAAGGCGCGCGCCCGAACTTTGGGCAGCGCTACTGTGCATGGGGTTGTTTTCGCGTTTTCGATTCTTGTTCTTGATTTGTTCTTTTGGCGTGCTATCCTGATCGCATGAGTCCAGCATCGTCTTCTGCTCTCAAGCACCCGCCGGTCACGGCGCCCTCCGAGCCGGCGGGTGCGCCTTCTGATTTCCCCGAGCTTGGCGTCGCCATCGATCGCGTGCGCAGGCGCGGGCGGGGCGCGCAGTCCAACGCCAGCGGCCGCTATGAGGCCGAGGCCCGCGTCGCCTTCGACGATGGCTGGCAGAGCCTGGAAGAGTTGCCGCCGTTCAAGACCACGGTCGCGGTGGACACCTCGCGCAAGGTGATCACCCGCAACGATTCTCCCGACATCGGCTTCGATCGCTCGATCAATCCCTACCGTGGCTGCGAGCACGGCTGCGTCTATTGCTTCGCGCGGCCGACGCATGCCTATCTCGGCCTGTCGGCGGGGCTCGACTTCGAGTCGAAGTTGTTTGCCAAGCCCGAGGCGCCGGTTCTGCTCGAGAAGGAGCTCGCGGCCCCAGGCTACGAGCCGCGGATGATCGCGATCGGCACCAACACCGATCCGTATCAGCCGATCGAGCGCGAGCGCAAAATCATGCGCGGCATTCTCGAAGTGCTCGAGCGCACCGGCCATCCCGTCGGCATCGTCACCAAATCCGCGCTGGTGGTGCGCGACATCGACATTCTCGCCCGCATGGCCAAGCGCAACCTCGCCAAGGTCGCGATCTCGGTGACCTCGCTCGATCCGAAGTTGGCGCGCACCATGGAGCCAAGGGCCTCGACGCCGCCGAAGCGGCTGGAGGCGCTGAAGCAGCTTTCGGAGGCCGGCATTCCCACCACCGTGATGGTCGCGCCCGTGATCCCCGCGCTGAACGATTCCGAGATCGAGCGCATTCTCGATGCCGCCACGCATGCCGGCGTCAAGGAAGCCTCCTACGTGCTGCTGCGGTTGCCGCTCGAGGTGCGCGATCTCTTCCGCGAATGGCTGATGGCGAATTATCCGGACCGCTATCGCCACGTCTTCACGTTGATCCGCGACATGCGCGGCGGCCGCGACTACGATTCGAAATGGGGCGAGCGCATGAAGGGGACCGGCCCGATGGCGTGGACCATCGGCCGCCGCTTCGAGATCGCCTGCGACCGGCTCGGGCTCAACAAGCGCCGCTCGAAGCTGACCACGGATCATTTTGCGCGGCCGAAGCTGAACGGCGAGCAGCTCAGCCTGTTCTGAGCGGGACGAGCGAGGTGTGTGATGAGCAAGGAACTGCCGGCTCCCGTGCCGCGGCTGACGGTGATCACGCTGGGTGTGCGTGACATCCGCGCCAGCATCGCCTTCTACGCTGCGCTCGGTTTTTCGCGCCGGCTGAAGGTAACGGGAGAGGCCGTGGCGTTCTTCGACACCGGCGGCCCGGTGCTCGGCCTGTTTCCGTGGAGCCAGCTCGCCGACGACGCCAGACTGCCGGACCAGCCAAGGCCGACGACGTTCCGCGGCGTCACGCTCGCCTGGAACTGCGCCTCGCGCGAGGAGGTCGATGCCGTGCTGTCGTTTGCGCTTCGGACGGGCGCGGTCTTGCTGAAGGCTGCGCACGAGACCGATTATGGCGGCTATTCCGGCTATTTTGCCGATCCCGATGGCCATCCCTGGGAGGTCGTCGTGGCGCCCGGCATCGAGGTCGGCGACGACAGGCGCGTGCATCTGACGGAGTAGGGCGGTTCATCTGAATAACGGGAATTGTCTGGGGTTCCCGGTTGCGCGGGCGGGCCGGCTTCCGCACGATCCCGGCCATGATTCGGGACAAGTCCAGTAAGACGCCGGCCAAAGATGCGCCGCAGAGCGAGGTGGCCCAAAAGGCGGCCAAGGCGCCGCCTGCCAAAGCCAGCTTCCGCCGCGAGCGCGCGCTGATCAAGCGCGGCGTCTGGCCGATCGCGGGCTGCGACGAGGCCGGCCGCGGGCCGCTCGCCGGCCCCGTGGTGGCGGCCGCGGTGATTCTCGATCCCGACCGCATCCCGCGCGGCATCGACGATTCCAAGCGATTGACTGTGGAAGAGCGCGAAAAGCTGTTCGACAAGATCTGCGCCACCGCGCAAGTCTCGGTCGCCGTCGCTTCGCCCGCGCGCATCGACCGCGACAACATCCTGCGTGCCTCGCTCTGGGCGCTGAAGCGCGCCGTGGTCGCTCTACCAGAGGCGCCGAAGCACGTCTTCGTCGATGGCCGCGACCGGCTCGACACGCCTTGCGACTGCCAGGCCGTGATCGGCGGCGATGGGATCGTACTCTCGATTGCAGCCGCCTCCATCGTCGCCAAGGTGACGCGTGACCGGCTGATGTGTGCGCTGGCGCAGGATTGCCCCGGCTATGGGTTCGAGCAGCACAAGGGCTATGGGGTCCCCGACCATCTCGACGCGCTGAACCGCCTCGGACCGACCGTTCACCACCGCAGCTTCTTCGCCCCGGTCGCCGCCGCACGCGCCAAGCACATGCCCTGGACAGTCGTGCCCGAGCGGGAACTGTTCGATCTCACCGCGATCGAGGTGCAGGTCGAGACGACAGTTGAAATCGATGCTTCCGCGGGCCTCTAGACGAGACGGTCGTTGCCACGACGCGTGTCGCCCTTTATCAAAACAGGTGTGAGTGAATAGGGGCCGGCTGGACGGGTTGGCTGCATCTTGCGGGCGTTGCATGCGGTTTACCTCCCTGGTCATCGAGCTCATTCGCGCCCGGCCGCGGCTGATCGTCTGGATTGCCGTGCTGCTTCAAGCTGCGATGTGGTTGCTGGTGGCGCTGCTGTTCTATCGCAGCCCGCCGGGCAGCCTCGCGACCCTGCTGGCCTTCGGCAGGGAATACCAGGTCGGCACCGATCTGGGGCCGCCGCTATCAATCTGGCTCGCCGACATCGCCTACCGGGCCGCGGGGGGCCATATGTTCGGCGTCTACGTCCTGGCCGAGATCTGCGAGATCGCGACCTTCATCACGCTCTACCACCTCGCACGCGCCGTCGTCGGCAGCCAGCAGGCGGTGCTCGTCGTCCTTCTGACCATGACGCTGCTGGCCTTTTCCTCGTCGGCGCTCGACTTCGGACCTTTGGTGCTGGCCCGGCCGTTGTGGACGCTGCTGCTGCTGCATTCCTGGCAGATCATCGGCCAGCGCCGCGGCAATGCCTGGTTCGCCTGGTCGATCGAGGCCGGCCTGCTGCTCCTGACCACGCCGGCCGCGATCTTCCTGCTCGCGTTGCTCGTCGTGTTCGCACTCTCGACCGCCGGCGGCCGCAGGACCTTGCGCGCGCTCGACCCGCTGTTTGCCGTCATCGTCGTCGCCGTGCTGGCGCTACCCTATGCGGTCTGGCTGACGCGCGCCGAGACCCTTGCGTTGCCAGCCTTGCCGCAAGTGGCCGACATCGGCGCCCGTGCGATCCATGCCGCCTGGCTGCTTGGCGGCCTCGTGCTCGGCGCCATCGCAGTTCCGGTGCTGACCTTCCTCAACACCCCCCTGTTCGCCGGCAAGTGCGAGGACGCGCCTATCATCTACCGGCCGCCTGTCGAGCCGCTGGCCCGCAACTTCGTCTATTTCTTTGCGCTGGCGCCCGCGCTCGGCGGCGTCCTGGCCGCAGGCCTGTTCGGCCTCGATGCCGTCGTCGGCGGCGCCGGTATCGTGTTGATCATGTCGGGTCTCGCGACGGTCGTGGTATCAGGCGATCTCATCGCGATGCGCCGCGCTCGTATGCTGCGCACGGTGTGGGCGGCGGCCGTCGTGGCACCGGCTGTCGGCGTCGTGCTGGCCGTGCTGTTCCTGCCCTGGAGCGGCACCGGCGAGATCGCGACCTCGATGCCGGCCCGTGCGATCTCCGACTTCTTCGACGACAGCTTTGCCCGCCGGACCAACCATCGCCTGCGCGCGGTCGCCGGCGAGACGCAGCTTGCAAGCCTGATCACGCTGCATTCCGGCCGGCCGCATCTCTTCATCGATGCTGATCCTGCGCGTACGCCGTGGATGTCACAGGCAAAGTTCAGCGAGAGTGGCGGCGTCGTGGTCTGGCGCGCGTCCGATACCGCCGGCACCCCGCCGCCCGACATCCTCGCGCGCTTCCCCGGCATCGTGCCCGAAGTGCCGCGGGCTTTCGAATGGCTTGTCAACGGACGCCAGCAGTTGTTGCGCATCGGCTGGGCCATTGTGCGGCCGAAGGCGACGTGAGTACGAGCGCTTGCTAGCCCGCCAGCGCCTTCGCGATTGCCCGCAGATCCTGCCAGGCCAGCCGCTTGTACGACGGTGACCGCAAGAGATAGGCAGGATGGAACGTCGGCAGCGCACGGATGGCGCGTGTGCCCGTCTCGTACTCGAACCAGCGCCCGCGCGTTCGCATGATGCCTTCGCGCGTCGACAGCAATGTCTGCGTCGAGGGATTGCCGAGCGTCACCAGCACGTCGGGATTCACGAGCTCGATATGACGCTGGATGAAGGGCAGGCAGATTTGCGTCTCCTGCGGCGTCGGCGTGCGGTTGCCGGGCGGCCGCCAGGGGATGACATTGCTGATGTAGGCCGTGCTGCGGTTGAGGCCTATGGCGCCGATCATCAAATCGAGCAGTTTGCCGCTGCGCCCGACGAAGGGCAGTCCCTCGATGTCCTCGTCCCGGCCCGGTGCCTCGCCGACGAACATGATGCGCGCTTGCGGATTGCCGTCGGCGAACACCAGCCGCGTCGCCGTGTGCTTGAGCGCGCAGCCCTCGAAGTGCTGCATCAGCTCGCGCAGCGCCTCGAGGGTCGGCGCGGTGCGGGCAGCCTCGCGCGCGGCGGAGATCGCGACGTCAGGCGCCGGTGCGGCCTCGCCGCGCATCACCGCAGGCGCGGCGACAGGCCGCGGAGGCTCGGCCGGCGCAGCGCGAGCAGCAGGCGGCGGGGCATCTAATTCCGCCAGGCGGTCGATGGGCTGCTCTGCGAGCGCACAGTCGACGCCGGCCTCCAGATAGAAGGCAAGAAGCTCTCGAACGGTGGGTGCGGGCTCGGGGATCATTGGGAAAGTCAGACTATTAGTTCATCTTAGGACGCCTTGCATCCCAGCGGAACGCATTTCCGTGGTTGTCCTACCCGGAAAAATCGGAAACAAGGGGGCGCAAATGACAAGGAACCGTCTCAAGGGCTGAGATCAGATGAGCACCGAAGAACTTCCCCCGCGCGAATCCATGGAATTCGACGTCGTCATCGTCGGCGCCGGCCCCTCGGGCCTGGCCGCGGCGATCCGGCTGAAGCAGATCAATGCCGATCTCAACGTCGTCGTGGTGGAGAAGGGCTCCGAGGTCGGTGCACACATTCTCTCCGGCGCCGTGATCGATCCGGCCGGGCTCGACAAGCTGATCCCGGACTGGCGCGAAGATGCGGATTGCCCGCTGAAGACGCAGGTCAAGGACGATCGCTTCTATTGGATGACGGGCGGCGGTGCGATCAAGCTGCCGAATTTCATGATGCCGCCGCTCATGAACAACCATCATTGCTATATCGGCTCGCTCGGTAATGTCTGCCGCTGGCTGGCGCGCAAGGCCGAGGCGCTCGGTGTCGAGATCTATCCGGGCTTTGCCGCCGCCGAAGTGCTTTATGACGAAAAGGGCGCGGTGAAGGGCATCGCGACCGGCGACATGGGTATCGGCCGCGACGGCAAGCCAAAGGACTCCTTCACCCGCGGCATGGAACTGCTCGGCAAGTACACGCTGTTTGCCGAAGGCGCGCGCGGCAGCCTGAGCAAGCAACTGATCGCCAAGTTCGCGCTCGATGCCAAGAGCGAGCCGCCGAAGTTCGGCATTGGCCTCAAGGAAGTCTGGCAGATCGATCCAGCCAAGCATCAGAAGGGCTTGATCCAGCATTCGTTCGGCTGGCCGCTCGACCTGAAGACCGGCGGCGGTTCGTTCCTCTATCACTACGACGACAATCTGGTCGCCGTCGGCTTCGTCGTGCATCTGAACTACGATGATCCGTATCTGTCGCCGTTCGACGAGTTCCAGCGCTTCAAGACGCACCCGTCGATCCGCGGTACCTTCGAAGGCGCCAAGCGCCTCGCCTACGGCGCGCGTGCCATCACCGAAGGCGGTTATCAGTCGGTGCCGAAGCTGACCTTCCCCGGCGGCGCGCTGGTTGGCTGCGCGGCCGGCTTCGTCAACGTGCCGCGCATCAAGGGCGTGCACAATGCGATGGGCACCGGCATGTTGGCTGCCGAGCATGTCGCAGCCGCGCTCGCGGCTGATCGCGCCAATGACGAGATCATCGATTACGAGAACGCCTGGCGTTCCTCGTCGGTCGGCAGGGACCTGTTCCTGGTCCGCAACGTCAAGCCGCTGTGGTCGAAGTTCGGCACCGTGCTCGGCGTTGCGCTCGGCGGTTTCGACATGTGGTTCAACACGCTGTTCGGCACCTCGCTGTTCGGCACGCAATCGCATGCGAAGCCCGACCGCTCGACGCTCGATCCCGCCAAGCAGCACGCGCCCAAGATCTATCCGAAGCCCGACGGAAAGATTTCCTTCGACAAGCTGTCGTCGGTGTTCCTGTCCAACACCAACCATGAGGAGGATCAGCCGGTCCATCTGAAGGTGACGGACATGAACCTGCAGAAGACCTCCGAGCATGATGTGTTCGCCGGTCCGTCGAATCGCTATTGCCCGGCCGGAGTCTATGAGTGGGTCGAGGAAGGCGGGAGCCTGCGCTACCAGATCAACGCGCAGAACTGCGTCCACTGCAAAACCTGCGACGTGAAGGACCCCAACGGCAACATCACCTGGGTCCCTCCGGAGGGCGGCGGCGGACCGAACTACGAGGCGATGTAAGGACGCGCCCAGCGGCCAAACAGGTCCGAAGGGTGGTGTAGCGCACGTTCGCGTGAGAACGGGAGCATCACGGGGACCCCCGGCCACGATAAGGCCATAGTAGCGGCGTCTTGGGGCTCTCTTGAGCGTCACTTGGAACGGTGACTTGACCGATTCGGGGCGTGCGGAGGGGATCGCCCGGTCCGAATCCTTGCGGTGAAGCGCCAAAAGCGGCATTGTCCGGACCCGACGGTTCCGGGTCCCGTGTCGCCGGCCGCGTGCGCGCGAGACGGCCTTTTGCTTCAAACCCAGGCACTACCAACTCAAGGCGAGCCCTGATGTTTTCAAATCGTTTCAACCGCTGGACTGCTGCTGCCATCGCCCTTGCGGGTTCCGCGATCTTGGCGGTCCCAGGCGCGGTGCTGGCGCAGACGCCGGATCATCCGGCCGACACGGCGGCACAGTTTCCGAGCCGAAACGATCTGAAGTCGCTCACCACGGCCGGCAGCTATCTCGCCGCCCGCCACGCCAGCGTCGAGCGCGACGCGGCCTCCGCAGCCGCCTTCTATCGCTCCGCGCTGCGGTCCGATCCCAAGAACAACGAGCTGCTCGACCGCGCCTTCATCTCCTCGGTCGACGATGGCGACATCGAGGAAGCGGTCAAGCTTGCCGAGCGCATCCTCACCATCGACAAGACCAATCGCGTCGCGCGCCTCGTGGTCGGCGTGCACGATTTGAAGCTGAAGAAATATCCGAGCGCGCAGAGCAACATCAACCAGTCGATTCGCGGGCCGATCACCGATCTCGTCGCGACCCTGCTGTCCGGCTGGGCCGCCTATGGCGCGGGCGATGCCAAGGGCGCAGTTGCGTCCATCGACAAGCTGGCGGGTCCGGAATGGTATCCGCTGTTCAAGGACCTGCACGCGGGCATGATCCTGGAGAACGCCGGCAAGGAGAAGGACGCAGGCGTCCGTTTCGAGCGCGCCTACAAGCTCGACGATTCCATGCTGCGCGTCAGCGAAGCTTATGCGCGCTGGCTCTCGCGCAACAAGGACGCGGCCTCGGCGACCGCCGTCTATGAGGCCTTCGACAAGAAGCTCGCCCGTCATCCGCTGATCGTGGAGGGTCTGCGCGAGACCAAGGCCGGCAAGAAGCTGCCGCCGCTGGTCGATTCCGCGCAGGCCGGTGCGGCCGAGGCGCTGTACGGCATCGGCGCCACCCTGACCCGCCGCGGCGGCGAAGATCTGGCGCTGGTCTATCTCCAGCTCGCGCTCTACCTCCAGCCGACGCATCCGCTGGCCCTGCTCTCGCTCGCCGACCTCTATGAATCGGTGAAGCGGCCGCAGATGGCGATCAAGATCTATGAGCGCGTGCCGTCGAGCTCGCCCTTGAAGCGCAATGCGCAGATCCAGCTCGCCATCGACCTGGATTCCGCTGACCGAACCGACGAGGCGATCAAGATCCTCAAGGGTGTGATATCAGAGGATTCCAAGGACCTCGAAGCCATCATGGCGCTTGGCAATCTCGAACGCGGCCGCAAGAAGTTCGGCGACTGCGGGGCGACCTATTCGCAAGGCATCGACGTGCTGCCTGCCGGCAACGACAAGGCCAACAGCGTCTGGTATTACTACCGCGGCATTTGCGAGGAGCGCTCCAAGGAGTGGGGCAAGGCCGAAGCCGACATGAAGAAGGCGCTCGAGCTCCAACCCGACCAGCCGCATGTCCTGAATTATCTCGGCTATTCCTGGATCGACCAGGGGGTGAATCTCGACGAAGGCATGAAGATGATCAAGCGTGCCGTCGAGCAGCGTCCCGACGACGGCTACATCGTCGACTCTCTCGGCTGGGCCTATTACCGCATCGGCAACTACGAAGAGGCCGTGAAGAACCTCGAGCGCGCCATCGACCTGAAGCCCGAGGATCCCACCATCAACGACCATCTCGGCGATGCCTATTGGCGCGTCGGCCGCACGCTCGAGGCCAAATTCCAGTGGGCACATGCCCGCGATCTCAAGCCGGAGCCGGAGGAGCTGCCGAAGATCGAGGCCAAGATCGCCAATGGCATGACCGATGACACGTCGAACTCTTCGGCCGCGCAGGCGGAGAAGAAGAAAGACGACGGCAAGGGCGGTTGATCAAAGTCATTGGACGCGTAACTGGGGGCGTATCGCCGATGCCGGCGTTGGTGGAAGAAGGGCGCGCGAAGGTCAATCTGAGCCTTCGCGTAGTCGGCCGTCGCGCCGACGGCTATCATGATCTCGAAAGCGTGGTCGCGTTTGCCGACTGTGCCGACCGGCTCACGCTGGATCCGGGCGGTGAGCTCAGGCTTGCCACCACGGGACCGCTCGCGGCAGCCTGCGGCGAGACATCCGACAATCTCGTGTTCAAGGCAGCCAAGCTGCTGGCCGATGCCGTGCCGAACTTGAAGCTCGGCGCTTTCGCGCTCGACAAGGTGTTGCCGGTTGCGGCCGGCATCGGTGGCGGTTCGGCCGACGCTGCAGCGGCGCTGCGCCTGCTGGCGCGCCTCAACGATCTGCCGCTCGATGATCCCAGGCTCCAGAAGGTCGCGCTTGCGACCGGCGCCGACGTGCCGGTGTGCCTGCTCTCGCGGGCCTGCGACATGACCGGCGTCGGCGAGCAATTGCTGCCGCTGGCGCTGCCGAGCATGCCGTGCGTGATGGTCAATCCACGCGTGCCGGTCGCGACCAAGGACGTGTTCAAGGAGTTGGGCCTGCGCAACGGCGAATTGCTGGTCGGCGTGACCGATGTGCTTGAAGCTCCGGCGTGGCCGGAGGCCGGCGGATCGATCGCCGATTGGGTCGATGTTCTCGAAACCGTCGCCAATGATCTCGAAGCCCCTGCGCTGCGGATCGAACCCGTGATCGGGGCGGTGCTCGAAGCTCTGCGCGACTCCACTGGCGTCAAGCTCGCGCGCATGTCCGGCTCCGGCGCGACATGCTTCGCGATTTATGGCGTGCCCGGTGATGCACAGGCCGCCGCCGAGAAGATTCGGCGCGACCACCCCGGCTGGTGGGTGCATGCGGGGACGCTGAGCTAGGCGCCGCTGTCCTCCGAAAGCCCGAGAAACCGCCTGATCTCGCCCAGCACCTCCTCCGGCTTGTCATGCTGCAGCCAGTGTCCGGCACCCGCGACGGTTGCGATGCGGGCCCGCTGGAAATATTGCTCCAGGCCAGCCACCTTTGCGCCGGCGAGAAAGCTTTCGCCGGCTTTGAGCAGCAGCGTCGGGCAGGCGATGCGCGACCACAATGCGACATGGTCGTCCGGCCAGAGCCGGTGCGGCGCCGAGGCGCGCTGGTAGGGGTCGAACTTCCAGCTATAGGTGCCGTCCTCGTTCTGCCGCGCGCCGTGCGTTGCGAGGTGAAGCGCGAGGTCGCGGCTGAGGCGCTTGTTGTGCAAGACCATCTGCGCGGCCGCGTCGTCGAGCGTCGCATAGCGGCGCGGTGTGCGGTCGTGCAGTCTGTCGAGCTGGCCGACCCATCTGCCGATGCGTTCATGCGCCGGCGGCTTGGGTGAATCCGGCAGCATCGTCACACCGTCGAGCACGACGAGCTTCGAGACCAGTTCGGGGAATGATCCAGAGAAGATCAGGCTCACCATGCCGCCCATCGAATGGCCGATGAGCGTCACCTGGGGTGCCGCGATGCTGCGGACGAGCTGGGCGAGATCGTAAACATACTCGGTCAGCGCGTAGCTGCCGCCTTTGGTCCAGTCGGAATCGCCGTGGCCGCGCAGGTCGGGCGCGATCACATGAAAATTCGGCTGCAGCGAGCGGGCAATGGCGTCCCAGCTCCGGCAATGATCGCGGCCGCCATGGATCAGGATCAGCGGCGGTGCCTCCACATTGCCCCAGTCGGCATAATGCAAGCGCAGGCCGTGGGACTCGTAGAAGCGGCTTTGCGGGGTGTCAGCCATTCGCCGGCCTCCGCGCCAGCGCAAGAGACAGGCCAAGGCCTGCAATGAAGACGCCGGAGCCTTGGGTGAGACGGCGCATCAGAAGCGGCCGTCCGATCAATTGCGTGCGGGTCGCCGATGCCATGAGCACCACGATGATATCGGCGAGCGTGTTCAGCGTCACCGAGATGGCGCCGAGCATGATGAATTGCAGCGTGGGACTCGCTCCCGCGGGATCCAGGAATTGCGGAATGAAAGCAAGAAAGAACGCCGCGGTCTTCGGGTTCAGCGCCTCGACCAGCATGCCGTCGCGGAACGCCCTGGTGTCGCCGACGGGCTCGCTCGCGAGCGGCAGCACTCGGCCGCCGCTGCGAAAGGTCTTGATGCCGAGCCAGACCAGATAGAGCGCGCCGACGAATTTGACGGCGGCAAACAGCTCGGCGCTGGCCAGGATGATGGCGGAGATGCCGAGGCTGCCGGCGACGACATGAACCAGTCCGCCCAGCGCGGTGCCGGCTGTCGAGGCAAACCCGCTGGCGCGCCCCTGCGACAAGGCTCGCGCCGCGACGTAGAAGATGCCGGGCCCGGGAATGGCGGCAATGATGAGGGCGGCGCCCAGGAATAGCCAGAAGTTCGTATCGCTCATCCTGCTGTCGTAGCAATGGCCAGCGTGATTGCAAGCCTGCCCGCTAGCCTATGCGGCGGAAGATCGCGCTGGCGTTCACCCCGCCGAAGCCGAATCCGTTCGAGATCGCATGCTGCATCGGCGTCGGCCGCGCGCTGCCTGCCACGATGTCGATACCGTCCGCGCCGGGATCCGGGTTCTCGAAATTGAGCGTCGGCGGCGCGATCTGGTCGCGCAAGGCCAGCACGGTAAAGATCGCCTCGAGCCCGCCGGCCGCGCCGAGCAGATGGCCGGTGGCCGATTTGGTCGCGCTGACAGCGATGCTGCGGTTGCGGCCGAACAGCGCAGCGATGGCGCCGAGTTCGCTCTCATCGCCGGCCGGCGTCGAGGTCGCATGCGCGTTGAGGTGCTGCAAATCGGAAGGTGCGAGCTGCGCCTGGCGCAGTGCGATCTCCATGGCGCGGCGGGCACCGTCGCCATCAGGTGGGCCCGACGTCATGTGATAGGCGTCCGCGGTGGTGCCATATCCGACGATCTCCGCGATCGGCGTGGCGCCGCGCGCAAGCGCATGTTCCAGCTCCTCGATCACCAGAATGCCGGCGCCTTCGCCCATGACAAAGCCATCGCGATCGCGATCGAACGGGCGCGAGGCGCGAGCGGGGGTGTCGTTGAACGCGCTGGACAGCGCACGTGCCGCCGCGAAGCCGCCGAGACTGACGATATCGATGCAGGCTTCCGCGCCGCCGCAGATCGCGACATCGGCTTCGCCTGATCGGATCATGCGCGCGGCATCGCCGATTGCCTGCACGCCGGCGGCACACGCCGTAACAGGCGTGCCCAGCGCGCCCTTGTAGCCGTATTTGATCGAGACATGGCCAGCCGCGAGGTTGGCGAGGAACGAGGGAATCGTGAACGGCGACAGCCGACGCGGGCCGCGCTGCTCGGTGATGCGCACGGCCTCCGCCATGGCCGGAAAGCCACCGACACCGGAACCGATGACCGTCGCGGTCCGCTGCAGCGATGACGCATCCTGTGGCGTCCATTGAGCCTGGGCGACCGCTTCTGCGGTGGCGAGCAATGCGAACAGGATGAAGCGGTCCATCTTGCGCTGATCTTTCGGCGCGGCGGCCTGCGCTGCGTCGAAGCCGCCGACCGCATCCTGGGCCTTGTCGGGCACGAGTCCGGCAATGCGGGCCGGCAGCGCCTCCGACCATTGGGGCAGCGGACGCAGTCCGCTCTGTCCGGCAAGCAGCCGGCGCCAGGATGTCTCCACACCACAGCCGAGCGGCGACACCGCGCCCATTCCCGTGACGACGATACGACGCATGTCAGTCTCCAGCCGGCGCGACCGCCGGGTTCATGGCTTTCAGCGAGGTGAGCCGACGCCGCATCAGGCGGCTTGCGTGGGGCCCTGCGATCACCACCGAATTGGCGAGCGTGATCGGTTGCCTGTCGGCGGCGTCGACCACGATCGGATCGAGCGGCCGACGATCGTCCCGGTTCGCCAGCAGGATGGATTCGCCCTTCGGCGCGAGATGCTTGTTGCCCCAGGCGAGCAGCGTGGCGATGACGGGGAAGAAATCCCGCGCCTTGTCCGTCAGCACATATTCGTAACGTGGCGGCCGCTCGTGATAGCGGCGGCGGACGAACATGCCTGCTTTGGTGAGATGGGCCAGGCGCCGCGACAGGATGTTCGGCGCAATGGAGAGATTGCGCTCGAACTCGTCAAACCGCGTCGAACCCTGAAACGCGTCCCGCAGGATCAAGATACTCCACCACTCGCCAACCGTCTCCACGGCACGGCCGACCGGGCATTCCAGGATCGAGGGGGACTTGGGTTGCATCAGGGAAAGGTAGGTGAGTGGCTTGCAAAAAGCAAGTTACTGCTGGGCAGCGGTCGGCTGCGGGTTGAAGGGGCCGCGACTGTGAGGCTGTTGCTCTGGCGAGAGCCGCTGCCGTGATCAGAGCTGTGGCTGCGTTCAGATGCACACTCGTGAGCGAGCCGCGACATACGCCGTCATTGCGAGCGGAGCGAAGCAATCCAGAGTCTTTCCGTGGTGGGATTCTGGATTGCGTCGCTGCGCTCGCAATGACGGTGCTGATGCCGTCGTGCCTGTCTCAACGGCGTCGTCCCGGCGAACCCCGGGAGAGTGTTTGCCCGGCAGTCGCGCCTGAGCGCGAAAGCCTAATGCGATCGTGCCAGGCAGAACGCCACCACCTGCTCCAGCGCGCTCTTCATCGGCGAGGACGGGAACAGCGCCAGCGCATCGACCGCCATGGCGCCGTAGTGCTGCGCGCGGCTGAGCGTGTCCTCGAGGGCGCGGTGCTTGTTCATCAGGCCGATGGCGTGGTCGAGATCGCTGTCGCCGATTTCGCCGCGCTCCAGCGCCTTGATCCAGAACGCGCGTTCGGTGTCATTGCCACGCCGGAAGGCGAGCACGACGGGAAGGGTGATCTTGCCCTCGCGGAAATCGTCGCCGGTGTTCTTGCCGAGTTTTGCACTCTTGCCGCCGTAGTCGAGCACGTCGTCGACGAGCTGGAAGGCGATGCCGAGATTCATGCCGACGGAGCGGCAGGCGGTCTGCTCCGCCTTCGGGCGGTTGGCAATCACAGGGCCGACCTCGCAGGCCGCGGCGAACAGTTCGGCGGTCTTGCCGCGGATCACGGCGAGATATTCGTCTTCGGTGGTGGCGGTGTTCTTGGCGGCGGCGAGCTGCATCACCTCGCCCTCGGCGATGGTGGCGGCGGCGGCGGAGAGGATGTCGAGCGCGCGCAGCGAGCCGACCTCGACCATCATGCGGAAGGCTTGTCCGAGCAGGAAGTCGCCGACCAGCACGCTGGCCTCGTTGCCCCAGAGCATGCGTGCCGAGAGCTTGCCGCGGCGCATTTCGCTCTCGTCGACGACGTCGTCGTGGAGCAGCGTGGCCGTGTGCATGAACTCGACCGAGGCAGCGAGCTTGATGTGACCGTCGCCGGTGTAGCCGGCGAGGTTGGCCATGGCGAGTGTCAGCATCGGCCGCAGCCGCTTGCCGCCCGAGGAGATCAGATGGTTGGCGACCTCCGGGATCATGGTCACGTCTGACCCGGTCCGCGAGAGGATCGTGGCGTTGACGCGCTCCATGTCACCGGCGACAAGGGCAACCAGCTCTTCGATCGACGCGCCGGGGGTTTCGAAAGGTACGATGACGGCCACGCCGGTCTCCAATATTTGCCCCGGAGGGGCTATTCTGATGGAAAGACAATAGAAACTGGACGGGGATGCGGCAAGGCCTGTGGAACCATTGACATTTGCCGCTCAACCCCTTTCAGCCCAGGAGGCTCGTTTTGCGTGAACTGGTTCGGACCAATGATATCGTGCTGGTGTCGGCGATCGGCGCGCTGCTCGACGGCGCCAACATCCACCATCTGGTGCTGGACCAGAACATGAGCATCATCGAGGGCTCGCTCGGCGTCCTGCCGCGCCGAATCCTGGTCCATGAGGACGACGCCAGCGAAGCCCGGCAACTCCTGACCGAGGCCGGGCTCAGCCACGAACTGCGCGGCGATGATTGACGTCGTCACAGATCTCACCGAGGACGCCTTTCTCGGCGGGCAACTGCGCCTCAAGCAGAAGCGATCCGGCCACCGCGCCGGGCACGATGCCATCCTGCTCGCGGCCGCGACGGCGGCCCGTGAGGGGGATCGCGTGGTCGATTTCGGCGCGGGCGTCGGCACCGCCGGCCTGGCGCTGGCCCGCCGCGTGGCCGGCCTCAATCTTTGCCTGGTCGAGATCGATGCGGAATTGGCAGAGCTCGCACGCGCCAATGCAGCCGCGAATGCGATTGCCGCCGAGGTGATCGTGCTCGACGTCACTGATGACGCGCAGCCGTTTGCGGCGCATGGGCTCATGCCTGATAGCGCCGCTTGCGTGTTGATGAACCCGCCCTTCAACGATGCCATCAGGCATCGCGGCTCGCCGGATCGGGCGCGTCACACCGCGCATGTCGCAACCGAGGAGACGCTGCATGCCTGGGTGCATTCAGCGCGGCGGATCCTCCGGCCGAACGGTGTGCTGACGCTGATCTGGCGCGCGGACGGAATTGCAGACGTTTTGGCAGCGCTGTCACGCGGCTTTGGCAGCCTGTCGATTCTGCCTGTTCATGGCGAAGCGGCACGGCCTGCGATCCGCGTGCTGGTACGTGCCGTCAAGGGCGGCCGCGCGCCGACGCGATTGCTGCCGGGCCTCATGCTCAATTACGAGTCACATCTGCCCAAAAAAGAGGTGAGGGATATTCTCGAGGGAAAAGCGGTCTTGCCGCTGGCGGAGCCGTGACGGCTTACTGGGGAAGCGATTCCGACTGCTGTTCCTGCGGGGACGTATAGCGAATCGCAGTGAAGAGCGCGCCGATCAGCATCAACAGCAGATAGATCTTCATGTCGTTTTCTCCGCTGCCTCATTGCAGCTTCCCGCCGCGGATTCTGCAAAACACGTTCCAGGCACTTTCAATGACAGTCGCGTGATAAGAATTGGTTAATCAGGAGTAACGGCATGGCCGAACAATTGAACGATCGCGAGAATTCCGGCCTGGCCGACAAGCTCTTGCAATACCTGCCGGCGCGCTTCCGACCGGGCACGGCGGTGGTGCCGGTGGTACGGCTGTCAGGCGTCATCGGCGCCGTGACGCCGCTGCGTCCGGGCATGACGCTCGCAGGCGTCGCGCGGGTGCTGGAGCGGGCATTTTCGTATCGGAACGCCAAGGCGGTGGCGCTGGTGATCAATTCGCCCGGCGGCTCGCCGGTACAGTCGCGCCAGATCTATCTGCGCATCAAGCAGCTCGCGGCGGAGAAGAAGCTGCCGGTGCTCGTGTTCGTCGAGGATGTCGCGGCTTCCGGCGGCTACATGATCGCGTGCGCCGGCGACGAGATCTTCTGCGATCCGTCCTCGATCCTCGGCTCGATTGGCGTGGTCGGCGGCAGTTTTGGTTTCCAGGAGGCGATCAAGCGGCTCGGCATCGAGCGGCGCCTCTACACATCAGGTGCGCACAAGGCGATGCTCGATCCGTTCCTGCCCGAAAATCCCGATGACGTGGCCAAGCTGAAGGCGCTTCAGCGCGAGATCCATCAGATCTTCATCGCGCTGGTGAAGGCGAGCCGCGGCGACAGGCTCAAGGGTGCCGACGACACGCTGTTCACGGGCGAGTACTGGGCCGGCGAGACGTCGATCGCGCTTGGGCTTGCCGATGGCGTCGGCGATCTCCGCTCAACTCTTCGTGCCCGCTACGGCGAGAAGGTTCTCACCCCTGTGATCGCGCAGCCGACCGGGCTGCTCTCCGGCCTGCTCGGGCGGAAATCGCCTGGCGCGGGGCAGCTTTCGGCCATGGAATCAATGGCCGGGCTGCCGGACGAGCTGATCTCGGCGGTCGAGACGCGGGCGATTTGGGCGAAATTCGGGTTCTAGGCGAATCGCCTCCCGCGCCATTTGGTCCGTCTTGAGCCAATTGCGGCGCAGCCCGGACTGCGCGAGAATGTGCGTGGGGGTTGAGCACTAGACAAGGATCGACCGATGCCGCCGTTCGTTGCATTCGCGGGCGTCCTGGGTGGGCTTGCCGTGGTCCGCTGGGCGTACAAGACCGCACTCCGGATCAACCAGGAGCTGGAGGAGATGCGCCTGTCGCGCGTCGCCGAGGCCGCCCATATGGGGGCCGTCCAGACGCTGAAGCGTGACCCCGTGACCGGAGCCTATAGGCCGGGTTAGCTCACGCAGCACGGAAGGTGCGCTCCCTCTCCCGCTTGCGGGGGAGGGCTGGGGTCTCTCCACAAGCGAGAAAACCCCGAAAGGAGAAAGCCCTCACCCGCGCTTTCGGCGCGACCTCTCCCGCAGGCGGGAGAGGTAAGAAAACCCCCCTTTGCCTTGATTCCCATCCCCGCCGTCGATACGGTCCCGCGCGATTCAACCCCCCGCGAGAGCCTGATCTGACGATGGACGCCTCATTGCCCGCCCATATGCGCCCGGACCGCTCGTTCCAGGGCCTGCTTCTGGCTCTGCAGCGCTATTGGGCGGATTACGGTTGCGTGATCCTGCAGCCCTACGACATGGAAGTCGGCGCCGGCACCTTCCATCCCGGGACGACCCTGCGCGCGCTCGGCCCAAAGCCGTGGAATGCCGCCTATGTGCAGCCCTCGCGCCGGCCCAAGGATGGCCGCTATGGCGAGAACCCGAACCGGCTCCAGCACTACTACCAGTTCCAGGTCATCCTCAAGCCGTCGCCGCCGAACCTTCAGGAGCTGTACCTGAAGTCGCTCGCCGCGATCGGCATCGACTCCGCCATTCACGACATCCGCTTCGTCGAGGACGATTGGGAGAGCCCGACGCTCGGCGCCTGGGGACTCGGCTGGGAGTGCTGGTGCGACGGCATGGAAGTCAGCCAGTTTACCTATTTCCAGCAGGTCGCCGGCGTCGAATGCGCGCCTGTCGCCGGAGAGCTTACCTACGGCCTCGAGCGCCTCGCCTGTTATCTGCAGGGCGTCGACCGCATCATGGACCTGAACTTCAACGGCCGCGAGGGCGCCGAGAAGGTCACCTACAGGGACGTGTTCTTCCAGGCCGAGCAGGAATATTCGCGGCACAATTTCGAACATGCCGACACGACGATGCTGTTCGAGCAATTCAAGATGGCCGAAGCGGCCTGCAAGAAGTACCTCGACGCCGGCTGGCGCGAAGGCAATCGCAGAGAGCATTTGATGGCGCTGCCGGCCTATGACCAGTGCATCAAGGCGAGCCATGTCTTCAATCTGCTCGACGCGCGCGGTGTGATTTCGGTGACGGAGCGACAGAGCTACATCTTCCGGGTCCGCGAACTGGCGAAAGCCTGCGGCGAAGCCTGGGTGCACACCGAAGCCGGTGGAGCGGCCTGATGCCCGATCTTTTGCTTGAACTCTTTTCGGAAGAGATCCCCGCGCGCATGCAGGCCAAGGCGGCCGACGATCTGCGCCGTCTGGTGACCGACAGGCTCGTCGCCGAAGGCCTGGTCTACGAGGGCGCGAAAGCCTTCGCGACTCCGCGCCGTCTTGCGCTCACCGTGCACGGCATCCCCGCGCGCCAGCCTGACCTGAAGACCGAACGCCGCGGACCGAAAGTCGGCGCGCCCGATGCGGCCGTGCAGGGCTTTTTGAAAGCGACAGGCATGAACTCGCTGGACGAGGCCAAGATCCAGCGCGACCCCAAGGGCGATTTCTACATCGGTTTGATCGAGAAGCCCGGCCGCGACGCCATCGACGTGCTCGCGGAAATCCTGCCCGTCATCATCAGAACCTTCCCCTGGCCGAAATCGATGCGCTGGGGCGCGCGCTCGGCCAAGTCGGGCTCGCTGAGCTGGGTGCGCCCGCTGCACGCGATCACCGCGACCTTCGGCCTCGAGACCGAAGAGCCCGATGTCGTGAAGTTTTCCGTCGACGGCATCGAGACCGGCCAGACCACTTACGGCCATCGCTTCCTCGCGCCATCGGCCATTTCGGTCCGCCGCTTCGAGGACTACGAAGCCAAGCTGCTGGACGCGAAGGTCGTGCTCGACCCCGACAGGCGCAAGGACACGATCCTGACCGATGCCAAGCAGCTGGCGTTCGCGCAAGGGTTCGAACTCGTCGAGGACCAGAATCTGCTGGACGAGGTCTCGGGCCTCGTCGAATGGCCGGTCGTGCTGATGGGCTCGTTCGAGCAGGAGTTCTTGAAGACTCCCGACGAGGTGATCCGTGCCACCATCCGCAACAACCAGAAATGCTTCGTGGTGCGCGACCCCAAGACCGGGAGGCTGACCAACAAATTCGTGCTCACCGCGAATATCGAAGCGACCGACGGCGGCAAGGTCATCGTATCAGGCAACGAGCGCGTGATCCGCGCGCGGCTGAGCGATGCGAAGTTCTTCTACGAGACGGACCTGAAGACGAAGCTCGAGGATCGCCTGCCGAAGTTCGAGCAGATCGTGTTTCACGAGAAGCTCGGGACTCAGGCGGCGCGCATCAAGCGCATCGAGCGGCTTGCCGGCGAGATCGCGCCGCTGGTCGGCGCCGATGTCGCCAAGGCCACGCGCGCCGCGCATCTCGCCAAGGCGGATCTGCTGACGGAAGTCGTCGGCGAATTCCCTGAGGTGCAGGGCCTGATGGGCAAGTACTACGCGCTGGCCCAGGGCGAAGACGCCTCGGTGGCGGCTGCCTGCGAGGAGCATTACAAACCGCAAGGTCCCGCTGATCGCGTGCCGACGGATCCGGTCAGCGTCGCGGTCGCGCTTGCCGACAAGATCGATACGCTCGTCGGCTTCTGGGCGATCGACGAGAAGCCGACGGGCAGCAAGGACCCGTATGCGCTGCGTCGCGCGGCGCTCGGTGTGATCAGGCTGATTGCAGAGAACGCGCTTCGACTGTCGCTTATGAAGGTGGCCGCGTCCGCACTCGCCGGCTTGTCGGTGAAGTCTGCGGAGGCCGAGAGGATCCCAAGCGATCTCCTCGCCTTCTTCGCCGATCGCCTGAAAGTCCAGCTTCGCGAGCAGGGCGCGCGCCACGATCTCGTCGACGCCGTGTTCGCGCTCGGCGGCCAGGACGATCTCTTGATGATCGTTCGCCGCGTCGAGGCGCTCGGAAAATTCCTCGAGAGCGACGACGGCAAGAACCTGCTTGCCGGCACCAAGCGTGCGAGCAACATCCTTTCGATCGAGGAGAAGAAAGACAAGCGTACCTTCGACGGTGCGCCGGATGCCGCGCTCTACAGTCTCGACGAGGAGAAGGCGTTGGCCAAGGCGATCGGCGAGGTCAAGACGGAAGCGAGCGCTGCTGTCGCGAAGGAAGACTTCGCGGCCGCGATGAGCGCGATGGCGAAGCTGCGTCCGCCGGTGGATGCGTTCTTCGACAAGGTGCGCGTCAACGACGACGATGCGAAGGTGCGCGAAAACCGCCTGAAGCTGCTGAACGAGATCCGCAGCGCCACGCGTGCGGTCGCGGACTTCTCGAAGATTCAGGACTGATCTCGTGCCCCGGACGCGCCGCATCGCTTGCGCGCTGCGTCGCGTCCGCGACCGCGACACGTGAGCACAAAAATGCCCCGCCCGGCGGGGGGAAAGACCGGGCGGGGCCTGATGTCCGATTTTTTCACTGCTGCGCCGGCCTGATCGACGTGGCGCGCCGGACATCGAGTTGAACCGATTCTCCTAGTCCATCACCTCGACGATGCGCCGCGAGCGCGGTTCGACCAGCACGGTGGAGCCGTTCACGACGGTGTAGCGGTAGGTCGTCGCACCGAAACGTTGCGGCACGTCATAATAAGTGATGCCGGTTTCGGGTAAGGTGGCGCCGACGACCACGCGATCCGGAATATGGAAGGCCGGCACACGTTGCTCGACGACATAGTCGCGGAAAGCCGGGCGCTGCTCGACCGCAATCGTCGGGCCGCTATCGACCACGACGGGCGCGCGTCCCACGGTGATCCCGGTTTGCGCCTGCGCTGCGACCGGCGAGCCGATCGCGGCCGCGAGCGCTGCAAGGGCAAGAATCCTGTTTCGCATGGGCAACTCCTTCGACGTGCTTGCGACATGGGTTTACCTGACGCGCCAACGGCGCGACCGGTTGCCAATGCTGCGCCGCGCGCGATGTTCCGAAGAAGCCCTGCCGCATCGGCGGCAATTTCGGGCAGTTTTTGCGAACTGGGGAACTCGCCAAGGTGCTGGCGCGTCTCTACCCGCGGAACCTGGTCCGCTATGATCCGCCCGCGATTCGCCTCAACGTTCGGAAAAACAATTCATGCACATCACTGTCGCCCACATCTCGCCGATCCTGTCCCTGCTCGCGGGTGTGCTCATCCTGATCATGCCGCGCCTGCTGAACCTGATCGTCGCGATCTTTCTCATCGTCAATGGTGCGATCGGGCTCGGTTTGTTGAAATGGCTCCATCTCTAGGCCTTCATTTTCCGGAACTCTTCGACTTGCGCGGGCCCGCCCAAAATGGTGTAAGGCCCGCAATTTCCCGTCCCTCTCGCAGGTTGTGTGCAAGCTATGGCCAAAGCCGCCTCGAAGCCGAATAAATCTCCAGCGAAATCAAAGGCCTCCGTCAAGACCAAGGCGGCGCCCGTGGCCCGCAAGGCGCTTGCCAAGAGCGCCGTGAAGAGCGCACCGAAGCCGGCGCCCAAGCCAGCTGCGAAGGCTGCGACCAAGTCGGCTGCGCCGAAGGTCGCCAAGAGCGCTCCGGCCAAGAGCGCTCCGGCCAAGGGCGCCCCGGTCAAGGCCGCACCAGCCAAGGTTCCTGCCAACAAGTGGGTCTTCACCTTCGGTGACGGCAAGGCCGAGGGCCGCACGGAGATGCGCGACCTGCTCGGCGGCAAGGGCGCCAACCTCGCCGAGATGGCTAATCTCGGCCTGCCGGTGCCCCCCGGCTTCACCATCCCGACGTCGGTCTGCACCTATTTCTACGCCCACGACAAATCCTATCCGGAGGAACTGCAGTCGCAGGTTGAGAACGCGCTCGACTATGTCGGTAAGTTGACGGGCAAGGTGTTCGGCGACACCAAGAACCCGCTGCTCGTCTCCGTGCGCTCCGGCGCGCGCGCCTCGATGCCGGGCATGATGGACACCGTGCTCAATCTCGGCCTGAACGACGAAACCGTGGAAGCACTATCGGAGCTGTCCGGCGACCGCCGTTTCGCCTATGACAGCTATCGCCGCTTCATCACCATGTATTCCGACGTGGTGCTCGGCTTCGAGCATCATCACTTCGAGGAAATCCTCGACACCTTCAAGGACAGCCAGGGCTACACGCTCGACACCGACCTCTCCGCCGACGACTGGGTCGATCTGGTCGGCAAATACAAGGACGCGGTCGCCCGCGAGACCGGCAAGGACTTCCCGCAGAATCCGCATGACCAGCTCTGGGGCGCGGTCGGAGCGGTGTTCTCATCCTGGATGAACGCGCGCGCGGTGACCTACCGCAAACTGCACGACATTCCGGAATCATGGGGCACCGCGGTCAACGTGCAGGCCATGGTGTTCGGCAACATGGGCGAGACCTCGGCGACCGGCGTCGCCTTCACTCGCAACCCCTCGACCGGCGAGAGCAAGCTCTACGGCGAATTCCTGATCAATGCGCAAGGCGAGGACGTGGTGGCCGGCATCCGCACGCCTCAGGACATCACCGAAGAGGCGCGCAAGGAATCGGGCTCCGACAAGGCGTCGATGGAGGCGGCGATGCCGGAGGCCTTCAAGGAGCTGACGCGGATCTACACGCTGCTCGAGAAGCACTACCGTGACATGCAGGACATGGAGTTCACGGTCGAGCAGGGCAAGCTCTGGATGCTGCAGACCCGTAGCGGCAAGCGCACCGCGAGGGCCGCGCTGCGCATCGCGGTCGAGCTTGCGAACGAAGGCCTGATCACGAAGCAGGAAGCGGTGACGCGCATCGATCCCGCCTCGCTCGACCAGCTCCTGCATCCGACCATCGATCCCGAAGCCAATCGCGACGTGATCGCGACCGGCCTGCCGGCGTCGCCAGGTGCGGCCTCCGGCGAGATCGTGTTCTCCTCGGATGAAGCGGCCAAGCTTCAGGGCGACGGACGCAAGGTCATTCTGGTCCGCATCGAGACCAGCCCCGAAGACATCCACGGCATGCACGCCGCCGAAGGCATCCTGACCACCCGCGGCGGCATGACCTCGCACGCGGCGGTCGTGGCGCGCGGCATGGGCAAGCCCTGCGTCTCAGGCTGCGGCACCATCCGCGTCGATTATGGCCGCGGCACCATGAGCATCGGCTCGCGCACCTTCAAGGCCGGCGACGTCATCACCATCGACGGCTCGCTCGGTCAGGTGCTGGCCGGCCGCATGCCGATGATCGAGCCGGAACTGTCAGGCGAGTTCGGCACGCTGATGAACTGGGCCGACCAGGTCCGCAAGATCGGCGTCCGCGTCAACGGCGACACGCCCGATGACGCCCGCACCGCGATCAAGTTCGGCGCGGAAGGCATCGGCCTCTGCCGCACCGAGCACATGTTCTTCGAGGAGACGCGCATTCGCACGGTGCGCGAGATGATCCTCTCCGAGGACGAGCAGTCGCGCCGTGCCGCGCTTGCCAAGTTGCTGCCGATGCAGCGCGCCGACTTCGTCGAGCTGTTCGAGATCATGAAGGGCCTGCCCGTCACGATCCGCCTGCTGGACCCGCCGCTGCACGAGTTCCTGCCGCATACCCATGCCGAGGTCGAGGAAGTGGCGCGCGCCATGAACACCGATCCGCGGCGTCTGGCTGACCGCGCGCGCGAGCTGTCGGAGTTCAACCCGATGCTCGGCTTCCGCGGTTGCCGTATCGCGATCGCCTATCCCGAGATCGCCGAGATGCAGGCCCGCGCGATCTTCGAAGCCGCGGTCGAGGCCGAGAAGCGTACCGGCAAGGCGGTCGGCCTCGAGGTGATGGTGCCGTTGATCGCGACCAAGGCCGAGCTCGATCTGGTCAAGGCCCGCATCGACGCCACCGCGAAGTCGGTGATGCGCGAGACCAACACCAAGATCGCCTATCAGGTCGGCACCATGATCGAGCTGCCGCGCGCGTGCCTGCTCGCGGAACAGATCGCCGAGAGCGCCGAGTTCTTCTCGTTCGGCACCAACGACCTGACGCAGACGACCTACGGCATCAGCCGCGACGACGCCGCGAGCTTCCTCGGTCCCTACGTGACCAAGGGCATCCTCGCGATCGATCCCTTCATCTCGCTCGACCAGGAAGGCGTCGGCGAGCTCGTCAAGATCGGCGTCGCGCGCGGCCGCAAGGCGCGCCCGAAGCTCAAGGTCGGCATCTGCGGCGAGCACGGCGGCGACCCAGCCTCCGTCGCCTTCTGCCACAATGTCGGCCTCGACTACGTGTCGTGCTCACCGTACCGCGTACCGATCGCGCGCCTCGCCGCCGCGCAGGCTGCGCTCGGCAAGGCGATCGCGAGCCAGGCGTAGGACGAACTGAGGCAGTGATTGCGAAGAGGCGGAGCCAAGCTCCGCCTCTTTTTGTTTTGGGCGATGCTCTCGCCTTCACTCAAAGCGAGCGCCACACGCGCGCTGTCATCGCCCGGCTTGACCGGGCGATCCAGCACTCCGAGGCACCAGCAATTGAGCCGAAAAGCCTCGGCTTACTGGATGCCCCGCTTTCGCGGCGCATGACGCCAATCATGTTGGAAGCGCCGCGCAAACAACGGAACTCATCACGCGTCCCGTATCGATACGGCGCGCAAGACCTGGTCAGCAAGAGTTCCTTCACCATTCGCGTTGACCAGATGTTTACCGCTTCAGATGACGCGGCCTTTACCAACGTGCAGCATCGTCCGCTGAAAACACCTGACATTGCTTGAGTGTGCCTGCCGCGCAACGCCGATTAACGCCCCGGCAACCTAAATTAGATACTTACGACAAAGATCGAATTGCACGGATGTACTGGGTTCGGTCGGAAACTGGCGTAAGCGTAGCGTGAGCGTAACGATGTTAGTGTTGCGTAACCATCCGAAGGGCGCGCGGTTCGCGTCCTTCGGAATCGGTCTCTTCATCTTCGCCTTGATGCCGCGAGAGACCGGCTATCAGGACATAGGCTCCCTGCTGGCGCGTCAGCCCGGCGTTGCCGAGCGCTGGCAGAAGCAGGTGTTCTCCGCGGCCTCGTCGATTCAGCTTGCGACTTACAGCTTCTCGCGTCCGATCGGCACGTCCATTCCGCAGAGCGCGATGGTTCGCCTGGCGAGCCTCGATGGCCGCGACGTCACCGGCACGATCTCCCGCGGCAATCCCGCGCTCCAGGCCCCGACGCGCTATCAGGCCTCCGATTTCCCCAAGGTCGAGCGGGCGCTCAAGGGCGACCGTCTCGCCACCGTGACGCCTGCGCCGCCGCCCGAGACGTCCGCGCCCTCCGCGACGCCAGCGCAGCAGGATCCCGCCACGTCTAACAGCTCCGTCTTCGGTGCCAAGACGGCCCAGCGAGCAGTCGAGCAGCCACAGGCAATGTCGCCGGAGTCCGCGGCGGCACTCGATCCCGAACTTCAGGAGGCGCTGCGCGCGCCGCCTTTGACGCAATATGCCAATCCGAAGGCCGACGAGAATGCGCTGTCCTTCGCGGCACAGCCGCTCAACGCGCTGAAGCCGGCGACGGTCGCCCCGCCGCGCGATCCCTTCAGTGTGAAGACCTCGAATCTGTTCTTCGGCAGCTCCTCGCTCGGCGGCGCCGTCGAGAGCATCGAGAGCTGGCAGCCCGGTGCCGAGCCGCTGATCGTGATGCCCGACCCCGACATGAAGCTGGCCTCGCTGTCGCCGCCGACCGACGACGTCGGAAACGCGACCGAGAGCGGCGAGAGCGTCGCGCCGAAAGGCGAGGTCAACGCCGACAACCAGCGCTCCAAATCGCCGGCCGAGCGGCTGGCGCTGGACGGCAAGTCACGGGCCAAGTCTGAAAAGTGTCTCGCTGAAGCCGTCTATTTCGAATCCCGCGGCGAGGCCGTGCGCGGCCAGATCGCGGTCGCGCAAGTGGTGATGAACCGCGTCTTCTCCGGCAAATACCCTGATACGGTGTGCGGCGTGGTCTATCAGAACAAATACCGCCATTTCGCCTGCCAGTTCACGTTCGCCTGCGACAACAATCCCGACGTGATCCGCGAGCCCGAGATGTGGGATCGTGCGAAGAAGATCTCCAAGGCGATGCTCGATGGCCAGATCTGGTTGCCCGAGGTCGGCAAGTCGACGCACTACCATGCCTATTGGGTGCGTCCGTCCTGGGTCGCCGAGATGAAGAAGATGTACAAGACAGGCGTACACACCTTCTACCGTCCGCGCGCCTGGGGTAACGGCGAGGAGGAGCCGAGCTGGGGCACGCCGGCGCAGACCGCCGCACTCTCGGCCGAGCTCGCGCAGGAAGCGAAGAGCTCCGCCGAGATGGGCGTGACCGAGCGGCGCTGAGCGCGCCTCAGGTCTCGATATCCAGCGCGCAGTCGAAGTTCGGCGCGGAATGCGTCAGCGCGCCTGAGGAGGCGTAGTCGACGCCGGTTGCCGCGATCGCCGCAATCGAGTCCAGCGTAACGCCGCCGGACGCTTCGAGTGTGAGGCGGCCTTCCGTGATCCTGACGGCCTCGCGCAGCGTCGCGAGGTCCATGTTGTCGAGCAGTACCGCCGCGGCAAGGCCAGTCGCCAGTACCTCGCGCAGCTGCGCGAGCGTGTCGACCTCGATCTCGATCTTGACGAGGTGCCCCGCATGAGCGCGGGCGCGCTCCAGCACGGGCCGGATGCCACCGGCGACGGCGATGTGATTGTCCTTGATCAGGATCGCATCATCGAGGCCGAAACGGTGGTTGAAGCCGCCGCCGCACCGCACCGCGTATTTCTCCAGCGCCCGCAATCCCGGCGTGGTCTTTCGCGTGCAGCAGATGCGCATCTTGGTGCCCTCGGTGCGCGCGACGTAGTCGTCGGTGAGCGTGGCGATGCCCGAGAGGCGGCCGACGAAGTTCAGCGCGGTGCGTTCCGCGGTGAGGATGGCACGAGCCGGGCCCGAGATCGTCAGCACCTGCTGGCCGCGGACGAGCCTCGCGGCATCGCGGACATGGGCGCGTATCTCGATATCCGGCGAGAGCTTTTGTAGCGTCGCCAGCGCCAGCGGCAACCCGGCGATGATCCCGGATTGGCGCGCGACGAGGATCGCTTGCGCCTTTGTTGCTTCCGGGATCGTCGCGAGTGAAGTGATGTCACCGGCGCGGCCGAGATCTTCGTCGAGCGCGCGATGCACGGCGCCATCGATGGCGAGCGGAGAGAGGAAGGCGTCGGGATAGAGCAGGGAGGTCGGGGTGATCATGGCAAACTCCGTCATGCGATCATGGATTGCGCGAGGCGCGGGGTTGAAGGATCGGCGAGCCCGTCCGCGATCGCGCGCGCCGCAGCGAGGGTGGTCATGGTTCTCTGCGCCAATGCGGGAACATCCGCCGGATGATCCGAGCGGAAATGCGCCCCGCGGCTCTCGCGGCGGCTCCAGGCCGCGGTCGCGACGAGCAGGGCCGCTGTCGCCATGTTGCGGACGGCGACGCTGTTGGCCGAGTGTTCCAGCGCGGCCATGCTGCGCACAGCTTCCGCAAGCCCATCACCGTCGCGGATCACGCCGACATTCGCGCTCATCATCGTGCGCAGGCGTTTCACCGCGGCTGCATCCGGTGCACCGCCGCGCGGTGTCAGCAGCGCCTCCGGCAGGCGGCTCGGCGAGGGCATCGTGTGGCCGGCGATGTCGTCGGCGATACGTGCGGCATAGACCACGGCTTCCAGCAGCGAATTGGACGCAAGCCGGTTGGCGCCATGCGCACCGGTTGAGGCGACTTCGCCGCCGGCCCACAACCCGTCGATCGAGCTGCGGCCGCGTGCGTCCACCGCGATGCCGCCCATGTGATAGTGCACGGCCGGCGCGATCGGGATGGCCTCGATCGCGGGATCGATGCCCGCGGCGATGCAGCTTGCATGCACGGTCGGGAACTTTTCGGCGAAGTGCATGCCCAAGGCCTGCCGCGCATCGAGGAAGGCGCCGCGCCCGGCCGCGATCTCGGCGAACACGCCGCGGGCCACGATGTCGCGCGGCGCGAGCTCGGCGAGCGGATGCTGCGCCGCCATGAAGCGCTCGCCATTGCCATTGATCAGCGTGGCGCCTTCGCCGCGCAGCGCCTCGGTCGCAAGTGGTGCTGGATCACGGCCAACCATGATGGCGGTCGGGTGAAACTGCACGAATTCGGTATCGGCGATCACGGCGCCTGCGCGTGCCGCAATCGCAAGACCCGATCCGCTGGCCTGCGCTGGATTGGTGGTGACGGCGTAGAGATGGCCGATGCCGCCGGTTGCGAGCACGACGGCGCGCGAGGCGATCATGATGGGCATTGCTGCACAGCTACCGGCCTCGCGCAATTGAAGGCCGGTGACCGCGCCGTCCTCGGTGAGCAGCGCTTCGGCGACAAACCCTTCGATCAGGCGGATCGACGGGGTGCGGCGCGCCGCCTCGCTCAGCGCCGCGATGATCGCCGCGCCGGCGGCGTCGCCGCGGACGTGAACGATCCGCCGCGCGGAATGCGCCGCTTCCCGGCCCACGGCCAGCCGTCCCTCGAGATCGCGGTCGAACGGCACGCCGTAAGCGAGCAGATCGTGAATCCGCGAGCCCGCCTCGCGGGCGATCCCGAGCGCGATCGCTTCGTCGACGATGCCTCCGCCGACCGCAATCGTATCCGCGGCATGCGCTTCGGGACCGTCGCCTTCGGCCACGGCAGCCGCGATGCCGCCTTGCGCCCATGCGGATGACGCCCCTTGTCCGAGCGGCGCCGCCGCGATCAGCGTCACCGGTCGCGGCGCCAGCTTCAGCGCGCAGAACAATCCTGCGAGCCCACCGCCGACGATGACGACCTCATCGACGGAGCGGGTGAGGTTGTGGATGTTGTATGTCATGTCACGCCTCAATTGTTCAAATTGATCATCCGCTCGACCGATCGCCGCGCGCGCGCCGCAAGCGACGGATCGATCGTGACTTCCTCGCCCAGCGTCAGCAGGCTCTCGAGAATGTTGGCGAGGGTGATGCGCCTCATGTGCGGGCAGAGATTGCAGGGCCGCAGCATCTCGACCTCGGGCAACTCGGCGCGGACATTGTCGGCCATCGAGCACTCCGTGATCATCACCAGGCGTCGCGGGCGCCGCTCCCGCACCCAGCTGATCATGTGCGCGGTCGAGCCGGTGAAGTCGGCCTCCGCCAGCACGTCGGGCGGGCATTCGGGATGCGCGATGATCTGCACGGAGGGATCGGCCTCGCGAAACGCGCGCAGCTCGTCGCCGGTAAAGCGCTCGTGCACCTCGCAGGCGCCCTTCCAGGCGATGATTTTCACATCGGTCTTCGAGGCGACATAGGTCGCAAGATAACGGTCGGGCAGGAAGATCACGCTTGGTGCGTTCAGGCTCTCCACCACCTGCACCGCGTTGGACGAGGTGCAGCAGATGTCGACTTCGGCTTTCACCTCCGCCGACGTGTTGACATAGGCAACCACGGGCACGCCGGGAAATCTTTCACGCAGCAGGCGCACGTCGGCGCCGGTGATGCTGGCGGCGAGCGAGCAGCCGGCGCGTGAATCCGGGATCAGCACGGTCTTGTCGGGATTGAGCAGCTTTGACGTCTCCGCCATGAAGTGCACGCCGCACTGGACGATGACATCCGCCTTCACCTTGGTGGCCTCGACGGCGAGCTGGAGGGAATCGCCACCGATGTCGGCGACGCCATGAAAAATCTCCGGCGCCTGGTAGTTGTGGGCGAGGATCACCGCGTTGCGCGCGCGCTTCAGCTGATTGATCGCGTGAATCGCCGGCGCGATCAGGGGCCACTCGATCGGCGGGATGACATGCTCGAGGCGCTCATAGATCGGCGCGGTCGCACGCTCGACCTCGGCGGTCCATTCCAGCGACGGCCGCGGCAGCGCAGGGCCAGTTTGCGCCGCCGCTGATGGGGTGGAGGTGGCCTGGCCCTGCGGCCGATTGGCAAAGTCGTCGGGACCGTAAATTCCAGCGATCGGCATCGAAGCCTCCCATGCAGATGACGTATATGCTCAATACGAGCATATATTGAGCCTAGAAATCCGGCCGAGAGGCCGGGCAGATTTCATCAGGACTCATTATGCTCAACCTGAGTAAATCCAAAATAACACGCCGCGGAGGGGAGCGCCAGGGGCTGTCGCACACATTCCCGTCAAGTCGCTACGCGCGTCAAAGCACACGATAAACGCAATGCTCCCGCAGCAGCCCCTCCTGGGATGCAATCATTTTTCATTTTGGATTTTCATGCATCTGCATTAAATGCCTGACTGCGGTCGCTGATCGGCGGACCCGCCAAGCGACCGATGAGGAGCACCATGTCGATCCAAACGGGCGAACTCACGCCCTCACGTTCCTCCAATTGGCGCACGCCGGCCGTCGTCATCCTCTGTGGCTGTGCGATCGGCATGCTGGGCTTCGGGCCGCGCTCGGCGCTGGGCTTCTTTGTGCAGCCGATGAGCCATGAATTCGCCTGGGGTCGCGACGTGTTCGGCCTCGCGATCGCCGTGCAGAATCTGTTGTGGGGATTGGGCCAACCCTTGGCCGGCGCGATCGCCGATCGCTTCGGCCTGTACCGCGTGATGTGCGTCGGTGCGCTGCTCTATGCCGGTGGTCTCTTGCTGATGCGTTATTCCTCGACGCCGCTGTCACTCAACATCGGTGCGGGCGTGATGATCGGCTTCGGTCTCGCGGGCTGCTCGTTCAACCTGGTGCTGTCGGCGTTCACCAAGCTGCTTCCGGCCGAGAAGCGCGGACTTGCGCTCGGGGCCGGCACTGCCGCGGGCTCGCTCGGCCAGTTCCTGTACGCGCCGATCGGCGTTGCCCTGATCGACAAATTCGGCTGGCAGCAAACTCTCACCGTGTTCGGCTTCCTGATGCTGTTGATCATCCCGCTGGCGCTGGCGATCTCGACGCCGCCGGTCGCAAACACGGCCAATGCGGCGCCTGCGGATGAGCAGACCATCAGCGGGGCACTCACGGAGGCGTTCGGCCATCGTTCCTACGTGCTGCTGGTGCTCGGCTTCTTCACCTGCGGCTTCCAGCTCGCCTTCATCACCGTGCATCTGCCTGCGTTCCTCGTCGACCGCGGCGTCTCGGCGCAAACCGGCGGCTGGGTGATCGCGGCGATCGGCCTGTTCAACATCATGGGCTCTCTGGGCGTCGGCTATCTCCAGAATAGCTTGCCGAAGCGCTACATCCTCTCGACGATCTACTTCATTCGTGCGCTCGCGACGCTCGCATTCATCTCGTTCCCGATCACGCCGTTCTCGGCGATCGCGTTCGGCGCGGTGTCCGGGCTGACCTGGCTCTCGACGGTGCCCCCGACCTCGGCGCTGGTGGCGCTGATGTTCGGCACGCGCTGGCTTGCGACGCTCTACGGCTTCGCCTTCGTCAGCCATCAGGTCGGCGGCTTCCTCGGCGTCTGGCTAGGGGGCATCGTGTTCGAGCGATACGGTTCCTATACGCCGATCTGGTGGCTCTCGATCCTGTTCGGGGTGCTCTCGGCGCTGATCAATCTTCCGATCGTCGAAAAGCCGGTCGCACGAGCGGTTGCGCAGCCTGCCTGATCGGCTAAACATCCCGGTCAAACAAGTCAGGGAGTTCAGCCGTGGCCAATTTCAAGGCGATCCGGATCGACAAGGCCGACAAGGGCACCACCGCGCAGCTGACGCAGTTCGACGAAGCCGAACTGATGGACGGCGACGTCACCGTCCGCGTGGAATGGTCGACGCTGAACTACAAGGACGGCCTTGCGCTGACAGGCAAGGCGCCGGTGGTGCGCCGCTTCCCGATGATCGCCGGCATCGATTTCGCCGGCACCGTCGAAGCCTCTTCCCATCCGCAATGGAAGGCGGGCGACAAGGTCGTCTGCACCGGCTGGGGCATGGGCGAAACCCATCTCGGCGCCTATGCCGAGAAGGCGCGGGTGAAGGGCGACTGGCTGGTCGCACTGCCGCAGGGCCTGTCGGCACGGGATGCGATGGCGATCGGCACCGCGGGCTTCACCGCGATGCTCGCCGTGCTGGCGCTGGAGAAGCACGGCGTCTCGCCGAAAAGCGGCCCGGTCGTCGTGACGGGCGCGGCCGGCGGCGTCGGCTCGGTCGCGACCGCCGTGCTGTCGAAGCTCGGCTACCATGTCATCGCTTCGACCGGCCGCGCCTCGGAGACCGATTACCTGAAGAGCCTGGGTGCCGCCGAAATCATCAACCGCAATGAACTGTCGGGGCCGGCAAAGCCACTGGGCAAGGAGCGTTGGGCGGCTGGTATCGATAGCGTCGGCTCGACCACGCTCGCGAATCTGCTGTCGATGACAAGCTATGGTGGCGCCATTGCCGCCTGCGGTCTGGCGGCCGGTATGGACCTGCCGTCTTCGGTCGCACCCTTCATTTTGCGTGGGGTGTGCCTTCTCGGCATCGATTCCGTCATGTGCCCGCTTCCGCCGCGAAAAGCCGCCTGGCAGCGCCTCGCTTCCGATCTGGATCGGCCAAAACTATCTGAAATAACTACAGAAATTGCGCTGGACCAGGTTCCGGAGTGGGGCGCTAAAATCCTCGCCGGCCAGGTCCGCGGTCGCATCGTGGTAAAAATTGTCTAACGGCGTTCAGACTTTACCAACCAAGCTGCTTCAATGTCGCCATGGTTGGTATGGTAAGCAGCGGGTAAAGAGATAAGGCATCGCCCGCTGCGGGGTTGGTTCGGAGTTGAGCATGCTTGCGCGTATTGTGTTGGGGGCTGTCACAGCAGTCGTGACGTTTGCGCCGGCCATCGCCTTGGCCGGCAGTATGAACGCGGATGAGGCACGCCGCTTCGTCGCCGGCAAGGTGTTCGCCTTCACCTGTTTCGACGGCACCCGCGGTGCGGGGCGTATCCTGGACGATCTCGGCGCCGCCGGCGCGGTGCAGTTCTCGGGTTCGGGCCCGGTCCGCCATCTGCGCCTGCCGGGCAACACCCTCCAGATCCGTGGCCAGAACGTCTGCGCCTCGATCAAGGGAATTCCGTTCGAGCCTTGTTTCAACCTGGAGAAGACCGACGAGCGCAGCTTCCGCGGCTCGGTCTCGGGCATGGGTTTCGCCTATTGCGACTTCCACCATCAGGGCGGCAACCAGATGCTGATGGCGCGCGCGGTTGCGCGGCCGCGCTCGCTCCGTGCGCCGGAGCAGACCGGTTCGGTCAACGCACCGAGCACCGAGGTCGCTGCGCGCGTCGAAACACCGCGGGTCGAGAGCAGCCGGATCGAGCCGGTGAAGTCGGAAGCGAAGCCCGAACCCAAATCCGGGTCGAGGAACGAAGGGCCGCTCGAGCTGCGACGCTCGACCGAGTGATATCTCGCGCGATACTTCGCGCGCAATTTACCTGCCTTTGACGAATGCATCGCACGCCAAGCCGCGGCGCCGTAATCATACGGCCTGCGGTTTTCATGCCTTGGTAGCGACTGACGCCCCAGCCTTGCGTACCGGCCGGAAAGCGGCCCTACGCAAGGCTTCAACGATGTCGCTGTACTTCTTCCGCATCAGCACCGGCCGCTATTCCGGCGCCGCCGATCAGCCGTACGAGTTCGAGGATCGCGCCGCGGCCTGGACCGAGATGACCGAGGTGTGTGCCAATCTGCTCGGCGGCATCGCACGCAACCTGAAGCCGAATGCGAAGTGGAGCATGGAGCTGCTCGACGAGAACAAGAAACCGGTCTTTCGCATCAGCCTGGACGGCGAGGCCGTCGGATGCAAAATAACCCCGCGCTGACTTCAGGTCGCAATTTACACCCATGACGAGATCAGGCTCCTTCAATTTCAATCATGTAGCGCAAAAAATCAGTATTTCTGCTGATCTCGCCATTAACCGTAGATGGAGCTCTGACCGATAGCCTTCCGGGTAAGGGCGATCAACGTCCAAGCGGTCGGCAATGACTGGCCGCTCGTCTCCTGGAAACGCGCCATGTTGAGCCTTGTCCGGAATTTGCAGATCGGAACCAAGCTTGCGATTGCCTCCGCGCTCGCCATTCTGCTGGTGGCATCGATGATCGCGAGCGAGAAGTTCGGCAACACCAGTTTGCGGCAGTCGAACCAGAATGTACTTGGGCAGCAGGAAATCGCGCGAGACGCCGTGGAGGCGAAGGTTGCCGTTCGCGGCATGCAGCTCGCCGTGCGCGATGTTCGTCTTGCCGGAGATGCGTCCGAACTGCAGAAGGCCGGCGACGCACTTGTCGAGCGGGAGAAGTCTGTCGCAGCAATTGCCGACGCGATGCTGAGATTGTCGCGCTCTGCCGAAAATCGCGCCCGCATCGAGAAGCTGAAGACGCGCGCTGCCGACTATGTCAAGGGCGCGCAACAAATTTCCGCTGTGCGCAGCGCAGCCTTTTCGCCCGGCTCGGCCGAGGGCGGAGCTCGGCTGGCGGAAATCAACGCCGAAGCGATTCGTCGGGCACGAGAAGTGACGCTGCCCATCGCCTCCGAACTTGATGCTCTGGCGAGCCAGATCGCAGAATTTGCCAAGCACAAATCTGAACTGGAATATGCCGAGGCGGAGCAGGAAATGGCAGCCGCGGAGCGCGTTGCCATGATGATCGGAGCCTGCACGATGTTCGTGCTCATCGGCAGCTGGCTCGTATCCTTCCTCACCATCGCGCGGCCCATCCGCGCGCTCACCATCGCTATGGACAAGCTCGCCGGCGGCGACTTTTCCGTCGTGCTGCCGGGCCTTGGCCGGAAGGACGAGGTCGGCGGCGTTGCAGCGGCCGTCGAGAAGTTCAAGATCGTCTCTGAGCAAAAGGCGCGCGAGGAAGCAGAAGCCAAGATCAGGCAGGATCAAGCCGCGGCCGCGCAGCGCAAGGCCGAGATGCACAAGCTTGCCGACAGCTTCGAATCTGCGATCGGCGAGATCGTCGAGACAGTCTCTTCAGCCGCGACGGAGCTCGAGGCTTCTGCCTCGACGCTGACCTCGACTGCCGAGCGCGGACAGGGGCTTGCCACAATGGTCGCTGCCGCCTCCGAAGAGGCGTCCACCAACGTCCAGTCGGTGGCCTCGGCGACCGAGGAGCTGTCGTCTTCGATCACCGAGATCAGCCGCCAGGTGCAGGAATCGGCGCGGGTTGCGAGCGAGGCGGTCGGCCAGGCGCGCAATACCACCGAGCGCGTCAGCGAATTGTCCAAGGCGGCAACGCGGATCGGCGACGTGGTCGAACTGATCAACACCATCGCTGGCCAGACCAATTTGCTGGCGCTCAACGCCACGATCGAGGCGGCACGCGCCGGCGAAGCCGGCCGCGGCTTTGCCGTCGTCGCC
Source organism: Bradyrhizobium sp. Gha (assembly GCF_900113735.1). GTDB lineage: Bacteria > Pseudomonadota > Alphaproteobacteria > Rhizobiales > Xanthobacteraceae > Bradyrhizobium. The sequence goes on from NZ_FOQM01000003.1 coordinate 190,792, forward strand.
GCCGAAGTCAAGGCGCTGGCCGAGCAGACCGCGAAAGCGACCGGCGAGATCGGCCAACAGATCTCAGGCATTCAGACCGCGACCCAGGAATCGGTCGGGGCCATCAAGGACATCAGCGACACCATCGAAAAGCTGTCCGAGATTTCCTCGACCATCGCCGCGGCCGTGGAAGAGCAAGGCGCGGCGACGCAGGAAATCTCCCGCAACGTGCAGCAGGCTGCGCAAGGCACGCATCAGGTCTCGTCCAACATCGCTGACGTGCAGCGCGGGGCCGGGGAGACCGGATCGGCGTCGTCGCAAGTTCTCTCCGCCGCGCAGATGCTGTCTGGCGACAGCGATCGCCTCAAGCTCGAGGTCGGCAAGTTCCTGGACACCGTTCGGGCCGCCTGAACCCGGCCTGCCCGGCTTCCCGATCAACGACCGCCCTGGGCACGGCGGCCATTGGCCGTCCCTGGAGCAGCGGTGCGGCACCAGGGGATGTTCGCTGGATCGCAACCAATGTTGTGGAAGGAATAATGGCCATAATCGCACATCCGTCGTCCCACGTAGGCCTCTGTTAACGGCTGCTTGCAAGTATTGCGCAATCTTGCCGGATAAGAACCAGCCAGCATTGTTGGAATGACACGCCCTGCCGTCCGTCTTGACGGTCGTGGCGCAAGTGACGTGTGCGTTTAGGTCTCATCGGGATTTTGTGATGTCGAAGTTGTCGATCGTCTTCAAGCTTCTGGCCGTGCTGTCGGTCCTCGTGCTCTCGCTTGCCGGCGTCGGTGTGGTGGCGATCGGCACCATGCAGAACATCAATTCGCACACGGTCGAGATCGCGGAAAGCTGGCTGCCGAGCGTGCGTGCGCTGGGCTCGATCCGCGCCGATGTCAACGAGCTGCGCGTCGCGCTCCGTCTGCATGTGATGCAGGATACGGCCGAGGGCAAGCAAGCTGCCGAAAAACGCCTCGCCTCGCTGCGCGAACGCATCGAGCAGACCCGTAAGATCTACGAGCCGCTGATCACGTCTGCCGAGGAGCGCTCGATCTATGGGCAATGGACCGCGGCGTGGGGCGAGTATCTCAACGGCGTGCAAGAGGTGATGGCGCTGTCGCGCAAGAGTCCGGGCAAGTTCCCGACCGAAGCGAACGAGCTGTTGCAGAGCAAGGTCGCCAAGATGGCGCAGGCCGCCGATCCGCTGTTGACGAAGGACATCGAGCTGAACAACCGCGGCGCCGAGATGGAGACCAAGCAGGCGGCTGACAGCTACGCCTCGATCTTCCGCCTGCTGGTCGGCATCATCGTGCTCTCGGTCGTGATCGCAATCGCTGCGGCCCATTATCTGGTTCGCGACGTGTCGCGCGGCATCGCTTCGATCATTCGCCCGATGCAGTCGCTCGGTGAAGGCGATCTTTCGGCAGAGGTGCCGCATCGCGGCGAGAAGACCGAGATCGGGGCGATGGCCGACGCGCTTCAGATCTTCAAGGAGGCGCTGATCGCCAAGAGGGCTGCTGACGAAGCGGCCGGGCGCGATGCCGACGCCAAGATCGAACGCGGCCGCCGCGTCGACGCCATCACCCGCAAGTTCGAAGCGATGATCGGTGAGGTTGTCGGGACCGTGTCGTCGGCCTCGACCGAGCTCGAGGCATCCGCCTCGACGCTGACCAACACGGCGCAGCGCGGACAGGAGCTCGCGACCGTCGTCGCCGCGGCCTCCGAGGAGGCCTCCACCAACGTTCAGGCCGTGGCGTCGGCTTCGGAGGAGTTGTCGTCCTCGATCACCGAAATCAGCCGCCGCGTGCAGGATTCGGCGCGGATGGCCGCGGAGGCCGTCGAGCAGGCGACGCGGACCAACGAGCGCGTCAACGAGCTGTCGCAGGCGGCCGCCCGCATCGGCGATGTCGTCGAGCTCATCAACACCATCGCGGGCCAGACCAATTTGCTGGCGCTGAACGCGACCATCGAGGCCGCGCGGGCCGGCGAAGCCGGCCGCGGCTTCGCGGTCGTCGCCTCCGAGGTCAAGGCGTTGGCCGAGCAGACCGCGAAGGCGACCGGAGAAATCGGAGCGCAGGTCGCGGGCATCCAGACCGCGACGCAGGAATCGGTCAATGCCATCCAGGAGATCAGCGGCACGATCGAGCGGCTGTCGGAGGTGTCCGCAGCCATCGCCGCGGCCGTCGAAGAGCAGGGCGCGGCCACGCAGGAAATCTCGCGTAACGTGCAGCAGGCTTCGGTCGGCACGCAACAGGTTTCATCGAACATCAGCGATGTGCAACGCGGTGCGATCGAGACCGGCGAGGCCTCGACCGAGGTGCTATCGGCGGCGAAATCGCTGGCGACCGACAGCACCCGCCTCAAGGTCGAAGTCGCGCAGTTCCTGGATTCGGTCCGCGCGGCATGATCAACCGCTCGTCTGTGGCGCCGGCGGTGGCGTGACCTGCCGCCGGAACAGGATGCGCTGGTAGAGCCAGCCGATTGCGACCAGCACGATGCCGAGGCCCATGAACGACAGCGCGCGATAGACGCCTGTCAGCGTCGACATGTCGATCACGAAAGCCTTCAGGATCGTCAGCGCGATGACGACGGCCGACGCCAGCCGGGCGCGTTCCGAATTGACCGCTATGCCGATACCGAGCAGCACCACGCCGAAGGCGAGCCAGCCGATCGAATAGGTGTATTGCTCGGCCCCGGTCGTCTCACCGCTGTCGAGGAACGGACCGTGATAGAAGCGGCGGATCTCGAGCGTCAGGTACGACAGTGCAAACACCAGCGCTGTGCCTGCGATCACGTTCGCGTAGATCTTGCCGCGTTCGCCGGCCACGGCATAGGCGAGCAGCAGCATCAGCACCGACGGCAGGGCGTAGCCGAGCAGCAGCAGGTTGAAAACGGCGCCGCCGACATCGATGTGCCAGATCAGCGGGTTCTGCAGGAACAGCAGGCCGAACACGCTGATGAAGCCGGCAATCGCCGTGAGCACGACCGCGCCAACATTGTGCACGATCGAGTGGCTGCGCAGCCGCAAGCGTTCCAGCCCGATCGCCATGGCCAGCGCCATCAAGACCTGCAGGGCAGCCTCTAACAGTGACGGCGCGGCGATCATGTCGCCGTCGGTGGCGAGATGGCGGACCTCCATGAAGGCGAGCAGCGCCGTGAACAGGATCGCCGCGGCCTCCACCATCCGCAGTGGCGCGTGATCACCCCTGCGCCGCAGGAAAAGGCTAGCGGCCCAGAACGAGGCTGCCGGCACGCCATAACCCCACAACAGCCAGTTGAAGACGGGCGTGGTGCCGACGGCATCGCCGACGATGCGCGGATCATAGCCGACGCGTGCGGTGACGATGCCGGCGAAGATCGCGGCAAGCCAGCGCAGGAATGGAATCGGCCGCCGCATCGCAATCCAGGCGGTGCCGAGCGACATCAGCGCCAGCGCGATGGTGAGCCAGCCCTTTTCGAGCGCGAAGGTCAGCGCCAGCGCCAGGGCGCCGAGCGTGCCGGTTGCAAACAACGCCGTGGAGATCGCAAGCCCCGGCCGGGTTTCGCGGCGGGTGAGCGCTTCCGTCGCCGCGCCAAAGGCGGCTGCGAGCAGTACCGCCAGGATCGCGAACGGGATCGAGCGGTCGAGATGGGCGATGCGGGCATAGAGCGCGACCAGGATCGCGATCGGCGTGGCGACGCCTGCCGCCGACCACACGACGGGAATGATCGCCGAATTCGAGCGCCCTTGCGCGAAGAAGCCGGCCAGGCCGAAGCCGGCGGCGAAGATCGCGGCCATCACCAGATGCTGTGTCACCGCGCTGTCGATTGCGGTCGGCGCGACGCCGGCCATGGGGCCGCCCGGCAGCACCAGCACATCAGGGTTGGCGCGCACCGCCCATTCGCCGAACACGATGAAGACGGTTGCAGCCGCGGCGCCCAGCGCGCCGGCGGCGGCCTCCGCGCGCCAGGCGACGGCCAGCGTCGCCGCGACAAGCAGTGTAAAGGCGATCAGCGAGAGATCGGCATGCGCGCTCGACAGCACGATCAGCATTGCGCCGAACAGATAGGCGCCGAGCGCGCTCGACGAGACCGGCTCGATCTGCCCGTCCTCGATATCAGGACCGAACATGAAGCCGCAGACGACGAGCAACGCGGCGAGCACGAACCCTGACATCAGGTGGAAGGCATGCGGCGCGAGGTGCCGGTCGCCGGTATCAAGGCCCGGGAAGATCCAGAGTACGGCGAAGACGATCGTCGTGACCGCGAGCCAGCGCCACAGCCTGATGCGGGCGAGGCCAAAGCTCGCGGCGGTGACGATGGCGAGATAGACATACAGCGCCCAATAGTCCGGCTTGCCGCTGGAGACGAGCACCGGCGTCGCGAAGGCACCGACCACGCCGAGGCCCGCAAGCGCCGGCCCGTGCAGCAGCGCGGTCGCAAGCGTGCCCATCGCAACGAGGCCGAGCAGCACGAAGGCGGTGGCGGGCACGAGAAAGCCGTAGAGCGCATAGGCGGCGTAGACGGTCGCAAATGCCACCGCTGTTCCGGCGGCGGTGAGGATCGCGGGGATGTCAGCGATCGGCAGTCCCTGGATGTTGGAGATGCTTTCCCTGCGCCGCGTCCATTCGCCGGCACCGAGCAGCGCGAGCGCGAACAAGCCACCGAGGAATACGCGGACGCCGGGGCCGACAAGGCCAGCCTCGATCGAATAGCGCACCATGAAGAAGCCGCCGAGCGCGAGTGCAAGCCCGCCGATCCACACCACCCAGCGCGTGCCGAGCCGTTCTTCGAAGCCGGGGGCTGGCGTCGGCAGCGACGGCGGCGCTTCGGCTGCGGGGCTCGCCTCGATCGGGGGCGGCGCAGCCTCTTCGGTGACGGGTGGCGGTGCGGCCTCGGCTTCCGGCGCAAGCGGCGGCGGCTCTGCTGCAGGCGTGCTCGCTTGCTCCTGCACAGGCAGCGGTGGCGGCGGCTGGACCTGCCGCAGCGCCAGCAGCGCGGCCTCCAGCGAGCCCAGCCGCCGGCGCAACTCGGTCGCCTGATTCGACGCTTTCAGCGCGATCAGGAACGCGGCGATCGCAATCATCACTGCAAAGACGTCGAACGGGGCGTCGAACATGGGGCCTCCTGGCGATCGGCGCGCAGGGGCCGACGCAAACTTGATCTAGCGCCGGGAGCGTACGCGCAAGCCCGGCGCGGGCCGCTCCTGGAGCACGTCACGGCGGAAGCGATAGAGCGCCGCCGGTCTCCCGCCCGTCTGTGTCGACATCACGCCGGTCGGTTCGACCAGGGCTTCGGTTTCGACCAGACGGCGGAAATTCTGCTTGTGCAGGTGGCGGCCGGAGATCGCCTCCACCGTGTACTGCAACTCAGTGAGTGTGAACTCAGCGGGCAAAAGTTCAAACACCACAGGGCGATACTTCAGTTTTGCGCGCAGCCGCGCGATCCCCGTAGCGAGGATCCGGCGGTGGTCGAACCGCATCGAGGTGCCGAGCGCGGGCAGTGTCGTGCGCGCCCTTGCTGCCGGTCGGCCGTCGCGTCTGGCCTCCTCGACCAGCCCGGCTTCGTACAGCAGCTCATAGCGGTCGAGCACGCGTTCCTCGTCCCAGGCCGCGCCGTCGAGCCCGAAATAGAGTCGCACGCGATCCCGGCGCGGCAACGCGCGCGTGGTCTCCGGCGTCTCTTGCGCGGCCCAGGCGGTCAGCGCCGGGACGATATCACGGCCGATGATCGCGGGCGGCGCCTCGCGCCAGTCTTCCCAGGGGAAGAAGCGATACCAGGGCTCGAAGCTCGCCGTGGTCGCAGCTCTCTCGGCAGTGCGCGTCAGCGCGAGATAGCCGATGGACACCATATGCGCGCCGGTGTCGCCGGCCTCCGCATGGCGGCCGCGATCGCCAAACGTATAGAGCTGCTCGACATACCCGAGCCGCAGGCCCGCCTGTTCCTCCACCCAGGCGCGCAGCCCGATCTCGAACGTTCGATGGCTCGGCGCATCGAACGGACCGAAGGGCAGGCCGGCGAGCCCGTCACTGCCACGCGAGGTCAGGACCAGCGGCTCATGATCCTCGATCGCGACGATCGCGGCAGTCAGGCCAATCTCGATCGGCGTGAGGAGCTTGTCGCTCATGCGGCGGTTATTGCTGGTGTCATTCGAGCTCGATCGCGAAGGGGCGGCTTTCGACCATCATCTCGGCCGGGCCCATTTCGTCGAGCGCGCGCAGCATGCGGCCGTTGCGCCCCAGCGCGCGGTCGGCGAGGCTGACGATGCGCCGGTTCGGCGAGGCGATCGGAGATGCCGCGCGGATCTTCTTCGCGATCTCGATCTCGTCACGTTCGGGGTTGAGCGCGCAGACGGCTGTGAATGCACTCGCGGTGGAGCGGCTGATGCCGGCAAAGCAATGCACCACCAGCGGCGCAGTGCGGTCCCACCCGCGCACGAAGTTCAGGACCTGGCCGATATGTGCTTCCGACGGCGCGACAAAGCCGTCCATCTCCTCGGTGATGTCGTCCATCGACACCTTGAGATGATTGGCCGGCAGCACCGAGACCGGCCGCGCCACCTGCTCGACATTGGCCATTACGGTCAGCACATGGCTGGCCCCGGTGCGGCGCACGGTTTCGGGAAGAGCGGCGAGCGAGCAGACGTGGATCATGGCAAACCTTTTTGCCGCTGATTATAACCGCGGCCGCTGGGGCGGGCAAAGGCGCATCGCACCGTGCCCACCATCTCGCACCTACGCAAACACGGCGCCAAACCGCTCCAGAAACTGCTTCTCGGCCCGGGCCGCGGTCCAGGGCGTCAGATAGTCGCGCCTGATGCTGTCGGAGAGGCCGGGATCCCTGCCGAACAGACGCTTCGCCTCGCTCTCGCTGAAACCGGCAAGCTCGGTCGCCTCCAGATAGGCCGCGCCGCGGTCGGCAGCCTTGATCGCCTGTGTGATCTCCTCGGGGAGCACCGGCGGCAAACCGAAACGGATGTGGATGGCGCCAAGCAGACGTTTCTCCACGGCCTTGTAGTGGCCGTCGAGCACGGCCTTGAACGGCGAGATCATGTCCCCGATCACATATTCAGGCGCATCATGCAGCAGTGCTGCCAGCCGCATGCGCGCGTCGACGCGCGGCATCTCGTGCCGCAGCACGGTCTCCACCAGCAGCGTGTGCTGCGCGACCGAGAAGATATGCGCCCCGGTGGTCTGCCCGTTCCAGCGAGCGACGCGCGCGAGCCCATGCGCGATGTCGCCGATCTCGACATCGAGCGGAGAGGGATCGAGCAGATCGAGCCGCCGGCCCGACAGCATGCGCTGCCAGGCGCGGGACGCCACATCGCGCGAGGTCTTCCTGGCCGTCATTTGGACTTGAGGCGCGGCTTGCGCTGCAGCTTGCTGCAGGTCGCGTGGCAGTGGCAGTCGACGAGATGATCGTTGACCATGCCGGTCGCCTGCATGAAGGCATAGACGATGGTCGGGCCGACGAACTTGAAGCCGCGCGAGGACAATTCCTTGGAGATTTGGATCGACAAAGGCGTCGAAGCCGGCACGCTTGCCGTGGTCTTGAAAGTGTTGACCTTGGGCCGGCCGTCCATGAAGTCCCACAGCAGTTTTGAGAAGCCCGGCCCCTTCTCCATGATGTCGAGGTAGGACTTCGCGCTCAGGATCGCACCGTCGATCTTGGCGCGGTTGCGCACGATGCCGACGTCGTTCATCAACGCGTGCACCTTCTTGTCGGTGTAGCGCGCGATCTTCTCCGGCTGGAAATCGTCGAAGGCTTTGCGGAAATTGTCGCGCTTGCGCAGGATCGTGATCCAGGACAGGCCGGCCTGGAAGCCGTCGAGGATCAGCTTCTCATACAGCGCGCGGTCATCATACTCGGGCACGCCCCATTCGGTGTCGTGATAGGCGACATAGAGCGGATCTTCGCCCGGCCAGGGGCAACGCGTCTTTCCGTCGGGATGCAGGCGGGGAGCACGGCTCATGCAATGGGCTGCTTTGCAGGGATGCGGACGATGTCAGGTTCTGCCAGCTCAAGCGCGAGTCCGCCAGCGGCGAGCGGCTGCCCGGCATCGAGCGCGTCCGCAACGCGGTCGATGCGCACCAGCGCGATGCCCTTGCCTTTCGCCGACGAGCCCATCGTGCCGACCGGCTTGTCGCCAGCCATGATACTGACGCCAGGCTCAGGCGAGGAGTCCTCGATCAATACTTTCACGCTGCGGGTGCGCGCGGTGCCGCGATGCTGCATGCGCGAGACGACCTCCTGGCCGACGTAGCAGCCCTTGTCGAAATCGACGCCAGCCAGGCGGTCCATGTTGGTCTCGTGCGGGAATGCGTCGCCGTACATGAAATCCAGCCCGCCGCGCGGCACGCCGAGCGCAATCCGGTGCGCCTCGTACTCGGAGGCGTCGACCAGCTCGGCACCGATCAGGTCGGACAGTTTCTGCTTGAGCTCTTCGGGGATCAGGATGCGCGTGCCGAGCGCTTCATTGCGTGGGTCGGCGAAGGCGAGGTCCGGCAGCGTCGCGGGCAGGCCGTCCCAGGCCGCAAGCACGCCGAGATCGCCGGAGAGGTTATCCACCGTCACCTTGGCGCGCAGCTTGTAGAATTTCAGCTTGGTGGCGAGGACTTCGGCCAGCGCCGTCGGGCAGTCGATCAGGAACCCGCCGCCATGGCCGGCGGGCGCTTCCGTGATCAGGAAATCCACGACGATCTTGCCCTGCGGCGTCAGCAATGCACCGAATCGCCCCAGGCCCGGCTTGAGCCTGTCGACGTCGGTGGTGATGAGGCCGTTGAGGAAGTTGCGCGCATCCTCGCCCGCGACCTTGATCACGCTCCGGTCAGGAAGAAACGCTGATTTCATGCGAAAATCTCTTGCGACATGGTGCTTCGGAACGTAAGCCCGCAAGGCATAAACGACAAGACCTCGAGCCCTGCGCTTGGGGATGAGAGAGGCCTCCAGCCATGACCCAGCGCTTCGATGTGATCCTCAGGGGCGGCACCATCGTCAACCAGGACGGCGAGGGCGTTCGCGATATCGGCATCACCAATGGTCGCATCGCCGAGCTGGGTCCGCTGTCGCAAAGCTCCGCCGCCGAGGTGATCGACTGCAAGGGCCTGCACATCCTGCCCGGCGTGATGGATACGCAGGTGCATTTCCGCGAGCCCGGGCTGGAACAGAAGGAAGATCTCGAGACCGGCTCGCGCAGCGCCGTGATGGGCGGCGTCACCGCCGTGTTCGAAATGCCGAACACGGCGCCGCTCACGGTGACCGAGGCCACCTTCACCGACAAGGTGAAGCGTGCCCATCACCGCATGCATTGCGATTTCGCCTTCTTCATCGGCGGCACCCGCGAGAATGTGCAGGATCTGCCGGTGCTGGAACGTGCGCCGGGCTGCGCCGGCGTAAAAGTGTTCATCGGTTCCTCGACCGGCGCGCTGCTTGTGGAGGACGACGAAAGCCTGCGCCGCATCTTCCAGGTGATCCGCCGCCGAGCCGCCTTCCACGCTGAGGACGAGTATCGTCTCAACGACCGCAAATCGCTGCGCATCGAGGGCGATCCGCGCTCGCATCCGGTCTGGCGCGACGAGACCGCGGCGCTGATGGCGACCCAGCGGCTGATCAAGCTCGCGCACGAGACCGGCAAGCGCATCCACGTGCTGCACATCTCGACCAAGGAAGAGATCGAGTTTCTGCGCGACCATAAGGACGTCGCGTCCTGCGAGGCGACGCCGCATCATCTCACGCTGGTCGCGCCTGAATGCTACGAGCGCCTCGGCACGCTGGCGCAGATGAACCCGCCGGTGCGATCAGCCGATCATCGCGCCGGCATCTGGCGCGGCATCGAGCAGGGCATCATCGACGTGCTCGGCTCCGACCACGCCCCGCATACGCTCGAGGAGAAGCAGAAGACCTATCCGGCGTCGCCCTCCGGCATGACCGGCGTGCAGACGCTGGTGCCGCTGATGCTCGATCACGTCAATGCCGGCCGGCTTTCTCTCGCCCGTTTCGTCGACCTCACCAGCGCCGGCCCCGCGCGTCTCTACAATATGGCCTGCAAGGGCCGCATCGCGGCCGGCTATGATGCCGATTTCACGGTGGTGGACCTCAAGCGCAGCGAGACCATCACCAACAAATGGGTCGCGTCGAAAGCAGGCTGGACGCCGTACGACGGCGTTCGGGTGACGGGTTGGCCCGTCGGCACGTTTGTGCGTGGCAAGCGCGTGATGTGGCAGGGCGAACTGGTCTCGTCCTCGCAGGGCGAGGCAGTGCGGTTTCTGGAGACGTTGAAGCCGTAAGGGGGTTGGGCGCGCAAGCTGCTTCCCCAGCCGTCATTGCGAGCGCAGCGAAGCAATCCAGAATCCCTCCGCGGGCGCAGTCTGGATTGCTTCGCTGCGCTCGCAATGACGAGGGGAGAGAGCTACACTTCCCCTCGAACGGGAGTGCAGTGCGATGTCCCAGCCGTCAGCCCTCATCACCACCGAGCAACTCGCTAGCATCCTCGGCCATCCCAACCTCCGCCTCTACGATTGCACGACCTATAACGAACCTGTCCCACCAGGCAGCAACGTGCCGTATCGCGCCGTCCCCGGCGACAAGACCTTCGCCGCCGGCCACATCCCGGGCGCCGATTTCCTCGATTTGCAAGGCGAATTCTCCGACACCTCCGCGCAGCAGTTTTTCATGATGCCTGAAGTGGCCCAGCTCGAAGCCGCCTTCGGCCGCCATGGGCTCGATGCCAAGAAGACCATCGTGCTCTACAGCATCGGCGCCATGATGTGGGCGACGCGATTCTGGTGGATGCTGCGCTCGCTCGGCGTCGATGCGCAGGTGCTCGACGGCGGCTTCGACAAATGGAAGGACGAGGGGCGGGCGGTCGAGACGGGTGCGCCGAAGGGCTATCCGGCCACGGTTTTCGAAGCCGCGCCGCGCGCTGGCTTCTTCGTCGACAAGACCTTTGTGAAGGCGCGGATCGGCGACCCATCGACCGTTATCGTCAATGCCCTCGGACCGCAATTTCACGGAGGTCTCGAGCCGAGCCGTTACGGCCGGCCGGGTCGCGTGCCCGGCAGCGTCAACGTACCAGCCGCAACGCTCACCAATGCCGACAAGACGCTGACGACGCTTGCGGACGCCGAAGCCAAGTTCACCGCGTTGGGCGTCACGCGCGACAAGAATGTGATCCTCTATTGCGGCGGCGGCATCTCCGCGACGGTCGATCTGCTGATGCTGACGCAGCTCGGCTACGACAAGCTGATGCTGTACGATGCCTCGATGGGCGAATGGGCGAGGGACGCGGCGCTGCCGATCGAGACGGATGAAAGGTAAGAAAAAGTCGGGAACCTTCGTCGCCATCCTGCATCCAATGTCTGGAACCAAGCTGAACGAGCAGGTGACCGCCATGCAACGGACCGTAGCCGGCCAGACAGCCGCCATCAGGACATCGGAAGCCGAGCTGATCGACCGGGCGCGGGGCCGGGACGAGGCCGCGCTCCGCCAGATCATGCAGGCCAACAACCGCAGGCTCTACCGCCTTGCACGCGGCATTCTGCGCAGCGACAGCGAGGCCGAGGATGTGGTGCAGGAAACCTATGTCCGCGCCTTCACCCATCTCGATGGCTTCAAGGGTGAATCCGCGCTGTCGACCTGGCTGTCGCGCATTGCCATCAACGAAGCGCTGGGCCGGGTGCGAAGTGCAAAACCCGACGTCGAGCTCGGCGCGGTTGGCGAAGAGGCGCTCGAGGCGCAAATCATCAAATTTCCCGTCTCTCCTCCAGGCGATCCGGAAAGGACCATGGCCCAGCGTGAAATCCAGCGCGTCGTCGAGCGCGCCATCGACGAGTTGCCTGACGTTTTTCGCATGGTTTTCGTCGCACGCGTGATGGAAGGGATGACCATCGAGGAGACCGCCGATCTGCTCGCCGTCAAGCCCGAGACCGTGAAGACGCGCCTGCACCGCGCGCGAACCATGCTGCGCGAGATCGTCGAGAAGGAGATCGGACCGGTGATGATGGACGCCTTCCCGTTTGCGGGCTGGCGTTGCGAGCGCCTGACCCTGGCGGTGCTGAAGCGTCTTGGAATCGGCGGCTGAATTATTCGGGAACGTCTGGCCGAAAATTCCATCCAATTCCTGTGGAGCAACGCCGGCACAACCATCCGGCAGCACAGGAGTGTCACATCATGTTCGTTCGTTGGAGCGCGGCGGTCGCCGCAGCCATTCTGTTGTCCAGCCCCGTGCTGCTGCAAGGCGCGCGCGCTGCCGACAAGCTCATCGATCCGCAGATCGCCCACATCGCCTACACCGCCGGCGTGATCGACATCAACGCGGCCAAGCAGGCGCAGAAAAAGGCCAAGAACAAGGACGTCAAGGCGTTCGCCGACGACATGCTGCGCGACCACGAGGCGGTCAACGAGCAGGCGCTCGCGCTGGTCAAGAAGCTCAACGTCACACCTGAGGACAACGATACCAGCAAGGCGCTGTCGAAGCAGGCGAGCGACAAGCTGGCCGAGCTCGACAAGCTGGACGGTGCTGCGTTCGATAAGGCCTATGTCGCCAACGAGGTCGCCTACCACAAGACGGTCAATGGCGCGCTGGAGACCCAGCTGATTCCCTCCGCCAGCAATCCCGAGCTGAAGAGCCTGTTGCAGACCGGCTTGAAGATTTTCCAGGGCCATCAGCAGCATGCCGAGCATGTCGCGGCCGAGCTCAAATAGGGCGCATGTGATGATGTCGGGACGCCTCGCTTCGATCGCGCTGGCAGCCGCCGTCCTGTCGATGTCGGTCCCGGCACACGCCGCGACCATCGAGATCACGATGGAAAATCTCGTGATCTCACCGGCCGAAATGTTGGCGAAGGTCGGTGACACCGTCACCTGGATCAACAGGGACGTCTTCGCCCACACCGCCACCGCGAAGAACGGCGACTTCGACGTGACTCTGCCGCCGAAGACATCGGCGACCTCAGTCCTGAAGAAGGCCGGGGTGGTCGATTATTATTGTCGCTATCATCCAAACATGAAAGCGACGCTCAACATCGAGCCGTGATGAACGGCCCTGCTCGTGTGGCGGGGCCGTTGCGGCCGCACTTACTGCCGCGCGAGGCAGACCGAGAATTCGCCGTTGCGAATGCGCGCGGGAAAACCCTCGACGAATTTCGCCACCGCGTCCTCGCCATAGGTGCCGACAAGTTCGGCAAGCGCGGCAAACAGGCTCGCCTGCGCCAGGCAGTCACCGTCGACGCCGTCATGGCGCGCTTCGGCCCAGGCCTCGTTGAGATAACTCAGTGCTGCCTGTTTCTGCTCATGATCGGGCAGCGGCGCGCGGGCGGGGGCGTAGGAAATCGGCTGGCTCATGAAACTCGATCAGGCTGGGCGCGATCCACGGCGATGCGCTGTGCAAGAGGTGTAGCACGCGCATTAACGTCCGCTAGGCCACATCTTTAAGAACGGTTAACGGCTGTGAATAAAGTCGATGACAAAGTTCCCGCGAACTCAGTTCGCGTAGCGCGCCGTGAGATCGCGCGAGATCTTCGAACCTTCCTCGATGGAACGGCGGATCGCCACCGTCGCGGCCGGCGTGCAGCTGCGATAGGTCTGTTGAAAGCCGTTATAGCCGCGATTGAAGCCCGCGATCATGCGGGTGCGGCGCTCGCCGGAGGGGGTTTCGGCATCGATCAGCGCCTGCATCTCGCTGCGCCATTTGTTGCCCTCGTTGGTGCCGCAGATGCCGCGCAGATAGTGCAGGCCGCCGAGGATCTCGGCCAGCCGCTGCAAATCGCCGTCGAACGGTGCCGCCACGTCCTGGGCCCGGGTGGGCGCAGAGGCGCAGGCGAGGATCAGGGCAAGGATGGCCAGAAATCGCGTCGACATCGGCGGGCTGTATGCCCCGTCGCGGCCGGGGAAGCAAGGCGAGCCGGGCGGGCGATGCGCTCCCTCTCGCGCTTGCGGAGAGGGACCGGAGCTCGGGGCTCGTTCAGAGGCCGATCAGCCGCGCAGCCGCCTGGATGATCTCCTCCAGGCCCCCGGTCATCTTGAGGTCGCCGAGGCTGCCCAGCGGATCCGGGGCGACCCACCTGAAATCATCGAGCTCGTCGTTCAGGGCCGGTTCCCGTGCCACCCAGCGGGCGGCAAAGGACATGATCAGGTAGTGACCGGCGCCCGGATCGGCCGGCAGCACCTCGCGCCAGCCGGCCAGGCCGATGATCTCGATCTCGAGCCCGGTCTCCTCGTCGACCTCGCGCCTGAGGGCCTGGTGCAGCGATTCGCCGAATTCGACCCGGCCGCCCGGCAGCGAATAGAACCCTTTGGCGGGCGAACGGGCCCGGCGGGTCAGCAGCACCTTGCCCTCGCGGAAAATCGCCGCGCTGACCGCGATCTGGGGATGGGTGGGCTGGGCGACCGAGGGCATCTTTTCAGCAACCCTGGCTAATTCGCCATGATGGTGTCGACGTCGGCTTCCGCGCCGCCATTGATGATGCCGCCGCAGGCCGCGATCAGCGGCTTGACCCAGAGGGTGGCCTGCTCGGCCAGCCGAACGCGGGTCGTGTCCTTCTCGACGTCGCGCATCGCGGAACCGACCGCAATCAGGATCGACGTCATGCTGTCGGTGAGGTGGTCGAACTGGGCGCGCACGTTTGGATCGGCCTTCTCATAGGCTTCGATGGCCAGGTCCCGCGCCTTGAAGTTCGAGGCCGTGAAATGCTCGGCATAGGACAGCGGCGACCAGGTCAGAAAGTCCTCAGCGCATTCCGGCATATCCGGGATCATCTCCAGGAGCATCACGGCTTCATTGAAATGGTTGAGATAGTCAGTGGCAAGCCCGGTCCGCGGGTTGATGTTGGCCACGCGCAGCCGTTCGGCCCAGGCTTGCGCCTCGGAGGCCGTCTCTGCATGCGTCCGCGCGGATTGCGAGGCCATTGAGCTCATCCACCGCAGTGTTAACGTTCGGGGTTAAAAGGACCTGAACGGACCCTATATAGACGCCTGAGATGTGTGGACGCTTCGTCATAACTTCGGCCCCCGCGGCTTTACGGCAACTGTTCGGATACGTCGAGCAGCCGAATTTCCCTCCCCGGTACAATGTCGCGCCGACGCAACCGATTCCGGTCGTGTTGCTCGAGAACGGCGCGCGCCATTTCCGCCTGATGCGCTGGGGCCTGTTGCCGAGCTGGGTCAAGGACCCCAAAGGCTTTACGCTGCTGATCAACGCCCGTTCCGAGACGGTGCTGGAGAAGCCTGCGTTCAAGAAGGCCATACGCCGGCGCCGTGGGCTGATCCCGGCCGATGGTTATTACGAATGGAAGTCTCTCGACGGCCGCAAGCAGCCGTTCTTCATCCATCGCGCGGACGGTGCGCCGCTCGGCTTCGCTGCGGTGTTCGAGACCTGGATCGGGCCGAACGGTGAGGAGCTCGACACGGTGGCAATCGTCACGGCTGCAGCAGGCGAGGATCTCGCCGCGTTGCATGACCGCGTGCCCGTGACCATCAGCCCGCGCGACTTCGAGCGCTGGCTCGACAGCCGGAGCGACGAGATCGATCCGGTCCTGCCGCTGATGGCGCCACCACGTATCGGCGAATTCGCCTGGCACCCGGTCTCCACCCGCGTCAATCGCGTCGCCAACGACGATGAGCAGCTGCTCTTGCCGATCAGCGCCGAGGAGATGGAAGCCGACGCTGCGAGGCCGAAGAAAGCGGTGCGAAAAGTTGCGGCCAGCTCGGCCGACGACGGGCAGGGCTCGTTGTTCTAGCTCAGCTTGAGCCATTCACTCCGACGTCGTCCCGGCGAAGCCGGGACCTATACCCCAGGGAGTAGTTATGAGGCGAGATGGCAGTGAGCAATCTTCGCCAAATTGAATTCGGTGGTTATGGGTCCGGGCCTTCGCCGGGACGACATCGAGCTTGGGATGCCGCCTTCACACAATCTCCCGAGCCTTCAACTCAGCGATCCCAGCTGCATCAAACCCGAGCTCGCCCAGCACCGCATCCGTATCCGCGCCAAGCTCCGGCGCCATCCGGTCGAGCTTGCCGCCGCCATGGGCGAGCTTGAACCCGCTGCCGGCAAATCGCAGGCGGCCGTAGGGTGTGTCGAGCTCCTGGATCGCACCGCGCGCCTTGATCTGCGGATGATCGATGATCTCCTCGATCTTCCAGATGCTGGCGCAGGGCGCGCCGGCGTCCTCGAGGATTTTTTCCCACTCGCGTGCCGGCTTTGCCGCAAGTGCTTGCTCGATGATGGCGCGGAGCGCGGGCTCGTTCTCGTTGCGGGAAAACCAGTCGGCGAAGCGGGGATCGGCGAGCGTATCCTCGCGGCCGAGCGTGGACATCAGCACGCGGTACTGCTTCTCATTGTTGACGGCGAGCAGGATGTGACCGTCGCCGCATTTGAACAGGTTTGCGGTGGTCCGGCGGCTGACCGCCTGATTTCCCGAGAGTTGCTGCCGGTGGCCGGCGACCGACCAGTCCGCGATTTGCCCCGAGAGAAATGCCATTGTTGCCTCCAGCATGGAGACGTCGATGAGCTGGCCCTTGCCGGTGCGGTCGCGCTGATAGAGCGCGCTCGACACCCCGAACGCGGCCGTCGCGCCCGAGAGCACGTCGCACACCGCAAAACCCGCGCGCGTCGGCCCTGTTTCGGGGTGACCGGTGATCGCCATGATGCCTGATAGCGCCTGCATCTTGCCGTCATAGCCCGGCCGCAATCGATCCGGGCCGGTCTGGCCAAAGCCCGAGACCGCGCAATAGATCAGCTTTGGATTGATCGCCGACAGCGCCTCGTAGCCGATGCCGAG
Source organism: Bradyrhizobium sp. Gha (assembly GCF_900113735.1). Classification (GTDB taxonomy): domain Bacteria; phylum Pseudomonadota; class Alphaproteobacteria; order Rhizobiales; family Xanthobacteraceae; genus Bradyrhizobium. Next base: position 207,522 of record NZ_FOQM01000003.1, read on the forward strand.
CTTGTCCATCACGCCCGGACGGAAGTTCTCCATGACGACGTCGACCTGGGCAGCAAGCTTCTTCACGATCGCGATCGCGTCGGGTTTTTGCAGATCGAGCGTCAGGCTGCGCTTGTTGCCGTTGATGGCCTGGAACGCCGGCGCCAGCCCGCGCTCGGCCCATTCGCGTGAGAGCGGCGTCCGGCGCATGTCCTCGCCCTCGCGCCGCTCGACCTTGATGACATCGGCGCCCAGCAATGCGAGCTGATAGCTCGCATAGGGGCCGGCCAGAACTTGGGTGAAGTCCAGGATCTTCACGCCCTCGAACGGTCGCGTCACGTCTCTCTCCCGTTGTTTGTCGTTATTGGAGGACGTCAGGCGGCGCGGTTGCCGCGCGCGATCTCCTTCTGCTTGTCGAATTCGGCGCGGCGGCGCGCCAGCTCCTCGGGCGAGAGCTGCGCGACATTGTTGTAGTCGAGCTTCCAGGACGCATCCTCGCTCCAGCGCAGCGGCGACTGCATGGTCGTCTGCGGGCCGCTCGCGGTCTCCAACAGCGTGAGCGCCAGCTCCAGCGTCTGCGCCTGCGAGGCGACGTCGTGCGGCTTGCCGGCGGAATTGCCGAGGGGGAAATCCGAGAACAAAAAGCGCGGGACAGCGGCGTGCTCGATGATGTCCTTGGCGCAGCCCATGATCACGGTCGGAATGCCATTGGTCTCCAGATGCCGCGCCACCAGCGCCGTGGTCTGATGGCAGACCGGGCAGTTCGGCACCAGCACGGCGACGTCGACCTCGTCGGCAAGGCAGCGCGCCAAAATCTCCGGCGCGTCGGTGTCGAGTGTGACGCGATGGCTGCGGTTGGTCGGCGCGCCGAAGAAGCGCGGCGCAACTTCGCCTATGCGGGCCGCGGCGCGTGCCTTCAAGAGTTGCGGCAGCGGAAACCAGGTGCCGTTGTCGGTGGCCGTGGTGTGCTTGCGGTCGTAGCCGATATGCGAGATGCGCAGATCGTGCTGCTGCGACGTGTCGCCGTCATAGACCTGATAAAATTTCGCGCTGCCATTATACGCCGCGCCTGGTCCCTGGTCGCCCTTGGCGGGATCGTAGGGCGCCGCCGTGGTGATGATGGTGACGCGCGACTGCGCCAGTTTCTTCTTCAACGGCTGGAACGGCGCTTCGGTGTAATGCGCCCAGCGATACGGCGTGGTGTAACCGATCGCGCTATAATAATCCCGCGTGCGCTGCATATAGGGGACCGGGGAATCATAGTCGGGCGCAAAGCCGAATTCGTCGTCGCGCGGAGCGGACATGGGCGCGTCTCCAGGTTCTTGTTGAGCCCAGATTAGAGATAGTCGGTGGTTTGCTCAACAGCCGCCACGGGCGCGCAGGCCAGAATTGTCGTCCCGGTGGGGCTATCGGAAAATATGCAGCGCCGCGTATTGCAGCAGCATGATCGCCTTGGCGTCGATGATCCGCCCGTCGGCGATCATCGCGAGCGCCTCGTCGATACCGAGCTCCAGCACCTCGATATCCTCGCCCTCATGCGCGAGGCCGCCGCCGGCGCTGACGCGCATCGAAGGCTCGTATTCGGCGACGAAGAAATGCAGCTTCTCGGTGATGGCGCCGGGGCTCATGAACGCCTCGAACACCTTGTGGACGTCGTGCAGGCGATAACCGGTTTCCTCCTCGGCCTCGGCGCGGATGCGCACCTCGGGCGCGGCGTCGTCCAGCACGCCGGCGGCCGCCTCGATCAGCAGATCGTCGTAGCCCCGGATGAACGCCGGCAGGCGGAATTGGCGCACCAGGATCACGGTGCGGCCAGCGCGATTATAGGGCAGCACGGCGGCGGCATTGTCGCGCTCATAGGTCTCGCGGTGCTGCGTTTGCCACTCGCCATTGGCGCGGCGGTAGTCGAACGTCGTGGTCTTCAGCGGGGTCCAGCCGTCCGAGAGCACGCGGACGTCCTTGATGCGGACGCGGTTGGAAATGGTCATGACTTGATCTCAGTTGCTTGCAGTGGTCTCGCGGCCGTCGAGCCACTTCTGGAACATCACCGACGTCGATTCCTCGAAGCCGAGCGACTGGTAGAACGCATTGGCCTGCGCATTCTCGCGGCGCACGAGGAGCTGCAGCTTTGCGATGCCGGCTTGGCGCAGCCACTCTTCGGCCGCCGCCATGATGGCGCGGCCATAGCCGCGCTTGCGCCCATCAGGATCAACGGCGACGTAGTAGACCCAGCCGCGATGACCGTCATGGCCGACCATGACGGACGCAACGATCGCAGCGGCGTCGCGGCCGATCAGCACGGTGGAGTTCTCGCGCCGGCGCGCCAGCGCGATGTCGGCATGCGGATCGTTCCACGGCCGGGTCAGGCCGCAACGCTGCCACAGCGCAACGACGGTCTCGACATCGGCATCATCGATGGCGTCAATCGCAAGCATGCTCACAGCACCTTCCCCGGATTCATGATGCCGTGCGGATCGAGCATCGCCTTGATCGACCGCATCAGCTCGATCGCGGTCTTGTCCTTGACCTCGGGCAGCTCGTCGCGTTTGAGCACGCCGATGCCGTGCTCGGCCGAGATCGAGCCGCCCATGCGCAGCACGATCTCGAACACGACGGCGTTCACCTCGTGCCAGCGCGCCAGATAATCCGCGGTGTCGGCGCCGATGGGCTGGCTGACATTGTAGTGCAGATTGCCGTCGCCGAGATGGCCGAACGGCACCGGCCGCGCACCCGGGATCAGCTTGACGACGGCGGCGTTCGCCTCCGCGATAAATTCGGGCACGGCGGCTACGGGAACGGAAATGTCGTGCTTGATCGAGCCGCCCTCGGGCTTCTGTGCCGCCGACATCTCTTCGCGCAGCTTCCAGAAGGCGTTGCGCTGGGTCAGGTTGGCCGCGATCACGGCGTCGTCGACGATCCCGTTTTCCATGGCGCGGGTGAGGATCGTCTCCAGCGGGGTGCGCGCGTCCTCGCCGGGCGATGACAATTCCATCAGCACGTACCACGGATGCTTCTCAGCGAGCGGATCGCGCACGTCGATGCCGTGGCGAACGGAGAAGTCCACCGCCATCTCCGACAGCAGCTCGAAGCTCGTCAGTGCGTTCGCAGCCTCGCCTTGCGCGATGCTCAGTAGTTTCAGCGCCGCCGCTGGCGACTTCAGCCCGACATAGGCGGTCTCGACCGCCCGCGGCTTCGGAAACAGCTTCAATGTTGCCGCAGTGATGATGCCGAGGGTGCCTTCCGCGCCGATGAACAGATTGTGCAGATTGTAGCCGGTGTTGTCCTTCTTCAGCTTCGACAGCACGTTGAGCACGCGGCCGTCGGCGAGCACGACTTCCAGCCCCAGCGCCATCTCGCGCGCGACGCCATAGGCGAGCGCGGCGGTGCCGCCGGCGTTGGTCGAGAGATTGCCGCCGATGGTGCAGCTGCCTTCGGCGCCGAGCGACAGCGGAAACAGCCGGTCGACGTCGGATGCCTTCGCTTGCGCGATCTGCAGCACCACGCCGGCTTCGACCGTCATGGTGTTGGAGGCGGTGTCGACCTCGCGGATCTTGTCCAGGCGCCGCAGCGACACCACCACCTCGCCATTGTGCGGCGTCTGCCCACCGACGAGCCCGGTGTTGCCGCCCTGCGGCACCAGCGCGATTTTATGCGCGGAGGCGAGCTTGCAGATCGCGGAGACTTCCGCCGTCGAGCCCGGGCGCAGCACCAGGGGCGAGCGGCCGTGGAACAGATTGCGCTCCTCGGTGACGTAAGCCTCGATGTCGGTCGCGTCGGTGATCGCGTGGCGATCGCCGACGATCTCGCGGAATTGGTCGATCAGCTCGGGCGCAAGCGGCGGAATGGCGGATTGATTGATGTTCATCGTCTCGTCTCTGTTTCTTATCTCGCCACCGCGGCCCGGCGCAGCCGGTCATTGATCGCTTCACCGAGGCCTTCTTCGGGGATCGTCATCACCGCGATCGCCCGCGGTGCTTTCGCATCAAGCGCTCGAAGATAGCCGAACAGATTGGCCGCGGCCTCATCGAGATCAGCGGTGGGCGACAAATTCATGACGGCGGCGGTCGCCTCCTGGCCAGGCAGGCGATCAGGCCCGAACGCCAGCAGCGCTTCATCGGGGGCAACGTCCCGCGCATCGAGCCGCACCTGGGCGCGCGGCGCGTAATGCGAGGCCATCATGCCCGGCGCCAGCGGCTGGCTGTCGTCGCTCTCGGTCTCTACGGGCGGTCGCGCCAAGGGCAGGCCCAGCACGGCCTCGATCCGCTCGCGCGATAATCCGCCCGGGCGAAGCAGGGTCGGCGCCTCGAAGCATCCGACGATGGTCGATTCCACGCCGACCGCAACAGGCCCGCCGTCGATGATCAGGTCGATCCGCCCCGCAAGGTCGCTCGCGACATGCGCGGCCAGCGTCGGAGAGACGTGGCCGGAGATGTTGGCCGACGGCGCCACCACCGCGCCGCCAAAGGCGCGCAGGATCGCCTCCGCCACGGGGTGGGCGGGCATGCGGATCGCGACCGTGTCGAGGCCCGCTGTGGCGAGATCGGAGACCGGACAATGGTCGGTCTTCGGCACCACCAGCGTCAACGGCCCCGGCCAGAACGCTTCCGCGAGCTTCAACGCGCACGCGTCGAACCGCCCGATCCGCCGTGCCGCGGCGAGGTCGGCGACATGGGCGATCAGCGGATTGAAGGCCGGCCGGCCCTTGGCGGCGTAGAGATGGGTGATCGCGGCCGCGTTCGCCGCGTCGGCCCCGAGCCCGTAGACGGTCTCGGTCGGAAACGCGACCAGCCCGCCTGCGGCTAAAGTCCGGGCGGCGGCTTCCGCGCCGGCTTGGCCGGCCGGCAAAATCGACGTTTCAAGACCCATTTTCACAGGGACAAAATTCCTCATAACGGCCGCTTGCGGTGCGCCAAACCCGACGCTATAAGCCGGCCTCTTGTCGGAGTGTGGCTCAGCCCGGTAGAGCACTGCGTTCGGGACGCAGGGGTCGCAGGTTCGAATCCTGCCACTCCGACCAGAAATCATTAGGTTTTTCCTTCTGATCTGTGGTCCTTCCCGAGTCAACCATCGTTTCAACCACGGAAACATACCGGCTTTTTTGGCCAATGACGGTGGCCGCCCCCTGCAAAAAGTCCGGGTGTGGTGGTCCGTAGGTGTCCTCTAGGACCTCGGGACACACGCCTGGGATCCCTGCCGCCTCCCAGATTGGCACGCCACGTGGCATTAGCCATGTTGCAGCGGTATGGCGCAGGGTGTGGCGTGTGACCCTGCCGGGCAGACGGGCAAGCCCTACGACATTCAAACGGGGGAGAATCCGTTCTGCAGCTCCGTCATTCTGTCACTTGAGTGAGCGGATGTAGTCGGCCAAATCCGATATTTCTGATCGCTGGAGCGACAGGCTTGGCATATTGGGGTGCGGCTTGAGCAGCAGGAACGCGAGTTTGTTCTGATCGAACTCGGGCGTTCGCGCGATCTGGCTGAATGGCGGCGCATGGTCGATGGCATTCGTCTGGCCGGACTCGACGATATGACAGATTGAGCACCAGCGTTTTGCGATGTCCTTGCCGTGTTGGGGATCGGCCACCGCGGATTGCGCCAGAATCGCGCACGCGAGCAATACCACGAAGGAGGATTTAAGCGTTTCGGACATGGTAGGCCTTTTACGTTCGGCGAGGTGGCTTGTCCGCCCGGCTGCATTTGGTCGGCGTATTGCTGCTGGGAACCTTATGGCCAAGAAAACGCGGCTACTTTCGTTCGGCTTCAGCCTCTTGCTCCAGCCGCAGAATATGGGCGCGCAGCGCATCGAACCGCTCTTCGGCAACGTCGCTGAACAGCGGATCCTTGAGACCGGTTTCCGCCGAGGCGATCTCGGTCCAATCCTGTGGCTTGAGTGCCTTGAGCGCAGCGGGAAAGAAATCGCGATCTTCCATCATCACGTGACGGCGCTCGTGCGCGATAAAATCGCGAACGATGATATCCACATTTTCGCGAAGCATTTCCCGATCCGCGAGTACGCCGTCGACCACCCGAGCGACGCGGCGTAGAAGCTGGGCCCCTTTCTGGTGTTCGCGAGCCAGATCACCGATCTTCGCAGCAGCAGCTGGATCGCGTGTTTTTAGCTTGGCAAAGACGCGGTCTTCCTGGGGATGGTGATACACTTCCGGGTAGACTTCGAAATAACTGATCACCGCGCGAATGACCTCGTAGTCGGGACGTTCTCCGCGGTCGAACACCTCGAGTTCCCGCTCGAGGATGGTGAGCAGTGTCTCGATATTGCGATGCTCTTGGGACAGGCGTTCAATGATCATGGCAACACTCCACTGAGTGAACCGTTTCGAAGAATGATCCTCTGGCCTGCATCTGCTTTGCGACAGATCAAATCTCGTCAGATTAGTATGCAGCCACGTACGCTGAAATGACCTCAGCTGCCGGAGAACGAGGAAATCGTTGATCTAGATCATTTCACCATGCCGCCAACATCGCATGCTGCTCACCGGACACGAGGGAGGTTCCATATGGCACCGTTCTCAGCACTACACGAAAGATGCCCTCGCTGTGGTTCCGGGTTGATGCACCTCGAGTGGCACGAACGCATTAATGCTCAGGAAGCGCAAGAGCTCTGGCGCTGCTGGAATTGTAAAAGCGAATTTGTCACCGCTGCCGAGCCGGACAGGACGGAGCCGTCAGCCGCCGACATCACCGAACCGTTCTTTACGAACCTGCTCGTCTGATCAGATAGGCCCGGCCGATCCAGAAGGACGCTATCGTGCCTCATCCATTTCAAGCGCCATGAAGTTGCGGACTCTGATGATCGTCGTGATTGCTGCGATACTCCCGCCATTCAATGCGGGAGCACAGCTGAACTTGCCTGCTGGCAGCACGTCAACCCAACTATCCGACCTGATGATCGCGCTACAATTCCAACACATCAAATTATGGTTTGCCGGAAAGTTCAGCAACTGGGATCTGGCGAATTATGAGCTTCGACAGATCCAGACAAACTTGCGGAAGGTAATGCCGTCCCCCTCCGAAAGCTTGCGATCGTCTCAAGGTACCGAAGAGCTGCAAGCTCTGGATCGCGCGATCCAACAGAAAGATGGTGCAGCTTTTTCCAAGGCCTACTCGGATCTCACGAACGAATGCAACGCCTGCCACCGCGCCAGCGGATTCGGTTCGATCGCCATCCAGGTGCCGGCCAACTCGCCGTTCAGCGATCAGCTGTTCGTGGATCAGGTCGCGCAGGGGCGCGCGCTCGCTCACGGGACCTGTGGCCTCTGTCACGTCGTCTCGGATTCCTCAAGGGAGACGCCTGCCTTTCGTTTCCCCGCGCCAAGCTTCGGCGAAATTGCCAGCCGACCATCTTTTTCAGCCAACGATCTCCGACAACTATTGACGTCAAATCACCGTCGCGTCGGCCCGAACCAGGCAATGCTCAACCCAAAGCTCGTCGAATACCAGATTGACGCGATCGTGGCGTTCTTCGAGACCTTGCAAGCCGACCGGGCTCGCTAAGTTCTCAGCTTGCAGCTCTTTAGCACGCGATGAGGTCGGTATGTCCAAATCCCCGTGAGTAGTCGAGCAGTGAGACGATCGTGGGTGTCAGGCGAAAGACGCAGACCTGCGAGGTTTTCGGCATGGGGAGATCGAGGCCTTTCTGGTTCGGATATCGCGAGATCAGGAGCCGCAAGGCTTTTTCGAATTCGGCGGGATCCGTTACGAGGTTCGCGCGTGCCGCCATCGACAAACCCGCGATGTCCAATACCTGGGCGGGATCGTCGTCCACCGTTAGCGAGACCCGATCGTCCCTCGCCAGGTTGGCTGCCTTCTGGCTGTCCGCTCCGCAAAGAAAATAGATGACGAGTCCATCGTTGGCGTAGCCGACGGTAGTCACCTGGGGCCACCCGTCGGGTCGTACCGTAGCGATCCTCGCGGTCCGGTGCTGATTCAAAAGCCGAAGGATCTTCCGCCTGAACTTTTCGTCCATTGGTTGCCTCATCATGAACGTGGTGATGGCGGTGTTCAAACCGTACTCAGCTTGGGAAATCCGCCGGCTCCACGGCGATGCGATCGGCGTGAAGTGACCAGTCTCGAATCGCGCGCCCCTCGCAAAATGTCTGCTGGGCCAGCAGGGCTGCTTCCGTCTCGTCGCGCGCATCGATGTCGATCGTGTGTTGGCACGCTTCACAAGGCTGTCCCTGGTCGCCAACCACGTCCTTGAGAAAGCGGACGACAAAATGTGCCATGGTCTCTCACTTTCGATTTGCCCGGCATCTTGCCGGATCTGCCAGCAGTCCAGATTGATCAGGATCAAGCGATGGAGCTCCGCCAAGCGGTAAGAATTACCGACCTCCGCCCGAGCTTGCGAAGGACCTCACGAGGCACCCGTTCGGCGACATCGAAAAGCACTTGCTGGACGAGTAGCGCAGGCCGTTGGAGCAGCCTGCGTGACGTGGCAGCTCCGACTACCGGCTTGGCGATTCCGATGGGAGAGAAACGATGCGGGCGTCAGATATCATGCGGACCTCGTTCGCAACTGTGAGGCCGGAAGCACCGCTGCTGGAGGCCCTCCATCTCCTTCTCGAGACCAATCAACGTGGCCTGCCGGTTCTCAATCGCGAAGGGGCCTTGGTCGGCATCATTGCCGAAGGCGACTTCCTCCATCGTCGCGAGCTGGGCGTCACCTATCCCGAAGGGTGTTGGCTCGAATGGCTGCTGGGGAAGCAGGAAGGCGAACTTGCTCGTGAGCGAACCAGGGGACTGCGGGTCGAAGCAGTCATGAGCCGTCATCCCGTTTGCGTCGAGGAGAATGCCACGATCGATGCTGTCGTCAAGGAAATGGATGTCTACCAGATCTCGCAGCTGCCGGTGCTCCGCAAGAGAAAGGTCGTGGGTATCGTTGGCCGGATGCAGATCCTCACGGCGCTGGCAAGCTGTCTTGGGAAGCCTGGCAAGCCTTGAGAGAACAGGTCAGCCGAGCGGCGGTTTTTCGAGCTTTTGAGATGGGTCCACTCGACAAGATGCCTGACCGAGACATTCGGCTCGATGCCTGCAGAGGCATTGCACTCTGGTTCGTCTTCATCAACCACATCCCCGGGAATATCTGTAGTTGGCTTACGTTGAGCCATTATGGATTCAGCGACACCTCTGAAGTCTTCATGTTTGTCTCGGGGCTGACGTGCACGATGGCATATGGGCACGTGTTCAGAAGCGCCGGGACTTGGGCAACCATCTGTCATACGGTACGGCGGAGCTGGGAGATTTATTCGGCATTTCTGCTGTTGACGCTATGTCTGGTAGTGACCGTTCATTGGATGGATGCCGACCTCGCAGACGAGACAAATGTGGCGATCGTCCTGCAGAAGCCGGGAGAAGCTCTGTCGCGTGCGGCAATCCTGCAATACCGGCCCGTCAATACGGACGTGCTGCCGACTTTCGTGCTCTTCCATTTGCTGTTTGCGCCGTGGCTCCTGCTTTTGCTCAGATGGCCAAATGCGACCTTGGCGCTTTCGGCTCTCCTGTACGGCTTGGTCCAGACTTACGGTTGGAACCTGCGGGGATGGCCGACGAACGACTGGTATTTCAACCCGTTCGCCTGGCAATTCCTCGTCACGATCGGTGGATGGTGGGCGGTGGTGGGGCGTGGGCGGTTGGCGCCATTCGTGATGTCGCGTCCGGCGATCATGCTTTCGGCCGCATACCTGATTTGGTCACTGGCTGTTACAATGAGTTGGATCGATCCGGCGCTCGAGCTTGCAGTTCCTCAGTTCATGAAGGGCTGGATCTACCCAATAGACAAGTCGGATCTTGATCCGCTGCGGCTTCTGCATTTCCTTGCGCTTGCGGTGTGTGTCGCCAATATCGTGCCGGCGCATTGGGCCGCCTTACGGTCGCGCGCGCTGTTGGGCGCTGTTCGTTGTGGAGAGAATTCGCTCGAGGTTTACTGTGTGGGAGTTTTGCTCTCGGTTGCCGCTTACTTCCTTCTGAGGACTGCATCCGACGACGTGCTTGCTCAAATTATGGTCAGCGGCATGGGGATCGCGCTTCTCACAGTCGTTGCCACCGTGTTGACCCGAACCACGGACCTGGCCGCGTCTCGAATGAGATTGCTCTGACTCCATCTCTCTTCGGCCTTCGCACGCATCCGAGCCGGTATCGGCCAGCAGCCTCATTGCTGCAACGTCTTCAAGAACGCCATGAAGTCGCCGACCTGATCGGCTTCGAAACGAAATTCCGGCATTGCCGGATGCCCCGTGACGATGCCCTCGGCCAGGGCCTCTTGCAGCATCTCGATTGGATATCGTTCGTGTAACGTCCTGAATGGGGGAGCGATTTTGAGGGGGCTGAGGCTGACCTTGTCGGTCGAGTGGCACTTCGCACAATACAGCAGTGCAAGGCGCCGGCCTTGTTCGACGCTTGAAGCCACAGTTGGGCTCGAGGGGAGAAGCAAATTCGCAGCGAGCATGGCGCCCGCGATCGCGCGTACGGGTCTCCTCACGTCGCGCTCCATCAATGCGACATCATGACCGGAACGGTCATGCTGCGGAACGTCTCCTGCGTGACACCGCCGAACACCGCTTCCTGGAATCGAGAATGGCCGTAACCGCCCATGACCAGGAGGTCGAGGCCTTCATCCGCAGCGATCGACAGGATGCTCGCTTGCAGATTACTGCGGTCGGATTGAAGCGAAACGGTCTTTGCCGGCAAGCCCTTCCGCGCGAGGTGCCTCAGGAGGTGTTCGGGCGATGCGTCGGACGGTACCTCGGATGCATTGAGGGTGATGGTGGTCAGAGCGTCTGCCCGGATGATGAATGGCATCGCGTCACGTAAGGCGCGGGCGGCAAGGCGACTGCCGTCCCAGCAGATGCCGACGCGTGCCGCCTTGAACGTACCCCGGAAAGTATAAGGTATGAACAGCAAAGGCCCACCCGACTGCAACAGGAGCTCCTTAGGAAGCTGGTTGTCGAACGTATCGCAATCCGGATCGCCTTGTGACACGATCGTCAAATCATAGAGGCGAGCCGCTGCCCCGGCTTTCGAGACGATCTCGGCAGGAGTCTCGCTCAGTGCGTATGTCCCGTAGTCGATTCGGGCGTTCTTCGCCTCGATCTCGAAAATGCGCAGTGCAGCTTGGGCGCGTTCCAGCGCACGTTCGTACTCGACTTGCAGCGATGCTGCGATGGCCGCGCCGCCTTCCGCAACAAACGGCACGTTCGTCGAGGCATATCCTGTCGCAAGTGCATCCAGATGCGCGCCGGCACTCATCGCCAGGGAAACGGACGCATCGATGACGGGGCGCGGCGAGCGCTCTGTTGGAATATGCACCAGTAGATCCTTGAACATGCGTGCCTCCCGTTTCGATCTTGCCGTCAAAGAGCAGCACATGTCGCCATTGGGAGACTTGACGCACGTCAAAGCGGCAGCAGGAACTGCGGATATCCTCCTGACCGTGTAGGCGGGAGTGCCGGACATGGCGCGGGTGGCATTGGTGACGGGCGGTACCAGAGGTATTGGTGCCGCCGTATCGCAAGCGCTTCAGACGGCGGGCTACCGGGTAGCTGCCACCTACGCCGGAAACGCCGAGGCGGCCAAAGCCTTCATGAGCCGAACGGGCATCTCGTCCTATCAATGGGACATTGGTGATTTCGATGCTTGCGCCATCGGCGTGAAATCCGTTGAGTCCTCGCTCGGACCAATCGACGTTCTTGTCAACAATGCCGGAATCGTTCGTGACGCGACGCTTCACAAGATGAGCCGGACGCAATGGGATGCTGTGATCCGCACCAATCTCGACGGTGCGTTCAACATGTGCCGACAGGTCATCGACGGCATGCGTGCGCGACGATACGGTCGAATCATCAACATCTCGTCGATCAACGGACAAAAAGGCCAGTTCGGTCAGACCAACTATTCCGCCGCGAAAGCCGGCGAGCTTGGGTTCACCAGGGCGTTGGCGCTGGAAACAGCGCGCCTCGGAATCACGGTCAACGCCATCTGCCCGGGCTATATCCATACCGAGATGCTGGATGCTGTGCCGCGAGATGTTCTGGAGAACAGCATTCTGCCGCAAATTCCGGTCGGCCGTCTCGGTCGACCAGAAGAGATTGCGCGCGCCGTCGTGTTTTTGGCGGCAGAAGACGCGGGTTTCATCACTGGATCGACAATGTCGATCAATGGCGGCCAGTACATGATCTGAGCTTCGACCGACCGTTGTCGCTTCCAACTCGCGCAAGCTGTTTACTCCCGGGGGCCTTATAGAATTGAAACTGCGAGGCGCTTGGCAATCTCCGCGGAGACGAGATAAGCGAGCGCGATAGCGATGATCGTCGCCACGAGTGCCGCAGAAGGAGCGGTAAAGCCGAACAGTTGGCCCCATGGGCCGAGCGCAAGTCCTACGCCCACGATGAGCGCGCCGAAGGACGTCGCGATCAAGATGGGGTGGGGACCGTTTGCGCGCCACGGCATCCGGCGAGACCTGATTACGAAAATCACCAGGATCTGCGTCGATATTGATTCCACGAACCAGCCGGTCTGAAACAGTGCTGCATCAGCTTCAAATAGCTTGAGAAGAACGGCAAAGGTGACCACGTCGAAGAGGGAAGAGACCATTCCCATCACAATCGTGAAGCGGAGGATATTTGCCATGTTCCAGGTTTCCGGTCGCGCGACATCTTCGCGGTCGACCTCATCGAAAGGAATGCCAACTTCGGAGAGGTCGTAGATCAGGTTGTTCAACAGAATTTGCAGCGGTAGCAGTGGCAGGAACGGAAGAACGATCGAGGCCAAGGCCATCGAAAGCATGTTGCCGAAGTTGGAGCTTGTTCCCATTCGGACATACTTCAGGATGTTGGCAAACGTTCTGCGGCCTTCGCGCACGCCGGCCGCAAGGACTGAAAGGTCGGGAGCGAGCAGGATCATGTCGGCGGCTGCGCGGGCGACTTCGGTCGCCCCCGTGACGGATATGCCGACATGGGCTGCATGGATCGCCGGGGCGTCGTTGACGCCGTCTCCCATAAAGCCGACCACGTGCTGGCGATGGCGGAGTGCGGCAATGATCCGTCGCTTCTGATCAGGATCGATGCGGGCAAACAGATCGATATTATCGACCTGGGCCGCGAGCGCTGCATCGGTGAGCCCGGAGATCTCAATTCCGGTCATGATACGATTCGACTGAAGACCGACCGAACGAGCGACGTGAGAGACAACTGCGCCGTGGTCACCCGAGAGGATCTTTATCGTCACGCCGAGCGAGGTAAGGGTTTTGATGGCTGAGGCTGCATCCTGCTTCGGCGGGTCGGCGAAGACACAGAACCCAATCATGGTCAGATCCATCTCGTCGCCGACGGCAATCGTCTGCTGTCCAAGCGGAATGGATCTGACTGCGACAGCTAGAAGCCGAAAGCCGTCGCGGGCATATCGATCCTGTATGTCTTCCATCTTTTTCTGCCAGGCGGGATCGAGCGGATGGGCCAGACCATCGATGTCCACGGCGACGCAGCGCGCCAGGATGGCTTCCGGAGCGCCTTTTGCGATCAAGATGTGTTCGTCGTTCCGTGCCACCAGCACCGACAGGCACCTCCGCTCGAAGTCGAACGGCACCTCCGCGAGTCGAACCCAGCCATCCATGCCGCCGTCTTTCGCTGAGAGTATCGCATGATCGAGGGGACTTCTGACCCCGGCTTGGAAGGTGCTGTTGAGATACGCGAGGCTCAGAACGCGGTCACTGGGTCGCCCCTTCGGATCGACCCGCGCTTCAAGCGTTATTCTCGCTTCCGTCAGCGTGCCGGTTTTGTCCACGCAAAGCGTCTCCATGGCGCCCAGATCATGGATTGCGGACAGTCGCTTGACGATAACCTTGCGGTCGGCCATGCGCAGCGCGCCGCGGGCGAGCGTCACCGTCATCACCATGGGAAGCAGCTCGGGTGTCAGCCCCACTGCGAGCGCGACCGCGAACAGGAACGATTCCAGCGCGGGGCGTTGCGCGATGAGATGAGCCATCAAGACGAAGAGGGTGAGAAACAAGGTAAGCCGAAGGATCAATAGTCCGAGCTTGCGCACGCCCTGTTCGAGAGCCGTTGGCGGAGCGTTTGCCGCCAATGCGGCAGCGATCCCGCCGAACCGGGTTTGTCCTCCGGTTTTCACCACCAACATCGTGCCGCTGCCGCCCACGGTGCTGGTTCCGGCGAACAGGGCATTGGTCGCTTCCGCCGGCGACGCCGCGGAGCAGGGAGCGGCCGTCTTGAGGGCCGGAAACGGCTCTCCGGTCATCAAGGCCTCATTGACCTGCAATTCTTGGGCCTCGAGGACGATGCCATCGGCGGGTATGAGGTCGCCGATCCGGAGCTTCACGATGTCGCCGGGCACGAGCCCCGTCGCCGGTATTGTAATGTCCTTGCTATCCCGGACGGCGTCGGTCTGAATGGCAACCGAGTCCCGCAACGCTTCGGCGGTCCGCTCGGCGCGATGTTCCTGAACGATGTCCAGCGTGAGGGACAGAGAGAGCACGGTTGCGATAATCGCGAAGCTTCCAACGTCGCCGCTAAGTCCGGATACGAGCGCGGCCGCCAGGAGCATCGCAATCAAGGGGTTCCAAAGGCGTTGCCCGAGCTTGCGCAGGACCGATCGGCTTGGAGAGGCGTCAGCGTGGTTTGCTCCGAATATCGCGAGGCGCCGGTCCGCTTCGACCTGCGAAAGCCCGTTGGGGCCAGAGCCTAGCGCGCGGTAGAGGGCGTCTTTTGGTGTTTGCCAGAAGTCGGCTGCGGCCAAAGCCGTGGCCGCGCTAGGCTGCTCGATCATCGGAAGGCTCGCCGGCTTGTTGGTCGCTCGACCAGCAAGGTAAGAGGCAGGTCAATCCTTGGGTTGATGCAGCTCAATTCGGTCTCAGACAACACAGTTAGGTTGCGGAGCCCAAAGGAGTTCACCATGTCGCCTCCTGCATCCGTCAACCGCCTTCCCATGGCTTCGAATTCTGACGAGGTCCCCATCGAGCCTCAGGCGGTCGAGGCAATGGTGCCAATGCAGCCGTCCGGCTCCGATCCAGCCGTCGATGACATCGATCGATTCTTCCACGCGGCGCTGGCGCGGTTGACCGGCGGCGTCTCGCCGGCAGCGCTGGCGCTGGCTTTTGCCGACTGGCAACTGCACCTTCTGGCTTCACCCGGTAAGCGGGCCAGCCTTGCCGGCCGGGCGATCCAGAATGCGTTTGATCTCGTCGATGCCATGGTGCCGAGGCATGCGGTATTCGAGCCTTGGTCCGTGATCCGGCCGCCGGAGAACGATCGCCGTTTCACGGGCCCCGATTGGGAGCTGCCATCCTTCAATCTCCTGGCCCAGGCTTTCCTGCTGAACCAACAATGGTGGCATTCGACGACGACCGGTATTCACGGACTGGCCCATTCGAACGCGGCGATCGCCGACTTCGCGCTGCGCCAATGCCTGGACACGGTGGCCCCGACGAATTTCGCCGTCAGCAATCCTGAAGTTCTGCGCAAGATCATGGAGACTGGCGGCGGCAACTTCGTCTATGGCCTGCACAACTTTGTCGAGGACTGGCAAGCCCTGCTCGCTGGTGCAAGGCTCAGGAGCGATCAGACGTATGTGGTGGGTAAGGACGTTGCCATCACACCCGGCAAGGTCGTCTATCGCAACGAGCTGATCGAGCTCATCCAGTATTCCCCGACGACGCCGACCGTGCGGCCCGAACCCGTTCTGATCGTGCCTGCCTGGATCATGAAGTACTACATTCTCGATCTGACGCCGCGTAATTCTCTCGTCCGTTATCTGGTCGAGAGCGGCTTCACTGTCTTCATGATTTCATGGAAGAACCCCACACCCGAATATCGCAATTTCAGTCTCGAAGATTACCGCGAGCGCGGAGTGGATGCCGCGATCACTACCATCAACTCGCTTCGGCCTGGACAGGCTATTCACGCCGCCGGCTATTGCCTTGGCGGCACCCTGTTGTCGATCGCGGCGGCCGGGTTGGTTCGCGAGCGGCCCGAATGCCTGCGAACGGTGACGCTGCTCGCGGCGCAAACCGATTTCACGGAAGCCGGCGAGCTCACCTTGTTCATCAACGAAAGCCAGGTCGCGTTCCTGGAGGATATGATGTGGCGGCAGGGGCTGCTCGCAACGGCACAGATGGCAGGGGCCTTTCAGATGTTGCGGACAAATGACCTGCTTTGGTCGCGCGTCGTACGGGACTATCTGATCGGAGAGCGGGCCGCGCCAAGCGAACTGATGTCGTGGAACGCCGATGCCACGCGTTTACCCTACCAAATGCATTCGGACTATTTGCGGCGCCTGTTTCTCAACAATGATCTCGCCGAGGGCCGATATCAGGTCAGTGGCAGGCCGGTCTCGCTCGCGGATCTGCACATCCCGATGTTTGTCGTCGGCACCTTGCGCGACCACGTCGCGCCGTGGAAGTCGACATACAAGATCAACTTCCTTGCCGATGCAGACATCACCTACGTTCTGACGAGCGGCGGACACAATGCCGGCATTGTCGCGCCTCCCGGCCAAGAGGGGCACAGCTATCAGGTGCATACGAAGAAGGCTCATGATCCCTATCTCGGTCCGGACGAATGGATCAAGCGCGCACCGTCCCACGAGGGATCATGGTGGACGGAGTGGACGCGATTTCTCGCCGCGCATTCCGGTCAGTCTGTTCCGAGCTGCTTGACGGCAGATTTGGGACAGAAGAGCGCGCCGTCGGATGAGGCACCTGGCTCTTACGTGCTCGAGCCGTAGACGCGGCAGTCACGGCCGCAAAACGGCTGCGCCAGTCAGCTTGCCGTCCCTCAGACGGGCGAGCGCTTCATTGGTCTCGACGAGCGGGAATACCGTCGTGTGTGTCTGGATATCGATCTTTGCGGCGGCGGCGAGAAAATCGATGCCGTCCTTTCGCGTGAGATTGGCAACCGATACGATCTGCCGTTCGCCCCAAAGAATACGATAGGGGAACGTCGGAATGTCGGACATATGAATGCCGGCGCATACAACGCGACCGCCCTTGCGCACCGCGCGCAGGGCAAGCGGCACCAACGCTCCGACCGGCGCGTAGATGATGGCGGCATCGAGTTCGGTCGGCGGAATGTCCTCTGAAGCGCCGGCCCAGTCAGCGCCGAGCGAAAGCGCAAGTTGCTGCGCTTCCTTGTCGCCCTCACGGGTGAAGGCGTAAACTTTCCGTCCCTGCGAGTTGGCCACCTGCGCGACGATATGGCCGGCCGCGCCGAAGCCGTAAATGCCAAGCGTTTCGCCGTCGCCGGCCATCACCAGGGATCGCCAGCCGATCAGGCCGGCGCAAAGCAGCGGCGAAAGGTCTGCGTCCTCGCCATGCTCGCCGAGCGGAAAGCAATATCGGGCATTGGCGATAAGATGGCTGGCAAAGCCGCCATCGCGTGTGTAGCCGGTGAATTCAGGACGATCGCAGAGATTTTCCTTGTCGGCGCGGCAATAAATGCACTCGCCACAGGTGAAGCCGAGCCATGGAACTCCTACGCGCATGCCCAACTCCAGCGCATTGACGCCTGCACCGAGTGCATCGATGCGGCCCACGACTTCATGTCCCGGGATGATGGGATAGGAAACATCGGGTAGCTCGCCATCGACCACGTGCAGGTCGGTCCGGCATACGCCACACGCGCTGACTTTGACGCGAACCTCGCCGGGGCTGGGGACCGGGTCGGGTCGTTGCTGCAACGTCAGCGGCGCGCCGCGCGCGGAGAGAGCCATCGCGTACATGTCGTATTCTCGCGGCTCGTCGTGCGTCGTCCGGGTCTTGTCTCGCCGGATCTGAAGTCAGTGTGCGCCGTTCGCGACGCGAGCGCAAGATGCGACTGCCCACAGGTTCTCGAAGGGGCCCACATATCGGGACGTCAAATCAGGCGTCGAGATGGTGCAGGCGCTGGCGGTTGCGCAGCACGATCCGGCGGGCACCGGAGAAACCGAGAACCTCAAGGCTCGCGCGCTTCACCAGGCGTACCGCTGTTTCGATGATGGCCCGGCGGCAAGCCGCCGTGAGCTAGGGGGGTGCAACAGGCGGCTTCCGCAGGCTCTTGACTGCGATCGCAACTAGCGGCGTGAGAAGCGGTAGCAGGCCGCTCAGCGGGTGGTGGATCGTCCCCCTCACTTGAGCGTGGAGCGCGCGCGCCTCGAGCTGAATGGCTTCGATAGCTGCACCATGGATTTCATTGGCGAGCTCGATTTCGCGTCCTGACGGCGGCCGCCCCGCGACGAGGAACAGCATTGCGGCGATGACGAAATTGATCGCGCCGAGAATGGCCGCCGCGACGATTGCGCTCCAGATCTGGACCAGGGCGAAATAGGCCGACAATTCGAGCATCAGCAGACCAAAGGTGGCGATCAGCGCTGCGAAGGCCCGCAGGCCCAGCCCGATCAGGAGGTGCCGTAGTCTGATGTCGGCGATGATCCTGTCGGTGCGCCAGAGCACGCGCAGGTGTTTGATGATATTTTCCGTAGCCACCTAGTGTCTCCTCAGCATGAATCCGACGACCACGCCAAGTGCGAAGGTCGACGCGAGCGACGCCACCGGACGCTCTGCGAGGAGGCTATGGAGCTGCTCTTGCTCCTCACTGACGGTCTCGCCGAGTTCGGTCAGCGCGGCCTTGATCTGGTCGGCCAAGGCCTCGGCACAGTCTTCCGGCGCATTGGGCATCTGCTCGCCGGCCTTGCTCAGCAGGCGCGCAACATCGACCTTCATCGCGTTCAGTTCGTCGTTCATGCTGCCGGTGTCGAACATTGGCGGCCTCCATTCAATGGAAGAAGCCTATGCGAGCCGGCGCGTTGGCAATTGATTTGCGTCAACGGCGTGTTCCGGTCTTGACGCAGGTCAATCCAGGTGCGTGGCCGTGACCTAGAAACCTGGACGGATCAGGAGCGATCCCATGAGGATACAGGCGTGAACTCGGAACCAATGCTGCTGGCGACGCCGTCTGGCGACGGGCTCGAACTGCGGCCTGAGGGGCCATGGATCGCCGCCAACGTGTCGAGGCTCGAAGCGCTCTCTCTGGCGGCAAGAGCGGCCGTCGATCGATCGAAGGCCGTGACGCTTGATATGGCCGGTGTCAGCGAGCTCGACACGCTCGGCGCCTGGCTTCTGGAGAAACTGTCGCGTAGGGCTGCATCCTCCAGCCGATCGGTCGAGGTGGTCGGAATAGCCGACAATTTCGCCGGCCTGCTGGACGAAGTGCGTCAGGTCAATCGGCACAATCCAGTGCCGCCACCGACGCCCAACCCGGTTTTGCACGGGCTGCACGATCTCGGCAAGTCGACGGTCGATGCGCGGGAAGACATCAGGATCTTCCTTCAGATGCTCGGCGCACTGTTCATGTCTGTGGCGGCGGTCCTGCGCCGGCCGCGGTCGTTGCGGCTGACGTCGCTGGTTTACCAGCTCTATCGGATCGGCTGGCAGGCGATCCCGATCGTGATGCTCATCACCTTCCTGATCGGCGCGATCATCGCGCAGCAGGGCTTTTTTCATTTCCGCAGGTTCGGCGCCGAGTCCTACACGGTCGATATGGTCGGCATCCTGGTGCTGCGCGAGCTCGGCGTCCTGATTGTCGCCATCATGGTCGCCGGGCGCTCGGGCAGCGCCTATACAGCTGAGCTGGGCTCGATGAAGATGCGCGAGGAGATCGATGCGCTCTCGACCATGGGGCTCGATCCGGTCGATGTCCTGATCCTACCCCGGGTGGCTGCGTTGGTCATCGCACTGCCGATCCTCGCCTTCATCGGCTCGATCGCGGCGCTCTATGGCGGCGGCCTGGTCGCGCAGCTTTACGGCGACATGGGCCCGGCAATCTACATTGCGCGCCTGCATGAGGCCATTTCCGTCACCCATTTCGAGGTCGGCATCCTGAAAGCGCCGTTCATGGCGCTGGTGATCGGGATCGTCGCCTGCAGTGAGGGATTGCGCGTCAAAGGCAGCGCTGAATCGCTTGGCAGGCAGACGACGACCTCGGTGGTGAAGTCGATCTTTCTGGTGATCGTGCTCGACGGCCTGTTCGCGATCTTTTTTGCCTCGATCGGAATGTGACGATGTTGGATTCAGTGCAGGAGTCTGCGATCCGCGTCCGTGACCTCGTGGTCGGATTCGGTCGGCAGACCGTGCTGGACGATCTGTCGCTTGACGTCCGCCGCGGGGAAATCCTGGGTCTGGTCGGAGCTTCCGGCGGCGGCAAGTCGGTCCTGATGCGCACCATCATCGGGCTCGTTCCGCGACGAGGGGGCACTATCGAAGTCATGGGGCAGCCGATTGGAAGTGCGCACGACCGCAGCGCACATGGAGCGGCGGGCACATGGGGCATCCTGTTCCAGCAGGGCGCGCTGTTCTCCTCGCTGACGGTCCGGCAGAACATCCAGTTTCCGCTACGCGAAAACCTCGTCCTGTCTCAGGATCTGATGGACGAAATCGCGATCGCCAAGCTCGAGATGGTCGGACTACGGGCGGAGGACGCCGACAAATATCCGTCCGAGCTGTCCGGCGGCATGACCAAACGCGTCGCGCTGGCGCGCGCCCTGGCGCTCGATCCGCCAATCCTGTTCCTGGACGAGCCGACCTCCGGTCTCGATCCGATTGCGGCCGGTGACTTCGATGTCCTGATCAAGACCTTGCAGAAGACCCTGGGGCTCACTGTGCTCATGGTGACCCATGATCTCGCGAGCTTGACCACAGTCTGCGACCGCGTCGCGGCGCTGGCCGACGGCAAGATCGTGGCGATCGGTCCGATGCGCGAACTTCTTCAATCCGAGCATCCCTGGGTGCGTGCCTATTTCCACGGCAAGCGTTCCCAGATGCTGCAACCTCACATGAGATGAGACATGGAAACCCGCGCTCCCTATGTGCTGATCGGCGCCTTCGTGCTGGCTGCGATCCTTGCGGTCTTCGGCTTCGTCTATTGGCTGAACAATACGGGCGGCATTGGGCCGCGCACGACCTATCGGGTGCAGTTTCAGGGACCGGTGCCCGGCCTCCTGGTCGGCGCCGGCGTGTTGTTCAACGGCATCCGCGTCGGCGAGGTAACCGAACTGGGTCTCGCGCAGGACAATCCGCGTTTCGTCAATGCGACGATTTCGGTCGCGTCTGCGACCCCCGTACGGGCCGACACGAGGGTTGGCCTCGATTTCCAGGGGCTGACCGGCGTGCCGGTGGTGGCGCTGGAAGGCGGCACGAGCCTCGCCAAGCCGGGCGAGGTTGGAACCTTGATCGCCGACGCCGGCGCGGGGCAGAGCATGACTCAGGCGGCGCGCGATGCGCTGCGGCGGGTCGATTCCGTGCTGGAGGACAACGCCGGTCCGCTGAAGGATACGATCGCGAATTTCAAGACGTTCTCGGACGGGCTTGCGCGTAACACCGGCAAGCTCGACGGCATCGTTGCAGGCATCGAGAAGATGACGGGTGGCGGAGCTTCGGCGCCGAAGATAACCTATGACCTGCGCGCACCCCAGGATATCGGGCCGGTCGGCAAGACGCTTTCCGCCTCCCTGGCAATTCCCGAGCCGACCGCGGTCGCGATGCTCCAGACGCAACGCATGCTGTTCTCACCGGTTCGGGACGTCCCGGGCTTTGCCGAGTTCCTGTGGTCCGACAGCATTCCAAAGCTGGTGCAGGCGCGTCTGATCGACAGTTTCGAGAACTACGACATTGCCCACGCTCCGTTGCGCACGACGGACCTCGGCCAGCCGGATTATCAGCTGCTGATCGATATCAGGCGCTTCCGCATCGCCGCGGATGACGAGCCGCGAGCGGAGATAGGGCTGTCGGTGCGGATCGTCGACAAGAACGGCGGGGTGATCGCATCACGCATCATCGAGCGGAGCGAGAAGCTCGAAAAGGTCGAGCCTGCCGCTTCAGTTGAGGCATTCGACTCCGCGTTTGCGCGCATCGCCAAGGAGTTAGTTCATTGGACCGTGGCGTCAGCCGTGATGAAGGATAGCGCAATCAAAGAATAGGCTTGCTTTGTGCTTCTGATCGCGAGCGGCCTGGAAGGGGCCGTTGCGCCAACAACTGTTCGTAAGCCGCGATTGCATCGGCAGCGTACATCGGTGATGGTCCGCCAAGCCGGTACGTTCGGGACGCAGGGGGGGAGAATGCTGCCACTCCGACCATTGTCCCAAAAGTCGACGTTTTCCAAAGGCTTGGCGACTGGCCGCCAGCGCGCCTCGCGATGTGCTACCTAGCGACATCGCCTTTGGTTCGGAAGCCTCGATGCAACCTCCACGTCCAGCCCTGCTAAGACACGCGCTGATCGCAATATTCGCACTCGCGGCGATCGCGGCGGCGGGTTGGCTGGCTTACGTTCTGGCGCTCGATGCCGGCTTTGCGCGCATGCAGCGCGAGGCCAATGACAGGCTTGCGCTGATCGCCAGCACCTTCGATGCGACGGTCGCGCGGTATCGCTATCTGCCGGCGGTGCTGTCGCTCGCCGATCCCATCCGTGAGCTTTATCGCAGGCCAAACGACGCCGCGGCGATCGCCGCCGCCAATCGCTACCTGCAATCCCTCAACCAGAGTGCGCGATCCGCGGAGCTGTATGTGCTCGACAGCACCGGCCTCGCGCTGGCAGCGAGCAATTTCGATCAGGAGTCCAGTTTCGTCGGGCACGGCTACGCCTTCCGCGGCTACTTCGTCGATGCCATGCGCTCCGGCGAGGGCCATTATTACGCGGTCGGTGCAACGACCGGACAGCCCGGCTATTTCCTGTCGCATCGGATCACCGAGGGCGGCAAGACCCTCGGCGTCGCCGTGGTCAAGATCGATCTCTCCGCGCTCGAGGCCGAGTGGGCGCGTGCGGGCGACCTCGTGGCGATGGAGGATGAGAACGGCGTGATCTTTCTCGCAAGCCGCGAGGACTGGAAATATCGCCCGCTGGTACCGGTCCCCGCCGCGCGCCTCGCAGAGCTGAACGCTGTGCAGCAATTCGGTCAGGCCATCGACCCCGCGCCGGTCTTCGTGCCCAAGGGCAATCGTCAACGCATCCAGATCGGTCACGCGCGCGGCCGCGGCAATATCGAGCTCGGTGAGTACGCGCTTCAGATCCGTCCCGGCGACCAGGGCTGGAAGCTGCTGCTGTTCTCTGATGTCGTGGACTCCAGGCGCAACGCGGCGACCGTCGCGATCGCCGGCATGTTCGCCCTCATCGCGTCGCTGCTGGTGGTGCTGGTTGCCTATCAGCGGCGTCAGGTCGTCAGGGCCAAGCTCGACGCGCATGACGTTCTCGAGCGGCGGGTAGCCGAGCGCACGGAGGAGCTGCGCCGCACGATGGAAAGCCTCGTACAGAGCGCCAAGCTCGCCAGCCTCGGTCAGGCGCTTGCCGGTGTCGCGCACGAGATCAACCAGCCGCTGGCGGCGCTGATCACGTACCTGGCGAGCAGCCGCGTCCTGCTCCGCCGCAACGAGGTCGATCGGGCGGCCGAAAACCTCGATCTGATGTCGTCGATCGCCGAACGCATGAAGGCGCTGATCGATCATTTGCGGACGTTCGCGCGCAAGGAAACCGGAACGCGCAGCGCCGTCGCGCTCGCGCCCGTCATCGACAACGCGGTCCGCCTGCTGCAATACCGCATCGACCACGAGCAGATCGAGGTGGAGCGCCCCGCGCCGGCCGAGCCGCTCTATAGCCTCGCCAACCCGATCCGGCTCGAGCAGGTCGTGGTCAATCTGTTGTCGAATGCGATCGATGCGATGCGCGAGTCCGACCGGCGGGTGCTCCGGATCGCGCTCGGCAGCGAAGGTACCCGTGCCATGATCGAGGTCGGCGACACCGGCGCCGGCATCGCACCCGAGCACCTCAAGGCGCTGTTCGACCCGTTCTTCACCACCAAGGAGACCGGCGAGGGGCTTGGCCTCGGGCTCTCGATCTCGTACGGGATCGTCAGGGAATTCGGAGGAGATATCTTGGTGGACAGCGCGCCGGGCAAGGGCTCGACTTTCAAGATCGTCATCCCGCTCATGGATATCGCGCCGGGTGCGCAGCGACAGGAAGTGCAGGCATGAGCGGCTCCGTGCTCGTCGTCGATGACGAGGAGATCGTCCGCAATTCGGTGCGGCAATGGCTGGAACTCGGCGGCTTCACGGTTCGCGCCGCCGCCGGCGCCGACCAGGCCATGCGCCTGGTGAAAGACCTCCCGCCCGACGCCGTCCTGACCGATTTTCGCATGCCGCAGCGATCCGGCCTTGAATTGATGCGCGACATTCACCGCGCCGACCCTGATATTCCCGTGGTGCTCCTGACCGCGCATGGCGACGTGCCGCTGGCGGTGGCCGCGATGCGCGACGGCGCCTACGATCTCTTGCAGAAGCCTCACGATCCCGAGCTGCTCTCGGCGGTCATGACGCGCGCGGTCGAGCGGCGGCAGCTGAAATTGCAGCTTCGCCAGCTCGCGGATCGTCTCGCCGCGCCCGGCGCGATCGATGCGCGCCTGATCGGCCTGTCCAAGCCGACGGAAGCGGTGCGGGCCAGCGTGCTCGAGCTCGCCAGCCATGATCGCGACGTGATCATCACCGGCGAGACCGGGACCGGCAAGGAGGTGGTGGCGCGGGCCCTGCACGATTTCGGGCCGCGCGCGAAGGCCCCGTTTGTCGCCGTGAACTGCGCCGCGATTCCGGCCGAGCTGTTCGAGAGCGAATTGTTCGGCCATGAGGCCGGCGCTTTCACCGGCGCACGTGGCCCGCGCATCGGAAAATTCGAGCACGCCCATGGCGGCACGCTGCTGCTGGACGAGATCGAGAG
This sequence comes from Bradyrhizobium sp. Gha, assembly GCF_900113735.1. GTDB lineage: Bacteria > Pseudomonadota > Alphaproteobacteria > Rhizobiales > Xanthobacteraceae > Bradyrhizobium. The sequence goes on from NZ_FOQM01000003.1 coordinate 232,253, forward strand.
CATGCCGCTTCCGTTCCAGGCCAAGATCCTGCGCGCCCTCCAGGAGCGCACGATCGAGCGGGTCGGCTCCAACAAGCTCCTGCCCGTCGATGTTCGCGTGGTCGCGGCCGCCAAGGGCGATCTTTCGGCCGCGAGCCGCCAGGGACGCTTTCGCTCCGACCTCTATTTCCGACTTGCGGCGGCGGAGATCCACCTGCCGCCATTGCGCGAGCGCGGCAACGACGTCCTGCTGCTGTTCGAGCATTTTGCCGCCGCTGCAGCCAAGGGCGCGGGTCGCGCGCTGTCGCCGCTGCGGGCGGACGATCTCGATGCGCTGCTCGCCCATGACTGGCCGGGCAATGTGCGCGAGTTGAAGAACGTTGCCGAGCGTTATGCGCTGGGGCTCGCGGCGACCGGCCGCAGCGTTGCCGAGATCCTTCGGCGCGGCGAGCCGGGAGCGCCGCAGCGGTCGCTCGCCGATCGTGTCGCGGCCTATGAACGCGCGCTGATCGAGGCCGCCTTGCGCGAGCACGATTGGTCGATTGCCGCCGTCACCGAGGAGCTCGGCGTGCCGCGCCGGACCCTGAACGAGAAGATGGCGAAATACGCCTTGGCGCGGCCCGGCCGCAAGGAGCCCTGAGCCGGGAAGCCGTCGGCGGAAATCCGCCGACGGCGGCATTCGCATCGGCGGATTCTTGCCGATGCTTTGGCCCTCGCGAGGCGATCCTTCTCGAAAATCTACCCAATTTCCAGCAAACGTCCGTGTTTCCGCCGCGCCCCTCACGCTTGGCATGGCCGTTGCTGAAGCAGCGACGAAACCATCCGGTTTTCCAATAAATCAGCGGAGGAATGTCGTGAGTTCACAGGAAGCCTCAATTCAAACTGTCGGCGCACCCGTCACGGAGGGGCGCGCGAACACCGCCGACATGAAGCGCCGGCTGCGCGCGATCTTCGTCGGCTCGGTCGGCAATCTCGTCGAGTGGTACGATTTCTACGCTTATGCGGCGTTCTCGCTCTATTTCGCCAAGGCGTTTTTCCCTGATGGCGACGAGGTGGTGCAACAGCTCAATGCGGCGCTGCTGTTCGCGGCGGGCTTTCTGGTGCGCCCGCTCGGTGGCTGGCTGTTCGGCCATCTCGCTGATCGCCACGGCCGGCGCAATGCGCTGACACTGTCCGTCGTGATGATGTGCTTCGGCTCGCTGATCATCGCGGTGACGCCGACCTATGCCTCGATTGGCCTGGCCGCTCCTATCGTCCTCGGCCTTGCGCGAGTCCTGCAGGGGCTGAGCCTGGGCGGCGAATACGGCACCAGCGCCACCTATCTCAGCGAGGTCGCCGACGCGAAGAACCGCGGCTTCTACTCCAGCTTCCAGTACGTGACGCTGATCGGCGGACAGCTCTGCGCCATCCTCGTGCTGCTTCTCCTGCAGAAGGTGTTTCTCTCGACCGACGAGATCCGCGCCTGGGGCTGGCGCGTGCCGTTCGCCTTCGGCGCCGTGCTCGCGGTCGTCGCCGCACTGATGCGGAGCAACCTTCACGAGACCGATGCCTTCAGGAGCAGCCAGGGTGCGACGAAGAGATCAGGCTCCATCCGCGCATTGCTGAACTATCCGCGCGAGCTGATGCTGGTGGTGGGCTTGACCATGGGCGGCACGGCGGCGTTCTACACCTACACCACCTATATGCAGAAATTTCTCCGTCTCTCGGTGAAGCTGACGGATGATCAGACCACCATGGTGACGGCGGGCAGCCTCGTCTTCGCAATGGTGCTGCAGCCGGTCTATGGTGCGATCTCCGACCGCATCGGGCGCAAATGGCTGCTGATCGGCTTCGGTGTGTCGGGCACGTTGTTCACCATCCCCTTGTTGACGTCGCTGCAGTCCGCTCACGATGCATTTTCGGCGTTCCTGCTGATTGCCGCCGCCTGGATGATCGTGTCGGGCTACACCGCGATCAATGCGGTGGTGAAGGCCGAGCTGTTTCCGACCAGCGTCCGCGCGACGGGGGTCGGGGTGCCCTATGCGCTGACGGTCTCGATCTTCGGCGGCACCGCCGAATCGATTGCCTTGTGGTTCAAGTCCATCGGGCACGAAAGCTGGTTCTACTGGTACCTGACCGGCTGCATCGCAGTGTCGCTGCTGGTCTACCTGACGATGCGGGACACGAGGACGATGTCTGCGATGGACCGCCACGAATAGGTGCGTAATAGGTTTGTCCAGGCAAACGGCGCGGCCGAGATCGACCGCGCCGTCCTGAACCCCGGTCGCGGTGCACGCGCCCGGACGCCGCGATCCCTTTATGCGAGCATTCGCCGAGCGCGCGACGTCATCTGCGCGCCACCAATACGCCCATCAGGAACGCCACCATCAAAGATGGCAGCGGCGCCTCTCGCACCATGCCGCGAACGATGTCGGACCAGTGCTGATCCGGAACGAGTCTCGGCGACCTGACTTCGGCGACCGGCTTGATGCCCCACTCTGATGCCAGGTCGGCGATTTCGCTTGCGGCCAGGCGCACGCCGTCACGGACACGGAAGATCGCCGCATCCGCACGTTGGCGCGGCGCAAGCGGCATCACCGTCGCAACCGCTGTGCGCAACGTCATCTCGCCGTAACCTTGCAGCCTTACCAATTCCTCGGGGTCGGAGGTCATGCGATTGTTTCCTCACAGCGCGAAGTGGCGCGCGATGGTGAAAACCATCGTCGCACATAGCACCAGCGTGGAAACCGCGCCGGCCACACCGCGTGCGAGATGGGCTCGCGTCAGGTGCCTGGTCATGATTCTGCTCCATGCTCACCATGGAAATGGCCGGGCTGGATGTTGGTTCCCTGAGCCGAGCCGAATCATCGCGGCCTGACTACTTCCGCAGCAATTCCCCCAGCGCCGCCGTCGCCTCCGCGCAGCGGATGTCGTCGATCTCCCGCGACAGGCTGAGCGCGCTCGATTTCAGCTCGTCGATCTTCCAGCTTTCCGGATGCTGGTTTTCGAGCTGACGGAGACGCTTGTTCAAATCGTCCAATTTCGATTGAAGCTGCCCGATGCTGGCGGCCCCATTCACGTTCCAAACGCGCTGTGCACGCATTCTCATTCCCCTGAAAGTCTCACGGTCTTGTGAGCAGGGTTCGTGGCGGCAATGGGCGTTTCTTTTGTCCAGTCTTAGATCGTCGGGAACCGTTGCAGATCGGCAACGGACGCGGCGCTCCGCGCGAGCAGGGGCCGTGACCCCCGGAGGACGGCCCGGCTGCATCGGGCGCCGTTCACCCTTCGAGGCTCCCGGCGCGATGCTGGTGCATCGCGCCACTCGGCCCTCAGGACGACGGGTCCGGCAGAAGCAATCACAACGTCGTGTCTTTATTCGGAAACGATCGTTTCCTAATATCTCGCAATGCAAAAAGTCGCCGCAAAGTCCGCGCCATCAACCCATCCGCCCGGCCGCCCCCGGGAGTTTGACATGGATACCGCGCTGGACGGTGCCATCAGGGTATTTTGCGAGCGCGGCTATCATGCCACCTCGATCGGAGACCTCACCGCGGCCATGCGTCTTGCGACGGGCAGCGTCTACAAGGCATTTCGCGACAAGCATGCCGTTTTCCTGGCCGCATTCGAGCGTTACGTCGCGGTGCGTGGGGAGCAAACCCGCAGGGCGGCCGCGAGCGGTGCGAACGGCCGCGACAAGGTGCGCCATCTGCTCCTGTCCTATGTCGAGCACTCCCAGGGCAGCGAGGGACGCCGCGGCTGCATCGTGGTCGGCAGTGCGATCGAGCTGTCGGCGGTCGATCCGGTGATGCGTGCGCGCGTCACGGCGCAGCTCAAGACCAACGAGGACTTCATCGCCAGTCTGATTCGCGAAGGCCAGGCTGACGGCTCGATTCCGGACCGTGTCGAAGCCGAGGCCACCGCGCGGCTGATGATCTGCATGACGCAGGGCCTGCGCGTCGTCGGCAAGGCACGCGTGCCGCTCGACGGCGACCGCCTGGTCGGCGTCGCGATGAAGCTGCTCGCCTGAACTTTTGAAAAATTAGGGAATGAACGTTTCCTATAAGGAAATCGGAGACTCTGGAATGACGATGAATGCCACGATCGACGCCACGCCAGAGACGGATGCGGTGTCGCAGCGACTGACCTTCGTGCTCGCCGCGGCCTGTGGCATGGTCGCCGCCAACATCTACTATGCCCAGCCGCTGATCGCCCCGATCAGTGCCGCGCTCGGCCTGTCGCATGCCGCCGCCGGCCTCATCGTGACCATGACGCAGATCGGCTACGGCACGGGCTTGCTCTTCATCGTGCCGCTCGGCGATCTCGTCGAGAACCGAACGTTGATCTGCACCGTCATTGCGCTCGGCGCGGCGGCCCTCGTCGCGGCCGGGTTTACGACCCATGCGTTGCCGTTCCTGATCGCGGCGCTGTTCATCGGGCTCGGCTCGGTCGCGGTGCAGATCATCATCCCCTATGCCGCGCATCTCGCGCCGGAAGCCATTCGCGGCCGCGTCGTCGGCAACGTTTCGACCGGGTTGATGCTGGGCATCATGCTGGCGCGACCGGCCTCGAGCTTCGTCACCGCGGCGCTGTCCTGGCACGCGGTGTTCTTCTGCTCGGCAGCATTGATGGTCTCACTGATTGCTGTGCTTCGCCTCACGCTGCCGAAGCGCAAACCGGTTGCGCGGATGCATTACGGCACGCTGCTGCTGTCGATGCCGCATCTGGTGCGCACCATGCCGCTGCTCCGGCGGCGCGCGCTTTACCAGGCCGGCCTGTTCGGCGCCTTCACCTTGTTCTGGACGGTGGTGCCGCTCCAGCTCGCGAGCCAATTCGGCTTCACCCAGAGCGGCATCGCGCTGTTCGCGCTCGCCGGCGTCTCCGGTGTGTTCGCGGCGCCGATCGCGGGACGGCTGGCCGATCGTGGTCATAGCCGCAGCGCCACGATCGCCGCGATGCTGTCCGTCGCGCTTGGCTTCCTGACGACCCATATCGGCGCGGCCGGATCGATGCTCAACCTCGCCAGTCTCGCGGCGGCCGCCATCGCGATCGATTTCGGCGTGCAGGGCAATGTCGTGCTCGGCTTCCGTGCCATCTTCGTGCTCGGGCACGAGCATCGCAGCCGCCTGAACGGGCTCTATATGGCGACGTTCTTCGCCGCCGGCGCGGCCGGATCCGCGCTCGGCACCTGGGCGTTCGCGCAAGGCGGCTGGACGCTGGCCTCGGCCATTGGCCTTGCGGTGCCGGTCGCCAGCCTGCTCTACGCGGCCACCGAATAGCGGTACGATTGTGCGGGGACCGTTTACCAAGCACGGGATCGGGCGGTTTGGAGGAGGCAATTTCCATCTCGCGATTTCCCAGCATCTGTAGTACTTTGGTCGCAAGCGGCCGGGTTAACGGCGGCACGGGAGGCCTTATGAGGCGTGCGGGACTGGTTGGCGTACCGCGAGTACGGCCATGGTCGTGGCAGGCATTTCTGCTCGGATTTGTGGTCGTCGCAGCATCGGCTGCGCTTCAAGGCGTCTGCGTCGCGCTCGGCGCAAAGCTCTATTTCGCGGCGTTCCTGCCGAGCCTGTTCGTGCTCGGTATCGTCGCGGGCGCACCGGCAGCGGTGTTCGCGGCGCTGCTCACCATTCCCCTGGTATGGTGGGCGTTCATCCCGCCATTCTTCGAGTTCACGCCGCTCTCCAGCGCGAATGCGGATTCCGTCAATCTGTTCTGCCTCCTGGCCGTGCTCCTGATCGGCCTTGCCGATCTCTGCCGCGTGAGCATGACCATCAACGGGAGCGGCGGCTTGAAGTCGTCGGGCGAGAGCGCGGCCACGAATTCGCAGTAAAAAGCTGCAGGTGCAGAGGGCGCGTTGCGCTTGCGCAACAGTCCGGCAACCATGCGCAGAGCTGCATCGCGGCGCTAACTTTTCAAAAAAGATTTGGCCGCAATTTCTCCCGCGGGATTACGAGGGAGCTTTCGACATGAACGGACCCGCCATTTTCGAGAACGTGCGCCGCTATCGCGGCATCGCATCGCTCTATCGCCAGACCGCGGCGTTTCGGCCGGGCCAGCGCTGGTCGCTGCTGCAGCAGGCCGGCGAGTGGGAAGCTCGCGCGCTCTCGGAGCTGGAAGCCTATTTCGCCGCCCGCGCCGATCACGCTGCTCCGCGCGCTGCCTGAAGCGTTGGCCCATACCCGTGGCTATTACGGAGTTACCCCGGCATCTGCGTGTGCTAGCGACCTGCCGGGATCTCCACGACGGCCGGGACGCGCGATGACCACCTTCAACCGCATTTTCACGACAGAGCGCCTGCTCCAGATCATCGTCATTCTGGCGGCCACGATCGCGATGAAGCTGATGGCCTGAACGCTCGCGGAAGCGCTATCGCTCGCCGAGATCGGGCACCTCGGACACGTGTGCGCCGAGATGAAGCGATGCCGAGCCCCGCGATCGCCGCCTCTCTACTTGCAGCCGCAGGCGCGGATGGACAGCGAGATCATCGGATTCGAAGCGCTGCTGCGCCGGAACCATCGACGCGCGGCTTATGCAGGGCTATCTCATCGCCCGCCCCGACCGATCGAACATTATTTCGATTTGATCGGCCTCAACGTCGAACGCCGCCGCTACGCCTAAACACCTTGTGAGTTCCGATCGCGTCGTCCGATAGGAACCAATGCGCCTCTGCGCATTTCCCAAAAGTTAACGCAGGTTAAGCGATGGGCGCGCAAAAAATGTTTTGCACAACCGCCATCGGCGTGACGCAAATCAGGGTAATAAGATCTGGAATTGCGAGGGAGGGTCTCATGGAGAACGTACGTCGCTACCGCGCGCTGGCGTCCCTCTGTCGCCAGCAGGCGGCCTATCGGCCGCTCCAGAACTGGCAGCTGCTCGGTCAGGCCGAACATTTCGAACATCTCGCCGAGATCGCATTGAAGGCGCATTTCGACGCGTGCAATGCGCAACCCGAAGAGGACGCCACCGGCGGCGCGGCATGGGAACATCCCGCTGCGGCCTGAGGGTGCTTTCGTCATGGCTCGAAAGAATTCCCCTGCGGCGGCCCGCCGCACGACCTTTGCCAAGAATTAATCGCGTGGACGGGACGTCGTAAGGTGACGATCTCCATGTTGGGTGCAAGGCGACTTACCCAAACATGGAGATTTCGACATGACCGATCGCGAGAATTCCGACACCACCAGGACCCGTAGAATCCTGAAGCCCCGCCGGCTTGCGCTGCTCGGCACCGTGGCCGCGCTTGGCATGGCCGTGCTGGTTGCTTCTCCCGCGTCAACGCCGTTCGGCGTGAGTTCCCTGATTTCGCCGGCGCAGGCGGCTGACAGCGCAGCGACGCCGCCCGGCTTCGCCGACCTCGTCAGCAAGGTCAAGCCGGCCGTCATCTCCGTGCGGGTGAAGATCGACCGCGACAACGACAAGAGCGCGATGCTGCAACAGAACCGGATGGATCAGGACGAGGATTCTCCGTTCGAGCAGTTCGGCTTCCGCTTCCCGGGTGGGATGAATGGCATGCCGCACCAGCATCATCAGGTGATCACGGGCGAGGGCTCCGGCTTCTTCATCTCCGCAGACGGCTATGCCGTGACCAATAACCACGTCGTCGACCACGCCGAGTCGGTGCAGGTGACGACGGACGATGGCACGATTTACACCGCGAAGGTGGTCGGCACCGACCCGAAGACCGATCTCGCGTTGATCAAGGTCGAGGGCAAGACGAACTTCCCGTTCGTGAAATTCTCCGATCAGAAGCCGCGGATCGGCGACTGGGTGGTCGCTGTCGGCAATCCCTTCGGTCTCGGCGGCACCGTGACGGCCGGCATCGTCTCGGCCAACGGCCGCGATATCGGCAACGGTCCTTACGACGACTTCATCCAGATCGATGCGCCGATCAACAAGGGCAATTCCGGCGGTCCGGCCTTCGACATGAACGGCAATGTGATCGGCGTGAACACTGCGATCTATTCGCCGTCGGGCGGCTCGGTCGGCATCGGCTTCGATATTCCGTCCGCGACTGCAAAGCTTGTCGTCGCGCAGCTGAAGGACAAGGGTTCAGTGACCCGCGGCTGGCTCGGCGTGCAGGTGCAGCCGGTGACCGCGGAGATCGCCGACAGCCTCGGCCTCAAGGCGGCGCGCGGCGCGATCGTCGACAACCCGCAGGATGGCAGCCCGGCGGCGAAGGCGGGCATCGAGGCGGGCGACGTCATCACCGCCGTCAACGGCACGGCGATCAAGGACTCCCGCGATCTCGCGCGCACCATCGCCGGGTTGGCGCCGGGCACATCGGTGAAGCTCGACGTCATCCACAAGGGCGACAGCAAGACCGTGACCCTTGCGCTTGGCGAGCTGCCGAATGAACGGCAGGCCAAAGCCGACGAGGGCAAAACGCAGCAGGCGCCCGGCACGCCGCGCCTCGGCCTCAGCCTGGCGCCGGCCGGCGAGGTTCAGGGCGCAGGCCAGAAGGGCGTCGTGGTCACCGAGGTCGATCCGGAGGGACCGGCGGCACAGCATGGCATCCAGACCGGCGACGTCATTCTCAATGTCGGCGGCAAGGCGGTCGCCAATGTCGGCGACGTTCGCTCCGAGTTGGCGCAGGCCAAATCATCGGGCAAGAAAACCGTGCTGTTGCAGGTGAAGAACGCGGAGGCGACCCGCTTCGTCGCAGTGCCGCTCGCATAGTCTCGCGCTCGCGACGGCAAAGTCAAAAGGCGGCCTGTGGGCCGCCTTTTTCGTGCGCGCCCGCGAGATACCCACAGGGCATCGATAACATTCTCGTTAACGGCAGCAATGGTGACCGGTTCGCCCGAAAAAGCCGCGTTCGCAAGTCAGACTTTCGGAATAGTGTGTTGTGCTTCGGCTGCAATGAAGCCGCCGAGGTGAATTGCAAGAGTGAAACGTCACGTCCGGCTGTTTTGTGGAACCGACCGGCGGTTCGCATTTGATCGGTGCCGACATGGATCGATTGAAGCTCTCGCTGAAGCTTGCGCTGCTCGTAGCGCCGCTTGTGCTGTGGACTGGAAGCGCCTTGGGGCGCGATGACGGCCGCTTCACCGACTCGCCGCTCAAGCCCTGGTTCGACAGCCTGCGCAGCCATCTTGGTCCGTGCTGCTCCGATGCCGACGGCGTTGCCGTGGCCGATCCCGACTGGGAATCCCACAATGGGCACTATCGAGTCCGCCTCGACGGGGAGTGGGTGGAGGTGCCCGACGAAGCCGTGATCACCGAGCCGAACCGCGCCGGCCGCACCATGGTCTGGCCGGTCAAGACGGTTTTCGGTGTTTCGATCCGCTGCTTCATGCCCGGCAGCATGATCTGACGCCGCCAGCGTCATCGCTTGCTGGACTTGCGCTTCGAGCTCTTCCTGGTCGTCTTTCTCTTGGTCGCCTTCTTGGACGTCTTCTTTTTCTTGGACGTCTTCCGCTTCGATGCCTTCTTCGGGACCTTCTTGCCCTTCGCGCGCGCTTCCGACAGACCGATTGCGATCGCCTGCTTGCGGCTCTTCACGCGTCCGCCGCGACCGCCCGGTCCGCTCTTGGCGGTCCCCTTCTTGTAGCGGCGCATCTCGCGCTCGACGTCGCTGCCGGCACTGCGTGAGTAGCGGCGCTTCTTTGCCTTGCGTGCCATCAACTCTCTCCCTTGGCCCAGGGAAAGAACCGTATTGCTGACGCAACGTTCCAAGGGCGCCGGCAGCGCTTCAGAACGAGTTCGCGAGCTCGATCTCCGCCTCCAGCACCTGGATGCGGCGCGCGGCTTCGGCAAAAGACAGAGCGCGATCGTACTGGGCTGGCTGGTAGGCCTCTTCGCTGAGCCGTTTCAGCCGCAGCCCCTGCGCCCGGGTCATCTGCTCCGTGAGAAAAGCCTTGGCCTGATATTGACCGTGAACTTGCATGTCCGCTCTCCATCTCGAAATCGTGGCTTGACTATATGTTCTTATTTTGTTCTAACAAGCCATGGACAACCGAATCAATGAAATTCGACGCAAAATCAGGGCCTTCAGGCTTGAGATGGCCGATATCGAGGCGACCGTGCGCGATCTCGTCAATCGCGACCGAGACTGCACCGAACGGGTTCAGGCGCAGATGGATCTGCGCCGGAAAATCACTCTGCTGATCGCCGAATGGAAAGCCGCAGGCGGCGGCGAGGTGTTGCCCGACATCCGTGACCGGGCGCGCCTTGGTCCGCCGAAGAGCGAGAGCAAAGCGGCAAGCGTGGCTGCGCGGCGCTGAAGCAGACGACGCATGTGGTGGATGGAGGCTTGTGGTGGAGGAAGGCCCGGACACCTACCGGATTCTGAAACTGCGCGCCGAGATCCTCGAATTGGGCTCCGCGATCCGGCAGTTGCAGCGCGAGGGCCTCGATGATGCTGCGGCCCAGATCCTGATCATGCGCAAGCGGGCCCAGCTTGATCATCTCGTCAAGACAGCCTCCGCGGGCGGCTCCCTTAACATCACTGACATCCGACGCAGCTAAAGCGGTCGCGTAACGCGACATGCTGGAGCTCGTCCATGCCGCATGCCGACATGACCGCCGCGCTGCAGGCGGTGCTCGATGAAGTCTGCGCGGACATTCCCCCGTGGGATACGACGCTGCGCGAGCGCGTCGCCGCGAGATTGCGTGCAGTCGCGCGCGAGCACAATTGCTCTCTTGAGGATTTGAAACAGGCCGCCCGGCACGCTCTGACCCGCCCGCCGACGATGTGGCGTTAAGGGGAATTCCGGCCGGAAAGCCCCGCGTCACCGCGGGGCTTCTATTGCGGCGCTTACTTGCTCATGCCGTTCTGGGGCTTGGTCATGCTGCCGCCCTGGTCGCTGCCGGGGCCGGCGCCACCCTGGCCGGACGCGTCGGGAGCAACGTTCTTCTTCATGTTTGCTCCCGTCGTGGTCTGCGACATCGAGGAATGGTGCTTCTTGTGCGACTTGGCCTGCGCGGCGAACGGCGCGGCGGCGAGGCCGGTGGCCAGCATCACGGCAAGAGCGAGCTTGGTCGTCTTCATGTGAAGGAACTCCCTGGGTTGAATTGACGCAGGCAGCCAACCGCTTGCGGTCGCAGGAGTTCCGAACAAAGTGTCAAGATTGCTTGTCTTCGCTCAGGATGAATACAATTCCCGTCAGCGCTGCGCCAATCGCAAACGTCGTCACGAACGTCGCGGCGAAGACGAAGACAGCCGAGCTACCGCCCTGGTTCAGCAACTCGGCGACCGCAGGATTGGCCAGAATGAGCGCGAGCGTGAAGGCAAGACCGAGTGCCGCGCCCATCATCGCGTGCGTCATCAACTTGATGATGCCGGTGGAAGAGATCAGGCCTGAGGATTTTTTTGCGCGCATGGCTCTGCCGCTCGATCTGGCATGGAAACGCGAGTCGCGATCGCGGGTTCCGTCCGCATGAAAGAATTGTCATGACCCGTTTTCATGCGGCGTTCATCCCGGCCTTGCGAAGATGGATCGGCGTCAACACGGGAACATCTGAGATGGGTAAAGTGGTCTTTCTCTATCGCTCGTTGGCCTACCGTAACGCGGCGGCCGACATGCTGCGCAAGGCCCGCAAGCTGCCGCGCGGTCCCGAGCGCAGCGCGGCCCTCCGTTATGCGACGGCCTTGCGCGATCTTGCGCAGACGGAAGCCTGGCTCGAGGGACGCGTCGCCGACGAGCCGCGGCCGATGTCCCGATTGAAACTCGCGGCGTCGCGTTAACCCGAGGCGCGCTGAAGCTCCAGAGAGTCGCTGGCCTCAAACTTGTCCAGCGCTTCCGATGTTGCCGCGCTCTTGCGCGTCAACGGAACATCGAGGCGGCACAACAGGCCCTCCGAACGCCAATCAAATTGCGCCTGTCCGCCGAGCTGGGATTCCACGCTGGCCAGCAGGCTTCTCGTTCCGAAGCCACGCGCTTTCGGCGCTCTGACCAGGGGACCGCCGGTTTCTTCCCAGGTCAAGGTGAGGAGATCGTTCTCGGCCTGCCAGCCGATCGTGAGCCGTCCCGACCGTGTCGAGAGCGCGCCATACTTCGCCGAATTGGTGAAGAGCTCGTGCAGCGCCAGCGCAAGTGTCTGCGCCGTCGCCGGCAGCAATTGCACCTCCGGGCCCGCAAACTTGATCTGTCCGCTCAGCGAGTAGGGTGCAAGCTCTTCCTCGATCAGCCTCGAGAGCTCGGCGCCCCGCCAGCTGGACAGCGACAGGATGGTGTGCACGCGCGCGAGCGCGTTGATGCGGCCCTCGACCGCGTTGACATAAGCCTTGACCTCGTCGGCGCGGGTCAGGCGCACGATCGACTGTGCGAGCGCGAGTGCGTTCTTGGCGCGATGATCGACTTCACGCGCCAGCAGGTTCTGCCGCTCCTCGGCGCGCTTGCGTTCGGTGATGTCGACCGTGACGCCGCTCACCCGCACGACGCGGCCGTTGGGATCAACGGTGGCGGCCGCCGTGCCGACGCACCAGCGCACCTCGCCATCCGGCCGGCGGATACGAAACTCACCTTCATAGGCGTGAGAGCCGGTGTTGAAGGCGGCAATGGCCCGGCTGAACTGGTCGGCGTCGTCGGGATGCAGCAGTGCCTGGACGTTGGCCGAGGTGACGTTGAAGGTCTCCGGCGTCACGCCGAAAATGCGGTACTGGCCCTCGTCCCACATCCAGTCGCCGTTGATCCAATCCCAATCCCAGGATCCCATCTTGCCGGCAGCGATCGCCATGCTGCGACGCTCTTCGCTCTCGCGCAGCTTTGCGGTGGAATTCTCGAGCTCGGCCGTGCGGGCGCGGACGCGATCCTCGAGGTCCTGGTTCAGCCGTTCGAGCTCGCGCGTCTTGCGGTACAGCTCGGCAAACACCTTGACCTTGGCACGCAGCACCTCCGGTATGACGGGCACCGGCACGTAGTCGACCGCACCCATCTCGTAGCCGCGCAAGCGGTCGATGTCGCTGACTTGAATCGCCGAGATGAAGATCATCGCGGTCTTCTGGAAGCGCGGATGCTCGCGGATCATCGCGGCGAGCTCGAAGCCATCGAGCTCGGGCATGCAGACGTCGACCAGGATCACCGCGATCTCGGTCTTGAGCAGCACCTCCAGCGCCTCGCGGCCTGACGAGGCGATCACGAGGTTCTCGCCGAGTTCCTTCAGGATCACCTCGTAAGCAAGCAGCTTGGCCGGCTGGTCGTCGACGAGGAGGATATTGACCTTTTCATGGTCCATTCGCGGATCCCACTCAGCGATGCAGCCACATGCGGATTGCAAGCAGCAATTGATCGGTATTGACGGGCTTTGCCAGATAGTCCGAGGCGCCGGCCTCGAGGCATTTCTCGCGGTCGCCCTTCATCGCCTTCGCCGTCAGCGCGATGATCGGCAGGCGCAGCAAGGCCGGGTTCTCCCGGATCACGCCGATGGTCTGATAGCCATCCATCTGCGGCATCATGATGTCCATGAGCACGATGGCGATTTCCGGGTTGGATTCGACCAGCGTCACCGCCTCGCGGCCGGTGGTCGCCGTCAGCACTTTCATGCCGCGCCGCTCCAGCACGCTCGATAGCGCGAAGATGTTGCGGGCATCGTCGTCGACGAGCAGTGCCGTCTTGCCGATCAGATCCTCGTCGGAACTGTTCAGCTTCTCCAGCATGCGCTGCTTCTCGACCGGCAGCTCCGTGATGACGCGATGCAGGAACAACGCAGTCTCGTCGAGCAGGCGCTCGGGCGATTCCACGCCCTTGACCACGATGCTGCGCGCCATGGTGTGGAGTTCGGCATCCTCCTCCGCGGAAAGCTCACGGCCGGTGAACACCACCACGGGAACGTTCGACAGCGCATCGTCGCGGCGGATCTGGTCCAGCACCTCGAAGCCGCTCATGTCGGGCAGCCTGAGATCGAGCACCACGCAATCGCAGGGCACCTCGCGCAGCGTCGAGAGCGCGCCGGCACCGGTGTCGGTGGTGACGATCTCGATGTCGTCGTGATGCAGCAGCTCCCGGATCGACAGCTGCTCGGCTTCATTGTCCTCGACGATCAGGAGCCGCTTGCGCCTGGGACGCGCATATTCCTTGATCTGGGTCAGCGCTGCGGCAACGCCCTCGGTCGTCGTCGGCTTGTTGACGAAGGAGAACGCGCCGCGGGCCAGCGCATGCTGGCGGTCCTCGTCCAGGGTAATGATCTGCACGGGAATGTGGCGCGTCAGCGGGTTGTGCTTGAGCTGGCTCAGCACCGTCCAGCCGAGCATGTCGGGCAGGAACACGTCCAGCGAAACGGCGCTCGGCTGGTATTGCTTGGCAAGCTCGAGCGCTTCGGCGCCGCGCGCGGCCACGAGCACCTTGAACCCCTTGTCGCGCGCAAGATCCACCAGGATGCGGGCATAGTGCGGATCGTCCTCGACGATCAGGAGGATGCTGTCGCCGGGTTCGAGATTGAGCCGGTCGTCGGGTAGCTGCTCGATGACGCGTTCGGGCGCAGCGGCGATCGGCTGAAGCGCCGGCGTCTGATTGTATTGCTGCGCCGGCGTCGCGCGGGACGCCAATGTCGGGCCCGAATATTTCAGCGGCAGATACAGCGTGAAGGTCGAGCCTTTGCCCGGGAAGCTGCGCAGATGGATCTCGCCGCCGAGCAGGCTCGCGAGCTCGCGGCTGATGGCAAGGCCGAGACCGGTGCCGCCGTATTTGCGGCTGGTGCCGGCATCCGCCTGCTGGAACGCCTCGAAGATCAGCTTTTGCTTCTCCGGCGGAATGCCGATCCCGGTATCGGAGACCTCGAAGGCGATGACGGCCGCCGCGGCGTTCAGCACCGGATGATCCGTGCTCCAGCCGCCGAGCGCGCCGGCGACCTTCAGCCGTACCTCGCCTTCGGCGGTGAACTTGAAGGCGTTGGAGAGCAGGTTCTTCAACACCTGCTGCAAGCGCTTGGAGTCGGTGACGATGCTGCGCGCGAGGTTCGGATCGACGTCGATCTTGAACGAGAGATTGCGGTTCTCCGCCTCATGGCGGAACGGCCGCCCGACCGTCTCGAGCAGGTTCGTCGTGAGGATTTCCTCGGCGTCGACGGTCACCGTGCCGGATTCGATCTTGGAGAGATCGAGAATGTCGCTGATGAGGTTGAGGAGATCGGTGCCGGCGCCATGGATGGTGCGGGCGAATTCGACCTGCTTGGCGGAGAGGTTGCCGTCCGGATTGTCGGTGAGCTGCTGGCCGAGGATCAGGATCGAGTTCAGCGGCGTGCGCAGCTCGTGGCTCATATTGGCCAGGAATTCCGACTTGTACTTCGAGGTCAGGGCGAGCTCGGTCGCCTTTTCCTCGAGCGCGCGGCGGGCCTGCTCGATTTCCTGATTCTTGCGCTCGACCTCGACGTTACGCTCGGCGAGCTGCTGGGCCTTCTGCTCGAGCTGGTCGTTGGTCTGCTGCAATTCGCGCTGCTGCGTCTGCAGCTCGCCGGCGAGTTGCTGCGACTGCTTGAGCAGGCCCTCGGTCTGCATCGTCGCTTCGATCGAATTGAGCACGATGCCGATGGAGTCCGTCAGCTGCTCCAGGAACGTCATCTGCGAGGTCGTGAACGAGGTGAGCGAGGCGAGCTCGATCACCGCCTTGACCTGGCCTTCGAACAGCACAGGCAGCACCACGAGGTTCTTCGGCGCGACGCGGAGCAGCGCCGAATTGATCGGCACCACGTCGGCGGGAATGTCGGCGACCACGCGGGGACGCCGGTCGACCGCGCACTGGCCGATCAGGCCATCGCCGAACGGCACCACGCGCGGATAGGGATAAATGCCGTCCCCGGCATAGGAGGCGAGCAGCAGCAGCCGCGGATTGTCCTCGCTCTCGACCTGGTAGATCACGCCGGTATGCGCGTTCACCAATGGCGACAGCTCGGTCAGCAGCAGCCGGCCGACGGTGGTCAGATCGCGTTGGCCCTGCAGCATGTTGGTGAATTTCGCGAGGTTGGTCTTCAGCCAATCCTGCTCGGTGTTCAGCTCCGTCGTCAGACGGAGGTTCGTGATCATCGTGTTGATGTTGTCTTTCAGCTCGGCAACTTCGCCGCGGGCGTCGACCTGAATAGACCGCGTCAAGTCGCCCTTGGTCACGGCGGTCGCCACTTCCGCGATCGCGCGCACCTGCGAGGTGAGGTTGGCTGCCAGCAGGTTGACGTTGCCGGTCAGGTCTTTCCAGGTGCCGGCCGCGCCGGGCACGTCGGCCTGACCGCCCAATCGACCTTCGACGCCGACCTCGCGCGCCACCGAGCTCACCTGATCGGCGAAGGTCGCGAGCGTCTCGGTCATGTTGTTGATGGTATCGGCAAGCGCTGCGACTTCGCCCTTCGACTTCACGGTGAGATTTTGCTTCAAATCACCGTTGGCAACGGCGGTCACCACCTTGACGATGCCGCGGACCTGCTCGGTCAGGTTCGCCGCCATGAAGTTGACGGTGTCAGTGAGATCCTTCCAGGTGCCGGCCACTCCGGGCACCTGCGCCTGACCCCCGAGCTCGCCTTCGGTGCCGACTTCGCGCGCCACGCGGGTGACTTCACCGGCAAAGGCGTTGAGCTGGTCGACCATGGTGTTGATCGTGTTTTTCAGCTCGAGGATCTCGCCCTTCACGTCCACGGTGATCTTGCGCGACAAGTCGCCGCGCGCCACGGCAGTGGTGACTTCGGCGATATTGCGGACCTGCGTGGTGAGGTTTGCGGCGAGCAGGTTGACGTTGTCGGTGAGGTCCTTCCAGGTGCCGCCGACGCCGGGCACCACGGCCTGACCGCCGAGCCGGCCTTCGGTGCCGACCTCGCGCGCGACGCGCGTCACTTCGGCGGCGAAGGAGCGGAGCTGCTCCACCATGGTGTTGAGGGTGTCCTTGAGCAGCAGGATTTCGCCGCGCACGTCCACCGTGATCTTCTTCGACAAATCGCCGCCGGCGATCGCCGTCGCGACCTCGGCGATGTTGCGGACCTGGGCCGTCAGGTTGGAGGCCATGAAGTTGACGTTGTCGGTGAGGTCCTTCCAGGTGCCGGCAACGCCTGGCACTTCGGCCTGGCCACCGAGCTTGCCTTCGGTGCCGACCTCGCGTGCGACGCGCGTGACTTCGCCGGCAAACCCGTTGAGCTGGTCCACCATGGTGTTGATGGTGTTTTTCAGCTCGAGGATTTCGCCCTTCACGTCGACGGTGATCTTGCGCGACAAGTCGCCGCGCGCCACGGCTGTCGTCACCTCGGCGATGTTGCGGACCTGCGCGGTGAGGTTGCCGGCCATCGAATTCACGGAATCCGTCAGATCCTTCCAGGTGCCGGCGACGCCGGGCACGTTGGCTTGGCCCCCCAAACGGCCTTCGGTGCCGACCTCGCGCGCGACGCGCGTCACCTCGCCGGCGAAGCGGTTGAGCTGGTCGACCATCGTGTTGAGGGTGTCCTTCAGCTGAAGGATCTCGCCGCGCACGTCCACCGTGATCTTGCGCGAGAGGTCGCCGCCGGCGATCGCGGTCGCGACCTCGGCGATGTTGCGGACCTGGGCCGTGAGGTTGCCCGCCATCGAGTTCACGTTGTCGGTGAGATCCTTCCAGGTGCCGGCGACGCCCGTCACCTGGGCCTGACCGCCGAGCTTGCCTTCGGTGCCGACCTCGCGCGCGACGCGGGTGACTTCGCCGGCGAAGGCGTTGAGCTGGTCCACCATCGTGTTGAGCGTTTCCTTCAGCTGAAGGATTTCGCCCGATACGTTCACCGTGATCTTCTTGGACAGATCGCCCTTGGCGACGGCAGTGGCGACCTCGGCGATGTTGCGGACCTGACCGGTCAGGTTCGAGGCCATCGAGTTGACGGAGTCGGTCAGGTCCTTCCAGGTGCCGGCGACGCCGCGCACCTGGGCCTGACCACCGAGCTTGCCTTCGGTGCCGACCTCCCGCGCGACGCGCGTGACTTCGCCGGCGAAGGCGTTGAGCTGGTCCACCATCGTGTTGATGGTGTCTTTCAGCTCCAGAATTTCGCCGCGCACGTCCACGGTGATCTTCTTGGACAAATCGCCGCCGGCGACGGCCGTCGTCACCTCGGCGATGTTGCGAACCTGAGCGGTCAGGTTCGACGCCATCGAGTTCACGCTCTCCGTGAGATCCTTCCAGGTGCCGGCAACGCCGAGCACGTTGGCCTGGCCACCCAATCGTCCCTCGGTGCCGACCTCGCGGGCGACACGCGTGACTTCGCCGGCAAACGCGTTGAGCTGGTCCACGCAGGTGTTGAGCGTCTCCTTCAGCTGAAGGATCTCGCCCGACACGTTCACGGTGATCTTCTTCGACAAGTCGCCGCCCGCGATCGCCGTGGCGACGTCGGCGATGTTGCGGACCTGCGCCGTCAGGTTCGACGCCATGAAGTTGACGTTGTCGGTGAGGTCCTTCCAGGTACCGGCGACGCCCGGCACCTGCGCCTGGCCGCCGAGCTTGCCTTCGGTGCCGACCTCGCGCGCCACGCGCGTCACCTCGGAGGCGAAGGAGTTGAGCTGGTCCACCATGGTGTTGATGGTGTCCTTCAGCTCGAGGATTTCGCCGCGCACGTCGACCGTGATCTTGCGGGACAAGTCGCCGCGCGCCACGGCGGTGGTCACGTTGGCGATGTTGCGGACCTGTGCGGTCAAGTTACCGCACATCGCGTTGACGGAATCGGTGAGGTCCTTCCATGTGCCGGCGACACCTGGCACGATGGCTTGACCGCCGAGCTTGCCGTCGGTGCCGACTTCGCGCGCCACGCGCGTCACTTCGGATGCAAAGGAGCGCAGCTGGTCCACCATCGTGTTGATGGCTTCCTTGAGCTGAAGGATCTCGCCGCGGACGTCGACCGTGATCTTCTTGGAGAGGTCGCCGTTGGCGACCGCGATCGTCACCTCGGCGATGTTGCGAACCTGGTTGGTCAGGTTGTTCGCCATGGAGTTGACGCTCTCGGTCAAGTCCTTCCAGACGCCGGTCACCTCAGGCACCTGGGCCTGCCCGCCGAGCTTGCCCTCGGTGCCGACCTCGCGCGCCACGCGCGTCACCTCGGAGGTGAACACGCCGAGCTGCTTGATCATCGTGTTGACGATGGTTGCCGATTGCAGGAATTCACCGCGCAGCGGGCGGCCCTCGACGTCGAGCTTGACGGTCTGGATCAGGTCGCCCTGTGCCACGGCCGCGACCGCGCGCGTCACCTCGCGGGTCGGCCACAACAGATCGTCGATCAGCGTGTTGACGGAGCCTTCCATGTCGGCCCAGGAGCCGCTGGCGAGCCCGAACTTCACGCGCTGCCGGGTCTTGCCTTCGCGTCCGACCACCTGGCCGACCAGCTCCAGCTGCTGCGCCATGCGCTGGTTGGCCGCGATGATTTCGTTGAAAGTGTCGGCAATCTTGCCGTCGATGCCGAGATAATCGCCGCTCATGCGCACCGAAAAATCGCCGCTGCGCATCGCCTGAAGCGCGAGCAGCAGTTCGGCTCGGGAATCCGGCTCCGAGGTGCCGTTGGGCTTGGCTTTTGGGACGCGACGACCGGAGCGTGATGTTGTTCCGGGATCGAGGTCGCTCATACTAATTTCCCCCGCAGGCATCGGCCGAATCCATGGCGTGACGCGACTGTTCAAAATAGAGCGTCAGCCAAATTCGAAATCAAGCGCCACGGTTGTGACGCCAGGAATTGGAACTCGCCGTGCTCAGCCCGGCTAAAGTAACCGCGAAGGTTCCCGAGAGTTCCAATGGATTGCGTAAAAATTCCCATCCCTTAACCGAGGCTAATCTTGTTCCAATTCCGAAACTCCCGGGACAGTGGCCAGGAACGCCCGCACGGGCCGCGCGGTTAGCTCGCAAACACAGGGAGAGCTCAAATGAAAGCCGGACTGGCCGTTCTCATCGCCGTACTGTTCGCCGCCGGGTCGGCGCTCGCCCAGACCGGGGCGCCAAGCGGGCGCGGGGCCGTGACCGGCGATCCGGCCGCCAGCTCCGCCACCCCGTCAGCGGACTCGCCAACGACGGGTACCGCCCGGTCGAACCCCAGCGGTAGCGGCACGCCGACCTCCGGCGGTAAGGATGCAAATGGCGACGCCGGCCGGGACAGAATGCCTGACAGCAATCGCAACGTGAGGCCGATGAATCCGCAGCCTCATCCGGAGGACAACAAGTAAGGCCGCTATTTGTCGGCCATCGTGCGCTCGGCATCCTTCAGCTGGGAGCGGAGCGTCGGGAGCTGGTCGCGCGCGAACGCTGCAAGGGCTGAATTGTCGGCGACCTTCAAATAGCGTTCGAGCAGGTTGATGACGGATTCATATTCGGGGATCTGCGCCGCATAGAAACTTCGGACATAAGCCGGTCCCTCCGTGTCATCCGGCTTGGCGATGCCGACGCCGGCTGCTTTTGTCTTGCTGACGCGCGGTTCGGTCCCGATGGCGTCCTGAATCTCCTTCAATGCCTTGTCACGCTTGGCCGCTTCATCGGCGCGGAGCGCGGCGAGATTCTTGACCTCGGCATTGCCTTTCAGATCGGTGCTCTCCAGCAGGCCTTGCTGGAAGCGACTGAATGCGTAGAGGCCGCTGATGACATCACTCGCATCCGGCGCGCGATCGCCGCGGACTTGCTCGCCGGTGCTGTCGGCAAGCGCCGCGGTGCTGATGAAGGCCAGGACAACAGCCACAAATATCCGCATGCAGACCAATGACCGATGCTGCGCCAAGTTCCGGCGGACGTTACGATCCCGTAACGGCGGTTGCGGGGCCGGGGTTCAGTACCCACGTCTTGTCGATGAAACAGTCTGACATCTTCAGGGATAATGCCGAGAATTGCCTGCAACTGGCCGAGCGCTCGGAAGGGAAGCCCGCCTATCGGCGCTATTTGCGCATGGCGGACGCCTGGACGGCTTTGGCAAAGGAGCAGGATTGGCTCGATGGCGAAGTTCCGCCCGTCAAGGTCGGCATCCGAAGCCAGAGTGCCTGACCACTCTCTTTTTTTCGCGAATCTGCGTGTGAGGCCGCTCACGGAATGAGCGGCACCGATCTACAATCATCAGGGAACAGTCGATCGCCTGATTTTTCATTCCAGAAGGAGGTTTTGCGATGGCTCCGCGTCTGGCACTTCTTTCACTCATCCTGGCCTTTGGTGTCTCGGTCGCGTTTGCGGCGGTGACGACAGTTCGCCAGGTGCATCACGAAAATGCATCCGTTGCGGTGCATTCGGCCCATAGTTAGCGCCCCGCATCTCTCGCGCTTCCCTCGGAACATTCGACGCGTCGAAGCGTAGGCGCTTCGAACTATCGGAAGAAGCGAGAGGACATCATGGCACATTCCGACCAGGGCATCGTCAAGGACAAGCGCGCGGAGGAGCAGCCGCGCGACAAGCGGCGCGCGCAGGCCGTGCACAAGACGGACCAAAAGGGATCGCCGTCGCGTGAGGCGACGCGCGATCCCAAGCTCAACGACGACAGCAAGACACCGGGCTCCGGCATGACGTCGGACGATTCCGGAGCGGCGCCGAGCGGCTGATTAGGCGAGGAACCATTCCTCTGACGAGGAGTCGACAGATTGCTTCCGGTGACATGCCCCCGGTGCCCCGGAAGCAGTCTCCAAGAGCGGCTCTGGCACCCCCCGTGCCAGGGCCGTTTTGCATGGTGACAGCGTGTCTGGATCAGTCTTCCGTGCCGGCCTCAGTGTGTCCGTCAGGGCCTCGGCCGAATACGCCGAAGCTGCTCGACTTCAGGCCGGCCCCTGCATCGACACCCACGGCGGCAAGACCGGATCTGAGCAGTTCGCGGACCGCTGCCGCTCGCGTCGGCATGCGGTGCCTGAATCGGAAGTCGTCAATGGCGGACAGTTCTTCCGGCGAGAGCATGACCTGAAGCCGCTCGGCGCGAAGGTCGTTCATGGTCAATCACATAAATTGAGCAGATTGAGTAGCTTGCTCAACGAATGACTTTGATGCGAGTTCCGCAACAGTCCCAAGATTCGTCAAATGAGTAATAATCTCAAGCAAGATCAATAGCTTATTGTTGGAACCATGGGGGCATTGGCGCATTCTCCAGGAAAGGGAGATAGGCCATGACAGACGAAGTCAGGTTGCCCCGCAAGCTTTCCGATGAGTCCGAAGCATCAAAGCCGGTGCGTCCCAGTCACCAGAAGGTCATCGATCAGGTCGAGCGCTGGGCCAACAGCCCTGGCCTGCAGCCACCGAGGAAGGACGATGCGAAAGCGATCTGAGCCGCACACGTTCGAACAGCAACTCGACGCACAGAGGCTGCGGCTCGAGAAGGAGCTGTCGGGCCTGTCGGAGGGCAGTGAGCGCGATGCCGTTGCCGCACGTATCGAGCAGCTTCAGATTGCTGCGGCGATGTACGATTTTTTGATGCCGCGGGACGAGGCTGCCACGTCTCACTGAGTGCGCTCTGAGCGTTCCGCCTGCACCGTGGGAGAAGTGATGCGGAGCTTTCGCCTCAATAACCATGCGGAGACCGAGACGACCGCCCAGGCCAGGATGGCGGCCACGAATGCCCCGATCACGCTGGCCGCAACCAGAGCGTAGAAGGTCGCGGCGAACGCCACAAGACCAATGCTCCCCAAGCCGGCACCCGCAGCGTCGAGAGCTGCGGCCTGCTGCCCGCGCCTTCGTCCCGAGAGACCCGCCTTCTCCTTGGCCTGGCGCTCGTGGCTTTCGATCAGCGTCGCACTGGCGCAGAAGATGGCAGGGAGCGCGAGAAAGAGCCCGCCGACGGCGAGGCCATAGCGTGCGGTCACGGCGCCTGCGAAAACCGTCGCCAATCCGCCGAGCAGGAAGCGGATGCCGTACTCGTACCAACGCGTTTGCTTCAGGGCCGACGATGATAGTTTGACCAGCATCAGGCGTTGCCCCCGAGGCCCGCGAGCAGGCCGAAGGCGACCGCAAGCCACACGATGGAGGCGATGATGGTGGCAGGCAGAGCCGCGAAACGACACCTCATCAGGAGTTGGCAGACCGCAAGGCTGTAGCAGGCGAGGGCTATTGCCCCATAGATCATGGTCCAGCTTTCCGCCGCAGCATGTCGCGGGCCGTGTTGGACGACGGCAATGCTCAGCGTGGCCAGCGCAACTGACGGCGCCGCGGCGAGGAGGCCGGCAAAGCTCTTGGGCCGCAACATGTCGCCGAGGATTGCGAAGGCCGACACGATCATGCCGCCGGCGATGAAGCGCAGGAGATACTCGCTCATCGCCGAGCCCGCGACGCCATGCGTGATCGGCCGAGCGTAAGCGGGCGTAGAATTCTCTCGATGGCGATGCCCAAGCTAAAGCCGGCCAGCACATCGCTCGCCCAATGCGCAAGCAGGACCACGCGCGTCAGCGAGAGCCCCACGGCGAGAGCGCGAACCATCCGCCGCAGCCCTGTCGGAAGCAGGCCAGCAGCGGAGGCGAGGGCGCCCATGTGGACGGCGTGGCCGGACGGAAATGCATCTCGCGATCGCCCCGATAAGGGAACGCCTCGGCAATGGCCCAGAGCCGTCAGCCGATCCGGCCGCGTCTGATCGAACACCGACTTCAGCACATGCGGCAGCGCGGCCGTCACCAGCGACACCAGCAAGATGTGATTTGCGGTCGGACGCTGCCTGGGCTCGCGCAGCTGGGCATAGACCCATCCAGCCAGGGCAAGCCCTATCAGAACATGCTCATCGGCTCCCCAGGTCAGCGCCTCGGCTGCATGCTCCAGTCTCGCGTTTGTGTGGTTCGCGATCTGCGTGGCGATCGCATTATCCGCGCGTGTCGGTGTTACCGTGAAGAGTGCCATTGATCCAATGTGAACGAGCTATCATCATGACAGTTGCGTTACGCTCGTGTGACAACGGATACTCCGGCCCACCGGTTCCCTTATGGCTGCCCGGATCCACCGGCTGCGCCATACACCTGTCCCGTCGCGTAGCTCGCATCGGCGGCCGCGAGCTGCACGTAAATCGAAGCGAGTTCGGCAGGCTGGCCGGGGCGGCCGAGCGGCGTCATGCCGCCGAACTTTTCGAGCTTCTCCATCGTGGCGCCGCCTGACACCTGCAGCGGCGTCCAGATCGGTCCTGGGGCTACGCCATTGACGCGAATGCCCTTGGACGCGAGCTGCTTGGCCAGCGACTTCACGTAATTCATGGTCGCGGCCTTGGTCTGCGCATAGTCGTAGAGATCAGGTGAGGGGTCATAAGCCTGCTCGGATGTCGTGCCGACGATGCATGATCCGGGCTTGAGATGCGGCAGCGCCGCCTTGATGATCCAGAATGGCGCATAGATGTTGGTTTTCATGGTCGCGTCGAAATCTTCCGACGAGACCTCGAGGACGGAAGCGCGCGTCTGCTGCCGTGCCGCGTTGTTGACGATGATATCGAGCCCGCCGAGGCCCTGCACGGCGCGCTCGACCAACGTCTTGCAGAAAGCTTCGTCCTTGAGGTCGCCGGGAATCGCAAGCCCGGTGCGTCCCTCCTTCTTGATCAGCGCGATCACCTGCTGGGCGTCCGGCTCCTCCGCGGGCAGATAGTTGATGGCGACGTCGGCGCCTTCGCGCGCATACGCGATCGCAGCAGCGCGGCCCATGCCGGAATCGCCGCCGGTGATCAGCGCCTTGCGGCCGGAAAGGCGGCCAGAGCCCTTGTAGCTGGTCTCGCCGTGGTCGGGCGGCGGCTCCATCTTGCCGGCGAGACCGGGCCACGGCTGCGACTGCTTCTTGAACGGCGGCTTCGGATAGCGGGTGAGGGGATCGATCAGGTCGTGTGCGGCCATGTCAGTACTTCCTTTTCGCCAGCGAGCGTGATGCTCGCGGCCCAGACGACCTGCCGGCGGGATATTGAGTCTTGTCCAAAGGCAGGGAGGACGCCGGTGCAGCCGGCGTCCTCGTGCGAGGTTTACTTCGACTGACCGACGCTCGGCGCCTTGCCGAGTTCCTTGGCCATGTCGAGATGGTGCTTGAGCGTCGGCAGGGTCTTGCCGGCCCAGTCCTTCAGCGCGGAATTGTCACCGCCCTTGGCGTAGCGATCGAACAGCGAGACCGCGTCCTCGTGTGCGCTGACCTGGTAGGAATTGTAGTCCGAGCTGAAATCCTTGCCCGAGGCGCTCTTGAGCTTGTCGAGCTTGCTCTGGTGCGAGCTGTCGAGCGCCGTCGGCAACGTGGCTTGCACCTTGCCATCATTGACGAGGCCCTTGAGCTCGCTGCTGGTCTTGGTGTGGTCAGTGACCATCTGTTGCGCGAAGGTTTTCTCCTGCGCGTTGCCCTTCTGCTCGGCGAGCTTGCTCGATTCGATCTCGAACATGTCGCTGATGGCGACTTCCTTGACGAAGTCAGCGGTGGCGGGCGCTACTCCCAGCGCGGAGTTGACGCCGGTCTTCTCACCGAGCGACTGGGCGAGGGCTGGGGTTGCGAGCAGCACGCAGGCGGCGACGATGATGGATCGTTTCACGGGCGGACCCTCCGGATTGAGGCGCGGCCATCAGGGCCGCGCGATGTTGCGCCGACCAACACCGGCTTGAGGAGGAGGTTCCTATCAGCTAATCGGCCGGGTTCCTGCCGGTACGTGGATTGATCGGATCGGTGGCCTTCCGGCGCAGCCGTTCCGGCAGGAACGGTTCGGCGGGGGTCGCCGTCGCTTCGGCGCGTACATCCGCATGGTGCTGCGCCTGCTCATGCGAAGTGCGGTTGTCGTTGATCTGCCGCTTCACGTCGAGGCCGCCGACCGGGTCATTCACGCCGTGCCGGGTGTCACGAAAATCGCTCATGGTTCACCTCGTCCTTAGGACATCACGGGCTTCTTTGCTGAAATCAAGAACGGCGCGTTCCCGGCGATGTTCCTGTTTGGTCGCAGATGCCTTCAGGAACGATCACCCGTTCGAGCCCGTTGATCCATACATTGTCCGAGTTGGAGAATCGAAATGTTGAATCAAGGTGAGCTGGACCGCAGCGAGATGGGCCGGTTGATCGGCAGCGACAAGGTCGAGGGAACGTCGGTCTACGGCGCCGATCGCAACAAGATCGGTTCAATCGAACGTGTGATGATCGACAAGGTCAGCGGCAGGGTATCGTACGCCGTGCTCGGCTTCGGCGGATTTCTGGGCCTCGGCAACGACCATTATCCCCTGCCGTGGCAATCGCTGAAATACGACACCGAGCTCGGCGGCTATGTCACGGGCATCACTGCCAAGTCCCTCGAAGGCGCCCCCAAATATGCCGAGAGCAGCGATTGGAACTGGGGCGACGATGCTGCGCTGCGCGGGATCAACGCCTATTACGGCGTTCCCGTCGCTTGAACGTTTCTGCAGAAAGGGACATCGATGAGCAAGGAACGGCCCACTGACGATCCCCGGGATCGGACTGACTGGGGTTCGCACAGGCAGACCGACACGCCCTGGAAGGGCACTCCGGAGAAAGAACAGGGATCGGACAAGGTAAAGCCCGATCTCGAGAAGTGGCAGGAATCGAACACGCACTGAGAGGGGCGCGGGATTGGTGACGCGCGGCACCCCCGGTGACGCGCTTCTTTTTTGCGCAATGCAATCACGAATAGCGGCGTGGCGCGCAAGGCGCGGAACCATGCTTCCATGCTGCGGTTAGGCCTCCCGGCGGCGCATGGCCAGGCCGTTTGCCGAAAAAGTCCGATCGAGGTGCTCGCAGTGGATGCTCGAACCCGGGAGCGTGGGCCGTCCGCGGAGCAACCGCAGAAGGTCGAAGCTCCGAAGAACTCGCCTGAATCAAAGCAGCCGACCAGGGAGCAATCGGGCAAGGCGGACAAGACGCCGTCGCTGCGCGACCGGCTTGCCGCGCACTGGCTGCTCGCAACCGTCGGCGCCATCGTGCTGATCGCAGCCTTGGTCGGCGCTCTGCTCTATTGGCTGGATGTCCGCCATTATGAATCGACCGACGACGCGTTCGTCGCCGCGCGCAGCTTTTCCGTGGCCTCGAAGATCGGCGGCTACGTGACCGACATTCCGGTCACGGACAACCAGCACGTCAGCGCCGGCGATCTCCTCGCCAAGATCGACGAGCGCGATTACCGCATCGCCGTCGATCAGGCCGCCGCGCAGGTCGAGGTTTCCAAGGCGAACATTGCCAATGTCGAGGCGCAAATCGATTCCCAAAAGGAGCAGATCAAGCAGGCGCAGGCCCAGCTCGAACAGGCCCAGGCCCAGCTCCAATTCTCGCAGGAGGAATCCGCACGCGCCCAGGATCTGGTCGAGAAGGGCGCGGGCACCGTGCAGCGCCAGCAGCAGACCCGCTCCGATCTGCAGGCCCAGCAGGCCAACACCGAGCGCGCCAAGACAGCGGTGCTGGCGGCGCAGGTCGGCATCAAGACGCTGCAAGCCCAGCTCGAAGGGGCCAAGGCGCAGCTCGAGCAGTCGCAGGCGCAGCTCGATCAGGCCAGGCTGAACCTGCAATACACCAGCGTCGTCGCCGCGCAGTCCGGCCGCGTCGTCAAGCTCTCCGGCGCCAAGGGCACCTTCGTCACGGCAGGACAGAGCCTGATGATGTTCGTGCCTGACGAGCTCTGGATCGTCGCCAACTACAAGGAAACCCAGCTCGCCGACATGCGGCCCGGCCAGCCGGTCGAGATCCGCATCGATGCCTATCCCGCACGCAAGCTGACCGGCCATGTGGATTCCGTGCAGCCTGGCTCTGGCACCGCCTTCAGCCTGCTGCCGGCCGAGAACGCCACCGGCAATTACGTCAAGGTGGTGCAGCGCGTGCCGGTGAAGATCGTGGTCGACAACTGGCCGGCCGATCTGCCCGTTGGTCCCGGCATGTCGGTCGTGCCCTGGACCAGGGTGCGATGACGGACGCGACGCAGGACGGCGCTTCCGCCGGAGGCTGGTCGCCGGAACGCTCGGCGGCGGGTGGGCACAATCCTTATCTCATTGCCTTCGTGGTCTCGATCGCGACCTTCATGGAGGTGCTCGACACCACCATCGCCAACGTCGCGCTGCGCCACATCGCCGGTGGTCTTGCGGTCGGCATCGACGAGAGCACCTACGTCATCACCAGCTATCTCGTCGCCAACGCCATCGTGCTGTCGATCTCCGGCTGGCTGTCGACCGTGATCGGCCGCAAGCGCTTCTACATGATCTGCGTGGCGACGTTTTCGGTGGCGTCGCTGCTGTGCGGCTTCGCCTGGAATCTGGAGGCGCTGGTGCTGTTCCGGATTCTCCAGGGGCTCGGCGGCGGGGGCATGGCCACCAGCGAGCAGGCGATCCTCGCCGACTCCTTTCCGCCGCAGAAGCGTGGACAGGCCTTTGCGATCTACGGCGTCGCCGTGGTCGTCGCGCCGGTGATCGGCCCGACGCTCGGCGGCTGGATCACCGATACCTACAGCTGGCACTGGGTGTTCCTGATCAACGTGCCGATGGGGCTGCTCTCGCTGTTCCTGGTCGGCACGCTGGTCAGGGAGCCGTCCGGCGCAGAAGAGGAGCGGCAGGAACTGCTGAGCAAGGGCCTGCGCGTCGACTATGTCGGCTTCGCACTGGTCGCGATCGGGCTCGGCTCGCTCGAATTCGTGCTCGACGAAGGCCAGCGCAACGACTGGTTCGGCTCGAACATGATCATCGTTTTCGCGGTGCTGTCGGCCGTGTCGCTGCTCGCGCTGATCCCATGGGAGCTGACGCGTGAGGATCCAATCGTAGACCTCCGTCTGCTCGGCCGCCGCCAGTTCGCCGCCTGCTTCCTGGTCATGCTCGCCACTGGCGCGGTGCTGATCTCGACAACCCAGCTTCTGCCGCAGTTGCTCCAGACCGAGTTGAACTACACGGCCATGCTGGCCGGACTCGCCTTGTCGCCGGGCGGGATCGCGACCTTGATATTGATGCCGGTGGTGGGCCGCCTCGTCGGCTCGGTGCAGCCGAAATATCTGATCATGTTCGGCGCCGCCATCGTTGCGCTGTCGATGTGGCATCTGACCGGAATCAATGGCGACATCACCTACGGCTACGCGGCGCTGTCGCGCATCTTCCTCGCGCTGGGTCTGCCCTTCCTGTTCCTGCCGGTGACGACGGCGTCCTATGACGGTGTGCCGCCGGACAAGACCAACCAGGCCTCGGCGCTGATCAACGTCGCCCGCAACATCGGCGGGTCCATGGGTGTCGCGCTGGCGCAGACGGTGTTGGCGCAGCGCCAGCAATTCCATCAGAGCCGGCTGATCGAGCACGCCGCGCCGTCCGATCTCGGTTACCAGCAGACCATCGATGCGATGACGCGGTACTTCCAGGCTCAGGGCTCGAATGCGAGTGATGCTGCTTCGCAAGCGGTGGCCTGGGTCGGCAAAACCTTGCAGCAGCAGGTCGACTTCCTCGCTTATATCGACGTGTTCTGGACGCTCGCCATCATCGCGGTGCTGATGATCCCGACGGCCGCCGTGCTGCGCCCGATCGATCTCGGCGCACCGTCGCGGGGGCATTGAGGGACAGTATTGCGTTAGCGCGAATGGAGCTCCGGGGCACACTGCGCTCCCTCCCGCCTTGCGGGGGAGGGCGGGGGAGAGGGGTGGCCCAGGAAAAGGCATGAAACGATTTTACGGGCTGCCATCAACAACAGGCGCGCGTTGTCGGCACTAACGTCGAGAGAGTCCCCGTGGAATACCCCTCTCCCTAACCCTCCCCCGCAAGGGGGGAGGGAACGCAGCTGTGCGAGTGGAGAGGGCGAGTTCGCCTTATCCGGAATACATCGCCGCCATCGTCGAAGGCGGCAGTGGCCTCCGGCGGCATGGCCGATGGGCGCAGCCTCGTCGCGGCGCTGTCGCTGGGTGCATCAGGCATGAACATGGGCACGCGTTTCATCGCGGCCAGGGAAGCGCCCGTCCATCAGAACGTGAAGAACGCGCTGGTGGCGGCGACCGAGCTCGACACCCGCCTGATCATGCGGGCGCTGCGCAATACCGAGCGCGTATTGAAGAACGCCAATGTCGATCGCCTGCTCGAGATCGAGCATGCCAGGGGTGACAAGCTCACGATCGATGACATCCACGACTAGGTCGCGGGCGTCTATCCCAAGATCATGCTGGAGGGGCAGATGGATGCCGGCGCCTGGAGCTGCGGCATGGTCGCAGGCCTGATCCACGATATCCCGTCCTGCAAGGAACTGGTCGATCGCATCATGGGCGAGGCGGAACAAATCATCCGTAGCAGGCTGATCGGGTTCCTGGATGGGACAGGTGCGACGCGAAAGGTCGCCTGACGCCGCCAAACTTCTTAACCACGGCGGCAATTGAGCGCTGGAATTAGGCGCGGCCCCTCCTAAATAGGAGCAAATTGCTCCTTCACGATCAATTTCGGGAGGCCTCCGTGGTCCTGAAAAGCGTTCCCGTTGCGGTCGCCATTGCGCTCGTGCTTGCGGTGGGCGGTATCGCGCGCGCTGACGACTACAAGCCCGACGAATATTTTGGTCTCGATCTCTCCAAGGCCGTCCTGTCGCCGAAGCGGCTCGGGCCGGAGACGCAATTCGCGCCTGTTGCGCTCGAGGCGAAGGGCGGCAACGAAGCACAGGCCCATGCCCAGCCCGTCGACGTGCCGAAGAAGGTTGCGGCCGAACGCGTGCACGTGTCGGAGCCGAAGGTCGCTCGCACCAAGAGCACTCAGCCGCGCGGCGCAGCGCGCACCAGGCTCGCGCACCGCCACGGCAACCCGCTGGACGCGCAGGCGATGGACACGCGCATCCAGACCTGGCCGTGCCGTTCCGGCGGCATCTGCAACTGGAAGCGCTAGACGCATTGTTTTGCTCAACCTCGTCCCGCTTGCGGCAGGGCAATCGCATTTGAAGTTTGAATCAGGTCGCCATGCCCGGGCTTGTCCCGGGCATCCACGTTCTACGTGCAGGGCAGCAGGTCGTGGATGGCCGGGACAAGCCCGGCCATGACGGTGGGGAGGCATCGTGCCCCCAACGCTAACCCGATCTTGATTGGCCGTCACATGCCTGTCGCGCTATGATGCTCGTTCCCGCCACCTCTTTTCCATCATCGAAGAGTCTGCTCACGCGGCATCGCCGCGTGCATCCGGCCGCTGAAATACCTCAGGAGCCTGTTCCATGGACCATCTGAAAACACAGGGCATCAGCATGCCCAAGCTCGGCCTCGGCACCTTCCGCATGCAGGGTGATACCTGCCGCGAAGCGGTGGAGACCGCGCTGTCGATCGGTTATCGCCACATCGACACCGCCGAAATGTACGCCAACGAGGATGCCATCGGCGCCGCGCTCGCGACGGCGTCCGTGCCGCGTGACGAGCTGCACGTCACGACCAAGGTCTGGCACGAGAATCTGACGCCGGATGCGATCCGCCGCGCCTTCGATGCGAGCCTGAACAAGCTAAGGCTCGATCACGTCGACCTCTATCTCGTGCATTGGCCCTCGAAGTCGGCGAACTGGGGCGCGGTGTTCGAGACCCTGATGAAGCTGAAGGACGAGGGGCGCACCCGCGCCATCGGCGTTGCCAATTTTACCACGGCGCTGCTCAAGATCGCCGTCGAGGACGTCAAGGCGCCGATCGCCTGCAATCAGATCGAATATCATGCGATGTTGGATCAATCGAAGGTGCTGGCTTATCTCGGTGCGAAGTCGATCCCGCTTGTCGCCTATTGCCCACTTGCCCAAGGGCGTTTTGCCTCGGACCCGGTGCTTGCCGAAATCGGCGCGAAGCACAATGCGAGCGCCGCGCAGGTCGCGCTGAAATGGCTGCTCGACCAGGATGGCGTCGCCGCGATCCCGAAGGCGTCACGCCGCGAGAGCCAGCAGGCCAATCTGGATGCGCTGAAGATCAAGCTCGATGATGCCGACCGCAACAAGATCGCAGCGCTCCCGAAGGACAGGCGCTGCGTCAATCCGGGCTTCGCGCCGGCCTGGGATTAGGGCTCTCTACCCTCTCCCCGTGTGGGAGAGGGTGGCTTTGCGAAGCAAAGCCGGGTGGGTGAGGGGTCTCTATCCATCCGGACAGCGTTTCGAATGGAAAGAACCCCTCATCCGGCGCTTCGCGCCACCTTCTCCCACACCCAGGAGCGCACGTGGCAGAATCAACACGCGGATGAAGCGGTGGCATGGCCGGACTCATACCTGACCCTTCTCGGACATCATCGCCTTGGTAGACATTCCGGTGGCTCGGCCATAAGCTTTCGCTAGTTCAGTGCGGACGAGTTGCAGCCGTTTTCGAACAACCGAGGGCACGTCTATGGCCGAACTCATCAACGTTGGCGCAATGCAACTTCGATTTTTGCGAACCAAGGATGATACCAGCGGTGCTCTTGATTTGTTTGAGGTGATGATCCCGCCAAATTCCCGCATGCCGGTCCCGCACTATCATCGTGACTGGGAAGAAACGGTCTACGGTCTTGAGGGCATCGTCACTTGGATGGTCGCCGGTAAGCGCATCGAGGTCGGGCCAGGAGATGATCTCTTCATACCGCGAGGTGTTGTCCACGGTTTCGTCAACGAAACGCAGGCCATTGCTAAAATGCTTTGCGTTCTCACGCCAGGAGTTCTCGGGCCCGAATTCTTCCGGGAAATGGCCGTAGCAGTCAGCGGTTCTGTGCCTCCTGATCCTGCTCGGATGGGCGAGATCATGAAACGTTACGGCCTAATACCCGCGCCTTAGGAGCCGGGTGAGTTTGCCTGGGCGGAGTCCGAAATTGGCCATCTACCCATCGGTCCCAATAAGCTGTAGATTGCCCACGATGTCCCGCTGATCGTCATTCCACGCGGCCGCCGGGGGACCGAATGAATCAAGTGAAGCGGCGAGACGTCTTGGCCCTGCTCGGAAGCGTGCCAGCGGCATGGCCGCTGCTCACCTTCGCCGAGGCGCCCGAACGCATGCGGCGGATCGGTGTCGTGATGGCCTACGCGGAGGAGGACCCCAACGGGCAGATACAGATCGGGGCCTTCCGAGAACATCTACCGAAACTTGGTTGGATCGAGGGCAGCAATGTCACCATTGACGTTCGATATGCAAGGGGTGATCCGGCGCGCGCTCGGGAAATGGCTGCCGAGTTGCTCCGGCAGAGGCTCGACTTGATTGTGTCCAATTCCAACCTGGTCACTACCATACTTCAGACGCAGGTCCGCACGATCCCGCTTGTGTTCGTATCAGTCTCCGATCCTGTCGGTAGCGGCTTTGTCAAGGATCTGGCGAGACCGGGCGGCAACATCACCGGCTTTGCCAATTTCCCGCCTTCCATGGGAAGCAAATGGCTGGAGAAACTGCACGAGGTGGCGCCGCAGGCCGAGCGCGTCGGACTGCTTCTGCACCCGGAGCCGCCAAACCTCGGGTATCTCAAGTCGGCTCAAGAGGCAGCGCCGTTGCTTAATTTGAGGCTGGTTGATCTCAGGGTGCATGACCGCGCCGAAATTGAAAGCGCTTTCACGACATTTGTAGGCGACGCTCGCAGCGGTTTGATCGTCGCGCCCAATATCGTTAGCTTCGCGAATAGCGCTCTCATTGTAGCGTTGGCCGCGAAGTATCGGTTGCCCTCGATTTATCCGTTTGCTTTTTTTGCCAGGGAGGGTGGGCTGATTTCTTACGGGTTCGACGAGCGCGAGCAATTTCGGCAAGGCGCCGTCTATGTCGATAAGATCCTAAGGGGCGCAAAGCCCGCCGAACTACCTGTGCAGTATCCGACGAAATTCGAGATTGTGGTCAATCTCAAGACCGCGAAAGCGCTTGGGCTTGATGTGCCTTTGCAAGTTCAGCAATTCGCCGACACCATCATCGAATGAGCCGGTCCAGCAATAGCAACCAACGTGATCGAAGGGCGCGACGTCGCCTACTGGCCCATCGCTGCCGCGTCCCACGGCCGAGAATATGTCGGCTGTCAGGGGTAGACAGGACCTAACTTAAACCGGGCCAAACCGTCGCGATTGACCCAAACCCGACATCGGTCGGGTCGAAATTCCTGCTGCGCCTTGAGTTGATACGTGAACCTCGCAGCAGCCGAACCATACTCACATTCATGGACGCTAATATTGGTTCGGGGACAGCAAGGAGAGTGTGCCGTGCTGGTCTGGCGTTGGATTTCGCTGATCGCCGCGAGGGGCTTTGGCTGATGCCATTGCTGGCGCAGGAGCGCGGTCTCGTTAGGCCGACTCATTACGACATCGTATTGATGAAAAGTAAGGAGGGAACATGCGCAAATCCGTCCGTGGTACCTTTGTCGCCGTGCTAGGTGTTGCCTTTATCGGTGCAACCCTCAGACCAATTGCAGCAGAAGAGCCTTACAAGGCTCAACTCGACACCTTGCGAAAATCGCTGGAGAAATATCAGGACTACAAGGCAGCCGTGCGCGACCGCTACCTGTCGACGGTGGGCTGCGTGCACTATTCCGGGGAGAAAGTACCGCACCGCATGGAGTATGCCAAAGGCGCTATGGGAGTGCACTTTGCCAATGTCACAGTGCAGGGCGCTCCTGATCCGATGAAGCCCAACGTATTGATCTACGAACCCGTGGGCAAGGAATTGAAGCTCGTGGCTGTCGAGTGGCTGGTGCCTCTAACGGCCGATACCAAGCAGCGCCCCTCTCTCTTCGACCAGCCCTTCATGGGCCCGATGGAAGGACACTGGCCGCTCATTCCAAAGGAGTTTGTACATTATGATCTGCATGCCTGGTTGTTCAAGGAGAACCCGCTCGGCATCTTTGCGCCCACCAATCCGAATGTTAGCTGCGAGGGCTACGACTTTTCCCTGCTGGAAGAGCCGACCATGATGGTGCCGGGCCCATAAACAAATCACGAGGTCAGCTTGGCCCATAGCCGACGCAGATCGATGCCGGCTGTTCGGCCGCCGTTGGAGCAGAGCAGGCCTGGCAGATTGATGCGTACCGATTTGCGCGCACAGAAAATGGCCCCTTGCGGGGCCATTTCCAGTTTGCGTTGCGCATTAGTCCCAGTGGCGATGATGACGCTTGATCACCACGACATTGTCGCGATGGTGCCAGCCGCGATGCCAGCCGTAGTCACGATGCTCGCGGAATTCGGCGCGGGCGCCGTACGGGCCGTGATGGCCGTGCTTGACGATCACAGTCTCAGCACTTGCCAGCGTCGGCGCCGCAACCGCGAGCGCACCCAGGGCGGCAACGACATAACCAAGCTTCTTCATGATGTCCTCCTCCAATCGAATGCAAATTTAAACGGCGCATACGCATGAACGTTCCGGAGGAACGGGAAGAGAATTCTGAATGGATGTTCAGGATCAAAACAATCGTCAATCGCAGCGCTGCTGCGGAGGCGTGGGCGCGCCGGTCTTGACGTATGTGCCGTCCTTGATCGTGTACTCGCCGCGTTCGCTGCGATTGTAGATCGCGCGCAGGGTGCCGTCGTTCGAAAGCATCAGTCCGAATTCGCGCGTCTGCCGAAGCGAGGGGAAATAGACCATCACATTGAGCAGGCCTTCGGCGTCGACCGTGGCGGCCACCACCTCGTTTTCGTCCTTGGCGTCGCCGAAATTGCGCCGGTACATCACCCGGCCGTCCTTGCGGATTTCGTAAGTCAGCAGCGCGCCCTTGTCGCGGTCCGGCCTGACGGCACAGTCGACCGCCCACGAGCCGAGGAGGCCCCATTGCTCGACCGTCGCCGCGAGCGTCTCGGCATGCGCGAGCGGCGCGAACGCGATCCAAAGCACCGCCGCCGTGGTCCAGCGGCTCAAACAACACGTCATGTCCGGAAAAGCCCCGCCTCGAAGAATTCCAAAGTGTATATCCCGACGCGGTCGCGACCTCTAGGCGCGCTTCTCGACATTGGCGCTGCGCGCCGGCACGCCGAACTCCTTGCGGCAGACCTCGGCGAGCACCGCGACGCCCTCGCGGATCTGCTGATGCGAGGGGCTCCCAAAGCACATCCGGAGGCGCGAGCCGGCGTAAGCCTTGTTGGTCGACCACTCCGGTCCGGGATTGATCGCGACGCCTGCGGCGAGCGCAGCCTTGTGGAGTTTGAGCGTATCGACCTGGTCGGGCAGCTTCAGCCAGAGGAAGATGCCGCCCTTCGGCTCCTCGAATTCGGCCGCGGTCCCGAACTGTTCGTTGAGGGCTTCCATCAGCGTCTCGAGCTTGCCGCGTAGCGCTTTCGTCAGCGTCGGCACATGGCTCGCGAAATGCTGAACGCAATAGGTGCCGAGCACCATCTGCTCCAGCGCCCCGGAGCCTGCATCCGTCTTCAACGCCAGCATTCGGGACATCGCATCCCAGGGTGCCACGATGAAGCCGACGCGCAGCGCCGGCGCGATCGACTTCGAGAACGAGCCGATATGGATCACGCCGCCGTGCTGGCTCATCGCGTAAATCGCCGGTGGCCGTTGTCCCGACCACACCAGATCGCTGTAGCAATCGTCCTCGAAGACGGGGACGCCGTACTCGGCGGACAGTCGCAGCAACTCGGCGCGGCGCGTCTCCGGCATGATGGTGCCGGTCGGATTCTGCACGGTCGGAATGGTGTAGATGTATTTCGGCCGGATGCCGCGGTTCTTCAGCTCCGCCAGCGCCGCGGCCAGCACGTCCATGCGCATGCCGTGCTCGTCGAGGGGAACGCCGACGGCGTTGACGCCCAGCCGTGCGAGCCGGTCGAGCGACCCTTGATAGGTCTCCTGCTCGACGATCACGGTGTCGCCGCGCGCCAACAGCGTGTTGTTGACGAGGTCGAGCGCCTGCAGCGAGCCGGAGACGATCATGAGGTCGTCGACCGTGCAGCTGATGCCGGCATCGCGCTTCAGTTTCGTCACCAGGAATTCGCGTAGCGGCACGTAGCCCTGGGGCCCATGCGCCAGTCCGTAGGTGGCGAGCGAACGGCCCTCGCGTTGCAGGGCCAGACTGGCGGCCTCGATCAGCTCATCGAGCGGCACCTGCTCGGAATCGTTGTTGCCGCCGACGAAGCTGTATTTGGCGAGGCCCGTCCAGCGAGCAGAGGGGGCCGGCAGCCCTGCGGGAAACAGGGGCCCGAAATCGAAGCTGGACGTCATGGGAGCGTTCCTCGTTGTTTTTATTGAGCGCCCGGCCTGGTTCCGGCCGGGCGCTGCGATTTCGATGATGTCATCATGCCAGTGTTTTGCCCGACGCGTCAAACGGAATTCGTAAAATCAGCATTTGCGCCGTGCGCGGCCGATAGGCCGTTGATTTTGTAGATCCGGCTACTGTGCATGGGGTTGTTTTTGTGCTTTCGATGGGGGCCGCGACAGCGCTCGCTCGAGCTGCTTTACTTTTTGCCGACGGTCCGGGTCGGGCGTCCCTGGCTGATGAAAGCGTAATGCGCATTGGCGACGCCGCCGACCATCAAGGCCTCGACCGCCGGCTCGGCGATCTCGCCGGTGGCGGCCCAGTCGACGATGAAATTGGCCCCGGTCCCGCCGCGCACGTCATCGGTCGGAATGAAGATCGAGATGGTGGCGAGCGGCTTCACGGCGACCGGCGCCTTCAGATAGCTCTCGACCTGCTTGCCGGCGGTGTCGAAATAGGCGATGCGCCTGACCACCAGTGCTTGCGTCTCGGACGCATTGTGGACGCTCAGCGTCACCGAAAAATCGACCCGCAGCCTGCCCTGGCTCATCGCGACGCTGGAATAGGCCGGCACGTAGAAGCCGCCGGTCACAGCGAGTTGCTCATTCGGCATGGCTTGAAGCGAATCGGCGAAAGTCTGTTCGAGGTTCACTTTGGGCTGGGCGGAGGCTTGCCCGGCGAAGGCGAGCGGGCATAGCAGCATTGCGGTGGCGAGAGCCGCCTGCATCTGACGAATTGCTCGTTTGCCGCGCGGCACCCGGTCTCTAGGGGGCGGCAAAACGGACCAACCTGGCATGCACGAGCTCATTCGCGACACTCTCTGTATCCTGTCTGCCCGGATGCCGGGCCTGCTCGCCCATTCTCCCCGGGCAACCGCTGATCCTGCCCTACCTTATCGCCGGCCTCCGCACAGGTCCATTCGGCGCCGGCCGGATCGCGTCGCGGCCTCTTCGATGCAAGCCTGAAGGCCCGTCCGACAGCGGCCCGCGGGCATATGCGGTTGCAGCCAGGACACTAGCGCTTCGGCCCAAGTCCGGCTAAGGCGTCCGTCAAGCCTCCGGCCCATAACCGATAGAGATTGGGAAATGCCCGATACCGTCCAGGAAGTCCTGCAGGCCTTTGCCCGAGGCGAACTCGTCGTGGTGACCGACGACGATGATCGCGAGGGTGAGGGCGATCTGATCGTTGCCGCCTCATTCTGCACGGCGGAAAAGATGGCCTTCATCATCCGCCATACCTCCGGCATCGTGTGCGCGCCAATCACCACCGAGGACGCGCGCCGGTTGCGGCTCGATCCGATGGTCGCCCACAACGATTCCGCCCACACCACCGCATTCACGGTCTCGATCGACTACAAGCCTGACGGCGGCACCGGCATTTCGGCGGAGGAGCGCGCCTCCTGCTGCCGCGCGCTGTCCAACCCCAATGCGGGCGCCAACGACTTCGCCCGTCCCGGCCACATTTTCCCGCTGATCGCCAAGGATGGTGGCGTCCTGCTGCGCTCCGGCCATACCGAGGCGGCGGTCGATCTCTGCAAGCTCTCAGGGCTTCCGCCGGTCGGCGTCATCAGCGAGTTGATGAACGACGACGGCAGCGTGATGAAGGGCGAGCAGGTCGCGCAGTTCGCCGCCAGGCACAAGCTGAAGCACGTCACAATCGCCGACATGATCGCTTACCGGCAGGCGCGCGAAAAGCTGATCGAGCGGGTCGCGACGTTCACGACCGAAAGCCCGATCGGGCCGCTCCAGGGCTACGCCTATCGTTCGCCGTTCGATTCCATCGCCCATGTTGCCTTCGTCTATAACGGCGTCGGCGACGGCAAGAACGTGCTGACGCGCTTTCACAAGCCGAATATCGTCAAGGACACGTTTACCGGCCACAAGCGCATGGCGGTCGTGCTCGAGCACTTCAAGAAATCCGGTCGCGGTGTGCTGGTCTATCTGCGCGACGGCGCGGCCGGCGTTCCCGTGTCGCCGCTGCCGGACGAGACGCAGACCGAGGCCGACCGCAACCGCCAGTGGCGCGAGGTTGGCGTCGGCGCGCAGATCCTGCGCGATCTCGGCGTCACCTCCATCCGCCATCTCACCTCGTCGGTGCACGACTACAAGGGCCTCTCGGGCTTCGGGATCGAGATCGTCGCCAACGAGCAGCTCGAAAGCTGACAGGCGGCGTCATTCCGGCTCGCGCTTTGCGCGCCCGGAATGACGAGACGAGGATGTAATTGCACTTGTTGCCGCGGCGTTTTAATTTGTGCGGCAATTTCTTGACGGAACCAGACCGAAAGGACGTTTCATGAGCGTGCGCCCTCAGACCAAGGACAAGCCGGCTGCGGCCTCCTTCCAGTGGGACGATCCGTTCCTGCTCGACGAGCAGTTGACCGAAGACGAGCGCATGGTGCGGGACACGGCGCGTGCCTACGCCCAGGACAAGCTGCTGCCGCGGGTCACCAAAGCCTATCTGGAAGAGACGACCGACCGCGAGATATTCAACGAGATGGGCGAGCTCGGTCTCATCGGCATCACGCTGCCTGAGGAATATGGCTGCGCCAATGCGAGCTACGTGGCTTACGGCCTCGTCGCGCGCGAGATCGAGCGGGTCGATTCCGGATATCGCTCGATGAACTCGGTGCAGTCTTCGCTGGTGATGTACCCGATCTACGCCTATGGCGACGACAGCCAGCGCAAGAAGTACCTGCCCAAGCTCGCCAGCGGCGAGTGGGTTGGCTGCTTCGGCCTGACCGAGCCCGATGCCGGCTCCGATCCGGCCGGCATGAAGACCCGCGCCGAGAAAGTCTCGGACGGCTACCGCCTGACCGGCAGCAAGATGTGGATCTCGAACGCGCCGATCGCCGACGTCTTCGTGATCTGGGCCAAGTCGGCCGAGCACGACAACCAGATCCGCGGCTTCGTGCTGGAAAAGGGCATGAAGGGCCTCTCCGCCCCGAAGATTGGAAGCAAGCTCAGCTTGCGCGCTTCCATCACCGGCGAGGTCGTGATGGACGGCGTCGTGGTCCCCGAGAGCGCGCTGCTGCCCAACGTCTCCGGCCTCAAGGGTCCGTTCGGTTGCCTCAACCGCGCCCGCTACGGCATCTCCTGGGGCGCGCTCGGCGCGGCGGAGGATTGCATGCACCGCGCCCGCCAGTACACGCTCGACCGCAAGCAGTTCGGCAAGCCGCTTGCCGCGACCCAGCTCGTGCAGAAGAAGCTCGCCGACATGGAGACCGAGATCGCGCTCGGCCTTCTCGGTTCGCTGCGGGTCGGTCGCCTGATGGACGAGGGCAAGTTCGCCCCCGAGATGATCTCGATCATGAAGCGCAACAATTGCGGCAAGGCGCTCGACATCGCTCGCGTCGCGCGCGACATGCACGGCGGCAACGGCATCTCGGCCGAGTACCACGTGATGCGCCACGTCCATAATCTCGAGACTGTCAACACCTACGAGGGCACCCACGACGTCCACGCCCTGATCCTGGGCCGCGCGATCACTGGCATTCAGGCGTTTTTCTGAGCAAGCTTCGCGGCTGGTTGCCTTGCTCCGCTGTCATCGCCCGCGAAGGCGGGCGATCCAGTATCCTAGAGACCTCGCCTTCGCCACGAACGCCACGGCGTACTGGATACCCCGCCTTCGCGGGGTATGACGGCGAGGGGTGGAGCAGCAGTGCATAGGAAGTCTCATGTCCGACAACGATGACGTCCCGTTCAACCGCAACTTTCCGCTGAAAGCCGGCCTCGTCGAGGAAGTCCGCCCCGGAGTGCGGCGGGTGCTCTGCAACAATCCGAGCCCGTTCACCTTCACCGGCACCGTCAGCTACATCGTGGGCCAAGGCAACGTCGCGATCATCGATCCCGGTCCAGATGACGAGGCGCATGCGGCCGCGCTGCTCGATGCTGTCAGCGGCGAAACGGTGAGTCATATCTTCGTCACCCACACTCACCGCGACCACTCGCCCAACACGGGCCGGATCAAGCGGGCGACCGGCGCGCGCGTGTATGCCGAAGGCCCGCACCGCGCCTCGCGGCCGCGTTTCGAGAGCGAGAAGCACAATCCGGAATCCGGGTCTGATCGCGATTTCGTGCCCGATGTCAGGCTCGCCCATGGCGATGTCGTCGAAGGCGCCGGCTGGCGGCTCGAGGCCGTGGCCACGCCCGGCCACACCGCAAACCATCTCGCCTTCGCCTGGCCCGAGCGAAAATTCAACTTTGTCGGCGATCACGTGATGGGCTGGTCGACCTCGATCGTGGCGCCGCCCGACGGCTCGATGATCGACTACATGGACTCGCTCGAGCGGCTGGCTGCGCGCGAGGAGGATCTGTATTTCTCCGGCCATGGCCCTGAAATTCCGCACGGTCCGCGCTTCGTGCGCTTCCTGATCCGTCACCGCAAGGCGCGCGAGGCCTCGATCCTGCACCGCCTGGCCAAGGGTGAGACCGACATTCCGACCATGGTCCGCGCGATCTATATCGGCATCGATCCCAGGTTGACGACGGCCGCCGGCTACTCCGTGTTGGCGCATCTGGAGGACCTGGTCGCGCGCGGAATTGTCGCGACCGACGGCGATCCCGTGATTGGCGGGACGTACCGGATGGCTTGAGGCGAGTGGCGAATAGGAAGTGGCGAATACGAGCGCTTTCACTCGCTGTTCGCGAGTCGTCATTCGCTATTTCTTCACCGTCTTCGCGGGCGGCTTCGGCGGCGCCACCGGCGTCTTCTTCACCGGTTTCAGCGCGTCGGCATCGGCTGCGGTGTTGAGATCGTCGATGAACTTGGTCACCCGCGCCGCGTTGCTGCCGAGGTCGCGCTCGAAATAGCGCGAGGCGGAGCGGATATCGACGCGGGAATCGTCGCCATCAGGCACGACCCTGATCGAGACGTCCTCGCGAAAGCCCATGATCGGCGTGCGCGCCACGGCCTCGATGCGGCCCATGCGTCGCGGCGGCTGCGGCTCGCGTTCGTCGATGATGGTCCATTTGCGCTTGATGACGAGCTTGCGCGCGATCGCGTACGCCCGGTCGACGGGGATCTCAAGCTCGATCGGCTCGATATCGGGGTAGAATTGGCGCTGCTGCTCGGCCGAATAGAGGCCGGCATAAACCGCGGTGTTGGTGCCATCGCCGGTGCGCAGGCGCGACAACGCGTCGAAGCGCGGCGGGTCGATCGGGTCGGTCGTAATGTCGTGGATCGGCGGCAGCTTGCGATAGAGCAGGGCTTGATACGCGGGATAGGCAAGGATCGCCCCGTCGATCAGGAAGGCGAGCAGGATGCGCGCCATGCCGCGCGAGCCGTTCTGCCAGATCGCGGCAAAGCCGGCGAGGCCGAACAGGATGGACAGTCCGGCGATCGCGAGCCCGCCAAAGAAGGTCGCCAGCGCCGGCTTCATCTCCAGGAAGTCGAAACGGACGATGATGATCGACACCACCACTGCCACCACAGCGAACACGGCGAGGTTGCGCGCCCAGCTCGCGAGGCTGGACACGGGCTCCGACTGATAGGGAGCGGAAAACCTGCGGGCCATGCTGTTCCATCAACGATGTGAGCCGCCGGGCGAAAGCCTGGCGACGGGAGCAAGCTGACCTAGCGCATTTTCCGCTGGGCTGTGAAGCGGTTTGTCCCGGTTCTGAACTGGTGAAAGTTCGGGTGGGAGCGATAGAACCGGCCCCTTCAAGGGGCCGCATTGGAGAGGTGCACCACAAGGTGCGCCTCTCTCATGTGCTCTCGATTTTCGACCAGGCTTCAGTGCGTGACCAGGGGGCAGGTCGAATCCGACAGCTTGCCGAATGCCTCCTCGCCGGACATGGTCTGCACCAGCTTGTAGTAGTCCCAGGGCTGCTTGGATTCCTCGGGCTTCTTCACCTGCATGATGTACATCTCATGCTCCATCAGTCCGTCGGCGCGGATCTTGCCGTTGCTGGTGAACATGTCGTCGATCTTCATCTTCTTGA
The DNA here is from genome assembly GCF_900113735.1 of Bradyrhizobium sp. Gha. Taxonomy (GTDB): domain Bacteria; phylum Pseudomonadota; class Alphaproteobacteria; order Rhizobiales; family Xanthobacteraceae; genus Bradyrhizobium. The sequence goes on from NZ_FOQM01000003.1 coordinate 275,021, forward strand.
GCTCGGCCATCACCTTGTCGGAGTTGGTGGTGCCGGCAGCCTTGACCGCGTTGAGATAGGTCATGGTGGCCGAATAGTAGCCGGCCTGGTTCATGGTGGGCTCGCGCTTGGTCTTCTCGAAATAGCGCTTGGCGAAGGCGCGGGTCTTGTCGTTGAGATCCCAGTACCAGCCGGTCGTCAGATAGAGCCCCTGCGCGGTCTTGAGCCCCAGGCTGTGAATGTCGCTGATGAAGGCGAGCAATGCGGCCGGCTTCATCGTCTTGGCGATGCCGAATTCGTCGGCGGCCTTGATCGAGTTGGTAAAGTCGTTGCCCGCATTGGCGAGGCCCAGCACCTGCGCACCCGAGTTTTGGGCCTGAAGCAGATAGCTGGAGAAGTCGGAGGTCGAGAGCGGCACGCGCACCGCGCCGATCACCTTGCCGCCATTGGCCTCGACGACCTTCGAGGCGGCTTCCTGCAACTGCGTGCCGAAGGCATAGTCAGCCGTCAGGAAGAACCAGGTCTTGCCGCCCTGTTTCACCATGGTCTTGGCGGTACCGTTGCCGAGCGACGTGGTGTCGTAGACGTAATGCACGGTGTAGGGCGTGCAGTCCTTGCCGGTCAGCGATGCACCGGCGGCGCCGATCGCGATGAAGGGAATTTTCTTTTCCTTGGCAGCGTTGCTCATCGCCAGGCTGACGCCGGTGTTCGAGCCGCCGAGGATCATGGTGACGCCGTCGCGGTCGGCCCATTCGCGGAATTTCTGCGCACCAAGGTCAGGCTTGTTCTGATGATCCGAGACCATGAACTCGATCTTGTTGCCGAGGACACTGCCGCCGAAATCCTCGATCGCCATCTTGGCGGCTTCGACCCCGCCAGGGCCGATCACGTCCGCGTAGAGACCGGACATATCATCGATATCGCCGATCACGACTTTGTTATCGGCCGCCTTTGCGGCGGTCATGGCCGCCATGGACGCGGCCAGCAGCCACGGCAGCATTCGCAGCGAAAATTTCATCTGAGCGTTCCTCTTATTGGCTTGGAGTGCGGCGCGACGTTAGGGAGCCCCCGCGGCGGCTCCAATTCGTCTTTGGTCGCGTGACCGCAAACCTAAAAGGCCCCTGCGCGATGGCAGGGGCCGAATTCGACTTTGGTTTGTCTGCGGGCGTCAGGCTGCCGCGTTCGGGAAGCGGTAGTCCTTGAATTGGTCGCGCAGCGCGGTCTTCAGGATCTTGCCGGTCGCGGTGTGCGGGATGCCCTCGACGAAGGCGACGTCGTCAGGCATCCACCATTTGGCGATCTTGCCGTCCATGTACTTCAGGATGTCGTCGCGCGTCGCCTGCTGGCCCTGCTTGAGCTGCACGATCAGCAGCGGACGCTCGTCCCATTTGGGGTGAAAGACGCCGATCACGGCGGCCTCCGCCACGGCCGGGTGGCCGACCGCGAGGTTCTCGAGGTCGATCGAGGAGATCCACTCGCCGCCGGACTTGATCACGTCCTTGGAGCGGTCGGTGATCCGCATGTAACCGCCCTCGTCGATGGTCGCGACGTCGCCGGTATCGAAGAAGCCTTCCTCGTCGAGGATGTTGGCATCGACACGGTAGTAAGCCTTGGCGACGGCGGGGCCGGCGACCTTGAGGCGGCCAAAGGTCTTGCCGTCCCAGGGGAGCTCCTTGCCGGCATCGTCGGTGATTTTCATCTCGACTGCGAAGGGCGCATAGCCCTGCATCTGCAGGACGTCGAGACGCGCATCACCGGTGGCGTTCTGGAACGGCGGCTTCAGCGCGGAGACGCTGCCGATCGGGCTCATCTCGGTCATGCCCCAGGCGTGTCGCACGTTCGAGCCCATGTCCAGGAATGCCTCGATCATGGAGCGCGGCATCGCCGAGCCGCCGCAGATCACCATCTTCAGGTCCGGCAGCTTCAGGTTATTGGCACTCATGTGCTGGAGCAGCATCAGCCACACCGTCGGCACGCCGGCCGTGTGCGTCACCTTCTCGGTGGAGAGCAGCTCGTAGACCGAGGCGCCGTCGAGCTTGGGGCCGGGCATGACGAGCTTGGTGCCCTGCGAAGGCGCGGAGAAGGCGATGCCCCAGCTGTTGGCGTGGAACAGGGGAACCACCGGCAGCATCGTCTCCGAGGCGCTGGTGCCGAGCGCATCGACGTTGTTGGCCATCAGTGCGTGCAGCACGTTGGAGCGATGCGAATACAGCACACCCTTCGGGTCGCCCGTGGTGCCCGACGTGTAGCACATCGCGGCCGCCGTGTTCTCGTCAAAGTCCTTCCATTTGAATTTGCCGTCGGCCTCGGCGATCCAGTCCTCGTAGGCCACGACGTTCTTCAAATTGGTCTCGGGCAGATGCGCCTTGTCGGTGAGGATGACGTACCGCTCGACGCTCGGCAGCTTGTCGGCGAGCTTCTCCAGCACGGGCACGAAGGTCAGGTCGACCATCACGATGCGGTCCTGCGCATGGTTGATGATCCAGGCGATCTGCTCGGGGAAAAGTCGGGGATTGACGGTATGGCAGATGGCGCCGATGCCCATGATGCCGTACCAGACCTCGAGATGGCGCCAGGTGTTCCAGGCGATCGTGGCGACCCGGTCGCCGAGCTTGATGCCGTCGCGCTCCAGCATCTGCGAGACCTTGAGCGCGCGCTTGTGGATTTCGGCGTAGGTGGTGCGATGGATCGGTCCCTCGACCGACCGCGTGACGACCTCCTGCTTGCCGTGAATCTTGGCGGCGTGTTCGATGATCCGGTGGCAGAGCAGGGGCCAATCTTGCATCAAACCGAGCATTCAGACGTTCCTCCGAGAATTCGCTGGGCGCATTGTCGCTCTCAGCGCAGGGCCAAAGAATTGTCATGAGTTTTAGCCTGCCGGACTTTCGCCGCAAATGGTCTTGTCGCGGCAATATGTCCGCCGGCGCGGCGATGGTTACCGCCGCGGTGGGGCTCACGCTTGTGCTCGCGGATCAGGCGGAGGCGAGAAACCATGCTGCACCGCTCGATATCTTTGGTCTTGGTGCACCCCGCCGGCATAGGTCCGTTCATTCCACCAAGGTACCGCTACCAAGACCTCGCCCTGAGGAGGCTCCCAAGGCAGCGGATGAGGCCGCGCCGGAGGCCGACGACAAGCCTACCTCAGACAAGCCCGCCGTCAGGAAGCCGGCCGAGGCTGCGCCGCCTCCCGAGAAGCAGCTGTCGGCCTGTCGATTGGCGCTGACCGAAGACATCGCGATCGCGCCATCGATTCCCGATATCCACGGCCCAGGCGCGTGCGGCGGTGTGGATCTGGTGCGGCTGGAAGCGATCGTGCTGCCGGACAAGCGCAGGGTCGCGGTCAAGCCGGCGGCGATCCTTCGTTGCACCATGGCATCGGCGATCGCGGATTGGGTGCGTACCGACATGGTGCCGCTGGCCGCAAGCCTCGGCTCGACCATCACCGAACTCGACAATTTCGATAGCTTCGAGTGCCGCGGCCGTAACCGGGTCGTCGGCGCGATGCTGTCCGAGCACGGCAAGGCCAATGCACTCGACGTCCGTTCGCTCAAACTGGCCAACGGGCAGTCGATCGGTCTGACTGACCGCACCGTGTCGCGCGATGTGCGCGAGCGCGTGCTGCATTCGGTCTGCTCGCGTTTTTCCACGGTGCTAGGGCCCGGTTCGGACTGGTACCACGAGGATCATGTCCACCTCGATCTCGCACAGCGCCGCAACGACTACCGTATCTGCCAGTGGAACGTCTGGGATCCCTTGCCCCAGGTTGCGCCCCTGCTGCCGGCCGAGCGCCCCGAGCAGGCGCCGCCGCGCGAGGTCGCGGCTAAACACGAGGACGGCAAGGATGGAGGCGACGGTCGGGAAAGCACCAACCCTGCCGCGCCGGCGGACAAGCCGGCAGCCGAGTCCGGCAAGAGCAAGCCGGCAACAAAAAAGCGCCGGTAAAACCGGCGCTTTTCAAAAATCTCTGATCAGAGGAAGGTTAGTTCGGGGTCGGAACACCGCCGCCCTGGAGCGCGAGGCGCGAATTGTAGGGCGAGTCGCCGTGCTTCGGCTCCAGCACCACGACGATGGTGCCGATCTTGACGCGGCTATAGAGGTCGATCGCGTCCTCGTTGGTCAGGCGGATGCAGCCCGACGAGATCGAGGCGCCGATATATTCAGGCTGGTTGGTGCCGTGAATGCGAAACAGCGTGTCCTTGCCGCCCGAGTACAGGTACATGGCGCGCGAGCCCATCGGATTGTCCGGACCGGGGGCGACGTAGGTCGGAACGCCGAGGCGCGAGATCTCGCCCGGGGTCGGGTGCCACGCCGGCCATTCGGTCATGCTGCCGACCTTGGCAATGCCGGACCAGGCCATGGCCTCTTCGCCGACCGTGATGCCGTAGCGGATCGCCTTGCCGCCATCCATGACGTAATAAAGGTAGTGGTTGTCGGAATCGACCACGATCGAGCCCGGCGCTTCCTTGCGGTGGTAGTCAACGATGGCGCGACGGAAAGGCTCTGCCACCGGCGTATTCTCATACCGGATCTTGGCAAGGAGTTCCTTGTCCTTCGGCTTGAAATTCTGAGTGTTGGTGGCTTCGTAATGCGTGGCCTGCATGCAGCCCGACAGCATGAAGCCGGCAGCCAACACTCCCAACATAACTTTCAGCGACGACATGGTTTGGTTCCAATTACAATACCGCGCAGGTCCTCAAGCGTGTGCCAAGGCCTTCGACTCCGTTGATTTCATTATGGTTGAAATCTGCCACAATTCCAGCATTTAGGGACTTATCCCGCGCTGCGAGACCCAACCTGTGGCTTTTTTGCCGCAAGTTTTGCGTCTTTAGGCGGCCTTTTTGGCGCGAAAAGCCTAGTTGTCGATTCCCTGCCACAGTCGAGCCGCTTTGCGGCCACAAATGCAACCGCTCCGTTAATGTGCTTGTCATCATGAACTTGTCAGAATCGCGCTAAGGGCTGTCATTCTGGCGCAGGCCCTCTCCTGGAGTTGTTCATGTTTTCTGTGTTCGTTCCCTCCGACTCCTCCCTGAAGAAGGCCGTCGTCGACGATCTCAAGGCCGTGCCTGATCACGCCGTGTGGGTTGATCTGGTCAACCCGACCGCGGCCGAGGACAAGGCCGTGGAGCGCCTCTTGGGGATCGCGATCCCGACCCGGGAGGACATGCAGGAGATCGAGATCTCCAGCCGCCTCTATATCGAGAACAGCGCGCGCTACATGACCGCGACGCTGATGTGCCACTCCGATACCGACATGCCCCGCACCACGGCGGTGACCTTCATCCTCGGCGATCACCGCCTGGTCACGGTGCGCTACGACCAGCCGAAGCCGTTCGCCCTGGTCGAGAACAAGCTGGCGCGGTCCTGCACCCCCGCGATCACCGGCGAGATGGTGCTGATGGAGCTCCTGGATGCCGTGATCGACCGTTGCGCCGATATTCTCGAACGCTGCGGCATGGAGATCGACCAGGTCAGCCACGACATCTTCGAGCCCGAGAGCGAGCGCCACGGCCACGCCAAGCAATACTCGCAGATCCTGATCTCGATCGGCCGCAAGGGCGATCTGACCTCCAAGGTCCGCGAGAGCCTGGTCTCGATCGGCCGCGTCGTCACCTTCCTGTCGGCGGTGGTGGAGGGCGTGAAATGGTCCAAGGACATGCGCGAGCAGCTCAAGACCATGCAGCGCGACGTCGCTTCCCTGACCGACCACGCCTCCTATCTCTCCAGCAAGATCACCTTCGTGCTCGACGCCATGCTCGGCGTCGTCAATCTCGAGCAGAACAACATCATCAAGCTGTTTTCGGTCATGGCTGTTGTCCTGATGCCGCCGACGCTGATCGCCTCGATCTACGGCATGAACTTCAAGTCGATGCCGGAGCTGGAATGGGCACACGGCTATCCGTTCGCGCTGGTGCTGATGGTGTTTGCCGCGATCGTCCCGTACTGGATCTTCAAGTGGAAGAAGTGGCTGTGAGCGCGCGCTTTCGGAAATAGTGAGCGAGACCTTACACCGGTTGCAGAGACAGGGCGGATGGTGTCGCAGAATAGAGCGTCATTGCGGCTGCGCCGTGATGTGTGTGCCGTGCCCCAATTCCTCCGGTAAAATTTGAGTGGTGGGCTGAACGTTTGTGCGAAACTTGTCTGCGATAAGCAGCGGGTTAGCCGCGAGGAACAGCCATGGTTGAAAAACAAATAACGACGCCCCGCAACGTCATCGATCTGACGAGCTATCGCCAGGTCATGGCGAGCGGCAAGGCGCCGTCATTGTCGGCGCGCATGTGCCGGCACTGTGGTGCTCCGCTGCTCGATGGCGAGAACGATGACGACTGCTCGACCGCATTCAACGCAGCCGCGCCGCGGTTGCGCGACCGGCGGCGTCGCATTCGCCTGGATTGAGGAGCGGAACGAAGGGGAGGCGATCCAGTGTTGCGGCGGCGCTGTCTGGATCGCCTTGCTTCCCCGACCATGTCACTATTCGTCATTGCGAGTAGTGAGAAGCAATCCAGACTGTCTCCGTTGAGGCAGTCTGGATTGCTTTGCTTCGTTCGCAGTGACCGGATCCTAGACGTGCTGGCCGCCGTTGATGTGGATCTCGGCGCCGTTCACGTAAGAGCTGGTGTCCGTGCACAGCACGTAGATGATCTTGGCGACCTCGTCGGGCGTACCGAGGCGGCGCATCGGAATCTGCTGGTCGACGATCTTCTCGGTGCCCGGCGACAGGATCGAGGTATCGATCTCGCCCGGCGCGATCGCGTTGACGCGGACACCGATGCGGCCGAAGTCCGAGGCCATCTCGCGCGTCAGCGATGCGAGCGCGGCCTTCGAGGTCGCATACGCCGCGCCCGCGAAGGGATGCACGCGCGAGCCGGCGATCGAGGTGACGTTCACGACCGAGCCCTTGGCCGCCTTCAATTCATCGATCAATCCGCGCGCGATCATGATCGGCGCGAAGAAGTTGACGTGGAAGACATGAGTCCAGGTATCGAGATCGGTGTCGACTGAACCGAGCCTGGAGCCGCCGGGACCTTTCGGCGAGATCGCGGCGTTGTTGACCAGCGCGTGCAACATGCCGCCTTCGAGCCGGCTGCGAATGTCGGAGATCGCGCGAGCGGTGTCGGCGGGGTTGCCGAGGTCGACCTGGATGTGGTCCTCGGGGCCTGCATCCCACGGGCAATCCTCCGGGAACGGATGCCGCGAGCAAGTGATGACGCGCCAGCCCGCCGACGAGAAGCGGATCACCGTGGCGTGGCCGATACCGCGGCTCGCTCCGGTCAGGAGCAGCGTGCGGCGCGGCGCATTGGACGAATGCGGCATGGATATCTTTCAGGTCGGCCCAAAGATCAAGATAAGGATCGAGAGAAGGCTCTAGGGATACATCCGTGTCTTGGACCATTTCTGGCCGGCCGCGTCACGACGAAATTCGATGCGGTCGTGCAGGCGGAATGGGCGGTCGTGCCAGAACTCGATGCGCGAAGGCACAATGCGCCAGCCGCTCCAGCCCGGCGGCCGCGGCACCTCGCCGATCACGTGCCTGGCCGCGACCTTGGCGATGGCCTGCTCGAAGGCGAAACGGCTCTCCAGCTCTTGCGACTGCTTGCTGGCCCAGGCGCCGATCTGCGCCTGCTTTGGCCGCGTTGCGAAATAGGCGTCGGCCTCGGCATCGGTCACCGGCGTCACGTTGCCGCGGATGCGGACCTGACGGCGCAGCGACTTCCAGTGAAACAGTAACGCTGCCTTAGGATTTGCGGCGAGTTCGCGGCCCTTCTGGCTCGCGATATGGCTGTAGAAGACGAAACCCTCGGTATCGAAGCCTTTCATCAGCACCATGCGCACGTCAGGCAGGCCGTCCGGATCGACGGTTGCGAGCGCCATTGCGTTGGGATCGTTCGGCTCGCTCTTGATCGCCTCGTTCAGCCAGGCCTCGAACAGCGCGAACGGCTCGTCGGCGGCGGTAAAATCACCGGATGTTAAGGGTGTCTGGTGTTTCATCGGGGTCGTGTCGGTCATGCCTGGAGTCCGAATTGCGTCCCGCGGCCCAAAGCGCGCTGTTGTCTGCTACTGCCCTATATAGGGCATGGGAACGCGTTGGCCTATCGGCGATGCGGCTTTCGAGCCTTGCCATGGCGATGATTCTGGTCGGGCTCGGCGCCGGCGGCTGCAGCCTGTCCCGCCCGGACATCAATGCCTACGCCAAGACCGACGACCACGACCTCACCGGCTCGATCTCCCGACCGGCGAAGGATACTCCGCCGACCGAGAGCGATCTCGCCTTCGCCCGCAACGCCGCATCCGACGTGCTGAGCATGGGCGACAAGGACGCCAGCCAGCACTGGGAGAATCCGGAAACCGGCGCGCGCGGTTCGGTGACGCCGATCGCGCAGTCCTATGCCGCCGAGGACGGTCGCAAGTGCCGCGACTTCCTGGCGAGCTACGTCAACGGCAACACCGAAAGCTGGCTCGAGGGCGCGGGCTGCCAAAGCAGCCATGGCCGTTGGGAGATTCATACGCTAAAGCCGTGGCGCAGCTAGGATTCGGCTCGACTGACTAGTTGCAAAAATACCACTCCAACCCCACATGGATCGCAGGTGGGGCGGCGAGCCCTTTGAACAATTCGATTTCTTGAAGGAGACGTGACGGATGCGCGACCCCTATGAGGTCTTGGGGGTGCCGCGGAGCGCGAACGCTGCCGCGATCAAGAGCGCCTATCGCAAGCTGGCCAAGAAGCATCATCCCGATAGTAACAAGGGTGATCCCAAGGCCGCAGAGCGCTTCTCCGAGATCAATTCGGCCAACGAGATCATCGGCGACGAGGACAAGCGCAAGCAGTTCGATCGCGGCGAGATTGACGCCGAGGGCAAGCCACGCTTCCAGGGCTTTCCGGGCGGCGGCCCGCGCGGGCGTGCGGGTCCCGGCGGGTTCGAAAGCTACAATTTCCGTGGCGGCGGCGCGGGCCCCGGCCAGGGCGCGGGCGCGTTCGAGGACATCCTCAACAGCATGTTCGGCGCCGGCATGCGCGGTGCGCGCCCCGGGGCCGGCGGCGCCCATTTCGAATTCGATACCGGCGGGATCGGTCTCGATCTCGACGTCAACGTCGCGATGTCCGTCTCGCTGGAAGAGTCGGTCAAGGGCGGCGAGAAGCGCGTCCGGTTGCCGAATGGCAAGGAACTGAACGTCAAGATCCCGGCCGGCGTCATCGAGGGTCAGCAGATCCGGTTGCGAGGGCAGGGCGAGACCGCGCAGGGCCATCCACCGGGCGATCTCCTGATCACCATCGGCATCGCGCCGCACGCGTTCTTCAAGACCGAGGGCGCCGATCTCAGGATCGAACTGCCGGTCACGCTCTACGAGGCCGTCCTCGGGGCCAAGGTCCGCGTGCCCACGCTCGGCAATGCCGTGGAACTGTCGGTCCCGAAAAACACCTCCAGCGGCCGGACCTTCCGACTCAAAGGTAAGGGCTTGCCGAAATCCGGCGGAACCGGGGATCTCTTTGTCACCGTCAGGATTATGCTACCGGATGGGAACGACGCCGAGCTTGAAGCATTGATGGAGAAGTGGCGGAACCAACACCCCTACAATCCACGTAGCGGGCTTGGCTAACGAGATCGACCGAAGGGGTTCTCCTAAAGAGCTAGCGCATCGTCCCGGAGATGATGCTGATCATGTGCCTGAAGCGTGGTAGCGCTTCATGTGCTCGACCTATCGGCTGTCCGGCGGGGCCGCCGACAAAAAGGTGCGGCCTCGAGAGGGGGACCAGCGCGGTACCAAAAACCCCAATCGAGGCCGCCCGCGTCGATCGGCGGATCGAACGCCACTCATAATCGCGTGAGCACCCGGTGCGATAATGAGACGCATACATGTCTTGATTCCAAATTTTCGATGACGGAATCAGGGCACCGCGCTTGCGCAGTTGTCTAGCCGCCGTTCTTCTCGGCTTGGTCGTACACGGACTGCGCCACCTGCGTCAGGCGATCGCGATCGGCGCCGCCGGTGACGACATAGCCGACGCCGCGATCCGCCCAGAACAGCGATCCGTCCTTGTCCTCCTTGGCATAGCGCATCTGGGTGGCACCGCTCTCGGTCTTGGCGGTGTAGATCGTGAAACGCTCGCCCGAGGGACCCTCATACATCAGAAACGACGCCGGGCCGCTCGGCCCCGGCAGCAACCGGCCGCCGACGAGCTTCAACCCGCTCGCCTCGAGGTTCGGCGCGAACACCGTCCAGCCGCACCGCTTGGTCAGCCAGGCCTGGAGATGGTCGCGCTCATTGCCGGGCACCTCGACGGGGTGGCGGACCTCCACGACGTAGAGGCGGTGAGCGTCGAGCGCATCCTCCGTGAAGCTCTGAAAGGTCGACGGGGCGGCCTTCACGTCATGCGCCACCCAGCCGGCCGTGCCGCCGGCGACGAAAGCGACGAGCACGGCGGCTGCGACGCCGAAGAACCATTGCCGCGGACGGCGCTCCAGCCGTTCCAGCTCAAGCCGGACTGGTACCGGCTCCTGGGCCACGCTGTCGTAACGCGCGTGCAGCATCTCGGCCATGGCGCGCCATGACTGCACCCGCTCGGCATCCTCCGGATGGGCGGCGAGCCAGGCCTCGACGTCCGCGCGGCGCTCGGCCGGCAGCTCGCCGTCGATATAGGCGTGGAGTTCGTCCTCGGTCACTGAAATTCTCTGGTCGTTCATATCGGTCGTCTCTGGCTCTGTGGCCCAAAATATTCCACGCGGTTCAGCTGCGCTGCTTCTCGCTTCGCGCAGCGCATGCGGCGTGCGCGGCGCATCAATCCTGCCATCATTTCACCCGCCTGAGCGCGGGGCGCTCACCCTCCAGAGAGGCTTTGACGTGGGCGCGGGCGCGCGCCAGGCGCGACATGACCGTGCCGATCGGCACGGCCTGGATGTCGGCGACCTCGCGGTAGCTCATGCCTTCCAGCATCACCAGCAGCAGCACCGAGCGTTGCTCCTCGACCAGCGTCGACAGTGCCCGTTCGATATCGCGGCCTTCGGCCTCCGTCCCGCTGGCATCCGGATTGTTCTCCGTCAGCTGCATGAATTGCGGGCGCCTTGCCAGCGAGCGCCGCCGGTTCTTGTTGAGGTTGGTCAGGATCGTGTAGAGCCAGCTCCTGACGTCGCCGCCGAGAAACAATCGCTCCGAGCGCAATGCGCGCACCAGCGTGTCCTGCACCAGATCGTCGGCCGCATCCGCGTCGCGCGTCAGCGCGCGGGCGTAGCGGCGCAACGCCGGGATCATGGCTTCCACGCTCTGGCGAAACGCACTCATTGCCGTGATGACGTCCTTCACATCAGGCGCGAGCGCCCATAGCGATCATAACACCCGAACGGAACGCCTATTCCGGCGCTGGAAACAGCGTTAACGCCGCGTATTAGGACTGTACCGCAGGGGAGGGCTGGTGTACCTCCAAACCTCAATCCAGCTCGACGGGACATGAAGAAATGGCGCAGAATTCAGGTCTGATGCAGGGTAAGCGCGGGGTCATTCTCGGCGTTGCCAACAACCGCTCGATCGCCTGGGGCATCGCCAAGGCATGCCAGGCGGCCGGCGCCGAGATCGCGCTCACCTATCAGGGCGATGCGCTGAAGAAGCGCGTCGAGCCGCTCGCCGCCGAGCTCGGCGCGCTCATGCTCGGCCATTGTGACGTCACCGATGCCGCGACCATCGATGCGGTGTTCGACGTGCTGAAGGAGAAATGGGGCAAGATCGATTTCGTCGTGCACGCGATCGCGTTCGCCGACAAGGATCAGCTCGAGGGCCGCTACGTCGACACCACCGCCGACAATTTCTCCAAGTCGATGCTGATCTCCTGCTACTCGCTGACTGCGGTGGCGCAGCGTGCCGAGAAGCTGATGCCCGACGGCGGCTCGATCATCACGCTGAGCTATTACGGTTCCGAGAAGTGGATGCCGAACTACAACGTCATGGGCGTTGCCAAGGCGGCGCTGGAGGCGAGCGTCCGCTATCTGGCTGCCGATCTCGGCGAGAAGGCGATCCGCGTCAACGCGATCTCGGCGGGCCCGATCAAGACGCTGGCGTTCGCCGGCATTGCGGATTCGCGCCTTTTGCTCAAATACAACGAGGTGAACGCGCCGCTGCGCCGCAACGTGACGATCGAGGAGGTCGGCGACAGTTCGCTGTATTTCTTGTCCGACCTGTCGCGCGGCGTCACCGGCGAGGTGCATCACGTCGATGCCGGCTACCACGTGCTCGGCATGAAGCGGCCCGACGCGCCTGATGTCTCGCTCGGCGGCAAGGACTGACCACCATCGGCAATGCCCGTGCCCACGATCTATTATCTTCGCCACGGCGAGACCGAGTGGAATGCGCTCGGACGGCTCCAGGGCACCAGGGACGTTCCGCTGAACGCGCGCGGCCGCGGCCAGGCCTTGCAGGCGGGCTTCATTCTGGCCGATCTCCTCGAGCGCGACGGCCGCGACAAGGCGGCGCTGCGCTATGTGTCGAGCCCGCTCGGCCGTGCGCGCCAGACCATGGAGCTCGCGCGCAGCAAGCTCGAATTGCCGGTGACCGATTATGCGCTGGACGATCGCCTGCGCGAGATCGGCTACGGCGTCTGGGAAGGGCTGACGCTCGCCGAGAGCGAAGCGCAGGATCCCGAAATCTACGCGAGACGTCTGGCCGATAAATGGACGGTGGGTCCTGCGGGCGCGGAGACCTATGCCGACGTCCAGCTCCGCGTCGGCGCCTGGTACGACGAAATCCGGACCGACACCGTTGCGGTCGCCCATGGCGGCACCTGCCGCGCCCTGATGGTCTCGCTCGGCCTGGAGACGCCGGCCAGCGCCGCCGAGCTCTATATCGAGCAGGGCGTCGTCTACGTATTCCGTGACGGCCGGCTGGAGAAGTTTAGCTAACTCAATTGGCCGTCATGCTAGGGGTTGAACGCCGTGTTCCCCGGCGCTACCACAAATCAGAACTGACTTACGAGCCAGCGAGCAGCAATGTCCTTCAACACCTTCGGCCACATGTTCCGCGTCACCACCTTTGGCGAGAGCCATGGCGTGGCGATTGGCTGCGTGGTCGACGGCTGCCCTCCCATGATCCCGCTCACCGAGGCCGACATTCAGCGGGACCTTGATCGCCGCAAGCCGGGCCAGTCGCGCTTCACGACCCAACGCCAGGAGCCGGACCAGGTCAAGATCCTGTCTGGCGTGATGGCGCATCCGGAGACCGGCGTGCAGGTGACCACGGGCACGCCGATCGGGCTCCTGATCGAGAACACCGACCAGCGCTCGAAGGACTATTCGGAGATCAAGGACAAGTTTCGCCCCGGTCACGCCGACTTCACCTATGAGGCGAAGTACGGCCTGCGCGACTATCGCGGCGGCGGTCGTTCCTCGGCGCGCGAGACCGCGATGCGCGTCGCGGCCGGTGCGATCGCGCGAAAGGTGCTGCCCGACGTGAAGGTACGCGGCGCGCTGGTGCAGATCGGCCCGCACAAGATCGACCGCGCGAAGTGGGACTGGGACGAGATTGCGAAAAATCCGTTCTTCTGTCCTGACAAGGACAAGGCGGCGTTCTTCGAGACCTATCTCGACGGCATCCGCAAGAGCGGTTCCTCGATCGGCGCGGTGCTCGAGATCGTCGCCGAGGGTGTGCCGGCGGGACTTGGCGCGCCGATCTATGCGAAGCTCGATTCCGATCTGGCGGGCGCGATGATGACCATCAACGCGGTGAAGGGCGTCGAGATCGGCGCCGGCTTTGGCGCCGCCGAGCTCACCGGCGAAGAGAACGCCGACGAGATGCGCACCGGCAATGACGGCACGCGCTTTCTGTCCAATCACGCCGGCGGCGTTCTGGGCGGCATCTCCACGGGACAGCCGATCGTGGTGCGTTTCGCGGTGAAGCCGACCTCGTCGATCCTGCAGCCGCGCCTCACCGTCGATCGCAAGGGCGCCGATACCGAGATCTTCACCAAGGGCCGTCACGACCCCTGCGTCGGCATCCGCGCCGTCCCCGTCGGCGAAGCCATGATGGCCTGCGTGCTCGCCGACCACTTCCTGCGCCACCGCGGGCAGGTGGGACGCTAGCGCATGCTCCGGAAAAGTGGGAAGCGGTTTTCCGAAGAGATCATGCGCCAGATATAATGTCGCGGTACTAGCCCACCGCACGGCTTGACGATTCCACGTCTTCGTCCGCAAATGCAGGCATGGAAAGCTCCGGCCTCCAGCGTGTCCTGAACTGGCTGATTGACGGCGGGAGGACCTCGGGGACTTCGGCCGACATGATCGCCGCCGTCTGCGAGAAGCTGGTCGAGGCCGGCCTGCCGCTGACGCGGTTCGGCATGTTCATCCGCACGCTGCATCCGGAAATCTTCGGCCGCAACTTCATCTGGCGGCAGGGCCAGAAGGTCGAGGAGGGCACGGTCGATTTCGAAATTCTGCAGACGCCCGAATTCGCAAGGAGCCCGCTTCGTATCGTGTTCGAACAGGGAATCGAAGTGCGGAGCCGCATGGACGACCCCGACAGCAGGCGCTTCCCGTTTCTCGACGACATGCGTGCCGAAGGCGTGACCGACTATATTGCGATGCCGATGCCGTTTCTCGATGGCTCGATCCACGCGACGAGCTGGGTCACGCGGCGGCCCGGCGGCTTCGGTGACGACGACATCGCTTCCATCAGGATGATCATGGCGCCCCTCGCCCGCGTCAGCGAGATCGTCAGCCTGCGCCGCACCGCCGAGATGCTGCTCGACACCTATGTCGGCAACCGCGCCGGTGCGCGCATCCTCGGCGGCCAGATCCGCCGTGGCCACAACGACACCATGCAGGCGGCGATCTGGTTGTCGGATCTGCGCGGCTTCACCGCACTGTCGGACCGGCTACCGGCCGAGACCGTGGTCGAGATCCTCAATCGTTATTTCGACTGTCAGGTCACGGCGATCCGCGGCCATGGCGGCGAGGTTCTGAAGTTCATGGGCGACGGTTTGCTCGCGGTGTTTCCGATCGACGAATATGTCGGCGACGTCGCCCATGTCTGCACGCGCGTGCTGGAAGCCGCGCGTGAATCCCGCGCAAGCGTCGAGGCACTGGCCTTTCCGGTCAGCGGCGTGATCGAGCGGTTCCGCTTCGGCGTCGCGCTCCATGTCGGCAACATCCTCTACGGCAATATCGGCGGCGGTAACCGGCTCGACTTCACCTGCATCGGCCCCGCCGTCAATCTCGCCGCACGGCTGGAGAAGATCACGGGGCGCCTGGGTCGGACCGTCGTCGCCTCGGAAGGCTTTGCCAATGTCTGCCGCGAAGGCTGGCACGCGCTCGGCGAATTCCCGATCGCGGGATTTTCCAAGGCGCAGCGTGTGTACGGGCTCGCGGAGGAGACACCGGTGGTGATGGCTTAGGGCATCTGTCCAGGACGCATGTCTGCTCGTTGAGATGGATCAGACTGACACCTTGGGCTCGGAGTGAGGCTGCAAACATCTCGATCCGGCACCGACAAGCCCGGCAAGTCTGTATTGGTCCGTCGACTCCAGGCCGCCCGGCACATTGCCGCAACAATGGAAAAGGTATAGTGTTCGTCATTGCTCAGCTGGCTCGATATGCCGGTCTTTCGTTCGATCTCTGCACTGCGTCGCGAAAAGAGGAGCACAATCATGCCGATTACGACGCTGAAGGTCTTGGCGAGCCTCATCCAATTGCATGGGCCTGGCGCAACCATTCAGAGCGACCATCAGGGTATCGACGCGTTGCTGAACGATCTTCGTGGGCAGGGTACGGAGCAAGGCGTTGTCTCCGATGAACCCGTGGTGACCCAGGCTGCTTTCAGACGGGGCGCTTTTGCCAAAGGCGCCAACGCAGGCGCCTTTCGCAGGGGAGGATACGCTCCGGGCGCCGGGGCGTTCCGGCGAGGCGGATTCGTTCGAGGGTACTAGATCAATTTCTTCCAGCTCGTCTCGGTGTCGGCATGTCGGCTGACGGTCTAGATTGTGTCGCCTTCCAGGATCAGCCGATCACGCAATTGCTGGTCAAGGTCGCGACGAGATGTAACATCGACTGTTCCTATTGTTACTGGTTTCGCGACGCGTCCGTTTACAGCAAGCCGAAGCTGATGAGCCCTGACGTGCAGCATCGATTGCTGCAGCGCATCGAGGAGCACGTCGTCCGATTTTCCCTGATTGATTTTCCTGTCATTCTGCACGGCGGAGAGCCGTTGCTGTGGGGCGTCGAGAACTTCCACCGCTTTGCCGAGGCCTGCGAGGCCATTTCATCACGGACCGGATGCGACATACCTCTCGCGGTCACGACCAATGGTGTGTTGATCGATGAGGAATGGCTGGCGTGCTTCGAGGCCCGCAACATTTCGGTTGCGATCAGCGTTGACGGGCCGGCCCATATTCACGACCTCCATCGCAAGACGTTTCAGGGTACGGGCACTCATGCCAGCGTCGAACGTGCCGTTCGCATGCTGGTGTCGCGCAACATTGGGGTCATTGCCCTGGCCGTCTGCAATCCCGCTTATACGCCGCAGGAATACGTCGATTTTTTCGCCGCATGTGGAATCTCCAACTACGACATCATGATCCCCGACGCGACGGTGGATGAGATGCCGCCGTCCATTGCCGCGTTCTACAAGGGGCTGTTCGACCTGTGGCTGGAGGCAAATCGCTCGACGCCGACGACCGATATCCGCATCATCTCGGACATGATCACCGCCCTGCTTGGCAACAATTCACCGACCGAGGGCGTGGGCCACAAGCCTGTCGAGCTTTGCACCGTGATGACCGACGGCACCGTGGAGGCCCACGATGTGCTGCGGATCGCAGGCGACGGCTTCACCAACACCGGTTTCAACATCTTCGATCACGCGATCGATGAGGTCAGGAATGAGCCGCGCTGGAAAGCCGCACGCCATGCCTCAATCAACCTTTGTGCGAAGTGTCGCCAATGCAAGTTCAAGGACGCCTGCGGGGGAGGCTATCTTCCGCATCGTTTCTCCAAGAAAAACGGCTACGACAATCCGTCCGCATATTGCGACGATCTCTATTCGATGTTTGAGAACATGCAATCCGTATTGGAGAGCCATCTCTATGTCAGCAAGCCGGACGGTAATCGTGTCAACGTGCGCGACACGCCGGCGGGCGCCTAGTGGACGTGGCTGCGTTGGCCGGCCCGCATCGGCTTTACTGTGTTGCTGATGATCTGTGGCAGTCGAGAGACGCCTGAGGCCTACTCTTCCGGCTCGGTCGTGAAGAGCAGCGGATATCCCTTGGCGCGGCCGGCATCGGTGGCGCGCGTCGCCTTGGTTTCGGCGACGTCCTTGGTGAACACGGCGACCACGCAGGCGCCCAGCTTGTGGGCGGTGATCATCACCTTGTAGGCCTGATCCTCGGACATGCGGAATTCGGCCTTGAGGATCATCGTGACGAATTCGCGCGGCGTGAAGTCGTCGTTGATCAGGATGACCTTGTGCAGCTTCGGCCGCTCGACCTTGGTCTTGGTCCTGGTTTTCGGCTTGGTGACGGTGTCGTTCATTCCGCCTCCTTGATACGGCAGGCTCGGTTCCGGGCCGGCGCGATCAGCTCACGGCCTCGCACCATATTGCAGGACCTGCACCTTCTCCAAGGTGATCAGCCCGCTCGACATCATGCCATCCAGGATGGGCAGGAATGCGTTGATGTTGTCCTCGCTGTCGACGATCTCGATCAGCAGCGGCAGGTCCTCCGAGAGCCGCAGGATTTTCGAGGTATGCAGCCGGCTCGACTTGCCGAAGCCCATGGGACCGCGCAGCACGGTGGCGCCGGCGAGATGCCGCTCGCGCGCCGTTGTCACGATGGCTTCATAGAGCGGCTTGCCGCCGTAATGATCGCTCTCGCCGATGAAGATCCGGAGCGAAAGAGCCTGATTGGGGATTTGCATGGTCAGCTCCTCGTCAAGCGATTGTAGCGGCTCGCCATCATATGCCCCGCCCATACCGACGCCAGCCAGCAGACGACGGACGCCGCGATATAGGCGAGGGCAGTAAATTTCATGCCGCCGTGGAACAGGCGGAAGGTCTCCAGGCTGAAGGTCGAGAAGGTGGTGTAGCCACCGCAGAAGCCGGTCATCACGAACTGCCGGTGCTCCGGCCGTGCCAGCACGCGGCCGTCGGGGCCGGTCAGCGTCGCGTAGAACCCGATGATCAACGAGCCCGTGGCGTTGATGAACAGCGTCGCGAAGGGAAAGCCGGGGCCGGTATCGAGGGTAAGTCCGACCAGATAGCGCGTCAGCGCGCCGACGATGCTGCCGGCAGAAACCCAGGCATAGAGCATCGCGGTGCGCCGGCGGTCTGCTGGAGGAGTCATCTGCCTCTAGCCTCCAAGCCTGTCGGCGAGGAGGAAGCCGCAGCTCACGGCCGCGAGGCACAGTCCGACCGAGAACACGAGGTTGCCGAGTGCGTTCACCGGCTCGCCGTTGCGCGCCAGGGTCAGCGTCTGCAGGCTGAACGAGGATACCGTGGTGTAGCAGCCGAGGAAGCCGGTCACCGCGAACAGCCACGGATTGGGCGAGGCGAACGCAGATCCGGGATGTGTCGCCAGGGCGCCAAAGATACCGATCAGGAAGGCGCCGGTGACATTGATGGTCATGGTGCCCCAGGGAAACGTCTCGCCCAGCCGGCGCGCGATCGCGCCGGAGACGAAATAGCGGGCGCAGCCGCCCAGCACGCTGCCGATCACGATGGCGATCAATCCGGTCAGCACGATGAATAGTCTCCCATCATGACTTGTTCTCCATCGCCAGCCCATTGCCGACGGCAAGCAGTCCCGCGAGCGCGGTCAGTACGAAGCCGAGCCCGGCGAGAAACGTGCCGGCCGGACCAAAGGCATCCCATAGCGCGCCGGCGATCACGCTCGCGGCCAGCATCGCAAGGCCTGTGAACAGGTTGAAATAGCCGAACGCGGTGCCGCGCAGCGCCGACGGTGCAGTATCGGCGACGAGCGCCGAGAGCAAGCCCTGCGTCAGTCCCATATGCAGGCCCCAGAGCACCACACCGAACGCGAGGCCGTGCAGGTTCGGCAGCAGCGCCAGCGCGAGGTCGGCGCCGGCGAGACAGACGAGGCCGAGCGCGAGCAGGGCGGTCCGGTTGATCCGGTCCGACAGCACGCCCGCCGGATAGGCCGAGAGCGCGTACGTCACGTTCATCAGCACCAGCACCGCCGGCACCCACATCGCATTGAGGCCGATGTTCTGTGCGCGCAGGATCAGGAAGGCTTCGCTGAAACGAGCGAGCGTGAAGACGACACCCACCGCGACGACGCGCCAGTAGACGGGCCCGAGTTGCCGCAGCGCGGCGGTGTTGAGCGGGTTCTTCGCAGGCTCTCGGTTCGCGTCCGGCTCCGGCTCGCTCACGGCGAACGCGATCAGTCCGAAGGACAGGAATGCGGGCAGCACGGCGAGCCAGAACACGGTCGCAAAATGATCTGATGTCCACCACATCAGGCCGATCGCGGCGAGCGGCCCAATGAAGGCGCCGATCGTGTCGAGCGACTGCCGCAAGCCGAAGCTCGCGCCGCGCAGGCCGGCAGGGGAGATATCGGCGATCAGCGCATCGCGGGGTGCGCCACGAATGCCCTTGCCGACGCGATCGATGAAGCGCGCCGCGACCAGCCAGCCGACGTTGGGGGCGAGCGGGAACAGCGGCTTCGTCGCCGCAGCCAGCCCGTAACCGAGCGTGGCGAGCAGCTTGCGGCGGCCCAGCCAGTCCGAGAGCGCTCCGGAGAAGATCTTCGTAATCGAGGCGGTCGCCTCCGCGATGCCTTCGATGAAACCGACAGCGAGGGTGGAGGCCCCGAGCACGGTGACGAGATAGACCGGCAGCAGTGCGTGGATCATCTCGGAAGAGATGTCCATCAGCATCGAGACGAAGCCGAGCACCCAGATTGCTCTCGGCAGCCCCCTGCGCGCAGCATTCGATGTGATCGTCACGTTCGCAGACTTCTCCTTCGCCTTCGCCTCCAGGCAACAAAAAACCCGCCAGCTGCGGGTTTTTCCATGCTCCCGCCAAAGGCAGAGGCCGACTGCCTCACCTCGAGCAGGAGTCATCAGCCCATCACAGTCATTCGACCATCGGGCGGTTGTCGGGGGACTCCATCCCCATCCGTATCGTCAGCCTAGCATGGAATTGGCGCAGAACAAATGGGCGGGGGATCTGCCTCCGCGCGTCGTTCGGCTTGAGGAGGCGCATCGCTCCCGCAGTTGCGCTGCTCTTGTTTTGCCCGCATGTTTCCGCGTCATCGCTATGGCCAAACGACGGCAACGTGCGGCAGCGATGCACTCGAATGTGAAGCACGGGCGATCTTCGCGCTTTGCGGCAAGGCAATTGCATGTCACCATCGCGTCATACGACGGGAGACTGCGATGCGGTTGCTGTTCTCGATCGGGGCTGTGCTGTTGGCCGGCATGCTTGCCGGAGGGGACGTCGCGGGCATCGCGGCACCAAGTCCTAAACTTGAACCGCCGAAATTCGAACCGCCAAATCAGCAGCGACAGGCAGCCGAGCTTGATGCGCAGTCGGTCGATATCGAGCTGATCCTCGCAGTCGACGTCTCCTACTCCATGGACATGGATGAGCTTGCGGTCCAGCGCGAGGGTTACGCGCAGGCGATCCAGTCCAAGGAATTCTTGCAGGCGCTGAAGGCCGGGCCCACCGGCAGGATCGCGGTGACCTATTTCGAATGGGCCGCATCCAGCGACCAGAAGATCATCATCCCCTGGCGGCTCATCGACGGACCGGAGAGCGCGGACGCGGTTGCCGGTGAGATCTTGAAGACGCCGATCCGCCGCGCCTCGCGCACCTCGATATCAGGTGCGATCGGATTTGCGATGCCGCTGTTCGACGAGGATCCCTATCACGGGCTCCGTCGCGTCATCGACATTTCAGGCGATGGCCCCAACAACAGTGGCGGTCCGGTCACCGTCGCACGCGATCTCGCGATCGAGAAGGGCATCATCATCAACGGTCTGCCGATCATGGTGAAGGAGCCGTCCTATTCGACCATGGATATCGACAATCTCGATTACTACTACGAGGATTGCGTCATCGGCGGTCCCGGCTCCTTCGTGATTCCGATCAAGGATCGCGAGAAGTTCAAGGAGGCGATCCGCACCAAGCTGCTGATGGAGGTTGCCGGGCGCATGCCCGAGCGACCGGTGATGCGCGTCGCAGACAAGGAGCCGCGCGTCAGTTGCCTGATCGGCGAGAAGATCTGGTCGGACCGCTCGGGTCGCTGAAGCCCCTCCCGATTGGACCATTCGCCTCATCGTGCCTGTGTCCGTCAACCGAAAGCCACGCGGCATCGACGATCCACGGCGGCACAGGCTGTGTGGGTTCAATCATTCTGCCCCGGGCGGCCTTATCGCGACTATGGGATGCGCGACTTCGGCGCGGTCGATGCCGACGGCAATCAGATCACGTTCGGGATGAGGACGGACGCCGCGGCCTGACATGGTCAGACCGCGGCGTCCGGTGGGATCAGATCCGTGCTTCCAGGATCAGGTTGAACGGTGTCTCCGCGGCGCGGCGGAAGCGCGACAGGCCGCCTTCGCTGGCGACCTTGCGCAGCCTTGCTTCGCCGGCTTGGGCGCCGAGTGCGAGGCCCACCTCCTGATCGAGCGAGGCCGGCGTGCAGATCATCGTCGACGCCGCGTAATAGACCCGCCCGACCGGGTTGAGATTGTCCTCGAGACGGTCGCCCGCGAACGGCTCGACCAGCATGCAGGTGCCGTCCTTCGCCATGGTTTGGCGCACATGGCTGATGGCGCCGACGGGATCGCCCATGTCGTGCAGGCAGTCGAAGAAGCAGACGAGATCGTAGCCCTCGGCCGGATAGGTCTTGGCCGAATGCACGGCAAAGCTGACGCGATCGCCGAGCTTGGCCTCGCTCGCCGCCTTGCGTGCCGCCTCGATCGAGCCCTCGTGATAATCGAAGCCGTAGAAGCGGGAGTTCGGGAAAGCCTCCGCCATCAATCTTGTCGAGACGCCGTGCCCGCAGCCGACATCGGCGACCTTGGCGCCGCGCTTCAGCTTGTCGACGACGCCGTCGAGCGCGGGCAGCCACTCCTGCACCAGGTGATGCATATAGCCGGTGCGGAAGAAGCGGGCGGTGCCGCAGAACAGGCATTCGCTGCGCCGGTTCCATCCGACGCCCTTGCCGCTCTTGAATGCATCCGAGATCTTCGGCTCGTCGAGAAATGTCGAAGCAATGAGGTTGCCGAAGGCGCCGAGGAAGACCGGACTGTCCTCGTCGGCGAGCGCCATCGCCTGCTCCGGCAGCATCGAGAACTTTCGCGATGCGGAATCGTATTCGATGTAGCCGGATGCCGCCTGGCTCGACAGCCATTCGCGGACATAGCGCTCCGCCGTTCCGGTGGCGCTCGCGAGTTCGGCCGAACTCATCGGCCCCTTGGCGGCGAGAGTGCGGTACAGGCCAAGCTTGTCCCCGAGCAGAACCAGCGATGCGTTCATCGCCGCGCCGACTTCGGTGACCATCTTGCCCATAAAGGCATTCAACCTGTCGGAATTGACCTCCATGACAGCCTCCATGCAATGTCAGGCATTTTCAAAGGTCTGCGCAATTGCGCGTGGTCGGACTGTGAGAGGCCCTCTGCGGTCGAAGCCGCGGCCTCAGCTTGCACGTCCTTTCGATGTGTCAGTCCGGCCCGCAAGCAGGTTCAAGGCGCCAGCAAGAACCGATCTGGAACCTGAGGCGTTGATCGGCATGATCGCAAACGCTGGCATTCGCACGGGGCTGAGAGTATAATTCGCGCTCATTCCGACGGTTACCTGAATGCCCGGCCTTATTCGTCCCTGCGGTCTTGCAGCCCTTCTCGCAGTGCTCAGCTTCTGCCTCGGTGGAACACCAGCTCACGCGCAGGTCGCGCCCCTGCAATATTGGATTCCGGGCGGGGCATTCGGCTATGGCGGCAGCGCCGACACCTACGGTAATTTTCCGAGCTTCAATACGGGCGACGCCAACAGCGGTTATGAATTCCGCCCAGGCTTCTTTGTCGGAAGCCAACGCGGCAATCTCGGCTTGAGCGGTTTCAGCCAGGCAGGATCTTCGGGCAATTTCAGCGCGCTCTCCTACGACAGCACGCGGTTCGGTTACAACATGAAGACCGCGGGCGGCTCGCCGGTGACGTTCTTTGCCGGGGTCGACACCATGAAATACGGCAATGGCATCGGCAGCTCGGTCGCGCCGCTGACCTCCGCGGCCGCGCCGGGCTACGGCGCATTTGGGGGCGTCGAGTTCAAGCCGACCTCCAACCTCAGCCTGTCGTTCGGTGCCGGATTCACCCAGCGGGACTCGGGCCGCATGGACAGCGATATCAGGTCAGACATGCTGCCCGGCGAGTCGCCGGCGCTTGGCGTGCTTCGGCGCTAGCGCGTGAACTTCGCCACCAGTTCGACATGCGGCGTGTGGCGGAACTGGTCGACCGGCACGACGCTCTCGATTTCATAGCCGCCGTCAATCAGCAGCCGCGCGTCGCGCGCGAAGGTGGCGGCGTTGCAGGACACGGCGATCACCACGGGCACCTTGCTCGCCGCGAGCTTCAGCGCCTGCGCCTGCGCGCCCTGGCGCGGCGGGTCGAATACCACGGCGTCGAAATCGCGTAGTTCCGGCGGCACCAGCGGGCGGCGGAACAAATCGCGCGGCTCGGCCTTGATCGGCTTCAGCCCGGGCGTGCGCGCAGCTTTTGCGAGCGCGGCAATCGCGCCGGCATCGTTGTCGTATGCGGTGAGGCGCGCCTTCTCTGCGAGCCTGAGCGCGAACGGACCGACACCGCAGAAGAGGTCGAGGACGTCCTTGGCCTTGCCGACGCGTTCGGCAACGAGTGCCGCCAGCGTCACTTCGCCCGCAATGGTTGCTTGCAAAAACGAGCCCGGCGGCAGCGTCACCTCTGCGCGGCCCATCGTCACCGTCGGCGGCAGGCGCTCCAGCACCAGCTCGCCATGCCGCGTCAGCCGCGCCAGGCGATGCTGCTCGGCAACGCGCGACAGCGCCGTCACCATCGGTGTCGGCAGCGGGCCGGAGCCGCGCAGATCGACATCGAGGCCGTTGGCGGTCGCGGTGACCTGGATGTCGAGCGGCTTCGTCACCGCCATTTTTGACGTCAGCGGCTCGGCGAGGGCCCAGGCGGCATCGAGGGCGCCTTCGAGCGCAGGATCGAGGATCGGGCAGCGATGAATTGGGATGACATCGTGTGAGCTCGCGGCCGAGAAGCCGACCTTGAGCACGTCATGCGTGCCGAACCGTCCGTGCAGCGTGACGCGCCTGCGGCCCACGCCATGGGCATCGAGCAGCGGCGTCACCTCGCATTCGATGCCGGCCTGCGCCAGCGTCTCGACCACGATGTTGCGCTTCCAGGCATGATACGGCTCCGCGGCCCAATGCTGGATCGCGCAGCCGCCGCAGATGCCGAAATGCGGACAGAACGGCTCAACGCGCTCGGGGCTCGCGACGTCGACCGCCAACAGCTTGCGGCGGTCAGGATGATGACCGGCGACGTGATCGACCTCGACGGTCTCGCCTCGAAGCGTATAGGGCACATAGACCGCGTCGCCCGTCGTGAGCGAGACGCCGTCGCCGCGATGGCCGACGTGATCGATCGTGACGCGTTCAACCACGGCGCGCGCCCAGGAAGAATTCGATGTTGCCGTCGCCCCCCGATATCGAGGAGGGAAACACCTCGATACCGGTGCAGCCAAGCGAAGCGGCAAAGGCCGCGATGTCGTCGCAGATCTGCTTGTGCACGGCGGCGTCGCGGATGATGCCCTTCTTGTTGTGCTTCCGGTCAGCCTCGAACTGCGGCTTGATAAGCGCCAACAGGCTCATCGGGGCGGCAGCCAGCGATAGCGCCACCGGCAGCACTGCCTTGAGCGAGATGAAACTGACGTCGATGACGACGACATCGGGCCGCGCCGGCAGCCGCTTGCCTTCATAGCTGCGAATATCGGTCTCTTCCATCGACACGATTTTTGAATGGCCGCGGAGCGAAGCGTGCAGCTGGCTGGTGCCGACATCGACCGCAAACACCAGGCTCGCGCCATTCGCCAACAGCACCTCGGTAAAGCCTCCGGTGGAGGCGCCGACGTCGAGGCAGACATGGTCCTCGATTTCGATCGGGTACCGCTCCAGCGCACCGGCGAGCTTGACGCCGCCGCGCGAGACGTAGGGGTGCGCGGGCTCAGCCTGGATCACGGCATCTTCGGCGATCGTCTCCGACGGCTTTGCCACCTGCTTGTCGTCAGCCGTGACCAGCCCGGCCTCGATCGCCGCGCGCGCCCGCGCCCGGCTCTCGAACAGGCCGCGCTCGACCAGCAGAACATCCGCGCGCTTGCGGGCAGGGGACATCGGATCTCCGACGAACGATTTATGGTGCGATCAATCGCGCGGCTGCCATCCGGACGCAAGTCTCGAACGCGGCGAGATCGTGCCAGATGTCGACCGGCTGCCTGGCCGGCGTCACAAGCGGGCAGCCATGCAGCTCCAGCGCATGGATGATCATGAGATTGTCGACGAGGCCGAAATCCTCGACCGTCAGCCCCTGCGCATCGACCAGCCGCCCCTCCTCGGAGGCGACATCCATGAAGCGGCCGACGCGGTCGGCATAGGTGGCGCCATCGTTGGAATAGGCCAGGCAAAACCTGCGGCGGCCGGCCATGTAGCCGAGCTCGTAAACCGTGCCGGGATCGGCGCCGGCGCCGCGAAACGGGGTGAGGTTGGCGATGATGGCGTCGGCCGCATCCATCATCGCCTCGTTGCCGCAGAAGATCTGCCGCGAAGCGTCGGGCGCAGTGAGGTCGACCGTGTTGTCGAGCGGATAGAGGCCGGTGAGGCCGTAGCGGCCACAGATGGCGGCCTTACGGCGACCGATCTCGACCGCATCCGGCAGGAACACATCAGGACCTGCCAGATAGATTTTCATGGAGCTAAGCCGGACAAGTTTGGATCAAAGTGCGAGCCGCATCGCGTGCTCTGCTCCCTCTCCCGCTTGCGGGGGAGGGTCGGGGGGAGGTATCTCCGCTCGCGAGAACCCCCCAAGAGGAGAAAGCCCTCACCCGGCGCTTTGCGCCGACCTCTCCCGCAAGCGGGAGAGGTGAACTCACTCTCAGGCGAGCTTGACCGTCTCGGCCTTGGCGTCCTTGCCGAGCGCTTCGAACACCTTGGCGACGATGCCCTTGGCGTCGAGGCCGGCGCGAGCGTACATAGCGGCCGGCGTGTCGTGATCCTGGAACACGTCGGGCAGGACCATCGTACGGAACTTGACCAGGCCGGTATCGAGCACGCCCTGATCGGTCAGGTACTGCGCGACATGCGAGCCGAAGCCGCCGACCGAACCTTCCTCGATGGTGATGAGGACGTCGTGGTCGCGGGCGAGCCTGAGCACCAGCTCGGTATCGAGCGGCTTCATGAAGCGCGCGTCGGCAATCGAGGTGGAGAGGCCGTGTGCGGCGAGCTCGTCGGCCGCCTTCTCGCATTCGGCCAGACGCGTGCCGAAGGAGAGCAGGGCGATCTTGTTGCCCTGGCGGATCATGCGGCCCTTGCCGATTTCAAGGGGAACGCCGACGTCGGGCATCTCGATGCCCCGGCCTTCGCCGCGCGGATAGCGCAGCGAGCTCGGACGGTCGTTGATCGCGACCTGGGTCGCCACCATGTGCACGAGCTCGGCTTCGTCAGCTGCAGCCATGATCACCATGTTGGGCAGACAGCCGAGATAGGCGTTGTCGAACGAGCCGGCGTGGGTCGCGCCGTCGGCGCCGACGAGGCCGGCGCGGTCGATGGCGAAGCGCACGGGCAGGTTCTGGATCGCGACGTCATGGACGATCTGGTCGTAGCCGCGCTGCAGGAAGGTCGAGTAGATCGCGCAGAACGGTTTATAGCCCTCGGTCGCAAGGCCGGCGGCGAAGGTCACCGCGTGCTGCTCGGCGATGCCGACGTCGAAGGTGCGGTCGGGGAAGGCCTTGTTGAAGATATCGACGCCGGTGCCTGACGGCATCGCCGCGGTGATGGCGACGATCTTGTCGTCCTTCTGCGCTTCCTTGACGAGGCTCTGGCCGAACACGTTCTGGTAGGCCGGCGCGTTCGGCTTGGCTTTCGCCTGGGTGCCGGTGGCGACGTCGAACTTGGCGACGGCGTGGTACTTGTCGGTGGACGCTTCCGCCGGGCCGTAACCCTTGCCCTTCTGCGTCACGACGTGAACCAGGATCGGGCCGGTCTCCATGTCGCGAACGTTCTTCAGCACGGGCAGAAGATGGTCGAGGTTATGGCCGTCGATCGGGCCGACGTAATAGAAGCCGAGTTCCTCGAACAGCGTGCCGCCGTCCATCATGAAACCGCGGGAATATTCCTCGACGCGGTTGGCGCGGTTGGCGAGGATCTTGGGCAAGCGCTTGTTGATCTGCTTGGCCGCATCGCGCAGCGTGCGATAGGTCTTGCCGGAGTAGAGGCGCGACAGATACGCGCTCATCGCGCCGACCGGCGGGGCGATCGACATGTCGTTGTCGTTGAGGATCACGATCAGGCGCGAGTTCATCGCACCCGCATTGTTCATGGCCTCATAGGCCATGCCCGCCGACATCGCGCCGTCACCGATCACGGCGATGACGTTGTTCTTGCCACCGGAGAGGTCGCGCGCGACCGCCATGCCGAGGCCGGCCGAGATCGAGGTCGAGGAATGCGCGGCGCCGAACGGATCGTAGTCGCTCTCGGTGCGCTTGGTGAAGCCCGACAGGCCACCGCCGGTGCGCAGTGTACGGATGCGGTCGCGGCGTCCGGTCAGGATCTTGTGCGGGTAGGCCTGATGGCCGACGTCCCAGATCAGCCGGTCACGCGGGGTATCGAAGACGTAGTGGATCGCGGTGGTCAGCTCGACCACGCCGAGGCCCGCGCCGAAGTGACCGCCGGTCACCGAGACGGCGTCGATGGTCTCTTGACGCAGCTCGTCGGCGACCTGGCGAACCTGCTCGATCTTGAGCTTGCGCAGGTCTTCCGGTGTCCGGATGGTGTCGAGAAGCGGCGTTTTACTGTATGCGTTCACAGCGATTTCCAATTTGTCAGCGCCGGAAGTTCGTTCCGGTGCGCGATGGGTTTGTACAATACCGGCGCAGCGCGAGTCCTTAAACCGTCGGAGCCACCTGCAATGGGGTCGAGCCCCGTCTTCAAGCTTAGGTGGGCTGAAGTGCGCTTCGGTTCAGTCTCTGTGATCTCTGTCACTTAGATCGGCTTCGTCCGTCCCAGCCCTTTTCATTAGCAATTTGAAGCGCTTGTCGTCGGAGTTCAATGCCTACGCAAGGCTAACAAAAAGCCACACTGCGCGCAGCTTTACACCAAAGCTTTGCCCAAAGCCAACCCGCCCGGCCGCCTACGGGTATGCGCGTGCAACCGGCGGGCCAACTTGGTTAATCGCGGCGCCGGAAGGGAAGTTCCAATCCTGCCCGGTTCCTTGACAGGATTCTGGGGGAAAGAACAGCATTTTTGATGGTATTCGCAACGATAAAGGCCGCCCGCGACGGTATTCTTCAATCCTGAGGCCGGCTCGCCCCGTCCGGGCCCAGAAGCCTGGCTGCGATCTCGAAAAATTGCGGGCTGCCGATGCGCAGGACGGGTGGCCGCTCGCGTCCTTATTGCACGTCGAGTGGCGCGGTGCCGGCTGCCTGGCCGCTTGCATCGGTGGTGATCTTGTCAACGCGGGCTTCGGCCTGGCGCAAAAGCTCCTCGCAACGCCGCTTCAGGGCTTCGCCCCGCTCGTAGATCGTCACGGATTCCTCGAGCGGCACCTTGCCCTCTTCGAGCCGCTTCACGATCGTTTCGAGTTCCTCGATCGCGCGCTCGAAGGTGAGCCTGGAGACGTCGATTTGGGTGTTTTCGGCCATATAAGTTTCCGATTGCCCGTTTCGCTACTGTTGCCAAACAGCAGGGTTTTGCGGGCTTAATGTGGCGGGTCGATCAAGCGCCCATCAAGGCGCCGACATGCGCCGTAACAGATTCTTTCAATCCTTGCAGGTCGTAGCCGCCTTCCAGCACAGAAACAACACGGCCCCCCGCGGTCTTGTCGGCGAGCTCCATCAGCTTCCGCGTGACCCAGGTGTAATCCTCGGCGCGCAGGTTCAGCGAGGCGAGAGGGTCGCGGTAATGCGCGTCGAAGCCGGCCGAGATGATGAGCAGCTCCGGGCTGAACTTCGTCAATTGCGGCAGAATCAGATCCTCGAACGCGGAACGGAACTCGGGACCGCCGTCTTCGGAGGCGAGCGGTGCGTTGACGATGGTGTCGTGATCGCCGCGCTCGCCCTTGGCGCCGGTGCCCGGAAACAGCGGCATCTGGTGCGTCGAGCAGTACATCACTGATGGGTCCGACCAGAAGATGTCTTGCGTGCCGTTGCCGTGATGAACGTCAAAATCGACGATGGCCGCACGTTTGATGCCGTATTTGCGCTGCGCGTGGCGGGCGGCAATCGCGACATTGTCGAAGAAGCAGAAGCCCATCGGCTTGCCGATCTCGGCGTGATGGCCGGGCGGTCGCACCGCGACGAAGGCGTTGCGGTGCTCGCCATTCATGACTGCTTCGGTCGCCGCCACCGCGCCGCCGACGCCGCGCATCACCGCTTCCCACGTCCCGGGGGACATCGAGGTGTCACCGTCGACATAGACTTGGCCGCTGGTCGGCGCGATGTGCCGCAGCTCGGTGACGTAATGCTCGTTGTGGCAGAGCGTGACCAGATCGAGGTCGCCCTCAGGCGCGAGGTCGCGCGCCAGGAACTGGAAGCGTTCGTGCGACAGCGCTTCCTCCACCGCGCGCAGGCGGTCGGGCCTCTCAGGGTGTCCCGCCGGCGTGAGATGGTCGAGGCAAGCCTTGTGGGAGAGAAGAAGCGTGCTCATCAGGGCGGCCTCACTGGGAACGAACTCTCGACCTCGCTTGGCGCATCCGGCGTCAAAACGCAATGCCATTCCCAATCTAGGCCTTCCCACGCGAATGGCAAAGACTGGTCCGCAACGGCCCGTTGATCCGGATCAATTCACGCGCAGGATGCGGGTCGGCGGCAGCGGACCGATCGGACCGTGTGCCTTGAAGAAGGCAAACAGCGCGTCGGCGTCGTAGCCGCCATATTGCGGCGAGGCGCCCTGTTTCGCGACCGTAAAGCCGTCGCCGCCGACGGCCAGATAGTCGTTGAGGGTGACGCGATACCCTGCGGCCGGCTCGATCGGCTTGCCGTTGAGAATCATCTTCTCGGCCATGACGCGCTCGCCGAACGGCTTCGATGCGTCCCAGGTGTAACTGAATCCGTTCGACACCTGCAGGATCCGCGGCCGCTTCGGATCGAGCCATTGCTGCTCGAGCATGTCCTTGAGCTGGCTGCCTGACAGCGTCATGGTGACGAGCCGGTTTCGGAAGGGCTGGCTCGCGAACAAATCGCCGTAGGACACCGCACCGTTCTCCTTCGGGACGAGGTCGGTGCGGATGCCGCCGGGATTGGTGAACGCGATGACAGCGCTTCCATCCTTGGCGTCCCTGGTCGCGGCCAGCTGAGCATCGGCGATCACGTCGCCCAGTGCGCTTTCGCCGGCGTCATCAGGCACGCGGGACAGCGTCTGCGTCACCGATCCGGCCGGCCGGTTGGCAATCGGCGCCGAAAGCTTGTCATAGGCCTCGATCAGCGCGGTCTGCTCGGGATTCCTGGCGAGCGAGGCCGTGGCGACGATGATGTTCTCGGCTCTCGCGCCGACGATGTCGCGGGTCATGGGATCGAGTGTGAGGTCGATCGCGGTGACCAGCGTGCCGTATTTGTCGCCGCTGGTGACGAGCCGCCCGTCTATATTGCAGACATAAGCGCGATGCGTATGGCCGCTGACGACGACGTCGACCGCGCGGTCGAACTTTTTCACGATGTCGACGATCGGACCGGTGATATCAGGGCATTCATTGTAGTCGCCTGACGGCTCGCCGCCCTGGTGGATCAGCACCACGATGGCCTCGACGCCGCGGGCTTTCAGTTGCGGCACGAGCGCATTCACCGTCTCGGCCTCGTCGCGAAACTCCAGTCCCGCAATACCCTTGGGCGAGACGATGCCGGCGGTCTCCTTCAAGGTCAGCCCGATGAAGGCGACCGGGATGCCCTCGAATTCCCGGATCTCGTAGGGCGGCAGCACGCTCTTGCCGGTCGCGGCCTCCACGGTGGACGCCGCGAGATAGTGGAATTTGGCGCCAGCGAACGGATGCGGCCCCTGACAGCCGTCCTCCGGATGGCAGCCGCCGTTCTGCATCCTGAGCAGCTCGGCCTTACCCTCGTCGAATTCATGGTTGCCGACCGCCGTGATCGCAAGCCCCATCATCGAGAGCGACTCGACGGTCGGCTCGTCGTGAAACATCGCCGACAGGAAGGGGCTCGCGCCGATCAGGTCGCCGGCCGCGACAAAGATCGTGTTCTTGTGTCCTTCGCGCAATTGCTTCACCAGCGTCGCCATGTATTCGGCGCCCCCGGCGGCCACCATGACCTTTTTGCTCTTGTCTTCAGGGTCATTGATGCGGATGCCGCCCGGCGGCGGACGGAGATTGCCGTGGAAATCGTTGATCGCGAGAATGCGCAACTCGACGGGCGCTGCGGTCTGGGCCGCGGCGGGGAGGGCGGCGAGCGCGAGGGCGAAGCCGGACAGGCGGAGAAGATGTCGCATGGAACCAGATTAGTCGTTCCGCGCGAAGTTTTCACGAAGTTCTCGTTGCCTACCGCTTCTTCCTGTTCGCGAAGGCATTGAACGCAGCGACGGCCTCGTCCGATTTCAGCTTCTCGCCGAACAGATGGCCTTCCCGGTCGATGCGGCGGGTGAGCTCTTCCGGCGGAGCGCGCAGCAGCTTGCGCGAGGTCGCGACCGCCTCGGCCGGCAGCCGGCAGATCTCGCGTGCCACCTTGCGGGCCTCGACCTCGGTATGACCAGGCGACACGACGGTGTTGACGAAGCCGGCGGCATGGGCCTCCGCGGCCGTGAAGCTGCGGCCCATCACCAGCATGGCAAAGGCGCGCTGGTAGCCCATGGTGCTCGGCATCAGCAGGCTGGCGGCGCCGACCGGAACCAGCCCGAGATTGATGTAGGGCGCCGAGAACGTCGCGGCGTTGGAGGCGAGCACGTAGTCGCAGTGAAACAGCATCACGGTGCCCATGCCGATCGAGGCGCCGTCGACCGCTGCGATGATCGGCTTGACGTTGAGCGCCAGCGAATAGAGGAATTTGACGCCGTCCGACAACGTTTCGGGACGCGAGGCGTCGGCCCTCATGAAATCGTCGACGTCGTCGCCGGCCGTGAACACGCCCGAGCCGCCGGTGATGATCATGCAGCGGATGTCGGGATTGTTCTGCGCGGTATCGATCGCGCGGCTCATCTCGCGATACATGTCCTGCGTGATCGCGTTCTTCTTGCCCGGCCGGCGCAGGGTGATCACGCGGGTCGCGCGGTCCTCCGTGACGATGATGTTGCCGTTCGGCATGAGCACTCCCTGCGGGCCGCCGCGGCGCCTGCCAACGGCGAGTCTTGCGATGTTGAGCCTACATGATCCGTCAGGCGTGCCAATCCTGCGGCTGACCCATTTCGGCCGTCACACCGGTGAGCGGTTGCATGACACCCGCGCGAATATTGCATTTCGTGCGGGGAATTGCGGCTCGAACCGAGGTCGCATCTCTCCGTGACGTTTTGCGCGCTGCAACAATCGGCTACATCTTTCATTTGAAAAACCGGTGGTTGTGCGGCACGATCAGCCGTCTCGTTCCATTATGCCGATAGTTGATCGATGATTGTCGCAACGGAGGCCGACGAATCCTCGCTGCATTATCGCGGCTGGCGCGTCGTGCTGGCCTGTTTCCTGATGGCCTTCTTCATGTTCGGCTTCGGCCTCTACGGCCAGGGCGTCTATCTCGCCGAGCTGCAGCGCGCTCATGGCTGGCCCGGCACGCTGGTGTCGGCGGCGAGCACATTCTCCTTCCTGTTGACCTCCGTGCTCGTCATCTTCACCGACGATCTGCTCGCCCGCCTCGGGCTGCGGGCGCTGATCCTGTTCGGGCTGGCGGCGCTCGGTGCATCGACTGCGCTGCTGGGGCTGATGCACTCGCCCTGGCAGCTTTATCTCGCCTATGCGCTGATGTCGGTCGGCTGGACCGGAATGGGCTCGGTGGTGATCGCGACCGTGCTGAATTCCTGGTTCGAGCGGCGCCGCGGGCTCGCGCTGAGCCTTGCCTTCAATGGCGCCACCTGCGGCGGCATCATCCTGGTTCCGGCGCTGCTGGCGTTGAGCGCCAGTATCGGCTTCCGCTCCGCCATGCTGGGAGCCACCGTCGTGATGGTGGTGCTGGTCTTGCCCGTGATCGTGGTCTTCACCAGCTGGCCGGTCGAGGCGCCCCGGCATGCGGCGGCAACTGTCCCCGGGGACCAAGCAGCGCGACATTCGCGCAAGGCGTTGCTCGCCAGCGCGCCTTTCTGGACCATGGTGCTGCCGATCGCGATCGCGCTGCTGGCGCAGATGGGCTTCATCATCCATCAGGTGTCGTTCCTCGAGCCGCTGATCGGCCGCGCCAGTGCAGGTCTCGCGGTCACCGTCATGGCGACGATGGCCGTGGTCGGCCGGCTGACGCTCGGCTTGTTCGTGGACCGGCTCGATCCGCGGCTCGCTTGTGCCGCCTCGATGACGAGCCAGGCGGCCGCGTTGTTCGTTCTCCTGCAAAGTGAGAGCCCGATCGTGCTGCTCGCCTGCTGCGCCGCTTATGGCTTCTCGATCGGCAACATGATCACGTTTCCACCCTTGATCATCCAGCGCGAGATCGGCAGCGCGACCTTCGCGGCCGCGATGGGGTTGGGGACGTCGATCAGCGGCAGGTCAGCGCATTCGGCCCGGGCATCGTCGGCCTCGTGCACAGCATGACCGGCAGTTACAGGACGGCGTTTGCGATGTGCGTGGTGCTGGATGTGATCGCGGCCGGCATAGTGCTGTGGCGGCCGGGGAGAGCAGGCTCGCGGGGTCTAGCGCCTGAGCAGGATCGTAGGGCGGGTTAGACGAGCAGATGCGCCCGCGCGCATCTGCTCGGCGTAACCCACCACTTCTGTTTCCGTGGATATCAGGCGGTGGGTTACGCTGCGCTGACCCACCCGACGCTCGCTACCAATTCCTCTTACCCCAGCAGCACCGCATCCGCCGCCGCGACCGACTCCGCGCTCTCAGTCACGGTGCGCTCGAGGCTGCCAGCCTGTACGGTGATGTTCTCGGCGAAGAAGCGCGCCAGCGCGACGTAGCGTGCGGCATGGGTGTTGCCGTCGGACTTCGCGGCGAGTGCCTCGGAGGCCAGCATGCAGCCGCCGAGCGTCGCGCCGAACTGTTGCAGATAAGGCGTCGCGCCGGCGAGCGCCTCGTTCGGTGCGGTCGTCACGCGTTCGAGCAGCCATTTGCTGGTGCGCGTCAGCGCCTCCAGCGCCTCGCGCAACTTCACGCCCGTGGTGCCGAAGGCGGGATCGTTTGAGGCTTCGACCTGCTTCACGGTTGCCGACAATTCCTCGATCAGCGTCCACACCGATGCGCCGCCATTGGCTGCGAGCTTGCGCGTGACGAGGTCGATGGCCTGGATGCCGTTGGTGCCCTCGTAGATCGTCGTGATGCGGGCATCACGATAATGCTGCGCGGCGCCGGTCTCCTCGATGAAGCCCATGCCGCCATGGATCTGCACGCCGAGATAGGCGACCTCGTTGCCGATATCGGTGGAATAGCCCTTGGCCATCGGGGTCAGCAGCGCCGCGCGCGCGGCGGCGTCAGCCCGCACCTTGGGGTCCTTCGCGCGCAGCGAGACGTCGAGCGCGACGGCGGTGGCGTAACAGATGGTGCGGGCGGCGGCGGTCTGCGCCCGCATCCGCATCAGCATGCGCTTGACATCGGGGTGCACGAAGATCGCGTCCGAGCCGTTGCCCTTCTTGTCGATGGCGCGGCCCTGCTTGCGCTCCTGCGCATAGGCCAGCGCCTGCTGGAAGGCGCGATCGGCGATGCCAACGCCCTCCAGCCCGACGCCGAGGCGGGCCTGGTTCATCATCGTGAACATGCAGCGCATGCCCTGGTTCTCTTCGCCGATCAAAAAGCCGATCGCGCCGCCATGATCGCCCATGGTCATGGTGCAGGTGGGGGACGCGTGCATGCCGAGCTTGTGCTCGACGCCGCTCGCAAAGATATCGTTGCGCGCACCGAGCGAGCCGTCTCCATTGACCATGAATTTCGGCACGAGGAAGAGCGAGATCCCCTTGGTGCCGGCGGGTGCGTCCGGCAGGCGCGCCAGCACGAAATGCACGATGTTGTCGGTCATGTCGTGCTCGCCATAGGTGATGAAGATCTTCGTCCCCTTGATGCGATAGCTGCCGTCGGCCTGCTTTTCCGCACGGGTGCGCAGCGCGCCGACGTCGGAGCCGGCCTGCGCCTCGGTGAGCTGCATCGTGCCGGTCCATTCGCCGGAGACGAGCTTCTCGAGATAGATCGACTTGAGCTCGTCGCTGCCATGCGCCTCGAGCGCTTCGATCGCCGAGGCCGTCAGCAGCGGGCAGAGGCCGAAGGCGAGGTTGGAGGCGCTCCAGATTTCGGTGCAGGCGGCGTTGATCGCCAGCGGCAGGCCCTGGCCGCCGAAATCCTCAGGCCCGGAGACTGCGTTCCAGCCACCCTCGGTCCAGCGCCTGTAGGCATCGGGCCAGCCCGGCGCGGTCGTGACCTTGCCGTCATCGAGCTTGATGCCGTGCTCGTCGCCGATCTTGTTGAGCGGCGCCAGCACGTCGGTCGCGAATTTGCCGGCTTCCTCCAGCACGGCCGCGACGATATCGCCGTCGAAATCGCCGTAATGGCCCGCGTCCATCGCGGCCTTGAGGCCGGCGCCGTGGTTGAGCGACAGCAGCATGTCAGAAATCGGCGCGCGGTAGGTCATGGCTCACTCCCGAGGACAGGTTTGGCGCCGTATTCCCATGAAATGGGGGATGTCTCAATGGCCGGGAAGGCAGGCGGGCGGCGCGGCATCGGGGCGATGATGAGTGTGGCTGGGCCGGTCTCGGCTCCCGTGGTATTTTGCCCCTCCTGGCGGTTGAAATGCCGCGTCGCACCCTATAGACCGGCTGCGACCAGAGGGATTCTGCGGGTGTCAGTCCGTCCGCAGTGCCCTTCTGGCCCGATGGGGCGTAGCCAAGCGGTAAGGCAGCGGATTTTGATTCCGCCATTCGGAGGTTCGATCCCTCCCGCCCCAGCCAGATTGCCCGCTCTGCCTGAATCACTCTCGTGCATTAATGGCGGCGTCGAGCGCCGCGCGCGCTTGCCAATGTTCTGGGATCCGCTGCGCCACGCTCGTGCTCGAAGGAGGGGCCGATGCGCTCGTCCCGTCGGGCGAGATTAGCGCGCGCGAAGCGCACACGATCGCACCCCCGGAGATGCTTTGCTGAATTGTCATCGCGATCACTGAGAGGGAGGGAACATCGAGGCTGCGAGCCGGTAGAATACTACCTGGCTCTCCGTTGACGGATCGACGAGGGCAGCCGTCAGATCGTAACGTCGCGATCCTGGTGGTCCGGTGCTGATCACGAAGCCGAAGGATTTTCCGCCTGAACATCGCTTGTCTCCGTCAGTTTAGCCCCGAAGTAGCGTGCACGTTTTGAGACGGGTCAATGTGGAGGAACGGCCGCCAAGCCTGGGCGCAACCGGCCACCATACGCTTGAGGGCAATCACGCGTCGCCATAGCGAGCCCGATCACAACGGGCTCACGCTTTGAGCTGCATCAAGCTGGCTTTCAACGGCGGTGACATCGTGCGGGTAGGAGGCCGCTTCGATGCGCCGATTTGCCATGAAGGCTCTGTTCTCGGCTCTGGCTTTCAGAAGAACCGAGAAGGAGCGAGTCGATTGGGATCGCAGCATCTTGATATTCTCGACGGCGGTGACCGTCGGGTTGGTTGTTCTCTATGTCTACGGCAAGGCAACCTCGCGCTGGTGAACTGTTTCGCGGGAACGACTGCGTCGATGCGATGCTTGCTGATACTTTCGACAATAATTCTCTCGTGGAGCACCGGCGCCCGCGCGCTCGACGAGGAACAGCAACATGGCAAAGAGCTGCTGCAAAAAATGTGCGCCCGCTGTCACTCAGTTGGCAGGACCGGGACAAGTCCTAACAGGCAGGCGCCGCCCTTTCGCAGCTTTAGCGAAACCAAGCTCTACGATAGCGACTTCCTGGAGCGACTACAGGAGGGCTACAGCAGCATTCATCCCTCGATGCCGACCTTCCGCTTCAACACGGATGATGCAGTAGCAGTCTTGAACTACATGAAATCAATTCAGGAACCGCCTAAACCGGGACGCAAGTAGCTGCGGCATGAGACCATGTTGTTTGAGCGGGTTCTGCGCTGGGCCCTGGTTGCGATCGCAATCGCGGGATTGAGCGCGGGTATTCTTGCGCGAGCCGCGGGGCGGCCTGATCTGGCCGGCCTCGCATGGGCAATCGGCACGGCGCCCGTGATAGGAGGACTGGCGGTCTCGATCGTCAGAGATTTGCTGCGCGGCCGCCTGGGAGTGGACGCGATCGCACTCCTTTCGATGAGCGCGGCGTTGGCCCTCGGCCAGCCGCTTGCCGGGGCTGTCGTCGCGCTGATGTATTCCGGCGGCAATGTGCTGGAGGATATCGCGATCGCGCGGGCTGAGCACGATCTGCGGTCACTCGTCGATCGTGCGCCGCGCCGGGCACAGCGCAAGACCGGCGAGCGGATCGAAGAGGTTCAGATCGAGACGGTCTTGGTTGGCGAAGAGCTCCTGGTACGGGCCGGCGAGATCGTGCCAGTGGATGGCATCGTCTGTTCGGCCACGGCCACGATCGACGAGTCCGCGGTGACGGGAGAGCCGATCCCCGTCGAGAAGACACGCGGCAGCGCCGTTTTTTCCGGTTCGCTGAATGCGGGTGAGACGTTCGAGTTGACCGTTTCCGCCCCGGCTGGGGAGAGTACTTACTCTGGTATCGTGCGCATGGTGACGGCGGCACAAACGGCGAAGGCTCCCTTTGTGCGGTTGGCCGATCGCTATGCGCTGATCTTTCTGCCGGTGACGCTCGTCATCGCCTTCCTGGCGTGGCTAATCTCGGGTGATCTGACCCGCAGCCTCGCTGTGCTGGTGGCGGCAACGCCTTGTCCGCTGATTCTGGCCGCACCCGTTGCCTTCATCGCCGGGGTGGCGCAAGCGGCCCGTCGCGGCATCTTGGCTAAGGGCGGAGGGGCACTGGAGGCGCTGGCGCGCGCGCACACCGTGCTGTTCGACAAAACCGGCACCCTTACGGTTGGAGGTGCGCGGTTGCTTTCGGTCGAAGTCGCGCCGGGGGAAAATCCGGACGAGGTCCTCACGCTTGGGGCATCGCTTGAGCAGGCCTCGCATCACGTGCTCGCCAAGACCGTCGTTGCTGCGGCCGTTGATCGCGGCCTCAAGCTGAAAGCTCCAGAGCAGGTCAAAGAGACCATGGGCACCGGCTTGTCTGGCCTGATCGACGGCCGGCGAATAACCGCTGGCTCGCGAGAGCTGCTCCGGTCGAGTGCCGAGCTGTCGCCGTGGGAGCTGCGAGCACTCCGGCGCGCATCGTGGCGCTCGGCGCTGACCGTCTTTGTCGCAGTGGACGGCCGTCCGATCGGTGCGCTGCTACTGGCGGACGAGCTCCGGGCTGATACGCCGCGAGCGATCCGGCTGCTGCGCGATGCGGGCATCGCGCGAATGGTGATGGTCACCGGCGATCGCGCCGCGGCGGCGCAAGCCATCGGAGCAGCGCTCGATCTCGATGCCGTGCTGGCCGACCGCGTTCCCTCGGACAAGGTCGAGGCCGTGCGCACGGAGCAGCGGCTACATCCGACCATCATGGTCGGCGATGGCATCAATGACGCCCCGGCGCTGGCCGTGGCCGATATCGGGGTCGCGCTCGGTGCGCGCGGCGCGAGCGCCTCGTCGGAGGCCGCGGATGTGGTGATCCTGGCCGACCGGCTCGATCGCGTTGGCGAAGCGATCATCATTGCGCAGCGGGCACGGCGTATCGCCGTTCAAAGCATCGCTGTCGGTATGGGATTGTCGATAGCGGCCATGGTGGCCGCCACCGTCGGCTGGCTCGATCCCGTGCCGGCAGCGATCGTACAGGAGGTGATTGACGTTGCCGTCATCCTGAACGCGCTGCGTGCGCTTGCTCCGGCTCATGGGAGCGCTGGTCGCCGGATATCCGCAGAGCAGGGCCAGGCGCTGCATCACGACCATCAGGCGCTGTTCAGGGATCTCGACCGGCTGCGCAAGATCGTCGATGCGATCGACGATGTGCCACCGAACACCGCGGCGGCCTTGATCGAAGAGGCTGATCGCCTGGTTCAGGGCAGTGTAGTGACGCACGAGCGCGACGACGAGGGCAGCGTCTATCCGAAGATTGCAGAGGTGCTGCGTGAACGCCACGGCCTTTCGGCCATGAGCCGCGCGCATCGTGAGATCTTGCACCTTGCGCGGTTGCTCGCGCGGATCTCGGCTGATCTGCCGTCAGAAAAAATCGACCGCTATTTTGTCCGAGACGCCCAACGTGTAATCGAGGCGATCGAAACGCTGGTGCGCATGCATACTGCCCAAGAGGAGGACATTTACGAATCCGTGGCCGCGCAGCAATGAGCTTGGCGAGCTTTACGCAACCTGAGCGCCCGAAGTAAGAAGGCCTTCTTCGTGGGCGCACGTGCCGCGCGGCTGTCGCTTGCTACTCTTGCTGAATGCGGCTGAGATAATCGATAACAGCGAGGATGCGTTTTCGTACGACGACTTCCGGACTTTGCTCAGGTC
Organism: Bradyrhizobium sp. Gha; assembly: GCF_900113735.1. GTDB lineage: Bacteria > Pseudomonadota > Alphaproteobacteria > Rhizobiales > Xanthobacteraceae > Bradyrhizobium. The sequence continues at coordinate 314,822 of NZ_FOQM01000003.1, forward strand.
CAGCCATCTTCCAATAATCCGGATCAACATAGTGAGGCAAGTTGACGATGGGGTTGAATCGCTCTCCCCAGACTGGCATTTCACGAATGCCGTGAGCTGGAATTGTCTTCGATCCTTCTATGGTTTCATAAACAGCGTTCGTGGGAAATACGCCGTTGTTATTCTTGGCCAACATCGTCAAATCTGGAGGCGGTATCTTAAGTTGGTTGCTAACCGGTCCTTTGCCCCTCGCATCCGCACCATGACAGCTGGCGCACGAAGATCGAAACTCTGACCTACCCATATCGAGGTCTTCAGCCTGGGCTGCGGCGGCGAAACCAGCGGTCAGACCGGCCACTACCAAACATTTTCCGCCAAAGCTTACCATGTCGCACTCCGACGCTGGCTGGGAAGATGTAAACTATTAGCGGCTTCGCATCCCGACAGTTTGATGCACATCAACCAAGCGCGACGCTTTCAACAGCGCGCCGGATGTTTGAGTGCGCCGAGCGCAAAGAGCAGGATGAGAGTCCTAAAGCCGCGCGATTTGATCTTCTCGCGCAGGCGATCACAAAAGTCCTCCAGGAGCAGTGCGACGGCGAGATCGATCACCCACGGCCGGGTCTCAAGTTCAGCTTCTACCGTGTGCGCCCAAAGCAGTTGACAAAGATCAAGGCATGACCATTGATAAGGCAATCTGCTGTAGCGGTATTGTGTCTACTATAACGGACATAGAGGTGTGACGTATGGCGATCAATGTGAAGGCAGTAGTGCTGGGGCTCATGGCGACCGCGTCCGTCGCCCTTCTCCCGAGCGGCGCGGTGGCGGCCAAGCTCGACGACGTGCTGGCGCGCGGCAAGCTCGTGGTGGGCACCGGCTCGACCAACCCGCCCTGGCACTTCAAGGACGCGTCCGACACCCTTCAGGGCTTCGACATCGACATGGCCAAGATCATCGCCAAGGCACTGTTCGGCGACGCGAAGAAGGTCGAGTTCGTCAACCAGTCGTCTGACGCGCGCATCCCCAACATCACCACCGGCAAGGTCGATATGACCTGCCAATTCATGACCGTGACCGGCGAGCGCGCCCAGCAGGTCAACTTCACGATCCCGTACTACCGCGAGGGCGTTGGCCTGATGCTCAAGGAAGGCGGCCAATACGCCGACTACGCCGCACTGAAGGCGGCCGGCTCGTCCGCGACCATCGCCGTTCTTCAGAACGTCTATGCCAAGGAACTCGTCCACAAGGCGCTTCCCCAGGCGAGCGTCGACCAATACGAGTCGCAGGACCTGCTTTACCAGGCGCTCCAGTCGGGCCGCGCGGACGCCGCCGCCACGGACCAGTCGTCCATCGCCTGGTACGTCACGCAGAACCCGGGCCAGTACAAGGACGCCGGTTACGGCTGGAGCCCGCAGACCTATGCCTGCGCCGTCGCCAAGGGCGATCAGGACTGGTTGAACTTCGTCAACACCGCTCTGCACGAGGCGATGACCGGCGTCGAGTTCGACACCTATGCGGCCTCCTTCAAGAAGTGGTTCGGCAAGGATCTGCCGCCCCCGGCGATCGGCTTCCCGGTCGAGTTCAAGTAACCGACTGAGCCGGCGGTCCAGGCTCCGCGCCCGCACCGCCTCCACGCCCGAGCGAGTGATCCCGATGGGATACACCCTGAACTTCAACGCCGTCTGGCGGAACTTTGACGACCTCCTCTGGGGTCTGGGCCTCAGCCTCACCCTGGCCTTTGTGGCGATCGGGATCGGCTGCGCCCTCGGCCTGATACTCGCCTTCGGGCGGATCAGCCGGTCGCGGCTCCTGTCAGTGCCCTCGGGCGCCTACGTCACCCTGTTCCGCAACCTGCCGCTTCTCGTGATCGTCCTGTTCTCCTTCTTCGCGCTGCCCCAGCTTGGGCTGCGCCTGTCGAAGGGGAACTCGTTCGTGCTGGCGCTGGCCCTGTATTCGGCGGCCTATCTGGCCGAGGTGTTCCGCGGCGGCCTTCTGGGCGTGCCCAAGGGCCTGCGCGAGGCGGGCCTCGCTATCGGCCTGACGGAAGGGCAGATCCGCTGGCGCCTCATCCTGCCGGTGATGTTCCGAGCCGTCTTGCCGGCGCTCGGGAGCACCTTCATCGGCCTGTTCAAGGACACCTCGCTCGCCGCCGCGATCGCGGTGCCCGAGCTGACCTTCGAGGCGCGCAAGATCAACGTCGAGACCTTCCGCGTGATCGAGACGTGGATCGTGGCGAGCGGGCTCTACATCGCGACCTGCTCGATCCTGGCCGCCCTTCTGCGCCGCGCCGAAGTGCGGCTCGCCGTTTCGAGGTAAGGCCCCGTGAACCCTCCGCTCTCCTTCTTCGACATCGTCTGGCTCGCACGCTGGCCGTTGCTCTATGGCCTCGGCACCACGGTCGCGATCTCCGCCCTCGCCATTCTGGGCGGCACGGTGCTCGGCACCGGCCTTGGCCTCGCTCTGACCTATGGCAACCGCTCCGTGCGAGGAATCGCCCGCGTCTACACAGACGTGATCCGGGGAACGCCGGTCCTCGTCCTGGTGCTGGCGAGCTTCTACATTCTCGGCACGGTCGGCCTCGACCTGTCCGCCTTCCAAGCTGGCGTCCTTGCGCTCACCCTGTTCTGCGCCTCGCATGTCGGCGAGATCACACGCGGGGCGCTGCAAACCCTGCACAAGGGACAAACGGAGGCGGCCAAGGCGATCGGCTTGACGTTCGGGCAAACCTTTCGCTACGTGCTCGGCCCCCAAGCGTTGCGTCTGGCTCTCCCGCCGCTCATCAACACAGCGGCCGAGATGGTGAAGGCCTCGACGCTTCTCTCGGTCATCGGTGTTGCCGAGCTTCTCCTGCGCACGCAGGAGGTCATCAGCCGCGCCTTCCACAGCCTCGAGTTCTATCTCCTCGCCGGCTTCCTGTACTTCCTCGTCAACTTCGCCATCGAGCGCCTCGGCCGGTACGTCGAGCGCCGCGTGAGCCTCGCGTGAAAGGCGATTCCATGACCGCGAACCTTCTGGAAATCCGGGACCTGCACAAAAGCTACGGTCCGGTCGAGGTGCTCAAGGGCGTCGACTGCGACGTACGGGCTGGCGAGGTGATCTCGATCATCGGCTCGTCGGGCTCCGGCAAGACCACGATTCTGCGCTGCGTCAACATGCTGGAGGAGTTCGAGGGCGGCACGATCCGCATCGACGGCGAGGAGATCGGCTATTCCACCGCCGGCGGCCAGCGCAAGCGCAAGGCCGAGAAGGAGATCGCCCGCCAGCGCGCGCTCACCGGCATGGCCTTCCAGCAGTTCAACCTGTTCCCGCACATGACGGCGCTGGAGAACGTCACGCTCGGCCTGACGCTCGTGCGCAAGATGGGCCGCGAGGAGGCGCGGGCCCTCGGCGAAAACTGGCTCGACCGCGTCGGTCTCCTCCAGCGCAAGGACCACTACCCCGCCAAGCTCTCCGGCGGCCAGCAGCAGCGCGTGGCCATCGCGCGCGCCATCGCCATGAGCCCGCGCCTGATGCTGTTCGATGAGGTGACCTCGGCGCTCGACCCTGAACTCGTGGCGGAGGTCCTGCAGGTGGTGCGCTCGCTCGCCGAGGACGGCATGACCATGCTTCTCGTCACCCACGAAATGCGTTTCGCCTACGAGGTGTCGAGCCGCGTCATCTTCATGAACGGCGGGCGCATCGGCGAGGAGGGGAACCCGCGCGAGATGTTCGCCGCGCCGAAGACCGAGCGCCTCGCCGCATTTCTCCAATCCTCCCGCTTCAACTGACAACTACATACAGCATGGCTCTCAAGCGCTATGGAGCCGGCCTCCACATCCGTTGTGTCGCGACCGTCGGCATGTCCAGCAGCGCGCAGGCGTATTTCGCCTTGCTCAGCATGGTTATCGCTGTGCCGACGGGGCATTAAGATCTTTTCCTGGATAGCGACGATGTGGGGCGGCCCAATAACCTTTCGGACGCCGATGCTGTGGGCAGTCGGATTCAGATCGCCGCGAAAGCAAGAGGCATGACAGGACGAAGAGCGCTCTTCATCGATGGAGCCAATCTGGATCGAACAGCGAGAAACCTTGGCTACGAGATCGATTACACAAGATTGCTGCTGGAATTCGAAAAATCCGGAGTCACAGTCCGTTCTTACTTCTACTTGGCGACAAGAGAGAGCGCGGCCGGCGGCGTTCAGCGTCTCACTGACTGGCTCGAGGTCAATCGGTTCACCGTCCGCACGAAGTTGATCAAGCGCCATGAGGATGAGACCAGGAGGTCGAGACGCGGCATTGGTATAGACCTTGCCATTGACGCGCTCGAGATCGCCCCGCGAGTGGATGAAGTTTTCCTTTCGGCTGGCGGGTGATCGCGCTCTGCGGATTGTACGCGGTTTTTGGCGCTCTTGCGGCCGCGATTGCTGCCTTGGTCGGCTCTTTCCCCCATTGGATCTGAACCGTTCGATTGTGAACGAGTGCCGGCGGCTGGCCCCGGGGCACGGTCGACCTCGCACAACGGCGCCAACCTTACAGTGGCGATGTGCGTCTGTCTCGGCTAAGCAAGCTGGGTCGCGAAAACTCCATCTAGCAGCCGGGGCAGCGAAGGCATGTTCCTCCTTGCCGTTCTCGTCCTTCCCTTCGTCGGGAGCTTCATTGCGGCGCTCCTGCGGGCCCATGCGCGCAATGCTGCGGCATGGCTCGCCGGAGGAGTTGCACTTGCAGCCTTTTGCATCATTGCTGTGGCCTATCCCAGCGTGACGCACGGCGGGGTCGTCGGCTGGCGCACGGAGTGGGTTGCCGAACTTGGGCTTTCGTTCGCGCTAAGACTCGATGGCTTCGCCTGGGCGTTCGCCATGTTGGTCACCGGCATCGGATTTCTGGTGGTGCTGTACGCCCGCTATTACATGTCGCCCAGCGATCCCGTTCCGCGGTTCTTTTCTCTCCTGCTCGCCTTCATGGGGGCGATGCTGGGGATCGTGCTCTCCGGCAATCTGCTCCAGCTCGTTTTCTTCTGGGAGCTGACCAGCCTGTTTTCGTTCCTGCTGATCAGCTACTGGCATCACAATTCGACTGCGCGTGACGGCGCTCGGATGGCGCTGGTGATCACCTCGGGCGGCGGGCTCTGCCTCTTCGCCGGCGTCTTGCTGATCGGCCACATCGTCGGCAGCTACGACCTGGACAAGGTAATGGCGTCAGGACAGGCGATCCGTTCGCATCCGCTCTATGTTCCCGCGCTCGTGCTGATCCTGCTCGGTGCCCTGACCAAGAGCGCCCAATTTCCCTTCCATTTTTGGCTGCCGCACGCGATGGCGGCTCCAACTCCCGTATCCGCTTATCTGCACTCGGCAACGATGGTGAAGGCGGGTGTGTTTCTCTTGGTCAGGCTCTGGCCCGCCCTCGGCGGATCGAACGAATGGCTGTGGCTGGTGGGATCGGCCGGTCTGATTACCTTTCTGCTGGGCGCGTTTCTCGCGGTATTCCAGCAGGATCTCAAGGGGCTGCTGGCTTACTCGACCATCAGCCATCTCGGCTTGATCACACTCTTGACTGGACTGGACACGCCGTTCGGGCAGATCGCAGCGATCTTTCACATCATGAACCATGCCACCTTCAAGGCCTCGCTGTTCATGGCTGCGGGCATCATCGACCACGAAACCGGCACGCGCGACATCAGGCGTTTGAGCGGTCTCTACGCGTTCATGCCGATCACCGCGACGCTGGCCATGGTTGCGGCCGGCTCGATGGCCGGCGTGCCGCTGCTGAATGGCTTCCTCTCGAAAGAGATGTTCTTCGCCGAGACAATCGAAGTCCATGACAATTCATTCGTCGATCAGGCGCTTCCCTACATCGTCACCGCGGCAAGCACTTTCACCGTTGCCTATTCTCTCCGCTTCATTCGCGACGTGTTCTTCGGTCCCGCCGCTGTCGGCCTTCCGCGCACGCCTCACGAGCCGCCCCTCCTGATGCGGCTTCCAGCCGAGCTTCTCGTGCTTGCATGCGTCGTGGTGGGCATCGCCCCGGCGTTGACCGTTGCACCGGTGCTCGATACCGCCGCTGGCGCCGTGCTCGGTTCGAACATGCCGGAGTACAGTCTCAGGATCTGGCACGGCTTCACGCCCGAATTGCTGATGAGCGGCCTTGCGATGGTTGGTGGCGTCGGCGTCTATGTGATGCTGCGCTCCTACCTTCTCGTTCACGAGGGGCCGCCTCTGCTCGGCCGGTTCAGCGGGAAGCAGATCTTCGACTGGACGATGGTGACGCTGTCCTGGCGTCTTGCACGCTGGCTCGAGAGCAAGCTCGGAACGAGACGTCTCCAGCCACAATTGAGAGTCCTGGCCGGTGCGGCGTTCCTCGCCGCCTTGCTGCCGCTCTATTCGCGGGGCGTCCCGCTGGCGGATCCCCTGCGGACTACATTTGACCTTGCGTTCGCTTTGCTTTGGACGGTCGGCGCCGCCTGCGCGGTCGGCGCCGCGATCCAGGCCAAATTTCATCGCGTCGTCGCGCTGATCATGCTCGGGTCTGCCGGTCTCGTGACCTGCATCACCTTCGTGTGGCTGTCGGCTCCCGACGTGGCCCTGACGCAGATCGTCGTCGAGACGGTCACGACGGTGCTCCTGCTACTCGGCTTGCGGTGGTTGCCGAAACGTATCGCACCGGCCGGGGCGGAAGCGCCGGCCGGCAGGATTCGATGGCACCGCGTGCGTGACTTCGCGATCGCGCTCTCCGTCGGCATCGGATTGGCGACGCTCGCGTTTGCAGCCCTGCAGCATCCCGATACGAACAGCATTTCGCGCTACTTCGTCGAAAACGCCTATACCAAAGCTGGCGGAACCAACGTGGTCAACGTCATCCTGGTGGACTTCCGCGGATTCGACACAATGGGTGAGATCACGGTTCTCGCCGTCGTTGCGCTCACCGTCTACGCGCTGTTGCGCCGCTTCCGTCCGGCGCCGGAGAGCATCCCCGTGCCCGAACAGCAGCACGCCCAGGACAGCCACGACGAGGCGCATCCCGACCGACAGAAGGGTGACACCGCCAAGGATACGACGGAGACGGCAACGCTGATGATGAGGCTGATGTTTCCCGTGATCGGTGTCGTGGCGGTCTTCCTGCTGTTGCGCGGGCACGATCTTCCGGGTGGAGGCTTCGTGGCCGGCGTCGCCATGGCGACCGCGTTCATCCTGCAATACATGGCCCGCGGCACGACATGGGTGGAAGCTCGTCTGCGCGTCATGCCGGTACGCTGGATGGGGATCGGGCTTCTGCTCGCCGCCTGCACGGGAGCCGCCGCCTGCGTTTTCGGATATCCGTTCCTGACCTCGTACTTTGCGTATGCCGAGCTGCCGCTGGTCGGCCTCGTCCCCACGGCGAGCGCATTCCTTTTCGACGTCGGCGTGTTCTCACTCGTGATCGGCGCCACGGTGCTGATGCTCATCGCGATCGCGCATCAATCGCGGCGTCGCTACGCAGTTCCGCCTCAGAGCGGCCGAGGCTTGGCCAGTGAGCCATCGAGGGAGGAACTGGTCTGATGGAGTTCGTGCTGGCAATCGGTATCGGAACGCTTGCCGCGTCAGGCGTTTGGCTGATCCTCAGGCCGCGCACCTTTCAGGTTATCATCGGGCTGTCGTTGCTTTCCTACGCGGTTAATCTGTTCATCGTGGCCATGGGGCGAGTGCGGACGGGGGCTCCGGTGCTCATTGCAAAGGAGGCCGGAGATCCTGCGCGGTATGCCGATCCGCTCCCACAGGCGCTGGTACTGACTGCAATCGTCATCAGTTTCGCGACCACCGCGCTCTTCCTCGTGGTGCTGCTGGCATCCCGCGGCCTGGCCCGGACCGATCATGTCGACGGCCAGGAGCCGGAAGCGTGAGCGGCGCCTCTAGTTTGATCATTGCTCCGATCCTGCTGCCCCTGCTGGCAGGTGCCTGCATGCTGCTGCTCAACGGAGAGAGGCACCGCCCGATCGTCGCCAGCCTCAACGTCGGCGCAACCGTTGCCCTCGTTTGCATCGCCACGATCCTGCTCGGAATCTCCGATGCCGGCACAAGGGACGTCTATCGTCTGGGCAATTGGCCCGCGCCGTTCGGAATTGTCCTCGTTCTCGACCGGCTGTCGGCTCTCATGCTGCTGCTGACCAATATCCTCGCGCTGGCCTCGGTTGTGTACTCGCTTGCACGCTGGCACCGCGCAGGCGCGCATTTCCATTCGCTGTTTCAATTCCTGCTGATGGGCCTCGACGGCGCCTTCCTCACGGGCGATCTCTTCAACCTGTTCGTGTTCTTCGAGTTGCTGCTGGCGGCATCATACGGCCTTCTGCTGCACGGATCCGGCCTTGCACGGGTGAAGGCAGGGCTGCATTACATCGTCGTCAACCTCGCCGCTTCGCTGTTGTTTCTGATCGGGGTCAGCCTGATCTACGGCGTGACCGGAACGCTCAACATGGCGGATCTCGCGGCACGCGTGCCGGCGGTCGGCGCCGAGAGCCGCGGCTTGCTCGAAGCAGGTGCGGGCGTGCTCGCGGTTGCCTTCCTGCTCAAGGCGGGAATGTGGCCTTTGAACTTCTGGCTGCCGACCGCCTACGCCGCCGCAAGTCCGCCAGTGGCGTCGATCTTCGCGATTATGACGAAGGTCGGCGTCTATATCGTGCTGCGCCTGTCGCTTTTGCTGTTCGGCGAGGACGCCGGCGCATCGGCCGGCTTTGGCAGGGAGTTCTTGTTGTTGGCCGGCTTGGCGACGATCCTGTTCGGAGCCATCGGCACACTGGCCTCGCAAGACACCGCCCGACTCGGCGGTTTCTCGGTGCTGATATCCTCTGGAACGGTGCTCGCCGCCACCGGGATGGGACAGGTCGGCGTCACCAGTGGCGCGCTCTTCTACCTGGTCAGCTCGACGCTCGGCATCAGCGCCTTCTTCCTCCTCGTCGAGCTGATCGAGCGCGGACGAGAACCCGGAGCGGACATGATCGCCGTCACGCGGGAAGCCTATGGAGAGGAGGACGAGAGGGACGAAGTCGAGGAGGACGTCGGCACCGCTATCGTGGCCACCATGGGATTGCTCGGCGTCGCTTTCATCGGCTGTGCGCTGGTCATCGCCGGCTTGCCGCCGCTGTCCGGATTTATCGCCAAATTCGCGCTGCTCGCGGCGGCGCTGCATCCGGCCGATCAGCCGGGAGGGGCCATTCCCGGCAGCGGATGGGCTCTCCTCGCGGTGCTGATCCTCTCGGGCATCGCGACCTTGGTCGCGATGGCACGCGCGGGGATTCGGATCTTCTGGGCCTCGCCCGATCGCACTGTGCCGCGCGTGCGCCTGATCGAGATGGCGCCGATCATGTTCCTGCTGTTCATCTGTGCTGCGCAAACCGTCTGGGCCGGTCCGGTGATCCGCTTCATGCAGGCCGCGGCGCATTCCCTCCACTCGCCGGCGGACTACATCAGCGACGTCCTGGACACCGGCGCCAGCAGCCGACAAGCGGAGGGCAAATGACACGCTTGCTGCCCTTTCCCATCGTCAGCGTCTGCCTGCTCGCGCTGTGGCTGCTGCTCAATCAAGCGGTCAGCTTCGGGCACATCCTGCTTGGCTGCGTGGTCGCGCTTGTCGGCGGACGGATCCTGACCGTCTTGGAATTGCCGCCCGTGCGGGTCAGGCGACCCGGCGTCATTCTGCGGTTGCTCGGGCTGGTTACGATGGACATCGTCCGCTCGAACCTGGCGGTAGGGCGAATTGTTCTCGGTTTTGGGCGCCGACAGCGCAGGCCGGGCTTTGTGGAGATTCCCCTCGACATACGCAACCCGTACGGACTGGCCTCGCTCGCCTGCATCATTACGTCGACCCCAGGGACTCTGTGGGTGAATTTCGACGCCCAAAGAGGGGCGCTGACCATCCACGTGCTGGACCTCGTCGATGAAGAGGAGTGGGTCCGTACGATCAGGGACCGCTACGAACGTCATCTGCTGGAGATATTCGAATGAGCCAGCTCATGCTGACCTACTCGCTCGTTGTCGCGCAAGCGTTGCTGGAATTGGCGATCGGCTGCGGCGCTTTGCGCATCTTCCTAGGACCGCGCGCGCAGGATCGCGTTCTCGGTTTCGACACGTTGTCCGTCAACGCGATGTTGTTGCTTCTGACGGTTGGGATTCGAACCGGCGAGGCGCTCTATTTCGAGGCTGCCTTGGCCATGGGCCTGTTCGGATTCGTCGGGACGGTTGCGCTCGCCAAGTTCCTGCTTCGCGGGGAGTTGATCGAATGAAGGGCATCGAGCACTTGCCGCCTTGGGCTGCCGTCCTCACAGCGGTATTCCTGTTGACCGGCGCTGCCGTCACGCTGATCGGCTCGCTGGGCCTTTTGCGGCTCGGCACCTTCTACGAGCGGGTCCATGCGCCGACGCTCGGAACGACGCTCGGCACTGTCTTCATCGCCGCCGCTTCGATGATCTGCTTCTCGGTTCTGCAGACAAGAGCGGTGCTGCACGAAATCCTGATCGTCGTACTGGGCATCGTGACCACGCCGATCGCGCTGACCATTCTCGTCGGCGCAGCCCGCTTTCGTGACACCGCCGAACGGGCACAGCCGGCGGAGCCACAGGACAAGTAGGCCGGCAGCTGCTCACGCGCCGGTTCCAGACGGTGCGCTGCCGCGCAAGGCCGGCTGAATGTCGCAATTGATCTTCCGCGGCGCAAACTTAGGTCCATTGTAGCATGATGCTGAACGGCGTGCACGTTCGCCGCGACTTCAGCCACCGATCGTCGGCCCTCGCCGGCGGCCCGAGCTTGCGGATGTCGCTCGAAGCTCTGCGGCATTCCAAACAGAGGATCCTCGACGCCGATGGCAACTCGTCAACGATGGGACGCGCAATTTCCTGCAGCAGTTTTGGAGCGTGGATCGTAGCCAACACCAAGCGGTAACGGAAAAGGGACATGGACTGTCGCGGCCCGCGGTAAGCTACGACTGGGCGAAATCTCACAAGGATCGGAACCATGAGCGAGACCAAGGCTCTGCAAACCCTGGACGGAATGCTTCCCGATCTGGAAGCTCTCTATAAGGATGTACACTCGCATCCAGAGCTCTCAATGCAGGAAACTCGCACCGCGGGATTGGCGGCAGACCGGCTTCGCGCCGCCGGCTACGAAGTGACGACCGGTTTAGGTAAAACCGGTGTCGTTGGACTTCTCCGAAACGGTGAGGGACCCACGGTCATGTTGCGCGCCGACATGGACGCGCTTCCGATCCAAGAGGCGACCGGCCTTGCTTACGCGAGCAACGCGACGGCCACGGACAAGGAGGGCAATACGGTGCCGGTGTCCCACATGTGCGGCCACGACATGCACGTCACCTGGCTCGCGGGAGCCGCCAAACTGATGGCGGAAGCCAAGACCTCTTGGCGGGGCACGCTCATGGCGGTTTTCCAGCCCGCGGAGGAGACGGGCGAAGGCGCGCAAGCCATGATTGCCGACGGTCTGTTCAAGCGCTTTTCGAAACCGGATGTCATCCTGGGCCAGCATGTCATGGTTGGTCCTTCCGGGACGGTCGCGGGCCGCGCCGGCGCGATCACGTCGGCGGCGGACAGCTTGCAGATACGCCTGTTCGGACGAGGCGCGCACGGCTCGATGCCGCAGGCCAGCATTGATCCGGTCGTGATGGCGGCATCGACCGTGCTGAGGCTGCAAACCATCGTATCGCGCGAATTGGCCGCCGCGGACGCTGCGGTGCTGACGGTAGGCGTCCTGCAGGCAGGTACCAAGGAAAACGTCATCCCAGACGAGGCCATCATAAAGCTCAACGTCCGGACCTTCGATGCCGGCGTGCGCTCACGGATGCTGGCTGCCATCGAGCGAATCGTCAATGCCGAAGCAGCCGCTTCTGGTGCGCCGCGGCCGCCGGAGATCACGACCATCGATCGGTACCCTCTGAACGTGAACGACCAGGACGCCACCAGCAGGGTAGTGGTCGCATTCCGGGGACACTTTGGCGCCGATCGTGTCCGGGCGACAGGGCCGGCCCCTGCCAGCGAGGACTTCGGCTCGTTTGGGTCAGAATGGCACGTGCCCTCGGTCTTCTGGTTCGTCGGCGGCACCGATCCCGAAATCTACGCGAAGGCCAAGAAGTCGAACAGGATAAATGAACTTCCGGTGAACCACAGTCCGAAATTCGCGCCCGTTCTGCATCCGACACTGCGGACCGGCGTCGAAGCGCTGGTCGTTGCGGCCCGCGCTTGGCTTCCGACATAGTGAATGCTAAGCGCCCGACCGCGCTCGCGCCCTGAGGGTTAAGGCAAGGAAAGCCGAGTGATGGACAAGCTGCCGATCGTGCTCGACCTGACCGGGACCTTCGTCTTCGCATTGAGCGGGGCATTGGCGGGCACCAAGCGCGGTCTGGACCTGTTCGGGGTCATGGTCCTGTCTTTCGCCGCGGGGAATTCGGGAGGTATCACCCGAGACCTCATGATCGGCGCGGTGCCTCCCGGAGCAGTCGGCGACTGGCGCTATCTCGGCGTCTCGCTCCTGGCGGGGGGCATCACCTTTTACTTCTCACCCCTCATCGTGCGGATGTCGAACGCGGTTCTGTATTTCGATGCGGCGGGACTCGCCCTGTTTGCCGTCACAGGCTCCTCGAAGGCGCTGTCGTTTGGGCTCAATCCGGTGATGGCTACGGTGCTTGGAATGGTTACGGGGATCGGCGGAGGCATGGTGCGCGACGTGCTGCTCGCCGAGATACCGACCGTGCTGCGCGCCGACCTCTACGCGGTCGCGGCGCTAGTGGCGGCTGCCATCGTGGTGATCGGCCAGATGCTGCAGCTGCCGGTCGCCGCGGTGACGACATTCGCGCTTATTTCCTGCTTCCTGCTTCGGGTCTTGGCGATCAGACGTGGTTGGCAGCTTCCGGTCGCGAAAGGAGTCGAACGGCAGGACGTCGAGATCCAGAAGGAAGACTCGAAGGCTGCGGGGCGTCGCTAGACGGCATCGCTGGCGGTGTCTGGGCGGACAGCCCGCTACGGCCGCCGGCCAAGTAGGGTACGTTCGCCACGCAAACGTGCCGGTGTCATAGCTCCATTGCACTATGACTCGAACCACATCGAAGGCAGTTCTGCCGATGCAGCACGATTGCGCCTGGCGCCTCGGTCTCGCTCAAATGCCGAAGGTGAGTTGCGGCTCGGCATCGTCTCCGACCTGCAGGGACGACAGCGACACCCCCAGGAGCCTGACCCGCTTCGGCAACGGCATCTCGATTTCGAGCAGGCCGCAGGCGAGGCGCTCCAACTCGTCCCGGCCTCCGACCGGTGCAGGCACGGACCTGCTGCGCGTGATGATCTCGAAATCGGCGAACTTGATCTTCAAGGTGATGGTGCGGCCACGGCTGCCTGATGTCTCGCAATGGCGCCAGACCTTGTCGACGAGAGGACTGAGCTTGACGACCAGCGCGTCGAAGTCGTCGAGGTCGGTCGAGAACGTGGTCTCCGCGCCGATGGATTTGCGGATCCGGTTGGCCCGCACCGGCCGTTCGTCGACGCCCCGGGAGATCCAGTAGTAATAGGCGCCCGACTTGCCGAAATTCGCGTTCATGAACTCCAGCGTCTGGTTGCGGATGTCGAGACCGGTAAACAGGCCGAGCGCGTTCATCTTCGCGCTCGTCGCCGGTCCGATCCCATGGAATTTGCCGACGGGCAGCGTCTCGACGAAGGCGGCTCCCATCTCGGGCGCGATCACGAACTGGCCGTTTGGCTTGCGGTGATCGGAGGCGAGCTTGGCCAGGAACTTGTTGTAGGAGACGCCCGCCGACGCGTTGAGGCCGGTCTCGGCCTTGATCTTCTCGCGAATCCGCAGCGCGATATCGCGGGCGAGGGGAATGCCCTGCAGGTTCTCCGTCACGTCGAGATAGGCCTCGTCGAGGGACAGCGGCTCGATGATCTCGGTGTGCTCGGCGAAAATCTCGCGGATCTGCCGGCTGATCGCCTTGTAGATTTCGAAGCGCGGCTTCACGAAGATCAGGTCGGGACATTGCCGTTTCGCGGTGACCGACGGCATCGCGGACCGAACGCCGAATTTGCGCGCTTCATAGCTCGCCGCCGCGACCACGCCGCGCTCGGCCGAGCCGCCGACGGCGACCGGCTTGCCGCGCAGCTCCGGATGATCGCGTTGTTCCACCGACGCGTAGAAGGCATCCATGTCGATATGGATGATCTTGCGAACGCGCGCTGCCTCGCCTTCCACGGTCTCGGTGACTCTCATGGGCGGATATTACAATCGGGCCGCGAGAATCGCGAGGTCGCCTATGGGACAGCTACCCCTCGTATTGATCCGGCCCCATCGCCCATGATGCTTGATCGTGGCCATAGGCATAGTTGCGGTTGTTGACCGCAGGATTGCGATTGACCATCGGCCGCATGAACATCGGGTGCGTCGCGCTGCGCACCTCGTGCTCGACCGTGAACAGAGGCTTGCCGCTGTCGAGATCGACGATGTCGCAGAAGCGGTATTGATATTGATTGTCCTCGCGCGAGATCAGGTCGCGCGCCAGCAGCTTGCGATAGGGGCCGGAGAAATCGGTGATGTACATCTGCACATGATGCCCATCGTAATCGGGCTGTGGCCGATCGGTCTCGCGGAACAGGAGATGCTGGTCGCGGCCGGTCTGCACCGCCGCAACCTTGCCGTCACCGTTCCGAAGGCGCGCGGGCATGCCCATGATCTCAGGATAGAAGGCGCAGATCGCCCGCGCCGATCCGGGCGGTACGTCGAACTCGACATAGGGGATGCCGAGCGCGATGCGTCCGAAGCGCGCCGCATCGGGCTCATGGACGCGGATGCGGTTGCCCCAGGGACAGACTGCTTCGACGTAATCGTTCTGCTCGGCATACGCGAAGGCTGTGCCTTCGAGCTTGCTCTTGACTGAAGCCAGCCGCGCCAGCAGCGCTTCGCGGCCCTCGATGACGAGCCCGGTATGGCCGCGCAGCACCTGCGGCTTGCCCTGGGGCAGATGAAACTGGCTCCGGCCAGCGTTGACCCACATGTTGGTGTCCGACACCATCAGATAGGGATCGCGCGTCAGCCCGAGTCCGGTGACGTAGAACAGCGTGGCGAGGCGCTGGTCCGGAACGGTGATGTTGACGTGCTCGAAATGGATGGCGTTGCCGAGATCTTCTGCGGATCGATCGAATCGTTGCGGCATGGCTGTGCGCTTCTCGCTGGAGGGACTGCTCGCGCCATACTAGAGCAGAATTTCCGCCAGCCGAAACATTAGGCCGATCACATCTCGTGGGCGGGCCACCTTGCCGTCGCAGCCATTCCCTGTAATCTCGGCAGAAACAGACAGGGAATGAGGTCGATGGGGGGAGTCCTGCAGGGCGTGCGCGTCCTTGATTTCGGGCGCTATATCGCGGGGCCGTATTGCGCGACCTTGCTGGCCGAGTTCGGCGCCGAGGTTATCAGGGTCGAAAAGCGCGACGGCAGCGAGGATCGCTTCGTGGCGCCGGTCGGTGAAGGCGGCGAGGGCGCCCTGTTCCTCCAGGTCAACCGCAACAAGAAGTGCATCACGCTCGATCCGATGAAGGCGGAGGGCCAGGAGGTGATGCGCAAGCTGGTGGCGACCGCCGATGTCGTCGTCGCCAATCTGCCGCCGCAGACGCTTCACGCGATGAAGCTCGATTACGACTCGCTGAGGGCGATCAAGCCGGACATCATCCTGACCACCGCCACCGCGTTCGGCGGTCCGGGCCCCTGGTCCGATCGCGTCGGCTTCGATGGCGTCGGCCAGGTCATGTCGGGCTCGGTCTACATGACCGGTGCCGGCGACCCGCCTTACCGTGCGGCGGTGAACTGGGTCGATTTCGGCACCGCGCTGCATTGCGCGTTCGGAACGCTCGCGGCCCTGATCGAGCGCGGCAAATCCGGCCGCGGGCAGATCGTCGAGGGCGCGTTGCTGGCGACCGCTTTGTCCTTCACCAATGCGACGCTGATCGAGCAGGCCGTCATCAACGTCAATCGTGTCCCGACCGGCAATCTCGGCCAGACTGCGGCGCCTGCGGATATCTACCGCACCAAAGATGGCTGGGTCTTGTGCCAGGTCACCGGCCATCCTCTGTTCAAGCGCTGGGCCAGGCTGATGGGCGAGGAGGAGATGTGGCTGAACGATCCCCGCTTTGCCGACGACATCAGCCGCGGCAACAATGGCCCTGTCATCAGCGAGCGGATGGCACGCTGGTGCGCCGAGCGCAGCACGCAGGAGGCGGTCGACACGCTCGGCAAGGCCATGATTCCGACCGGGCCTGTTCTGAGCCCGCAGCAGGCGCTCGATCATCCGCACGTTCGCGCCGCCGGCTTCCTCCAGGACGTCGACTATCCCGGTCTGCCGAAACAGGCGCCCGTCGCCCGCGCTGCGATCCGCCTGTCGGAAACGCCGGGCGAGATCGCATCGCGTCCGCCGACGCTCGGCGAGCACACCGATTCCATCCTGGCGGAACTCGGCTACGACAAGGCGGCGATCGCGGCGCTCCGGCGGAGCGGCATCATCTAGCCGCACGAGCGGCGCCGCTTGCGGACCCGCCAATGCCGCTCTGTCCGTCGATCGCCCGATAAGCGATGGAACACAGGCGGCCGCTTGCCGTTCCTACTCTCGGGGCGCGCGCGCGCGGACAGGGAGTATCGACATGGCCGACGACCGCTTTGCCGAATTGCTGGGCCGCGCGGCCATGGAGGTCTGGGGCGATATGCCGCGCGAGGTCCAGGAGGCGCTGTTCGAGACGGCCATGAAAGGCCGCGCCTCCGATCGCGAAGCCCTTGCGCGGCTGCTGCATGATCGCCATCCGCGGACCGCCCATCCCGCCAAGCCGTCCTGAGAGAGGCGACCGCGCGTTGACGTTTCAAGCCTGCCTCGAGTGTCGAACATGGAGTTGATGGAAGCCGAGTCCGTCGCCGAGCTTCCCCGCGGGACGCAATGGCAATACGAGCCGAAATGGGATGGCTTCCGTTGCCTGCTGATCCGTGACGGCACGCGCGTCAGCATGCAGTCGAAGGGTGATCGCGATCTCGTGCGGTATTTTCCTGAAATCGCATCCGCGGCATCAGCTCTATCCGCCGGCTCGTTCATCCTCGATGGGGAGCTGATCATTGAGCTCGAGGGCGGATACTCATTCGATGCCTTGCTTCAACGCATCCACCCGGCGGCCAGCCGCGTGAAGCGCCTGGCCGGGGAGACGCCGGCCAGTTTCATGGCTTTCGACCTGCTGCGATCGGAGGACAGGGACCTCACCGCGCTTCCGCTCGACGAGCGACGGTCCGCACTCGAGCAATTCGCGCGGCGCTATTTCAGGGGCTCCCGCGTGTTTGCGCTGTCGCCGGCCAGCCGCAGCCTCGCGGGTGCGAAAAAGTGGCTGCAATCCGTCCAAGAAGGCCACGACGGGGTGGTCGCGAAACGTCTCGATCTCGCCTATCGCGGCGGCGCGCGCGACGGAATGCAGAAGATCAAGCTGATGCGGTCGGCCGATTGCGTGGTCGGCGGCTTCAGGTATGGCGAGAAGAAGCAGGGCAGGCGAAAGGTGATCGGCTCGCTGCTGCTCGGACTGTACGACGATTCCGGACTGCTGCACCATGTCGGCTTCACCTCGGCCATCAAAACGGCCGATCGGCCGGGCTTGACCGAGACGTTCGAGGCCATCGCGAGCGACAGCAGCTTTACCGGCAAGACGCCCGGCGGTCCGAGCCGATGGTCGACGAAGCGGTCGGCCGAGTGGCAGCCGGTGCGCCCCATTCATGTCGTCGAGGTTTCCTATGACCACGTCACCGGCGGCCGGTTTCGCCACGGCACGAAAATCGTGCGCTGGCGCCCCGACAAGAAGCCCTCGCAATGCCGCATGGATCAGCTTGCGCAGAAATCAGCGAATGGTGGAGGGCGATGAGAGATAGCACCTCGGAGATCGCCCCCATCAGTGATGCCGTTCACCTCTGCGTCGACATGCAGAATATCTTTGCGCCCGGCGGCCTCTGGCAAACGCCGTGGATGGAGAGGGTGTTGCCGACGATCGTCTCGATCGTTTCCCGCCATCAGATCAGGACCGTCTTCTCGCGCTTCATCACGCCGCAGGATCCCGAAGATCGCCCGGGACAGTGGCAGAGTTATTTTCGGCGCTGGCGGCAGGCAACCCGCCGGCAGCTGCCGGCATCCGCGCTCGAGCTGGTGCCGGCGCTCGCGCGCTACGTTCCTCCGGCCCGCGTGGTCGACAAGCCGGCCTATTCCGCGTTCAGCAATCCAGGCCTCCGCAGCCTGCTGATGGAAAAGAACGTCGGCACGGTGGTGATCACCGGTGCGGAGACGGATGTCTGCGTCCTCTCGACGGTGCTGAGCGCCGTCGATCTCGGGTTCAGGGTCGTGATCGTGCAGGACGCGCTATGCAGCTCGTCCGACGTCGGCCACGACGCACTCATGACGATGTACCGCACCCGATTCCACGGTCAGGTCGATCTCGCGACCGCGGAGGAGCTGACGGAGTTTTGGCAAGAATAGAAGGTGCCCGGCCAAGTCCGCGGGGGTTTTGGGGTTCGGATGTGAAGTCTGGACACGTGCGTTCGCGCGGCAAATCCCCTATGGATGACGAGGCGCAGCCGAATCGCGATGGATCCGGCTCGCCTTTCGACGCCTGTATGCGACCAGAAACGGATTAACGTGCGGCATTCCAAAAAAGCGCGGCCAGCGGCCAAAGGTGCTCCGAACAAGAGCGCGCTCAAGAAGAATTCGTCGGTCAGGCGATCGCCGAAGAAGCGCTCGCCGGCCAAGAGCTCGACAAGCAGGCGCGCGCCTGGCAAGGCTGCGCCGAAGCCAGGCAAGGCTTCGCAACGCGCCGCGATCGCATCGTCATCGCCCCTCGGCATGATGGCGCTGCATCTGCTGGCGCAGTGGAAGGAGTCCGGCCGCAACGGTCTCGTGTTCCTCGCTGAAAGCGAGAACAGGGCGGAGCGGCTCGGCAGCGTTATTCATGCGCTCGACCCGTCCTGCGAAGTTCTGGTGTTTCCGCGGCTGAACACCCTGCCGTTCGATCAATTGGAACCATCGCGCGAGATCGCCGGCCGCAGAGCCTCGGTGCTGCGGCGGCTTGCGAAATCGAAGCATCCCATCTTTCTCGTCTCGACCGCGGAAGCCGTGATGGAGCGCTTGCCGCCGCCCGCGAGCCTGTTGCGGCTGAACACGGCGCTGAAAGTCGGCGGCACCTTCTCCGAGAGCGAGCTTCGCGTTCGTCTCGAAGAATTGGGCTATGACCTCGACGACGAGCCGGATTATCCGGGCGGCGCCCTGTTTCACGGCCAGACCTTCGAGATATTTCCGGCCGGAGCACTGGGTCCGTTCCGGGTGGAGCATTCGGCGCGCACCATCAAGCGGATCGTGGCGTTCGATCCGCAAGAGCACGACATCATCTTCGAGACCGGGGAGCTTCTGGTCGATCCCATGTCGGAACGAACAGCCCTGTCAGGCGCGCGGGCCAGGCGCGCGACGCTGTTCGACTATTGCGGAAAGGCCAAGTGGATCGCGGATGCCGGCGTGTCTGATCATGCCGATGCCTGGCTGAGCACGATCGAGGAGGCCGCCGGCCGCGCCGACAGGGAGCGCGAATATCTGGGACGCACTGACTGGAAGCAGGCGACCCGTGGCATGAAGGTGCTGCCGCGCAATGCTCCGTTCCAGCCGACGCCTGAATTCTCAAAGCTGTCATCCGCCAGGAAAGCGCTTCGCGCCTTCGTCGAGGATGTCAGGCACGACGGTTCGCGCCTGATCTTCGCCGCGGCGCAGGAGGAGGATTTGCGCGCGATGGAGCGCATGAGCGGCGTGCGGGTGGAGCGCGTCGCGGATTGGGCGGAGGCCGAGGACGCCCGCCATCGCGACGTGGCGCTGCTGGCCGATCTCGACGGCGGCTTCGTCATTCCAGGCAGGAAAGCCACCGTCGTTCTGACGGCAACCGACGTGCTCGGCAGCCGTGCGCATCATCCGCAACCGATGGCGCGAAGCTGGAGCGCGGCCTTCGATCATGCCGACGTGCCGGAACAGGGAACAGTGGTCGTGCATCTTCAGCGCGGTCTCGCCGTGCTGGATGGCTTGCAGACCGTGAACACCGGCGGCGGCGCCTTGCGCGAGATGGTCAGGCTGTCCTTCGCGGGAGACAACGCGGTCCTGGTGCCGCCGCCTGATCTGGCGCTGATGTGGCCCTATTCGACGGAACTCGGAAAGCTCGCGCTCGACAAGGCGGATGGCAGCACATGGTGGGCCCGCCGCAGCGAGGCTGAGCAGGAGATTCAGGTCGCGGGCAAGGTGCTTGCCAAGCACATCAGCCAGCGCAAGCGGCGGAAGGCGGCAAAGCTGGTGCCGCCTGGCTCGGCCTACGAAAAATTCGTGGCACGCTTTCCCTATTTCACCACCATCGATCAGGCCAAGGCCATCAACGACGTGCTCGATGATTTGGCATCCGGCCATCCCATGGACCGGGTGATCTGCGGTGACGTCGGCTTCGGCAAGACCGAGGTGGCGCTTCGTGCGGCGGCGGCCGTGGTGCTGTCAGGCAAGCAGGTGGCGATCGCGGTGCCGACGACAGTGCTGGCGCGGCAACACGTCGCGACCTTCCGCAAGCGCTTCGCGCCAGTTGATATCGAGGTGGGCAGCCTGTCGCGCGCGACATCGGCTGCCGAGGTCAGGGAGACCAAGGAAGGCCTGCGCAGCGGCCGGATCAAGGTCGTGGTCGGCACGCAGGCGCTGACCTCGAAGGACGTCAAGTTTGACGATCTCGGCCTCGTCATCATCGACGAGGAGCAGCATTTTGGCGCCGCCGAGAAGGCAAAGCTCTCCGGTCTCGCCAGGAATCTCCATACGCTCTGGATGAGCGCCACGCCGATCCCGCGCACGCTCGCCGCGGGCCTTGCCGGCTTCAGGGATCTCAGCGTCATTGCCTCGCCGCCGGTTCACCGTCTTCCGGTCGCGACCAAGATCGCGCCGCTGTCGGATGCCGCCATCGCCTCGGCCTTGCTGCGCGAGCAGCGACGGCATGGGCAGAGTTTCCTGATCTGCCCGCGCATCCAGGATCTGGAGCCGATGCTGGCGCGCGTACAGGCGGTCGCGCCCGATCTCAAGATCGTCTGTTTGCACGGCAAATTGCCGGCGGACGAGATCGACGAGCGCATGATGACGTTCGTCGAAGGCAAGGCCGATGTGCTGCTTGCCACCAACATCGTCGAGAGCGGCCTCGACATCCCCCGCGCCAACACCATCGTGGTGTGCTGGCCGGAAAATTTCGGTCTCGCCCAGCTTCATCAGCTGCGCGGGCGCGTCGGCCGTGGCGGCATCCGCGCCTTCGCTTATCTCTTGACGGAATCGACCTCGGGGCAATCGGAGAAGCGACTGGCCGTGCTCGAGGAGTTCAGCCGGCCGGGCGCGGGCTTCGCCATCAGCGAGCGCGATCTCGATCTCCGCGGCGCGGGCGATCTGTTCTCGGAGCAGCAATCCGGCCACGTCCAGGTGTTCGGCCCCGTGCTCTACAGCCATCTCCTGAAGATGGCCTCGGAGAAGGTCGAGGACGGCATGTCCGTGGTGTGGGTGCCCGATCTCAACCTGCCGGTCGCCGACATGCTTCCCGCAAGCTACGTGCAATCCGCGCCCGTACGGCTCGAGCTCTATGCCCGCGCCGCGCGTTGCGCCAGCGAGGACGAGCTCGACGACCTCGAGGAGGAAACCGCCCGCCGCTTCGGGCCATTGCCGCAGGCCGCCCGCGATGTCTTTGCGGCCGCGCGGCTGAGGCTCGATTGCAAACGCCGGGGCATCATTCGCCTGGACGTCGGCCAAAGCGCTGTCGCCGCGACGTTCCTGCCGGGACGGCTGCGGAAGTCCAAGGGCAAGTCGCTGCAACGCGATGGCGATCGCGTCGTCTATCACAGCCCGATGCGGGATGCGCCGTTCGAGCGGGTCGACGAGTTGCTGGAGCTTCTCGACGAATCGTGAGCCGGGCGTGTGCTCATAAAGGTGATGGCGGCGGCTGACGGCCAGGCAGAAAACGTCTGCCCGGGTTTGAGTTTTACTGGTTTTGCCTCAACTCGAAGGTCGGCGACCACCAAACTTATTTCGCGCGATGGCTACCGCACCTGCTAAGTTGAGACGGATACACCGGCCGTTCTTGCCTTGGAGGCGGAGATGCGACGACGGGAATTCCTTGCTCTTGTAAGCTGCGTGGCAGCTTGCCCCGTTGCCGCGCGTGCTCAGACCGCGAGGGTTTATCGCGTTGGGACACTCACTGCGGGCCCCCCGATCTCTGCTGCGGCGGATCGTGGTAAGGTCTTCTTCGACGAACTGGCGAAACGTGGCTACGTGGTTGGACACAATTTGGTCCACGAGGCGCGTGGCGCGTCGGGCAAGCTTGAGCTGGTTCCGCAGCTGATGCAGGAGCTGAAGGCCGCGGGCGTGGACGTTGTTGTCACGATCAGCTATCCGGCCGCATCCGCCGCCAAAATATCGGGCGTTCCGACAGTCCTCGCGTCCGGCTCGGGCGATCCGGTCAAGACCGGCTTGGTCGAAAGTCTCGCGCATCCGGGCGGGAACGTGACCGGAATAGCGGATGACGCATCGACCCTTTCCACCAAACGGCTTTCTCTGCTGACGGCCTTGTTGCCCAGACTGCACCACGTCGCGATGATTTGGAACAAGGATGATCTCGGCATGTCCATGCGTTACGAGACATCGGCAAAGGCTGCTCAGGGGCTCGGGATTACAGTTCAGCCGCTTGGCGTTCGGGAACCTGATGACTTCAACGAAGCTTTCGAGGCGATGACGCGCGATCCGCCCGATGCCATTTTGATGGTTTCGGATTCACTGACTCTCCTCAACCGCAAGCGAGTGATCGACTATGCCGCCACACACCGGCTGCCGGCGATCTACGAGGCAGAATCGATCGTTCGTGACGGCGGCTTGATGTCCTATGGAGCCGATTCAAGCGAATCCTTCGAACGCGCTGCAGCGATGGTCGATCGCATTTTCAAGGGTACGACACCAGCCGACCTCCCGGTAGAACAGCCGACACGCTACCAGTTCGTCATCAATCTAAAGACCGCGAAGTCGATAGGGCTCGAAATTCCGTCGACCCTGGCCGCGCTCGCGGACGAAGTCATCGAATAGGCCAGCGACTGTTTGCGACCTCGGAGAATGTCCGGTCTCGGTCCGGTGCGGGAAATTGACCGGATATCGGTCGTACATGCCTTGGCTCAAAGCGAGCTGCCGCCGCAGATCACGAGTTGCTGCCCGGTGATGGCGGCCGCATCCGCCGAAAGCAGGAAGGCGACGGCAGCCGCGACTTCCTCCGGCCGAATGAAGCGGCCGATCGGTGGCAGCTTTGGTGTGACGTTGGCGCGCGCCGGATCGTTGAGCATCGGCGTTTCGGTCGCGGCGGGCGCAATGACATTCACTGTTATGCCGCGGGACGCCAGTTCACCTGCCCACGATCGCGCGAGTGCGACCAGCGCGGCTTTTGTCGCGGCATATTGACCGCGGCCGGCTGCGCCAGCTGCGGTGCGGCTGCCGATGAACACGATGCGGCCGCCTTGCGGCAAGCGTGGCGCCAGCGCATCGGCGAGGCGTTCGGCCGCGTCGACATGCAGCCGCCACATCGCGGCGCCCTCGTCATGATCGAGCGATCCGAGCGGGGCGACTTTCAGCATGCCGGCCGCATGAACCAGCGCGGTCGGCGCGAGATCGGCGACGGCGGCTGCAATCGCTTCGACATCGGCGAGATCGAGCGACAGGTGCTCGAATGCCGGATGATCGAACGTTACAGCGCGCCGGCTGATACCGGTAACGCGCCAGCCATCGCGCAGCAGGCGCTCGACGATCGCCGCGCCGATGCCTGAGCTGGCGCCGGTGACGAGCGCATGCGGCCTCTTCTCCATCGCCTCAGCCCTGCTTCACCCATGCTTCGGTCACCCTCACATATTTGATCGCGCGGCGATGAAAGGTGAAGGCCATGTGGATCGCGCCATCGGCGGTCTGCTTGACGCTGGGGTAGGACAGCTCGCGATTGGTCTGGTCGCGCGAATTGTTGGTCATGCAATAGCCGTCGCCGGTCTCGACGTCGCGCTTGGCCCAGGAGCGCCCGCCGTCGGTCGAGATCGCCAGCGTCATCGGCGCTCTTGGCGCGCCCCAGAACGCGGTGCGTCCGCCCGCTTTGCTCCCGTCGCCGGCGAGCACGGGCGGAAGATCGTCCTCGATTTCGTCATAGAGCGAGACCCGGCGGCCGGTTGCATCCTTGGCGCTGGAATCGTTGAAGACCAGCGCGAGATGGCCGTTGTGGAGTCGCGTCAGCTGGATCGAGGAGTTGTTGTTGGGCAGTGCGGTCGCTTCGGGCGCCGACCAGCTGCGGCCGTGATCGGTGGAGCGGCTTTGATAGATGTTGTCGGCCCAGCGGCTGCGATACATCGCCAGCAGCGTTCCGTCGTCGAGGCGCGCGATGCTCATATGCACGCAGCCGCGGCTGCCTGGCACCTCGATGTCGCGCCAGGTGGCGCCCGCATCGGAGGAGATCTTCACCGCGCTGGTGTCCCCGTCGCCGTTCCATTTCCGGCCCGGTGTGCTGTGGCAATAGAATACGGGCAACAGCCAGTCGCCATTGTCGAGCACGACGATCGGCTGGCGGATGAAGGTGCCGCGGCCGCGATATTCAGGGAACAGCGTCGCGATCGGGCCCCAGCTCTGGCCGTTGTCGCGCGAGAGGCGGCGGCGGATGATGGCGGTGTCCTGGTTGCCGGCCAGCTGCGCCGTCCACATCAGCCACAGCGTGCCGTCGGGGGCAGGGAACAGCACGGGGTTCTGCTCCGAGCGGCCGGGATCATCGGACAGCTTTTCCGCCGGTGACCACTCTGTCGCGCCGCGCGGCAACCGCGAGAAATACACCGAGATGTCGGACATGCCCTCCTGCGTGCCGCCGAACCAGACGCAGGCGAGATCGCCATTGGCGAGCGGCATCAGATTGGCGGCATGGTTCTGCACGCAAGGCGAGGGAATGAAAGCCTCGAACCTGTCAGGGTCGCCGGTCGCCTGACGCACGGCGCCGTCGGCGGCGATCTCGAGGTCGGCCATCATGTCGAAGTCCTTTCAACGAATGCATTGGGTTGCGTGGCCTGCGGGGTGGCGGGGGCCTGGCCCATCGCCACGCGCTCGATCGCCATCACCAGCAGCGGCGTCGCGGCGGCGACGTACATGTTGTCGATGCCGAAGGGATTGCCGAGCAGGTACCAGACCGTGGTCGAGATTGCCGCGCCGATCAGGCCCGCGGTGGCGCCGCGATTGCTGGCGAACAGCGGCAGATAGAAGCCCATCATCGCCACCATCGTGATCGACAGGCGCAGCGCGCGCGTGAAGAACGACAGTTTCAGGATCTCCGGGATGAAGAACACGAAGAGCAGCGGCACGATCGCGATCACGATCGAGAACACGCGCGTCATCTTCAGCTCGCGCTCCGGCGTCGGCTGCCAATAGGGCACGTAGAAGTCGCGCACCACCAGCGAGGCGATCGCGAGCGCGACGGTGCAGACGCTGACGAAGATCGAGGCGACCAGCGACGTCGTCACGAAGGCGGAGGCCAGCGGCGGCATTTTTTCCAAGAACACCGGCAGGGCGTAGAGGCTGTTCATGTCAGGGTAGAGATATTTTGCGGCAACGCCGATCAGCGCGAGCAGGAAGCCGAGCGGCAGGCAGAACGCCGCCGCGTAATAGGTCGCCCTGCGGGCCTCATCGGCGCTCGGTGTCGAGGAGATCGCCTGCACGATGAATTGCGTCGAGAAGATCGCTCCGACGGTGCCGAAGGTCCAGGCGAAGATGGTGGTGAAGCCGATCTTGCCGTCCCAGCTGAAATAATAGGCTGGCAGCTTGGCCTGCATCGGCGCGATGCCGCCGGTGAGCGACATCGCGACCGCGAAGATGATGATGACGCCGACGACCTTGAAGGCACTGTGCAGGATCGTCACCCAGGCGACGCCCTTCAACCCGCCAAACACGTAATAGAAGGTCGAGACCACGGCGATGATGCACATCGCGACCGGCAGGCTGACATGCAGCGCGGTGGCGATCGCAGCCGCGCCGCTGACGTAATTGCCGACATTCACCAGCAGCAGCGCGTAGATCATGATCACGGAGACGGTGAGCATGGTCGACTTGCCGTATTTCTGCGCGATCGCAGCCGAGATGGTGTATTCGCCGGAATTGTAGAGCTTCTTCACCATCAGGAGGCCGAACAGCAGGAAGCCGATCGAGGCGCCGAGCACGGCCCATCCGGCCGCCAGGCCTGACTGGAACGCTTCCTGTGCCGTGCCGACGGTCGATTTGGCGCCGACGAATTCGCTCATCATCAGCACGCCGACGACGACGGCGGGCATCGCGCGCGAGGCGGTCATGAACTGGTCGCTGGTCCGGCTGCGCAGCTTCAGCGTGAGCCAGGACGTGAAGGCGATGTAGGCGACGATCATCGTGACGATGAGCGTGCTTTCGCCGTTGAGCAAAGCTTGCATCTCCAACGTTTCCTCTGGTGGCGCGGGACGCGGTGTTGAGGCCCGCTTTCGCCCGACGGCAAATGTTCGGAATGCGAACAATTGTTGTTAAAGATCATTAAACCCGCCCGCGGCCTGCGCGTCAAGCGCACGCCTGCGCGTCCGCGGGACGGCGACCCCGCGAACGGTCATCTCGTCGTGATATTGAGGGGGTTCCAGCGAGGAGGATGTTACGTCGTGCCGACGTGAGCGGGCTCAGGGCCCGAGGCGGCGGCCGCTGGCCGCCGCAACCGCATCGCCGCGCCGCCGCGCGGCGGCGGATCGTCATCATCATCGAGCTTGCGCAGTGCGGCGAGGATGTCCGTCAGTCGAATCGGACGGTCCATGCCGGGGATCTCGCGTAGCGCGGGCTGGGATTCGACGGCGTACATATCCGAAGCCCAGGACGACAGGATGATCCGCTTTTCCGGCGTCGAAAGACCGGGGTCGTCGAGAACGGCGCTCGCAGAGGCATAGTGTGCTGCGGGATGGAAGAGCGGCTTGAAACCGGTCACGTTCGCTTTGGCATTCATTGTCGTCTCCCTCACCACTCCTTTCAAAAAGGGATGCCGTTACCGGCGGACGGCGAGCCGCCGCCGTCCGCCATGCTGGTCTCAATAATGGCCAGAGCTTTCGACGCTCAGGCCGCCTTCTGGTCAATCTGCGGTGGCGTGTTCGCGATTTGGATGCGGCGCGGCTTCATGGCCTCGGGAATCTCGCGCAGGAGTTCGATGATCAGGAGACCGTCCTGGAAAGCGGCTTGCTTGACCTGAACGTAGTCGGCGAGATTGAACACACGACGGAACGGCCGCGCCGCGATACCCTGGTACAGATATTCGCCGGAGGCCGCCTCGGGCTTCTTGCCCTCGATGGTCAGCGTGTTCTGTTCGGCGGTCACCGTAATGTCGTTGACGCCAAAGCCTGCCACGGCAAGCGTGATCCGGTACTGGTCTTCGCCGAAGCGTTCGATGTTGTAGGGGGGATAGTTCTCTTCGCCGGCCTGACGCAACGTGCTGTCCACGAGGTCGGCAAGGTGGTCGAAGCCGATGGTGGAGCGCCAGAGGGGCGCGAAATCAAAGCTGGTCCTCATACCAAGTCCTCCTAGGAGCAAGATGGTTAAGAAGGAGCGCAAGACGGGGGTTCAGACCGAATCCGAAGAACCCTGGCCCGGCGCCCGCACCGGACCCCTGGCGGGCATCCGGCACACCGCTCTCGCGGCGAAAAACGACTTAGAGCGATGGAGGAGCCTTGCAAGAGGGGGCAGTAAAAAAAATTGAGAGGCGGCTTGGGAACCCGGACCAGCGATGTGAGAGAATCTTGACAGCACGAGAGGCGCGAATATTTTTTGCGCCGGAAGTCTGCGCTTCCACCCCGGACAATCGAAAGGACTTTGAAAGACCGTCAGGAGCGACGACGATGCTCGATCTGGAATTGGCCCGCATTCGCACGCACCGAAACAACATCTCCCGCTATCGACGCCTGCTGAAGACGAAGCTGTCGGAGCTTGAACGTCGATTCATCGAGCGGCGCCTTGCCGAGGAGCAGGCTGCCCTCGAAGCTCTCACTGCCGACGCTCTTCCCGCCGCATTCACACTGCCGAGAGACTCGGCGGTCCCCGCCCTTCGGGGAGCCGAACGGTGAACGACGTATGCAATCTCCTATCCGCACCGGCGTGAGAACGCACCGCTCTAATTCGCCGACAGCGCCGTCTTGGCGACCTCCGCCATCCAGCTCGATGCTACCGGGAGAATCGCGTCGTTGAAATCATAGCGCGGGCCGTGTAGTTCGGCGCCGTCGCGCAGGGGCCCGTTGCCGATCCACACGAACGCGCCGGGGCGCTGCTGGAGATAGAACGCAAAATCCTCGGCGGCCATGCTGGGCGCGAGATCGCGCCTGACCGGTGCCCGCACCTTCTGTGCGGCCATGCGCGCGAGGCCCGCTTCCTCCGTCGAATTGACCGTGGCGCCGACGCCCATAACGATATCAGGGGTGACCTTGACCTCGAAGCTCGTGGCGATCCCGGCGCAGATCTCGCCGATCCGCGCCAGGATGACGTCCTTGACGTCGTTGCGATGATGCCGCAGCGTGCCGCGGATCACCACCTTGCCCGCGATTTGATTGGGCGCGGTGCCGCCCTCGATGGTGCACAGCGAGAGCACGGCGGTGTCGAGCGGATCGACGCTGCGCGACACGATCCCCTGCATCGCCACGATCAGATGGCCGGCCGCCATCACCGGATCACGCGTCAGATGCGGCATGCCGGCATGTCCGGCATGGCCCTCGATGGTGATGGTGACGCGTCCGCCCGAGGCCATCACCACGCCGTCGTGGACCGCGATGGTGCCAGCCTCCAATCCGGGCCAGTTGTGGAAGCCGAACACGCGCTCCATCGGGAAGCGCTCGAACAGTCCGGCGGCGACCAGTGCGCGCGAGCCGCCAAAACCTTCCTCGGCCGGCTGGAAGATGAAATGGACGGTGCCGCTCCAGTCCGTGTCCGCCGCCAGCAGCGCGGCCGCACCCAGCAGCGAGGCCGTGTGCCCGTCATGCCCGCAGGCATGCATCACGCCCGGATTTTTCGAGGCGTAGGCCAGCCCGGTATGCTCGGTGATGGGCAGTGCATCCATGTCGGCACGCAAGCCGACGCGCCCTTGCGCCGATCCGCGCGTCAGCGTCGCGACCACGCCGTGGCCGCCGATATTGGCCTCGAAGGGAATGCCGAGCTCGGTGAGCCGCTCCTGCACGAAGGCGGCGGTCGCTTTTTCCTGCAACGACAGTTCGGGGTAGGCATGCAGATGCTGGCGCCACGCGGTCAGTGTCTGGTGCAGCTCCGGGGTCAAGGCAGGAATCTCTCGGATGATGACGGCTGTCACCACTCTAGCCGATTATCGGCGCGCCGCATCAATTGCCTCGGAATGCCTCGCGTGCATCGACAGGTTCAATGATTGCCGGGCAGACGACCGCGCCGCGTACTCGACTTCACCTCTCCGCAAGCGGGAGACAGGGCGCACCTCCGGGCCGCGGAGCCGCCCTACGCCGCCAACTTCGCCAGCCCCTGCCAGTCAAAGCTGATGCCGTGTCCCGCGCGGTCCGGCGCCAGCGCCTTGCCGTCTTCGAGCAGCAGCGGATGCTCGATGTACCTGTCGAGCCCAAACCCGTGCGCCTCGAGATAAGAGCGGTTCGGGCAGGCGGCGAGCAGATGCACGGTGATGTCGTGCGCGCCGTGGCTGGTGACCGGCAGGTTGAAGGCCTCCGCCAGCCGCGCGATCTTCATGAAGGCGCTGACCCCACCGCAATTGGTGACGTCGGGCTCGGGATAGGACACCGCGCCCGCGACGATGTAGGTCTTGAACTCCCACAGCGAGCGCAGATTCTCGCCCGCCGCGATCGGCACGCCGCCGGCCTGCATGACGCGCGCGTGGCCGGCGACATCGTCGGGGATGATGGGTTCTTCCAGCCAGGTCAAATCGTAAGCTGCGAAGGCGCGGGCGGCGCGGATCGCTTCCTCCACCGTCCATTTCATGTTCGCGTCCGCCATCAGCGGAAAGCCATCGCCGAGATGTTGGCGCATCGCCGCCAGGCGTGCGACGTCGGATTTGAGGTCGGGCCGGCCGACCTTCATCTTGATGGCGCGAAAGCCCTTGGCGAGATTGCCGTCGGTCTGCTTCAACAGCGCCTCGACCGGGAGATCGAGGTCGATGCCGCCGGCGTAGCACGGCACGCGCGCATCGAAACCACCGAGCAGGCGGAACAGCGGCAGTTTGGCCCGCCGCGCCTTCAAATCCCACAGCGCGATATCGAGCGCGGACAGCGCCAGCACCGCCGGCCCGCCGCGCCCGCCATAATGCAGGCCCCACCAGACGTGATGCCAGAGGGCTTCCGTGTCCTCAGCCTCGCGCCCGTCGACCAGCGGCGGGATCTCGCGCTTGAGAATGTCTGCGACGGCGCCGCCGTTGCGTCCGACCGTGTAGGTGTAGCCAGTGCCTTCCGCGCCATCGGCATCGCGGACGCGGCAGGTGATCAGCTCGAAAGCCGACATGTCACCATGGGTGGAGTCGGACAACGTGACGGGGAGGGGGATCCGGTAGAGCGCGGATTCGATCGTCGCGATGCGTGGCATGTTTGCTCCCTGCATTTTCGTTGCAGGCTAGGCTGACATGGAGCCTCGGGCAACTGCGTTCGCGGCAATGCTGCTGCGTCGTCATGCACGTTGGGAATCGCGCGGGCGCCTGGATCCATTACGGCAGGCCCGCCTGATTCATCGCCTGCTCGACTTCGTCGGCCAGACGGCTGTAGTGTCGATGCAGCCGGTCGAACACGTCCCGCTTGGACGATCGGGTGGTGAGGTCGCGGATCAGCGCGGCCTCGGCAGCGTCCTTGCGCAGCTTTTCCAGTGCAGCGACGAAATCCTTCATAAGCCCATCTCGATACGTTCCGCTTCGTCAGACTGCTGCGATCCAGATGAACATGGCGAGCAGAAGCAAGAGCCACACGAGCGAGGCCGTGAACCAGACGTCCCAGGACCTCATGTCGAAGCCACCTCGTCTCGAACTTCGTTGCCGCACCGGCACTTGAACAGGCGCACGACGTGGTCCGTCCGCGGATCGCTGTAGCGTACGATCAGACGGAGCGTTTCGGAGCCGCAGCGGGAACATCGCGGCGGCGCTCTTTCGAGAGATTGGTGCATGAACCCGCGGCGCCGTTGACCTCAAAATGCGGCCAACTCACTAGAGCATTCACTGCGGGCTTGCTTGTCGATTCGGGCCAATCCTTTGGGATTTCGCGCCAAGCGGCGCGCCATCAGGAACCCGCACTCCGGAATTGCCGCGGCGTCACTCCCGTCCAGCCGCTGAAGGCGTGGCTGAAGGAGCTGACTTCCCGATAGCCCAGCAGCCAGGCGATTTCCGAGACCGGCAGGTCCTGATCGCGCAGATAGCGTTTGGCGAGGGCTTGTCTCAGGTCGGAAAGCACAGCGGAAAAATTCGTGCCCTCGTCCGAGAGAGCGCGGGCAAGCGTGCGACGACTCATTCCTGTGCGGCGCGCCACCTCCAGCACGTTGGCCTTGCCGTTGGGGAGTAGCCGGACCAGCTGGTCCT
The DNA here is from genome assembly GCF_900113735.1 of Bradyrhizobium sp. Gha. Taxonomy (GTDB): domain Bacteria; phylum Pseudomonadota; class Alphaproteobacteria; order Rhizobiales; family Xanthobacteraceae; genus Bradyrhizobium. Next base: position 346,403 of record NZ_FOQM01000003.1, read on the forward strand.
CGATGCGCGCGCGCAAGCTGCTGCGCTGCGCCTTGCGGCGGCCCAAGGCGTCGTCGGCATACTCGAGCAGTATCCGGTTGAGATGGGTGTCAGCACTCGTGACCCGCAGTGCGGCACTCTGTTCGGGAAACGCGATCTCGTCCCGATTGGCGCCATAGTCGATGGCGCAGCCAAGGTCGATGCCGGGGCGGACCCGTGGTCTGCGGTGTCTCAACCTGATCTGTTCTGGTGAGAGCCTGCCGCCGGTCAGCGCACGCGCGATGCGCACCAGGGTCACCACCCAGAATTCAGCATGATGACGATCGGAGCAACGATCGAGGTCGAGGTATTCCAGCCCGATCGAAAGCGTGCGACCGGCGGACACCTCCAATCGCACGCCCTCATTGTTGATCGCGCAATAGCGTGCAGCGTTCGCAAGCGCGTCAGCCAGATGTTCGGACGACGCCATGACGTAATACACCAGGCCGATCTGGCCGAGCTCGAAGTCGCGCGCGAGGTGCAAGCCGAAATGCGTGTCTTCCAGCTCCGCGGCTGCCAGCTCGAGCAACCTGACCTGCGCTGCGGCGGCGACGCGGCATTTGGGATCCGCGATGTCCTGGAGCGTGAGGCCCACTTGCGCGAGCACCGGCGCCGGATCCCTGCCTTTGCGGCGCAGATGGGCGCAGGCGAGCCGGGCGATACCGCCGGTCGCGCTGAGGATTGAGCTCAAGCCGTTCGCCGATCGGCTGCGCATGACGGCCTCTCGGGCAGCTCACCGCATCGTCGCGAGCTGCACGGCCAGCGCACACGCCCGGTCATATTCGTCGAGATTGATCCACTCGTCGATGGTGTGCGCCTCGTTCTGCCCCGCGCCGAAGGTCACGGTCGGAATGCCGTGGCGAACCATCCAGTTGGCATCGAGGCCGCCATTGGCGGTGCGGACGTTCGGCGTGCCGCCGACCGCGGACACGGCCTCGACCGCGCGCTTGATGACGGGCTGACCGTCCTTCATGCGGAACGGATAATAATCGGTCTCGGCCTTGAACTTGACCTTGCCGGACTTGCCCTGGACGTTCGTCACCTTCTTCGCCGCCTTCTCGAAGGCGGCCTTGTAGGCCTTGGTGATCTCCTTGAAGAATTTTCCGTCATGGCTGCGGCTTTCGCCGCGCACATGCACGTAGTCGGTGACGACGTTGGTGGCATCGCCCGCGGGACGGCCTGCGCCGCCGGTGACGGGGCCGACATTGCTGGTGCCTTGCCTTTTGCCCTTCACCACCTTGCCGAACCAGCCGCCGGCCTTCACGTCGGCAAGCGCGAGCGCCATGATCATGGTCGCGGAAATGCCGCGCTCGGGCGCGACGCCGGCATGCGAGGCGCGGCCCATGATCTCGACCGTCCAGCGGTCCGCGCCCACGGCGCCGATCACGACGTTGGAGGCCGAGCCGCCGTCATAGTTGAACGCCATCACCGGTGACCCCAGCTCGTCCAGCTTGACGTGCCGCGCGCCATAGAGCCCGCTTTCCTCGCGCACGCAGAACAACAGCGTGATCGGCGGATGATCGAGCTTCTGCTTTTCCAGCTCCGCTGCCAACGTCACCAGCACGCCACAGCCGCATCGGTTGTCGCCGCCGAGCGCGGTCTTGGCGGAGTTGACGATTCTGCGGCCGGATTTCTTCGGCTTGGCGCCGGCGCAGAGCGGCACGGTGTCCATGTGGGTCATGAACATGATGCGCGGCTGGTTGTGCAGCGCGCCGCGGCCGGGCAGGTCGACGATCAGATTGCCTGTTTCGGTCGGCACGGGAATGCGGGTGTTGGCGTCGTCGAGCCGGATCGCCTTCGCCGGCACGCCGCTCTCCTTCAATGCGGCCGTGAGCTCCCGCCCGATCGCCGCCTCCAGTCCGGTGACGCCTTCCACCGAGAGGAAGCGCATGAGGCGGTCGGTCGCGGCTTTGGTGTCGACAGGCATCAAAATCATTCCCTTGCTGGACGGTTGCGCGCCAGCATCTCCCGCGCCGATGCGTTGTGCAAGGGCCTCAGACGCTGCGCGTATATGCGAGGAAGATCGTTGCACCCAGCAGCAGCGCCGCGGCCATGAACAGCAGCACCGCCGGCAGCCCCGCGAACGCCGCCACCGCGCCGGTGACCGATTGCATCAATGCGGCACCGAGGAAGAAGGCGAGGTTGATCGCCGCGAGCGCCTTGCCTGCGGTTTGCGCGTCGACCAGCTGCCTCGACATGCCGAACAGCAATGGCTGCGCCGAGGTCGCGATGCCAATGAGCACGAACAGCACGAGATCATAGAGCGGCGGCATTACGGGCACGCCGAACAGCATCGACACCAGATCATGCGGCGCGCCGAGCGCCATCAAAGCCAGCAGCAAACCTCCGATCATATGCGAGCCCGCCACCAGCTCGCGGCGACGACTGAGCTTGCGGTCGATCATGCCGACGAGAAGCGGACCGGCGATCATCGCCAGTGTAAACGCGCCGAGCTGGTTGCCGGCCTCGACCCGCGACAATCCCTTGATGTCCATCAGCCACGGGCCGCCCCACAGGCCGCGCAGCACCAGCGAGGTCGACAGCGACACCAGCGCCAGCGCGATCAGGCCGCGCAGGGGCCGCGACAGGCCGAGCCTGAGCACCGCGATCATCTGCGACAGGGCTGAGGAATCGTCCTTGTGCTCGGCCGGCTGGCTCGGCACCAGCGTGAAGACGGCGAGCGCGACGAGGACGCCGCCGAGGCCTGCGATCCAGAACCCGGCGCGCCAGCCGTAATGATCGACCACGAAGGCCAGCGGGCTCGACGACAACAGCATGCCGACATTGCCGATCGAGAGGATCGCGCCCGACCACAGCCCGAATCGCGCGGCCGACAATTGCTTGGCCGCCAGCGTCATCGGGCACATCAGCATGCCCGAGGTGGCGATGCCGAGCAGCACTTGCCCGATCGCGAAGCTCGAAGGCCCCGTGGCAAAGCCCGAGGCGATCGCACCGATCACGGTTCCCGCAAGCAGGCTCAGCGACACCGGCCGCACGCCGAAGCGGTCCATCGCAGCGCCCACGGGAATCTGCGCGGCGGCAAAGGCGAACGGATAGACCGAGGTGAGGCTCGCCAGTGCCTGCGGCTCCATCCGGAAATCCGCGGCCATCAGGTCGAGGCTGACCGCCGGAATCGTGCGCAGCAACGTCGAGAGCATGTGCCCGCAGGCCAGCGCCAGCAGCGCAAGGATCAGCGCGCGGGTGCCATTTCCCACTTCTTCAGTCGCAACCGCACTCATCGGCATCCCGTCCCAACGCGTTTTTTTGTGCCGTTACACGATCGGACGGCCCATGCCAACAGCCGGGGGCGAGGCATTGGCGCAGGGCCGACCAGCCCTGAAGGCAGACCACGATGACGAGGGCTTGGGAGCCGTCCACAACGTGCCTTCATCCGGGTGGCGGCCATTCCAGGCGTCAGGCCGATGAACCGCGGCGGCCGTCAAGACGTTGTACTCGGGAGAACGTGGAAGCATCTGCGATCGGCAGCGGTGATGTCTGTGTCCGAGAGAACAAGCCAGACAACCAGTGACGCGGCCCGCCGAGTGCGGAGAAGAAGCAATTCCCTATTGTTGGTTCTCGGGGTTGGATTTCTTGTTTTTGCCGTCGCATCGGCTGCACTTTATTTCGTGTTGCGGCCGGACACGCTCCGGATCGCCGTTGGACCGCCTGGCAGCGACGACGACAAGGTCATTCAGGCGATAGCCGATGCCTTCCGTACCGAGAGCCGGACCATCAGGCTGTCGCCGATCAAAACGGCGGGAGCGGCGGAGGCTCTTGCCCTGCTTGGCGCCGGCAAGGCCGATCTGGCCGTTGGCCGCGGCGACCTGGAGATGCCTGCCGAAGCACAGACCGTCGCGGTCTTGCGCAAGAACTTCGTCGTTCTGTGGACACCGTCCGGACGTGCAACCAAGACCTCGAAAAGAAAGCAGACGCCGAAAATCAAGGAGGTTGCCGATCTCGCGGGGCGTCATATCGGTATCATCGGGAAGACCGCGGCGAATGCCGCGTTGCTGCGGGTGATCCTGAGCGCCTCTGGGATTGAGGCGGACAAGGTCACCGTGACGCACTTCGGCACGGACCACCTCGACGAGCTGGCGCGCGACCTCCAGCTCGATGCCTTCATGGCGGTCGGGCCGCTCGACAGCAAAATCACATCTGACGCCATCGCTGCAACGGCGCGGATACGAGGCGAGCCGAAGTTTCTCGCCATCGAGACATCCGAAGCGATCGCCTTGAAGCATCCCCGGTATGAATCCGAGGAAATTCCGCCCAGCGTCTTCAATGCGGACCCGGCTTGGCCGGACGACAAGGTCGAGACGGTCAGCGTCAGCCACCTCATCGTGGCGAGAAAGACTCTGTCCGAAACGACCGTTGCCGCTTTCTTCCGGCAGCTCTTTGCCGTTCGTCAGACGATCGCGAAGCAGGTTCCCGGCGCCTCTCACATCACCAAGCCGGACCTCGAGAAGGACACCGAGTTGCCGGTCCATCGGGGAGCGGCGGCCGTGATCGACGGCAATGAACGCACGTTTCTCGACCGCTACGGCGATTACTTCTGGTTCGGGCTCCTGCTTCTCTCCGGCGTCGGCTCGGCCGCCGCTTGGCTGCGCCGCTATCTGAACCGCGACGAAAGGGAGGAAAACACCAGCCATCGCAAGAAAATCCTGGCGATGGTTTCCAGTGCGCGGACCGCGGAGTCCAACCAGCAGCTTCTGGGTCTCCAGCATGAGGCCGACGAGATCATCCGTGAAACCCTCGCGTGCTACGACGACGGTGCAATCGAGCAAGAGGAGCTCGCGGCTTTCGGGCTGGTTCTCGATCTGTTGCGCAACGCCATCGCCGAGAGGCGGGCGACGTTGCCACGTGCCAATGTCGAGACGGTTCGAGCGGCAACGACGGCGTCGCGAGGATCAGGCGGCACGTAAACCGGCCTGTCGGGACTCCCTTTGGCTTGCCAATTCCGCGAGGCCCGACGAGTCTGTCGGCCTCGGCGAGAGCGGTCTGCGCCGATGGGCAGTGCACGCTGACGTACCAAGACCGTCCGACCGAGCAATGTCATCGAGACTGTGCCGGGTCCCGCGTCACGGCTCAAACCGCCGTTCGAGCGGAGCGTAGCTGGACGCCCCAGGCCGCCAACTGCAGCAAGGCGGCGGCGGCAGCCATCACGCTGAAGGGCAAATATAGGATAATTCCTCGTTCCAACGGATTCTGGAAGTCGACGAGAAACACGTAGAGAATGTAATTCATTCCGATTATTCGCAGTAATTTCCAGCTCTTTGGACCGAGCAGCTCGTGCAGGTTTCCAAAGGAGAGAATGGCAAGAAGAATGGTTAGAGCCGCAGCGGCTCCGAAACGGAGGAACACAGCGACGGTCGGGACTGCGCCAATCCAGCAACGCCAGCTGACAAGGCCGAGATGAACAATGAGTGCGGCTGCGAAGGCAAGGCCAAGCTCGCGCCCACGCTGCTTCAACGGCAGAAACGTCGCACCAAACAGCGTCGTCAATGGCCCTCCGGCATATGCCGCCCAGAACCAAAGGAACTGGAGGCGTCCTGTCGCGAAAAGTGCGGCATTGGTGCCGTGCACGTCAGCGCCGCGGACCACGAGTATGATAGCCGCCAAAAACAGGCTGGCTGCAAAAGCCAAGCCGATCCACGATTTTGCCGGTCTGGATCGCATGTTCTGCACCTGGGCACCCGACGTCGCTTCAGTTCGCACGTAGCCCGAACGCCCGCCACAACGGGCCCGCACTCACAGGGCCCATCTCCAGTTCTCAAAGAGTCTACTGCAAAGTCGCGAGGGAATGACCGGCCAGAAGGAGTACCCCCCATCGAGAGGTACACACGACAGACGACGGACTTCGCCGTTCTTCGAGCTCCGCACGCGACTAAATCCACGGTTGTGATCCGCTCAGGCATATCCAAGTCGGACATGAACGAGCATGGAGCTCTGGCAGACGCGAGTTCCAAGGTGATGATCCACCCAGAGCAGGCCGCGGCCCATCTTCTGCCTCGGCTCGGCGAAACGGATTTGTCGTGGTTCCTATTTTTTGCAGCGGAGAATGACTACCTCTTTTGAGCGTAATGAAAGGCTCTCTTGCGACAACTTGGCTCTTCACGCCTTCCGCCTAAAATTCAATTATGGAGGCGCCCGGCAAAACTCGGCAACCAGCGCTACGGGCATGTTTGAAGCCGTGGAATTCGGAGGTGTTGGACCAATGCCTGTGCCAATTGAAATTTGGAATTGGAGAATGGATGATCTGGCGCCGTCGCCGATTGAGCCATCCTGGATCATTGAAGGCAATCCGGAAGCTCGCTTGCGCCTGCTGTCGGCAAGTGCATGCAACACTGCCAAAACCGTGATCTGGTCGTGCACCGAGGGCAAATTCAACTGGTACTACGATCGTGACGAGACGAGCGTGATCCTCGAAGGATGGATCATGCTCGAGAGCGAGGGGATGCCGCCGAAGCGATATGGCGTTGGCGATGTGATCATTTTTCGCAGAGGCGCGCACGCCAAATGGCACGTCCAGGGCTATGTGAGGAAGATCGCCTTCCTCCGCCATTCCCCGATCGGTATCGCCATGCATGTCGTCAACAAGGTCAAGTCCTTAATCACGCGGAACGTGCCGAAGATCGTCGCGGCTTCGTCCGTCGCCATTTCGAAGTAAAGATCGCACTTCGGCTGCTGGCCCGACGGTGGGCGTCGCCGGATATCCTTTCTTGCCAAGATGACGTCCCGCCAATGAAGTACCTGCCCATGACGTACCTGCTCTTGCCATGCCGGTTCTCCAAGATCATCCGCCCGGCGCGATGCGCAGCCGGTGCAACCGATGCAGCTCCTTTGCGGCATCCTTCATCAGGCCACGTGCTGCCTCATGTTCCTCGCCGGCGATGAAGCCTGACACAAAAGCCTGCGCGCGCCGGTTCGCCGGCGGCGCGGTCAAGGCCGCCTGCGTCGCCAGCTCGCGGTGTGCCATGAAGTCGTTGAGCGATCCCAGCGCGGATTGGATGCGCTTCAACACACCCGAGAGAGAAGCGAGCTCGTTCTGGTCGCGATCGCGATAGAGGCTCTCGAAGAAATCGAGGGCATAGCGGATTTTCTTGATTCGGATGCGCAGCTTGTGGCGTTGTCGCGGGTCGAGATCGCCCAATTGCTTGCCCTGCTTCCGCGCCTTCCGGATCCGCCGGTCAAGCACGTCGGCGGCATAGGCGACGATCGGTCGGTCATCGCCCGCGTGAGCACGTCCGGCCTCGATCCATTGCAGCACGTCGATCAGCATGCGGCGGTACCGGGGCGATGCGAGCGCGTTGCGCGCGCGGTCGAAGGCTTCCGATCTCTGCCCGGCGAACCTCCGCTGGATCGCACGAAGGCCCCGCTTCGGGACGCCCTGGTCGGCGACCGGCTCGATGCTCTCCTTCAGAAATACGTCGATCTCGCGCGCCGGCGCCAGCTCGTTCGTGAGCCATTTGAGCTCGGCCTTGATGCGCGCGGTGCTCGCGCGCGGCAGCACGTCCTTGAACAGGGAGATGGCGGCCCGCAGCCGTCGCAAGCCGACACGCATCTGGTGAACCCCTTCGGACTGCATCGTGCGCACCGGATCGGCATTCGCCGTGATCTGACGCATCGTCGAATGTGCGATCACGGAAAACGCCTCGCGAGGGGACATCGCCCGCTCCAGCGTGATCGGCTCGGCGCGCTGCGCACCCAAACCAGTTCCCGTCGCGAGCTGGAAGCCGCGATCAGCCTTCGAGCGCAGATCCAGTTCCGCACCCGTTCTGCGTTCGAGAGTCCGCGCCAGACGGAACAAATCGGCGACCTGTCCGGACTTCAATTCCAGCTCCAGCTCGGAAACGGGACGCGAGCGGCCTCCGACCTCGATGCGGCCGTGATCGATGGCAAGCTCGATCCGGCTGCTTCGGACCCGTCTTGCCTGGGTCGTACGATGAACATTGGTCCGAAACACCGGCTTCAGCTTGCGAGCAAGTTTCTTGCTGCGGGCGAGGTCGCCGAGCGGTGAATTCTTCGTCTTGGCGAGGTCCGGCTTCGTGCCGGCAATTTCATCCTCCCATTCGCCGCGCGTCATGCCAGCGGAGCCCCCCGCTTTCACGGTCTGCACAAACTGGCCGTCGACCTCGCGGACCCGCAGCGTCAGGCCATGTCGCCTGAGCTTGCGCTTGGGCGTGTCGAAATAGGTCGACACGAGCGTGTGCCGCGACGTGTCGCGGCGCCGCTGACGCGAACCGTCGTTGGGCAGCACGGACGACAATTTCCGCGGTGAAAGCTGGAATTTCAGTTCCGTTTCTGCGCTCATCGGACGACTTCCCGTTGCCCTTGAGAAGTGGCGCAGTCGCGGGAAGTTCCGCCCGCGGCCGCCATTTCGATGGGGGGTTCTCAATCCGAAGCGGCGCTTGTGAGCAGACAAGCGAAACCCATTGATGCCTTGCGGCCACGATGGATTTTCCGCAAAGAGCTCAGCTCGCCTGTCGCGCGATCATGCCGCTTCGGCGAGCAGCGCTGTCGGGTAGACCGGCTTGGCCAAGAATTTGGCCCCGGGCGGCAAAGGGCGGGGTAGCGGCCGCCCTGAAATGACGATGATCCGGACATCGGCGTCCTGCCGTTGAGCAAAGTGAGCGAGATCGACGCCATTCATCTTCCCGACCAGACTGATGTCCGTGACGATCAGGGAGGGGTGCCGTGCCTTCACCGCCAGAGCGGCGGTCTCCGCATCCTCGCATTGGAGCACCTCGAAGTTGTTGTCCTCGAGCAGCATCGCCAGCATTTCGCGCTGAATGTCGTCATCTTCGACGACGATTGCGGTCGGCCGGATCGGCTTTGATTGGCCCATGGTTGCACCTCACTTCATATCATTTGTTAAGTGCAAAGCCAGTGATTCTGTTCCGGCTGCGGTGTGCCGTGTTCCGCTCTCGGTTTCGCCTTTGGGGGTTACGCGACCACGGGCCGTCCGATTGACGGGCATCCCGGTCACTCGGAATCTCCGGCATGCGCCGCTTGAGATAGATCAACGTCAGGCGGGTCACTGTCGTCAGGATAGGGCTGGAGGGCGGTCCATGAACCTGCTGCTCAAGGAAATCCGGCACAGTCCACTGCTGTGGCTGCTGGTCTTCGTTCCCGTGGTCATCGTGTTGGCCCACCTCATGCCGAACGCGCACACGCTGCTGTTCGTGCTGGCGGTGATCGCCATCGTTCCGCTCGCAAGCCTGTTGAGCCACGCGACCGAGGCCGTCGCGGAGAAGACCGGTGACGCCGTCGGCGGGCTGTTGAACGCGACGCTTGGGAACTTGACGGAGCTCATCATTGCCGTGACGGCCTTGCGTGCCGGTGAGTACATGCTGGTCAAGGCGTCCATTGCCGGCGCCATCGTCACCAATTCGCTGTTCATGCTGGGAGCATCATTGCTTCTGGGCGGACTGAGGCATCACGTGCAGGACTACAACCGCGCAGGGGGACGGCTGCACTCCGCGTTGCTCCTGATGGCCACGATTGCCCTGCTTTCGCCGTCCGCGGTGGCCGACCTCAACTTTCAGGGAATCGAGGCCGCCGTTCATCGCCTGAGTGCAGCGCTGGCTGTTCTCCTGATTGTCGCCTACGGTCTCAGCCTGTTGTTCTCGCTGCGCACGCACAAGGAGCTGTTTGTGAGCGGCGAGCACGCCGAAGCGGCGGGCCTGGTGCTGCCGATCTCGATAGCTGTTCCGACGCTTTTGGTCGTGACCGTTCTGGTCGCGCTCGTGAGCGAGATATTCGTCGAGTCGGTCCAGAAGGCGGCCGAGACACTGGGTATGACACCGGCGTTCGTCGGTTTCATCGTCGTTGCCCTGGTCGGCGCGGCAGCCGAGATGGCGGTGGCATTCTCGGCCGCTCGGCGGAACCGGCTGGATATGAGCGTGAGCATCGCGTTGGGGAGTGCCTCCCAGATCGCCTTGTTCGTTGCGCCCCTCCTCGTGCTCCTCAGCTATCTTGTGGGACCGAAGCCGATGGATCTGCAATTCTGGCCGGGAGCCGTGACCATGGTGATGATCGCCAGCGTCGTCGCATGCTTCGTCACCAACGGTGGACGGTCGGCCTGGTTTGTCGGTGCGCTCTTGTTGTGCATCTATGCCATCTTCGCGATGACACTCTACATGGTGCCTCCAGGCTCCCACGGGCCCATCTAACACCTCAGGCGCCGCTCACTTCAGCTCCCGCAGAAGTTTTTGCGTCTCGCTCAACAAGTCGCGGATTTGCCTGCGCTCGCTCATGGCCTCGCCGGTATAGTAGCCGTGCTTGATCGCATTGCCGTTCCCATCAGGCGCTCCCGATCCCCATGCCCCGCCATGCATGCGGCAGCGCGCCTTGCCGCGCAGTGCCGGCGCGCGACAGGTCTCACCGTTGCGTGTTTGCGCGCCGCAGCGCGGGCTCTCTTGCATCGGTCCGGTGTTGCGGGCATGGCTCATGCGCCGACGGCGTCCACAAGGCCCTGCTGCGCAGCGATCATGTTCGCGTGCTGTGTGAAATGACCGACGACGGCCTTGCCGCCATCCTGCACGGACAGATTCTGCACCGTGATCGCGCACGCGCCGTTGCTGCGATGGCGGTTCAGGGCCTCCATCTGGCTCGCGAAGGTGCGCGATAGCCGGGTCAGGGCGCGCGTCAGGCTTTCCTGTTGCGTCACCTCGTTGGTGCAGGCGAGGCGGCAGGCGCAGCGCATTGTCGCGACCTGAATGCTCACCATCTGCGTCGCCAGCATGGCCTCGAGCGAATCCCTAGGCGCGATGCTCTTCAGCATCGAAATCATGAAGGAGAGATTGCCCTGGTCGGGCTTGAGCGCGACGGCGCTGGCTTTCACGAGCTGGCTCAGGAGACCGTGCAGCGCGTCGCGGTCGGCGGCGCCGAGCGCCTCGCCCAGCAGCTTCTCGCCGCTGTGCGGATCGGGGTGGTCGATCACGACGCGCCTGCGACGGAGTTTGACCTTTGGGACTGCGGTGATCGGGCCGCGATCGTCGGTCGGAATGGGCATGGCCTCGGTGGTTGTCAGGAATGTCGTCATGCGATGGGTCCTTTGCCGGCGCAAAGCGCGAAGGCTCGTTGTGAGCGAAGCCGATCGCGCGCTTGCTGACGCGGCGGTTTTGATTTTCAGATCTCGGGAAGGAATTTTCGTGCAAGCCAGGTCAAGGCGCCCATGAGGGCGTCGGTGACCACCGGCTGACCGCGCGATGATGCCATCATGCGCCTGTTTTGCCCGACGGGTCAAACCAAAATTTCTGATATTCAGCATCCTCACCGGGCCAAGCCGCGGTTCCGGCTGGCGCGGCTACTGTGCATGGGGTTGTTTTCGTCGTTTGGGCTGATCGGCCGCGCTCACTTGCCGCGGGGCAGGCGCGCGAGCAGCGGGCGCTGGCCTTCGTTGATCTTGGCGTACGCCTCCTCGAGGGTGAACCATTCGGCGCGATCGACCTCGGGAAAGGTTTGCCGCTTGCCGCTGCGCGGCGGCCATTCGATCTCGAAAGTGTTGCTGCGGATTTGGGCCGCCTCGACATCCAGCTCGGCCGCGAAGGCAGTGACGATCTTGCCGCCGCGCTGCCTGACCTCGCCGAGCGCGATCAGCGGCACGGACACGTCAACTCCGAGCTCTTCGGCAAACTCCCGTCGTGCCGCAAGCTCTGCGTTCTCGTCGGCATATTCGCCCTTGGGAATCGACCACGCCCCGAGATCCCTGTTGCGCCACAAGGGCCCGCCGGGATGGACGAGGAGCACCTCGCATGTGCGACGTTTTCGATAGGCAAGGATTCCGGCGCTTCTCGATGGCATCGCAAGGTTCCGTGCAGGCAGAGGGTCAAACTTCTCGTTCGGGAAAAATCTGGAACCGCGCCTCTTAGCGCAGGTTAGTAGCGAACGCTTGATCGAACAAAAGGGAGTGAACCATGATCCGCCTGCTGGCAACCACCGCATTGGGACTTGTGCTGGCGAGCGCCGCCTTCGCGCAATCGCCGCCGAGCGCGAACACGACGTCTCAGCAATCCTCGCCATCCCAGGACAAATCCGCAACGCCGTCGACCACCGCGCCCTCGGGTGCGGCGCAGTCGCAGCAGACCACCACGTCCCAGCCGCAGCAATCCTCGGGACCATCGGCGCAGAACACGCAGAGCACCGCACCATCGTCAGGACCCAGCGGTTCCAGCACCAATGCCGCCAACAGCGCTGACAATCAGTCACGGCCGCAGAACGGTACGGCAAGCTCGAGCACGACCAATCCACCCGCGACCCAGCAAAGCGCCAACCCGCCGGCCGCGACGAACACGAACCAGGCGCAAGATCGCTCCAGTCAACCGCCCGCCACCAGCAATCAGGCGCAACAGGCGCCGAGCGCGACCGGAGCCAATCAGACCCAGCAGGCGCCGGCCACCAACCAGGCGCAGGGCGAACGGACAGGGACCAATTCGCAAATGGCTGCCCGCCCCGACGCCAAGCTCGATCGGCAGCAGGAGACCAAGATCAGTGCCTCGATCTCGCATCTGAACGTACGGCCGCTGACCAACGTGAATTTCTCGCTGAGCGTCGGCACGGTGGTGCCGCGCGACGTGCAGCTGTCGACGCTGCCGCCCGATGTCGTCGAGATCGTGCCGCAATATCGCGGCTACAGCTTTGCGCTGGTCAAGGACGAGATCGTCGTGGTCGATCCCTCGACCTACAAGATCGTAACGGTGCTTCCATATTCGGGGCAGTCCACCGCGACGACGACGACCCGCGAGCGCAGCGCCAGCAAGTTCTCGGATCGCGATCGCGAGGTGATCCGCAAGCATGCCAGGGCCCGCATAGAGGAGCGGCGCGAACCGCGGACCACCGGCAGCAGCGCGCGCACCGAGATCCATGTCGGTGATCGCGTTCCCGAGAGTGTCGAAGTCGAGGAACTCCCGAGCACCGTCTACCGGGATGCGCCGGACCTGCGGGAGTACCGCTACATCCATCGCGACAGCAGGACTTATGTCGTCGAGCCGCACGAGCGTCGCGTGATCGAGGAAATCGATTAGCCGCCGCCGCAAGAAGCCGCTCCATCGAGCGGCTTCTTGGTCGCTCCATCAGCCCGAAGAGCGCTCGCGCGCCGCGACCCGGATAGCGTGGACCTTCGCACCCTTTGCGCGCGCGGCGATCATGCTGCGCGCCTTGCCGTGGGCTGTGCCGTTCTTGTGCAGCAGGGCAACGAGGCGCTTGCGGGCGCGGTTGGCCGAGAGCCGCGCCGCCAACTGTTCGGCCTTCCGGATGATTGTCGCGGTCGAGGGCGTGAGGTTCACCGGGACCCAAGCGACGTCCTTGGTCTTGGACAGGCTGCCGACACCCTCGCACGGCGCCTCGCGCGGCAGGTCGATCCGGATCGCCAGCGCGTCCGAGCGCTCGGTCCAGTCCTCGGCCTTGGTGCCGGTGATGATGCGGACATAGTCGCGCGTCTCGCGCGGCAGGTCGCTCTCCTTGGCGAGCCATTTCTGGATGCGCCCGGGACCCGCGTTGTAGGCGGCCGCGGCGAGGCCGAGATTGCCGAAATCGTCGCGGAGCTTGCGCAGGAATTTTGCCGACGCCGGCAGCGCCTTCATGGGATCGAAGGGGTCATCGAGCCCGACCTCGGCAGCTGTCTCGGGCATGAATTGCGCGACGCCTTGCGCGCCGGCCTGGCTGACCTCGTTGGACTTGAACCGGCTCTCTTGCCAGAGCAGGCGGGCAAAGAACGGCACCGGAATGCCGCTCTCCTCGGCCGCTTGCTTCAACGCGCGGCAGAATTGCTCCGAAGGTGACGCCGGCGCCTGCTCGGCGGTTTCAGTTGCCAGCGGCGGCTCGATCGTCTCCTCGTACGAGGCGCGCGCATTGGCAAGCTCGATGGCCTGCACGCTTGCGAGGAACAGTTCGACGAGCGGAACCAGCGAGGGCGCGCGATCGGACTTTGCTGTCGCATTATCGAAAGAGGAGGTTTGCGGGGGCGGCGGTGCGCTGACGTCGCACATCAGAATCAGGAACGCAGCGCAAGCCGCGACGAGAAATCGCATCTCGGTGAAAGTCCTCGAACTGTGGGGAACGACCGGCGGAGCGCCGGTAACAAGGACTTCTTAACTGTAATTGCGGCGAAGCTGCGATTTCGGGAGGCCGCCGGTGTTAGTACGGTGTTCCCGGCGCAGGCGGGTAAACGCGCGTTAAAGAATTGGTTCAAATCATCAGGCAATGAAGGCGAGCAGGGTCCCATTGGCCCTGGCCGGCGGCACCACGATCGCGGCTCCGCTGCGGACACCCGCTGAACCCAGCGCTTTCTCGGTTGCCGCGAGATCGCCGCTGGCGAGCACCAGCGCCGCGCCGCCGCGTTCGGACAGGCCTGCGAGCGGCACTCCGGGATAGCGTTTGCCGAGCTGGTCCAGCGTCAGATAGACGAAGGCGGCGCGGCCGCCGCCCGATGGCACCGTCACCGCGCCGTCGGCCTCGGCTTTCGGCTCGCGATCGATCAGCCGCGCCAGATGCGCTGCGTCCTTCGCGGGCTCGGGCGTTGCGATCAGCACCTCGCTGATCCGCTTCGCCGCATTGGCGTGCCTCATCAGCTCGGGGATCCACACCGTCTCGCGCGTCTTGTGCTGGCAGGCGAAGATGCGCGCGCCGCCGGGCGCCTCCGCGGTCGGCCACATGAAGGTGCGGAATTTGGCGGCCGAGACCGTGCCATCGGGCAGCGTCACCGGCCGCTCGAAATCGGTCGGACCGATCGGCGTCAGGCCGCGTGCGCGGATTTCTTCGGCGCCGGCGGCGCTATCGATCGCGGTGAAGGCGACGCGCTCGATGCCTTCGCCTTGCCGCTCGACAAAGGCGCGAGCAGGTGCGTTGTGTTCGGTTGGCGCCAGCACACCGAGCAGCTCCATGTAGTCAGGGTCGAACATGATGGTGTAGTTGCCGGTGCCCATATGCGCGCTGTGGGTGCCGCGCGGCGAGAGGGTGAAACCGAGCTGCCTGTAGTTTTCGGCGGCCTTGTCGAGGTCCCGCACCATGACCACGGCGTGGTCGATACCGATGACGTTCTTGAGGGCCACTGTGATTTCCCCGAATGCAAATGACTTTGGACGGCCTGGGCGGCCGCTGTCCTGTCTACGCCGGATAGGCGATCAAGTCATTTTCAATTCAGTGGGAGATCAGGGAATTTCATTCCGCGAAAACGCCGGGCGGCGCGTTGTGGGGTCAGCGATCCTGCTGGCCGATATAGGCGGCGAGGACGGCGCGCTCTTCGCCGGTCATCTCGGTGACGTTCCCCGGCGGCATCGCATTGGACCATGCGGCGACACGGCCGATCAGGCGGATGTTGCGGTGGACGTGCTCGGGCGCGTCGAGCAAGATGCCTTTCGGCGCGGTCACGATGCCGGCCCATACCGGTTCGGCCGCGTGGCACATGCTGCAACGGGACATCACGATCTCCTCGACGTCGGCGAGCGTCGGCTGCGCCGACAGCGCGCCCGTCTTGACCTCGCGCGGCCCGGCCGCGGACAGGAAGAGGATCGCGATCGCGCCCGCTGCTGCCACGCCCCACACCCACCATGGCGATTTGCGGCCGGCATGGCCCTCGTTGAAGAAATGCCGGATCACGGGCCCCAATGCCAGCACGATCGCGACGATGGCCCAGTTGAAGCGGGTGGCGTAGAGCAGGGGATAGTGGTTGCTGATCATCAGCACGACGACCGGCAAGGTCAGATAGTTGTTGTGGACCGAGCGCTCCTTGCTGGCTTTTCCGAGTTTGGGATCAGGCGCCTGTCCCGCGATCAGGCTGGCGACGATCTTCTTCTGGTTCGGGATGATCAGCGCAAAGACATTGGCGACCATGATGGTGCCGATGATCGCCGCGATCTGGTTAAAGGCGCCGCGCCCGCTCAGCACATGGGCGAAGGCGTAGGTCAGCGCCACCAGGAACAGATAGCCGCCGATGGCAAAGGGTAGCTCGCGCTGCGCCAACCCGGTGCGGCAGGCGGCCTCATAGAGCAGCCAGGCCAGCGCGAGGCTCGAGAAGCTGAACAGTCCGGCCTGGAATGGCGTGAGATCGAGGATCGACTTGTCGATCAGGAACAGATCGGCATCGAGATAATAAACCACCACCATCAGAGCGAAGCCGGACAGCCAGGTGGTGTAGGCCTCCCATTTGAACCAGGTCAGTTCGTCAGGCATCCGGCTTGGTGCCACCAGATATTTCATGATCCGGTAGAAGCCGCCGCCGTGGACCTGCCAGGCCTCGCCCTGCACGCCGTCAGGCAGGTCGCTCTTTTGCTTGAGGCCGAGGTCGAGCGCGATGAAATAGAACGAGCTGCCGATCCAGGCGATCGCAGCGACCACGTGCACCCAGCGCAGCAGCAGGCTCGCCCATTCGGATACGATCGATCCCCACATGATCACCCCATCAAATCGTGGTGTCGATGCGCCAGCGTCGATGATGCAGCCGGCGACCGTGCCCTCACAATGTGTTGCACTGATCCGCGCCATTTTCCAGTACGATGGGCCATCCCCAATGCACATCGTGCGGGCACGAGCTGACGTGGGATTTGGCAGGGAAGTCCGGGAGGAAGGCGACGTGATATCTCGTGTTTCGCACATGATGGTGCCCGTATGGCTCTTGGTCGCCAGCGCCGGCGCGCAAGCCGAACCCGTTCTGCAGGGCGAGGACGCCTATGGCAGCTGGCAGGCCGACAAGCCCGGCACGGTCAGGCTGATCCGCCCACAGGATCTGGCCAAGCCCGGCGCCTCGCGATCGGTCTCAAACCCCGCGCGGGTGACCGCACGCGGACGTATGACGCCGCTCGTGCCGGAGGGATTCAAGGTCGAGCTGTTGGCTGAGGGCCTCTCCGATGCACGCGTGCTGCGCGTCGCGCCGAATGGCGACATCTTCGTTGCCGAGACCGGACCCGGGCGCATTCGCGCGCTGCGTCTCGGGGAGGGCGGCAAGCTTGCGACCAACGATGTCTTTGCCAGCGGGCTCACCCGTCCTTTCGGCATCGCCTTCTTCCCGAACGGCGACAATCCGCAATGGATCTATGTCGCCACTGCCAGCAATGTCGTTCGCTTTCCCTATCGCACCGGTGACTTGAAGGCGTCGGCCAAGCCTGACCTCGTCGTCGCGAACCTTGCGCAGGCATCGGGCCATTCGACCCGCGACATCGTGTTCACGCCTGATAGCAAACGCATGCTGGTGTCGGTTGGCTCCGCCAGCAATGTCGGCGAAGGCATGGGCAGCCCACCAGGCGGCATAGAGGCCTGGTCGCGCACGCAGGCGCTCGGTGCATCCTGGGGATATGAGGCCGGGCGTGCGGCGGTGCTATCATTCGATCCCGAAGGCAAGGATCGCAAGCTTTACGCCACCGGCATCCGCAACTGCGTCGGCCTTGCAATCCAGCCGCAGACGGGATTGCCCTGGTGCTCGACCAACGAGCGCGATGGTCTCGGCGACGATCTCGTGCCCGACTATGTCACCAGCGTGAAGGAGGGCGCCTTCTACGGCTGGCCCTGGTTCTACATCGGCAACAACGAAGACCCGCGCCTTTCAGGCGCGCGGCCAGACCTCAAGGACAAGGTGACGATACCCGATGTGCTGGTGCAACCGCATTCGGCCTCGCTCGGCATGACCTTCTACCAGGGCACGCAGTTTCCATCGGAATATCAGGGCGACGCCTTCGCCGCCGAACACGGCTCCTGGAACCGCTCGAAGCGCACCGGCTACAAGGTGATCCGTATCAGGATGAAAGATGGCAAGCCGACCGGCGAGTATGAGGACTTTGTGACGGGCTTCGTCGTGAACGACAGCCAGGTGTGGGGACGCCCGGTCGGCATCGCGGTCGCGAAGGATGGCGCCCTGCTGATCTCGGAAGATACCGGCGGCACGATCTGGCGGGTGACTCACTAGCGAGGGCGAGGGAAACGTCTTACCCCCGCCTGACGCTCGCGCCGCCATCGACGGGCAGCGTCACGCCCGTGATGAAATTGGCTTCATCCGACGCCAGGAACAGCGCGGCATTCGCGACGTCCCACCCGGTGCCCATCTTCTTGCGCAGCGGCACCTTGCTGTCGCGGTCGGCTTCGACTTCGGCGCGGGTTTTGGACCATTCGCGGGCGCGGGTGTCCACCGCCATCGGCGTGTTCATCAGGCCGGGCAGGATGACGTTGGCGCGGATGCCGTATTCGGCGTTCTGATAGGCGAGCTGTTCGGTGAAGGCGATCATGGCTGATTTCGTCGCCTTGTAGGCGACGTAAGGATAGGTCGTGATCGCAGCCATCGAGGAGATGTTGATGATGGCGCCGCTCTTCTGCGCGCGCATGATCGGAATGACTTCCTTCGCCGCGAGAATGCAGCTCTTCAGATTGATGGCGACGACGCGATCGAACGCCTCCTCGGTGATTTGAAGCAGCTCGGCATCACCGCCGGACAGGCTGACGCCGACATTGTTGTGCAGCACGTCGATGCGGCCCCAGCGCGATGTGGCATCGGCGACCATCGCCTTGATGTCGGCCGAGCTCGTCACGTCGGCCTTGAAGGCCACGGCGGTGCCTTGATTGGCAGCGATCAGATCGACGGTTTCCTGGGCCGACTCCAGATGATGGTCGACACACAGCACCTTGGCGCCCTCGCGCGCGAAGGTGAGCGCGGTGGCGCGGCCGTTGCCCATGCCTTCGCCCGGACTCTGGCCGGCACCGACGACGATCGCAACCTTGTCTCTCAGACGCATTACGTTTTCTCCCTGCCTTTTCATCACGATAGCACGGGCCGATCGCGGCGGAAGACGGATCATGCGGCGGGATGGCCGCCAGGCGCACGCCGTCCGACTGAACCTGCATGGCTGTGGCACGGCGGCGAAAGCACATGCTGGGCCAACGACTTGCTGCCGCGCAGGAACCGACTTCAGGCGACCGCGTTTGCTGCCGGAGCCTGTCCTGCGCTAGGCTCCGTCCCGGGGATTCCCAACCACCAGTGGCTTGCCGATGAATCTGCTTGATCCACAAGGCCCCGTGGCTGCGGCCAACAGCACCATATTGGTTGATTCCGTCTTCATCATGCTCGCGATCGTGGTGCCGACCATCTTCGCGATCCTGGCTTTTGCGTTCTGGTTTCGGGCCTCGAACACGAAAGCGCGCTACCGGCCTGACTTCGTCTATTCCGGCCGCGTCGAGATGGTGGTGTGGGCGATCCCCGCGCTCACCGTAATCCTGCTCGGTGGCGTCGCATGGATCGGCTCGCACCAACTCGATCCCGCAGCGCCCGTTCCCGGCACAGGCAGCCCCGTGCGCATCCAGGCCGTCTCGCTCGACTGGAAATGGCTCTTCATCTATCCGGACCAGCGCATCGCCACGGTCAACTCGCTGACGGTGCCGGCCGGCGCCGAACTGAACATCCAGCTGACGTCGTCCAGCGTGATGAACGTGTTCTTCATCCCGCAGCTCGGCAGCATGATCTACACCATGAACGGCATGGTGACGAAGCTGAACCTGCGCGCCGACAATCAGGGCAAGCTGCAGGGCCTGTCAGCGCATTTCTCCGGCGACGGCTTTCCGGACATGATGTTCGACGTCAACGTCGTCTCGCCGCTGGCCTTTCCAGACTGGGTCACGACCACGGCGAAGACCGACGCCGTGCTGAACGAAGACAGCTACAAGAAGCTGATGCAGCAGGGAATCGAGAAGGGCAGACCGACCTATCGCCTGGAAGACCCGCGCCTGTTCGACCTTATCGCCACCCAGCACATCCCGCCGGGACCGGGGCCGGAGCTCGTCTCCGATGCCGGCCGTCCCCACAGTGGAGGCCACGATGCTCGGTAAGCTCGATTGGTCGGCCATCCCATTGGATCAACCCATTCCTCTTGCGGCGGGCGGCGTGGTGCTCCTTGTGATCCTGGGCGTGTTGGCCTGGGTCGTGGTGAAGGGGCATCTGCCCTATCTCTGGCACGAATGGATCACGAGCGTCGACCACAAGCGCATCGGCGTCATGTACATCCTGTTGGCCTCGGTGATGCTGCTGCGCGGCGGCAGCGACGCCATCATGATGCGGATCCAGCAGGCGATTGCCTACCAGTCACAGGGGTATCTCCCGCCGGAGCACTACAACCAGATCTTCTCGGCGCACGGCACCATCATGATCTTCTTCGTGGCGATGCCCTTCGTGATCGGGCTGATGAATTTGGTGGTGCCGCTCCAGCTCGGCGTGCGCGATGTCGCGTTTCCGACATTGAATTCCGTCGGCTTCTGGCTGACTGCGACCGGTGCGCTGCTGGTCAATCTGTCGCTCGTGATCGGTGAGTTTGCCCGGACCGGCTGGCTCGCCTTTCCGCCGCTTTCGGAGCTGTCCTACTCACCGGGCGTCGGCGTCGACTATTACGCCTGGTCGCTGCAGATTTCCGGCGTCGGCACGCTCGTCGCCGGCATCAATCTCGTCACCACCGTGCTGAAGCTGCGCACCAAGGGCATGAACTATCTGCGCATGCCGATGTTCTGCTGGACCACGTTAGCCTCGAACCTCCTGATCGTTGCGGCCTTCCCGATCCTCACCGCGACGCTTGCGATGCTGCTGCTCGATCGCTATCTCGGCTTCCACTTCTTCACCAACGAAGCTGGCGGCAACGTCATGATGTTCATGAACCTGATCTGGGCCTGGGGGCATCCCGAGGTCTATATTCTGGTGCTGCCGGCGTTCGGTGTCTATTCCGAGGTCGTATCGACCTTCTCCAGCAAGCCACTGTTCGGCTATCGCTCGATGGTGCTCGCCACCATGGCGATCTGCATCATCTCCTTCATGGTCTGGCTGCATCACTTCTTCACGATGGGGGCTGGGCCTGATGTCAACGCCATATTCGGCATCGCCAGCATGATCATCGCGGTGCCCACGGGCGTGAAAATCTACAATTGGCTGTTCACCATGTATGGCGGTCGAATCCGCTTCGCGACGCCGATGCTGTGGTCTGTCGGCTTCATGGTGACCTTCATCATCGGCGGACTGACGGGCGTTCTGGTCGCGGTACCGCCAGCCGATTTCATGCTTCACAACAGCATGTTTCTGGTTGCTCATTTCCACAACGTCATCATCGGTGGCGTCCTCTTCGCCGCTTTCGCGGGGTTCGAATACTGGTTCCCGAAGGCGTTTGGCTTCCGGCTCGACGAGCGCTGGGGCAAGGTGGGGTTCTGGTTCACCTTTGTCGGCTTCTGGGTCACGTTCATGCCGCTTTATATCGCCGGCATGTTGGGCATGACCCGGCGCATGCAGCATTACGACGTGGCGGAGTGGCGGCCCTGGATGCTGGTGGCCGCGTTCGGCATGTTGTTACTGACGATCGGCGTGCTTGCGCAGGTCACTCAGATCGTCGTCAGTATCCGGAACCGGGAAGCGTTGCGGGATCGCACCGGGGATCCCTGGGATGGCCGTTCACTCGAATGGGCGACGTCGTCCCCGCCACCGGTCTTTAACTTCGCCTTCGATCCCGATGTTCGTGGCGAGGATGCCTATTGGGCGTTGAAGCACCACGCCAAGCAGCAGCAGCTCGAGGATCATTCCGGGCCGGAATACCAGGACATTGAGATGCCCAAGAATTCGCCGACCGGCTTTGTCTGCGCATTCTTTGCCACCGTGATGGGCTTTGCGTTGATCTGGCACATCTGGTGGATGGTCATTCTTGGCGGTGTCGGAGCGTTCGCGACCTTTGTCGTGTTCGCGTGGCGTGATCACGACGAATACGTCATACCGGCAGCCGAGGTCGAACGGATTGATCGCATCAACATCGAGGAGCGTCGCAACCTCGTAAGCCTGGCGGGGACGCTCTGATGACGATGACCGCGACCCTCGGGCACGCTCACGCCGACCCGCATCATATTGGCCGCGCCACCGAGCATCCGGGTCCGGCGCCGAAGCGGATCGTCACCGCCTACGGCTTCTGGGTGTTCCTGCTCTCGGACATCGTGATGTTCTCCTGCTTCTTTGCGGCCTATGCCGTGCTGGTCGATCAGACCGCCGGCGGCCCCAAGGGCTCGGAGATCTTCGAGCAGCGCAACGTCGCGATCGAGACCGTCTGCCTGCTACTTTCGAGCTTCACCTGCGGCATGGCCGGCATCGCGGCCGACGTTCGCAACCGGCTCTGGTTCTATCTGGCTATGGCCGTCACCTGCGTGCTTGGCCTCATCTTCCTGGCCATCGAGTTCAAGGAATTCGCCGACCTCGTCGCCCGCGGCTATGGCCCCTCGCGTAGCGCCTTCTTGACTGCATTCTTCTCGCTGGTCGGGTGCCACGGATTGCACGTGTCGGCTGGCGTGCTCTGGCTGCTCACCATGATGGCCCAGGTGTTCGCAAAGGGGTTTCGGGCCGACGTCCTGCGCCGGATGATGTGCTTTGCGCTGTTCTGGCATGCGCTCGACATCATCTGGGTGGGGGTTTTTTCCGTCGTCTACCTGCTTGGAGGTGGCGCATGAGCGATCAGACGCACATGCACGTCGAACACGACATCGCGCCTGGCGATGAAGAGCAACACAGTGTCCGCGAGCGCATTCTCGGCTATGTCGTCGGTCTTGGCCTCGCGCTGCTGCTCACCGCAACCTCGTTCTTCATTGCCGGCACCAATCTGGTCTGGCAGCCTTCGATTCCCGTCGCGTTGATCGTGCTGGCCATTGCGCAAATGGGCGTGCACCTCGTCTTCTTCCTGCACATCACCACGGGGCCCGACAACACCAACAACGTGTTGGCGTTGGCCTTCGGGCTTCTGGTCGTCTTCCTGGTGGTCGGGGGCACTGTCTGGATCATGGCGCATCTCAACCAGAACATGCCGCCGATGGACCAGATCATGCAGATGCCGCGCTGAACTTAAGTCGTGGCGATCCGCAATGTCGTCTCTCCGGCCCACGACAAGGGGCGGGAGCGCGGTCCGGCTCGACAATTCAGATCGGGGCGCTGGAGACGCCGGCTGGCGAAGTGGCGCAGAAGCGCAATGTTCTCACAATCCGCGCACCTTAACCCTCATTGGCTGAGGCTGCCGAATCGATCGGCGTGCGCGGATGGAGTTCCATGTCCAATACGTTTCTCTTCTTCAGGGCGCTCGCGTCCAATCCGTTGATGGTCGGCGCCATCGCCCCCTCTGGGCCGGTGCTTGCAGATCTCATCACGAGGGAGGTCGATCCGTCGGATGGACCGGTCCTTGAACTCGGGCCCGGCACCGGAGTCTTTACCGAGGCCCTGCTCGCCCGCGGCGTCCGTCAGACCGATTTGACGCTTATCGAATCCGGCTCCGATTTTGCCCGTGTCCTCCGATTGCGCTTCCCCGAAGCCCGCGTGCTCCGGATGGATGCAGCGCGGCTAGGCGTCAGCCGCCTGCTCGGCAACGCATCTTTGGGTTGCGCGATCAGCGGACTGCCATTGCTGAACATGTCGGCCAGAAAGGTCACTGCCATCCTGATCGGCGTGTTTTCTCTGCTGCGCAACGGCGGCGCACTTTACCAGTTCACCTATGGCGTTCGTTGCCCGGTGCCGCGGCGCTTGCTCGACCGTCTCGGCCTCAAGGCGAGTCTCCATGGCCGGGTGCTGCGGAATTTTCCGCCCGCCCAGGTCTACAAGATCGTCCGGCGCAAACGGCTGACATCGCGCGAGGGTGGAATATGACCGGCCTGTCCGATTTGCCGGCCTTCGTCTCCGATCTGGCCGGTTGGGGGGTTCTTGGCTTGACGTTGTGTGCGGCCATGGAAAAGCTTGTCCCGATCGTACCGTCCTACGGCGTGCTGATCGTGCTCGGCATGTTCGTCGTTCCGGACGTGGCCGGTTTGCCCTGGGCCCTTGCGGCAACTACAGCCGGCTCTACGCTCGGCTCGCTGATCTGGTACGCGGCGGGGAGGTGGTTCGGCCCTCAGCGCGGTGAGGCATTGGTGCAACGCGCGGGATGTTATCTGAGCCTTCGGGTCGAAAAATATCGCCAACTGACGGGCTCATACCACCGCAACCAGTTCTGGATCACCGTGAGCTCCCAGGTCATTCCCCTGGTCCGCGTCTACATGGCTTTTCCTGCCGGGGTGATGGCCATTCCACTGACGTGCTTCACGACGGCGACCTTCGTCGGGGCTCTTGCCTGGAACGCGCCATTTCTGATGCTGGGCTATGGTTTGCGCGAAAGTCATATCGATCCGTCGACGGCGGCCTCCACCGCCATCAGCGGCATTGTCGTCGTCGAGGTCATGTTTGCTCTCGCATTCCGCTTCATCCGCGGCCGGGCTTGAGCCGCGACAGCCGAATGGCTGGGATCGATCGCGATGCGCCGGGCCATAAAGGAAGGCCGCTTGTTCGTGACAAGCGGCCCAAGTCTAGGGAGGAAACGCCTGAGCAAAACAATCGGACCGAAGCCGGATCGTCGCCAAGGAAACGCTCGCGCAAAGCGCTAGCGTACATATATAGGTGCAGCAACTCGCCTTTGAGTTCAATTCCGGATCAATACGGTCTCGGACAACCACTCACGGTTGCGTGAACCAAATGTTCACTTTGGCCGACGGCAATTGTAGGCCTTGCGGAAGCCCGAGGCCTGCGCGTCATCCTCCGAGCAGAACCAGCGGTCCGGCTTGGTGGTCGCGGCATAGCTCGGACAACCCCGCAAATGATAGATGCCGATATTGCCGGTGACCCGCGCCCGCACTGCGAGCTTGCCCTTGATGGCGCAGCTCGGCGGGGCCGTAAGGTCCTCCGGAAACAGGACTGCGCGAATCTCCTTGTCGCGATCGGAGCGGCAGGCGCTGCCGAGCAGCTGGCCGTCCTTCTTGCCAGTGCGGAATTCTTGCGGTGCAATAAAGCAGCCTTTCCAGATACCGGTTGACGCGTTTTTCGCCTCGGCGGCCGCCGGCTTGACGTTGGCCTTGATCGGCTCGCGCGCGATGGCAAAGCCGAGCTTGAGCAGCTGCTCGTTCAACGAGACCTTGTCACCCTCGACCGTGCAGATCGCGCGATGGCGTTTGCCAAAGTTCTTCTCGGGACCGACATCGTCGCAGCGCACGGGCTTGCCACCGATCAGCTTGGTGAGCTGGTCGCGGGCCTCGATGCCGCAGGTCCAGGGATCGGCGTGGTCGTCGATGCAGACCTGGTCCAGCTCGGGCGCGTCGACGCCGTCGAGCCGGTAGGTGACATCGCCGAGCTGGATCGAATTGCCATCCCGAACCGTCGCAGCCGCAGTCAGCGCGGCGGCGGGGCTGGAAGTCATCAGGAATCCGGACAGAGCGAGAAATGAAACAAGCGCGAACGCGTGGGCGGTGGCCAATGAATTCCTCGAGGACATAATTTCTCGCTATCGATTGCTCTTGCCCCTCGTTCCTAGCATCCGGGCGTCGCGAGACCAATGGTCTGCGCTGTGCGAAGTGCGACATTCGCGCGCGAGCCTTTACTCGCCGGCCGCTCTGCCCCTATCGTTTGCCCCGCTTTGTGAGCCGTAATGGCCGAATCGCCCGGGAAGCGGCGAGGGCGGGAGGAAGGCATTTTGAAGAAAGACCCCGTGGACGTCCTCATCATCGGCGCCGGCGCTTCGGGCGCCGCGGTGGCGTGGTCGTTGGCCGAGACCAAGATGCACATTCTCTGCCTGGAGCAGGGAGGCTGGATGAACCCGGCGGAATACCCCAGTACGGGCCGGGACTGGGAGGCCAAGTTCTACGGCGAGTGGTCGTCGAGCCCGAACGTCCGTCGCCGGCCCGAGGACTATCCTGTTAACGACGACAATTCGCCGATCAAGGTCGTCAATTACAACGCGGTCGGCGGCTCGACGGTGATGTACACGGCGCACTGGCCGCGGCTGCATCCCTCTGACTTCAAGGTGAAGACGCTCGACGGCGTCGCCGACGACTGGCCGATCGACTATGACACGCTGACGCCGTTCTTCGAAGAGAACGACCGCATGATGGGCACATCAGGCCTGTCAGGCGATCCGCGATCCCCGCTGACGCATCCGCCGATGCCTCAGCAGCCGCTGGGACTGTCCGGCGCCATCATTGCCAAGGCCATGAACAAGCTCGGCTGGCACTGGTGGCCGTCGGACACGACGGTGGCGACGATGGACTATGAGGGCCGGGCGCGCTGCATCAATCTCGGTCATTGCACACCGGCCTGCGCGCAAGGCGCAAAGTCCTCGACCGACATCACGTATTGGCCGCATGCGATCCGCGCCGGCGTCGAGCTGCGCACGCATTGCCGGGTGCGCGAGATCACCACGGACGAGAACGGCATGGCCACGGGCGTGGTCTATTACGACAAGGACGGCATCGAGCAGTTCCAGCCGGCGCATGTCGTGATCATCGCCTGCAACGGCGTCGGCACGCCGCGGCTGCTGCTCAACTCGAAGTCCGATCGCTTTCCGAACGGTCTTGCCAATTCGTCGGGCCTCGTCGGCAAGAATCTGATGTTCCATCCCTACGCGCAGATCTACGGCTACGTGAAGGAGCCGACCGACTCCAACCGTGCACCGCCGACCTGCCTGTGGAGCAAGGAGTGGTACGACACGGACCTGTCGCGCGGCTTCGTGCGCGGCTATGGCGTCCAGTTCGTGCGCGGGGCTGGGCCGGTGTTCGAGGCTGTGGTCAGCGAGCAGAAGGGTATTCTGCCGTGGGGCGAGGATCATCACCGCGTTTTCCGCAAGCTCAACGGCCATCGGCTGGGCTTCTCCGCGATCTGCGAGGATCTGCCGGAGGAGCACAACCAGGTCACGCTCGATCCCGTGCTGAAGGACAGCCACGGCATCCCTGCGCCGAAGATCAACTACACGATCAGCGAGAACAGCCAGAGGATGATGGACCATGCGCTCGCCCGCGGACGCGAGATCCTCGAGACGGCGGGGGCAACCGACATCTGCGTCAACTCGCCGATCCCCTGGGGCGGCTGGCATCTGCTCGGTACCGCGCGGATGGGCACCGATCCCAAGCGCTCAGTCGTCAACGAGTGGGGCCGCACGCACGACGTCAAAAACCTGTTCATCGTCGACGGCAGCATCTTCGTCACCTCGGGCGGCGTGAACCCGACGTCCACCATCCAGGCCCTCGCGCTCTACATCGCCGACCAGATGAAGCAGCGTCTCGCCAATTTGTTCGACTGAGGCCCTCATGTCTGAAAGTCTTCAGCTCACGCGCGCGCAGCGCGACGACCTCCGCACCGTCGCGGGGATGATCGTTCCCGCCAGTGACGAGTACAAGGTGCCCGGCGCCGACGACGCCGCGATCCAGGCCGATATCCTTGCGACGCTCGGCCGCGACACCAAATTGGTCGCGACGGCGCTGGACCATCTGGCGCGGCTCGCAGGTCGGCCGCTCGCGGAGCTCGAGGCTACGAAGCGCGATGCAGTGGCGCAGGAGTTTCGCAAGCACGGCGGCGCGGCCGCGGCAACGCTCGTTCGCGTCGTTCTGCAATGCTACTATCGCGACGACCGCGTGCTGCGCTCGCTCGGCCTCGAGCTGCGCGCACCGTTCCCCAGGGGCCATGTGCTCCCGGACGGCGACTGGTCGCTGCTCGATCCCGTCAAGGCGAGGGGCGGATCGCTGCGGCGAGCGCCCTAGCCATCTGGGCAGTCCAGCCCGGGGTCCGGGGCAGGCACCTTGCGCGAGAGGGAACAGGCCACCATCTGTGTGAGCCTCAAGGACTCCTACCATGCTGGATTTCACTTCAGACATCGTCGATGACGCGCCGTCATCGCGAACGACAGCGTCTGCTCCGCTCGATGACCGGGCCCTGCTGGACGCCTATTCCAATGCCGTGATCGACGTGACCGACCGCGTCGGCCCCGCGGTCGTGCGTGTCGAGACCGGGCCAAAGGTGCCGAACGGCCGCGAGCGCGGCGGGCTCGGCTCCGGCATCGTGATCTCGCCGGACGGGTTGGTGCTCACCAACAGCCATGTGGTTGGCGCCTCCAGGGAGATCAGGCTGCGCGACGTCGAGGGCAATGTGGGCGACGCCCGGGTGCTCGGCGTCGATCCTGATACGGACCTCGCGTTGTTGCGCGCCAACGGCGTGCGCGACCTGCCTTATGCCGCGCTTGGCAATTCCAAGACGCTGCGGCGCGGTCAGCTCGTGATCGCAATCGGTAACCCGCTCGGTTTTGAATCGACCGTCACCGCCGGCGTGGTGTCGGCGCTCGGGCGCTCGATCCGCTCGGTCAGCGGCCGCACCATCGAGGACGTGATCCAGACCGACGCCGCGCTCAATCCCGGCAATTCCGGCGGACCGTTGGTGTCGTCGAATGCCGAGGTGATCGGCATCAACACGGCCATCATCAACGGTGCGCAAGGCATATGCTTCGCGGTCGCCAGCAACACGGCGCAATTCGTGCTGTCGGAGATCATCCGTCACGGCTACGTTCGCCGCGCCTTTATCGGCGTTGCCGGGCAGACCGCGCCGGTGCCGCGCCGCCATGCGATGCTGGCCGGCGTCGAGAACGAGATGGGCGCGCTCCTTATGCAGATCGAGCCGGATGGACCTGCGGCGAAGGCGGGTCTGCTGCCCGGTGACGTCGTGATCAAGCTCGATGGTGTCGACATCAACGGCGTCGACGATCTGATCCGCGCGCTCGACCGCGACCGGATCGGCCGCCGCCTCGCCATGGACGTGCTGCGGCTCGGCCGCCTGCGGGCGATCGATATCGATCCGATCGAGCGCAAGCCGGCCCGCTAGCGTGGGTGCCCTCGGGCGAGGTATGACGGTGCCATGCGTTGTCCTCGGAAACCCGCCGCATGATGCCGGCGCATGAGACCTACGACGTCATTGTCATCGGCGCTGGCGCCGGTGGCATGACGGCTGCGGCGGTCGCCGCCACCGAAGGTCTGCGCGTGCTCGTGATCGAGAAGACTGCCTTTGTCGGCGGCACCACGGCGTGGTCCGACGGCATGGTCTGGATTCCCGCCAATCCAAAGATGAAAGAGGCGGGGCTGTCTGACAGCATTACGGATGCCGTTCGCTATCTGTCGAGCACGGTGCCTGAGCCGACCAATGCCGGCTTGCGCGCTGCCTTCCTCGCCCGCGGGCCGGAGGCGGTCGCCTGGCTCGAGGCCAACACCGAAGTGCGCCTTCAACCGGTAAAAGCCTATCCGGATCATTATCCGGAGCTGCTGGGCGCGAGGTCGGGGCGTGTGCTCGAGCCGGTCGTCTTCGACGGCACCCGGCTGGGCGCGCATTTCGCGCGACTGCGCGCGCCGATGCCGGAGTTGACAATATTCCGCGGAATGATGGTCGATCGACGTGACATCCTGCATCTGCGCGGGGCCGGAAAATCGCTGCGCCCGACCTTGCGCGCGGCGCGGCTCCTTTCCGGGTACGCGCTGCAGCGGCTGCGCAGCCCGCGGGGAACGACACTGCATCTCGGCAATGCGCTCGCGGCACGGCTCTATGCCTCGCTGCTGACGCGGCGGGTCGAGATCCTCTTTAGCGCCGATGTCGAGGATTTGTCGGTGCAGGGCGATGGCGTCCGCGGTGTGGTGATCCGCCATGGCGCACGTGACCGCTGGATTGCGGCGCGCCGCGGCGTGGTGGTCGCAACTGGCGGCTTCTCGCACGACGCGACCCTGCGCAAGCGCTTCTTCCCGCCTGCTGCTGGATTTGTCTCGGCAACGAACACCTCGGCCACGGGGGATGGTCTTCGCCTCGCGACGGCAGTCGGTGCAGCGCTGAACGTCGACGCGACGAGCCCGGCCTATTGGGTGCCCGTCTCGCTGTTCCGTCGCGCCGACGGCAGCCGCGGCGTGTTTCCGCACACGATCACCGAGCGCGCCAAGCCCGGCGTGATCGCTGTCAACGCCGCTGGCCGCCGCTTCGTCAACGAGGCGCTGTCCTACCACGAGTTCGTGCTCGCCATGCTACGCGATGGCAGTGGCGAACCGGACCGTCCGTTCTATCTGGTCTGCGATCGCCAGTTCCTGTGGACCTACGGCCTTGGTCGCATCAAGCCGTTCACGCGCAATCTCCGGCGCTATGTGGCGAAGGGCGAGTTGATCGAGGCGCCCGACATCGCGCAGCTTGCGGCGAAGACCGGCATCAAGCCGAGCGTGCTCGCCGCGACGATTGCGAGCTACAATTCCGATGCGAAGGAGGGGCGCGATCCCGAGTTCGGCCGCGGCAGCACCCTCTATCAGCGGCATCTCGGTGATATCAGCCACAAGCCCAATCCATGCGTCGCGCCGATCCTTGGGGCACCGTTCTTCGCGCTGCGAATCTACCCCGCCGATCTCGGCACGGCGATCGGCATGAAGGTCGATGCGCAGGCGCGGGTGCTGCGCCAGGACGGCACGCCGATTGCGGGGCTCTACGCCTGCGGCAATGACATGGGCTCGATCATGAACGGGAACCAACCGGCGCCGGGGATCATGCTCGGGCCGGCGCTGACGTTCGGGTATATCGCGGGACGGCATTTGGCGGAGGGGGTGGCAGCAGCGACGAGTCCCACGAAGGTGTCCGTCTGACAATCGTCCCGGCTATATCCGCGTCGTTGCGAGCGTAGCGAAGCATCCACAAATCTCTCGGCGGAGGCAGCCTGGATTGCTTCGCCGCAAGGGCTCCTCGGAATGACGCGTGGAGGGAGACTTGCGTCCCTCACCGCTACTCCGCTGCCGCCGCAAACCGGCTGTTCTCCAGCTCTGCTTCCAGCCGCGCCTTCTCCGCCGCAGCCAGCTTGATGTTGGCTTCCTTGACGTGGCCGAAGCCGCGGATCGTCTCCGGCACGCGGGCGAGCCGCGCCAGCAGCGGAATCTGCTCGGGCCTCAGCCCAACGATCCGCTGATCGATCATCTCAAGGTAATCCGCGACCAATTTCCGCTCGCTGCGGCGCTCCTCGGTGCGGCCGAACGGGTCGAACGCTCCGCCGCGCAAGAATTTCAGCTTTGCTAGAATGCGGAAGGCATGGATGATCCAGCCGCCGAACTCCTGCTTCTGAAGCCGGCCATTCGTCTTGTCGCGCCTCGCAAAAATCGGCGGAGCGAGATGGTACTTCAACGTGAAATCGCCGTCGAATTTCTCCGACAGCTTTTTGGCAAAGCTGCCGTCGGTATAGAGCCGCGCGACCTCGTATTCGTCCTTGTAAGACATCAGCTTGAACAGGTTCTTCGCCACCGCCTCGGTCAGCTCCGTGGACGCCGAGGCCGCGCTCTCCGCCTTCCGGACCTTGGCAACGGCCGCGAGATAGCGACCCGCGTAGGCCTTGTCCTGATAGCCGGTCAGAAATTCCGCGCGCGTCGCGATGATGTCGTCGAGCGACCTAGTCGAAACCGACGCGCGGCTCTTGAACTGGAGCACGCTGCGCACCCGCGACATGTCGTGGGCCGCGAGGCGGCCCCAGGTGAAGGCGAGCTTGTTCATCTCGATCGCGGCGCCGTTGATCTCGATGGCGCGGAGCAGGGCCTCCAGCGACAGCGGGATCGCGCCCTTCTGGAAGGCGAAGCCGAGCATGAAGGGATTGGTCGCGATGCTGTCGCCCATCAGCGCCGCGGCAATGCCTGTGGCGTCGATGATGTCGAGGTTCTTGTCGCCGACGGCGTCGCGCAGCACGGTCTGCATCGCGCCCATCTCGAAATCGATGTCTGGATTTTGCACGAAGCTCGCGGTCGGCTGCAAATCAGCGTTGATATAGGCCCTGGTCGCGCCACGCTCGGCGCGGCTCAGCGCAGTCGGGCCGGCCGAGACGATCATGTCGCAGCCGAGGATGACGTCGGCGCCGCCCGTGGTGATGCGGACCGCCGAAATATCGTCCGGCTTCGGCGCGATGCGGACATGGCTCATCACCGCGCCGTTCTTCTGCGACAAACCGGTGAAGTCCAGCGCCGAACAGCCGCGGCCGTCGACATGAGCGGCCATGCCGAGCAGGGCGCCAATGGTGATGACGCCGGTGCCACCGATGCCGGTGACGAGGATGTTGTAGGGACCGTCAAGCTCACGCGCCGGTGGTAGCGGCAGGTCCGCGAAGAGCTGCCCGGAATCGAGCGCCGAACTCTTCATGCGCTTGAGCGAGCCGCCATGCACGGTGACAAAGCTCGGGCAAAAGCCTTCGACGCAGGAAAAGTCCTTGTTGCAGTTCGACTGGTCGATCTGCCGTTTGCGGCCGAGCTCGGTCTCCAGCGGTTGCACCGAGACGCAGTTGGAGGCCTGCGAGCAATCGCCGCAGCCCTCGCAAACGAGCTCGTTGATGAAAGCGCGCTTGGCAGGATCGGGATAGAGCCCGCGCTTGCGGCGGCGGCGCTTTTCGGCGGCGCAGGTCTGGTCGTAGATCACGACCGTCAGGCCCTTGATATCGCGCAGCTCGCGCTGCACCGCATCGAGCTCGCGGCGGTGATGGATGGTCGCGCCTTGCGGGAAGTAATTGCCCTCAGGGTATTTGGTCGGGTCGTCCGAGACGATCGCGAGCCGCTTGACGCCCTCCGCCCAGACCTGATGCGCGATCTGCGCAACGTTGAAGGCGCCCTCGGCCGGCTGGCCGCCGGTCATCGCCACCGCGTCGTTGTAGAGGATCTTGTAGGTGATGTTGATGCCGGCGGCCGATGCCGCGCGCAGCGCCAGCAAGCCGGAATGCGTGTAGGTGCCGTCGCCGAGATTCTGGAAAATGTGCTTCTCGGTGGTGAAGGGCGACTGGCCGATCCAGTTCACGCCTTCGGCGCCCATATGCGAGATCAGATCGGTGCGGCGCGTCGGCATGCTGAGCGCCATGCCGTGGCAGCCGATGCCGGCCATGGCGCGACTTCCCTCGGGCACGCGGGTCGAGGAATTGTGCGGGCAGCCGGAGCAGAAGAACGGCGTACGCGCGAGCTTGATCTGCGCGCTTGACGTGACGGGATTGTCGAAGGCCTCGAGCCGGGCGAGGCGCTGCTCCAGCACCGGGCTGTGATGCCCGAGCTTGCGCAAGCGCGCCACCAGCGCGCCCGCGACGATCGTCGGCGTCAGTTCGCCTTCGCTCGGGAGCAGCGGCGCGCCGCTTTCGTCGCGCTTGCCTGTGACCGTCGGACGCTTTGAGGCGTCGATGTTGTAGAGGATGCGCATCAGCTGGTCTTCGATGAAGCCGCGCTTCTCCTCGACCACCAGCACGTCCTGAAGCCCTTCGGCGAAACGCTTGGCACCGCTTTCCTCCAGCGGCCAGGTCAGCGCGACCTTGTAGATGCGCAAGCCCAGATCCCGGGCATCCTTGTCGGTAATGCCTAATTCAGCGAGTGCCTGGCGCAGATCGAGATATGCCTTGCCGGTCGCGACGATGCCGAGCCGCGCCGGCTTGGAATCGAGCACGATGCGATCGAGCTGGTTGGCGCGGGTGAAAGCCTGCACCGCCGCCATCTTCGGGCCGAACAGGCGCTTCTCCGCCTCCAGCGGCGGATCGGGCCAGCGGATATTGAGGCCGCCCGGCGGCATCTCGAAATCGTCGGGGAGCACGATCTTGATGCGTTCAGGGTCGCTCTCAATCGAGGCCGAGCTTTCAACCGTCTCGCTGATCGCCTTGAAGCCGACCCAGCAGCCGGAGAAGCGCGAGAGCGCAAAGCCGTAGAGGCCGAGATCGAGGTAATCCTGCAGCGTGGCCGGATTGATCACGGGGATCATTGCCGCAGCGAACACCTGCTCGCTCTGATGCGCCAGCGTCGAAGACTGGCAGCCATGGTCATCGCCGGCGAGCGCCAGTACGCCGCCATTGAGCGAGGTGCCGGCTGCGTTGGCATGCTTGAGCGCATCGACGGAGCGGTCCACGCCGGGGCCCTTGCCGTACCAGATGCCGAACACGCCATCGACCTTGGCGCCCGGAAACAGCCCGACCTGCTGGCTGCCCCAGACGGCGGTCGCAGCCAGGTCCTCGTTCAGGCCGGGGACGAAAGCGATGTCGTGCTGCTGGAGGTGCGACTTGGCGCGCCACAGCGCGTGGTCGTACATGCCGAGCGGGGAACCGCGATAACCCGAGATGAAGCCGCCGGTGTTGAGCCCCTGGCGCCGGTCGCGTTCGCGCTGCAACATGGGCAAGCGGACCAGGGCCTGGGTGCCGGACAGGAATATCCGCTTCGATCCGAGCCGGTATTTATCGTCCAGCTCGACCTGCAACAGCGTCATTTCAGGCGTCCTTGTCTCGTGTCCGGTAGGAATTTTGCGCCACGGAAAGAGCGGCGACTTGCGAAGCGGGTGTTGCCAGTCAAAAGCATGGGGCACCGAAGTCAATATCGCTGGCCGCATCCGTGGCGGGCCTGCTAGTCATGGCTGCCTGCGGAGGAGCCCATGACTGCAAGTGTGTTCAATACTGAGATCACCGAGACCGCCGAGGCCCTGATCGGGCCGTGGCGTCAGCCGCGCCAGATGCTGCACGCGCAGGTGTACGACGCACACGCGTCCATCCACGACGATGCCACCGCGCAGAAGCTCGGGTTCAAGGGTGGCACCATCGAGGGGCCGACGCATTTCAGCCAGTTCGCGCCGCTCGGTGCGCGTCTCTGGGGGCAGGCGTGGTTTGAGAGCGGCTGTCTCTCCGCGCATTATCGCAGCGTCTGCTATGAGGGCGAGGAGGTGCAGGCGATCCTGTCAAAACCTTTGTCCGGAACGAGCCAGTGCCAGATCCAGATGGTGAAGCGCGACGGCACCGAGGTGCTGCGGGGCACGGCGTCGGTCGGTGATCCCGGCAATGCCACAGCGCTCGAGGCGCGCCTGACCGAGCTCAAGCCGCTCGTCGATCCCGTGATCCTGCGCGACGTCAAGGTGGCGCAGACCAGCAAGCGACAGACGGTGCGGATGGCGTTCGATCAGAACATGGGCGACCTCTATCCGTTTTCGCTGAGGCAGAAGCTCGCTGTCATCACCGAGAACTCGGCCTACTATTCGGGCGCCGACAATCCCTGGGGACAAGCCATCATTCCGATGGAGATGCTGAGCGTGCTGTTCCAGTACCGCTCCAAGGAAGATCCGCTGCCGGCGAAGGGGCCGGCCGTCGGCTTGTTCGCCGACCAGGAGATCCGGCTGGTGAGGGGACCACTTTTCGTCGGCGAGGAGTACGAGGTGGAGCGCGAGGTGGTCGCGCTGTCCGGCAGCCGCCGCACCGAGAGCGCCTGGGTGAAGACGCGCGTGTTCGACAAGGCGGGCGCGATGGTCGCAACGATGCTGCTCAACATGGCGACGCTGAAGGACTCCTATGCGCCGTATGAGGAGGAGTATCGGCGGCTGTATGGTGATACTGGCCGCTAAGAAGTGCGCCTCACGGCCGCTCATCCTTTAAGCAAATGCACGTCGCAAAAGCCGACGCACAGGGAATAAGCAGGAGTCGATCTCTGACGTAACCTTCTGAGTGCACAACGATTTCCCTTGCGGCCCTGACGCTCACGCGATTGTACACAATGGCACGGCGCTTGCAGAACTCCTGACAAAGAGAGTTCTCGCGGGGCCTCGTCATGTTGAACTCAACGAAGCCGACACTGGGCGTCATCAGCGCCGAGCCCGAGCCGATCAAGCTCGATTGGTCGTCGACAGCGCTTGTGATCATCGACATGCAGCGCGACTTCATGGAGCCCGGTGGCTTTGGCGAAACGCTTGGCAACGACGTCAGCCAGCTTGCGCGCGCCGTGAAGCCGATCGGTGCGGTGCTGAAGGCCGCGCGCGACACCGGCATGCTGGTGATTCACACGCGCGAGGGCCATTTGCCTGACCTCTCCGACGCGCCTCCTGCAAAGGTCGAGCGCGGCGCGCCGTCGTTGCGCATCGGCGATGCCGGTCCGATGGGCCGCATTCTCATTCGCGGGGAAGCCGGTCACGACATCATCCCCGAGCTTTATCCGCTCGACAGCGAGGTCGTGATCGACAAGCCCGGCAAGGGCGCATTCTACGCCACCGAGTTGACAGACGTGCTCGAGAAATACGGCATCGAGAACTTGCTGGTGTGCGGTGTCACCACGGAGGTATGCGTCAACACCACCGTGCGCGAGGCCAATGATCGCGGCTATCGCTGCGTCGTCATTTCGGACGGCTGCGCGTCCTATTTCCCCGAATTTCACGAGATGGGCCTGAAGATGATCAAGGCCCAGGGCGGCATCTTCGGCTGGGTCGCAGACTCGGCCGCAGTTCTGGAGGCGATGAAGATTTCGACCACATAGGGGTATGACCATGAGCACGTTGAAGGGGACGGCCGCCAAATCTGAGATCGACAAGTCCGAGTTCAAGCCGGCACTTTGGACATCGGGTGACTGGAACGCGTTTTTCGGCTTCGGCACCAACATCCTCGTCAACATGCTGGTGCTCACGGGCTTGCTCCGCTTCGTCCTGAAGATGCCTGACAGTCTCGTGTTTGGCCGTATCCTGCCCGCGCTCGGGCTGATGATGTGCCTCTCCACTTTCTACTACGCATACCTCGCCTATCGGCTCGCGCAGCAGACCGGCCGCAGCGATGTCTGCGCGTTGCCGTCCGGCGTCAGCGTGCCGCACATGTTCATTGTCACGTTCGTGATCATGCTGCCTGTTACGCTGAAGACCGGCGATCCGCTCAAGGGCTGGTCGGCGGGGCTGGTCTGGGTGTTCTTCCAGAGCTTCATCCTGATGATCGGCGGCTTTATCGCACCATTCATACGCAAGATCACGCCACGCGCGGCGCTGCTCGGCACGCTTGCAGGCGTCTCGCTGACCTTCATTGCGATGCGCCCGGCGCTCGAGATGTACATGACTCCGCAGATCGGTCTGGTCTGCTTCGCCATCATTCTGGTGAGCTGGTTCGGCGGCGTGAAATATCCGAAGAGCGTTCCGGCCGGTCTGATCGCGATCGTGGTCGGCATGATCATCGCATGGGGCTCGAACCTGTTTGGTCTCGGCCTCGGAGGATTGAGCGTCAAGGGCGTCGGTGATGCCTTCGCCAATTTCGGCTTCTCGGTGCCGATTCCTGCGGTGAACTACGTCTTCTCCGGCTTCGAATATCTCGGAGTCATCCTGGTGACCGCGATTCCCTTCGGCATCTATGATCTCGTCGAGGCCATGGATAACGTCGAGAGCGCGGAGGCCGCGGGCGACGAATATCCGACCACGCGTGTGCTGACCGCCGACGGCGTCGTCAGCCTGATCGGCTGCCTGATGGGCAATCCCTTCATCAACGCGGTCTATATCGGCCATCCCGGCTGGAAGGCGATGGGCGGCCGGATCGGCTATTCGGCCGCAACCGGCATCATGGTTGTGGTGCTGTCCTGGTTCGGTGTCATTTCGGTGCTGCTGGCGCTGGTGCCTGTCGTCGCGATCTCGCCGATCCTGCTCTATATCGGCATGTTGATGACCGCCCAGGCGTTCCAGACCACGCCGTCGAAGCACGCGCCCGCCGTGGCGCTGGCCTTTACACCGCATCTCGCCGCATGGGCCAAGCTCCAGATCGACACCATGCTCGGCTCGACCATGAATGCGGCGGCTACCGTCGGCGGCATGGCCGCCGACAAGGCCGCCGCAGTGAAGAGTGCAGCGATTGCCGCTCTGCCGCAGCAGGGCGTGTTCTATCACGGGCTCGAGGTCATGGGCGGCGGCTCCATCCTCGGCGGGCTCATTCTGGGGGCGATCGGCGTGTTCATCATCGAGCGTGACTTCGAAAAGGCGTCAGCCTTCGCACTCGTCGGCGCGGTGCTGACCTATTTCGGCTTCATGCATGGTGAAGCTGTTGGCATCGGTGGCGGCTTCGGTGTGACGCCCGCGGTGGCGTTCGCCTATGCCGTGATGGCAGCGGGCCTGTTCGCAGCCAGCAAGCTCGGCGCCACCGAAGACTATGGTGCGCACCCGGAGATGCAGGCCGCACCGGCGGAGTAGCGGAGGCAAAACATAAAAAGCAGCCGGGCCATGTTTGATCGCCCGGCTGTTTCATTTCTAACCCCCCTTGACGGCGCCTGCCGTAAGCCCGGCCACGATCTGCCGCTGGGCGAACACCGTGAGCAACAGCACCGGGAGGGTGACGATCAGCGCGGCGGCGGCAAGCGGGCCCCAGCTCAGCTGGTCGAACGAGATCATGTTGTAGACGGCGACCGGCAGGGTACGGGTCTCGCGTCCGGCCAGCACGATGCCGAACACAAAATTGTTCCAGGAAAAGATCACCGCGAGAATGAAGGCGACCGCGATGCCGGGCTTGGCGATCGGCAGCGCGACATGCCGGAACACCTGCCAGCGCGTGGCGCCGTCGATCAGCGCGGCTTCTTCCAGCTCCAATGGGGTGGTCTCGAAATAACCGATCATGATCCAGATCACGATCGGCACCGTCACCACCAGATGGATGATGATTTGCGGCACCAGCGTGCCGAGCAGTCCCAGCCATTGAAACAGCAGGAATAGCGGGATCAAATAGGACAGGCCGGGCGTGATGCGGGCGATCAGGATCACGATCGCGGATTTGTGGGCGGCCATGCGCGCGATGCCATAGCCGGCGGGGACGCCGACCATCAGCGCGAGCGCGGTCGCGCTGCCGGTAACGATCAGGCTGTTGAAGAAGTAGGTGACGAAGCGGTTGGAGGCGAGCACGTCGGCATAGTTCTTCCAGGCGAAGTGCTCGGGAATGAACACCGGGGGGTAGGCCGCATTGTCGACCTCGAATTTCAGCGAGAGCGACACCATCCAGAGAAAGAATAGGATCGCCGGCGACACGATGACGAGCACCGCGAACCACAGGCTGATCTTGCCGATGATTTGACGTGGTGTCATGCGTCGCTCGCGATTTCGGTCCACAACATACGCTGGCGGGCATAGAGCATTATCGCCGCAAGCAGGACGATCAGCAGGAAGAATACGACCGCGATCGCCGAGCCGTAGCCGAGGTCATAATAGGTGAAGGCGACGCTGTAGAGATAGATATTGATCGTCTCCGACGCCGTTCCCGGCCCGCCCTGCGTGATCGCGAAGATGACGTCAAAACTCTTCACCGCGTCGATCATGCGGATCATGCCGGCGATGAACAGGAACGGCATGATCAGCGGCAGCGTGATGAAGCGGAACACCTGCCAGAGATTGGCGCCATCGATCTGCGCGCTTTCATAGGGCTCGGTCGGTATCGCGGCGAGGCCGCCGAGCACGATCAGCATCACGAGCGGCGTCCATTGCCAGGTTTCGACCAGCACCAGCGACGGAATGACGGTTGCCGGATGAAATACCCAGAGCTGCGCCGGGATTCCGACCAGCGACAGCAGATAGTTCAGTATGCCGAGCTGCGGGTGGAACATCATGGTCCAGACCAGCGCGATCGCCACCGGCGTCGCCATCATCGGCATGATGAAGATACCGCGCAGAAAACCGCGTCCGGCGAATTTCTGGTGAAACACCACAGCCGCGAAAGTGCCGAACACGAGCGGCAGCAGCACGGACAACACAGTGTAGACCAGCGTGTGTCCGATCGCCTCGATGAAACGGGGATCGCTGGTCAGCCGCAGATAATTGGAGAATCCGACGAAGGTGGTCGGCGAGCCGACCTTCCATTCGTTCAGGCTCATCCAGATGGTGAATACCCAGGGGAAGATGATGATCGCGAGCACGACGAGCAACGCCGGCACCACGAACGGCCAATAGGACGGCGGCCGCAGCTCTTTCTCCGGCCCGGCATCAAACCGTGCCGCGGCCGGAGTCGATTGTGTCAACGCACTCACGCCTTTTCGCTACGCTCCAGGATCGGACGAAATTGATCGTTCGCTTTCTTCAGTTCGGCTGCGGGATCGGCGCCGGACAAGGTTGCAGTGAGCGCCGCGCCGACGATGTCGCGGAATTCGGCAACCTGGATCACGACGGGAAGACCAAGCTTGCTGATCTTGCTGGAATCGATCACCGACTGCAGCCATTCCTTCGGCATCTTGACACCGCTCTGGACCTCGGCATCGCCAAGGATCGAGTTGCGGAACGGCACGCCGCCGCCAGCCTGCAACAGCCGCGCGCCTTGCTTCTTGGAAACAATCCACTGGCAGAGCAGATAGGCGGCTTCCTTGTTCTTGCTCGCAGCGGGAATGCCGACGCCGTCGCCATAGGTTGCCGAATATTGGCCCTTCGGTCCGGCCGGCACGACGGTGTAGCCGACCTTGCCGACCACGCGCGATGCGGCCGGATCTTCCAGCGGCGGCGCCCAGCCGACCCCGTCGATCCACATCGCCGAACGTCCCTGCGTGAACGAAGCCATCGACTCCATCCAGTTGAAGCCGGCGACGCCGGGCGGCGCGACTTTCGTCAGCAGCGTTTGATAGAGTTTGGTCGCGGCGACCGCTTCAGGGCCGTCGGTCAGGATGTTACCCTTGGCATCGAGGAATTCGCCGCCATAATCGAGGAAGAAGTTGGTCCACAAGGTCATGTTGGCGTTGCGTAAACCCCGCCCGACGAATCCGTAGATTCCCTCCTTGGGGTCAGTGAGCTTCTCCGCAGCCGCGACCATCTCGTCGAGGGTCTTGGGGACGGCCACGCCCTTCTTCTGGAAGAGCTCCTTGTTGTAGTAGAGGATGAAATAATCGACCGACCAGGGCAGGGACAGCATCTGGCCCTTCTCGTTCTTGGCGTATTGCAGGCCGGCGGCCGAGAAATCGCTCTCGACGAGGTCGGGCGCCGTCAGCGTCGGGTCCTTCATGAAGGGCGTCATGTCGGCGAGCCAGCCGGCCTTCTCGAACTGCCGCTTCTGCACGTGATAGCTGAGATGGACGACATCGAAGCTCGGCCGGCCGGAGGTCAGCTCGATGACGCATTTCTGGCGCTGCTGCTGCTCGGGAATCTGCTCGGATTCGACCTCGATACCGGTGAGCTCGGTGAATTCCTTGACGTATTTCTGCAGATTATCGCCGCGTGGGCCCTTGGCGAGGATCACCTCGAGCTTGGTCCCGGCATATTTCTTCCAGTTGACCTCGGCGCGCGCCGGCAATCCTGTCAGGCTGAGCGCGCCAGCTGCCGCGGTGCCGGTCAAAAGCGTACGGCGCGAGATTTTGTGGTCAGCCACGTTAATTCCTCCCTGTGACTCAATTTGGGGGGATACTAGCGACCGTTCGACGCCTGCCTAGCCCTAATTTGGGCGTTACGGTCGCACCGCCGGCGTTTCCATCGGCATTCCGCGGGCCCGCGACATCAGATAGAGTTCGAGCGCGACCAGCTCGGGCGCGCCGTACTCGTAGGCCTGGGCACGGACGCCGGTCATGCGGCTGCGCAAGCGCCGCTCCAGCGATGCCAAGCTCTGCCATTCCAGGCGATACAGCGGATAACCGGTCGGCTGCGCTTGCGTGATCGGCGAGCCCGCGAGGTGCTTGTCAAAGTTGTCGTCATGGCAATTGGCGCAGCTCAGGTTGAGCTGACCTTCGCGCTGCCTGAACAGATTGCGACCCTGCTCGACGAAACGCTTAAGCTGCGGATCGTCGCCTGCCGTGATCGCGATTCCGCGAGACTGATGGGCAACGAAGGCGGATAGCGCCAGGATGTCGCGGCTCTCGTAGGGCAGCGGGCTCGCCTGCTGCTGATCCGTGCGGCAGAGATTGATGCGTTGATCGAGCGTGACGGGCCGCCCCAGCGCCTTGTCGAAGGCGGGGTAGCGCGCAGCGACGCGGCCGACGAATAGCCGTTGTCGCCGATCCATTCGAACTCGAACTTGCCGCTCTCCATGGCTACCGTGAAGAAGGACAAATAGGGATTGGCAGCGATCGCCGGAAACAGGTCGGCGCGGAAGATCTCGGTGCCGTTGTAGCGGCAGCTGAAGCTCGTGATGATATCGCGTGCCACCACTGCACCGTCCATGGTGTGGCGTCAGCGTACGAATCTCGATGATCTCGCCGCGTTTGGCCTTCGAGGGAACGTTGATGAGCGCGGCCATCAGTTCATCTCGTCAGTGCAGGCGGGTGTCCGGGTTGAAACGCGAGGCGTCAACCATTCGAAGCCGCAACTGGCTCACCGTCCAGCGGTTCCCGGCGCCGGTGAGATCCGGCGCGAGGTCAGGTGGCGCGGCCGCCTTGCGACAGGGCGATGCGTTCGATCATGTCGCCGTAGAGCTCCTTCCATGCCCTCGCGAACAGCCGCTGTTGCGAGAAATTGTCCTTCGCATCGAGAATCAAGATTTTGGAGCGCGGCTTCTTCGTTTTCAGATAATGCGCGCGGTGACGCCCTTGCGGACATAGTCTTGCGAACTGCGGATGCCGCGGCTGCCGCCGGTCGAGAAATCGCCCCAGACGCGCTTGCGGGCGACGCTCTGGCCAGGTGTCGGAGATTCGGTCGTGACTTTCGACCAGTCGCATTCGAGCTCCTCGGCAACGAGCTGGGCGAGGCCGGTGAGTGAGCCTTGGCCGCGATCGTGTGGATCGCTTCGCGCACCTGCTGGAAGGTGCCGCAGTCGCAGATATTGGTGATGGCCTCGTCGATGTCGGCATCGGTCGGCTTCGGCTTGTCGTTCAGCAGTGCCGCCACGGCCATGATCATGCCGCTCTGGCAAGAGCCGCATTGCGGAACGTCCTTGGCGATCCAGGCCTGCTGCACCTCGTGCAGCGTGCCGCCGGACGCGAGTCCCTCGATGGTGGTGATCTTCTTGCCCTCGGCGGCGTATCCGGCTCGACGTCGAGTGTGAAGGTTTTTCCGTTGATTGTTGGGTTTGCCATCGCACGTCCCCTGATTGGCCCATCCACCGATGGACCCAGCGGCGCAATGTGTCCGCCAGACTGGAACGGTTCAAATCAAGAGTCTGACTTCACCGCCAGCCGCAGGAAGCTCATGACACTGCCGAGTGCGGCAAAGCCTGCGCCCAACGTCAGCGCCACCGCGGCGCCGTTGTGGCCCGCCATGGCAAAGCAGGCCGCGGCGAGCGCAGCACCGGTCGTCTGCCCCGTCAGTCGCGCAGTTGCGACGATGCCCGAGGCGCTGCCGCCGCGATGCGGTGGCGCACTTCCCATGATCGCCTTCATGTTCGGCGCCTGGAAGAAACCGAACCCCATGCCGCAGATCATGATCCGCCAGACGATGTCAGGGATGCTCGGGCTCGCCGGAAGCCATGCGAGCAGCGCCATGCCGAGGCCGAGCAGAATGAGACCGATGCCGCCCAGCAGGCCAACCGGATGGCGATCGGAGAGGCGGCCCGCGATTGGCGCCATGACGCCGACCACCAGCGGCCACGGAGTCATGAAGAAGCCGGTCTCGACCTGCGAGCGTCCGAGCACGTCCTCGAAATAGAACGGCAGCGAGACGAAAGCGAGGCCTTGCACCGCGAAGGAGCAGACCGCGGTCGCCGCCGACAGCGCGAACATCGGCCTGGCGAACAAATCGATCGGCAGCATCGGCGCGGGATGATCGGCCTGACGCCGCGTCAGGACGAAGGCGAGTGCGAGCGCCGTGACGAGCTCGACGGCCACGACGAGCGGCGACATATCGTGCGCGGCGCTGCCGATGCCGGTGATGAACAGGCCGAGGCAGGCGGAAGCGAGCAGCGCGCCGAGGAAATCGAAGCCGT
This sequence comes from Bradyrhizobium sp. Gha, assembly GCF_900113735.1. Lineage (GTDB taxonomy): Bacteria > Pseudomonadota > Alphaproteobacteria > Rhizobiales > Xanthobacteraceae > Bradyrhizobium. The sequence continues at coordinate 389,767 of NZ_FOQM01000003.1, forward strand.
GATCGGCGCGCGGCGTCTTCGGCAGCATCGCAAGGCCGATGCCTGTTGCGACGAGGCCGAACGGGATGTTGACCGCGAACAACCACGGCCATGGGCCGACCGCTAGGATCGCAGACGCAATCGAGGGACCGAAGGTGAAGGCGGTTGCGACCACCAGCGCATTGTGGCCGAAACCGCGGCCCTGCATCCGGCCGGGATAGACGAAACGCACCAGCGCCGTGTTGACGCTCATGATGCCGCTGGCGCCCAGGCCTTGCAGCGTGCGTGCGACCAGCAAACTGTCCAGCGACCACGCCACTGCGCAGAACAGCGAGGCGATGGTGAACAGCATGAGACCGCCGAGATAGATGCGCTGGTGCCCGACGATCTCGCCGAGCGCCCCGAGCGGCAGCAGCGTGGCCACCAGCGCGATCTGGTAGACGTTGACCACCCAGACCGACTGCTCCGGGCTGACATGCAGATCCGCGGCAATGGCGGGCAGCGCGATGTTGGCGATCGCGGTGTCGAGTGAGGCCATCGCCAGGGCCGTGAAGATCGCCGCGATCGCCCAGCGGCGCTGCTCGGCCGGCAGGCCATCGGCTTTGGGATGATCGGGCTCGCGCGCAGCGGCAGGTAACGTGATGGTCATGCCTTGCGCTTGCTCCGGCGATCTGGCCTCGACGATCTCTGGCGTCTACTACGCTTGCGGCGCCTTCCACAGGCATATGCTTGCATGCATTGTATGCGCGAAGGTCGGGCGCCGCGATCGCGGAGACATTGCAGGCGGCGTGAGCCGCGCGCCCGAAAACAACCCCATGCACCGTAGAAGGCCCCTTGATGGAGAAGGGGTTTTTCAGCCGGCTCGGTTGCGACCTCCGCGGCGCCGGATAAGTTGACACGTCGGGCAAAACACCGGCACGATGTCATCATGGCGGCAAAGCCAGCTGGTGCGGAGCGGCCACTGGTCTCGCGAGGCTAGTCGATGATGTTGTTGATGCCCTCCGCCTTCAGGCGGGCGAGATTGTCGGTCATCTGCTGCAGCCGCTCGGGCGCATGGCCTTGCCACCGCGTCACCTCGGCAATCACCCGCAGCGGATCGCGGGAGCGATAGGACAGCGTCGGATTGCCGGGAAACTTCTTGTCCGTGACGTTCGGATCGTCGACCATCGGCCCGGTCGGCTCCACGACGTAGATCCGCCCCGGCCCGCTGCCTGCGGCGAGCTCCGCGCCCCAGATCGCGGCGTCCAGCGTGGCCGTGAAATAAACCCAGGACAGCGGCTCGATGTCGGTGAAGTTGGAGGCGTGGCCGACGACGATGAGGTCGCCGGGTTTCAAATCGGCGCGTGTGCCGTGGAAGAACGATTGCGTGAACATGGTTGCGGCAGTCGACATAAGGCGATTCCCAAATTCGTGGCGCGATCTCACAGCGAAAGGGAGAGGGTCGTGCCGTCACGACCAAGCCCAACACGACAGCGAGCACCCGCTGCACCTAGATGCCGCCGGCGGAATGCAGAGGCAATTCCACAATAGCTCTCACCGAACGGCGCCAAGCCGGGCGGGATTATTTTGCCGTTCGCGATCTACCGATGCAACAGATGTCGATGTCTGCCAGTTGGACTGGATCGCCGGTACGGATTTCGGGCATCAGTGACTGAGGGTGGTGCACGATCGCGCCTGTCTCATGCGGTGAATTCATGTGCCAGCAATGCGACGATGGTCAAGCTGGCGGATCTGCCTCAAGCATCGACAGCACGACAATCCCGTCTTCGAGCTCTCCTGAAGCAAGGCGCGCACGCGCCACACGCTCGAACTCGGTCCGATGCTTCTGCAGGTAGCTCAAAGCCTGCTTCTGCGTGGCAAACGTCGTTGCGAGCCGGCACATCTGCCGATTTGCGCCGAAGGCGAGAAAGAAAATGATCGTTCCGCCGTCCGATTTGATTCTACGCACCATCCGCGCTTTCCGGCATGTGACGGCCCACGGATTCCGTTGAAGGGCTTCGAAGATGACTATCGCGGCGGTTTTCTCGATCGCTTCCTGGGCGCGGGCGCCGCGAGGTATGCTGAAGAACTGCGTCCGCCGCTTCCTTGGCCTCGCGCGCTTCTCGAAGCCGCGCCATGTTCGCGCGGACGGCAAGGGCCTGCCTTTCGACATCAGCCAAAGCCTGCGCTCCCTCTTCGGCGGCCAAGCGCTTGCGGTCGGAACGCGCAATAGCCTCAGGCGTAGGCCCGGCCGATTTCCTGGCGCTCATCGTTCATGCTGCTCCTCGATAGAGGAAACCCGCTCGATCCGAAGATCAAGCGGGCTTTGACGCCGTTCCAGTACATCCGTGGAACGGAGCCACGATATCAAGCCAGCGAGAGATTTTCAGCGCTGACTTTGCCTCGCATTTTGTCGGTCTTGGCCTCGAAATTGACTTTCTGGCCTTCGGCGAGGCCCGCCAGGCCTGCTCGTTCGACCGCGCTGATGTGCACGAACACATCATTGCCGCCGTCGTCCGGCTGAATAAATCCGAAGCCCTTCTGGCCATTGAACCACTTAACGGTGCCTGTCGGCATTCTCTTCTCCAAAGCGCGCAAGCGCATGTCGCGCGACAATCGCGCGATTATCTTCAACTTCGACGATGTCTTTGGAAAAGGAGCCCGCGGGCGCATTCAACAAGGCACAGCGGCTGATCGAACTCCACCAATATATATCAACTCCAGGCTTTTGCAAGGAGCAAGCGAATTTGCTTCGGTCAGGCCGCCGCGATGTCGCACCGAAAAGGGCAGTTGATGGTGATGCCGTGCTCGCCGATCTCGCCATCGCCCTATCCCTGCCTGCCACGAGGCATCTCCAGGACTCTCCGGAGCAGCGTGGGATGGCTGAGAACCGCCCGCAATTCAGACTTGTCGAGCCACGCGGCCGCATCCTCGAAGCTTTCGCATTCCTCGACCTTGGCGCGTGCCGTCGCCAGAGGCACATGGACAGGGCCAAACTTGCGAGGGCTCGCAAGCGAGAGCGAATCCAGATGCTCGCCCAGCAACTCCGGATCCCGGCTGAGCTGGTGCAGGGCTTTGGCCATTTCGATGGGCTCCGATGCGGCCAATTCATTCGCGCGGAGCACCACGGCGGGCGGATTATTGGTTTCCGGCGTTGCAAAAACTCCGGGCGCCTTCAACCGTACCGACGTTATTATTCCCAGCGGAATTGCAAGCAGGAGACCCAGCACCACAGGCGACATCCAAAGCAGCAGCGGCAGAGAGACCGCATAGGCGCTGAGCGCAAGGACCAGGCCGCACAGGGTGGGTCCGGCGAACTTGCGATAGATCTCGCCGAGCGCAAGCTCTCCATCGCTTCGGCGCTGCACCTGCCATCCCGCGTCCCGCCCGACGAGAATTTCGACGACCGCCTTGCTCTGGAAGATCATCATGCACGGCGCGATCAGTGCCGCGAGGACAGTTTCGCAAAACACCCCCAGCAGCAGGCGAACGCTTCCGGCGAAACCCATGCGTCCCTCGCGATGGCTAATCACCAAGACATAGGCCAGCAGCTTGGGCAAGATCAGAAGTCCCATCGTGGCGGCAAAGACCCGGGCCGCGAGCACCGGGTCCTGTTGCGGCCAGGTGGGAAACAGACTGAAGCCCTTCGGAAAGTATTCGGGGCGGATGAAGTGCGCCTGCAACGAGATGAGCAGGCCGAGCACCAGGAACAGAAGCCACAGCGGCGCGGTGAGATAAGAGCCGATGCCCGTCAGCAGATGCAGCCGGGACACCCAGTATAGCCCGCGCGCCGGCAGGACCGCGAGGTGCTGCAGGTTGCCCTGGCACCAGCGACGATCTCTCCCCGCGAAGTCCAGCACCGACGGAGGGACCTCTTCGAAGCTGCCCCCAATGTTCGGTGCCATATAGATCCTCCACCCGGCGCGGCGCATCAACGCGGCCTCGACAAAATCATGGCTGAGGATGTGGCCTCCGAAAGGCTTGCGGCCGCGCAGTTCCGGCAAGCCTGCCTCCGCAGCGAAGGCCCGCACGCGGATGACGGCGTTGTGGCCCCAGTAGTTGCTGTCGCCACCGTGCCACCAGGCATTGCCGGCAGCGACGATCGGGCCGTAAACGCGCCCCGAGAACTGCTGCAACCTGCTGAACAGCGTGCGCGCGTTGACGATGACCGGCTGCGTCTGGATCAGCGCGGCAGCGGGATCGGTTTCCATCGCGTGGACAAGGCGCACGACGGTATCGCCTTCCATCAGGCTGTCTGCGTCGAGAACGATCATGTGATCGTAGCCTGCGCCGAACCTGCTGACCCAGTCGGCGATGTTGCCGGATTTTCGTGCGGTATTGTCGGAGCGATGGCGGTAGTACAACCGATCCAAGCCGCAGGGGCGGCGCAGCTGGATGAAGGTCATCTCCTCGCAAATCCAGATGTCCGGGTCAGTCGTGTCGCTCAGCAAGAACCAGTCGAACTTCTCCCCATATCCCGTCGCGTCGACCGATTCATACATCGCGCGCAGCCGCGCCATCACATGATGCGGGTCCTCGTTATAGGTCGGGATCAGCATCGCCGTGCGCGACGTCACCTCAGGCAAGGAGCCGGTGGTGTCGAGCGGCAGTCCGGCAGGCCGACGCGTCAGCAGCGCGAAAAATCCGGCAAGCGCGGACATGAAGGAGAACGCGACCCAGGCGAGCAGCACGAGAAAGAGGCCGAGCAGCACCGCTTCGAGAAAGGTCACGCCACCCACTTCGACCACGTCGTACATGCCGTAGCCGCCGGCAGCCGTCAGCAAAGCCGTACCGACGAAGATGAAGAGGCGTCGAACTATCAGGGCGGCCCCGGGACGAACCGGATCCCGGCCGGAGTCTGCCGCGCGGCCCAGCCGACACGGCAACATCGGGAGTGGACTTTCCGGCGGCAGGAACGGGCGGCCGAGGGCGCTCTGCGGTGGCGATGGGAACTGCTTCAGGGCGTCCATCGATAGATCCACACCTCGGAGACCGGCGCATCGCCCTGCGCCAGGAAGGCTCGCAGTTCGATCGCCGTCTGCCCCTTGACCGCACATTGAAAGCTCAGACGCCATCCGCCTGTCATGGGATTCGGTTGGGTGACGACGTTGCTGATCTCGGCCTTTTCAGCGGTCACCACTCCTTTCATGGTCTTGGGATCCGCGGCCTTGAGTTGATCGCCCATGAGTTCCAGGACGAACAGTTTGCTGTCGTCGCCCCGGCTGCCGATCCCGGTTCGCGTGAACCGCGCCAGCGCTTCGGGTTTCGGCGCGTCGGGCCCCCAGTGGAGCCGATAGGTGAAGATGTGCTCGCTCTTGGCCGTCAACGGCTGCTTGGGTTGCCAAAGCGCGGCGATGTTGTCGTGAACCTCCTCCTTGGTCGGAATTTCGAACAGTTTCACGGCACCTTCGCCCCAATCGCCGATCGGCTCGAACCAGAGGCTTGGGCGCTTTTCGAAGCTGGATTCGAGATCCTGATAGGCGGCGAAATTCCTCTCCCGCTGCATCAGGCCGAAGCCGCTTGGATTGCGATCGGCAAAGCTGCTGACCTGCAGATCGTGCGGATTGTTGAGCGGGCGCCAGAGCTGCTCACCCCTGCCGTTGAAGATCGCAAGTCCATCCGAATCGTGAACCGCCGGGCGGAAATCGTCAAAATCCTTGCGGTCGTTCGGCCCGAAGAAGAACATGCTGGTCATCGGCGCGAGTCCGGCATGCTCGAGGTCGACCCGCGGATATAGGGCCATCTCGACGTCAAAGACCGTGGTCTGGCCGGGTCGAATGGTGAACCGGTAGGCTGCTGCCGCGCTCTTGCTGTCCAATAGCGCATGCACCACGAGGGAGGAGGCATTCGGCGCAGGCTTTTCCAGCCAGAACGCCTTGAACACCGGAAACTCTTCGCCCTTGCTTTCGCCGGTATTGATCGCCAGTCCGCGCGCCGACAGGCCGTATGTCTGCCCCTTTGCGACGGCGCGAAAGTAGCTCGCGCCCAGGAATACGCAAACCTCGTCGTAATAATCCGGCCGGTTGATGGGAGCGTGGACGCGGAATCCGGAAAAGCCGATGTCGAGATCCGGCCATTGCCCAAGGCCTTCCCCGAAAGAAAAGTCATCGCGCCGATAGGGAAGCGGCGTGACGCTTTTGTCCGCGACCTGGAAGATCTCGACCCTGTTCTTGTAGAAGAAGCCGCGATGAAAAAACTGCACCTCGAACGGCAGCTTCTCATCACGCCATAGCGCCTTCTCGGGCGCGAAACGAATGGATCGGTATTGGTCATAGTTGAGATTCATCAGCGCATCCGGCAGCTTCTCGTCGGCAGGCGCGAACGGCTTGGCCGCAAGCGCGCGGGCAAGCTCGCGTACGTAGGAAGGACTGAAGGACTGAGCGGAGCCCGTCTCGCCCGCCATTGCACGCGGCAGTATAGTGACAGCTGAAACAGCAGCCGACGCGCGAAGAAGTTGACGGCGGTTCACGCTTGGATCTCCCCGGTTCGAACCAAGGGAGGAAACGACCCATGTTCCCCGGAGTTCCGCTTGGGCGACGTGGCGCGACGGCGATAATTTTGGCGGATGATCGGGCGAATTCAGGGGTCGTCTTTGGATCCGAAGCAGCCGCCCGTCTGCTCCATCACCGATCAAGTTAAGCCAGCGATGTCGCGTGATGGGATATCGGCGAGCCGCAAGTCGCGGCTGGCGTCATGTTGGGGTGGCCAGTGGCGGACCAATTGCCTTGCGAACGATCTGTTCCGCCCGACGTCTAAGCGGACTCTCGTTAGGGCCGCATCGGAATCAGCAGCCTCCTAGAACTGATACCGTCTCAACCCGCCATCCACCGGGATCACCGTTCCCGTGATGTAGCGCGCCACCGGTGACGCCAGGAACACCGCAAGCGCGGCGAGGTCTTCCGGCTCGCCCCAGTAGCCGACCGGAATCTCTTCCTCGGCAAAGCGCTCGCGATAGTCAGGCGCGTAGTTGCGGCGGATCTGCTCGCTCATGATGCGGCCGGGCGGGATGCAGTTGATGGTGATGCCGTGCTCGCCGATCTCGCGCGACAGGCCCTTGGCCCAGGCATGCACCGCCGCCTTCGCTGCGAACGCGGCGTTGAGGCCTTCCGGCTCCGACTTGCCGGTGATGTTGACGATGCGGCCCCATTTGCGCTCGATCATCTGCGGCAGCAGCGCATGCGCGATGCGGCGGTAGCTGGTGAAATTCAGCGCGATCGCCTCGTCCCATTTGCTGTCGGGCGCATCGATGGGGAGGGGACGGCTGCCGCCGGCATTGTTGATGAGGATGTCGACATGGCCGAGCTCCTTCAGCGCGAAAGCGGAAATCTTCTCCGCCGCGTCTTCCGCCATCACATCCTGCTCGAACGGCGTGATCAGGCCGCCCCCGACCTCCTTCACCAGCTCGACGAGCAGGTCGGTGCGTCGCGCCACGCCCACCACGCGCACGCCTTCGGCAGCGAGGCCCTTGGCGATGGCGCGCCCGATGCCGATGCTGGCGCCGGTGACAACAGCGGTTTTCGATTTCAGCCCGAGATCCATGGTCACACGCTCTCTTGATTGGTTCTTGCTTTTTGCTTTCGCTTCCCGCCCGTCCTGGCTCCAGCGAATTGCCTGAGCGGGACGAGCAGTGGTAACCAAGACCCCTCGCAAAGGAAACACCAAAAAGAAAAGGCTCGACCAATGGTCTGGGATCCGCAGCAATATCTCAAATTCTCCGGTCACCGGCTCCGGCCCGCCGTCGACCTGCTGATGCGCATTCCCGACATCGGCCCGCGCACGGTCGCCGATCTCGGCGCCGGCGCCGGCAACGTCACAAAACTGATCAAGGAGCGCTGGCCGTCCGCTGCGGTCACGGGTGTCGAGGGCTCCGCCGAGATGGTCGCTGCCGGGCGCAAGGCCGCGCCGAATGTGGAATGGTCACATGAAGACCTCGGCCATTGGCATCCCGCGAGGCAATATGACGTCGTCTATTCCAATGCCGCACTGCACTGGCTGCCCCATCACGCGGCACTTTTCCCTTCGCTGATGGAGAAGGTCGCGCCCGGCGGCATGCTTGCCGTGCAGATGCCACGCAACTTCCTGGCGCCATCGCACGTGCTGATCGGCGAGACGGCCCTGAACGGGCCTTGGCGGTCCAAGGTCGAGCACCTCGTCACGCCGCCGCCGGTCGAGGGGCCCGCCTTCTATCACGATGTACTCGCGCCGCTGTCTACGAATATCGACATCTGGGAGACCGAATATCTCCAGGTGCTCGAAGGCGAAAATCCCGTGAAGGAATGGACCAAGGGCACCTGGCTGACGCGCTATCTCGACGTGCTCGAGGGCGACGAGAAGGCTGCATTCGAAGCCGCCTATGGAGAGCGCGTTGCGAAGGCCTATCCGAAGAATGGCGCGGGGCAGACGCTGTTCCCGTTCCGGCGGCTGTTCATGGTCGCCCAGCGCAAAGGTTAACTGCCCTTCGGCGATGCGACATAAGCGCTCGCTCCCGTCAGTGGAGCGGGCGCCGGGTTGCGCATGCGACCACGAGCAAGATAGCTTCCCTGCGGCATAGCTTCGCTGTGGCAAATTGGGCTTAGGTCTAGTTGTTCGGGGTGCCGATTGCTGCCACTACTGACCTGCACAAACAAAAAAAGAACCTGGTTTCCAGGGTTGTTGGGGAGGTCCTTCATGCGCAAATTGCTCTTTGCGGTCGCTGCGGCCGCGTTCGCTTTGGCCCCGGCGGTTGCCCAGGCCCAGAGCCCGATCATCATCAAGTTCAGCCACGTCGTCGCCAATGATACGCCGAAGGGCAAGGGCGCACTGAAGTTCAAGGAGCTCGCCGAGAAATATACGGACGGCAAGGTCAAGGTCGAAGTTTATCCGAACTCCTCGCTCTACAAGGACAAGGAGGAGATCGAGGCGCTCCAGCTCGGCTCGGTGCAGATGCTCGCGCCCTCGACTGCGAAATTCGCCCCGCTCGGCATCAAGGAGTTCGAGGCACTCGACCTGCCCTGGCTGTTCAAGGACGAAGCGACCTACTCCGCCGCGATGAAGGGCACGGTCGGCAAGTGGTTGTTCCAGAAGCTCGAGACCAAGGGCATCACCGGGCTCGCCTATTGGGACAATGGCTTCCACATGGTGTCGTCGAACCGACCGCTGATCAAGCCGGAGGATTTCAAGGGCCTGAAATTCCGGATATCCGGATCCAAGATCGCGGACCAGTATTTCCGCATCCTCGGCGCGATCCCGCAGATCATGGCATTCTCCGAAGTCTACCAGGCGCTGCAGACCGGCGTGGTCGACGGCTGCGAGAACACCGCGTCGAACTATCTGACCCAGAAATTCTACGAGGTGCAGAAGGACATCACCGTGTCCTATCACGCGCATCTGCAATACGCCGTCATCGTCAATTCGAAATTCTGGTCCGGATTGCCGCCTGATATCCGCACCCAGCTCGAGAAGGCGATGGCGGACGCAACCGACTACACCAACCAGATCGCGCACCAGGAGAACGAGGACGCGCTGGCCGAGATCAAGAAGACCGGCAAGACGCAGCTGCATTATCTGAGCGACGCCGACCGCAAGGCATGGCAGGAAGCGATGCAGCCGACTTATAAATGGGCAAAGGGCCGCGTCGGGCAGGAGGTGCTCGATGTCATTGCCAAGGAACTCGACGTCAAGATGAACTGACGCGCCTTCGTGGAGAACAGTACCAACGGTCGGGAGTGAAGGCTCCCGACCGTTTCGTGTCGATAGGGGGATTCTGATTTGCTGCGCGTGCTCAACCAGTTGCTCAATCATCTCGAAGAATGGTTGATCGCGACGCTCATTGCGGCTGCAACCGGACTGATCTTCATTGCCGTCGTGCACCGTTATGGTGCGGGCGAATCGATCAATCTGTCGCGATGGGCCGCCGCTCACGGGCTGACCTGGCTGGCATCGGCGTCGATGGCCGTGTTCACCTTCATGTCCGAGCTGGATCTGTCCTGGGCGCAGGAACTCTGCATCTACATGTTCATCTGGATGGCGAAGTTCGGCGCGGCCTATGGCGTGCGAACCGGCATCCATGTCGGCGTCGATCTGCTCGTCAACCGATTGCCCGAACATTCGCGCAAGCATGTCATCCTGTTCTCGCTGCTGTGCGGCGCGCTGTTCACCGGCATGATCGCCGCCTTCGGCGCCTCCTTCGTGCGAGAGATGTTCCACACCGGGCAGCAGTCCAACGATCTGGAAGCGCCGATGTGGTTCGTCTACCTGGCGATCCCGCTCGGCTCCGGATTGATGTGCTTCCGCTTCCTCCAGGTCTCATGGTCCTACTTCTGGACCGGCGAGCTGCCGCATCATGACGAGACCCACGTCGAGGGCGTGGAGGCCGATGTCTCTCCGGCGCTGCATCCGCAGCCCGCCGGCGCCGCAACCAGAGCGGCTTCCCGAAAAGTCTCGCCGCTCGGCGTGATCCTGATCCTGGCGCCGGTCCTGATTTTCGCGATGTGCCTTGCCGAGAAGTTCGGCGTGTTCGCTCTGCCGCAATGGATGCGCGCTGCGACGGTGTTCGGGCTCCTGATCTCGCTGATGCTGACCGGCATCCCGGTCTCGATCGCGCTCGGTCTCACCGTGATGACGTTCCTGTTCACGCTGACCGCGGTTCCGATCGAAGCCGTCTCGATGAAGCTGTTCACGGGCATCGAAGGCTTCGAGATCATGGCGATCCCGTTCTTCATCCTCGCCGGCAACTTCCTCACCCATGGCGGCGTGGCCCGGCGCATGATCAATTTCGCGACCTCGCTGATCGGTCATTGGCATGGCGGCCTTGGGCTCGCCGGCATCGTGGCCTGCGCGATGTTCGCCCTGGTCTGCGGCTCGAGCGTGGCCACCGTCGCTGCGATCGGCGCCATCGTGCTGCCCGAGATGGTCCGCCACGGCTATCCCATGCGCTTCGGCGCCGGCATCATCACCGTCGCCGGTTCGCTCGGCATCCTGATGCTGCCGTCGATCCCGAAGATCGTCTACGCGGTGTCCACCAACACCTCGATCGGCGCGCTGTTCGTCGCAGGCCTGTTGCCCGGCATCCTGCTGACGTCGATGCTGTGCATCGTCACCTGGTGGCTCGCGCGAACGCGCGATTATCCGCGGCTGAAGAAGGCGACCTGGGGCGAGACCATCCGTGCCTTCCGCGAGAGCGTCTGGGGATTGATGCTGGTCGTCATCATCATCGGCGGCATCTATAGCGGCCTGTTCACCGCAACCGAAGCCGCCGCGATGGCCGCGGTCTATTCCTTCGTCATCGCGGTGTTCGTCTACAAGGCGATCGGCATGAAGGACGTGCCGCGGGTGCTGCTGCGCGCCGCCAACACCAGCGCGATGCTGCTCTACATCGTCACCAACGCGGTGCTGTTCTCCTTCGTGCTCGCCAACGAGAACCTCCCGACGATCCTTGCGGACTGGATCGCGGCGCAAAATCTCGGCTGGGTCGGCTTCCTGCTGGTCGTCAACGTGCTGCTGCTGCTCGCCGGCAATTTCATGGAGCCGAACTCGATCATCCTGATCATGGCGCCGATCCTGGCGCCGGCGGCCAAGAAGCTCGGCATCGACCTCGTCCATTTCGGCATCGTCATGGACGTCAACATGGAGGTCGGCCTCTGCCATCCGCCCGTCGGCTTGAACCTCTACGTCGCCTCGATGATCGCACGCATGCGCATCACGGATCTCGCAGGCGCGGTGATGCCGTGGCTGCTCACCATGCTCGGCTTCCTCGTCATCGTGACCTACTGGCCCGATCTGACGCTGTGGCTGCCGCGGGTGCTGGGGATGCATTGACGGTGCAACCCTCTGCCCTTGTGGAAGAGGGTGGCTTTGCGATAGCGAAGCCGGGTGAAGGGTATCTCTCCTCACGAACAGTCCACCGCGTGGAGACATACCCCTCATCCGGCGCTTCGCGCCACCTTCTCCCACAACAAGGGGAGAAGGGAAGGATACCATTGTTGCCTCCCGCCCCGGCGTAGCAATCGACCGCGCGATGCGGTTAGATGCCACGCATCAGGCCGGGAGGACATGATGACCGAAATCTCCAGCAGCGAGCCGAAGGGCGCAACGCCTTCCGTCATTGCGCAGCATCAGGCGGTGCTGAATGCGCTGCCGTTTTCCGACACACGGGATTTCGACGACGCTGCGCGCGGCTTTCTCGGCACGATCGAGCACGCGAAGATCGTGAACCCGCAGGGGCGGACGGTCTGGAGCCTCGAGCCCTATGGCTTTTTGTCTACAGATCAGGCGCCGCCGACCGTCAATCCCAGCCTGTGGCGGCAGGCGCGGCTCAACATGCAGCACGGGCTGTTCGAGGTGGTGCCGGGGGTCTACCAGGTCCGCGGGCTCGACATCGCCAACATGACGCTGATCGAGGGCGACAGCGGCGTCATCGTCGTGGACACCCTGACCTCGATCGAAGGCGCGCGCGCCGCGCTCGATCTCTACTACAAGCACCGCGGCATGAGGCCGGTCGCAGCCGTGATCTTCACCCACACCCACACCGATCACTGGGGCGGCGCGCGCGGCGTGCTGGACGAGGATGCGCTCGCCAGGGCCAGCGTGCCCATCATCGCACCTGATCTGTTCATGGAGCACGCCGTCTCCGAGAACATCATCGCGGGTCCCGCGATGCTGCGCCGGGCGCAATACCAGTTCGGACCGTTCCTCGCCAAGGGCGTGCGCGGCCATGTCGATTGCGGCCTCGGCAAGACCATGGCCGCGGGCGCGGTCGCGTTGCTGCGCCCGACCGATCTGATCATGGCGACCGGCGACAAGCGCGTGATCGACGGCGTCGCGTTCGAATTCCAGATGGCACCGAACAGCGAAGCGCCGGCCGAGATGCACTTCTTCCTGCCGCGCTACAAGCTGTTGAACCTCGCCGAGAACTGCACGCATAATTTCCACAATCTGCTGCCGTTCCGCGGCGCCGATGTGCGCGATGCGCTGGCGTGGTCGAAGTACCTCAACGAAGCCCTGCATCTCTGGGGCGGCAAGGCCGAGGCGATGTGCGGCCAGCATCACTGGCCGGTGTGGGGGCGCGAGCGCATCGACACCATGATCCGCGAGCAGCGCGACCTCTACAAATTCACGCATGACCAAACCATTCGCCTGATGAATCACGGCCTGAACGCCGCCGAGATCGCCGAGGCGATCCGGTTGCCGGGCAGCCTCGACGGTGCCTGGCACGGCCGCGGCTATTACGGTCACGTCAGGCACAATGTGAAAGCGATCTACCAGAAATATCTCGGCTGGTACGACGCCAATCCGGTCAATCTCGATCCACTGCCGCCGGCCGAGTCCGGCAAGAAATATGTCGAGTATATGGGCGGCGCGGATGCAATCCTCTCGCGTGCGCGCGTGGATTTTGACAAGGGCGAATTCCGCTTCGTGGCGCAGGCGCTCGGCCATCTCGTCTTCGCTGAGCCGGACAATGCGGCGGCGCGCGCACTGCTCGCCGATACGATGGAGCAGCTCGGCTATGCCGCCGAGAGCTCGACCTGGCGCAACGCCTATCTGTTCGGCGCCCAGGAGCTCCGCCAAGGCATGCCCCAGACGCCGCCGCGCGCACCGATGCCGCGCGAGACCCTGGCCGCTCTTCGCACCTCGCAGCTCTGGGACGTGCTCGGCATCCGCCTCAACGGACCGAAGGCGGAAGGCAAGCACATCGTGCTGAACTGGCGCTTTTCGGATACCGGCGAGACGTTCGTGCTGAACCTCGAAAACAGCGCGCTGACCTACACCGAAGGTGTGCAGGCCGGAAACGCCGACGCCAGCTTCACGCTCGCGCGGGCGACGCTGGACGAGGTGATCGCAAAGCTGACCAGCTTTCCGGAAGCGGTCGCCGCCGGCAAGGTCAAGCTGTCGGGCAATCCGATGAAGCTCGCCGAGCTCATGGGACTGATGGACGAATTTCCGCGGATGTTCGAGATCGTGGAGCCGAAGCGGTCGGTGGTGGTGTAGGGCGCGCGTGCCCCGGACGCAGCGCAGCAACGCGAATGGCGTTGCTGCGCGTCCGGGACACGAGAGTGGCGGGTCGAGATCCTTACTCGGCGCTGCTCACCAGCTTGATCCGCGGCGCCTGGACCTCGGTCAGGCTCCGATACGCCGCGAGATAATCCAGCGCCATGCGCCGCGCCGTGAAGCGCTGCTCGAACTGCTTGCGGATGGCAGAGCGGTCCAATTGCGCGAGACGACCGACGACGCCGGCGGCGCTGAGGACGTCCTCGACGACGAAACCGGTGAGGCCTTCGTCGATGATCTCGGGTACCGAACCGCGGTTGAAGGCGACCACCGGCGTGCCGCAGGCCATGGCTTCGATCATCACGAGACCAAACGGCTCCGGCCAGTCGATCGGCAGCAGCAGGCCGAGCGCACCGCTCAAGAAGTCCGACTTCTCGTGGTCGCCGATCTCGCCGATGAAATCCACCAGCGGATTGCCTGAGATCATCGGCTTGATCAGCTCGTCATAATAGTCCTGGTCGGCGCGGTCGACCTTGGCCGCGATCTTGAGCGGAATGCCGCAATGCATCGCGATCTTGATGGCGCGGTCGACGCCCTTCTCCGGCGCGATGCGGCCGAGCACGGCGAGATATTCCTGTTTCGCCGGCTTCGGCGTCAGCAAACTCTCCGGCAGGCCGTGATGAATCGTCGACACCCAATTGGCCTGCGGCACCGGCCGCCGCTGTGCGTTCGAGATCGAGATCACCGGCATCTTGGAGAAGGTGTTGAAAACAGGCTGATGCTCCGGCAGATCGAGCCTTCCGTGCAGCGTGGTCAGGAACGGCGTCGGCTGCCGGTAGAACAGCGACCACGGATAATAGTCGAGATGGAAGTGGACGAAGTCGAACTCCTCGTCGTCACATTTCTGCCGCACGTGCTCCAGCAGCACCATGTGCAGCGCGTTGGGATCGCGCACGGAACCGTCGAGGCGCAACGCCCGCGGCCATAATGCATCGAGCTTTGCGGAGGTCTGCGAGTCGCCGCTGGCGAACAGGGTAACGTCGTGTCCGAGCGCAACCAACTCTTCCGTCAACCAATGCACCACCCGCTCGGTGCCGCCGTACAGCTTGGGTGGAACAGCCTCCGTCAACGGAGCTACCTGCGCGATGCGCATCTCACCATCTCCTCTGCGATCATAAAGGTTGAAACCCCCGCCGTGTCTCGGCACCGGCATGCCGACAAGGGAACGTTCCCGCAGTTGCGAAGTTCCTTTCCTCAAACGTTACTTATTCGTACATCGCGCGCATGTCTCGATGCTGCCATCTGATCTTCTCAGATCGTCCGCATCCGCATGTCGTGATGAGCTCGCCCGGGAACCGAGCCGAACTGGTCGATGTTCAGTCGATCAGCAGAACAGTTGAATCATCACGACGGGGTCAGTGTCACATGGATCATCTTTCTGGATATGCGCGCAGGCCATTTGCCTTTGTGTTGCGCTACCTGCGACGTCGATCGGCGTCGCATCTGGTGATCCTCGGCTCCGTCGTCGCCGCCGTTGCCTGTTCCGTGGGCACGCAGTATGGCGTCAAATCTCTCGTCGACAGCTTGTCTGCGGGAACTTCGCATGGCGGCAGCGTATGGCTGGCATTCATTTTGCTCATGTCGCTGATCGCCGCCGACAATTTTCTGTGGCGGATCGCGAGCTGGACCGCGAGCTTCACATTCGTCCGTGTCACGGGCGATTTACGCCGTGACATATTCCGTCATCTGACCGGACACGCACCGAGTTATTTTTCTGATCGCATGCCGGGCATGCTGACGAGCCGCATCACGGCCACCTCCAACGCCGTGTTCACGGTCGAGAACATGTTCGTCTGGAATGTGTTGCCGCCTTGCATCGCAACGGTGGCGGCCATTGCGCTGATCGGAACCGTGAGTCCCTATATGGCGCTCGGCCTGATTGTGATCGCCGGTGGCATGGTATTCGCGATGTTCCGTCTGGCCGCAGCCGGCAAACCGCTCCATGACGATTTCGCCGACAAGGCCGCCGTCGTCGACGGCGAGATGATCGACGTCATCAGCAATATGCCCCTGGTCCGCGCATTCTGCGGCATCGGCCACGAGCATGAGCGGTTCGACGCTACCGTCAACCGGGAACTCACTGCGCGCAGCCGCAGTCTGCGTTATCTCGAGAAGCTGCGATTGACGCATGCAGCCGTTACGGTCGTGCTGACGATAGCGCTGATGGCCTGGGCCATCGTGCTCTGGCAGGACGGCGAGGCGACGACCGGCGATGTCGTGCTGGTCTGCACGCTCGGCCTCTCCATTCTGAATGCAACGCGCGACCTCGCCGTGGCGCTGGTCGACGTGACCCAGCATGTCGCCCGACTGACCGAGGCGATCGCGACGTTGCTCGTTCCGCACGAGTTGCGCGATCATCCCGCGGCTGGCCCCCTGGTCAAGACCGGCGCGGCGATTGCGTTCAACAATGTCACGTTCGGCTATCCCGGGGCCGAGAAGATCTTCGAGCGGTTTAGCCTGCGGCTGCAGCCTGGCCAGCGCGTCGGCCTGGTCGGCCAGTCCGGCGGCGGCAAGTCGACCCTGTTCACGCTGCTACAGCGGTTCTACGATGTGGACGAGGGCAGCGTGACGATCGATGGCCAGGACATCTCGATGGTGACGCAGCAGAGCCTGCGCGAGGCGATCTCCGTGGTGCCGCAGGACATTTCCCTGTTCCATCGCTCCATCAGAGAGAACATCCGCTACGGCCGGCCCAATGCGACCGACGACGAGGTGCTGCGGGCGGCAATCGCAGCCCGCTGCGATTTCATCGACAGCCTGCCGGAAGGTCTCGACACCATGGTCGGCGACCGCGGGGTCAAGATGTCCGGCGGCCAGCGCCAGCGCATCGCGATCGCGCGCGCCTTCGTGAAGGACGCGCCGATCCTGCTGCTTGACGAGGCGACGGCTGCGCTCGACAGTGAGTCCGAGGAAGCCATCCGCGAGGCGCTGACGCGGCTGATGCGGGGCCGCACCGTGATCGCGATTGCGCACCGCCTGGCGACCTTGCGCAATTTCGACCGGGTGATCGTGCTCAAGCACGGCAAGATCATCGAGGACGGGGCGCCTGACCGGCTGATGCAGGCTCATGGTCCGTATCGTGAACTGGTGATGCAGGAAATGAGCCGGCTCGCGAAGTTCGCCGCGTAAACCCAACAGTCGCGTTTGCGTTGGTCGCGTTCGAAAAACAAGCCGCAGGGGAGCAGCTCATGGCAGCCGAAGCCGCAACCAAGATCAAATCCGTGCCGCAGACGATGGAGCCCGTCGCGGAACAGCCGTTCTACATTCCGATGACCGGTCCCGCCGCGCGACCGCGGCGGTCGCTCAAGCACGACGACACCTTCATCGTGCTGGACAGTCATGGAGACATCGGCGCCTCCGCCGGCGGCCCGGATGGCCTTTTCAACCACGACACGCGCTATCTGGCACGGCTGGAGCTCGTGCTCGACGATCTCCAGCCGTTGCTGCTCGGGTCGAACCTGCGCGACGACAATTCGGGATTGACCGTCGATCTCACCAACCCTGATATTTATCGCGACGGCCGGATCGTCCTGCAAAAAGATCTGCTGCACATCGTGCGCACGATCTTCCTGTGGCGCGGCACCGCCTATCAACGCATCGGGCTGCAGAACCACGGCGAGCAGACGGCAGCCTTCGAGCTGACGCTGCTGTTCGACAACGACTTTGCCGATCTGTTCGAAGTGCGCGGCGAGCGGCGGCCGCGCCGCGGCACCGGCACCAGCAAGCTGCTCGGGCCGACCGACGTGCTGTTCGAGTATCGTGGTCTCGACGATGCCGAACGCACCACCGGCTTGCATTTCGATCCGCGTCCGACGCGGCTTTCGGTCAATGCCGCGACCTGGCAGCTCGAGCTGGAGCCGCATGAGTCGAAATCGCTGTTCGTTGCGGTGTCCTGCAACCGCCCCGTCGGGGAGAAGCCGGCGCGCTTCTTCAGGGGACTGCTGGCGCATCGCCGCGAGATGCGGCAGTCCACGATCGGTACGGCCAGCATCGAGACCTCCAACAACATCTTCAACGAGGTGCTGTGCCAGGCCATGGCCGACCTCAACATGCTGATGACCGAGACGCCGCAGGGGCGTTATCCCTATGCCGGCATTCCCTGGTACTCGACGACCTTCGGCCGCGATGGCCTGATCACCGCGCTGCAGATGCTGTGGGTCGATCCCCGCGTCGCCAAGGGTGTGCTGCGGCGGCTCGCGCATTTCCAGGCCAGGGCCGTCGATCCGTCAGCGGATGCGGCGCCGGGAAAGATCCTGCACGAGATGCGCGGCGGCGAAATGGCCGCGCTGGGCGAAGTGCCGTTCTCGCAATATTACGGCAGCGTGGATTCCACGGCCCTGTTCGTCATGCTTGCCGGGCGTTATTTCGAGCGCACCGGCGACGAGAAGACGTTGGTCGAGCTATGGCCCGCGATCGAGGCGGGGCTCGCCTGGATCGATGGACCAGGCGACCCCGACCGTGACGGCTTTGTCGAATACCAGCGCGCCACCGAAAAGGGCCTCGCCAACCAGGGCTGGAAGGATTCCTACGACGCGATCTTCCATGCCGACGGCAAGCTCGCCGAAGGCAATATCGCGCTCGCCGAAGTCCAGGGCTACGTCTACGCGGCCAAGCAACTCGCCGCGCGATGCGCACTGCGGCTCGGCAAGCCTGACATTGCCAGGAAGCTCGAGACGGAGGCCAAGGCGCTGGCAGAGCGGTTCGAGAAGGCGTTCTGGTGCGAGGAGCTCGGCACCTATGCGCTCGCGCTCGACGGCAGGAAGCAGCGGTGCGAGGTCCGGACCTCGAATGCCGGGCAGGTGCTGTTCAGCGGGATGATCCGCGAGGACCGCGCCCGTCTCGTTGCCGCCGATCTCATGCAGCCGCACTTCTTCTCGGGCTGGGGCATTCGCACGGTCGCGCGCGGCGAGGTGCGCTACAATCCGATGTCGTATCATGACGGATCGGTCTGGCCGCACGACAACGCGCTGATCGCGCTTGGGCTTGCCCAATACGGACTCAAGCACTCGGTCGCGCATGTCTTCAAGGGCCTGTTCGACGCCGCGACCTACATGGATCTGCGCCGCCTGCCCGAACTGTTCTGCGGCTTCCGCCGCGAGAAACGGCGCGGTCCGACACTCTACCCGGTGGCCTGCGCGCCGCAGGCCTGGGCCAGCGCGACGCCGTTCACGCTTCTGGAGGCCGCGCTCGGCATCGAGTTCGACGTCGCGCGCTGCGAGATCCGGCTCCGCAATCCGCATCTGCCGGCATTCTTGAACGAGGTCATCTTGCGCGATCTGCGGCTGAGCGAGTCCAGCGTCGATTTGCGCGTCAGCCGCCATGGCCATGACGTGGCGCTGGAGGTGCTGCGTACGCGCGGCCAGATCCAGGTGTCGATCGTGCTGGCGCGCTAGCGGCGCGCCGCGAGGAGGAGGTCATGCGTACCGCCGGGTGGTTGGCTTTGAGCGCGGCGATGGTCGCGGGATCGACAGTTACGGTATCGCGGGCCGCCGAGGAGCCGCCTGCGGCCACAAGCGAGGCGAAGGCGCCGACGCCAGTGCAGCCGCCTGCCTCGGTCGTGCCGGTGACGCCGAAGGATGCCGCGCCGCCGCCGTCCGTGACCATCATTGGCGCCAGCGATGCCCACGGCGTGCTTGGCCGCGACGTGCGCAGCGCGGCGGACGAGGACATGGGACGCATCGTCGACGTCATCGTCGATCGCGAGGGGCATGTCCGTGCCGCCGTGATCGATTTCGGCGGCTTCCTCGGCGTCGGCAGTCGCAAGATCGTGGTCGACTGGAATGCGCTCCGTTTCGGCAAGATAGCCAACAAGAAGGACAGCATCACGCTGGAATTGACCAAGGCCCAGGTCGCGGCCGCGCCGGAGTACAAGGAAGACACGCCGATGGTCGTGCTAGGGGCGTCCGGCAGTCTTCAACCGCTGCAAGCCATCCAGTGAGGAGGGGGAGGGCTGACCGCCTGTGCTCTTGTCGAGAAAGCCTGATCATGAAAAGCACCAGGGACGCGTTGAACAGGACAACGTCGCCGCGGCCGTGCTTGCGGGCATTCCGGCGCCGTCCCGCCGGAGTCTCCGCGGCCTAGACTGGTTCATCTTCTTTCTCGCCGATGTGCAGACCGGCTTCGGCCCCTTCATTGCGGTCTATCTGACCACGCAGAAATGGACCCAGGTCGAGATCGGACTCGTGCTCTCGATCGGCGGCATCGTCGGGCTGATCGGGCAGATGCCAGGCGGGGCGATCATCGACGCTGCGAAATCCGAGCGGCTGGTCGCAGGTCTCGCGATCGTGACCATCGGCTGCTGCGCGCTCGCTTATGCGGCGATGCCGATCTTCCCCGTCGTGGTGACCGCAGCCGCGCTGCATGCGGCGGCGAGTTGCGTGCTGGGGCCGGCGATTGCGGCGATCAGCCTGGGC
The DNA here is from genome assembly GCF_900113735.1 of Bradyrhizobium sp. Gha. Lineage (GTDB taxonomy): Bacteria > Pseudomonadota > Alphaproteobacteria > Rhizobiales > Xanthobacteraceae > Bradyrhizobium. Next base: position 410,163 of record NZ_FOQM01000003.1, read on the forward strand.
CTGGTCGGCCCGCTCGCGATCGGTGAGAGGCTCGGCCGCAATGCGCGCTTCGCCTCGCTCGGAAACGGCGTCGCGGCCGCGGTCATGGGCACCGCCGGCTATCTGCTCTCGAGCCGTTCGGTGTTCCTGGTCACCTTCGTGCTCGCGATCCCGACCCTGATCGCGCTGTCGCGCATCCGCGAGGAGGAGGTCGACGTCGCCCGTTGTCACGGCGAGATGCCGCGCGAGGCGCCTATTCCCGGCGACACCAATGTCTGGCATCTGGTCAGACAGCGGCCGCTCATCGTCTTTGCGCTCAGCGTTCTGCTACTGCAGCTTGCCAACGCCTCGATGATGCCGCTGATGGCAAGCGCGGTGACGGCGCGGTCGAGCCAGTGGGCGACGGTGCTGGTCGCTTTCTGCATCGTCGTGCCCCAGGCGATCGTGGCGCTGCTGTCACCGTCGGTCGGGCGTAAGGCCCAGCTCTGGGGTCGGCGGCCGCTGCTGCTGATCGGGCTCGGCGCGCTGACGATCCGCGGCCTGCTGTTCGCGACGGTGCGCGATCCGTATCTGCTGGTGCTGGTGCAGGTGTTCGACGGGTTCACGGCCGCCGTGTTCGCGGTGATGATACCGCTCGTCGTGGCTGATATCGCCTTCGGCAGCGGGCACTTCAATCTGGCGCAGGGCATCGTGGGCACGGCGACCGGCATCGGTGCGTCATTGAGCACCGCGCTCGGCGGCTATGTCAGCGACAAGTTCGGCAATGCCACCGCCTTCTTGGGGCTGGCGGGCATCGCAGCCGCCGGGCTTTTGCTGATCCTTTTCGTCATGCCGGAGACGCGGCGCATGGGTATCGCGACAAAAGAAATGGCCGGCTGAGCCAGGTCAGCCGGCGCCGGTCTCACCTAACGCATCCTCGGTTCCGTAGCTTTCTGCACCCCCTCCCGGACGATGTCTGCTGGACGGCCGATCCTCCTCCGGCGTAACAATGCCCGAGGATCTTGCGTAAGGCTCTCAGGAGCAGGAGTGCGACAGGCATGCAGGCAAATGCCGGGGTGGGCAGGCCCAACAACCTGCCCGGCCAGATCGTCCTGGTGCTGCAAGGCGGCGGCGCGCTCGGCGCCTATCAGGCGGGCGTCTACCAGGCCCTGCACGAGGCCGGCATCGAGCCCGACTGGGTGATCGGCACCTCCATCGGCGCCATCAATGCGAGCCTGATCGCAGGCAATACGCCCGGACATCGGCTCGCGCGCCTGAGGGAATTCTGGAAACGGATGGAGCAGAGGCCGGCCTGGCTCTTGCCGACAGGCATTCCCGGTCTCGACGACATGCTTGCATGCTGGTCGACCATCGCCCACGGCATTGCCGGCTTCTTCCAACCCAATCCGCTGGCGCATGCCGGCTGGTCCTTCCCGCTCGGGGCCGATCGCGCAGGCTATTATTCGACGGCGCCGCTGGAGAGCACGCTGCGCGAGCTCGTCGATTTCGGCCTCGCCAATTGCGGCGCGCCGCGCCTGACGGTTGGTGCTGCGCATGTCGGCTCCAGCCGGATGCGTTATTTCGACAGCCGAGATGGCGAGCTGACGGTGAAGCACGTGATGGCCTCGGGCGCGCTGCCGCCGGCCTTTCCGGCGGTGCGTATCGATGGCGAGCTCTATTGGGATGGCGGCATCCTGTCGAACTCACCGACGGAAGCCGTGTTCGACGACAATCCGCGCAGGGATTCGCTGATCTTCTCGGTGCATCTGTGGAATCCCGCCGGCGCCGAGCCGACCACGATGGGAGAGGTGCTGACCCGCCACAAGGACGTGCAATATTCCAGCCGGATTGCAAGCCAGATCGAGCGCCAGCAGCAGGCTCATCGGCTGCGCCACGTCATCAACCAGCTTGCGGCGCGGTTGCCCGAGGGCGAGCGCAATGATCCCGCGGTGAGGGAGTTGATCGGCTATGGCTGTTCGACGCGCATGCATGTGGTCCGAATGCTGGCCCCGCAGCTCGACCGCGAGACCCACACCAAGGACATCGACTTCAGCCCGTCCGGCATCATGCAGCGCTGGGACGCCGGCTACGCGCATACGAGGTCGGTGCTGGCGCGCGCGCCGTGGATCGGCGAATTCGATCCGCTGTCGGGCGTGGTGCTGCACGAGTACATCGACGAGATGAAGCTGGCCGCGGAATAGCGTCCGCTTCATTGAATTGCCAAGGCCTTGCGGATCGTCGGGGCCGATCCGCCGTGGAGAGACTCTGCAAGTGGTATCCGCGAACGATCTGGAAGCGGCTCTCGATCAGGTCTGCGCTCATGCGGCAGGGCCGCTGCCGGGCGTGTTCGGTCCCGACACGGTGACCTGGCGGATCGATCGGGAGGCCGTGATCTTCCTCGGCGCCGGTCGTGCGCTGCTGCTGCAACTCGCGCATCCCTGGGTCGCCGCTGCCATCACCGAGCATTCCAAGACCTTTGCCGATCCGATCGGCCGCTTCCATCGCACCTTCGACATCGTCTTCGCCATGGTGTTCGGTTCGCTCGATCGGGCCATGCTGTCGTCGCGGCAGTTGCACCGGCGCCACGCCATGATAGTCGGCGAGATTCCGGAGACTGTTGGCCCATTCGCGGCCGGCTCGCGTTACTGCGCCAACAACATCCCGTCGCTGCGCTGGGTTCACGCAACGCTGGTCGAGACCGCGCTGATGGCGCACGATCTGGTCCTGCCGCCGTTCACGGCCGAGGAGCGCGAGCGCTACTGGATCGAGAGCCGGACGTTTGGCGCCTTGTTCGGATTGACGCCGAATGATCTGCCCGCCGACTGGTCCGGCTTCGCAGCGTACACCGCAGCGATGACGCAGTCGGACACGCTGACCGTCAGCCCGGCCGCGCGCGAGATCGCCGCGCAGATTTTTGGCGGCGCGCGACCGTGGCTGCGGCCGCCGCGATGGTACCGCGCGCTGACTGCAAGCCTCTTGCCGGAACGCCTGCGAGCGGGTTTTGGATTTGAACTCGACGCGTGCGACAAGAGGGCAGCCGACAACGCGCTGCGATGGATCAAGCGTGTCTATCCGAAATTGCCGGATCGGCTGCGTTACGTCGGCCCCTACCAGGAAGCGCTGGCGCGGCTACGCGGCGAGCCGCGTCCAGACTGGATGACACGTTGCCTGAACCGCGCCTGGATCGGCCGGCCGCAAATGGATCAGCGCGGGAACGGGTGAGGTTCGAGACAGTGCTTCCACATCGTCATTGCGAGGAGCCCGCGACAAAATTGCGAACGCAATTTTGCGCTGGCGACGAAGCAATCCAGGCTGCCTCTGCGGAGGGGTTTCTGGATTGCTTCGCTTCGCTCGCAATGACGGAGTCTGAGGCACGGATCTCGTCCCAGCCTCACGCCGTCGACAGCTTCCGATACAGCTTGCTATAGCGTCCCGCCGAGATGCTCCACGAGAACGAGCGGCCCATGGCGCTGCGGCGCATGCTGTCGAGTTGGTCCTGGGCCATGAAAGCCTCGAAGGCGCGGCGGACGCCGCCCAGGAAAGATTCGTGTGAGGGTTTTTTGAACAGGAAGCCGGTCTCGCCGTCGGTGATGGTTTCCGCCAGGCCACCGGTCTGGTGGCCGATCGGCAGCGAGCCGAAGCGCTGCGCATACATCTGGCTCAGGCCGCATGGCTCGAAGCGCGATGGCATCAGCGTAAAATCGCTCCCGGCAAAAATGCGGCGCGCGTGGGCGTCGTTGAAGCCGATAGTGACGCCGATCGCGTCGGGGCGGCGGCGATGGGCCTCCACCAGCGCCTGCTCGAGGGCGGGCTCGCCGGAGCCGGTGACGACGATCTGCCCGCCGGCATCGACAATCTCGTCCGCGGCCGACAGCACGAGGTCGATGCCCTTCTGGTGCACGAGGCGCGCGACGATCGCGAACATCGGCCCGCGCGAGACAGCGAGCCCGAACTGCTTGCGCACATAATCGGCGTTGGCTTGCTTGCCGACCCAGTCGCCGGCGCCGAATTGCTGTGCGAGCTGGGCGCAGGAGCGCGGGTCCCAGCTCTCGTCGATGCCGTTGAGGATGCCGGTCAGTTCGGCCGCATCGGAGCGGACGCGCAGCAGGCCTTCGAGGCCGCAGCCGAATTCCGCCGTGGTGATCTCGCGGGCGTAGGTGCCGCTGACGGTGGTGAGGTGGGAGGCATAGACCAGCCCTGCCTTGAGGAAGGAGAGCTGGTCGTAGAACTCGACGCCGTCGATGTGGAATGAGCTTTCGGGGACGCCGATCCGGCGCAGCGACTCCTTCGGGAAGAGCCCCTGATAGGCGAGATTATGGATGGTCAGGATCGACGGCAGATTGCTGCCGCGCCAGGCGAGATAGGCCGGCACGAGCGAAGCCTGCCAGTCATTGGCATGGATCAGGTCTGCTGCCCAATTCTTGTCCAGCTTGCCCATGGCAAGCTCGGCGGCAGCCGAGGCAAAACGCGCGAAACGGATATCGTTATCGGGCCAGTCGCGCCCGGACTCGTCGCCGTAGGGGTTGCCGGGGCGGTCGTAGAGCTGTGAGCACAACAGCACATAGACCGGCATTCCGTCCTTGGTCGCGGCCCGGCCGAGCGAGCAGGCCGGCATCTCCGCAAACGCCGGACAACGGCCAACGACCTGAATATGCGTGAGTTGTTCGATGATGTCGCGATAGCCGGGCAGCATGATCCGGATATCGGCGAAGGGGCGTAGCGCTCGGGGAAGGGCAGCAGATACGGCACCGAGCCCGCCGACGCGGACGAAGTCGTCCATCTCTGTCGTGACGAATAAGACCCTCAAGAACGAATGCCCTCTGCTGATCCCGAATGCTGCTATGCAAGATCGGGTCCAGTTGCCCCTGGAAATCTCAAGCCCCCCACGAGACGCATCGGTTCGGTAAAGACTTTCCTACTCAGCCGCCGCCCTCTAGGGTCGGGCAACAACGACAGGGCACATCGATAGTTCCTACGGGGACGCCAGGGGAGACGTGGCCGGCATGCAGCCAGCAGATAAGCACGAGGGGACGACGACAAAGCCCTTTGCGGGCCTCAGGGTCCTGGATTTTTCGACCACCATCGCCGGCCCCCACTGCGCGCGGATGCTCGCCGACATGGGCGCCGAGGTCATCAAGATCGAGACCGATGGCGGCGAGACGATGCGGACCCGGCCCCCGCTGCGTAACGGCTGCAGCACCGTCTTCGGCCAGCTGAATGTCGGCAAGAAGAGCGTCGTGCTCGATCTCAAGTCCGAGGACGGACGAGAGGCGGTGCGCCGGCTGGCGGCGACTTCAGACATCCTGGTTGAGAATTTTCGCCCGGGCGTGATGCGCCGCCTGCGGCTCGACTACGACAGCCTGCGTTCGGCCAACGAGAGGCTGATCTACTGCTCGATCTCCGGCTACGGCCAGAGCGGTCCGTCCGCCGAGCTGCCGGCCTATGCGCCGGTGATTCATGCGGCCTCCGGCTACGACATGGCGCATCTCGCCCACCAGCCCGGCCGTGACAGGCCGGACTATTGCGGCATCTACCATGCCGACGTCGTCACTGGCACATACGGCTTTGGCGCGATCGCCTCCGCGCTCTATCAGCGCACGGCGACCGGGCTCGGCCAGCACATCGACGTCTCCATGCTGGAATCGATGCTGACGCTGATGGTGATCGAATTGCAGAGCTCGCAATTCGCGGTAAAGCCGCCGCCGCGCCCGATGTTCGGCCCGACCGAGACCGCCAGCGGTTTTGTCATGATCACGGTCGCCAGCGAGAAGACGTTCCGGTCCCTGATGGGCGTGATCGGCCGGCCCGAATGGATCTCCGATCCACGCTTCTCTTCCTATGCCCCGCGGCGCGAGAACTGGGCCGACATGATGGACGGCGTCGAAGCGTGGTCGCGACAACTGTCGACCGACGCATGTCTTGTCGCCCTGAGCGCGGCCGGCGTGCCGGCCTCGGCCTATCGCACCATCAAGGAAGCCCTTGATGATCCGCAGCTCGCGCACCGGCAGGCACTCTCATCGGTGGAGGATGGAGGCGGCGCCTTCAGGGTGATCAATCTGCCATTCCGGATGACGGGAGCCGACACCACGCCAGGCAAGACCATGGCCGAGCTCGGCGAGCACACGCGCGCACTGCGCGAGGAGATCGGCCTCGGCGAGGCCGCGCCACTTTAAGCGACGCGGCTAGCGGGTTTGTCTCGTTCCGCCGGCCATGGCATGGTGGCAGCGATAACGAGAAGCATGCCGGGAGGATTCCAATGAAGAGTTTCAAGGTCGCCGATTTCAAGGCGCCGCTGCAGGAGTTCGACGAGGCGACGCCGCAACCCCAGGGCACGCAGGTCCTGATCAAGGTGAAGGCCGCCGGCGTCTGCCACAGCGATCTCCACATCTGGGAAGGCGGCTACGATCTCGGCCATGGCCGCAAGCCGCTGTCGCTGAAAGATCGCGGCATCAATTTGCCGCTGACCATGGGGCATGAGACCGTCGGCGAGGTGCTGGCGTTCGGTCCGGACGTGAAGCCGACCGATCAAGGCGAGCTCAGGCTCGGCGATACCGGCCTGGTCTATCCCTGGATCGGCTGCGGCAAATGCACGACGTGCCTGGCCGGTGACGAGAACATGTGCCTGACGCCGCGCTCGCTCGGCGTCTATTGCGACGGCGGATATTCCGATCACATGCTGGTGCCGCATCCGCGCTATCTGCTCAATCTCAAAGGGCTCGATCCGGCGTCGGCCGCGCCCTACGCCTGCTCGGGCGTCACCACCTACAGCGCGCTCAAGAAGGTCGAGCAGTACTTTGACACGCCCATCGTGATGTTCGGCGCCGGCGGCCTCGGCCTGATGGCGCTGTCGCTGCTGAAGGCAATGGGCGGCAAGGGCGCGATCGTGGTCGACATCGACGCCAGGAAGCGGGAAGCCGCCGAGAAGGCGGGTGCGCTTGCGACCGTCGATCCCAAGGCGGGCGACGCGCTGGAGCAATTGGCCAAGAAAGCGGGCGGTCCCATCCGCGCCGTGATCGACCTCGTCGGCAATGCCGCAACGACGCAGCTCGGCTTCGACTGCCTGACCAAAGGCGGCAAGCTCGTCATCGTCGGCCTGTTCGGCGGGGGTGCCACCTGGGCGTTGCCGCTGATCCCGATCAAGGCCGTGACGATCCAGGGCAGCTATGTCGGCAATCTGCGCGAGACCCAGGAACTGCTCGATCTGGTGCGCACCAAGAACATCGCGCCGATCCCGGTGACGACGGCGCCGCTCGACAAGGCCAACGAGGCGCTGGTGCAGCTGCAGCAGGGCGCGGTGGTCGGGCGCACGGTGCTGACGCCGTAGTTCGGCGCTCTCTCCTCAGTCATTGCGAGCGAAGCGAAGCAATCCAGAGATGCGTCCGCGGGGGCAGTCTGGATTTGCTTCGTCGCAAGAGCTCCTCGCAATGACGACTCGCAAGACGACGTGGCTAATTCCCTTCCTCGAGGCCTCTTAAATGTCCGCAAACAACGCCTTCCACATTGCCGTGCTCGCCGGTGACGGCATCGGTCCCGAAGTCATGGCGCCCGCGCTCGAAGTCCTGCGCAAGATCGAGGCGAAGTCGGACTTGCGCTTCCGCTTCACCGAGGCGCCCGCCGGCGCCAACAATTATGTGGCGACCGGCAAGTCGATGCCTGACTCGACCATCAAGCTCTGCGAGGAGGCGGATGCGATCCTGCTCGGGGCCTGCGGCCTGCCGTCGGTGCGTTACCCCGACAATACAGAGATCGCGCCGCAGATCGAGCTGCGCTTCATCTTCGATCTCTATGCCGGCGTGCGGCCGGCCCGGCTGATACCCGGCGTGCCGAGCCCGATCGTCGGCGCCGACAAGCGCGGTATCGATCTCGTCGTGATCCGCGAGTCCACCGAGGGCCTGTTCGCCTCGATGGGCAAAGGCGTCGTCACGCATGACGATGCGCGCGAGACCATGGTGATCACGCGCAAGACCTCCGAGCGGCTGTTCGATTTCTCGTTCCGCCTTGCCGAGCGGCGCAAGGCGCGCGGCAAGCAGGGCGCGCTTGCCTGCGTCGACAAGGCGAACGTGTTCAAGGCGTTCGCCTTCTTCCGCGGCATCTTCGACGAGATCGCGAAGAAACATCCTGATGTGAAGACCGATCGCCTCTATGTCGACGCCTGCTCGGCGATGCTGGTCAAGCGTCCCTGGGATTTCGACGTAATGGTGATGGAGAACATGTTCGGCGACATCGTCTCCGACATCACCGCGAGCCTGATCGGTGGCCTCGGCATGGCACCCTCAGCCGACATCGGTGACAAGTACGCCGTGTTCCAGCCCTGCCACGGCACCGCGCCCGACATCATGGGACAGGGCAAGGCCAATCCCACGGGCATGATCCTGTCGGCGGCGATGATGCTGGACTGGCTTGCCGACAAGCACGGCGCCGAGAGCGCGACGGAGGCGGGCGAAAGAATCGAGCGCGCGGTGGATCGGGTCTATGCCGACGGTCTCAAGCCGATCGAGTTTGGTGGCAGCAACGGCACGGCCGACATCACGAAGGCAGTGCTCGCGGCGCTGTAGCCCCCCGCAAGAGAAAGGGGCCTCGCGGCCCCTTCGTCGTCACCAGCGGCGCCAGTGGCGATGGCCCCAGCCCCACGGACGCGGGCCGTAGAACCGGCGAGGGGCGTAGAAGCCATAAGCGCCGTAATAGTTCGGGCGCCACCAGCAGCGGCCCCATGGATTACAAACCCAGCGCACCTGATCGACAGGGGCGGCCGGACCGCTTGCGACCTTGTCGGCCTGCGGAATGCCGTTCGGCATCGCTGCGAGCGCTTGTCCCGACGCCAGCGCCACGCTGCCGAGGGCAGCCAGACCAAGAACAGCCAATTTGAGTTTCATCGCGATCTCCCTCGTTGGTGCCGGGAGAACTTGCGGCAAATCAGTTGGTTGCAGTCGCAGCGCTGTCCGGCGAGGAATTTAATCTTCGTGAATGAAGGTTCAGCTTCCCGCGCCTCAGCGTCACTTCCCCGAAAACTGCGGCTTGCGCTTCTCCATGAAGGCCTGCCGGCCCTCGCGGAAATCGCTGCTGTCCATACAGGCCGTGCCGATCGCCTTGACGGCGTCCATGTCGCGAGCGCTCTCGTCCTTCAGCACCTGCGCGATGGTGATCTTGGCGGCCTTGATCGCGAGCGGCGCGTTCTGCGCGATCGTGATGGCGATCGCCATGGTCTCGCCCCAGAGCTGCTCGTCCGGGATCACGCGTTCGACGAGACCGATGCGCAGCGCCTCCGTGGAATCGATGCGCATGCCCGTGTACATCAGGAGCCGTGCCCAGGACGGACCGACCAGCGACACCAGGTGCTTCAACCCGTCATAGCCATAGGCGATGCCGAGCTTCGCCGCGGGAATGCCGAATTGGCTGTCATGCGCCGATATCCTGATGTCGGCGAGCATCGCGAGCTGCATGCCGCCGCCGAGGCAAAAGCCCTGGATGCATGCGATCGTCGGCTTCGGGTAATCGGCGAGCAGCGCGCGCTGGGCGGCGCTGCGCCTGCCATACTCTTCGGACGCCGCCGCGTTATGCCTGACCTTCTCGAACTGGCTGATGTCGGCGCCTGACACGAACGCCTTGCCGCCGGCGCCACGCAGGATCACGACGCGCACCGCGTCGTCGTCGCGCAAGGCCGTCAGCGCTTCGCCAAATCCCTCCCACATCTCCAGCGACATCGCGTTGCGCTTGTCGGGATTGTTGAAGGTGATGATGCCGACGCCGTCGGTGACCTGTTTGAGGATCTTGCCGTCAGCATAGGGAGTTTCTTGGGACAGATCAGGCATCGCGCGCTCGCTCGTCGGTTGGCGAGGCGTAATGTGCTGTCAGGCCGGGGCCCGGGTCAATCGTGGCGGGGGATGCAGGCTTGCATCCGCCCGTCCCGCGATTGCATGCCTACTGCGCCATCCTATTGGGCCATGTGCGCGGTCAGCGGATGGTTGCCGGCATTGCTGAAGAAGGCCGCTTCTTCGGCCGTCGCCTCCAGCAACTGCTCGTCCTGATTATAGACGTCGTTGCGGAACTGGATGGTCTGGTCCTTGGTCATCCAGGCCGTCAGATAAATCCAGGCCACCGGCACCTTCCTGGCCATGGCGACCTCCTGATGCTGACCGGTCGCGATCTCGGCGTCGATCGCTGCGCGCGTCCATTTCGGCTGGTCCTTGAGCAGCCAGGCGGCGAGATCGCGCACATTGTCGACACGGGAGCAGCCGTGGGAATCGAAGCGGTAATCGTCGCTGAACAGGCTGCGCTGGTTGGTGTCGTGCATATAGACCGAATACGAATTCGGCATGTCGATCTTCACCGCGCCTAGCGCGTTGAAGCTGCCGTTCTGCTGGCGCACGGTGAAATTGGGCGTGTGCGCGCCCGACCAGTCGACCGAATGCGGATCGATCGGATTGTCGTGGCCGTCGAGCACCTCCATGTGCATGCGCGACAGATAGGTGGGGTCCTTGCGCATATGCGCGGAGATCTCGGTCTTGGTGATCGAGGACGGCACCGTCCAGGTCGGGTTGAGGACGACGCCGGTGATCTCCGCCGTCAGCGTCGGCGAGGGCTTTTCGGTCTTGCCGACGATGACACGATAGCGCCGCACCACGACGTCGTTCTCGACCGCTTCGGCAAAGGCCGCGGGGATGTTGACCACGACATAGCGCTGGCCGAAGCTGAAATTGGTGTTCTCGAGCCGCTCGAGCGAAGCCTCGAGCTGGCGAATGCGCTTCTGCACCGGGACATTCATCGCGGCGAGGGTGCGCGGCGTCATCGTGCCGGTCGGCGCAAGTCCGTGGCGGACCTGGAAGCGTTTCACGCCATCGGAGAGATCCTGGTCGAAGGCGCCGCTCGCCTTGTCGGCCGCGAGGTCGCCGGTGAGGATCAGGCGCTTGCGCAGCAGATCGTCATTGGGGCCCTGGACGCCGGGTGCGAACTTGGCGTCCGCGGGGATCGTCGGCCAACCGCCGCGCACCGCCAGATCGGAATAGCTCAGCGCCGCGTCCTTGATCCGTTGGGCGGTGCCCTCGTCAAACGTCGGCTCATGGGTCAGCGCCAGCGCTGCGGCCGAGCGACTCTCGGCCGTTGAGGCCGCTGCCGCAGCCGCGGCCTTCGGGACGGCGGCGTGGGCCGGGTTGGCGGCGGCCGGGACAGTGCCGGACGGGGCGGCGGCCTTGGGCCCGGCCTGACCCGCGGTCTCGGACTGCGCGAATGCGGACGCGCTGGGGAGGAGGCCCATCGCGAACAGATTCATGGCAATGATCAAGGCATGGCATTTCGGCATCTGTCTGGTCTTTCCCGTGAGGTCGAGGCCCCCGACGGGCGCTCGCATCGGCAATGTTCGGCAGCCCTTGCCACCGACGCTGATTCGCTGAAATCGGCGGGACGCTAGGGCATCGGGGTTACGGTCCCACTAAGCAAGTCGTCTCGAAGCCCCGCGCGTGCTGCGCCGGGGGCTCTCTCGATTGGGTCGCAGCAAGGCTGGGACGGGTTCGCGAAATCAGCGATCGACGGCCGTCAAAAAGCCAATGAAGGCAAAAAAAATGGGCGGCCACGCCGCCCCAAGAAGCAAAGCTCGCGCACAGGTGGCGCGCAGACCAAATCTGATCTCGTCAACTTCCAGACATCATGCTCCCAGACATCATGTCCCAGGCATCAGGTCTCGCCCAATCCAGCCGCGCCCGCGACGCGGCGGATTGAACATCGGCCATGAAGGCCGGACCTTCGACCGGCTCAGCTCTCGTTGGCCGCGATCGATTCCATCAGCGAGACGAGCTGACGCTGCACCGTCTGATCCTTGATCTTGCTGTAGGCGCGCAGCAGGCGGAGGCTGAAAGCCGAGTCCAGGAACAGGAGGCTTTCGACTTCGCGGGCCTTGTTGTCGCCGTCATAGAAGAAGGTCACCGGCACATCGAGGGCGGAGGCGATCTGCTGAAGCCGAGCCGCGCCGACGCGATTGACGCCCTTCTCGTATTTCTGGACCTGCTGGAAGCTCACCCCGAGCTTTTCGCCGAGCTCGGCCTGCGAGATCTTCATCTCGACACGCCGCAGACGGATGCGCTTGCCAAGCTCGATGTCCGGCTTGCCGGCGCTGCGCTGCTTCATTCTCTTCGCCGCTGCTTTCATTTTCGTTTTCACCTTTGTTCTTCGGTTGAAAATCCCCCGAAGAGCTGGGTCAGGGGTTCGCCCATATACGAGTCCTTGAACTCATGCGGATGCACGAATTCTTCCTTAAACCACGGGAAGCGAGCCGGATTGAAAGCTTCGATCAGCCAGTCAATCATGTGCCGCACGCGGGGAATCCGGCCGCTACCAGGATGGTACGACAACCAGATATCCAGCGGTCGGTTCAACTCGACCTCCAGTGGAATCAGTTTCCCGCCAAGCGCAATGGCGTAACTCGGGAATACGCCGATTCCGGCGCCATTCGCGACAGCCCAATAGTTGGCGCTCGAGACGTTGGTCTTCATGACCAGAAGGTCACGTTCCGGAACGCCCGGGAAGAAGCTCTCAAAGCTTTCCTTCGCGGCGATCTGATCGGCGAATTGCAGCACCAGGCGATGCTTGATCAATTCCAGAGCCGAGCGCGGCGCGCCATATTTCTCGACGTAACCCTTGGAGGCCCAGAACATCAAATGCATGCGGCCGAGCCGCACCAGCTTGACGTCGAGCGCCGAGGGACGCGACAGATGGATAGCGACGTCGGCCTCGTGGCGGGAAACGTCGGCCGAGCGCATCGCGCAGTGCAGGTCGACCAGGACATTCGGATAGGCCTGCTGGAATTCGACGAGCCGCGGGGCGAGCCAGAACGTGCCCAAGCCTTCCGTGACGGCGACGCGGACCTCGCCGGTGAGCGCGTTGGCGGTCGAATCGCTGGTGCGCAGCACGTCGAAGGCCGCCGCCTCCATGCGCTCGACGGCGGAGACGACCAGTGCGCCTTCATCGGTGAGGTGGGTGCCGTGGACGTCGCGGGTGAAAAGAGTTGTGCCGGTCTGGCGTTCGAAATCATCGATGCGCCGGCGCACAGCATTGATCGACAGGGACAGGCGTTCGGCCGCCGAGCGAAAACTTCCGCATCGAACGACTTCCAGGAAAATGCGGGCCGCGTCCCAATCGGAGAGGCCGCTGATGTTTGTCTTTAGGCGTTCTTCCCGTGGAACGCCCCTTTCCGCTAAGGAGTGCATACAAGTCCCTTCGGCTTGCTAAACTGGCAGAATCTAGCGCAAACCACAACCACGGCGGGTTGCGGGGTGGCGAGTTTTGAACGCCATACTTACCGCGCCCGAGATGGTATTTGGGTGTGTCTGGAGCTGGGAATCGGGCTCATTCTTGCCCGGAAGAGGGGTAGACGTGCATTCCATTGCGAGCCCTGGAATGGCTGCGGGAATTGCGGGGTCCCTACGGACCGCAGGGTGGCGTGCGGGATTTGCGCGTGTCCCCGGAATGCATCCATCGCATCTCTGTAATCGGCTTTCGCCGCATCAACCGCAGAGCGATGCCGTCTGGAACCGCAGTTTCGACGCGAAAACGCATTGAAATCGTCTTCGAGGGCACGGACTCTCCGTGCTATCCTCGGTTCGCTTTGGGGGCCGAGGGGATCGCTTCAAGCACGTCTCGCAGCCCGAACTAACGGAAAGAACTCCGGTGTCGCATTCAGACCAACAATTGCAGTCGGTGCTCGAGACGCTCGAGGAGTGCCGCAAAGTTCTTAACGAGAGCAACAGCCGTGAATCGGCTGAGCTGCTTTCGATCGTCATCCTCGACGTGAGAATGAAGCTCAAAGGAATTGACAGTGCCGACCTCAAGGCGCTGTGCGACGAAATGCTGCGGAGCGCTGCCAGCGAGCCGCTATCCCCCTCCAAGCAGACGCAGGACCAGCCCCGGCGTCCGCTGCTCCGCGTGGTGAAATAGCCGCGCCGCCTGATCTCGCTTTTTGGCGAGATTTGTGCGCGTCCCGATGCCGTATCTGTGATCGCAGATGGCATCGGGAGGAGCCCTGGTTTGATCGCGCCTCTGTTGCGCAATCCCCGGCATCGGCTACACCAGAGCCGGTTCGGCTCCGGTCCCGCGCGCGTTCCCCGCGCCCGGCCCGAGGGCCCGGGATGGTTCCGACTGCATCATGCAACATGTTTCGATTACGGCCGCGCTGATTGCCGGTCTCGTCAGCTTCCTCTCACCCTGCGTCCTGCCCCTCGTCCCGCCCTATCTGATCTATCTCACCGGCGCCACGATCGAGCATGTCGAGAGCAATGAGCCAGATACGGCCTCGAAGCGCGCGATCATGATGGCGGCGCTGCTGTTCGTGCTCGGCTTCTCCACGGTGTTCGTGGCGCTCGGCGCCAGCGCCTCCCTGATCGGCGCCCTGATCCGCGCCTGGTCGGCGGAACTGTCGATCCTCGCCGGCATCGTCATCATCATCATGGGCCTGCACTTCCTCGGGCTGACGCGGATCGGCCTGTTGATGCGCGAGGGCCGCTTGACCGCGCCAAAACCCGTCGGGCTGTGGGGCGCCTATGTGATGGGGTTGGCCTTTGCATTCGGGTGGACGCCCTGCATCGGCCCGATCCTCGCCGCGATCCTCTCGATCGCCGCGGCCGAAGCGACGGTGACGAAGGGCGCAGGGCTGCTCGCCGTCTATTCCGCAGGCCTCGGCATTCCCTTCCTCATCGCAGCGCTGATGATCGAGCAATTCTCGAAACTATTCGCCCGCATGAAGGGCCAGCTCGTCAATGTGGAGCGCGCCATGGGCGTGCTGATGGTGATCACCGGGATCGGCTTCCTCACCGGCGCGGTCTCCAATGTGAGCATCTGGCTGCTGGAGACGTTTCCGGCGCTGCAGACGATCGGATAGGGCGCGCGGCTCCTCATGGGCCGCGTTCCGAGAATAAAGCGAAGCGCTTCGGGCGATCGTTATTGTCGGCTTGTGGGCCCAAAGCCGACGCCATCAACCTGACTATCGGAAGGGTCACATTCCCGCTTGCCAAGCTTTGCAGCACGATACAACCTGTAGTAGATTTAGTCTGTTACGAGTTGCAAACTGCTTTGAGCGGAAATTCGCTGCCAAGCCTCTGCGGTCCCGCGCGAGCCATTTCAAAGACTCCTTGCGAAGGATTACTTTTAATGGACATTCCAGCGATATTGAGCGCCGGTGCCATCGGCCTAGGTTTTCTTTTAGCGTTTTTGACCTATCTCCTGCTACGAGGTGGCGCGAGAGGTACGCCTATTTACGTTTTCATGTTTTTCTGCTTTGCCCTCGTCTTGGTCGGCGCCATATTGCAGTACATGGCGTTCGACGCGCGATCTCTGCAGAGGCAGGTGAACACTCTGCAAGTTGAATTGCAGCAAGCAAATCAAGGTAAGCCCGCCACCGAGCAAGAGCTGCAGAAGGCGAGGAGTTATGCTGATGCATGTCAACAAAAATCGCTTGCCCTAGAGAAAGATTTGGCGCGCGCACATCAAGTTATGTCTGGAATTGCAGCCGTCATTCCGGAGTCGATCAAGAACCTGCAAGATGTAAATACTATACTCACCGGGAACTACTGTTCGGGCGGCTCGTCTGGAGTTCCTATCTGGGGTGGCAGAGGAACGACGGCTGCAGCGCAAAGTACAAAGGTGATCAGTAACCTCAGTGCCGCAAAGAGTGCGATCGAAAGCGTCGTGCCTCAAAAATGATTGCAATTCGGTCAATCTGACCTCCCTTGCAGCCCTCATAGTGGGCCGGGTGCCACTTCAACTCGGCAGATAGTCCTCTGGCCCAAGGACGACATGCCTTCGTATCCGAATGATGTCTCCTGTTGCGACAACTGCGGACACGAAGAGCGTTAAGCCCAGTTCTAATTCACCGCGAACCGCGCCAGCGCCTTGCGGTCGATCTCGACGCCGAGCCCGGGACCGTCGGGCACACGAACGACGCCCTTCACATGCTCGATCGGCTGTTTCAGAATTTCCTGCCGGATCGGATGTTCGGTACGGTCGAATTCGAGCAGCGGCTCGAGCGGCGCCAGCGAGGTCGGGGTGTGCGAGGGCAGCACGGCGAGGAGCTGAAGCGAGGCCGCGATCGCGATGCCGGTGCCCCAGACATGCGGATTGTAGCGGATGCCGAAGGCCTCGCTCATGTCGGCGATCTTCTTGCATTCGCTGAGACCGCCGGCCGCGCAGGTGTCGGGCTGGGCGATATCGAGCGCGTGCGAGGCGAACAGATCGCGGAAGCCGAAGCGCGTGAACTCGCACTCGCCGCCGGCGATCGGGATCGTCAGCCCGGATTTCACCGCGCGATAGCCCGCAACGTCCTCCGGCGGTACCGGTTCCTCGAACCATTCGATGTCGTGGGCCTCGATCAGCCGTCCGAGCCGGATCGCAGCGACGGCGTCATAGGCGTGGTTGGCATCGACCATCAGCGCGACATCAGGGCCGATCGCCTCGCGCACGGCGCGCGTAACCGCGGCATCCTCCGCGATGCCAAAGCCGACCTTCAGCTTCACGGCGCGAAAGCCTTCCGCGGCATAGGAGGCCGCTTCATCCGGCAGGTATACGAGCGGATTGCCGGATTTGCGCCGGTAAAGTCCGGTGGCATAGGCCTGCACCTCATTGCGCGCCGCGCCGCCCAGCAGCTGATGCGCGGGCACGCCAAAATGCTTGCCCTTGATGTCCCACAACGCGATGTCGATGCCGCTGAGGCCCTGGATCACGACGCCCTTCTGACCGTGGTCGCGTAAACGCGCGTAGATCGTCTGCCACAACACATCGGTGCGCAGCGGATCTTCGCCGATCAGCCAGGATGCGACGTTGTTCACCACGGCCGCCGTCATCCGCGCCGGGCCGTAGCATTCGCCCCAGCCGGTCAGGCCGGTGTCGGTCTCGATCTCGACCAGCATCGCGGTGCGGGTGTCGTACCAGGCCCGCGAATAGGCAAAAGCTTGCGAGAGCTTCGCCTCGAGGATGTGGCTGCGAACCGCCGTGATCTTCATCGCCGATATCCTCCGTTCACCGCTCCCCATCCAGAGCGCAAATTACCGTGCAGATCACGCCGCGCGGCAAGAAGTCCACCGTTGCCTCGCCGCCGAGCTGATCGCGTGCGCTGCGCTCGATCAGGCGCGAGCCGAAGCCGCGCTGCACGGGCGCCGTCACCAACGGGCCGCCGAGCTCGGTCCAGATCAGCCGCAACCGCGGCTTCGGCGCATCGGACATGACCTCCCATTCCAGCGTCACTCGGCCGATCTCGTTGGACAGCGCGCCGTATTTCGCGGCATTGGTGGCGATCTCGTGCACGATCATCGACAGCACCACGGCAAGTCGCGGCGACAGTGGCACCGCGGGGCCGGCGATCCGGATTCGATCGGGATTTGCGAGCAGGAACGGCCGGAGCGCGCGCGCGATCACGTCCCGCAGCTCCGAGCCGGCCCACTTCTCCTGGCTGAGGAGATTGTGCGCTTCGGCGAGCGCGCCAAGGCGGCCCTCGAACTTCGTTCGCTCGTCGCGGCTTGCGCTGCGAAACGTCTGCACCGCGATGGCCTGCATCAAGGCGAGCGTATTCTTGACGCGGTGGTTGAGCTCCTCGATCAAGAGACTGTGCAGCATCTCCCCGCGCGCGATCGTTGTCGCCATCCGGACCGCAAAGGTCAGGCCGACAAGCAGCAGCACGCCGCCGATCAGGCTGGTGATCGCGATGTTGCGCCACAATGGCGCGATCAGCGAGCTCTCGGTGACGCCGGCAACGACCGTCCAGCCCGTCAGCTGCGACCGCGTATAGGCGGAGGACAATGCGACACCATCGAGCGAAACGGTCGAGAGGGTGGCTTCCGGCGTGCGAAACATGATGTCGTACAGCGCGCCCGACGCCCTCTTGCCGAACGTCTCGGCCGGGTTGGGAGCCCGAGCAAATATCAGGCCTTTTGCGTCCAGAAGCGACACGGTCCATCGATCATTCGGCCGCTGCCGCTCGACAAGTTTCTGGAATATCGCAATGGGTGGACTGAAGGACAGCGCATAGACGACTTCGCCATCGCGCAGCACGGGGACTTCGACCGTCACAATGGGCCGTTTCTTCGTCGCCCCGATGAACAGATCGGAATATTGCGGCGCCTTGCTCGCGAACACCCGCTCGACGATCTCGTGGTTGTTGCGTGGCGGCAGGTTCGTCGTTTCGGTCGTCGCCGTCGAGAACAGCTGGTGCCCGGACCTGTCGGCCAGCAGCAGGACGCTGTCCTCGCCATACTGACTGATGAAGCCGACGGCCAATCGGCGGAAGCCGTCGAAGTCTCCGTTGCGCAAGGACTCGCTGAGCGCGAGCACCTGCAGTCCGCCCGTCATCCGCTGCACCTCGGAATCGAGCACGAGGCGCATGCTTCGCACCGTCTCGAGCACCCGGCGTGTCGCATCGCTGCGGTCCTGACGATAGTTGGAATAAGCGAGGCCGACGGCAAAGGCGATCAGCGGCAACATCGTTCCCGTGACCAGGAGAGCGAGCCGGACCGGCAGGGAGAGCTTTGACAAACGCGGGCGTCCCGGTTCCGGCGCTGCGGCGCCGGATTATGGTTTTGTCAAACCATACGGGCAGTATCTGAGCTGCGCCACGATTTTCGTGTCCGGGGAGCGGATCGGGGACATTTTGCAGCGCAGTCGCCGGCGCTTCAGCTCATGCTGATGGCGGTGAGCAGCAGGCACACGGCATACACCGCCGCCAGGCTCAGCCCAGCGATGCGGGCTTCTCGATGCGATGTCATGTGATGAACTCCGCAGGAGCGACCGCCCTCTCGGGGCGGCCGCCCGTGCGTCACGCCTTAATCAATTTCCTGCACGACCGCTCGCGTGCCGGGATCCACCAGCATCACGCGATCGCCGGAATAGACGTAGCGATACTTTGTCAGGGACGGACCCCAATCTTCCGGAACCGCCTCGAGCGTGACGTCGCTCGGAACCGTGGCGCCGACGACGATCTTCTCCTTCGTCGTCACCGGCCGCAGATGATGTTCGGTGACGTAGGATTTGATCCGCGTCCGGTATTGCGGCTCGATTTGAACCGCCGCGGCATGACTGGTTCCGGTCGTCGTCACCACGGTCGATTGCGCGAACGCGCCGGTCGAGATCATCATCACTGCTGCGGACAGCAGGAACAGCTTCTTCATTTTGTCCTCCTCACGAATAAGCCCCGCACTAACAGCTCACCGCAGCTGACGTTCCCGGCCGATAGGAACAAATTGCTAGTTTTTCCTGTTTGTAGATGGACCGGGCGCCGAATGTCCGGCAATTGGAGGAGGAGAGAATGAAGTTGAGGATCGCAACCGCAGCCGTGATGATTGCTGCATTCACCGTGCCGGCGTTCGCGGCCGACGAATTCTACGTCGTGCAGGACGTCAAGACCAAGAAGTGCACGGTCGTCGACAAGAAGCCGACCGACACGAGCATGACCGTCGTCAGCCCCTCGGGCGCGGTCTACAAGTCGCGCTCGGAGGCTGAGAGCAGCATGAAGACCGTCAAGGTCTGCACGTCAAACTGAGGAGGACGACAAAATGCCAGTGTTGATTTTGTGGGCCGTCCCCGCCGTGCTGGTGATCGGCGGCGGCATCTATTTGATCGGCCATTTCCACTAGAGCATGATCCGGAAAAGTTTTCCGAAAATCATACGCAAACAAGGAGCTAAAGCGCGATGACGATTCGACCCAATCTCATCGCGCTTTAGGCAAATAGCAACAGGCTTTGCGATCGCTCGCAACGCCTGTTGCAACGAATGTTGGACTCTCAGAGATTGCTCTCGGTGATGGCGGCGTAGACCATGCTGCGCAGCTCGCGCCGGAGCGGGTAGGCGCTCGACGGCAGCACCTGCGTCATGAAGATGGTGATCAGCTCCTCGGCCGGATCGATCCAGAACGAGGTCGTCGCCGCGCCGCCCCAATTGTATTCGCCGGGGCTGCCGGCGATCAGGGTCTCGGCGGGACGCATCGTCACCGCAAAACCGAGGCCGAAGCCGATGCCGTTGTAGGTCGCCTCCGAGAACAGCGAGCGCGACACATCAGGCAGCGCCTGTCCGCCGGGAATGTGATTGCTGGTCATCAGCGCCAGCGTCTTCGGTCCGATCAAGCGTACGCCGCCAAGCTCGCCGCCGTTGAGCAGGGCGCGGCAGAAGGTGAGATAGTCGGCCATCGTCGAGCACAGCCCACCGCCACCGGAGATGAAGGATGGCGGGGACAGGAACGAGCTCTTGGTCGGATCGTCCTGGAGCGTCAGGCCTTCGCGGCGCTGGCCGGCATGGAATGTAAAGCCACCGCTAGGATCGGCGTTGTAGCAGGCGGCGAAGCGATGCGCCTTCGAGGCCGGCACATGAAAATCGGTATCGGTCATGCCGAGCGGATCGAGGATGCGTGTTTTCAGGAATTGCTCGAACGGCATTCCCGAGATCTTGCCGACGAGATAGCCGATCACGTCGGTCGAGACCGAGTAGTTCCAGGACTCGCCCGGCGAGAACTCCAGCGGAATTTTTGCGAGGCTCTCGATCATGCCATCGAGCGTGCCCGATTTCTCGACCTCGCCGATCTTCTCAGCGCGATAGGCGGCATCGACATTGGAGCGCTGCTGGAAGCCGTACGTCAGCCCGGAGGTGTGGCGCAGCAGGTCGACGATCAGCATCGGCCGGGACGGCGGGCGGGTCAGGAAGTTGGGGTGGGTGCCAGCGACGTACACGCCCAAATTCTTCCATTCCGGAATGTACTTGGAGACGGGCTCGTCGATCGCGACCAGGCCTTCCTCGACCAGCATCATGAAAGCGACGCTGGTGAGCGGCTTGGTCATGGAATAGATGCGATAGATGGTGTCGTCCCTGACCGGCACCTTGCGTTCGACATCGGCAAGGCCCTGCACCGAGCTGTGGGCGATCTTGCCGCGGCGGTAGACCAGGAGATGCGTGCCCGGGAAGCGGCCGGCATCGATGTACCTGACCTTCAGATGGGCATCGACACGGTCGAGCGCGGCCTTGGACAGGCCCACGGATTCGGGCGAGGCGGGGGTCGGGGCGAGCATCAGTTCCTCCGGGCAGTTTTTCTCGGACGTTGATAGCCGAAATGATGGCCCCATTCCAAGCGGGTCGCGCTTAACGCTGGGCTGCCTGATGGTGTAGATTTCAGCCGGGGACGCCAAGGAGCCCGACCGGGCCAACGAGAAAACCGAGGGCAAACGCACCATGACCCAGTTCAACGAGACTGAACTCACCGACGCCGTCATCAAGAGCTTCGACAACACCCCGGATGCGCGTGCGAAATTCCTGCTCCAGGAATTGGTGAAATCGCTGCACGATTACGTGAGCAAGACCGGTCTCACCTTCGAGGAATGGGAATACGCCATCGATTTTCTGACCCGCACCGGCCAGAAATGCACCGACACCCGCCAGGAGTTCATCCTGCTCTCCGATGTGCTCGGCGTCTCCATGCTGGTCGACGCGGTCAACCATCGCGACCGCGACGGCGCCACCCAGACCACCGTGCTCGGCCCGTTCTATGTCGGCGAGCACAAGGTGACCGCGCACGGCACCGACATCTCGCCGAACAATCTCACGGGCGAGCGGATGTTCGTGCAGAGCCGCGTTACCGATCTTCACGGCAAGCCGCTTGCGAACGTTCCGGTCGATGTCTGGCATGCCGACGATGACGGCTTCTACGATTCACAGAAGGCGAACTATGACGAGGTCGGTGCCTCGGCACGGGCGCGCTTCATCACCGATAGCGACGGCCGCTTCTTCTTCCGCACCATCCTGCCGTGCAGCTATCCGATCCCGACCGACGGGCCGGTCGGCGAGATGATCGTGCAGACCAGGCGCCACCCGATGCGCCCGGCGCATGTGCACTTCCTGGTCAATGCAAACGGTTATGAGCCGCTGATCACGCACGTCTTCATGGAGGGCGACAAATATCTGGATTCCGACGTCGTGTTCGGGGTCAAGGACGATCTCATCGCCAAGATCGAGCCGCGCAATGACCCTGAGATGCCCGACGGTGCCAAGGCGAACGGGCGATGGCATCTGATGAGCTATGAGTTCCGTCTCAAGCCGGGCGGCGGCATTGCGCCCCGGCCGCTTGGGACCAAGGCGGCCGAGCCGGCCTGACGACACTTTTTAGGCATTCGCTCATTTGTTGTGCGTGGCACAAGGAGTGAGCGAATCGTCATTCAAGAATTGGGCGCGCCGCGCCTTTTTGATGCAATTTTGGGCGCGCCCAATATTTCATCATACAATCTAAGTCATTGTTTTTCGGTGGTTTCTTAAGAGTGAGAGAGCTGGCACAGAGCTTGAATAGCAGGCTCTGACGCCACCGACGCCGTCACTCGACATCATCAATCAGCATCGTGAACTCGCCGCCGGGGTGAAGCCTCGGAGCATGCTTCCGCGCGCGGAGGCCCAGACTGCAACGACGCAGCGGCGCGACCAAAAGGGATTATCAATGACGAAGGATCCGTCTCTGAATCAGACGTGGATTTCTGACTGGCGCCCCGAAGATGAGGCGTTCTGGAATGCGGGCGGCAAAGCCGTCGCCCGGCGTAACCTGATCTGGTCAATCGTGGCCGAGCATATCGGCTTCTCGGTGTGGCTGATCTGGAGCATCGTCGCGACCAAGCTGCCGCAGGCAGGCTTCCACTACTCGACCGACGAACTGTTCCAGCTTGTCGCCGTCCCCGGCCTGATCGGGGCGTTGATGCGCTTTCCCTATACCTTCGCGGTCACCACCTTCGGCGGTCGCAACTGGACCATCTTCAGCGCGGCGATCCTGTTCATTCCGACCTTGTCGCTTGCTTACTTCGTGAGCCACCCCGACACGCCGTTCTGGCTGATGCTGCTCGTTGCGTCGACCGCCGGTCTCGGCGGCGGCAATTTCGCTTCCAGCATGACCAACATCTCCTTCTTCTTCCCGGATCGCATGAAGGGCTGGGCGCTCGGCCTGAATGCGGCCGGCGGCAATATCGGCGTCTCCAGCGTGCAGCTCCTGACGCCGATCCTGATGACGCTCGCCGTCATCAACCTGTTCCAGGCAGCGCCGGTCGGCGGCGTCTATCTCCAGAACGCAGGGCTGATGTGGGTGCTGCCGATCGCGATCGCGGTGTTCGGCGCGGTGTTCTTCATGAACAACCTGACCTCGGCCAAGTCGTCGATCAAGAACCAGCTTGCCATCGTCAAGCGCAAGCACACGTGGATCATGGCCTTCATCTACATCGGAACGTTCGGCTCCTTCATCGGCTACTCCGCCGCGTTTCCGCTGCTGATCAAGACGCAGTTTCCCACGGTCACGATCTCGATCGCGTTTCTCGGTCCGCTGGTTGGCTCGCTGTCGCGTCCGTTCGGCGGCTGGCTCGCCGATAAGGTTGGGGGCTCCATCATCACCTTCTGGAATTTCATCGCGATGGCGGCCGCTACGATCGGCGTGCTCTACTTCGTCGGGCAGAAGGACTTCACCGGCTTCCTTGCGATGTTCCTGATCCTGTTCCTGACGACGGGAATCGGCAACGGCTCGACCTACCGCATGATCCCCTCGATCTTCCGCGAACAAAACCTGTTCAAGGTGCGCGGCAAGGGCGATGCAGCGCGGGCAATGGCGCTGAAGACCGCGAGCATCGAGAGCGGCGCCGCTGTCGGCTTCATCGGTGCGGTCGGTGCTGTCGGCGGCTATCTGATCCCGAGCAGCTTCGGCAAGTCGATCGCGATGACGGGCGGACCGCAGGTCGCGCTCGCCATCTTCCTCGCCTTCTACGCCGTCTGCCTTGGACTGACCTGGTGGTTCTATCTGCGTCGCAGCCCGCAGGCTGCAGGCGCGCCAAGCCTCGCCGAGGCTCGCGTCTGACACTCGTTACGAAAATCGCTTCTCTCCGCACGCGGGGAGAAGCCGCTCTGATGACGTTTGAACAATGAACTTTTTCCGCAACGGCGCGGACGAAGGCAGACCGAAACAGACAGGACAACATCATGACTCCTCAGCAGATCGCCCTCGTGCAGCAAAGCTTCTCCAAGGTCGCGCCGATTTCAGAAGCTGCCTCGCAGCTGTTCTACGATCGCTTGTTCGAAGTTGCCCCTTCGGTGCGCGCGATGTTTCCCGAGGACATGACCGAGCAGCGCAAGAAGCTGATGGGCATGCTCGCCGCCGTCGTCGGCGGCCTGTCGAATCTCGAAACGATTCTTCCGGCGGCGTCGGCGCTCGCCAAGCGTCACGTCGCCTACGGCGCCAAGGCCGAGCACTATCCCGTGGTCGGCGCGACCTTGCTGTGGACCCTGGAGAAGGGCCTTGGCGAGGCCTGGACGCCCGAGCTCGCCACCGCCTGGACCGACGCTTACGACGTGCTGTCCGGCTACATGATATCCGAGGCCTACGGCTCAGAGGCGCAGGCCGCCGAATAGGAGATGCCTTGTGAGCGAACCGCTGGTCATCGTCGGTAACGGTATGGCGGCAGCGCGTCTGGTCGACGAGCTCGCCAAGACTGCGCTCGGCCGCTATGCGGTCGCTGTGATCGGCGAGGAGCCGCGGCTCGCTTACAACCGCGTGCTGCTCTCCTCCGTGCTGGCCGGCGAGACCGGCTCGCACGAGATCGAGCTCCGGCCAGCCGATTGGTGGCGTCATCGCGGGGTCACCGTGCGCTACGGCTATCGCGTCACCGAGATCGACACCGGCCGCCGCGAGCTCAAGATCGCCGGCGAGGAGAGCATGGAATATTCCAAGCTCGTTCTCGCCACGGGATCGACGCCGCTGCGCCTGAACGTGCCGGGCGCCGATCTCGCCGGCGTACACACCTTTCGCGACACCCGCGACGTCGACCTGCTGCTGACGCTTGCAGCGGCGAAGAAGCGCGTCGTCGTGGTCGGCGGCGGGCTGCTCGGCCTTGAGGCGGCCTACGGTCTTGCCAAGGCCGGTGCGCCCGTGACGCTGCTGCATCTGATGGACCGGCTGATGGAGCGCCAGCTCGATGGGCCGGCTGCCGGTCTGCTCAAGATGCTGGTCGAGCGCAAGGGCATCCGCATCATGCTCAACGCCTCGACCGCCCGCATCGATGGCGAGCGCCAGGTCGAGGCCGTCGAGCTTGCCGATGGCAGCCGGATCGAGGCGGACGCCGTGATCTTCGCCGCCGGCATCAGGCCCAACATTGCGCTCGCCAAGGAAGCCGGCATCGCGGTCAACCGCGGCATCGTCGTCAACGACGTGATGCAGACTGCGTCTGCCGACATCTACGCGCTCGGCGAATGCGCCGAGCATCGCGGCACCTGTTATGGCCTGGTCGAGCCCGCCTACGAGCAGGCGCGCGTGCTGGCCCGGCATCTCGGTGGCCGGCCCGCCGCCTATCAGGGCAGCGTGGTCTCGACCAATCTGAAAGTGTCCGGTGTCAGCGTGTTCTCCGCCGGCGACTTCATGGGCGCCGACGGCAGCGAGAGCCTCGTGCTGTCGGACCGCAGGCGCGGGACCTACAAGAAGCTCGTCATCGCCGACGGATGCCTGACCGGCGCCGTGCTGATCGGCGATACTGCGGAAGCACTCTGGTATCTCGAGCTGATCCGCACCCGCGAGAAGATCGCGAGGTTCCGCGCCGACATGATGTTCGGCCGCGCGCTCGCGATTCCTTCGAAGGCTGCCTGACATGACGGCGATCGATCCGGCGCTCCGCGCCACCAAGACGACTTGTCCCTATTGCGGCGTCGGCTGCGGCGTGCTCGCAACGCCCGACGGCGCCGGCGGTGCGGCGATCGCCGGCGACCCTGAGCATCCCGCCAATTTCGGCCGGCTGTGCTCGAAGGGTTCCGCGCTCGGCGAGACCGTCGGGCTCGAGAGCCGGCTGCTGCATCCGATGATCCGTTGCAAGGGCGTGCTGGAACGCGTTGCCTGGAGCGATGCGCTCGATCACGTCGCCCATCGCATGCAGCACATCATCGCGCGCGACGGCGCCGATGCGGTCGCGTTCTATCTCTCCGGCCAGCTCCTCACCGAGGATTATTACGTCGCCAACAAGCTGATGAAGGGCTTTGTCGGCACCGCGAATGTCGACACCAATTCGCGGCTCTGCATGTCGTCCTCGGTCGCCGGCCACCGCCGTGCCTTCGGGGCAGACACCGTGCCGGGCTGCTATGAGGATCTCGACCAGGCCGATCTGCTGATCTTCGTCGGCTCGAATGCGGCCTGGTGCCATCCCGTGTTGTTCCAGCGCATGCTGAAGAACCGGCAAGAGCGCGGCGCGCGGATGATCGTGATCGATCCGCGGCGCACCGATACTGCGAGCGACGTCGATCTGTTCCTCGGGCTCAAGCCCGGAACCGACACCGCGCTGTTCTCGGGCCTGTTCGTCCACCTCGCCGACAGCGGCGCGCTGGATCACGGTTACATCGCGAAGAACACGTCGGGCTTCGACGACGCCCTCGCACGCGCGCGCAACATCGCCGGCAGCGTTACGGCGACTGCGCTGGCGACAGGCCTCTCCGAGCAGGACGTCGCAACCTTCTTCAGGATGTTCCGCGACACCGAGCGCGTCGTCACGCTCTACTCGCAGGGCGTCAACCAGTCGGCGCAGGGCACCGACAAGGTCAACGCGATCCTGAACTGCCATCTCGCGACGGCACGCATCGGCAAGCCGGGCGCTTCGCCGTTCTCGCTCACGGGGCAGCCCAATGCGATGGGTGGCCGCGAGGTCGGCGGCCTCGCTAATATGCTGGCCGCGCATATGGGCTTCACGCCGCCGGACATCGACCGCGTCAGGCGGTTCTGGAAGGCGCCCCGCATTGCCACCCATGAGGGGTTGAAGGCGGTGCAGCTGTTCGAGGCGATCAATCGCGGCGAGGTCAAGGCGCTGTGGGTGATGGGCACCAACCCGGCGGTGTCGCTGCCCGACGCGGACATGGTGCGCGCTGCCTTGAAGAAGCTCGAGTTGTTCGTCATTTCCGAGAACGTGGTCTCCAACGACACGGTCGAAGCCGGCCCGCATGTGCTGCTGCCGGCGCTCGCCTGGGGCGAGAAGTCGGGCACCGTGACCAATTCCGAACGCCGCATCTCGCGCCAGCGCTCGTTCCTGCCGGCGCCGGGAGAGGCGCGGCCGGACTGGTGGATTTTGAGTGAGACCGCCAAGCGGCTCGGCTTCGGCGACAGTTTCAATTACAAATCCGCCGCCGAGATTTTCCGCGAGCACGCCGCGCTCTCGGCGTTCGAGAACAATGGCAGCCGCGATTTCGACATTGGCGCGCTGACGTCGCTGTCCGATGAAGCCTTCGATGCCCTGACACCGGTGCAATGGCCCGCGCGCGAGGGCGAGGCTCCGGGCGAACGCTTCTTTGCGACGGGGGGCTTTTTCACGAACGACGGCAAAGGCCGCTTCGTCGCGCCTGAAGTGCCGGCGCTGCGCAGCGAGACCGGGCCGTCGCGTCCCCTCAGGCTCAACACCGGGCGCATCCGCGACCAGTGGCACACCATGACGCGCACGGGCCTCAGCCAGCGGCTGGGGGCGCATCTGCCCGAGCCGTTCGTCGAGATTCATCCTGACGACGCCAGCAAATACGGCATTGCCCATGACGGCTATGCCCGCGTCACCACCGATTTCGGTCAGTGCATCCTGAAGGCCGTCGTCAGCGAACGGCAGCAGCGCGGTACCTTGTTCGTGCCGATCCACTGGAGCGGGACGAACGCCTCGCACGGCCGCGTCGGTGCGCTGGTCGCATCATTCACCGATCCGTTCTCGGGGCAGCCGGAATCGAAGGCCACGCCGGCCGCGATCGCGCCCTATGAATTCGTGTTCCGCGGCTTTGCGCTCTCGCGGAAGCAGCTCCAGCTGCCGCCGAACGTTTTATGGACCCGCGCGACTGTCGCCGGCGGGTTCGGCTATATCTTCGCCGACAACGCGGACCTGTCGCGCTGGCCGGCCTGGCTCGACGGCCTCGCTGGCGAGGACGTGGCCGACTATCGAGATTTCGGCGGCGGCGTTTATCGTGCGGCGTCATTCGCCGGAGATCGCATCGAGACCTGCCTGTTCGTCGGCCCCGCGCACGATGCGGGCGACTGGGAGGTGGTCAAGAGCCTGTTTGCGGCCGATCGCGTCACCGATGATCAGCGCCGCCTGCTGCTGTCAGGCAAGTCCGGCGAGGGCGCCGCGGCGACCGGCCCGGTCGTCTGCGCCTGCTTCGGCGTCGGCCGTGGCACCATTTGCGATACCATCGCAGCAGGCGCGCGCACCGCCGCCGAGATCGGAGCCAAGCTCAACGCCGGCACCAATTGCGGCTCCTGCATTCCCGAGCTGAAGCGCCTGATCGGAGCGAGCGAGGCGATGCCGGTGAAAGAGGCCAAGCTCGCTGGTGCGGCAGGGTAGGCCCAGCTCTTTTCATCGTCATTGCGAGCGCAGCGAAGCAATCCAGAGTCCCACCTCGGAAAGATTCTGGATTGCTTCGCTGCGCTCGCAATGACGGTGCTGAGGCAGGTGAATGCGATCTGCCGATCGTCGTGCGTAAGTCAGGACCCATTACCCCGATCCGCGTTGTCGAAGCGCAGTGTGGTCACTATCTACCGTGGATCCTGGCTTCCACCAGGACGACGTGGGCAGCTGAGATCGGAGACAAACATGCACACGCACCCCTTCGGCAAGTCAGGCGCCAACGTCTCCGTGATCGGGCAGGGGACCTGGTATCTCGATCACGGTGACCGCAAACGCGCGATCGCGGCGCTTCGGCGCGGGCTCGATCTCGGCATGACCCATATCGACACCGCCGAGATGTATGGCGATGCCGAGCTCGTCATTGCCGATGCGATCGCGGGCCGCCGCGACGAGGTGTTCCTGGTCTCGAAGGTGTTGCCGAGCAACGCCTCGCGCCGCGGCACCATCACGGCCTGCGAGCGCTCGCTGAAGCGGCTGAACACCGATCGGCTCGACTGCTATCTGCTGCACTGGCGCGGTTCGTATGATCTTGAAGACACCGTCGCCGCATTCGAGGAGCTGGTGACATCAGGCAAGATCAAATCCTGGGGCGTCTCGAATTTCGACGCCGACGACCTCGACGAAATCTTGGAGGTTTCGGGCGAAGGCAAGATCGCCTGCAATCAGGTGCTCTATCACCTGAGGGAGCGCGCGATCGAGCATGCGGTGATCCCGTGGTGCGAGCGGAACGGTGTCGCGGTCGTCGCCTATTCGCCGTTCGGGCACGATGATTTTCCGGACGAGCGCAGCAAGGGCGGCGCGGTGCTGGCGCGCATTGCGGAGGCGCGTCGCGCCACCCCGCGTCAGGTCGCGCTGAGTTTCCTCACCCGTACCACTACGGTGTTTGCGATCCCGAAGGCGTCGTCCGCGGAACACGCCGGCGAAAATGCGGCCGCCGGCGATCTCGTTTTGACGAAAGAAGAGATTTCGGCGCTGGATGCGGCGTTTCGGCGCGGTCCGAAGCCGCGCAGCCTGCCCATGCTGTAGTGCACAATCCTGCATTATTAATGGAGTATTGACGCGCGCGGACGTGAGCGCATATCGGCATCCTGTTTTCGGAAGTTGTGAAAGCGGCCCATTTGTCGTTTTTTACAATCGTTCCCGAATCGAAATTCCCAGGTTTAGCCGTGACACCGCCGCCCGCCGCAGCCGCAAGGCTCGATAGTATTGCCATGCCTGCCGTGCCGGAGAAAAAGCAGGAGGCTCGCCGTGCGCCTGGGCGCGTCGACCATCCCTTCAAAGGTATCGCGCTGGTGCTGCTGTCAACCGTGTTCCTCGGTTGCTCCGACGTCACAGCGAAATATCTTTCGTCGAGCCTGCCGTCGATCGAGATCACCTGGATACGCTTCCTGACATTCGCGCTGATGTTCGTGCCGGTGATGCTGCCGGGCTCGCCGCTGCATGCGATGCGCACCGAACGCCCGGGGCTGCAATTGATGCGCGGTGTCGCATTGCTCGGCTCCTCGCTGTTCTTCATCACCGGTCTGCGTTTCCTTCCCATCGCGGAGGCCTCTGCCACCGGTTTCGTCTCGCCGCTGTTCGTCACCGCGCTCTCGATCATCTTCCTCAGCGAGAAGGTCGGCATGCGGCGCTGGATCGCAACAGCGATCGGCCTCGTGGGCGTGATGATCATCCTGCGGCCGGGCTCGAGCGCGTTCCATGTTGCGGCCTTCTTTCCGATCGTCTCTGCCTTCTGCTGGGCTGCCGCGTTGATCATGACGCGCATGATGAGCGGGCGCGAAGCCGTTCTCACGACGATGGCATATTCGGCGTTGACGGGCGTTGCGATCCTCAGCGTGATGGTGCCGTTCGTGTGGGTGACGCCGACCTGGACCGGCATTGGCCTGGGCATCGTGATCGGCGTTGCCTCCACCGTCGGCCAGTGGATCATCGTGCTCGCCTATCGCTACGGCGACGCCTCGGTGCTGGCGCCGTTCTCCTACACGCAATTGCTCTGGGTCAGTATTCTGGGCTTCTTCCTGTTCGGTGAAGTGCCTGATGTCTGGACCGTCACCGGCGCCGCCTTCATCGTCGCCAGCGGTCTCTACATCGCCCATCGCGAGCGCATTCGCCGTGCCCAGCTCCTGGTGCAGGCTGCGCGTTCTCCAAACCCCTGACGCAAGATTGCGCGTCCTGATACGTGCTATCAACGGCTCCAACGTGACGGGAGGAGCCGGATGCGGGCTGCGATTTTCAGGAACGGTGAGATTGTGGTTGGCCAGATGGCCGAGCCGAAGCCCGGCCCCGGCCAGGTGCTGGTCAAGACGCTCGCTTGCGGCATTTGCGGCTCCGACCTGCACGCGCGCCAGCATGCGCCGCGGATGGTGGAGATGGCCAGGAAGACCGGACGTACGCCGATGGATCTGTCGCGCGACGTCGTGTTCGGCCACGAGTTCTGCTGCGAGATCGTCGACTACGGCCCGGGTACGGCGCGAAACCTCAAGCCGGGCACGCATGTGTGCTCGCTCCCGGCGCTGCTGACGCCTGACGGCATCAAAGGCATCGGCTATTCCAACGACTTTGTCGGCGGCTATGCGGAAGCGATGCTGCTCAGCGAGGCGCTGCTGCTGGAAGTGCCCAACGGCCTCGCGCCGGAACATGCCGCATTGACCGAGCCGCTCGCCGTCGGCGTTCACGCGGTGGCGAAGGCAAATATCCAAGGCGGTGAGGTGCCGCTGGTGATCGGCTGCGGCCCGGTCGGGCTTGCGGTGATCGCGGCGCTGAAGATCAAGGGCCTGCACCCGATCGTCGCCGCCGACTATTCGCCGGCGCGGCGTGCGCTTGCCGCAAAGCTCGGTGCCGATATCGTCGTCGATCCCGGGGTGTCGCAGCCCTATGCGACCTGGGCCGAGCACGCGCAGATGTCGGAGACGGAGAAGGCGGCGCGGCCGCCGTTCCAGGCCATGCTGCCGGCCTTGAAGCCTGCGGTGATCTTCGAATGTGTCGGCGTACCCGGCCTGCTGCAACAGGTGTTCGAGGGCGCGCCCCGCGATGCCAAGATCGTCGTGGTCGGCGTCTGCATGGAGAGCGACACCAACGAGCCCATGCTCGGCATCATGAAGGAGCTCAACGTTCAGTACGTGCTCGGCTACACGCCGGAGGAGTTTGCGGCATCGCTGCGCCTGATCGCGGAAGGGCAGGTCGACGCCGCCGCCATGGTGACGGCGGAAGTGGGTATCGATGGCGTCGCAAAGGCCTTCGCCGATCTCGCCAATCCCGAGGCGCACACCAAGATCATCGTGCAGCCGTGGCGGTAGTGCACCGTGATTGCGAGGAGCCCGCGACAAAATCGCGTAGCCATTTTGCGCTGGTGCGACGGAGCAATCCAGAAATTTTCCACGGACACAGTCCGGATTTGCTTCGCTGCGCTCGCAATGACGAGGAGGGAGCGTCGCCTCATACCGGCAGCGCGATCGAATATTTGACCTGGCTGAGCGCAAAGCTCGACTCGATCGAGGCGATGCCGTCGAGCCGGGTCAGTTTTGTCTTCAGGAAGGTCTCGTAGGAGGCGAGGTCCGCCGCGACGACGCGCAAGAGATAGTCGCGATTGCCGGTCATCAGATAGCACTCCAGCACCTCGTCCCATTTCGAGATGGCGCGCGCGAAGCGGTTGAGGTCCTCCTCCTTCTGTCGCGCCAGCTTGATCGAGATGAAGACGCTGACATGCAGTCCCAGCGCCTTCTGGTCCACGGTCGCGATGTACCGCGAGATCACGCCGCGCTCCTCCAGCAGTTTCACCCGGCGATGGCAGGGCGAGACCGAAAGCCCGACCTTGTCGGCGAGTTCCTGCATGGTCAGCCGGCTGTCGGTCTGCAGCAAAGCGAGGATCTTGCGGTCGATGGTGTCCAGCTCAGTCATTAGAATAAAACCCTTGGCTTGGCGCAGTTCTTGGTATGCTATCCCAATATTTGCGCGTACGGCGCGAAAAATTGAAAAATCTGGTGCCGCCCACAGGCGTATCATCGCCTGACCTGTTTTCCGGGAGCATTTGCCATGCCCGTTGATTCCGCCCGTCTCGATACCTTGACCGCGCTGGCCCGCAAGGCGCTGTGGCTGTCGTCCTGGACCATTCACCACGCCAACCACATCAGGCCCAACACGGACGGGCTGAAGGTCGGCGGCCATCAGGCCTCCTCGGCTTCGCTCGCGACGATCATGTCGGCGTTGTATTTCCATGTGCTGCGCCCGGAAGATCGCGTCGCGGTGAAGCCGCATGCGAGCCCGGTGTTCCATGCCATTCAATATCTGTTCGGCCGGCAGAGCCGCGAGAAGCTGGAGAATTTCCGCGGCTTCAAGGGTGCGCAGTCCTATCCGTCGCGTACCAAGGACGTCGACGACGTCGATTTCTCCACTGGCTCGGTCGGTCTCGGCGTCGCGCAGACGCTGTTTGCTTCCCTGGTTCAGGACTACGTCAAGGCCCATGGCTGGATGAAGGATCGCGGCGAGGGGCGGATGATCGCGCTCGTCGGCGACGCCGAGATGGACGAGGGCAATATCTTCGAGGCACTCGCCGAGGGCTGGAAGCACGGCCTGCGCAACACCTGGTGGGTCGTCGACTACAACAGGCAATCGCTCGATGCCGTCGTGCGCGAAGGCCTCTGGGAAAAGTTCGAGACCATGTTCCGCAATTTCGGCTGGGACGTCGTCATCGTGAAATACGGCCGGCTGATGCGCGAGGCGTTTGCCGAACCCGGCGGCGAGGCGCTGAAGGGCTGGATCGACAATTGCCCGAACGCGCTCTACGCCGCGCTGTGCTTCCAGGGCGGCGCCGCTTTCCGCAAGCATCTGCACGACGAGATCGGCGACCAGGGGCCGATCACCGCGCTGATCGACAAGCGCAGCGACGAGGAGCTGCTGGCGCTGATGTCGAATCTCGGCGGCCATGACATGGCGAGCATGGTCGAGGCGTTCGAGTCCATCGACCACGATCGCCCGGTCTGCTTCATCGCCTACACCATCAAGGGCGTCGGCCTGCCGTTCCAAGGCCACAAGGACAACCATGCCGGCCTGATGACTGTTACGCAGATGGAGAAATATCGCGACAGCCAGAACATCCGCCCCGGCCACGAATGGGACAAGTACGAAGGCCTGACGCAGGACGCCGCTGAGCTCGACGCCTTCCTCGCGCGCGTACCGTTCAACAGGGACGGCCGCAGGCTCACCGCGCCCGTTGTCGACGTCCCACAGCAGCTCGCGTTCAAGCCGTCGCCGCAGATGTCGACGCAACAGGGCTTTGGCTTGGTGCTGAACGAGATCGCGCGCGGCGACAGTGAGCTGGCGCAACGCATCGTCACGACCTCGCCCGACGTCACGGTCTCGACCAATCTCGGTCCCTGGGTGAACAGGCGCGGCCTGTTCGCGCGCGGCGAGAAGGCGGATTTATTCCGCAGCGAGAAAATTCCGTCCACCTTCAATTGGGAGTTCTCGCCGAAGGGCCAGCACCTCGAGCTCGGCATCGCCGAGATGAACCTGTTCATCATGCTCTCGGCGCTCGGCCTGTCGCATCAGATCAATGGCGCGCGGCTGCTGCCGGTCGGCACGCTCTATGATCCCTTCATCGAACGCGGGCTCGATGCGCTCAACTACGCCTGCTACCAGGATGCGCGCTTCATGGTGGCGGCGACGCCGTCAGGCATCACGCTGGCGCCCGAGGGCGGCGCGCACCAGTCGATCGCGACACCGCTGATCGGCATGGCGCAGGACGGGCTCGCCTCGTTCGAGCCGGCTTTCGTCGACGAGCTCGCGGTGATCATGGGTTGGGGTTTCGAGCACATGCAGCGTGATCCGGGCGAGGGCGGCTCGGTCTATCTCCGCCTGTCGACGCGCTCAATCGAGCAGGCGCAGCGGATCATGACCCCGGAACTGCAACAAGGCATCACCGACGGCGCCTATTGGTTGCGCGAGCCCGGCCCAAATGCCGAAGTCGTGATCGCCTATACCGGCGCAGTGGCGCCCGAAGCGATCGAGGCGACCGGGTTCATCGGCGAGGACAGGCGCGACGTCGGCCTGCTCGCGATCACCTCTGCGGATCGCCTTCACTCGGGCTGGACTGCCGCGCGGAAACTGCGGCGTGACCGCCGCGGCGTGCAGCATCTCAGCCACATCGAGAAGCTGCTCGCGCCGCTGCCGCGCGACTGCGGCATCGTGACCGTGATCGACGGCCATCCCTCCGCGCTCGGCTGGCTCGGCAGCGTCCGGGGCCACCGCGTCGAGGCGCTCGGTGTCGAGCAGTTCGGCCAGACCGGCACCATTGCCGACCTCTACCGCCACCACGGCATCGACGCGAATGCGATCATCGATGCGGCCGAAAGCCTCACCACCGGCGCACCGGTGCTCCATCGCAAGATGGCGGTGTAGTCGAGGTAACCGGAGCAATCATGCGCGCCCGGAATGGCGGCAGGGTCACCTTGCCGCGTTCCCGCCATCGGCTCATATAGCCTCCGTCCGCCGCAACGCTGGCCCTGCATATGGCGGGTTCAATTGCTGGCGCTTTCGTGCAAGGATGCCTGCCGAAACGCCCCAAGCCCCAAAAAGAGGTTAACGATGGTCAATCGCATGCAATTCTATATCGACGGCGCCTGGGTCGATCCCGCCGTCAAGAAGTCAACTCCGGTCGTCAATCCGGCGACGGAAGAGGCAATGTACGAGGTTGCGCTCGGCTCCAAGGCCGACGTGGACAAGGCCGTTGCTGCGGCCAAGCGCGCTTTTGCGACCTTCTCCCAGACCAGCCGCGAGGAGCGCGTCGCGCTGCTCTCAAAGATCATCGAAGTCTACAAGGGCCGTCTCAAGGAGATCGGCGCCGCCGTCTCGGACGAGATGGGCGCGCCGCTGCCGATGGCGGAGAAGCTCCAGGCCGGCGCTGGTTTGGGCCATCTCATGACCACGCTCGACGTGCTCAAGAACTATCATTTCGAGGAACCCATCGGCACCGCCATGGTGCTGCGCGAGCCGGTCGGCGTCGTCGGCATGATCACGCCCTGGAACTGGCCGCTGAACCAGATCGCCTGCAAGGTCGCGCCCGCGCTCGCCGCCGGCTGCACCATGATCCTGAAGCCCAGCGAGTTCACGCCGACCTCGGCTTTGATTTTTGCGGAAATCCTCCATGAAGCCGGCGTGCCGAAGGGCGTGTTCAACCTCGTCAACGGGCTCGGCCCCGAGGTCGGCGCCGCCATGAGCGAGCACCCCGACATCGACATGATCTCCTTCACCGGGTCGACCCGCGCCGGCATCGATGTTGCGAAGCGCGCCGCTCCCACCGTGAAGCGTGTCAGCCAGGAGCTCGGCGGCAAGTCGCCGAACGTCATCCTCGAAGGCGCCGACCTCACGAAGGCGGTGACCGGCGGCGTGATGCACATGTTCAACAACTCCGGCCAGTCCTGCAACGCGCCCTCGCGCATGATCGTGCCGCTGTCGAAGATGAAGGAAGTCGCCGCGATCGCGAAGGCTGTCGCCGACAAGACCAAGGCGGGCGATCCGCGCGCCGAAGGCACCACCATCGGCCCTGTCGTCAACCGCGGCCAATGGGACAAGATCCAGGCGCTGATCAAGAAGGGCATCGACGAGGGCGCAACGCTCGTCGCCGGCGGCCCGGGCCTGCCCGAAGGCGTCAACAAGGGCTTCTACGTTCGCCCGACCATCTTCGCCGATGTCACCCCCGAGATGACCATCGCCCGCGAAGAGATCTTCGGACCGGTGCTGACCATCCTCGGCGCCAAGGACGAAGCCGACGCCGTCAAGATCGCCAACGACACGCCCTACGGTCTCGCGGGCTACGTCTCGGGCCCGTCGGTGGAGGACGCCAAGCGCGTCGGTCGCCAGATCCGCGCCGGCAACGTCAACCTTCAGGGCGTGCCGAACGATCGCACCGCGCCCTTCGGCGGCTACAAGCAGTCGGGCAACGGCCGCGAGTGGGGCAAGTACGGCCTGGAGGACTTCCTCGAGGTGAAGGCCGTCGCCGGCTTCAACGCGGCGTAGGTTTTAGCGGCTGAACAAAATGACGCCGGAGCGGAAAACCGCTCCGGCGTTTTTTGTTTTTCCCGGTCATTGCGAGCGAAGCGAAGCAATCCAGAAATCTCTCCACAGCGATAATCTGGATTGCTTCGTCGCAAGAGCTCCTCGCAATGACGAGGAGAAAGTTGCGGTGTTTGCGGCGCGCCTATCCCCCCACCGCGCCCTGCGTATTCACGTACAACGCGTAGATCGACTGGCTCGCCGCCATGAACAGGCGGTTGCGCTTGACGCCGCCGAAGCAGAGATTGGCACATCGTTCTGGCAATGCGATACGCCCGATCATGACACCATCGGGCGCGAACACGACGACGCCGTCGAGCTCGGGATCGCCCATGCCCCAGCCGCACCAGAGATTGCCGTCGACGTCGCAGCGCATGCCGTCCGGCGTGCCCGGACCTGCATCGATGTGAACGCGCTTGTTGGAGATCGTGGTGCCATCAGCCGCGACGTCATAAGCGAGGATTTTTCGGTTCGGCACGCCGCGCGATTCAACGACGTAAAGAATCTTCTCGTCGGGTGAGAAACACAGCCCGTTCGGTCCGAGCACGCCCTCGGCGACGATGCTCGCCTTGCGGGTCAGGGGATCGAGCCGGTAGACGTTCGGCTCGATCTCGCTCTCCGCCTTGTAGCCCTCGTAATTGCCGAGCAGGCCGAAGGTGGGATCGGTGAACCAGATCGAGCCGTCCGATTTAACAACGACATCGTTCGGCGAGTTCAGACGCTTGCCGTTGAATCGATCCATCAGCACGGTGATCTCGCCGTCATGTTCCGTGCGGGTGAGGCGACGGCCGCCGTGCTCGCAGGTGACCAGCCGGCCCTGGCGATCCCTGGTGTTGCCATTGGCGAAATTGGAGGGTTTTCGAAAGTTCGAGACCGCGCCGGTCTCTTCTTCCCATTTGATGATGCGCTGGTTCGGGATGTCGCTGCAGAGCAGATATCGTCCGTCGCCGAACCAGACCGGGCCCTCGGCCCAGCGCAGGCCGGTCGCCAGCCGCTCCACGGCGGAAAGCTTCAACCAGTATTTCTCGAAGCGGGGATCGAGCGCTTTGATCGCGGGATCGGGGTAATAGGTCGCCGGCCGCCAGCCTGGCCGCTCCTGGGTGTGGGACGATGCCCCATTCATGTCGGTTCTCTCGTTTCGTTCCCTCTGGACAATCCTGCTATCATTAGGGACACGTGACCGCAAATCGGTCGCCAAAGACGAGGAAAAACATGTCGCGCATCTTGATGACGGGAGCTTCGGGCGGGATCGGAACGCGCCTGCGCAAATTGCTGCCGCCGATCTATCCGGACCTCCTGCTCAGCGACATCCGTCCGCCCAAGGATCTCGGGCCGAACGAGCAGTTCAAGGCCGCGGACTTGTCGGACCTCGCGCAGTGCGAAGCGATCTGCGAAGGCATCGACGGCATCATCCATTTCGGCGGCTATTCGGTCGAAGGCCCATGGAACGACATTCTCCAGGCCAACATCATCGGCGGCTACAATCTGTTCGAGGCCGCGTATCGCAAGGGCGTCAAGCGCGTGGTATTCGCCTCGTCCAACCACACGGTCGGCTTCTATCCGCGTCACCGCAGGATCGACACCGACGTCACCGTGCGCCCCGACGGACGCTACGGCGTCAGCAAGGTGTTCGGCGAAGCCGTCGGTTCGCTCTATGCCGACAAGCACGGGCTGAAGGTCACCTGCCTCCGCATCGGCAATTGCGACGAGCGGCCGCTCGACCACCGCCGCATCGCGATGTGGCTGATGCCGGAAGATCTGGTGCAGCTCTGCCGGATCGGCCTCGAACATCCCGACATTCATTTCGAGATCTTCTATGGTGTGTCGCTGAACGAGCGCGCCTGGTGGGACAACCATCGCGCCTACGAATTCGGCTATCGCCCCATCGGTCGCTCGGAGGATCACGTGGCGCACGCCATGGCCGAGCAGGCCAAGCTGAAGCCCGATCCAGTCGGCGACCATTTCCAGGGCGGCGCGTTCTGCAGCAACGAGTTCGACGGCGATGTGGGCCGGATCGTTGATTGGAATAAGCGGTAGCCTTTGACGTGTGAGCCGTCATTGCGAGCGCAGCGACGAAATCCGGAATTTCTCCGCGGAAAGACTCTGGATTGCGTCGCTCCGCTAGCAATGACGTGTTGAATTTCCGCAAGCTATCGACATCAACCGGCGGCGATATCGCGTCTTATCTTCTGCAATCGCGTGAAAGCTGCCCACGCCTTCGGATATTCGCTGTCCTTTGGATCGATCGCGAGCAGCGCGCGGCAGGCCTCGTCGACGTCGTCCGCCGAAGGACGCATCGAGACGTCCGTCGACGCCTCCGCCTTTTTCCAGCGCTCCTCCACGTCTCTCGCGAGCTTCAGCGCTTCGGACGGGGTTCGCTTCCGGGTTGGCTTTGCAAGCGCGTGATCCCGAGGGAATTTGGGCCACGCGGCAGGAGGCCGCTCGGCCTGCCACTCACTCTCCTTGGCAATCTCATGCGTGTTGGCAAGCTCACGCGTGGCGCTCGGATTTGGTTGCTGCCTCCTGGCCGCATCCGGCGGAACGGTTCGGGCGGCCAGTTCGCGAACCTGCTGTTCCATCGTTCCACCAGACGACGACCCGGCCGTCGAAGACGCGGGCATCGTCAGCGCGGGTGCAACCGACGTCAGTGCTTCAGGGGCGACTTTCTGAACGGCCGTTGCGACCGACGTCAGGCTGGGCGATCCGGCCGGCAGCTGCTGCGCGACCTTGGGCTCTCCGGTGGGGCACGGCCTGTATCCCGACTGATACTGCGTGATCCGTCCGTCGTCGTCGATGCGCGCAAAATCGGCGGCCACGGTGTAGACGAAAGCGGCGTTGACGGATTGTCCGGACTTATTCTTCGCGCTGACGGTGCCGCAGACATACCGCGCCGCGTCGGCGTCGACCGAACGCAATGTGCCGAATTGAGCCGAGTCCGGATTGATCAGCGCATGTCGGACCGCGGCTCGGGCCCGCTTGTGTTCCGTGGAGAACGTGCTGATCAGAACGTCCGCGTTGATGAAGTCGGGCTGGTAGTACAGCCCGTACTCGATGGCGAAAAATGCTCCACCGAAGGCCGCTGCGATCAGGAAACCGGGTACATTCATGTGATTGTTCCGGGCAATGGAACCCGGCATGGTTGTTATTCGTAACTGAAACCATTTGGGGTAGCGGACTCTAACGAGCGGTTAATCGGCGGGCGACTGCGACAATTTGCCCGACCAGCTTCGCTCGTGGAGAGGATTGGTGAAAGTGGACGCGCGATCGCTCGTCTCACATCATTGCGGTGACAGCCTTGACGTCGTCTGGCTCTCGATTCGTAACGACCCGGAATTGAGAATCACGACAATGAAATTCAAATCGTCAGTCGTCGTAATGCTCGCGGCGCTCGTATCAGGATCGGCGCAGGCCGCAACACTCAGCGACGCCGAGGCGACGTTGGCGAGAAGGACCAGTCGTCACTTCGCAACGCGCGCTTCCTGCTTCTTGGTCACATGCCAGAGCACCACATGGTAATGCGGCACATCCACACCGGGGTGACCCGCGTTGAAGTAGAAGCTGACGTGGTCGACGGGCCACGCGGACCCCGCCGCCTCCAATGATTTGTGATCGTCGATGTCCTTGACCGGAACCATATACACGGTCGCGACCGGACGATCCCTGCGGTCGAAGCACAGGAACGGACCCAGCGGCAAAGTGTCGGGCTTGACGAAGATGATACCAAGACCCGGAAAGAACTTCGGGAAGTTCACGAGATCGCTGACCCGCTTGTATCCGTTCCTTTCCGCGACCTCCCGCTGATTTGGCGGCGGACGAACGACTTCATGCTTTCTGTGCGACTTGCGGCCTCGATGAGGAGCTGTCCTGGTCTGCTCGACATTGCCGGCCGGTGCCGCGGCGGCCGGTGGGAGCTGCTGCGGCGCCGATGGCCAGAAGGGAGCAAATTGGGCGGCGGGACGCCTCACATCGGCGATCAAGGCGAGTAACGCGATCAGGGCCGCGCTCACGATCGATTTGCGCATCGACATCTCCCGA
Source organism: Bradyrhizobium sp. Gha (assembly GCF_900113735.1). Taxonomy (GTDB): domain Bacteria; phylum Pseudomonadota; class Alphaproteobacteria; order Rhizobiales; family Xanthobacteraceae; genus Bradyrhizobium. Next base: position 450,582 of record NZ_FOQM01000003.1, read on the forward strand.
GCTTTGGCTGCCCAAGTCTGCTCACTTGGCCGGATTGCGTTCTCTCCAGCGCAGGAAGTCCCGGAACAATTCTTCGCGGTCGGGCGGATTGGCAGTTGGCTTTTCGTCGAGGAACCGGCCGAACGCCTTGCGAAGCGCGGCCTCGCCTCCCGATTGTTGCTGGAGCCAGCGCTCAGCGGGTCGGAATCGTTGCCATCCGGGCAGCTGCGCGGCCAGGTTCACCTCGCGCCATTTGGGATGATGCGCGCCGCCGAGAAATTCGGGAAACCGCGCGAAGAATGTCTGGACGAACAAATCCAGCAACCGATATCGCTCGCTGCCGATCGGCCAGTTGTAGGCGAAGAGAGCGGATTTAAGCGCGATCGTGTCGACGCTGGCTTCGGCCGCGATGATATTCGGGTAATCCTGATGGCGAAGCGTCGATGGCAGGTATTCTTGTTGCAGAAGCTCTTTGGAGTAGGGGATGGGCAGGAGGCGAATACCATCGAGCTGCGAGACCTGTGTCAGCAAGCTCACCGGCTTTCCCGAGACCAGCAGAGCGGCGGAGAGATCTCCCTTCCTCAGACCATCCAGCGCGGCCTCCGGCGCCAGGTTCGACTCGCTGATCTTGACACCCAGACGGTTGAACACGTCGCGACCGAGAATGGCGCTGGCACTGCCGTCCTCCCCGAGATTGACCCTCTTGCCCGCTAGCTCGGTCAGGCTTCCGATCTCCGGCCGCGCGAGAACATGGAACTCTTCGATATGGAGCGGGGCAATGTAGGTCAGCCTGTCGGAGATACCTCCGAAGGTCCTGGCCTCCCGGAGCCGGTCAACGAGGACGACAGGCGCAATCGCCACGTCGGCACCAGGGAGCGTGAGCACATCAACGACGTTGCGAATGCCGCCGTTTCCCACGATCGGCAGAACCCGCAAGGCGACCTCGCCATGGGGGCCTGTCTCTTGGCCGGTGGCGAGCGTGGCTGCAATGTCCTGGGTCATCGCGAATTCGGTGCATTGCGGAGTCCCGGTTACGAATCCCACCGTGAATGGGTCCGCAGATCGACCCGTTTCCTTCCTTAGGGGGGCTTCCTTACTCGGAGACAGCTTCGCGGATTCGCTCGGAGCAGCGGACCGCCGATTTTGCGCGAGGCCATCCTGGACCTGTCCGCCGAGCCAGGCCGCTGCAAGCAGTGCGATGAACAAACCGGCCCGCATCGCTCCGCAGACCCTCATTGTTCAAGCTGCTCGGTCGAAGTCCCTAAGACGTGACATGGCTGGGGAAACTGCCACCTGCCGCGTCCGAAGCAAGACCGAGGGCTGAGGTTTCGCCTTCCAACGCGCCCGGAGCAACTGCGTTCCGTGATGGATGGCTACCGCAGGAGGTTTGCCGACAATCCCGATCGTCAGGTCGCTCGCGCCGCAGGTGCGCTCCCTGTCCCCGCAAACGAGAAGAGGGGAAGGGAGGGCCGCGCTAGCTCTCTTCCCCCGCAATCCGCGCCAGGTAATCCTTCTTGCTGAACTGCATGTGGTCCACGCACAGCTGCGCCAGTGCCCAGCTATCACGGCCTTTCAACAGCTCGATCATCAGCTCGTGCTGGCGGCGCGACTGCGCGAGCCCCTCGCGGTCGGCGAGGTTTTTCGCGCGCATCGGCAACGTCAGGTTCATGTAGTCCTGCAGCGACCGCACCAGATAAGGATTGCCGCAGGCGGAGAACAGCGCGAGGTGGAAGGCGTCATTGGCTTCGTGGATGCCGCGCAAGTCGCTCACGTCAGCCCTGGCGCAATACTCGCGTTGCAAGGAGGTCAGTTCGTCGATCAGGCCTTGCGGCGCGGGCAGGGCGATCATCAGCGCGGCCTGCCGCGTCAGCATCTCCCGGACTTCGTAGATCTGCCGGACCTCTTCGGCGGAATAGAACCGCACGGTGGCGCCGACATTCTTCCCGCGGCGGACGATGCCGCGCCGCTCCGCATCCACCAGCGCCTGGCGAACGAAGTGGCGCGAGGTGCCGTAGCGCGACATCAACGCGTCTTCGGTGAGGCGCGCGCCCGGCGGCATGCGGCCGAAGATGATGTCGTCCTCCAGCCGCGCGACGACGTCATCAGGATCGTCGCGCCTGAAAGGCATGGCATCTGCGGTGCGAATGTCGGACATGCCCTCGGCCTCCGGCGTCTGCCGGTGCGCGATGTGGAGCAGGGAAGAGGCAGATTGTCAATAATCTGACTGTTTGACGGCGCGACAGTCCAGAAATTGCAGGATAGACGCCTGTCTTATTGACAATCAGGGGGCAGGCTGTAGCACAATGGCCAGTGAGAAGGAGTGGCATGATGACGGGTGGCTTGCGCAAGGGTCTGACGAGCTATGGCGATGCCGGCTTCTCGCTGTTCCTGCGCAAGGCGTTCATCAAGGCGATGGGCTATTCCGACGACGCGCTGGAGCGCCCGATCGTCGGCATCACCAACACCTACAGCGACTACAATCCCTGCCACGGCAACGTCCCCCAGATCATCGAGGCCGCCAAGCGCGGCGTGATGCTGTCCGGTGCGATGCCGTTCGTATTCCCGACCATTTCCATCGCCGAGAGCTTTGCGCATCCGACTTCGATGTATCTGCGCAATCTGATGGCGATGGACACCGAGGAGATGATCCGGGCCCAGCCGATGGATTCGGTGATCGTGATCGGCGGCTGCGACAAGACGCTGCCGGCGCAGGTGATGGCCGCGATCAGTGCCGATCTGCCGACCGTGGTCATTCCCGTCGGGCCCATGGTGGTCGGCCATCACAAGGGCGAGGTGCTCGGTGCCTGCACCGATTGCCGCCGTCTCTGGGCCAAATATCGCGCGGGTGAAATGGACGATGCCGAGATCGAGGCGGTCAACGGCCGTCTCGCCCCGTCGGTCGGCACCTGCATGGTGATGGGCACGGCGTCCACCATGGCCTGCATGATCGAAGCCATGGGCCTGTCGCTGCCGATGAGTGCGACCATCCCGGCGCCGCATGCGGAGCGTTTCCGTCTGGCGGAAGCCAGCGGCAAGGTCGCGGCCGAGATGGCCAAGGCGAAGGGGCCGAAGCCGAGTGAGGTGCTGACGCCGGCGTCGTTCAGGAATGCGCAGGTCGTGCTGCAGGCGATCGGCGGCTCGACCAACGGCCTGATCCATCTGACCGCGATGGCGCACCGCTCGCCGCACCGGCTCGATCTCGAAGTCTTCGACCAGATCGGCCGCGAAGTGCCTGTTCTGGTCGATCTCAAGCCGTCGGGCGAGCATTACATGGAGCATTTCCACCACGCCGGCGGCGTGCCGAAATTGCTGGCACAGCTCGGCGATCTGGTCGATCTCGATGCGAAGACCATCAGCGGCCAGACGCTGCGCGAGGTCGTCGCAAATGCAGAAGACGTGCCCGGCCAGGACGCGATCCGCTCGCGCGACAATCCGATCAAGAAGGAGGGCGGCCTTGCCGTCCTGCACGGCAACCTCGCGCCGCGTGGCGCCGTCATCAAGCAATCGGCTGCGAGCCCGAAACTGTTGCAGCACACGGGACGCGCGGTGGTGTTCGAATCCGTCGAGGACATGACCTTGCGGGTCGACGATCCCGATCTCGACGTCACCGCCGACGATGTGCTGGTGCTGCGCAATGCGGGCCCCAAGGGCGCGCCTGGTATGCCCGAGGCCGGCTATCTGCCGATCCCGAAGAAGCTCGCGCGCGGTGGCACCAAGGACATGGTGCGCATTTCGGATGCGCGCATGAGCGGCACGGCGTTCGGCACCATCGTGCTGCACATCACGCCGGAATCCGCCGTCGGCGGCCCGCTGGCGCTGGTGCAGAACGGCGACAAGATCAGCCTCGATGTTGCCAACCGCAGCATCGAGCTTTTGGTCGATGCAGCAGAACTGGAGCGGCGGCATGCCGCCTTGGAGCCCGCGACAGCCCGCGCGGAAGCGCGGCGCGGCTATGCCTGGCTGTTCAACGAGACCATCATGCAGGCCGACGAGGGCTGCGACTTCGACTTCATGCAGAGAACTGGGAAGAAGACTGAGCAGAGAACTGAAAAGGGCTGATCAACACGAACGAGCGCCGAGACCGCTGAACGCGGCTGGCGATAAACATAGGGGGAGACGATGATTGCACGATCCATGCGTGCATTGGTGGCTGGCGCCGCCATGCTGTTCGTCACGGGCGCGGGGGCGCAGGAGGTGAAGCATTATCGCTTCGCCTACGACCAGCCCCGCAACACCGGCTATTCCATCGCCGGCGACCTCTTTGCCGACAAGCTCAAGGAATTGAGCAAAGGCACCATGATCATCGACCAGTATCCGGGCGCGCAACTCGGCCAGGAGCCGCAGGTGCTCCAGCTCGTCAAATCCGGCGACGTCGAGTTCACTATCGTCTCTTCGGCCAACACCGCGACGATCTCGCCTCAGGCGGGCGTGATGTCGCTGCACTACCTGTTCCGCGACGAGCAGCATGTGGTGAAGGGGCTTGCCGACCCCAAGGTGTTCGAAGCGCTCAAGACCATGATCGAGGAGACCACGCAAGGCCTGCATCTCATCGGCACGGGCTCGCAAGGTGTCCGCCACATGTACTCCAAGAAGGAGATCCACAACGTCGGAGACATCAAGGGCCTGAAGGTGCGCGTGCAGGCGACCGCCACCGAGGACACCATGTTCCCGGCCTATGGCGCCCAGACCGTGCACATGCCGTTCGGCAGCGTCTACACGTCATTGCAAACCGGCGTCGTCGACGTCGCCGAGAACAGCATCAACGTCTACCTCGTCAACAAGCACTACGAGGTCGCGCCGGTGCTTAACATCACCGAGCACGAGGCCAACAACGCACTGGTGTTCGTCTCCGACAAGCTCTGGCAGAGCCTCTCGGCCGAGCAGAAGGGCTGGGTGCTGGCGGCCGCGAACGAGATCAGCAGCAAGGAGCCCGGGAAGGCATTCGATCTCGAGCGCGCCGCGGCGGAGAAGCTGAAGAAGATGGGCGTCAAGATCGTCGACAACGTCGACAAGAAGAGCTTTGCGGCGATCGCCGATCCCTATCTCGACAAGCTCGCCAAGGACCTTGGCCCGCACGCCGAGAAGATCAAGGATCTGATCCGGTCGATCAACTAGTGTAATGCCGGAAGACGGTGCGCCCCCCGCCCGCTTGCGGGAGAGGGTAGGGGAGAGGGTGTCTCTACATTGGGACAATCCCCCGGGGAAGGTACCCTCCCCGCCGCTACGCGGCGACCTCTCCCGCAAGCGGGAGAGGTGAAACCAACCGCAGTCGGGAGCACCAATGCCCATCGCCGACAAGCTCGTCCTCCAACGCCAACGTCATCTCAAATGGCGCTGGCTCGACTGGCTCGAGCTCGCGCTGATGATCCTCTGCGGCGTGCTGTGCTTCGGCTTCTCGCTCTCGGTCACGGCGGACATCGTCACCCGCACCATCGGCCATCCCTGGCTGTGGCTGCAGGAGGTCACCTCGACGCTGTTCATCTATGCGATCTTCGTCGGCACGGCGGCTGCGACCCGGCGCAACGATCATCTCTATCTCACCGCGATCTCCGAGGCGATGCACGGCACGCCCAGGATCATCGTCGAAATCATCATCCGCCTCATCGTGCTCGGCGTCGCCTTCTGCCTCGTCTGGTACGGCTACCAGAACTATCTTCGCGGCTTCGGCAGTTTCCGCCTGCCGTCGGGCACGCCGATCGCCTCGCTCTACGCCATCATTCCGCTGTCCGGCATCCTGGTCGGCCTCTTCACCATCGAGCAGCTCGTCAACGGTCTGCGCAACGGCTTTGACCATCCCGATCCGCCGGACCAGGATGCGCCGCCCGACGTGACCGAAGCGCAGGCGAGGACGCAGCCGTGAGCGCACCTGTTGTCCTCGCGATCATGTCGATCTGCTTCCTGTCATTCGGCTATCTAGGCGTCCCCGTGCCGTTCTCGCTGATGGCCGGCGTGTTCATCGGTGCGTTCCTGTCCGACGTTTCGCTCGCCGCGATCATCCAGAAGATATTCGATGGGGTCGATTCCGAGGCGCTGCTGGCGATCCCGTTCTTCCTGCTGGTCGGCGAGCTCATGAGCTCGGCCAATGTGGTGGTGCGAATAGCCAATCTCTCGGTGTCGCTGGTCGGGCATATCAGGGGCGGGCTGTCGCAGGTCGTGGTCGTCTTCAGCATGTTTTTCTCGGAGATGTCGGGCTCGACCACCGCCGATGTCGCCGTGATGAGCCGCGCGCTCGGCGGGCCGATGAAGCGCGAAGGCTACGAGCCGGCCTTCATCGCTGCGATCATCGCGTCGGCCTCGACCATCGCGGCGCTGGTACCGCCGAGCATCACCGCCGTGGTCTATGGTGCCGTCGGCAATGTCTCGATCGCCGGCCTGTTCATGGCGGGCGTCGTGCCGGGCCTGATGATCGGCTTCGGATTGATGATCTATTGCTATTTCTTCGGCCCCTCGGGCTTGCGCAAGCCGCGCGCGCCGCTGCGGCAGGTGGTCTTCGCCGCCGGCGATGCGGCGCTGCCGCTGATGATCCCCGTCATCCTGCTGGGGGGCATCCTGAGCGGCTGGTTCACGCCGACCGAAGCCGGCGTCGTCGCGGTGGTCTGGATCATCCTGGTCGTGATCCCCGCGCTCAACCGCGGGCATTTCAGGAAGATCCCCTACGATTTCTGCCTTGCCGGGCTCATCTTCTCGCTGCCGCTGATCACGATCGGCGCCGCCAACGCCTTCGGCTGGATGCTCGCCTATTTGCGCGGCGCCAGCTACATCGCCGACATGATCACCTCGATCGCAGGGCACGATCCGCATCTGATCATGCTGCTGATGGTGCTGCTGTTCACCGTGGTCGGCGATTTCATCGAGCCGGTGCCGACGATCATCATCTTCATGCCGCTGGTCAACACGCTGACGGAAGCGGGCGACATCAACGGCGTCCACATGGGCGTTGTGCTGATCGCCACGCTCGCCTTCGGCCTGATCACGCCGCCTTACGGCCTGGTGCTGCTGATGGCGTCGAAATTCGTCGGCATCAGCTTTGCCAAGGCGCTCCGCGCGGCGTTGCCGATCTATGTCGTGTTCTTCGCCACCATCGCGTTCGTGATCTACTTCCCGAGCGTGGTGCTGTGGCTGCCGCAGAAGGTCCTTCCCGAATCGGTCGGCTGCTTCAAGTCGCCGGCGGGGACCGGCTATATCTGTCCGCAATAGACGTCACTTGCTCTTGCTCGTGAACTTCTTCACGGCGACGCGGAAGTCTTCCGTGTTCATCGCCATGATGATCTTGTGCTCCTCGGCATCGAGCTGCTGCTTTACCGGCGTCGTCGCTGCCGCATAGACCAGCGACTTGGTGCCCGATATGGCCGCGGGCGGGTTCTGTGCCAGCCGTTCGGCGAGTTTTCGCGTGGCCTCCTTCAACTCGGTCGCGGGAACGGTCCTGGCGACGAGGCCCCATTCATAGGCCTGCTGAGCCGTAAAATTGTCCTCGGCGAGGAAGATCTGCAGCGCGCGGCGCGAACCGACCGTGCCGACGATCCCGACCGTCGAGCCGCCGTCGGGCGACACGCCGATCTTGGCGTAAGCCGGCGTGAACTTGGCGTCATCAGCGGCAATGCAGAGATCGGTAACGAAGGCGAGGCCCATGCCGGCGCCGGCGGCCGAGCCGTGCACGCTCGACAGCGAGATCTTCGGCATGCGCCTGATGATCTCGATGAACGAATGATAATGCTTGAGCAACTCGCCGACGACAGGCGTCACATTGTTGGCCTCGGCCGCTGCCCCGATCGTCTGCAGATCGCCGCCGGCCGAAAAGGCGCGGCCTTCGCCCTCGAGCACCATGACCCTGATGGCATCATCGCCCTCGATATAGGCCGCGAGCTGTTCGAGCTTCTGCGCAATTGCAAGATTGACCGAGTTGAACGCAGCGGGGCGGTTGAGCGTGATGGTTGCGATCGGGCCGTCGATCCGCAGCAGCGCGGGATCGTCGGGCTTTGAGACGGGAGCTGGCATCTGGAATGTCCCCGGCTGGAGGGTTCGTTGGTGCAACTAAATCGCAGAAGGCGAGGGGTGACAATCCCCGCGTGCCACCCTTGCGCGGAGCGGAATCATAGGCTCAAATGGGCCGCCTTCGTTGGACGGACACGAGCGCCGGCTCCTCCTGGGCTAGCCAAGCCAGTATGAGAGAGGAGACGACATGGGTGACGCTCGTGTCTTGCGAAAATGGGCTGTTCAATGAGTGATGGTCCGGTGATCATTGTCGGCGCCGGCCATGGTGGCTACCAGGTCGCGGCATCCCTGCGGCAGGCGGGCTTTTCGGAGCGCATCTGCCTGATCAACGACGAGGCGCATCTGCCCTATCAGCGCCCGCCTTTGTCGAAGGCCTACATCAAGGGGGCGGCCGGGCCTGACAGCCTGATGTTCCGCCCCGAGAAATTCTATCACGACCAGAAGATTGACCTGATCGCCGGCCGCGTCGTTTCGATCGATCGCGCCGCCCGACAACTGCTGCTCGCCTCGGGCGAAGCGCTTTCCTACGGTCACCTGATCTTGGCGACCGGCGCGCGGAACCGGCTGCTCGATCTGCCCAACGCCAATCTGCCCGATGTAAAGTATCTGCGCATCCTCGACGAGAGCGAGGCGCTGCGCAACATCATTCCGTCGAAGACGCGGGTCGTGGTGATCGGCGCCGGCTTCATCGGGCTCGAATTCGCAGCGACCGCGCGGATCAAGGGCCTCGAGGTCGACGTACTCGAATTGGCGCCGCGCGTGATGGCGCGCGCGGTGACGGCGGAAGTGTCGGAGTATTTCCAGGCGCGGCACCGCGAGGCCGGCATCCGCATTCATCTCGGCGTGCAGGCAACCTCGATCGAAGCCGAGAACGGCAAGGTGACCGGCGTCTCCTTGAGCGATGGACGGCATCTGCCTGCCGACCTCATCGTGGTCGGCGTCGGCGTGCTGCCGAACATCGAGTTGGCGGCCGAGGCGGGACTGCCGGTCGCGGCCGGCATCATCGTCGACGAATATCTCGCGACGGCCGATCCCAACATTTCCGCCATCGGCGATTGCGCGCTGTTCGCAAGCCCACGCTTCGGCGGCTCGTTGCGGCTGGAATCGGTGCAGAACGCCACCGACCACGCCCGCTGCCTCGCCGCGCGGCTGACTGGCGATAAGAAACCTTACGACGGCCATCCCTGGTTCTGGAGCGATCAGGGCGACGACAAGCTGCAGATATCAGGCCTCACCACCGGTTACGACCGTGTCGTCCTGCGCGGCGATCCCGCGAAGAAGGCGTTTTCCGCGTTCTGCTATCATGGCGACAGACTGCTCGGCATCGAATCGATCAACCGCGCCGGCGACCACATGTTCGGTCGCCGCTTGCAGGCGATGGATCGCTCGATCACGCCGGAGCAGGCGGCGGACGAAAGCTTCGACCTGAAGAGCGCGCTGGCTTGATCAGCCAGCGCCGAGCACAGCCGCGACCTCCGCGGCCGTCGGCATGGACGGCCCGGCGCCCATCCGCTGCACGCTGATCGAGGCGGCTGTATTGGCGAAGGCGAGGGCGGCGCGCAAGGCGGCACCCTCGGCCAGCTGCGAGGCGAGCGCGCCGACGAAACAATCGCCGGCGCCCGTGGTGTCGACCGCCTTCACCGCGCGGCCGGGCACGGCAAATCCCTCGCTTCCGGCGAGCGCGAGCACGCCGCGTTTTCCCAGCGTGACGCAGATGGTCTGGTCGCTGCGCGCCTGAAGCTGTCGGGCGACGTCGATGATCTTTGCGGCTTCGTCCTCGTCGGTGAGCTCGCGACCTGCGAGAAAGCCAAGCTCGGTCTCGTTCAGCACGAGGATGTCGACCAGCGCGAGCAGCTCGCCGGACATCTTTTGCGCCGGCGCCGGATTGAGCAGCGTCGTGGCCCCGGCGGATCGCGCCCGCTGGAAGAACGCGGCAATCGTCGGCAGCGGAATCTCGAACTGGCTGACCGCGACATCGCCCTTTGCCAGCGGCGCATCCGCGACGTCATCCGCGCTGACCAGGGCATTGCTGCCGGGAATCACGACGATGGTGTTGTCGGAGGCGGCGACCGTGATGATCGCAGTGCCGCTGTGTGTATCGGCCTCTCGCACGGAGCCGAGATCGATGCCTTGGGCGGCCAGGAACCCCCGCAGTTCCGCCCCGAACGCATCCTTGCCCAGCCGCCCGATCAGCGTGGTCTTCACGCCGAGACGCGCCGATGCGACCGCCTGGTTCGCACCCTTGCCGCCCGGAAAATACAACACTTGCCGGCCGGCGACGGTCTCGCCCACCTTCGGATGGCGATCGGCGGTCGCCACCACATCCATGTTGATGCTGCCGGCGACGAAGACACGCCCCATGATACGCCCTTATGAAATCCCTAGACCCTGACTTCGAACTCGTGCCTGACTTTGGCGATGTCGACAAGGGTCGGCAGGCCGGCCTCGTTGCCGAGGCGCTGGATCTTGAAGGTCGAGGCTGCCCGGGCAAAGTCGAAATGCTCGCGCCAGCTTTTGCCCGGATGGGCGAGATAGGAATAGACGTAGGCGCCGTGGAAGACGTCGCCGGCGCCGTTGGTATCGATCACGCGCTCGCGCGGGATCGGCATCGCCGGCATCACCTGGACCGTCCCTGTTTCGTCGTACCAGAGCAGGCCCTTCTCACCCATGGTGACGCCGCCGATCTTGCAGCCGCGGCCCTTGAGGTAGTCGAGCATCTTCTCCGGGGTCAGGTCCATCTGCTCGCAGAGACGCTCGGCGACGATGGCGACGTCGATGAATTCCAGGAGTTCGTGCGTGTTGGTGCGCAGGCCGCCGCCGTCGAGCGAGGTCAGGATACCGGCCTCACGGCAGACTTTTGCGTAGTGGATCGCCGCATCCGGCTGGTGGCCGTCGACATGCAATGCGCGGCAGCCGCCGAGATTGAGCATCGGGAAGGGATGGATGTGCTCGTCGTCGCGGCAGCGCACGATGGCCCGCTTGCCGTCCTTGGGCATGATGAAGGACAGCGACGACTGGTTGACCTTCCGCCCGTGCAGCGAGATCGCGTATTTCGCGCACATGTCCTGGAACATGCGCCCCAGCCAGTCATTCGCCGCGGTGGCGATCAGGTCGGGCACGATGCCGAGCTTGGCGCAGCAGAACGCCGCCGTGACAGCGTTGCCGCCGAAAGAGACCGCGTAGTCGGTCGCTACGTGTTTTTCGTCGCCGGTCGGCATGTGGTCGGTTATGAAGACGACGTCGATATAGGTCTGTCCGATAAAGAGAGCCTGCATTGCTTGTCCGTGATGCGCGTGATGGTCCGGCCGACCAGCTTACTGTAACACCGGTTCCGCTTCTCTGACGCTGAAATAATTCGCAAAACCGCCCCGCAGCGCTTGAGGCCGGCCTAGGGCCGGAATACGACCATGTCGGGTCCATGCCAAGCCCGGACAATTGCCGCTTTTCGATCCATGGTTCCAGGTCGATCAGAAAGGGAAAGAACATGATCACCGGCCTCGATCACATCGTTGCTCTGGTCAAGGATATCGGTGCGGCCAGGGCGGCCTATCAGACGCTGCTGGGGCGCGCGCCCGCCTGGCAGAACTCCGGCGAGGGCGCCGATCGCGTCCTGTTCACCCTCGAGAACATGACCCTCGAATTGATGGCGCCGAGCGGCTTTAACGCGACCGCTGACCGCATGCGCGCGTTGCTCGCTGACCAGGAGGGCCTGCTCGCCAGCCTGTGCTTTCGCGTCGCCGATATCAACAAGACGCACCGCCGGCTGGACCGGGTGGCGCTGAAGCCGGATGCCGTCGCCGAAGTCGAAAGCAGCGACGATGTATCAGGCGCGGCCCTGCACTGGAAGCGCACGCGGGCCGCAACCGAGCTGACGCGCGGCGTGCGCATGTTCTTCCTCGAGTTGGCCGAGGAGCGTCCGAAGTCGCTCGCTTCGGACGTCGCGCCGATCGAGGGGCTCGATCACGTCGTGATCACGACAGAGGATTCCGATCGTGCTGCCGCGCTCTACGGCGCGCGACTGGGGCTCGATCTGGCGCTCGACCGCACCCACCATGATTGGGGCCAGCTGATGTTCTTCCGCTGCGGCGATCTCATCGTCGAGGTGGTGCGCCGCCCCGTCGCGGGCGGGGATGTTGGGCACGATCGTCTCTGGGGCCTGAGCTGGCGCGTCGCCGACATCGACGCCACGCGCGCGCGCCTCGTCGCCGCCGGACTCGACGTCAGCGACGTGCGCAACGGCCGCAAGCCGGGCACGCGGATCATGACCGTGCGCAATGGCACCTGCGGCATCCAGACCGTGCTGCTGGAGCGCTCGCCGAAGCCGGTGGATTGAGGGGCGCTGCTCTCTCCTCCGTCTTTAACGAGCGCAGCGAAGCAATCCAGGCTCCTCCCGTAAAGACTCTGGATGGCTTCGTCGCAAGGGCTCCTCGCAATGACGGCGAGGGCGTGGTACATGCCATACCGAAACCACCCAGCGAGCACCCGGTTTGGCGAAGGCAATTGCAAAGCGAACTCTGAAATGGCAGCGCGACCCCGAGGGGATGCGGCTGCGCATTCTCGAGGCTGCCAAGCAGGAGTTTTCCGCTCACGGGCTCGCCGGTGCCCGCGTCGACCGCATCGCGGCGAATGCCGGCGCCAACAAGCGCATGCTGTACTACCATGTCGGCAACAAGGACGACCTCTACCTCGCGGTGCTGGAAGGCGCCTATGACAAGATCCGCAGCGAGGAGCGGGGACTCGATCTCGAACATCTCGATCCGCCCGAAGCGATCAAGCGGCTGATCGAATTCACCTGGGGTTACTTCCTGCGCAACCCGGAATTCCTGTCGCTGCTCCAGACCGAGAACCTCGCGCGGGCAAAGCACCTGAAGCGCTCGACCAAGGTCAAGTCGATGCACTCGCCGTTCGTCGAGATGATCCGCACCGTGGTGAGGCGCGGCGTCGACAGCGGCGATTTCCAGGTCGCGGTCGATCCGGTGCAGCTCTACATCTCGATCGCGGGTCTCTGCTTCTTCTATCTCTCGAACTCGGCGACCTTAAGCGTGATCTTCGGCCGTGACCTGCTCGCCAAGGACGCCAAGGACGAACGTCTCGCGCACATGGTCGGCCTCGTGCTGGCTGCGCTGACGGGGCAGTCGGCCGCGTTGTTCGAGATCGCCAAGGCACCAAAGTCGCGCGCTGCGGTCGCGCAGACGGCGTAGTTTCCTCGCCGCATTTTCCTCCGTCATTGCCAGCGCAGCGGAGCAATCCAGAAACTTTCCGGGAGGCGTCTGTCCCGCCACCGACCGGCCCCGGAACCGGCACAAAACGTCACAGGGAAAGCTCTGGACAGTATTTACCCAACGGGTTAATTTCTCCCCCGAACAAAGAAGACTTCCGGGAGTGAGGCGTGGCTGAGCTGAAGCCGCAAGGTGCAGTGTCCAAGATGCTGAATGCGGCCTGGGTGCGGCCGTTGTTGTTCCTGGTGTTCATCGTCATCGCCTGGGATCTCTCGATCCGGCTGTTCAAGATCCCCGCCTATCAGATCCCGGCGCCGGCCGATGTCCTCGCCGTGCTGCGCGATGATTGGCCGGAATTGCTGCGCCAGTCCTGGCCGACGACTTACGCGACCATCTGGGGCTTCGCGCTCTCCGCGGTGTTCGGCATTCCCGTGGCGATGCTGATCGCGGGCTCGAAGACGGTGGAGAGCTATGTCTATCCGCTGCTGGTGTTCTCCCAATCCGTGCCCAAGATCGCGATCGCGCCGCTGTTCGTGGTCTGGTTCGGCTTTGGCATCCTGCCGAAAGTCATCTCGGCATTCCTCCTCGGCTTCTTTCCCGTCGTGGTCTCCGCCGTGCAGGGTTTCAAGTCGGTCGATCCTGACATGGTCGATCTCGCCCGCGCCATGCAGGGCAGCCGCTTCCAGGTGTTTTGCGCGGTGAATCTTCCGCATGCGCTGCCGGCGATCTTCTCCGGCCTCAAGGTCTCGGTGACCCTCGCCGTGGTCGGCGCCGTCGTCGGCGAGTTCGTCGGTTCCAATTCCGGCATTGGCTATGTGATGCAGCGCTCGATTGGCACGTTCGACCTGCCGACGATGTTCGCAGCGCTCGTCATCCTCGCGCTGCTCGGCGTCATCCTGTTCTGGGTCGTCGACCGCGTCGAGAAGCTGGTGATTCCCTGGCATGTCAGCCAGCGCGAGGACGTGATTTTCGCATCGTAGAGCATGATCCGGAAAAGTGTGAAGCGGTTTTCCGATCAGATCATGCTCAAACAATAGATCAAGCAACGGCCACCAATGGCCGAAACAACAACAGGGAGAGTGACGATGAAGCGATGGATTGGGGCTGCATCTGTGGCGCTGATGGCGTTTGCAGTTTCGCCGGCGCAGGCGGCCGACAAGGTCGTGCTGATGCTCAACTGGTACGTCTATGGCGAGCATGCGCCGTTCTATTACGGCAAGGCCAAGGGCATTTATGCCGCCGAGGGCATCGACCTGGAGATCCAGGAAGGCCGCGGCTCGGCCGCGACCACGCAGGCCGTCGCCGCCAAAACCGCCGATTTCGGCTATGTCGACGTTCCCACCATGATGCGTGCCGCGATCAAGGGCGCGCCGGTGATTGCGACCGGCGTGCTGCTCCAGACCTCGCCGATGTCCGTGATGGGTTTTGCCGACAAGAACATCCGAAAGCCGGAAGACATCAAGGGCAAGACGGTCGCGATCACGCCGGCCGATTCCATGACCCAGATCTGGCCGCTGTTCCTGAAGAAGACAGGTCTCAAGGAAAGCGATTTCAAGACCGTTGCCGGCGACGGCCAGACCAAGCTCAACGCCGTGATCAACGGCCAGGCTGATCTCTTGCTCGGCTATGTCATGGACCAATCGATGAAGATCAAGGACGCCACCGGCAAAGACGTCTATCCGATCAAATTCGCCGATTACGGCATCAACATGGTCTCCTCGGGCATCATCGCCAACACCGACTACGTGAAGGCTCATGCCGATCTCGTCCGCCGTTTCATGTCGGCGACGACAAAGGCGGTCGAAGCCGCCGAGAAGGAGCCGAAGGCGGCCGCGCAGTCGATCCTGGATGCCAACCCCAAGGGCGGCAAGATCGACACGCTGACCCAAGGCTTTGAGCTGACCATTCCGCTGTACCGGACGCCTGAGACCAAGGACAAGCGGCCGTTCCAGGTCACCGACCAGAACATGACGGACTCGGTCAACCTGATGGTCGAATATGGCGGGCTCGACGCCAAGGCCAAGGAGAACCCGAAGGCCTTCTACACCAACGATTACCTGCCGAAGAGTGGGTCGTGAAGCAACAACCCCCGTCATTCCGGGATGATCCGAAGGACCAGACCCGGAATCTCGAGATTCCGGGTTCACCCTTCGGGCGCCCCGGAATGACGGCTCAAATTGCCGAGTGGACTGAATGACCTCAGCGATCAAGTTGGCAGGTGACGCCGTGCAGCCCGCCGCGCACCTGAGACTGGTGAGCGATCGGGCCGGCGATGCGTCGGGCATAACCCTGTCAGGCGTGTCGAAGACCTACCGGACGCGCGACGGCGACGTGCCGTCGCTGCGGCCGCTCGACTTCCACATCAATGACGGCGAGTTCTTCGTCGTGGTCGGTCCATCGGGCTGCGGCAAGTCCACGCTGCTCAAGCTGATCTCCGGACTGCTGCCGCCGACATCAGGCGAAGTGCTGGTCGAAGGCGAGACCGTAACGAAGCCGCACGGCAATGTCGGTATCGTCTTCCAGAACGCGCTGCTGCTGCCCTGGCGCAACATCCTGTCCAACGTGATGCTTCCGATCGACATGAAGCGCCTCGCCCGCGACGAATATCTCCCGCGCGCCAAGGCGCTGTTGAAGATGGTCGGGCTGGAAGGGTTCGAGAAGAAGCTGCCCTGGCAACTTTCCGGCGGCATGCAGCAGCGGGCCTCGATCTGCCGTGCGCTGGTGCACGATCCCAGGATCATGCTGATGGACGAGCCGTTCGGCGCGCTCGACGCGCTGACGCGCGAGCGCATGAACGTCGAGCTGATGCGGATCCAGCGGGAGACCAGGAAGACCGTGCTCTTGATCACGCATTCGATTCCCGAAGCCGTGTTCCTCGCCGACCGTGTGCTTGTCATGACCGAGCGGCCCGGTGCAATCGCCGCGATCTACGACGTGCCGCTGCCGCGCCCGCGCTCGCTCGACGTCATGGCGGACCCTGTTTTCACCGAGCTCGTGCAACGCATCCGCAAGCATTTCTTCTCGCAGGGTGCATTGGATTAGGCTCGATGGGATGCCCTGTCATCGCAACCGCCCGAACGGTGCGCTCCCTCCCCCGCTTGCGGGGGAGGGCCGGGGAGAGGGTGTCTCCGCTGGCAAGACTCCCCAAGAGGATAAAACCCTCACCCGGCACTTCGTGCCGACCTCTCCCGCAAGCGGGAGAGGTGCACTGCCGCCTGAGCCCCGTCTCGGGAGCCGACTAACACCATGCCCCCGCGCCTGAAGCTGCGAGACATCGCCTTCTTCGAACGTCCCGTGCATTTCGCGCGGCCATTCCGCTTCGGCGCGATCACGATCAACGCGACGCCGCAGCTGTTCGTGCGGGTCGAGATCGAGGTCGAGGAAAGAGGAATTTCGGTCGGCGCCAGCGCAGAGCTGCTGGTGCCGAAATGGTTTGACAAGCGGCCGGAGCTGTCGCCGGCGCAGACCGTCGACGGCTTGCGCCGATCGCTGGAGATCGCGCGTGGGCTTTATCAGGCGCAGGCGGGATTCCTGACGGCGTTCGATCTGCACGCCGAATGCATTGGCGCGCAGGTCGCGGCCTGTGCCAAGAACAACATTCCGCCGCTTGCGGCGGCCTTTGGTCCGGCAGAAATCGACAAGGCGATCCTTGATGCGCTGCTGCGGGCTGCCGAGACCAATTTCTTCGACGGAATGGCCGGCAATATCGCCGGCATCGATGCGCGGCTCTCGCCCGATCTGATGGACGCGGATCTCACGACATTTCTCTCCGGCCGCAAGCCGCTGCCCCGCGTTGCGATCAGGCATACCGTCGGTCTCGATGATGCCATCGAAGGCGAGGGCGGCGTCGCCGACGGAGACGTGAACGCCGGCGCGAATTACTTCAAGCTGAAGCTGTCGGGTCATCCCGCCGCCGATGCGGCGCGGCTGGCGCGCATCGGCAAAGAGCTCGATACGCTTGGTCGCGACTTTAAGGTGTCGCTCGATGCCAATGAGCAATATGCGGACCTTGCCGCGCTGCAGGCGCTGATCGAGCGGCTCGATCGCGAACCTGCATTGCGGTCGATCGCATCGAGGCTGCTCTATGTCGAACAGCCGATGCCGCGCGATATTATCAGGCAAGCGCCGCTCGGCTCGCTCGGCGCGCGGGGATTCATCATCGACGAAGCCGACGATTCCTATGATGCCTTCCCCGTGGCGCGCGCGCTCGGCTATCGCGGCATCTCCTCGAAATCCTGCAAGGGGCTCTACAAGTCCATCGTCAACGCGACGCGCGGAGCGAAATGGAGCGCGAGCGGAGAGAAGTTCTTCGTGACCGGTGAGGACCTGACCTGCCAGGCTGGGCTTGCCGTGCAGCAGGATCTCGCGCTCGGCGCATTCATCGGTGTCACCCATGCCGAGCGCAACGGCCATCACTATGTCGACGGCTTTGGCGGCGCGCCTCTCGCCGAAGCGCGGGCCTTCGCAGCTGCGCATCCCGATCTCTACGCCGATGCCGGGCAGGGCATCCGGCTTTCCATTCATGACGGCGATCTCCTGACGGGATCGCTTCATGCTGCGGGCTTTGCGACGTCGGTCCATCCGGACTGGTCGGCGCTCCGCTCGCTCGAACAGCCAAGATCACTTCAGGAGTATCCGGCATGACCACCCAACGCCTCGGCCTCATCATGAACGGCGTCACCGGCCGCATGGGGCTCAACCAGCATCTGATCCGCTCCATCGTCGCGATCCGCGACCAGGGCGGCGTCCGCCTGAAGAACGGCGACCGCGTCATGCCCGATCCGATCCTGGTCGGCCGCAGCGCCGAGAAGGTCGAGGTGCTCGCCAAGCGCTACAACATCACGCGCTGGACCACCGATCTCGATGCCGCGCTTGCCGACAAGAACGACACCATGTTCTTCGACGCCGCGACCACCCAGGCGCGGCCCGGCCTGCTGACCCAGGCGATCAATGCCGGCAAGCACGTGTATTGCGAGAAGCCGATTGCGACCAGCTTCGAGGAGGCGCTCGAAGTCGTCAAGCTCGCCAATGCCAAGGGCGTCAAGCACGGCACCGTGCAGGACAAGCTGTTCCTGCCGGGGCTGAAGAAGATCGCTTTCCTGCGCGATAGTGGCTTCTTCGGCCGCATCCTCTCGGTGCGAGGCGAGTTCGGCTATTGGGTGTTCGAAGGCGGTTGGCAGGAGGCGCAGCGGCCGTCCTGGAACTACCGCAGCGAGGACGGTGGCGGCATCATCCTCGACATGGTCTGCCACTGGCGCTACGTGCTCGACAATCTCTTCGGCAACGTCCAGAGCGTGGTCTGCATCGGCAACACCGACATTCCCGAGCGCTACGACGAGCAGGGCAAGGCGTACAAGGCGACCGCAGACGATTCCGCCTACGCGACGTTCCAGCTCGAGGGCGGCGTCATCGCTCACATCAACATGTCCTGGGTCACGCGCGTCTATCGCGACGACCTCGTCACCTTCCAGGTCGACGGCACCCACGGCTCGGCCGTCGCGGGCCTTACCGACTGCATGATCCAGGCGCGGCAGGCCACCCCGAGGCCGGTCTGGAATCCCGACGAGAAGCGGCTGCACGATTTCTACGGCGACTGGCAGAAGTTGCCCGATAACGTCACCTACGAGAACGGCTTCAAGGAGCAGTGGGAGATGTTCATCCGCAACGTCTACGAGGACGCGCCCTACAAGTTCTCGCTGCTCGAAGGCGCCAAGGGCGTGCAACTCGCCGAATGCGCGCTGAAGAGCTGGAAGGAGCGGCGCTGGATCGACGTCGCGCCGATCAAGGCGTGAGGCCGACGGAGTCCAATGTCCATTGAGCCGTCATTGCGAGGAGCGAAGCGACGAAGCCGAGACATTCTGGATTGCTTCGCTTCGCTCGCAATGACGCGGAAAGGTCGGAAATCATGAACAAACCCGTATTGCCGATGTCATCCTTGTCGTTGAAACTACCCAAGCCCGATCGCTCGATCGAGACCTATCGGCTCGCTGCCTCGCGCACTTTTCCCGCAAAGCTCGAGGGCCCGCTGAACCGCATCGCTTTCTCGGCCGTGCATACGGTGGCCGATCCCTTGGCGGACAACGATCCCTGGCTGTCGGTCGCCGTCGACTGGGACAAGACGATTGCCTTCCGCGAGCACGTCTGGGACCTCGGCCTCGGCGTTGCCGAAGCCATGGACACCGCGCAGCGTGGCATGGGACTGGACTGGCCGACCTCGCTGGAGCTGATCACGCGTTCGGTCGGCGCCGCGAAACGCCGCAACGCGCTGGTGTTCTCCGGTGCCGGTACGGATCATCTCGCAGTCGAGGACGCCAGGAGCCTCGACGATGTGATCCGCGCCTATGAAGAGCAGGTTTCGGCAGTCGAGAAGGTCGGCGGGCGCATCATCCTGATGGCGTCGCGTGCGCTCGCAAAGCTCGGCCGCAGCGCTGACGACTACGCAAGAGTCTATGACCGTGTGCTGTCGCAGGTTCGCGAACCCGTGATCATCCACTGGCTTGGCGACATGTTCGATCCCGCGCTGACCGGTTATTGGGGCACCAACGATCTCGACAAGGCGATGGACACGGCTGTGGCCATCATCAACGGCAATGCCGCCAAGGTCGATGGCGTAAAAGTCTCGCTGCTCGACAAGCAGCGCGAGATCGACATGCGCCGTCGCCTCGACAACCGCATCAAGATGTACACGGGCGACGACTTCAATTACGCGGAGCTGATCGCGGGCGACACCGAAGGCTTTTCGCATGCGCTGCTCGGCATCTTCGATGCGATCGCGCCGGCGGCGTCCTACGCAATGTCGCGGCTGGCGGCCGGCGACGAGGCAGGTTTCCACGACGTGCTGGGGCCGACGGTGCCGCTGTCGCGTCACATCTTCAAGGCGCCGACGCGCTTCTACAAGACCGGCGTCGTCTTCATGGCGTATCTCAATGGCCACCAGGATCACTTCACCATGGTCGGGGGACAGGAGAGCACGCGCTCCACGCTGCATCTGGCCGAACTGTTTCGCCTCGCCGACAAGGCCGGCCTGCTCGCCAATCCTGACCTCGCGACGCAGCGGATGAAGACCGTGCTCGCCAGCCACGGTGTCGAATCCTGATGCGCGATTTTTCGTCCGACCATCGCTGGCTTTCTCTGAATACGGCGACAGTCCGCAAGCAGGGAGATCTCGTCGAGATCATCGATGCCTGCGCACATCACGGCATCCGCGCCATCGATCCCTGGCGCGACCAGGTGGCCGCCGTCGGTCTGGAGCGTGCCGCGCGCGCCGTGCGTGATGCGGGCCTCGATCTCTCGGGCTATTGCCGCGGCGGCATGCTTACCTCGGACGCCTCGCGCCGCACGGAAGTGCGCGACGACAACAGGCGCTGCGTCGATGAAGCCAAGGCGCTGGGCGCGCCCTGCATTGTGGTCGTGGTCGGCGGCCTGCCGCAATATTCACGCCCGGGCAGCGAGGCGTCGAAGGATATTTTGGCCGCGCGTGGGCAGGTCGAGGAAGCACTCGCCGAGATGCTCGACTATGCCAAGCAGGCCAATCTGCCGCTGGCGATCGAGCCGCTGCATCCGGCTTACGCCGCTGACCGCGCTTGCGTGAACACCACGAAGCAGGCGCTCGACATCTGCGACCGGCTCGACCCTGATCGCACCGGTATGCTCGGCGTCGCGCTCGACGTCTATCATATCTGGTGGGATCCGGAGCTGATCGGCCAGATCGCGCGCGTCAGCAAGGACCGCTTGCTCGCGTTCCATGTCTGCGACTGGCTGGTGCCGACCAAGGACATCCTCAACGACCGGGGCATGATGGGCGACGGCGTCATCGACATCAAGTCGGTGCGCGCCGCGGTCGAGGCGCAGGGCTTTGCCGGCTATTCGGAGATCGAAATCTTTTCGAATGACTGGTGGAGCAAGCCGATGGATGAGGTGCTGCGCACCTGTATCGAGCGACACAGGACGGTGGTTTAGATTCCCCGCGCACTGCCGTCGCGGGCTTGCGATCAGCGACATGCGAGGCGACGTCTGTTATCATGGTATGCGGGTGCGGGGCGTGTCTAGCTGGACGAGATCGCCCACATGAGGTCTCGCGATGGACTTCGTCGTCGAGTCCGATCGTGCCCAACTGTGTGAGATCGTCCAGCGGTTGCGGGACGAACGACTGCGGACAAACATCGGCAACGTCTCGCCCTCAGCGATGCCGTCGCCGCTTCAAACCCGACCGAGCGACGCAAAGGGAAGACGATCATCCGCGTTCGTCCCTGAGCTACGCACCGGCGAGATACACACGCGCTGAGAGCCGACGTTGGTTGGCTGCGGCCGGCATTGCGATCTTCCGGACAGCTTCAGGAGAAATCCTGTGTCCGCCTCGTGGCGAACTGCTCCGGCGGATCGGAACGCTGGCGGTGCAGCGAACCGGTTGGAGTACCACCAATGATGAGGTGGACAGTCATCAGCTTTCAGGAGGAATATCATCATCCCGATATGATTGGGTGTAGTGATCAGAGGCGTCAACGATCAGCAGCCGCGGCGGATGTACCCGAGCCTGTTGATCTTGAATGGCCCCGACGTGCAATCGTCGGGGCCATTGTTGCGATCGGCTTGTCAGCCCGGGTCCGGTTCAGCTTCCATCCAACGCCCTTTCCGGACCGGCATTTTCTGAAAAGTCAGACGATTGCGCTATCATCGATTCACCGGCAAACATCGGACTATCAGTCGTCGATCCGACCTGCGAAACTGCGAGAACACGAATGCGCTTGTTCACGAGCAAGCGCAAAGGGAGGTTCGCAGTGGAAACAGTGCAACGGTTGCGTGCGATGGGCTCATTGTGCCGGCAACAGGCCGCGTACAACAGCATGAACAAATGGAAGCTGCTCGCAGAAGCAGAATACTGGGATCATCTGGCTGAGCTTGAGTTGTCTGCTCACTTCGAACAGTGCAACGCCTCTGGCTCGAATGAGATAGAAGGGCCTCGAGCGATCACAGACGCGAGTGACGCTCGAGGGGAGACGAATCCCGCCGCATGAGGCCGGCATGAGCTGCGCGAGAATGCGGCGCTGCCCTCACGGGCCTGCGACCTGTTGCAGCGTGTTGAAGCGCGCCTTCTGTTCGCTGCTCAGCGTCGCATAGAACTCGTCCAGCGCGGGCTCGACCAGGTTGGCGGCCGTCAGCATGGCCTCGAGCCGGTGCTGCATCGCTTCGAGCCGCCCGACAGGCGTCAGCGGTCTATCGTTAGGGCAAGCCGCCTGCAGGCCCTCAACGCCCTTCGCTGTCGCTTCACTGAGGCGGTCGAGCGCGTCCTTCTGCTTTCCGGACGGATGGAGCACAGCCTCGATCCGTTGGATCGGCAACTGGGTCAGGCCGGATTTCGGATCGCTACAGGTCTCGGCGCCGGCTTGCTGCTGCTGCGCGCGGTCGCCGACATTGGGGCCGAGCGCGTTGAAGCGGGCCTGCTGCTCGTCGCTGAGCGAGTTGTAGAAATTCTCCAGTGCCGGTCGCACGATCTTGACCGCTTCCAGCGTCGCGCTGATGCGGTTCATCATGGCCCGCAACCGGCCAGGCGGCGTCAACGCATAGGTCTCTGAACAGGAGTTCTTGAATACGTCGGCTGCCTTGGCCGCCGCCGCCTTCAATTCGTCGAGCAGCGCGCGTTGCTCCGGCGTCGGCTGCACAGCCCTCTCGATATCGGCAAGCGGCCAGGCGGTGACGCCCTTGTCCGGGGTGCCACACATCTGCTGTAGCGTTTGCGGGCTCACTTGGGCCCGCTGGCGCGCGCGCGAGCCGCCGGCTTGCGGATAGTCATAGGGGGGCATTCTGGCATAGGCGGAATAGGGGCTGTCGCCACCCCAGAACACGGTATCGACGAAGTCGTCATATGCGTATGCCCAGTAGTCAGGCTCGTAAGCATAGGACCAGAACGTGTAGTCGAAAATGTCGGAATAGGCGTAAGGCCAGAACACGGGCCCGAGCCACGCCACGAACACCGCGGGGTGGCGGTGTCGCCAGGCGTCCCGAGGAGCCCAGCCGTTCTCGCGGGTGGTGAGCGCCGCCTGCGTTTGTGCATTCGCCTGCTGACGGAGCGGCTCGGCAAATCGCCCGCGCTCGGCCGCCTGCGCAGCCGCGGAAGCGCCGGCTCGCCCAACTGTGGCGGGCTCAGGTCCCAGCCGCTGCAACCGCGCCTGATCGCGCTGTTGCATGCTCTGCTCGCGCTTGAGCAGGCGGTTCTGCGTCTGCAGTGTCCGCTCCTGTGCACGTTGCGCCCGCGCGCCTTCCGGCTTCTGCGATTGCAATTGCTGCACGCGCTGTTGCATCCGGTCGATACGGCCCTGCCGTTCCGCGCTTTGGCGTGTGAGCAGCTCGCGCTGCCGCTGCTGCGCGATTTGCTGTCGCTGCTGGATCTGCTGCTGATGCTGTTGCGCGCGCTGTTCCGTCTGCTCCTGTCGCGACGGCCGCGCGCTCACGGCGGGTGGCGCGCTTGGGCGCGAGTGGGCGGCGATATGCGGCGCCGGTCGCGGGGCCATGGCCGGACGTTGCGGCGCTGCCGGCGCCCGATGGAATTCAGGCCGAGGCGCCGCGAAGTGCGGGGCAGCCCGCGGCGGCGGTGCAGCAAAGTGTGGGGTCGGACGCGGTGGCGGTGCGGCGAAGTGCGGCGCCGGATGCGGCGCCATCGCCGGTGGATGGAACGCCGGCGCGGCGGGACGGGCCATGGCTGGCGGCGCCGCCGGACGAGCCATTGCAGGTGGCGCGGCTGGACGTGCAGCCGGTGCCGGCGGTCCGCCCCTTCCATGGTGGTCCTGGGCGGACGCGCTGACGCTCGCCGCGACCATCGAAGCACCGACCAAAAACACCGAAAGGCAAACGCCACGCGGAAGCATGATTGTCGCTCCCAGCTCGTAATCGCCCACGACTTTCAACGCGCGGATGGGGGATTGGTTCGTTGTTGATTGTCGCCCTGCGATCTTCCGACGCAGGCAGTCTCACGAGACATCCTGCGTCAGCGTCGTTGCGAAATGCTCCAGGGCCCAGTCGACCTGGTCGCTGGTGATCACCAGCGGCGGCGCGCCGTCTCGAACCACAAGGCCCGTTCGACCAGTTCCACGGCCGATCCGTCGGAGATGCCGTCGCTGGCCGACTTAAACCGGAATGGTTCGCCCTCTGTAGATGGCACCTACGCGGCAATCACACGATTGCGACCTTCATGTTTGGCGCGATAGAGCCGCTGATCGGCGACGCTCAGGAATCCGTCAACCGTGTCTCCATCGCGCCCGAGCTCCGACACCCCAACACTGATGGTGACGCCGACCGACGGTTGGGCTCCGACGTCGAATGCAGTGCTTTCAATGGCCGATCGAAGGCGCTCCGCCACAGCGCAAGCCGTGTCGAGGGTCGCCCCCGGCAGCAACACCATGAACTCTTCACCGCCCACGCGCGCGACAGAGTCGTAAGGGCGGATCGCCTCCAGACACTTGCGCACGAATACGCGGAGGACCTCATCGCCGACGCTGTGACCACGTGAGTCATTGATGTCCTTGAAATGGTCGATGTCGAGCGACAGCAGGGATAGTGGAGCACCGCTTCGCTCGGCTCGCGCGATCTCGGCGCCGATATGTTCGATGAAGTGGCGCCGATTTCCGGCACCGGTCAGCGGGTCGGTGGCAGCGAGGCGTTCCAGCCTTTGATTGCTCAGCTGGACCTGCTGTAGTGCCCTTTGAGTGTCTGCCATCGACGCGGCCAGGCGGGCTGCCATTTCTTCCTGGCTATAGATGGTCGCGAATGATTGCGTCGTTCGGAAAGCCTGGACAACGCCATAGCTGAGCAGGAAGAAGCCGCCAGCAAAGATCGCGTGGGCGAGCCACCACATGTGATTCCACGGCGCCGCCAGAATGAACGCGAGCGACGATAGCGCAAACCACGCGACCGAAATGCCGAAAATGAGCATGAGCGGCGAGTGAATCCGTCGCATGAGCATGACCGCGACGTTCAGCGCGCTGAACACCAGTGCGCCGCCCTCCATGGACAAGCGGACCACCGGGTGTCCGGCAAAGGGGGAATAGGCGATCAAAGCGACGGCTATGTCCATCGTCAGGAACAGGCCAATCCAGATCAGCCATGCGCGCGCATCCGAACGCTTCTCGACCTTGTCTGACGGCTGGTTGTAGCTGAGCAGCCCAACGAAGAGCAGGATCGACATCGCGAGACGCGACGCCGGTCCATAGAGCAGAAACAGCCATATATTTCGGTGTGCCAGCCCGGTGAAGGCGCCGTGCGGCGCGTAGATCAGCACGAAGCCGAGAAAACCCAGGGTCATCCAACGCAACAGAGGTTCGCCTGAAGACCGGTAGCAACGCCATGTCACATAGGTGACGAACAGCCCTTCGAGGGTGGCGACGGCAATCGCGAATTCGTGGAACAGGTGATTTTCGAATTTTAGCGTGGGATCCTGCTGGAAATAGAGGTAGGCGATGAACAGGGCAGGCATCAGGGCGAAGGCGATGAGGAGAAGGCTCGTATACGCCTGTGTGACCAGCCGGAGCGCGTTGGGCGGCTCGGATACCGCAAGATCGGTGCTCATATGCATCTACCGTCTCCCATGATGATACCTGCAGTCGTTTGATGGACTGTCGGTGGCTCGCCGGCCGCGAGAGCGCGGTCAAACCGGGACGATTTTCGGGAGTCGCACAGCCGGTCGAGGAAGATTTATGGCAACAACGTTAACACGCCTTGCCCATCAACTCCAAGGATTTACAACCTCTACGGGAGGATCGGCGAGCGATCACCGGTGGCACGGCCTCGTGGTTGAGGCGTGCCGATGGAGGCGTCAGATCACGTCCACCTGCCGATCAGAGGCCGGTGGAAGCCGTTCGGGACAGCTCGCGATGCTCTCCCGTCCGTTCGCTCTTGCCACTCGCGCGACCTCAAAGTCATGGATCCACCTTGACGGGCGCACCTCGTGGCTTTGGCCGCGTTAACGATGTCCGAACCGGCCGGGTGATCGCAAACCGCTTTTGCCGGACGAAGCGCTTACCGTCGCGGTTTGCGAAGCGTTGATCGAGTTCCTACGATCGGCGCACGAGCGTACAACATGTGGTATTAAGCTGCGATCCATGCTACCTGTAAGAACATCACTGGAACAGCCGGCGTCAGCAAAGGTTCGACTGTGATGAACTCAACGCCACGATCGCGCGTACTGCACGCCGCTTGGTTCGATTGGCGTAGTTCCGCCGCAAGGGATTTCATTGCTCTCTTTGGGGGCGTCGTTCTCGCTTCGATCTTGGCGCATGTCTATGAGCTTGGTCCTCGTCTGTTTCAGCTAGGACAGGGCTATGCGGATTCGGCACCCGACGACATCGTTTTCATCATATTCGTCGCGTTCTTCCTGAGCCTTGCGCTGACGATCTTCAGTGTTCGCCGCTATCGCGAGCTCGTCTGCGAAACCAAGGCACGAACCATTGCTGAAGGAGAGGCGCGCGATCTGGCGCGACACGATCCGTTGACCGGCCTGCCTAACCGTCGCCTGTTTGACGAAAAACTTGACGCGTGCCTTGCCCTCGCCAGCGACACGCACCAGGTGGCCGTTCTGATGCTTGGCCTTGATGGCTTCAAGAGGATCAAGGACACGCATGGCCACGCAGGGGGGGACAAGGCACTATGCGAATTTGCCAACAGGGTCGCTGGCATCTTGCGCAAGGATGGCGTGCTGGCGAGGATTGGGGACGACGAATTCGGGATTGTCCTGCCAGACATCAGCTCCCTAGACGTTCCCACCAATCTGGCGCGCCGTATTGTGGCGTCGGCCGCCGACACTTTCGCGGTCGAGACCGGGGCAGCCGAGCTTGGGGTTGCAATTGGCATCGCCATCGCTCCGATCAACGGCGTCAATCTCCGCGAATTGGTCCGGCGCGCAGATCGTGCACTTTATCGCGCACAAGGCGATGGCAGGCCGTGTGTTCGCTTTTTCGAGCCAGAGATGGACATGCATGTCGAGCGCCGCATCCAGATCGAGCGAGAGCTTCGCAGCGCCATCACGGCGGATATCATCGAACCGCACTACCAGCCGCTGGTTTCGCTCAAAGGGAATTGCATCATCGGGTTCGAGGCCCTCGCGCGCTGGGAAAACAGGACGTTGGGGCGTGTTCCACCCGACGTGTTCATTCCGATTGCAGAGGAAACGGGCCTCATCAACGCGCTTGGAGATCAGCTTTTTCGCCGCGCCTGTTTCGATGCCAAGGCGTGGCCGGAGGCGTTTATGCTTGCCTTCAATATTTCGCCCATTCAATTGCGTGATCCCGCGCTTGGACAGCGCATTTTATCGATCCTTGGGCAAACCGGGCTCAGTCCGAGCCGCCTGGAAATTGAAATTACCGAGAGCGCGTTCGTGGAAAAGACCGGGGTTGCGAAGGCTGTGATTGATGAACTCCGTCAAGCCGGTGTCCGCATCGCGCTCGATGATTTCGGAACAGGTTATGCGACGCTCAGCCAGCTGCTTTCGTTTCGCCTCGACAAGATCAAGATAGACCGCAGCTTCGTGTCGCATCTCGACGACAGTACCGACAGCCGGGTGATCGTTCGTGCCATCCTGGGCCTTGCAAAAGGATTTGGCTTGACGACCACGGCCGAGGGCGTCGAAGACGCAGGTCAACTGGCCTATCTGTTGGCCAATGGCTGCACCGAAGGACAAGGCTACCTATTCAGTGATGCCGTCCCGGCCGTCGGTATTCCCGCGCTGCTTGATCGCGAATTCGACCGCACGGCGGTTGCTGAAGATGGCCCAAGAAGTCTGCATGCGTGAGCCGATGGCTGGCGCTGACGCGGTTCGTCATGGCGCGCAAGTGGCTTGTGGCGTCAGCCCATAGGAATCAAACGCGCAGGTGGCGAAATCGTTCGTTCGTGACTGCCGCCCTGCGGTGTTCCGACGCAAGCAGCCTCACGAGAAATCCTGCGTCAGCGTCGTTGCGAAATGCTCCAGCGCCCAGTCGACCTGGTCGCTGGTGATCACCAGCGGCGGCGCGATGCGGATCGTGTGCTCATGGGTATCCTTGGCGAGGATGCCCTTGGCCTGGAGCACTTCGCAGTAGCGTCGTGCGCGCCCGGCCTCGGGATGCAGCTCGACCGCCAGCATCAAGCCACGCCCGCGGACCTCGCGGATCGTGTTGGCGCGGATGTCTTTCAGGCCTTCCAGAAAGCGTGCGCCCTGCCTGGCCGCGTTCTCGATCATGCCTTCCTCGACCAGCACGCGCATGGCGGCGCGCGCCACCGCGCAGGCAAGCGGGTTGCCGCCGAAGGTCGAGCCATGCTGCCCGGGCCTCAGCGTGCCGAGCACCTCGTTGTTCGAGAGCACGGCCGACACGGGATAGAAGCCGCCCGATAGCGCCTTGCCGAGCAACGTCACATCCGCCTCGATTCCCTCGTGCTGTTCGGCCAGCAGCTTGCCGGTGCGGCCAAGCCCGGTCTGGATCTCGTCTAGCACCAGCATCACGTTGTTGGTGGTGCAGAGCTCCCGCACCTTCGCAAAGTAGCCGGCCGGGGGAATGATGACACCGACCTCGCCCTGGATCGGCTCGACCAGAAAGGCGACGGTGTTTGGCGTGATCGCCGCCGCGAGGGCGGCCGCGTCGCCGAACGGGATGATCTTGAAGCCCGGCGCGAAAGGCCCAAAGTGCTTGCGGGTCTCAGGGTCGGTCGAAAAGCCGACGATACCCAGTGTGCGTCCGTGGAAATTATTGGCGCAGACGACGATCTCGGCCTGGCCGTCCGGGACGCCTTTCACCTGATAGCCCCATTTGCGGACCGACTTGATCGCGCTTTCGACCGCCTCGGCGCCGCTGTTCATCGGCAGCACCTTGTGGGAGCCGGTCAGCGCCGCGATCTCCTCGTAGAAGGGGGCGAGCTGGTCGTTGTGGAAAGCGCGCGAGGTGAGCGTCAACCGGTGTGCCTGCTCCACCATCGCCGCCAGGATCTTGGGGTGGCAGTGGCCCTGGCTGACTGCGGAATAGGCGGAGAGGCAATCGAGATAACGGTTGCCCTCGGTATCCCAGACCCAGACACCTTCGCCACGCGAGAGGACGACCCCGATTGGTTCGTAATTGTGGGTGCCGAGGCGCCTTTCCGTTGCGAGGACATCAATGACCGACGCGCTCATCTTTCTTCACTCCTTGCTGCGCGCCGGTGTTGACCGACTGCGCCGGCCGCACTCAATTGATGTGGGTATCGGCCTGCCCGCCCGGAAGTCTTCGGACCGGCGATATTCGTCGAGCTTCGATCTGATCCGCAGGATCGCCCCGGCCGTGATTCATGCCGAGCGCGGCCAGCATCGCGATGACCGCGACCGGGCTGCCTGAGGTCACGAAGATGCCGCAGACCAGCAGCAGCGCCAGCGCGAGCTCGGATAGCTGGAACGCGAAGATCACGAAGATGATCATCAGCAGCCCCGTCGGCACCGTGAGGGCCGGATCAGCCCGGCGTCAGCGCAATTGATCGATAGTCATGTCGCCTCAGCCGATCGAGCAGGGGACGCTCAGGAAGCCGCGAAACCGCACCCGGCCGCCGCGCACCGGCTGCCCGCTCACGGCGTAGTTCGGGAAGCGCGCCAGGAAACGCGAGATCGCGATCGCGCCTTCGAGCCGCGCCAGCGCCATGCCGGCGCATTGATGTGCGCCGGTCGCGAACGCAAGATGCCGGTTCGGCGTGCGCGCGACGTCGAAGCGTTCAGGGTCGGGAAATTGCGCCGGGTCGCGGTTGGCAGCTCCAATGCACAGCGTCACCGACGTGCCCGCTTCGAGCATGACGCCGCCGAGCTCGACCGGTTCGGTCGTCATGCGGTTGCCGAGCTGGTTCGAGCTTTCGTAGCGCAGGATCTCCTCGACAGCAGTTTTGATCAGATCCGGATTGTCGATCAACCGTTGCTTCTCGTCAGGATTGCGATGCAGCGCGACGAGGCCGTTGCCGATCAGATTGGTCGTGGTCTCGTGGCCGGCATTGAGCAGGAAGATGCAATTGTGCAGCAGTTCCTTCTCGGTCAGCCGCTCGCCGTTCTCCTCGCCCTGGATCAGGCGGGTCAGCACGTCGCGATCAGGGTTGCCCGGCTTCTGCCGCCGGCGCGCGACCAGCGTCTCGAGATAGGCGAGAAAATCCGTCACCGCCTTGTTGCCGCGCGCGGCAGCCTCGGCTGACACGACCGGCTCCAGCGCGCCAAGGATCGCCAGCGACCAGTCGCGCAGCGGCGCGCGTTGGTCATGGGGCACGTCGAGCAGATTGCCGATCACCTCGATCGGGATCGAGGCGGCAAAATCCTCGATCAGCTCGCAATGGCCCTTGGCGGCGATGGCGTCGAGCAATCCGTCGACCAGCTTGACGAGGTCGCCTTCCATGCCCGCGATCGCGCGCGGCGACAGCGCGCCCATGATCAGGCGCCGCACGCGGGTGTGCGCCGGCGGGTCGTTGAAGACGAGGCTCGTGGTGTGGTGCTCGTAGAGCGGGGTGTCGCCATATTTGGGCGCGAACTCGCGCTTCTTGTCCGAGCTGAACGACTTTGTGTTTTTGTAGGTGGTGACGAGGTCGTCGTAGCGCGTCAGGAACACGGTGCCGCTCGCGAGCCGCTTGACCGGGTCGTTCTCCCGCAGTGCACGATAGGTCGGGTAGGGATCGTCGTAGAATTCGCTCGTCAGCTTGGCCAGATCGAAATTAGCCGCCAATTCGTTCGCATCTGCGTTCATGCGCCATACTCACCTGATGACACCGATATGCTGTTTCGCCCTTTCGAGCTTTGCTGACCACCGTCTACAGACATGTGGTGATTAGCAAGTCGACCGCGTCGGCAATCGCATCGTACTCTGTCGCTGATGCCGATCCTGCGCTTTCCGCTCCTCACGCTCGGCGAATGGGGGCGCGCTCAATCCATGGCAGGTGATGGGTTCGATCGACAGCGCCAGCGTTGAGCGCATCTTGCCGAGCCGGGATGTCACCTCCATCAGATCCGTGGCGAGCTCGGCTTCAAGCCGATCTGACGCCGACCGTCGATTTGGCTTACCTGGGGTGCCCCGCCGCGGTAACCTGTGACCGATTTCCGTTGGATTCTCACGCACTTAGGTTGCGATGCAGCATAGTGCTTGACTTTTGCGTGGGTGAGTGCTTACTCACTAACATGAGCTCATTGCGTATGACGAGCGACCTGAGGCGTCAGTTGATCCTCGGTGCCGCGAAACGCTGCTTTGCCCGACACGGCTATAACGGCACCACGACCAAGAGCGTGGCGGCCGCCGCTGCCATTTCCGAAGCGCTGCTGTTCAAGCATTTTCCGTCCAAGGCCGCGCTTTACGCCGAAATCCTCAGCGACGAATGCGAGGCGGACCCGGCGCTGACCGAACTGCTCGAGCGCGAGCCGTCGACGGCCACCTTGGTCGAGCTGATCCGCGGCATGGTCGAGCATTTCGTGCAGATCGCCGAAGGTCCCGACCAGGAAGAGGCCCAGCGCCTGCGACTGATGGCCACTAGTCATCTGGACGATGGCGAATTCGCGCGTTTGCTGTATGCCAAGATCGAGACGTTGATCGGAGCGGTCTTCGTCGCCTCGCTCGAACGCGCAGTGATCACCGGGGACGCGCGGCCATTCAGCGGCGATCCGCTCAACCTGTTCTGGTTCGCGCATCACACGTTGATGACGGCTGCGCTGACAAGGCTGCCGGCCGCGCCCTGCCTCGCTTACGGCAATGCTGGTGAACTCGAACGGCAGCTTTGTGAGTTTCTCCTGAGGGGTATCGGACTTAACGACGCCGCAATTGCTTCGCATTTGGGCCGCGATCAGGCCGCGGATGCGGACAAGACGGCGATTTCAGAAAGCGCATGACAATGAACATCGTAGCCGAACACAAGATTTCGGGCGAACCGATCGACAGCAAGGCTCCCAAGCGTCCGGTCCGGCGGGTGCTCTGGTTCATCATCGTCGGCACGCTCCTCGGCGCGCTGGTCGGCGGTCTCGTCTGGTTCAATTATTTCCGGGGCCAGATGATCAAGCAGTTCTTCGCCAACAACAAGCCGCCGCCGACCCTGGTTAGCGCGGCCGAGGCGAAGTCCGAAGTGGTGCCGAACCTGCTCACTGCAGTCGGCAGCCTCGTTGCCGTGCACCAGGTTGACGTCAGCGCCGACGTCAACGGACGTGTCACCGAGATCAAGTTCGAGCCGGGTGCCCATGTCGAGGCCGGGACGCCGCTGGTGCAGCTGTTCGATGGACCGGACCAGGGCGACCTCGCCAACTACAAGGCGCAGGCAACGGTCGCGCAGCTTTCGCTCGATCGCGCCAAGCAGCTGGCAGCGCGGCAGTTCGGTCCGCAGGCGACCGTCGATACCGCGCAAGCCGCCTATGACCAGGCGATGGCCGGCATCGCCAAGACCGAAGCGCTGATCTCGCAGAAGCTGGTGCGCGCGCCGTTCTCCGGCGATCTCGGCGTCCGCAAGGTCGAGGTTGGACAATATCTCACGGCCGGCACAGCGATCGTCTCGCTGACCGATCTCTCGGAACTATGGGCGAATTTCACCGTGACGGAAAAGGACTCGGCCAACCTGAAGGTCGGACAAATGGTCCGGCTGAAGGTCGACGCCTATCCGGGGCGCACCTTCGACGGCAAGATCACCACGATCGAGCCGCAGATCGCGACCGACACCCGCAATATCCGTGTGCAGGCGACCATCGCCAACCCGGAGAAGATCCTGAAGCCGGGCATGTTCGTGAGCACCACGGTGGTAATGCCGGACAAGCCGGCCGTGACCACCGTGCCGGAGACGGCGGTGGACTACACGCTGTACGGCGACTCGGTGTTCGTGATCACCGAGAAGAAGGGTGACGACGGCAAGACCAGCCTGAGCGCGGTCCGCACTTTCGTGCAGACCGGCAACCGGGTCGATGGCCGCGTCGAGATCATCAAGGGCCTGAAGCCGGGCGACAAGGTCGTCGCCGTCGGTCAGCTCAAGCTGCAATCGGGCGCCCCCGTTGCGATTTCGACGGACCCTGCTCCCCCGATCCCGGCGCAGCCGCCGCGTTACTGACAAGACACGCACGTGATCCGGCCAGGTCGGATCACGTTTCTTGAGACATAGAAATCGAGATCGCCGCGATGGCCTTTACTGATATTTTCATCAAGCGCCCGGTTCTGTCGGTCGTTGTCAGCCTGCTGATCCTGCTGATAGGCCTGCGCGCGGCGATGGTGCTGCCGATCCGGCAATATCCGAAGCTGTCGAACACGGTCATCAACATCACGACCGTCTATCCCGGCGCGTCCGCGGATCTGATCCAGGGCTTCATCACGACGCCGATCGAGCAGGCGGTCGCCTCGGCCGAAGGCGTGGACTACATCACCTCGTCCTCGGTGCTCGGCACCTCGACGATCCAGGTCTACATCAAGCTGAACTTCGATCCGAACCAGGCGCTCACGGAAGTGCTGGCGAAGACGAACTCGGTCAAATACCTGATCCCGAAGGAATCCAACGACCCGATCGTCACCAAGACAACCGGCCAGACCACGGCCGTGATGTATCTGGGCTTCTCGTCCGACGAGTTGTCGGGCTCGGCAATCTCCGACTATCTGACGCGCGTGGTGCAGCCCGTGTTGTCCACCGTCGACGGTGTCGCGTCGGCCGACATCCTGGGCGGCCAGACCTTTGCGATGCGGCTTTGGCTCGATCCGGTGAAGATGGCCGGCCGCAACGTGTCGCCGGCGGACGTTGCCTCCGCGATCACCGCCAACAACTTCCAGTCCGCCGCGGGGCAGACCAAGGGCTATCTCATCGTCTCGAATGTCTCGACGAACACGGGCCTGACCGACGTCAACCAGTTCAAGAAGATGATCGTCAAAGCCAAGGACGGCGGTTTCGTGCGCATGGAGG
This sequence comes from Bradyrhizobium sp. Gha, assembly GCF_900113735.1. Taxonomy (GTDB): domain Bacteria; phylum Pseudomonadota; class Alphaproteobacteria; order Rhizobiales; family Xanthobacteraceae; genus Bradyrhizobium. The sequence continues at coordinate 484,634 of NZ_FOQM01000003.1, forward strand.
ACATCGCCACCGTCGAGCTTGCGGCTCAGAGCACGGACGCGAGCGTCGCCTTCAACGGCGAGCATGCGATCTTCATCGGCGTGCAGGCAACGCCGCAGGGTAACCCGCTGACGCTGGTCAAGGGCGTGCGGGCGCTGTTCCCGGAGCTCGAGCGCAATCTGCCCCCGTCGATGAAGATGAAGGTCGCCTACGACTCGACCAAGTTCATCCAATCCTCGATCGACGAGGTGGAGAAGACGCTGGGTGAAGCCGTCATCATCGTGATCGTGGTGATCTTCCTGTTTCTGGCCTCGCTGCGATCGGTCATCATCCCTGTCGTCACCATCCCGCTGTCGATGATCGGCGTCTGTACCCTGATGCTGGCGTTGGGCTTCAGCTTCAACCTGCTGACCTTGCTTGCGATGGTGCTCGCGATCGGTCTCGTGGTCGACGATGCCATCGTGGTGGTGGAGAACATCCACCGCCATCTGGAGGAGGGGAAGACACCGGTTCAGGCTTCGCTGCAAGGCGCGCGCGAGATCGTCGGCCCCGTCGTCTCGATGACCATCACGCTCGCGGCGGTGTATGCCCCGATCGGCTTCCTCGGCGGCCTCACTGGTTCGCTGTTCCGCGAATTCGCCTTCACGCTCGCGGGCTCGGTGATCGTGTCGGGCGTGATCGCGCTGACGCTGTCCCCGATGATGTGCTCGGTGCTGCTGAAGAACACGGAAGAAGGCCGGTTCGCCAAACTGGTGAACAGGGTGTTTGGCGCGGTCACGCGATGGTACGGCCGCAGGCTCGACCGCTCGCTCGACTACAAGGCCATCACCGGCCTGTTCGCGATCACGATCCTCGGGCTCGTCGGCTTCCTCTATATGCACACCTCGAAAGAGCTCGCGCCGGAGGAAGACCAGGGCATCGTGTTCGCGGTGACCAAGGCGCCGAAATACGCCAACATCGATTATGTCGATTTCTACGGCGACAAGCTCGACAAGGAGTTCCAGAAATTCCCCGAAACCGACCTGCGCTTCGTGCTGAACGGCATCAACGGTCCGCAGGGGGGCATCGCGGGCATGCTGCTCAAGCCGTGGGACGAGCGCAAGCGCTCGTCGATCGCGCTGAAGCCGCTGGTCCAGGCCGAACTTTCCAAGATTGAGGGCGTGCAGGCGTTCGCATTCAACCTGCCGCCGCTGCCGGGCGGGCCGGGCGGTCTGCCTGTACAGATGGTCATCAGCTCCACCGCCGGCTTCCAGACCGTCTACGAGCAGATGGAGAAGCTGAAGGACGCCGCGCGCAAGAGCGGCATGTTCATCGTCTCCGACAGTGACCTTGCCTACAACCAGCCGAATGTCGACGTCACGATCGACCGCACCAAGGCGCAGGACCTCGGCATCAACATGCAGAATCTCGGCTCCACGCTCGCGGTTCTGCTCGGCGGCAACTACATCAACCGCTTCAATCTCCAGGGCCGTTCGTACCAGGTGATTCCGCAGGTACCGCGCCGCGAGCGCCTCTCGCCTGAATCGCTCGGCGACTATTATGTGACGACCAACACCGGGCAGCAGCTTCCGCTGTCGACCGTGGTTTCGATCAAGACCAAGACCGACCCGAACTCGCTGACGCACTACAATCAGCTCAATTCGGCGACGTTCTCGGCCGTGCCGATGCCCGGTGTGACGGTTGGTGCTGCGGTGGATTTCCTCGAAGGTGAGGCCAAGAAGCTGCCGCAGGGTTTCAGCCACGACTATCTCGCGGATTCCAGGCAGTATGTGCAGGAAGGCAACCAGCTCGCGATCACGTTCGGTTTCGCGCTGATCATCATCTTCCTGGTGCTGGCGGCGCAGTTCGAGAGCCTACGCGACCCGTTCGTGATCATGATCTCGGTGCCGATGGCGATCGTCGGCGCGCTGATCCCGCTGTTCTTCGGCGTGGCCACCATGAACATCTACACCCAGGTCGGTCTGCTCACGCTGGTCGGCCTGATCACCAAGCACGGCATTCTGATGGTGGAGTTCGCCAACGAGCTCCAAGTCAACGAACGGCTCGACCGCCGCTCGGCCATCGAGATGTCGGCCCGTATCCGTCTGCGGCCGATCCTGATGACGACGGCCGCGATGGTCACCGGCCTGATCCCGCTGCTGACCGCATCGGGCGCAGGAGCGGCCAGCCGCTTCTCGATCGGACTCGTGGTCGTGGCCGGCATGTCGATCGGGACGTTGTTCACCCTGTTCGTGCTGCCGGCCGTTTATGTCGTGCTGGCGACCGACCATCGTGCGGCGGCCGATTCCGAGCGCAACAAGCAGGTCAACGAGCTCGACCTCGACGGCAAGGCGCTGCGCCCGACCTGACCCAAGGCTTCGGCAGAAGCCGCCGGCGATCTATGAAGTCGACGAGTTCGCCCGCGACGGCGGGCTGATGTCGTATGGCGCCGACTCCTAAAGAATGCTCCGAGCGGGCCGGCGCGCTGGTGGCCCGCATCTTCAACGGGGCAGACCCCGGGGGATCTGCCTTTCGAGGTGCCGACCCGCTATCCCCTGGTGATCAATCTCAAGACGGCGAAGGCGACCGGGCTTGAAATTCCGCCCACCATGCCGGCAATTGCCGACGAGGTCATTGAATAGCCTTGTGCGCTGCACCGAGAGACAAGCTCCGGCGTTCTTGCTAGGCTTGGGGGAATGAGCATTTCCGTCCATCCCGATACCCCGCAAACGAGGACCTTGCCGAGTGCGGCCGAGGGCCGCGTCGCCTCCGGCGAGGCGGGGCCTGGGATCAAGACCCGGCTGTTCACCAAATATGTCGCGCTGTTCGTGGCCGTGGTCGCCATCGCCCTGCTGGCCAACGGGCTGTTCGAGGTCTTCTTCTACTACCGGGAGCACAAGGCCGCGCTGATCCGGGTCCAGCACGAGCAGGCCGAGGCGGCCGCCGCGAAGATCAGCCAGTTCGTCAAAGAGATCGAGAGCCAGCTGGGCTGGACCACGCAACTGCCCTGGTCGGTGAGCCATCAGCCCGACAAAAGCGACCAGGCCTCGATCGAGCCGCGCCGGTTCGACGCGCTGCGGTTGTTGCGCCAGGTGCCTGCGATCACCGAACTCGCCCAGGTCGACTCGACCGGCCGAGAGCGCCTTCGTGTCTCGCGGCTGGCGATGGATGCGATCGGCAGCGGCATCGACCTGTCGGACGATCCGAAATTTACCCAGGCGATTGCGCACAAGGTCTATTACGGGCCGGTGTATTTCCGCCGCGAGTCGGAGCCTTACATGACGCTGGCGCTGGCCGGCGCGAGGAAGGACGCCGGCGTCAGTATCGCGGAGGTGAACCTCAAGCTGATCTGGGACGTCGTGTCCCAGATCAAGGTCGGCGAGCACGGACATGCCTATGTGGTCGGCCCGGAGGGCCGCCTGATCGCGCATCCCGATATCAGCTTGGTCTTGCGAAACACCGACTTGTCGGGCCTGGCGCAGGTGCGTGCGGCGCTCGCCGGCGGCGGTGCCATGCCGGACGCCTTGCAGGAAGCGACCAACATCCAGGGACAGAAGGTTCTGACGGCGTCCGCGCCGATCAGCCCGCTCGGCTGGACCATGTTCGTCGAGCTGCCCGTCGAGGAAGCCTATGCGACGCTCTATGCTTCGCTGGAACGGCTCGCCATCGTGCTGCTTGCCGCTTCGATCTTCGCGGTGCTGGCCGGAATATTCCTCGCGCGCCGCATGGTCGGCCCGATCCAGGCGCTGCGGAGCGGAGCGATGCGCATCGGCGGCGGCGATTTCGCCCAGCGGATCTCGATCAAGACCGGCGACGAACTGGAGGAACTCGCGAACCAGTTCAACCACATGGGCGAGCGCCTGCAGGAATCCTATGCCGGCCTCGAAAGCAAGGTCGAGCAACGGACCTCCGAACTACGTGAAGCACTACAGCAGCAAACCGCCACCGCCGATGTGCTGAAGGTAATCAGCCGCTCGACGTTCGATCTGCAAACCGTGCTCGACACGCTGGTCGGGTCGGCGGCCCGCTTATGCGACGCGGACGAAGGAACGATCTTTCGTCCGCGCGATGGCGTCTTTTATCTGGCAGCAAGCTGCGGCCTTGATGCGGAGCAGGAGAACAAACTTCGGACATTTGCTTCGGTGCCGGAGCGGGGAAGCGTCGTCGGACGCACCTTGCTGGATTGCAAGACGGTTCATGTTCCGGATGTGCAGGCCGATCCGGAGTACGCACCTTCGTCTGCACGAAGACGCTCCAATGTGCGTACGATGCTAGGTGTTCCTCTGCTTCGAGAGGGGACGCCCATCGGGGTGTTCGTTCTGACGCGGCATGTCGTGCATCCCTTCAGCGAGAAACAGATCGATCTTGCGACCACCTTTGCGGACCAGGCCCTGATTGCGATCGAAAATGTGCGGTTGTTCGACGAAGTTCAGGAACGCACGAGAGAACTGTCGCAGTCGCTCGACGATCTGCGTGCGGCCCAGGGGCGCCTGATCCAGACCGAGAAGCTGGCCTCGCTCGGCCAGCTCACGGCCGGCATCGCCCACGAGATCAAGAACCCGCTCAACTTCGTCAACAATTTCTCCTCGGTCTCGACCGAGCTGATCGACGAGCTCAAGGAGGTCCTGCGAACGGCGTCTCTCGACGACAAGACGAAGGAGGAGGTGGGCGAGCTGACCGGCATGCTGCGTGGAAACCTGGACAAGGTGGTGCAGCATGGCAAGCGCGCCGATTCCATCGTCAGGAACATGCTGCTGCATTCGCGCGAAGGCTCCGGCGAGCATCGCCCCGCCGACATCAACGCGATCGTGGAGGAGAGCCTCAATCTGGCCTATCATGGCGCGCGCGCCGAAAGGCCGTCGTTCAACGTGACGCTCGCGCGCGACTTCGATCCGGCTGCCGGTATGGCCGATGTCTATCCACAGGAAATCACCCGCGTCTTCCTCAATCTGATTTCGAACGGCTTCTATGCGGCGACCAAGCGCAAGGAGAGCGCTGCTGCCGGCTTCGAGCCGACCGTGAGCGCATCGACGAAAAATCTCGGCGCCAGCGTCGAGATCCGGATCCGGGACAACGGAACGGGCATTCCGCAGGAGGTCAAGGAGAAGATGTTCAACCCCTTCTTCACCACCAAGCCGGCCGGCGAGGGGACCGGGCTTGGTTTGTCCATGAGCCATGACATCGTCGTGAAGCAGCACGGCGGCACGATCGACGTGAATACCACGCCCGGTGTATTCACCGAATTCATCATCACGCTGCCGCGCACGATGGCGGCTGGCGGCACATCCGGAGGCAGGACTTGAACGTTTACATCCTGGTCGTCGACGACGAGCCCGACGTCGAGGCGCTGTTTCGGCAGCAGTTCCGTCGCGATTTGCGCGCGGGCCGATTCCAGATGGAGTTCGCGCCGTCGGCGCCCGACGCGATCAGACGCGCGGCCGAAGTTCGCGATCCCTCTTTGATCCTGATTCTGTCCGACATCAACATGCCCGGCATGAGTGGGCTCGACATGCTCCCCAAGGTACGTGCCGATCATCCCCATGTTCCGGTCATCATGATCACGGCCTACGGCGATGCCGAGACGCGCAGGACCGCGATCGAGCGCGGCGCCGCGAAGCTTCTCACCAAGCCGATCGACTTTGCGCAATTGCGCCAGGAGATCGATACCAGGCTCGAGCAGGCGGCATGACCCCGACCATCCTCTTCGTCGATGACGAGCCCGACCTCGAGGCGCTGATCCTGCAAAAATTCCGCAGGCAGATACGCGACGGGGTCGTCGTCATCATGTTCGCGCGGGACGGCCTGGAGGCGCTGGAGTCGCTCGCGCAGAATCCGCATGTCGACATGGTGGTCTCCGACATCAACATGCCGCGGATGGACGGATTGTCGCTGTTGCAGAAGCTGCAGGAAGCCGAGGACAAGAAGTCGACCATTATCGTCTCGGCCTATGGCGACATGAGCAACATCCGCACCGCCATGAACCGCGGCGCGTTCGATTTTCTGACCAAGCCGATCGACTTCGCCGATCTCGAAGCTACGATCGAGAAGACCCTTCGCCACATCGAGATGCTGCGCGAGGTGCGGCGCCGCCAGGCAGAGGCCGAGCGGGCCCACGCCGCATTGTCCCGCCACTTCTCGCCGGAGCTTGCCAAACGCCTGGCGGCAAGCAAGGAGGGTGAGGGTATCGAGGTCCAGTGGCGCGACGTCGCCGCCATCTTCACCGACATCACCAGCTTCACTTCGCTGGTCGAAAGCGCGCCGCCCGAGACGCTGGGGGCGCTCCTCAACGAATATGTTGGCGGCATGACGGAGGTCGTCTTCGCGCATGAGGGGACGGTCGCGAAGATCATCGGCGATGCGCTCCATGTGCTGTTCAATGCGCCCGGCGATCAGCCCGATTATGCGACACGTGCGGTCGCGTGCGCGCATGACCTCGATCGCTGGGCGCAGGATTTTTGCGTGCGCCAGAAGGCCAGGGGCGTGAATTTCGGTGTCACCCGCATCGGTATTCACGCAGGCTCCGCGCTGGTCGGCAATTTTGGCGGCAACCGCTTCTTCGACTACACCGCGTATGGGGATACGATCAACATCGCGGCGCGGCTCGAGGCTGCCAACAAGCAGCTGGGCACCCGCATCTGTGTCAGCTCCAGTGTCGCGGAGGCAGCCGGAAACTTTCAGGGACGTCCGGTGGGTGAGCTGATGCTGCGTGGGCGCAGCGAGCCGCTCCGCGCATTCGAGCCGCTGCCGCAGGAAAAATTCGAGGCGCCCGCAACAGCGCAATATTGCGAGGCCTTTGCCAGGATGGAAGCGGGCGACGCCGCCGCCATGCCGGCCTTCGCTGCGTTGGTCGGTATGCATGCCGACGATCCTCTCGCCGGCTTTCACCTGAAGCGCCTGCTCAATGGCGGCAAGGGCGCCCGCATTCAATTGGATTAGAGGGCGACATGACGCGCGAATTCCCGGCCGGCAACTACCGGTTCATTCCCTCCGTCTTCCAGTATTCCGCTGGTGCTGCCGCCGATGACGGCTATGAGATCGAGCGCGTCCGGTTCGATCGGCTGGTGCCGCTGGCCGAAGGGTTTGTGCTGGCTGCAAAGTACATCCAGGACGTCGGACGTCCGCTCACGGCCTTCTGTGCCTGCGAGTTGCGCTCGCCGGCGGCGTTCAGCGAAGAGGGCTTTCGCGCCTTCAATCTGCAGTACGTCAAGACGCTGTCGGAATGGGGCATCTTCGACGGCACCACCAACCCGGTGGCGCGCAGCAACGTCTGTCCCGAGGTCGATCCGCCGACCGAGCCGTCATTCTACGCGTTCTCGTTCACGCGCCCGACGAGCTCCAGGGCGCCGTCCTTTGTCATTGCGGGCGGTGCAGAGGCGCGCGAGGGCGGCGGGACCTACGTCGAGCGCACGGTACGCTACCGCGATCTCAGCCCCGAGGGTTTGCGCGAGAAAGTGCGGTTCACCACCACGTCGCAGATGGAGAGCCGGATGACGGCTTTCGGCTTCCGTTGGAAGGACACGACCGGCGTGCAGGCCTATTCCGTGCACGATTTTCATCACGTGCTGGTCGACGAGCTGGTCAGGCGCGGCGCATTGCGCTCGGGGCTCACCTGGCACTTTGCACGACCGCCGGTGGTCGATCTCGAATACGAAATGGATTGCCGCCGCGTGATGCGTGAGTTGGTGATCTAACGCTACGGTCGATCTTTACCTCTCCCGTCGGGCGAGGTGGAGAACCGTGTTCCAGTTGAACTTAGCGCTGGCGCGGGTCGAGCGCATCGCGCAGGCCATCGCCGAGCAAGTTCAGCGACAGCACGACGAGGAAGATCGCAAGCCCCGGCCAGATTGCCATCCAGGGCGCCTGGGTCAGGAAGCGTTGCGCCGCATTGAGCATGCTGCCCCAGGACGGTGCCGGCGGTTGCTGGCCGAGCCCCAGGAACGACAGGGCGGACTCCGCAATGATGGCAGCTGCGATCGACAGCGTGGCCTGCACCAGCAATGCAGGCAGGATGTTCGGCAGGATGTGCGAGACCGCAATCCGCCAGGGCGGATTGCCGAGGGCGCGCGCGGCCTCGACATAGTCCTCAGCCTTGACGCTCAGCACCTGTCCGCGCGTGAGACGGATGAAGACGGGGGTGGCAGAGATACCGATCGCAATCATGGCATTGCCGAGACTTGGGCCGAGGAACGCCGCCAGTGCAATCGCCAGGATCAGGAACGGACAGGCCAGCATCGCATCGGTGATCCGGCTGATCAGTGCATCGACAAATCCGCCGCGATAGCCGGCGACGAGGCCAAGCGGCACGCCGATCCCGAGCGCGATCGCAACCGAGATCAGACCGGCAAGCAGCGAGGCACGCGCCCCGTAGATGACGCGGCTGAGGATATCGCGGCCGAGCTCGTCGGTGCCGAACCAGTGCGCTGCGGTAGGCGGCTTGCGGACCAGGCCCCAGCTTGTCGCGATGGGATCGTAGGGCACGAGAAGCGGCGCAAACAGCGCGAGCAGGATGAAGATGGTCAGGACCACGAGGCCCGCAACCGCCGCCTTGCGCTTGAACAGGCGGCGCCGCGCGCGGCGCGCCGGGCTGTCCAGTTCGCCTGGATCCGTGGCTGGATCGGCCGTGAGCACGGCGTCGGTCATCGCCTAGCCCCTCAGCCGCGGATTGACGAGGATATAGGCGACGTCGGCAATCAGATTGAGGGCGATGTAGATGGTGGCGGTCACCAGCACTACACCCTGCACGACGGCGTAGTCGCGGTTGAACACAGCGTCCACGATCAGCTTGCCGAAACCTGGAATGGAGAAGATCTGCTCCGTCAGCACCGCGCCGGACAACAGCGTGCCGAGCTCGAGCGCGCCGAGCGTGATGATCGGCGTCAGCGCGTTGCGCATCGCGTGCTTGAGGATGACCGAGCGCTCGGAGAGTCCCTTGGCGCGTGCGGTACGAACATAATCGCTCTCCAGCACCTGCAGCATGGCGCTGCGGGTATGCCGCATCAGGACCGCGGCAATGGCATTGCCGAGCACGAAGGCGGGCATGATGGTGGCAGCCAGGCTCGCGCGCCAGTTTTCGGTGAGCGGCACATAGCCCGAGGCCGGCAGCCAGCCGAGCTCGATCGAAAACACGAAGATCAGCATGATGCCGAGCCAGAAGTTCGGCGTCGAGATGCCCCATAGCGCGAAGAAATTGGCGCCGTAGTCCCAGGCCGTCCCTCTCTTCACGGCCGCGACGATCCCGGCAGGAATGCCGATCAGGAAGGCAATGATGATGGCCATCGCGCCGAGCTGCAGCGTCACCGGCAGCTTTTGTGCGATCAGCTCGCGCACCGGCATCTTGTTGCGCAAGGACTCGCCGAAGTCGCCGACAAGGACGCCCTTGATCCAGTAGGCGTATTGCACGGGAATGGGCTGGTCGAGCCGGTATTGGTGCCGGATCTGCTCGATCACATCAGGATCGCGCTCTTCGCCCGCCATCACCAGTGCGGGATCGCCCGGCAGCAATTGCTGCAGCGAGAAGATCAGCACCGAGACGAAGAACAAGGTCGGTACGATCTGCGCAAGGCGCCGGGTGAGAAAGTTCAGCATTCCCGCCGCGTCATTTCAGCTTGAGGCCGACGACGCGCACGAGACCGTCAGGCATCTGCTTGTAGCCTTCGAGTTTGGTGGTGTGCGCGATGATGATGCGGCGGTGGTAGAGGTAGAGGATCGGCTCCTCGTCCTGGACCAGCTTTGCGAGCGTTTCATAGGTGGCTTTGCGCTTGGCGGAGTCGGTGACGAGACGCGCGTTTTCCAGTGCCTTGTCGGCCTGTTGATTATTCCAGTCGCTGTAGTTCTGTGGTGCGCCGCTATGCAGGAAGATGAAGGTGTTGCCGTCGGGATCGATGCGGCCGCTCCAGGCGAGCCAGAAGGCCTGATAATCGCCGGCTTCGGCCTGCTTGAGCCCGGTCGCAAACTCGGTGACACGGATCTTCATGTCGAACCCGGCTTCTGCGGCCATTGACTGGATCACCTGCGCGGGTGTCTCGTTTTCCGCGCCTTTCGGCACCAGGAAATCGACGCTGACCGGCGGCGTCACGCCGGCCTCCTTCAGCAGCGCCTTGGCCTTGTCCACGTTCCGGGCGCGGACCGGAAAGGCCTTTTGATAGTAGGGATGATCGGGATTGACCCATTGATTGCCGACCTGGAACTCGCCGTTGAACGCGACCTGGTTGATTGCTTCACGGTCGATGGCAAGGTCGAGCGCCTGCCGAACCTTTGCGGACTGGCTGAGCGGTCCCTTGGCTTTGTCCTTGCCGATATTGAGCGTGACGCCTTGATAGCCGAGTTCGATCGCGGTCGCGACCTTCAGACGTGAATCCGCGCGGACCTCCTTGAGGTCGGTGGCGAGCACGCGCTCGATCAGATCGAGGCCGCCGGATTTCAGGTTCGCCAGCCGCACGGTGGCGTCGACGATGGGCTGGAACACGACCTTGTCGATGAAGACGTTGTCCTTGTTCCAGTAGTCGGCGAACTTTTCGAATACGATGCGGTCCTGCTGCACGCGTTCGACGAATTTGTAGGGGCCGGCGCAGACAGGGTGAAGACCGAACTTATCACCGGCTGCCTTCGCCGCCTTCGGCGACACCATCATGCCGGCGCGGTCGGTGAGCTGGGCGAGCAGCGGCGAGAATGGCGACTTCAACACCAGCTTGATGGTGAGGGGATCGACGACGTCGATGTGGTCGACCGAGGCAAGCTCCGGCTTGCGGAACGAGCCGGGGAAGGTCAGGTGGCGCTCCAGCGAGAACTTGGCCGCTTCCGCATCGAACGGCTCCCCGTCGTGGAATTTCACGCCGGGCCGGAGCTTGATGACGAGACCCTTGCCGTCGTCGACCGTTTCGCTCGACAGCGCGAGTTGCGGCACGATGTTGAGCTTCTCGTCGATGTCGAACAGCTTGTCGCAAAAGGCGGCGAACACGATGCGGCCGACATAGGTGCGCGCCATGGTGGGATCGAGGATATCAGGGTCTTCAGCAAGGCCGATGCGCAGCGTGGTCTGGGCCTGGACGGCACCAAGCGACAGGAGGAACGCGGCCGCCGCTGCGGCCAGGCGAAACTTCTTCATCAGACAGTCCCCATTGCTCCGGCTACGTTGTCGTAGGCCTTGCACTCTGTATACCAACACCTGAGGGGGCCGCGCCTTCCGTCTTTCGGCTGAAGGCCGCGACTAATTTCGCCAGCGTCGGCGTAAATCCGGCCGCAGCCGGCAGGATGGCCTCGGCTGGGGGCAGCTCATTGACGCGATGGCAGGCGGTGGCGTGGCCTGCGCCGTCGACCGCCAATTCCGGCACCTCGGTGCGGCAACGCTCGATCACGAACGGGCAGCGGGTATGGAAACGACAGCCCGCCGGCGGATTGAGCGCGCTCGGGATCTCGCCTTGCAGCACGGCCCTCGCGCGCTTGGCGCGAGGTTGCGGCAGGGGGATCGCGGACAACAGGGCGCGGCTGTAGGGATGGCGCGGCCCGGCGAACAACTCGTCCGCCTCGGCCTCTTCGACGATACGGCCGAGATTCATCACCGCGACGCGGTCGGCGATGTGCTTGACCACTGCGAGGTCGTGCGAGACGAAGATGTAGGCGAGGCCCAGCCGGTCCTGTAGTTCGCGCAGCAGATTCAATATCTGCGAACGGATCGAGACGTCGAGCGCCGAGACCGGCTCGTCGCAGATGATCAGTTTCGGCTCGACTGCCAGCGCGCGCGCGATGGCGATACGCTGGCGCTGGCCGCCGGAGAACTCGTGCGGATAGCGCCGCGCCAGCCGCGGCTCCAGCCCGACCAGCCGCAATAGCTCCGCGACGCGCTCGCGCCGCTGTGCCGGTGGGACGAGATCGTGGAGCGCGAGCGGTTCGGTCAGGACCTGGGCGACGGTCATGCGTGGATTGAGCGAGGCGTAGGGATCCTGGAAGATGATCTGGGCCTCGCGGCGGAATTTTCGGAGCGCATCGGCGCCGAGCGAGAGCAGGTCGCGGCCGTCGAACCGCAGGCTGCCTGCATCCGGCTCGATCAACCGCAACACCAGGCGGCTCACGGTCGATTTGCCGCAACCGGACTCGCCGACCAAGGCAAGCGTCTTGCCGGCTTCGAGCGAGAACGACACCCCATCGACGGCTTTGACATGCGCCCGCGCCCGGCCGAACAACGAGCGCCCGGCGACGAAGTGCTTGACCAGCCCTTCGACCTCAAGCAGTGCCATCAGGTCACCAGCAATTCAAGCGGCGCGCGGATGCAGCGCGAGACGTGGCTGGGGCTGACGGCCATCAGTGGCGGCGGCGTCTTGGTGCAGGCCTCCAGCACGAAGGGACAGCGCGCGGCGAAGCGGCAGCCGGCGGGCGGTTGCGCCATGTTCGGCACCATGCCTTCAATGGTCGCCAGTTGCTCGGCGCGATGGTCGAGCCGCGGGATCGAGCCGAGCAGGCCGACGGTGTAGGGATGCTGCGGCGCCGAGAACAATTCGTCGACAGGCGCGCGCTCGACGATCTCGCCGGCATACATCACCGCGACCTCGTCGCAGACTTCGGCGACGACGCCGAGATCGTGCGTGATCAGGATGATGGCGGCGCCGCTCGCCGCCTTCAACTCGCGCATCAGCTCCAGGATCTGAGCCTGCAGCGTGACGTCGAGCGCGGTGGTTGGCTCATCCGCGATCAGCAGTTGCGGGTCGCAGGCCAGCGCCATTGCGATCATCACGCGCTGGCGCATCCCGCCCGAGAGCACGTGGGGATATTCGTCGATGCGCCGTTCGGGCGAGGGGATATGGACCCGCCGCAGCAGCTCGATTGCCCGCTCGCGCGCACTCTTTCGCGCGCCGCCACGGTGGCGCAAGATCGTCTCGATGATCTGGTCGCCGATCGTAAAACTCGGGTTGAGCGAGGTCATCGGCTCCTGAAAGATCATCGCGAGCCGGTTGCCGCGCAAGTCGCGCAGCGTCTGGTCCGGTGTCTTCAGCAGGTCGAGGCCGTCGAAGCGGATCGCGCCCGATATCTCGGCGCTCTGCTTCGGCAGCAGGCCCATGATTGCCAGCGAGGTCACGCTCTTGCCGCAGCCGGATTCGCCGACAAGGCCGAGCGTCGCACCGTTGGCGACGCTGAGATCGAGGCTGTCGACCGCATGGGTGATGCGGCCGTCGTCGCCGTGGAAGCGAATGCGCAGATCGCTGATCTCAATGAGGGGGCTCGCGCTCATGCTTGCCTTGCCTGCGCCGCTTTGATGCTGGCGTCGATGACGCTGCGATCGGTATTGCCGGCCGGGTTCTGCCGCGTCGGCATGGACGAGCGGAAGTGAACCCAGAGCTCGTGACTGACGCGTTCGAGGCGCTCGAGTTCGCCGAGCGGGTCGGGATGGTCGTCGGCGCGGATGTCCAGCGCCGGCCATTCCTCCTCGCCATGGATCAGCAGCGCCGCGGACTGCTTGCCGCGCTTGTCGCCGCCGGCAGCTTCGCCCGCGCGCATCGCCGCCAGCAGCCGGCGCGGAAAAGGCAGGCTGTCATTGGCGATATAAGTCTTCGCTGTTTCGGCTGGGACATCGGGGCCCGCGAGCATATTGCCGGCGATCGAAAAACCGCTGCCTTGGATGTGCCCGCACCAATCGACGCAGTCGCGCCCGGTATGCGCGGCGATCGCGCCGCTCGCATCCATGATGTGGATCTGCCGGCTTTCGCGGCCGTCATCGGTCGCGAGCAGCGTGGCGAGGACATCGTGAGCGTTCAGGCCCTCGCGCAGCAACTTGACGCCGTCGATGCCATAATAGGGATTGACGAAGGCCTGGGTCGCGATCGCGCCGAAGCCCGCCGCGACATAGGGCACGCGCGCGCCGACGGCGAAGAAGCGGGTCGCAACGGCGATGCCGAACTGGCCGGTGGCAGGGTCTCGCGCGATGATCGACCAGGTCATGTGTTGCCTTCAGCGTCCTGCGGCGTAACCCTGCATGCCCCGCGGATTGGCCGCGGCGCGGCGGCGCACGCCGACACGCGAGGCCGCTGTGAGGCGGCCTTCCGACCAGTCGGGGCCGACCTCGACGATATGCCCGCGCTCGCGAAGGTTCTCGACTGTCGCCTTCGGTACGCGGTTCTCGACCACGAGCACGCCAGGACGTGCGGTGCGCGGCCAGAACGAGATCGGGAAGTGCTCGGAGTGCCAGGCCGGCGCGTCGATCGCCTCCTGGAGATTGAGGTTGCAATGGACATGGCGCAGGAAGAACTGCGTGATCCATTGATCCTGCTGGTCGCCGCCGGGCGAACCCCAGGCGAGATACGGCTCGCCGTCACGCAATGCCATGGTCGGCGAGAGCGTGGTGCGTGGCCGCTTGCCCGGCGCGAGCGAGCCAGGATGGTCTTCCTCGAGCCAGAACATCTGCGCACGGCTGCCGAGGCAGAAGCCGAGCTCGGGAATGATTGGCGAGGATTGCAGCCAACCGCCCGAAGGTGTCGAGGACACCATGTTGCCGGCCTTGTCGATGATATCGAAATGCACGGTGTCACCGCGCACCTCGCCGAAGCGTCCGACGGTCGGCTCGCCGGCGCCGAGCGCGCCGACCGCTTCGCGCTGGCCCTCGGCGCGGCGCAGCTTGACCACGCCGCCGAAGCCTTCGACGGTGCCGGGGACGAAATCGAGCGAGGCCTTGTCGGTGACGAGTTTGCGGCGCTGGTCGTTGTAGGCATCCGATAGTAGTGTCTCTATCGGAATGTCGGAGAACTTCGGATCTCCGTAGAATTTTTCGCGGTCGGCGAAGGCAAGCTTGGCGCATTCGATCTGCAGATGGATGAACTCCGGCCCGGTCGGATCGAGCCCGTCGAGCGCGAATCCCTTGAGCAGTGCGAGCTGCTGCAGCGTCACCGGCCCCTGGCTCCAGACGCCGGCCTTGCAGACGGTGTAACGGCCATAATCGTAGGTGAGGGGCGCCTCGATCGTTGGCTGCCAGCGCGCCATGTCGTCGGCCGAGAGCACGCCGCGATGCGGCGAGCCGCTGACGTCCATCACCTCCTGCGTCCGGCAGAATTTGTCGATGGCTTCCGCGACAAAACCCTGCGACCATGATTTCCGCGCGCGCTCGATCTCGGTCTCGCGGCCACCGCCGCCGCTCTCGGCTTCGTTGAGAATGCGGGTGTAGGTCGCAGCCAGCGTCTTGTTGGTGAAGATCGTGCCGGGCTTCGGGACCTCGCCGTTCGGCAGGTAGACCGCGGCCGAGGTCGGCCAGTGCTTGCGGAACAATTGCTCGACGGTCTGGATCGTGGCGCAAGCCCGCTCGACCAGCGGATAGCCGTCGCGTGCGTAGGAGATCGCTGGCTCCAGCACGTCGCGCACACGCATCGTGCCGTAGTCCCGCAGCAGCATCATCCAGGATTCGAAAGTGCCAGGGACGCAGGCCGCAAGCAGGCCGGTGCCGGGCACCATGTCGAGGCCTTCGCCCTTGTAATGGGCAATGGTGGCGCGGGCCGGCGCCGGGCCCTGGCCGCAGATCACCTCGGTGCAGCCGCGCCTGACGTCATGCACGATAACAGGCACATCTCCGCCGGGGCCATTCAGATGCGGCTCGACCACCTGAAGCGTGAAAGCGGTGGCGACCCCGGCGTCGAACGCGTTGCCGCCCCTTTCCAGGATGGACATGCCTATGGCGGTCGCGATCCAGTGGGTCGTGGCAACGACGCCGAACGTGCCCTCGATCTCGGGCCGCGTCGTGAAGGGATCCGGATTGACGTTGCTGGCCATGGGCTACCTCATTTGCGGCGCGCAATTGATCACAGGCCATGCCGTGCCGCCAATGCGTGCGCCGCATGGCACGGGCGCGTTATGCCGGGACCGGCGCGGTGTTCACCGCATGGCAGGCGACGCCGTCGATCAATTCCGGAGTCTCCTTGCGGCAGAGATCGAACGCCAGCGGACAGCGCGGGTTGAAGGCGCAGCCAGGCGGCGGATTGATCGGGTTGGGGATCTCGCCCTTCACCGGAATGCGTTGGCGGCCGCTCATGGCGAGATCAGGCACGGCGCCGAGCAGCATCTTGGTGTACGGCATGCGCGGACGGGTGAACAGCTCGCGCCCTTCCGCGATCTCGACGATGCGGCCGAGATACATCACACCCACCCGGCTCGCCACGTGGCGGACCACGGCGAGGTTGTGGCTGATGAACAAATAGGTCAGGCCGAACTTGTCCTGGAGATCGCGCATCAGGTTCAGGATCTGCGCCTGCACGGAGACGTCGAGCGCCGAAGTCGGTTCGTCGCAGACGATGAATTCGGCGTCGGAGGCAAGAGCGCGCGCGATCGCGATGCGCTGGCGCTGGCCGCCCGAGAACTCGTGCGGGAATTTCAACCGGTCGTCGGGATGCAGGCCGACGAGAGTCAGAAGCTCGCCGACGCGCGCCTGGACGTCGCGCTCACCCTCGATCAGGTCGAAGGCGCGGATCGGCTCCGCGATGATGGCACCGACCCGGAAGCGCGGGTTCAGGCTGGCATAGGGATCCTGGAAGATCATCTGGATGCGGCGGCGCAGCTTTCGGCGCGCCTGGCCTTGCCGCGGATCGGTCATCGAGACGCCGTCGATCAGCACGTCGCCGGAGCTTGGTGGCAGCAGCCCGACGACCATGCGCGCCACGGTGGTTTTGCCCGAGCCGGACTCGCCGACCAGTGCAAAGGTTTCACCCTTCTTGATGTCGAAGGTCACTTGGTCGACCGCCTTGAGATATTCGAGATGGCCGCCTTCCAGCACGCGGTTGAGCCATGGCTTCGAGACGTCGAAGACACGGCGCAGATTTGTGGCCTGGACGAAAGGCGTGCTCATGCCGCAGTCTCCGCCGGCGCCGCATCATAGAGATGGCAGGCCACCGATTGTGTGCCGCGCGACAGCGGCTCGGGCCGTTCCACCCGGCAACGATCGAAGGCGGAAGCGCAGCGCGGATTGAACGCGCAGCCACGCGGGATCGCCGACAGGCGCGGCATCGAGCCTGGAATCTGCACCAGGCGCTTGTCTTCACCGGCCAGCGTCGGGATCGCGCCCATCAGACCCTTGGCATAGGGGTGCAGCGGATTCCTCACGACATCCTGCACGGGGCCAATCTCGGCGACGCGGCCGGCGTACATCACCGCGACGCGGTCGGAGGTCTCGGCGATCACGCCCATGTCGTGGGTCACCAGCATCACGGCGGTGCCGTGGTCGCGCCCGAGCCGCTTGATCAGCGAGATGATCTGCGCCTGCACGGAGACGTCGAGCGCGGTGGTGGGCTCGTCCGCAATGATCAGCTCCGGCTCGGCGCAGATCGCGAGCGCAATCACCACGCGCTGGCGCATGCCGCCGGAGAATTCGTGGGGATAGCCGTCGATGCGTTTTTCCGGTGCGGGGATTCCGACTTCCGCGAGAAGGTCGATGGCACGGCGGCGGGCGGCCGTCTCGGACAGATTGAGATGGGTCCGGATCGTCTCCACGACCTGGTCGCCGACCTTGTACAGCGGATTGAGCGAGGTCAGCGGATCCTGGAAGATCATGCCGATGCGTTTTCCGCGCACGCGGCGCATCTCCTCCGGTGGCAGATTGTCGATGCGCAGGCCAGCGAGGCGAATCTCGCCACCGGCGATGCGGCCGGGCGGATCGATCAGGCCGATCACCGAAAGCCCCGTGACGGATTTGCCGGCGCCGGACTCTCCAACCACGCCGAGCACCTCACCCTTGGCGATATCGAAGGAGACGCCGTCGATGGCGCGCAACGTGCCGCGGCGGGAGGCGAACTCGACCTGGAGATTACGAACGGAGAGAACGGGTTCGGTCATGAATGCTGTAGACTCATCGGAGCTTGGGGTTGAGTGCGTCGCGCAGCCAGTCGCCGAGCAGGTTGATCGACAGGATAAGCGCCGCGAGTGCGAATCCAGGGAAGGCGACGATCCACCATTCGCCGGCAAACAGATAGCCGTTGCCGATGCGGATCAGCGTGCCGAGCGACGGCATGGTCTCGGGCATGCCCGAGCCGAGGAACGACAGCGTCGCCTCGGTGATGATGGCCAGCGCGAGGTTGATGGTGGCGATCACGAGGATCGGCCCCGTGGTGTTCGGCAGCACGTGGCGCAGCATGATCACGGGGGCGGGCAGCCCGATCAACTGCGCGGCTGCGACATAATCCTTGTTCTTCTCGACCAGGACCGAGCCACGCACCGTGCGCGCGTATTGCACCCAAAAGCTCAGCCCGATCGCGAAGACCAGGACCGCCAACATGCTCGTCTCGTCGAGCTTGTTGCCCAAGACCGATTTGGCGATGCCATTGATCAACAGCGCGATCAGGATAGCCGGAAACGAAAGCTGTACGTCGGCGATGCGCATGATCAGCCCATCGACGGCGCCGCCGAAATAGCCCGCCGTCAGCCCAAGCAGGATGCCGATCGCGCCGGACAGGACCACGCCGAGTACGCCGACGAGCAGCGAGATACGCAGTCCGTAGAGGATCGCAGACAGCACGTCGCGGCCCTGCTCGTCGGTGCCGAGCAGGAACGGGCTTTGGCCGTCGGCGGTCCAGAGCGGCGAGATGCGCGAATTCATCAGCTGGAGCTGTGCCGGGTCGAACGGATTTTGCACCGACAGCACCGAGGCGAAGATCGCGACCAGGAAGAACAGCAGCGTCACACCCGCCGCGATCATGGTGATCTTAGAGCGGCGGAACGAATAGAACAGGTCGCTGTCGAGCGCGCGCCTGAACCAGCCGGGCGCCGCCGCAGGGCGCTTCTCGGTCGGATGGGGAACGACGGCTTCGCTCATGTCAGTGTGCCCGGCTGACCGTCGAGCGCAGCCGCGGATCGACGATGGTGTAGAGGATATCAACCACGAGATTGATGGTGACGAAGATCAGGGACACCATCATCAAATAGGCGGCCATGATCGGGATATCGACGTTCTGAACGGCCTGCACGAACAGCAGCCCCATGCCCGGCCACTGGAACACGGTCTCGGTGATGATCGCGAAAGCAATGACCGAGCCAAATTGCAGACCGGCCACGGTGATCACGGGAACCAGCGTGTTGCGCAGCGCATGGCCGAAATGGATCGCCCGCGTGGTCAGACCGCGCGCGCGGGCGAAGCGGATGTAGTCGGTCCGAAGCACTTCCAGCATCTCGGCGCGCACCAGCCGCATGATCAGCGTCATCTGGAACAGGCCAAGCGTGATCGCAGGCATGATCAGCGCTTTCAAGCCGGACAACGTCAAGAGCCCCGTCGCCCACCAGCCGATATGCACGACGTCGCCGCGACCGAACGAGGGCAGCCAGCCCAGCGTCACCGAAAACAGGTAGATCATGAGAACGCCGATCAGGAAGGTCGGCAGAGAGATGCCGATCAGGGAGACGGCCTGGAAGACGTGTGCGAGCCAACTGTCGCGGCGAAGCGCCGAATAGACCCCCATCAGGATGCCGCTGATCATGGCGAAGATGCTGGCAACGATGGCCAGCTCGAGCGTCGCCGGCATCCGCTCCATCAGCAGGTTGGTGACCGGGAGGCGAAATTGGTAGGACACGCCGAACTTGAATTGCGCGGCGTTGCCGATATATCGGCCGAACTGCACGATTACGGGATCGTCGAGGCCGAGCGATTGACGGATCGCGGCGCGTTCGGCGCCCGACGTATCCATCCCGACCATCTGGTTCACGGGATCGCCGGCAAAACGAAACATCGAGAACGAGATGATCCCGACGGCGATCATGACGCCGATGGCCTGGACGGCTCGGCGCAGTGTGAAAGCGAGCATCTGTTCCTTTCACATGTCTTCAGCAGCACGCATCATTGCGTTAGCCCGAAACAGCAAGTCCCGGAAGCCAGATCTTGAAGCGATGGCTTCCGGGACTTCACAAGATGTCGACACCTACTCGTCCTGTTTGGTCGCCCAGTACAGCATGACCATGTTGTCCGCACGCTGGGTCAGCTTCACTTTCTTCGACACGCCCCAGGCGAGGGCCTGCTGGTGCAGCGGGATGTAGGCCCAGTCCTTCATGGAGAGCTCGAAGGCCTGCTTGATCAAGAGATCGCGCTTGGTCGGATCGGATTCCACGAGCACCTTGTCGGCGAGCTCGTCGAACTGCTTGTTGCAATAGCCGCCGAGATTGGCTTCGCCGCGGTTGGGATCCTTGGGGTCGTCGCGGCAGCCCATGATGTCGTGCAGCACATTCTGGGAGTCGAGCGTATCCGGAGTCCAGCCCAGCATGTACAGCGAGGTCTTGTAGCCGCCGGGCTTCAGCACCTTGGCGAAATACTGGGCCTTGGGCTGCGCCAGCAGATCCACCTTGATGTTGATGCGTGCGAGCATGCCGACGATGGCCTGGCAGATCGCGGCGTCATTGACGTAGCGGTCGTTCGGGCAGTCCATCGTCACCTCGAAGCCGTCGGCATAGCCGGCGTCCGCCAGAAGCTTCTTGGCGGCGTCGGGATCGAGCTTCGGTCGCGTGAAGTCCTTCGACATCGCGAAGATCTCGGGTGCGACCATCAATGCGGACGGCGTGGACAACCCGCGCATGACGCGATTCTTGATCAGGTCGACGTCGATCGCACGGTAGACGGCTTCGCGAACGCGAACGTCCTTGAATGGGTTCTTGCCCTTGACGTTGGAGTACAGCAGTTCGTCGCGCGCCTGGTCCATGCCAACGAAGATGGTGCGCAGTTCAGGCCCCGTCAGCACGGTGGCGTTGGGGCTTGCTTTGACGCGCTCGATGTCCTGGACCGGAACCGGCTCGATCACGTCGACCTCGCCGGACAACAGCGCCGCAACGCGCGTGGCGGGGTTTGCGATCGGCGTAAAGACGATCTCCTTCAGATTATGCTCCGGCTTGCCCCACCAGTTCGGGTTGGCCTTGAAGACGGTCTTCACGCCCGGCTGATGGCTCTCGATCGTGAAGGGGCCGGTGCCGTTTTCATGCAGCGAGGCATAGCTCGGGGTCGTCGCGGCTGCGGGCGTCGGTGCCACCGCATCGTTCGCCTCTGCCCATTTCTTGTCCATGATGTACCAGGTCGCCCACAGCGCCGTCAGGATGGGGTTGGGCGAGGTCAGGACGAAATCGACGGTGTAATCGTCGACCTTGATGACCTTGGCATCGGCGGGAACGCGGCTCTGGAAGTTCGAGCCTTTTGCTCGGACGCGCTCGGCCGAGAACACCACGTCATCGGCGGTGAAGGGGTCACCGTTGTGGAATTTGACGCCCTTGCGCAGGTGAAAGCGCCAACGCGTCGGCTCCGGCGTCTCCCAGCTTTCGGCCAGCGCCGGGATGATCTTCAGGTCTTTGCCGCGAGCGACCAGACCCTCATAGACGTGGCCCAGATGCGCGCTGGTGGTCGACTCGTTGAGTGTGTAGGGGTCGAGCGACTTCAGCTCACCCTGGTTGGCGTAGCGCAGCGTCTGGCTCCACGCCGGCGAAACGGCGAACGCAAACACACCGGCGAGCGTCGCCGCAAAAAGACTTCGTCCGACTGACATTCTTGACCCTCTCCACTCACCCGCGCCGTCATTTTTGATTGTTCGGCGGGGCTGATCGACCCATGTTGCCCAGAGTTCTCGACCCGTGCAAGCGCCATTCCAGCAAGGAACGCGCCAAGTTGCACCGCTGTGCAGCAATGCTGACAGGCATTTTGGGGCGAGAGGCGCGCGGGCGACATTCGAATTTCGACCGCGATGTCTCGAAAATGGGGCGGGAATACCGCGGCGGCGGCCCGGCGGCGCGCGATCGGGGCGGAGCGATTTGATTGACCATATCCCCTGATTTACGGAAGCCGGCGCCCAGCCCCGCGTCTCAGGTCGCTTGCGTCGCACACCATGTCGCGGCGATACTGAGCGAGGCCACTCGAATCTGATCCGGAGGGGACATGAAAGTAAATATCGAAATCGACTGCACTCCCCTCGAGGCCCGCCAGTTCTTCGGATTGCCTGATGTATCGCCGATGCAGACGGCGGTCATGGACAAGCTGCAGCAGCAGGTCCTGAGCAACATCGACAAGGTCTCTCCGGAATCGCTGATCCAGAGCTGGTTTACCTTTGATCCCAAGCTCGCGGAGCGGTTTCAGGACATGTTCGTCACGATGGCCGGTCTCGGCAGCCCGCGCAGCGGCGACAAGAAGAAGTAATGACATCCGAGCCGGACGGGCCGCCGTCGCCGGGCCGGCTTCGTCCGCCGAGCCTTGGCCTGTTGCTAGCCGAGGCCCGAGGGCTGTTTGAATTCAACGCCAGCCTCCTGCTGTCGCCGCTGCTGATGCGCGCGCCGAGGGGCGACGGCCATCCGGTGCTGGCGCTGCCGGGCTTTCTTGCCAGCGATCTTTCGATGGCGCCGATGCGGCGCTATCTCGGAGAGCTCGGCTATGAGGCGCAGGCCTGGCGGATGGGCCGCAATCTGGGCGGATTGGCGCGAATGCGGCAAGCCCTTCGCACCCGCCTTGTCGAAATCCACGCCACCAGTGGAAGGAAAGTCAGCCTGGTCGGATGGAGTCTCGGCGGCGTCTATGCCCGTGACCTCGCGCTTCAGGCGCCGGACATGGTCCGCTCCGTGATCACGCTTGGCAGCCCCTTCGCCAATGACGTGCGGGCGACCAACGCGACCGCGCTCTACGAGGCATTGTCAGGCGAGCGGGTCGAGGATTTTGCAGAAGCGCGCGCCGCGATTGCCGGCGATCTCAAGGTGCCGGCGACCTCGATCTATTCGCGCACGGACGGCGTCGTGAATTGGCGCACCTGCCTCCTGCGCGAGTCGGATCGGGCCGAGAACATCGAGGTGCATTTGGCGAGCCATGTCGGGCTCGGGGTGAACCCGGCTGCGTTGTGGGCCGTTGCAGATCGCCTGGCTCAACCGGAGGGAGAGTTCTGGCCATTCGACCGGGCGGGGCCGTTTGCCATTGCATATGCCCCGCCTGAGCGGGCAGTATCGGCCTGACGAGAAGCGCCGGCAAAGGCGCCCGTCACACACAAGCGGAGGGAACTATGGCTGACGGTAAGAAGCTTTCGTCGCTGGATGCGTCGTTTCTCTATCTGGAAACGCCTGAGATGCCGATGCATGTCGGTAGCATGGCGATCTTTCGTCTGCCTGACGATTACAAGGGCGACTTCTTCGAAGACTTCAAGGCGATGATCGTCTCGCGGCTGCACATCGCGCCGATCCTGAAAGCGCGCCTTGAGAAGGCGCCGCTGGATATCGATCATCCGACCTGGGTCGAGGACGACCAGTTCGACATCGACCGTCACATCTTCCGCGCCAGCCTGCCGGCGCCGCGTGACCGCGCCACGCTCGAGCGCATCGTCGGCTGGATGCATGCCAAGCTCCTGAACCGCGCCCGCCCGCTCTGGGAATTCTACGTGTTCGAGGGCATGAAGGACAATGAAGTCGGGCTCTATTCCAAGATGCATCATGCCGCCATCGATGGTGGCGCCGGTGCGGCCCTGACCAACATGATCTACGACATCTCGCCGATTCCGCGGAAGGTCGAGCCGCCGACCGGCGGATCGAAGCCGGGGCAGGAGCCGCGCGACATCGCCGCCAATCTGCTCGATTCCTATACGCAGCTGTTCAACCAGCCACTCGATGCCGGCAAGGCCGCCCAGAACCTGCAACTGCCGCGCACCGGCAAGAGCGACATCGGTTCGATCCTGTTCGACAACGCGATGTATCAGATCGAAAGCGCGGTGCGCTTCGCCGGCAGCATCCCAACCGTGGTCAAGAGCGTCTCCGACGTGCTCGGCAAGATCTCCGACCCGAAGTCGCGCGAGAGCCTCGCCAGCATGGTGTCGCCCCCCACCATGCTCAACAAGACGATTTCGTCGGAGCGCAGCTTTGCCGGCGTGTCGATCTCGCTGTCGCGATCCAAGGCGCTGGCCAAGGCGGCGGGCGGCAAGCTCAATGACGTCGTGCTGGCGCTCGCCTCCGGCGTGGTCCGGCGCTATCTCCTGCAATATGGCACGCTGCCGGCGAAGTCGCTGACCGCTGCAGTGCCGATCTCCCTGCGCGAGGAGGGCAACACCGAAGCCAACAACCAGGTGTTCGGCATGATCTGTTCGATCGCGACCAATATCGAGGATCCCAAGGCGCGGCTCGAGGCCATCATCGCGCAGTCGACCAAGTCCAAGGAGATGTCGCATCCGCTGCGGGCCTTGATGCCGCAGGTCTCCAACATCTCGATGCTGGGCGCGCCGATCATCGTCCAGATCCTGGCACTGCTCTACAGCCGCTCGGACCTGTCGGACGTGCTGCCGCCGGCGGCCAACATCACGGTGTCCAACGTGCCGGGGCCGCGGCAGACGCTCTATGCCGCGGGCGCCGAACTGCTGCACATTTTCCCGGTCTCGATCTCGACGCACGGACAGGCGCTCAACATCACCGTGCAGAGCTACCGCGACCAGCTCGATTTCGGCTTCATCGTCGGCGCCAACATCATTCCGCATGTACAGGTGATGTGCGACATGCTGCCGGAGGAGTTTGCCGCGCTCGAAGCGGCCTACGCGCCGCCTGCGGCCGACATCAAGGGCGCAGCCGAATAAGTCGCTTGTCAGGAAGTTCGCAATGATTGAAATGCCCCCGCTGAGGTTCGCGCAGACGAACGGAATCCGCATGGGCTATTACGAGGCGGGTCCTGTCACCGACAAGCCGCCGGTGGTGCTGTGCCATGGCTGGCCGGAGCTCGCCTTCTCCTGGCGCCACCAGATCAAGGCGCTGAGCGAGGCCGGCATCCGCGTGATCGCGCCGGACCAGCGCGGCTATGGCGCGACCGAGCGGCCCGAGCCGGTCGAGGCTTATGACATGGAGCACCTGACCGGCGACCTGGTCGGGCTGCTGGATCATTTCAACATCGACAAGGCAATCTTCGTTGGCCACGATTGGGGTGGCTTCGTCGTCTGGCAAATGCCGCTGCGGCACCCCAACCGCGTTGCCGGTGTCGTCGGTGTCAACACGCCGCATTGGGACCGTGCGCCGATGGATCCGATCGCACTGTTCCGCGAGCGCTACGGCGACCAGATGTATATCGTCCAATTCCAGGACCCCGCGCGCGAACCGGACAGGATTTTCGGCAGCCGTGTCGAGCAGACCTTTGATGCCTTCATGCGCAAGCCGCTGCCACGTCCGGCGGAGAAATCAGGTGAGCCGCCGATCGCAGGCGTTGGCGCCTCGTCAAAGACCAATCTGGCGTTTCCCCAGATGATCGCGGCCTACGATGCCAAGGTCGATCCGCGGACGCCGATCCTGACGGCGGAGGAGAAGCAGGTGTTCGTCGACACGTTCACGGAAACCGGCTTCACCGGCGGCATCAATTGGTACCGCAATTTCACCCGCAACTGGGAGCGCTCGCAAGGGCTCGACCACCACATCACCGTGCCGTCGCTGATGATCATGGCCGAGAACGACGCGGTGCTGCCGCCGTCCGCGGCCGACGGCATGGAGGGACTGGTGGCGGACCTCGAAAAATACCTGGTGAAGGACAGCGGCCATTGGACGCAGCAGGAGAAGCCGGAAGAAGTCAGCGCCATCTTGATCGAATGGCGTAGAAGGCGGTTTGGCTAGCTCGTCATTCTGAGGAGCGAAGCCACGAAGCAATCCAGGAAAGTGTCCCTGCTTCGCTTCGCTCGCAATGACGACGTTGAAGACCGAGGCAGGGGGAAGCACTTTTAATGTCATCCAAGAACCGTCTGGACCCGATTCCGCAGCCGCCGACCAAGCCGGTGATCGGAAACATGCTGTCGCTGGATTCGGCCGCGCCTGTCCAGCATCTGACGCGGCTGGCCAAGGAACTCGGGCCGATCTTCTGGCTCGACATGATGGGCTCACCGATCGTGGTCGTGTCCGGCCACGATCTCGTCGACGAGCTCTCCGACGAAAAGCGCTTCGACAAGACGGTGCGCGGGGCGCTGCGGCGTGTGCGTGCGGTCGGCGGCGATGGCCTGTTCACGGCGGACACCAAGGAGCCGAACTGGAGCAAGGCGCATAACATCCTGCTGCAGCCGTTCGGCAACCGCGCCATGCAGTCCTACCATCCGAGCATGGTCGATATCGCCGAGCAGCTCGTCCACAAATGGGAGCGGCTGAACGCCGACGACGAGATCGACGTCGTTCACGACATGACCGCGCTGACGCTGGACACGATCGGCCTCTGCGGCTTCGACTACCGCTTCAATTCGTTCTACCGGCGCGACTACCACCCCTTCGTCGAGTCACTGGTGCGTTCGCTCGAAACCATCATGATGACGCGCGGCCTGCCATTCGAGCAGCTCTGGATGCAGAAGCGGCGGAAGACGCTGGGCGAGGACGTCAACTTCATGAACAAGATGGTCGACGAGATCATCGCCGAGCGCCGCAAGAGCGCCGAAGCCATCGATGACAAGAAGGACATGCTGGCCGCGATGATGACCGGGGTCGACCGCTCGACCGGCGAGCAGCTGGACGATGTCAACATCCGCTACCAGATCAACACGTTC
This sequence comes from Bradyrhizobium sp. Gha, assembly GCF_900113735.1. Taxonomy (GTDB): domain Bacteria; phylum Pseudomonadota; class Alphaproteobacteria; order Rhizobiales; family Xanthobacteraceae; genus Bradyrhizobium. The sequence goes on from NZ_FOQM01000003.1 coordinate 511,033, forward strand.
CTGATCGCGGGCCACGAGACCACCAGCGGCCTCTTATCCTACACGCTCTATGCGTTGCTGAAGCACCCGGACATTCTCAAAAAGGCCTATGACGAGGTCGATCGCGTCTTCGGCCCCGACGTCGGTGCGAAGCCGACCTACCAGCAGGTGACCGAGCTCACCTATATCACGCAGATCCTGAAAGAGGCGCTGCGGCTATGGCCACCGGCGCCGGCCTACGGCATCTCGCCGTTGAACGACGAGACTATCGGTGGCGGCAAGTACAGGCTCAGGAAGGGCACGTTCACCACGATCCTGGTAACCGCGCTGCATCGCGACCCCACCGTCTGGGGACCCAATCCGGATGCTTTCGATCCCGAGAACTTCAGCAAGGAAGCGGAGGCCAAGCGGCCGATCAACGCGTGGAAGCCATTCGGCAACGGCCAGCGCGCCTGCATCGGCCGCGGTTTCGCCAGCGGCGCTTGCACTCGGCATGATCCTCCAGCGCTTCAAGCTGATCGACCATCAGCGCTATCATTTGCACCTGAAGGAAACGTTGACGATGAAGCCGGAAGGCTTCAAGATCAAGGTGCGACCGCGGGCGGATCGCGAGCGGGGCGCCTATGGCGGGCCCGTCGCGGCCGCGGCTGTTGCGCCGCGGGCGCCGCGTCGGCCGACCACGCGTCCCGGCCATAACACGCCGATGCTCGTCCTTTACGGCTCCAATCTGGGCACGGCCGAGGAACTCGCGACGCGCATGGCCGATCTTGCCGAGATCAACGGCTTTGCCGTGCATCTCGGACCGCTCGACGATTTCGTCGGCAAGCTGCCGCAGCAGGGCGGCGTGTTGATCATCTGCGCCTCCTACAATGGCGCGCCTCCCGACAATGCGACGGAATTCGTCAAGTGGCTCGGGGAAGATCTGCCGCAAGATGCCTTTGTCAATGTGCGCTATGCCGTGTTCGGCTGCGGCAACAGTGACTGGGCCGCGACCTATCAATCGGTGCCGCGCTTCATCGACGAGCAACTCTCCAAGCATGGCGCCCGCGCAGTCTATCCGCGCGGAGAGGGCGATGCGCGCAGCGATCTCGACGGCCAGTTCCAGAAGTGGTTCCCGGCGGCGGCCCAGGTCGCGACCAAGGAATTCGGCATCGACTGGAACTTCACCCGCACTGCCGAAGACGATCCGCTCTACGCGATCGAGCCTGTCGCGGTCACTGCCGTCAATACCATCGTGGCCCAGGGCGGCGCTGTCGCGATGAAGGTGCTGGTCAATGACGAGCTTCAGAACAAGTCAGGCCCCAATCCATCGGAGCGGTCCACACGCCATATCGAGGTTCAGCTGCCGGTTAATGTCAGCTACCGCGTCGGTGATCACTTGAGCGTCGTCCCGCGCAACGATCCGACACTGGTGGACTCCGTCGCCCGCCGCTTCGGCTTCCTGCCGGCCGATCAGATCAAGCTTCAGGTCGCCGAGGGCCGCCGTGCGCAATTGCCGGTCGGCGAAGCCGTGTCGGTCGGCCGACTGCTCAGCGAGTTCGTCGAGCTGCAGCAGGTGGCGACGCGGAAGCAGATCCAGATCATGGCTGAGCACACCCGCTGCCCGGTCACCAAGCCGAAGCTAGTAGCGTTCGTCGGCGAAGAGCCTGAAATGCTCGAACGGTACCGTAGTGAGATCCTGGGCAAGCGCAAATCGGTGTTCGACTTGCTGCTCGAATATCCGGCCTGCGAATTGCCGTTCCACGTCTATCTGGAAATGCTCTCGCTGCTGGCGCCGCGTTACTATTCGATATCGTCTTCGCCGTCGGTCGACCCGGCACGTTGCAGCGTTACGGTTGGCGTGGTCGAGGGACCAGCCGCTTCGGGGCGCGGCGTCTATAAAGGCATCTGCTCGAATTACATCGCCAACCGGCGCACCGGCGATACGGTGTACGCCACGGTGCGCGAGACGAAGGCCGGTTTCCGGCTGCCCGACGACTTATCAGTACCGATCATCATGATCGGCCCGGGCACGGGACTTGCGCCGTTCCGCGGCTTCCTCCAGGAGCGCGCCGCGCGCAAGGCGAAGGGCGCCAGCCTTGGGCCGGCCATGCTGTTCTTCGGCTGCCGCCATCCCGACCAGGATTTTCTCTACGCGGACGAATTGAAGGCGCTCGCCGCAAGCGGCATCACCGAGCTCTTCACCGCGTTCTCCCGCGCGGATGGGCCGAAGACCTATGTCCAGCACGTCCTCGCGGCGCAGAAGGACAAGGTCTGGCTGCTGATCGAGCAGGGCGCGATCATCTATGTCTGCGGCGATGGCGGCAAGATGGAGCCCGATGTGAAGGCGGCGCTGGTTGCGATCCATCGCGAGAAGAACGGCAGCGATGCGGCCGCAGCCACGCGCTGGATCGAGGAGATGGGGGCGCACAACCGCTATGTGCTGGACGTCTGGGCGGGAGGGTGACTGTTCTTCCGATCGTGCTAAAGCACTCCCATGATTCCCTGGGAAAAGATCGACACCGCCAAAATCCCCGGCTCTGACGAAGAGCTCCGCCTGATGCGGCGCGGCAAGGAGTTTTCGATCAAGCTCGGCACCAACGAGCTGATGAACAACCGCCTGTCAGGCTCCGAAGCTGCACTCGCGACACTCGCGGCGAAGCAGATCGAGACAGTCGCGAAGCCCGTCGTCCTCATCGGCGGCCTCGGCATGGGCTTTACGCTGCGTGCGGCGCTCGCCGTGCTTGGAAGCAAGGCGAAGATCGTAGTGTCCGAGCTCGTGCCCGCGGTGGTCGCCTGGGCGCGAGGTCCGATGGCGGAGGTCTTCGGCGACAGTCTCGATGATGCCAGGGTGAGCATCCGGGAGATCGACGTTGGCGAAATCATCCGGGCGAAGAGTTCGGCGTTCGACGCCATTCTGCTTGACGTCGATAATGGGCCGGAAGGGTTGACCCGGAAGGGCAATGACGCGCTCTACAGTGCGAGCGGGTTGACGGCCGCGAGGGTGGCGCTACGGCGGGGCGGCGTGCTCGCCGTCTGGTCCTCGGGACCCAATCCCGCCTTCACCAGGCGTCTCGGCCGTGCCGGCTTCGGCGTCAACGAGGTCAATGTGCGCGCCACCGGCAGGGGCGGCGGCGCGCGCCACGTCATCTGGATCGGGAAGAAAAGCTAGAACATCGTATTGTTGTTCGCCGGATTCTCCGGGATTGTCTGGACGACATCCCAATGCTCGACGATCTTGCCGTTCTCGAGCTTGAAGATGTCGACGATCGCATTGCCCTTGGTGCCGGGCTCGCGAACCGCGTTGACATGCAGGATCACGTAGTCGCCATCCACGAACGAACGTTTGATCTCGCTGTGCGAGTCCGGAAACTTTTCGCGCAGGAAGCCGATGAACTTTCGGAAGCCCTCCGGTCCGTCGGCGGCGTTCGGGTTGTGCTGGACGTAACGGTCGCCGACATAGGCGAGCGCGGCGTCCACATCCTTCTGATTGAGACCCTTCTCGTAGAAGGCCAGCACGGCCTTGCGGTTGGCTTCCTGTTGCGCGCTACCCGCAAAAGCGGCGCCGCCGGCGAGGGAAAGCGTGAGGACTGAAACGGCGGCCATTGCGGCCGACCGAGCGATGAGATGCATGTGAACTCCGAGAGGCCGCAGCGTCGTAATTGGGGAAGCCTCTATAGCTCCCGCGTCGGCTCGCGTTAAGAGAGTAACCGGCAGTTCACATGGTCACCGTGAGGAGACCGGCTGCGTCGATCTAGGCGGCCTTTGCAGCCGCTCCATGCGCGTGTTTGTCGATGGCGCCGATGATCTCGGGCCAGAACCGCATCGGCAGCGCGTGGCCCATGCCCTCGATCATCAGCAGCTTTGCGCCCGGAATCGACTCCGCTGTGTCCTTGCCGCCTTCGGGACGCACCAGCGGATCGACAGTGCCGTGAATGACCAATGTCGGCGTCTTCACGTGCTTCAGCCTTTCCTTGCGGCTGCCGGAGGCGAGCACGGCGCGGAGCTGTCGGCCGACGCCGGCCGGATTGAGCCCACGGGCGAAGACGCGTTCGGCACGATCAGGATCAAGCGCTTCTTCCTCCGGGAAGGAGCCGCCGCGCAAGATGTTCCAGGTTTGGCCGAAGCGTGTGATGAACTCCTCCTTGCTGCGCGGCGGCGGCGCCATCAGCATGGCGGCAGCCTCGCGCGTCGGCGGCGGCACGCGGGGATTGCCCGTGGTCGACATGATCGAGGTCAGCGAGCGCACGCGCTCGGGAAATGACAGCGTCACTTCCTGCGCGATCATGCCGCCCATGGAGGCCCCGACCAGATGCGCCGACCTGATGCCGAGCGCATCCATCAGGCCGACCGTGTCCCTGGCCATGTCGATCAGCTTGTAGGGCGCGGCGACGGGAATCCTGAGGAAGCGCAGCTTCAGCAGCTCGAGGGGCGTCAGCCGCCTGCCGCCTGTGAGATGGCTCGACTTGCCGATATCGCGGTTGTCGAAACGGATCACGCGAAAGCCGTGCTTTGCAAGCTGCTCGCAGAACCCATCGTCCCAGTGGATCATCTGCGCCCCGAGCCCCATGATCAGCAGCAGCGGCTCGGCGTTGTCGTTGCCGAAAATCTCATAGCAGATGTCGATGCCGTTGGCGCGGACAGTCTGTGGCTGATGGGCGGAGGCGTTCACCGGCGTGCTCCCTTGGCTTCCAGGTGGGAATTGTATTGCATGGTTTGCCGTCGCAAAGAAGCCACGCGTGCGACATCGACCTGTCGCTTAGCCGTTGACCGGCCCGTCGCAACGGTGTGGTATGGCGACAAAAGAGGGGCGCAAGAAGCCCTCGTGACCTGGAGGATGCCGATGACCGACAAGATCACCGACCCTGTCGCCTTGTGGCAGAAGATGGTCGGCGAGATGGAGAAGGGGTTCAACTCGTTCGCCACCAAGGCGATGGAGACGCCCGAATTCTCGCAGGCCATGAATCGGGCCGGCGGTGCCGCTGCAGGCGCGCAGAAGCAGTTCGGCGATCTCATGGAGAAGTATCTACTCTCGCTGAATCTGCCGAGCCGCGAGCAAATGACCGGCATCGCCGAGCGGCTTCAGTCGATCGAGGGGCAGCTCGGTGAGATCAGGTCGATGCTGAACCAGATGTCGGAGGCGTCAGGCGGATCACCGGTCGATGCCGCACCGCGGCCGCCGCGTACGAAGCGCCCGCCATCCGAAAGCGGAGGGTCCAAATGAACGCGCCGACGGGAGTTGATCTCGCGGCAATCCCGGAGCGCATCCAGGCCGAGGTGCAGCGCGCCATCCAGCGCAGCATCAAGGGCGTCGAATATTTCTCGACCTCCGGTCCGACGCTCGGATCGACGCCAAAGGACGTGCTGCATTCGCGCGGCACGATGAGCCTCTATCACTACCGGCCAATGACGGACGAGATCTACCGGGTGCCCGTGCTGGTCGTGATGGCGACCACCAATCGCGGCTACATTCTCGATCTCGTGCCCGGCCAGAGCTTCATCGAGTTCCTCTTGAAGCGCGGCTACGACGTCTACATGCTGGACTGGAGCGCACCGCGGCCGGAGGAGAAGAGGCTGCGCATGGAGGACTACGTCCTCGACTTCATCCCGGATTGCGTCCGCCGCGTGCAGGCCGATTCCGGCGAGCAGGATATCTCCCTCATCGGCTATTGCTTTGGCGGGGTGCTCTCGCTGCTCTACGGCTCGATCTTCCCGGAGGGGCCGATGAAGAATTTGATCTGCTTCACCACGCCGATCGACTTCCGCGAGATGAAGCTGTTCTCGAATTTCTCCGACCGCCGCTATTTCGACGTCGACCGCCTCGTCGACAGCGTCGGCAACGTGCCGCCGGAGATGATCCTGTCCTCGTTCGAGATGCTGCGTCCGGCGTCGCGCACGGTCAGCCAGATCCAGCTCTGGGAAAACATCTGGAACGACGAGTACGTGAAGTCGTACCGGATGTTCGACCGCTGGGCCACCGACACGCTGCCGCTGGCGGGCGAGTATTTCCGCACCATCACCAAGGACCTGATGTGGGACAACAAGCTCTACAACGACACCATGTCGGTCGGTGGCCGTACGGCGAAGCTCGAGAACATCAAGGTGCCGATCCTGCATGCGGTCGCCGAGCACGATCACATCGTGCCCTATGACGCGGCAAAGCATCTGATCGCGAAGATCGGCTCGGCGGACAAGGAAGAGGTGATGCTGAAAGGCGGTCACGTCTCGCTGGTCGCAGGCGCCAACGCGGTGAAGCGGCTGTGGCCGAAACTGGATTCCTGGCTGGGGGCAAGATCGACATGAGTGAGCAGCGTTCCTATCCACGCCACGTCAGAACCGACGCGGGCGACATCGAGATCCGCCTGATGTCGCCTGTGGACGAAACTGCGGTGCTCGCCTTCGGCAAGGGCCTGCCGACCCATGATCTGCTGTTCCTGCCGCGCAACATCAGCGAGCCGAAGGTGCTGTCCGCCTGGGTCAAGGAGATCGAGCGCGGCGCGATTCAGAGTCTGCTTGCGGTGAAAGATGGCAGGGTGGTCGGCTGCGGCACCTTGGTGCGCGATCCTCACTCGTGGTCGCCCCATGTCGGCGAGATCCGCATGGTGGTCTCGGAGGACGTGCGCGGGAAGGGGGTGGGGAAGGCGCTGTCGCAGGAAACCTTTGCGCTCGCCCTCCGGGCGGGGCTGGAGAAGCTTTCGGTCCAGATGACGGTCGACCAGCAGGCGGCGATCGCGCTGTTCGAGAGCCTCGGCTTCAAGGCCGAGGCCCTGTTGCGGGACCATGTTCGGGATGTCGGCGGCAAGACCCACGACATCGTCGTGCTCGGCCACAACATCGCGCAGGTCCAGGCCCAGATGGAGGCCTATGGGCTGCCAGACGCGGTCCAGCGTTAGGACCGATCGAAACCTGGAAATCAACCCCATGCACAGAAGGCGGCGGGGCCAGGACGTCAGCTGATTGCCTCCAATTAAGGCTATCACGATTTCGTGATATCGCGATGCAGCATGAATATTGCGCCGCACAATCAACTGTGCCATATAAGTTGTGCCCCGGGCCATTGAGGACGGGGTGAGCCCATAGCTCAACCCTGAGGATGGAGAGAACCCCATGACCACCGAGACCAACACCGCTTTCGACGGCTTCAAAGACGCTTTCAAGAACATCCAGAATCTGGAAGTTCCCGAGGCTGCCCGCGAATTCGTCAAGAAGACCGCCAACACCGCCAAGGACCGTGCCGCTGAAGTGTTCGCTGGCTCCGAGCGCGTGACCGCCGCCGTCGAGAACGCGGTGACCGAGTCCGTCACTGAAGCCGGCAAGATCAGCCGCAACATCCAGCAGGCGATCTACGAAGACGCCGAGGCCTTCTTCTCGGGCATCGACAAGCTCGCGTCCGCCAAGTCGGTCAGCGAAGCCGTCGAGATCCAGTCGAGCCTGCTCCGCTCCCGCGGCGAAGTGTTCGTCTCGCGCGCCAAGGCGACCGCCGATTATCTCGGCAAGCTCGCTGCCAACGGTGCGAAGTCCGCTCAGGACAACTTCGCCAAGGTCTACAACAAGACCGCCTGATCTGGCGATCCGAGAGCAAACTGAAATTTGAGGCCCGCTTCGGCGGGCCTTTTGTTTTCCGCCGCCGCCGTCATTGCGAGCGAAGATTCCATGGGGAGTGGATAGCGACCTGGTCTGAGGCCAGACTGAGGTTGCTAACACACCAACCTGGAGACGACGATGTTGCTCGATCATCCTTCCGCCGGACTGGCCGCTATCCGCACACAGTTTGGCGCAATTTTTGTGTCATTGGAACTGAGCCGTTCGACATGGCTGGTTACATCGCTGTCGCCGGGCAAGGGCGAGAAGATGTCGAGACACAGCGTGAAAGCCGGCGACATTGCGGACCTTTTGAAGCTGTTGGCAGAGCTGAAGCGCAAGGCACAGGCGCGAACGGGCGAGAGTTATGCGATCATCACCATCCAGGAGGCGGGACTGGATGGGTTCTGGCTGCATCGC
>NZ_FOQM01000094.1 GCF_900113735.1 Bradyrhizobium sp. Gha
CTTGCTTCCTTGCCGGTGGGCAACACGCACCGCCCAGGCCTTCATCGGAGACCATCGGGTTGATGGCCTGAGAACGACGTTGGCAGCTTCGAACAGGGCTGTGCGCGTCTCTCCATCTCCGACTTTTGTGATCCGTCCCACCCGATCAACCTCGCCAGATTGGTATCGCCGGGGCGTCAACCCGAGATAAGCGCCGACAGATTGGGAATGCTGGAATCGCCTGGGATCGTCCACAGTGGAGCGGAAGGTCAACGCAGAGACCGGGCCGATCCCTGGCATCGTCATCAAGAGCCGACAAGCCGGGTCACTGCGCACGGCCTTCAGAACCAGACGATGCAGTCGGGCGTACTCCCGCATCAGCGCTTCGCGTCCGGCAAGCAGTGGATTCATGATCGCCTCCAGCAAGGCGTCATCGCCGACCAACTCACGAACTCGCGTCGCGAACAGAGTTCGCGAGACGATTCCGACTTTGAGACCGAGCGGACGCAGAAGTCCGCGGATGACTTGCTCTGTGGCAGCGATGGAGCGGACGATATGCTTGCGAGCCGCGGCCAGCGTCCGCGCCCTTTGGCTGCCGATGCTCTTGATGTGAACAGGCTTGAACCATCCCGTTCTCACCACCTGCGCGATCCCACGGGCGTCATTCCGATCGGTCTTCACTGGCATGGCCGAAAGTGCCGCCTTAACCTGGCGGGCTTCCAAACTGACGGCCGGCAGCCCCAGTTCGATTAGATTTGCGGTCAGCCATTCTGACGTCGGTCCTGCCTCAAGGCCCACCCGTTCAACTTGACCAGCCCATGGTTCGAGGTACTGCACAATCGATGGCGCGTCCGCCAACGTCGTTCCCTCCCGGATAAGCTTTCCGGTCTCGTCCACCGCACATACCGCAACGGAATTCAGCGAAACATCGAGGCCGACGTAGATCATGACGTTTCTCCTTCGGATGGAGTTGGTCCATGATCGTCAGTCAAAACGTGCCGCGCAGCAAATAGGTCAGGCGATCGGGACCGAATACCCCATCTCTTCCGTAAAGCGGTTGCGCTTCATGCTCTGGTCCTCATATGGGCCAGAGCGAACTTCAATCTG
>NZ_FOQM01000006.1 GCF_900113735.1 Bradyrhizobium sp. Gha
ATTGCCGGGCTCTATCGCCGGCGATGGGCCATCGAGTTGTTCTTTCGCTGGGTCAAGCAGACCCTCAAGATCACCCGCTTCGTGGGCACCTCCGAGAATGCCGTGCGAATCCAGATCTCCGTCGCCCTGATCGCCTTTCTGCTGCTGCGCCTGGCCCAGGCCGCCCAAAAAGCCGTTCAGAGCCCGCTCGTCTTCGCCAGGCTCGTCCGCACCAATCTCATGCACCGCAGATCGATCCAAAATCTGGACGCGCCCGAGCCAGTCCTTCAAGATCACAGACAGATGAGCCTCAGTCTATGCTAAGCGCTCAACCGGACAGCCGTGGGCTTGTCCCGGCCATCCACGTCTTCGCCGCAACAAAGAACGTGGATGGCCGGGACAAGCCCGGCCGTGACGACTGAGACAATTGCCGGAGCACGCCAATGACCGCCATGGATCCTCTCGTCTCCACCGAATGGCTCGCCGCCCACATCAACGATTCCAACGTCAGGGTGCTCGACGCCAGCTTCAAGCTGCCGGGCGTGCTGCCGCTGCCGAAGGATGACTATCTGGCCGCGCATCTGCCGGGTGCTGTGTTCTTCGACGTCGATGCGGTGTCGGATCATTCCAACCCGCTGCCGCACATGTATCCGAACGCCGAGCAGTTCGGTCGCGATGTCGGCAATCTCGGCATCTCCAATGCCGACACCGTCGTCATCTACGATGCCGGCGGCTGGGTTGCCGCGCCGCGCGCGTGGTGGATGTTCCTGACCTTCGGCCACGGCAATGTGCGCATCCTCAACGGCGGCCTGAAGAAGTGGCGCGCCGAGGGGCGCGCCGTGGAGAGCGGCGAAGTCAAGCCGAAGCCGGCGTCGTTCAAGGCGAGCTACGATCCGAAGCGCGTGCGCAGCATGGAGCAGCTGATCGCGAACGTCGAAAGCAGCAAGGAGCAGGTGATCGACGCACGCGCCGCCGATCGCTTCGAAGGCCGCGCGCCCGAGCCGCGTGCCGGCATCCGCTCTGGCCACATTCCCGGCGCGCGCAACGTTCCCTATGGCCAGCTGTTCGACGCGGCGACCGGCACGATGAAGCCGCTCGACGATCTCCGCGCCGCCTTCACCGGCGCCGGCGTCAAGCTGGACAAGCCGATCGTGACAAGCTGCGGCTCCGGGGTTTCGGCCGGCGTGCTGACGCTCGCGCTCTATCGCCTGGGAGTAACCGACACCGCGCTCTATGACGGCTCATGGTCGGAATGGGGCCAGGAAAAAGGCCCGCCGATCGCGACCGGGCCTGCGTAACGTCAGCGCGTTCGGGCGGCCGTGGTGGCCAGCGTCTGCTGTTGCTGGCCGAACGGATCGAGCGCCTGCTGGAGTTGCTGAGGCGGCGGGCGCCGCACGATTCGATGACGCTTCTTCGGCTTGTGCGCCCGCGGCTTGCTCGATTGCGTCGCGCCGTCGGCCTTGGACTTCGCCGGCGACTTCTTGGCGGAAGTGGGCGCAAGCTCGTTCAGCGCGGCCAGCCGGGCGGCCGCGATGTCGCTCACGCGCGAGGCCAGCGCCGGTGTCGCGGTTCGCGGCACGTCGGTGGCAGACATCGTCGGGGCCGGTGCAATGGCGGCGATGGAAGCCGTCGTGTCGGCCGGAGTGAGTGTGTCGGTGGGCGAGGGTGCGGCTGCCTCGCTCTTCGCCGGCTCGGGGGCTGGTGCTTCGGTGGGGACCGGAGCCGCCTCGATATCGGGAGCGACAGCGGTGACCTGAGGCTCAGGCTGCGCTGCGAGCGTCACAGCCGCCATCTGCTCGGGTCCGGTCTCGACCGCCGGCAGGGCGATGGTCGGGACCTGATCCGGCACCACGGACGTCGCCTCAATGGCGACCGGAGCGGCGGGCTCGACGCGCAGGGTCGCGAGCACCGGCTCGGCCGGCTCGGGGCCTTGCGCGAACACCTGCTCCTGCGGGCCGTTCCGCCAGGACGGATTGCTGACATATTGCTCATGGGTCGCCCGCAGCAGCGAGGTGGCCCCTAAGCCGAAGACCAGGATGGAGGTAGACAGCAGGATCGCGGCAAGCAGGAAGCGAAAGCCGGGAAGCATGGATAGGTTACGAATTTCCGCCCCGGCGGTGTGTGGCCAGGGCCCATGAGCCATCCGAACGCGGTGACGGTACTGAGTGCCGCGTTCGCCAGGCGGTAATTCGAACTCAAAGCGGTGGCGAATCGGGCTGATTCGACCATATCGCAACACCTCAGTGCCGTTCCCTAAAAAACGCGGCCGATAACTCCGGCAATCAACGCCGTGATGCGATTTCCACCCCGTGATGCAACGGGGCAACTGTGTGCGATCGCATCACAAATCGCTACATGCGGCACAAATCGGCCTGTTATGTCTTGAATGTGCCGCTATCTTCGGTCATCTGGCGCGTCAGTGGTCCGGACGGGGCCCGGGGTCTATACAAGAGCGATGATGATCAAACATTTTCTGACGATATGCGCTGCCGCAACAGTCGCTGCGGCGGGAACCTCGCTTGCACACGCCCAGAGCTATCCGGTTCAGCAGGCGCCGGGCTACGGCGCCCCGGCCGAATATCGGCCTGGCGACCGCACCCCGAATTTCGACTCGCTGGATGACGACGAGGATGCGGCGCCGCGGGCTTCGTTGCCGCCGCCCGGTCCGGCTGAGGATCCGCGCTACGCCCGCCCGGCTGGCGTTCCCCCCGTCTACTCCGCCGCTCCGCCGCAGGGCCCGGTGATGTCGCCGGATGATCCGCGTTACGGCCGTCCGGCTGGCGCTCCGCCTGTTTATTCTGCCGCCCCGCCGCAAGGGCCGGTGATGTCGCCCGACGATCCCCGCTACGGTCGCCCCGCCGCTCCGCCCGCGGTGATCTATGCCGACCGCCCGGGCCAGGCGCCCGCCAACGACGGCATGCGTCCGCCGGAAGCCGTTGGTGGCCCGGCCGCGACCGGCGCCGTCCCGCAGCAATCCGGCGCGGATGGCCGGCCCATGTCGGTCGCCTCGCTGCCGCCCGAGGAGCAGCCGGACGCGGCCCCGGCGCAGCTCGCGCCGAACCTGCGCCGCCAGGAAGTTGCGTTCCAGACCAAGGAGCCGGCAGGCACCATCGTCGTCGATACGCCGAACACCTACCTCTATTACGTCCTCGGCAACGGCCGGGCGATCCGCTACGGCGTCCGCGTCGGCCGCGACGGCTTCACCTGGACCGGTGTGCAGAAGATCACCCGCAAGGCCGAGTGGCCGGATTGGCATCCGCCGGCGGAAATGATCGAGCGTCAGCCCTATCTGCCGCGCTTCATGGCCGGCGGTGAAGGTAACCCGCTGGGCGCCCGTGCCATGTATCTCGGCTCGACCGTGTACCGGATCCACGGCACCAACCAGCCTTCGACGATCGGCAAGTTCGTCTCCTCGGGCTGTATCGGCATGCTGAATGAGGACGTCTCGGACCTGTTTGATCGCGTCAAGGTCGGCACCCGCGTGGTGGTAATGCCGGGCAATCCGCCGCAGGCAACCGCATCGGCCGCGCCTGTGCCCGGTGCACCGGCTCCGATGGCCGCCCAGGCGGGCCCGGTCCCCGGCACGCAGCCGACCGTCGTGCCGCCGCTGCCCGCGCCGGTCACGGTACGCTAGCTAGACCTGCTCGCAAAGCTCGATCAACTGCGGCGCGTGTGCTTCGGCCACGCGCCGCAATCATTTGACGCATGCGCATTCGCGCCTCCGCTCGCTTGAATCCATGCCCGGCTCGACTACGTCCCGGCTGATTGCAACGAATGCGAGGAGCACAGGATGCGAATCTTTGTTGCGGGCGCCACGGGTGCCCTGGGCCGCCAACTCGTCCCCCTCCTTGTCGCGGCCGGCCACTCGGTCGTCGCTTCGACGCGAAACGCGGCAAAAGTAGCCGGTCTCAGGGAATTAGGCGCCGAACCCGTCATTGCCGACGGCCTCGACGCGTCGGACATCCGCGCTGCCGTGATCTCGACGGGACCCGATGTGGTCATCCATCAGATGACTGACCTCGCCGCCGCCACGGATCTGCGGCATTTCGACCGCGCATTCGCGAGAACGAATGAGCTGCGCACGCGCGGAACCGACAATCTACTCGCCGCCGCGCGCGAGGCCGGCGCCAACCGTTTCATTGCACAGAGCTTCTGCGGATGGACCTTCAGCCGCGACGGCGGAGCGATCAAGACTGAAGCGGATGCACTTGATCCGAACCCGCCGGAGGAACTGCGTCGTACGCTCGAGGCGATCCGGTATCTGGAGCGGACGGTCACGACGTCGTCGGTGCCCGAAGGGATCGTGCTGCGCTACGGATTCTTCTATGGCCCCGAAACCGGCACGTTGTCGCCGGCCATGAGAGATCAGCTTCGCCAGCGGCGCGTGCCGGTCATCGGGGGCGGCGGCGGCCATTGGTCGTTCATTCACACCGAAGACGCGGCATCTGCGACCCTGGCTGCGGTCGAACGCGGACGTTCCGGCAACATCTACAACATCGTCGACGACCATCCGGCGCAGGTCAGGGATTGGCTGCCGGCACTCGCCGAATTCCTCGGCGCCAAACCGCCACTTCACGTTCCGGCCTGGCTCGGACGGCTGCTCGCGGGCGAACACATGGTTGCGATGATGACCGAGGTGCGCGGGGCCTCCAACGCCAAGGCCAAACGCGAGCTCGGTTGGCTGCCGGCGCATTCCTCCTGGCGTGACGGCTTCGCCGATGCCGCGAGGCATGCCGTGGGCCGGCGCACGGCGGCTTGAGCTCCTACATCATACCGCGATGACTGATCATTCTGATCTGATCGCGTTCAGACGAGCCTGCGCGGCAGCTCGCGGCCCCCGGTGAAGGCGTCGATCGCCTCGACCATCTGGCCGTAATGGATGCGCAAGCCGTCCTCGGTCGCGTAGCCGAGATGCGGTGTCAGCACCAGATTGTCGAGCCTGCGGAAGGGATGATCGACCGGCAGCGGCTCGACCGAGAACACGTCGATGCCCGCGCCTGCGATCTTGCGCTGCTGCAAGGCCTCGAGCAGCGCCTGCTCGTCCACGATCGGCCCGCGAGCGGTGTTGACGAGGAAGGCGGTCGGCTTCATTCGCGCAAGATCTGCGCGGCTGACAAGGCCGCGTGAGCGATCGCTCAGCACGACATGAATGGTGACGATATCGGCCTTGGCGAACAGCTCCTCCTTGGTGGCGTAGCCGACGCCCGCCGCGGCGCACTTCTCCGGCGTCAGGTTCGGGCTCCAGGCGATCACGTTCATGCCGAACGCCTTGGCGATCCCGGCCATCTTGGTGCCGAGCTTGCCGAGGCCGACGACGCCGAGGGTGAGGCCCTCGATCTCCACGCCAGCGAACGTCTGCCAAGGCTCGCCCGCATGCATGCGCGCATTCTCGCGGCCGATGCCGCGGGTCAGCTCCAGGATCAGGCCCATGGTCAGCGGTGCGGTCGGGTCGCGCGAATATTGCGTGCCGGCCACGGCTACGCCGCCTCCCTTGGCGGCCTCCATGTCGATCGCGGCGTTGCGCATGCCTGACGTCAGCAGCAGCTTCAGCTTGGGCAGCTTGTCGAACAGGCTCCTGGGGAACGCCGTACGCTCGCGCATCGCGCAGATGATGTCGAAATCGGCGAGCGCGCTGGCCGCGGCCTGCTCGGAGACAAAGGGATGGCTGAACACCGCGGTGTCGATCCGATCGGACAGTTTCGACCAGTCGGCGACGTCGAGGGCGAGGTTGAAATAGTCGTCGAGGATTGCACAGCGCAGCCGCGTCATCAGCGTCCATCCATGGCGAGAGGAGACGGCACCGGGCAGGGGCGCCACCGTCGGAGCCGGGGTATGGTTGCGCGCAATCAGCCTCGCGCGCAAGCAGTCTGGGTCTTCAAAAGTCCGATAGGAAGCGCGGCTTAGCGATCGCGTGGCTTCAGCCGGATCGGCGCATCCATGCCGTGCTTGGCGCGCCAGGCGGGGCCGGGGCCGCGCATGTAGTGCAGTTCGGGCCGGTAGGGGTTGAAGGCCGTTGCGAAGAAACCCTTCCAGAAGCCCTTGACCTCGGACACGAGCGCGGAGGCGCGACCGGTTCCTGCCGGAACGGGAAGATGATGGGTCTCGATCAGAGCCATGGTGGGCCTCGCTGTGCTCCCCGTTCGTTCTGAGCGGGTGGCGCTGTTGCCGCGCGAAACCGAGCTTTGGCCTGATTTATTAAAAGATAGTTTCAATTGTCCGGATCTGGTCCGGATGGTGTGCGCCCAGTATTCATCCGTGGTGAACGGAGGGAAAACATTGCCCTTTGGAGGCAGGATCGTTACATCGCTGGCTAAGCAAATCTCCTCAAATTGAAGGTTTCACGGGACCGATGGCGCGCCAGTTCGTCTACTTCATGGAAGGCCTGACCAAGAGCTACCCGACCCGCAAGGTCCTCGACAACATTCGCCTGAGCTTTTACCCGGACGCCAAGATCGGCGTTCTCGGCGTCAACGGCTCCGGTAAGTCGACCCTTCTCAAGATCATGGCGGGTCTCGACAAGGAATATACCGGCGAGGCCTGGGTCGCCGAGGGTGCCCGTGTCGGCTATCTCGAACAGGAGCCGCAGCTGGACCCTACGCTTTCCGTACGTGAGAACGTCATGCAGGGCGTCGCCAAGCAGAAGGCGATCCTCGACCGCTATAACGAGCTCGCCGTCAACTATTCGGACGAGACTGCCGACGAGATGACCAAGCTCCAGGACGAGATCGAGGCCCAAGGCCTCTGGGATCTCGACAGCAAGGTCGATCAGGCCATGGACGCGCTGCGTTGCCCGCCTGATGATGCCGACGTGACCAAGCTCTCCGGCGGTGAGCGCCGCCGCGTCGCGCTGTGCCGTCTTTTGCTCGACCAGCCCGAACTTCTTCTGCTGGACGAACCGACCAACCATCTCGACGCCGAGTCGGTGTCATGGCTGGAAGGCCATTTGCGCAACTATCCCGGCGCCATCCTGATCGTCACCCATGATCGCTACTTCCTCGACAACGTCACCGGCTGGATCCTCGAGCTCGATCGCGGCAAGGGCATTCCTTACGAGGGCAATTACTCGTCCTGGCTGATCCAGAAGCAGAAGCGGCTCGAGCAGGAAGGCCGCGAAGACGCCGCGCATCAGAAGACGATTGCGCGCGAGCAGGAGTGGGTCGCTTCCTCGCCGAAGGCCCGTCAGGCCAAGTCGAAGGCGCGCTACCAGCGCTATGAGGAGCTGCTCAAGCAGGCGAGCGAGAAGCAGACCCAGACCGCGCAGATCATCATCCCGGTCGCCGAACGCCTCGGCGCCAATGTGGTCGATTTCGAAGGGCTCAGCAAAGGCTATGGCGATCGCCTCCTGATCGATGATCTCACCTTCAAGCTGCCGCCCGGCGGCATCGTCGGCGTGATCGGCGCGAACGGCGCCGGCAAGACCACGCTGTTCAAGATGATCACGGGGCAGGAGAAGCCGGACAAGGGGACGATCACGGTCGGCGAGACGGTGCATCTCGGATACGTCGATCAGTCGCGCGATGCGCTCGACGGCAAGAAGACTGTGTGGGAGGAAATCTCCGGCGGCAACGAGCTGATCCTGCTCGGCAAGAAGGAAGTGAACTCACGCGGCTATTGCTCGTCATTCAACTTCAAGGGCGCCGACCAGCAGAAGAAGGTCGGCGCGCTCTCCGGCGGTGAGCGCAACCGCGTGCATCTCGCCAAGATGTTGAAATCAGGCGCCAACGTGCTGCTGCTCGACGAGCCGACCAACGACCTCGACGTCGACACGCTGCGCGCGCTCGAAGAGGCGCTGGAGGATTTCGCCGGCTGCGCCGTCATCATCAGCCACGATCGCTGGTTCCTCGACCGCATCGCGACCCACATCCTGGCCTTCGAAGGCGACAGCCATGTCGAATGGTTCGAAGGCAACTTCCAGGATTACGAGAAGGATAAGATGCGCCGGCTCGGCCAGGACAGCATCATCCCGCACCGCGTGAAGTACAAGAAGCTGACGCGGTGATGGCGTGATGCGGCGGGCGCTCATCGCAGCGGTGGTGGTTCTCGCCTGCGGATGGTCGTCCGCCCGCGCCGCCGACGCTGCCTTCACGCAGTTCGTCGCCTCGCTCTGGCCGGAAGCGCAGGCTGCGGGCGTTTCGCGCGCGACGTTCGAGCGAGAGACCCGCGCGCTCGAGCCGGACTACAAGCTGCCCGATCTGATCCTGCCGGGGCGGCCCGCGACCGGCGCGCCGTCCCAGGCCGAATTCGTGCAGGTGCCGGCGGACTATGTCAGAGAAGCCTCGATCGCCAATCTCGCAAGCGAGGGGCAGCGGCTGCTGCGAAAATACAACGCCGCGCTGACGAAAATCGAGAAGAGCTCCGGCGTGCCTGCAACCGTCATGCTGGCGATTTGGGGACGCGAGACCGACTACGGCCGCTACACGCTGCCCTACGATCTCGTTCGCGTGCTGGCGACGCAGGCCTATGTCGGCCGCCGCAAGGACACCTATCGCAACGAGTTCATCCTCGCGTTGAAGATCCTTGGCGAGGGCGTGGTGACGCGCAAGGACATGCGCTCCTCGTGGGCGGGCGCCACCGGGCTCACGCAGTTCCTGCCATCCGAATATTACAAGCATGGCGTCGATTTCGACGGCGATGGCCGCATCGACATCTGGCACTCGGTGCCGGATGCGCTGGCCTCGGCCGCGCAGCAACTCGTCAACAAGGGCTGGCAGAGCGGCGTGCGCTGGGCCTATGAGGTGCGGGCGCCGGCGAACGTCGATTGCACGGTCGGCGTGCCCGAGGTGACGAAACCTATCGGCCAGTGGCTGCGCGAGGGCTTTGTGCCGGTCCGCGACGAGAAGCTCAGCGCCGCCGAGCAAGCGCAGCCGGCATCACTGCTCCAGCCCGAGGGTATCTACGGTCCGGCGTTCCTGACGACGAAGAACTACTTCGTCATCAAGGAATACAATTTCTCCGACCTCTACGTGCTGTTCGTCGGCCATCTCAGCGACCGCATGACGAGCCCGCTGCCGTTTGCGACGCCGTGGTCGGCGTCGAAGCAGTTGCGTACCAGGGATGTCGAGGCGATGCAGCGCGGGCTGACGCGCGTCGGGCTCTACAAGGACAAGATCGACGGCAAGGCCGGGATGCAGACTCGTGCCGCGCTCGGCGCCTATCAGAAGTCGGCCGGACTCAAGGTCGATTGCTGGCCCAGCGAAGAGGTGCTGCGATCGATCCAGGCAGCGCGCTGAACGCGCTTCGCAAAAGAAAAAAGCCCGGCCGATGGTCTCGGCCGGGCTTCGATACGGCGCTCAAGAGCGTCTCACGATCGGATCTTGCGATCAGATCAGTAGCAAACGCGCACCGGGCGGATGACCCAGCCGTAGCCGTCCCAATAGCGCTGACGCTGCCAATAGCAGGGCGGCGGGGGCGGAGCGGGCTCGGCAACGTAAACCGGGCCACCATAGGCCGGACGGCTCGATGCGATGGCGCCGCCGATGATTGCGCCGCCGAGCAGGCCGGCAGCGATGCCGGCCCCAACACCGTCGTGGGCCTGGGCGGACGGCGTGGCGGTCACCAGCGAACCGGCGATCGTCGCGACCGTGAGGGCGGCAACAATAGTCTTCTTCATGCTCTTGGCTCTCCTGGGAGAAGGACGTCCCTTGTTAGGAGCGTCCGGGGTTCAAAGGTTCACGCACACTCTGATGGAATTGGCCTTGCAGCAAGGAAGCGCGCAAATGGTCAATCCACGGTAAACGCGCACGGAGCTGTGACGAGAAAAAGCGGTCTTTTTCGGGCCCGGAGATGAACGGCGCATCCGTAGTGAACCGGCCCGGCTGAATGGGGTCAGGCGGTCTAACGCGCCTCAGCCACAGACTCGGACGCGGCGGACGCGCCAGGCGTAGCCATCCCAGAAGCGCTGCTTCTGCCAGACACAACCGTCGCCATAATAATCGTCGGCGACATAGCCGGGACCCGGCGCGTAGTAGCGGGGTGGATAGTAGCCAGGATCGTACCCCGGACCATAGGCGTAGCCAGGGCCGGGTCCGTAATAATACGGAGAAGCCAGGGCGCCGCCGACAATGGCCCCACCGATAATCCCGGCAGCGACCCCAGCAGCGACTCCGCGCTGAGCATGGGCCGGCGTTCCCGCGGCCAGGACCAGGGTGGCGGCGGCAGCGACTGCCATAAACGTCTTCATTGGCTAACCCTTTCACAGCGAACGCTGAACTCTCGCGGCTAAAGTTCCATATTTCGCTTGAACGATCAATGAACGGTCTGTGGACCACGTGCGACCAATTGGACGAGATCCAAGCGCGGGAGACGAGGATGAGCGCCCTGACCAATGCCCTGATCGCGCTCGGCGCCGTCGGCGTGGTTGGTTATGCCCTGATCACCCATTTGCAGAACCGCGTGCCACGTCCGCGCGCCCGAACGGGTGGCGACGGCAGCGGAAGCGGCGACAGCTATTCGGGTACGTCGAGTGACATCTTTTCATTGGGAAGCTGGTTCTCCAGCGACAGTTCCGGAAGTTCGACCGACAGCGGCAGTTGCTCCGCCGGCGATAGCGGTAGCAGCGGCGGAGATTGCGGGGGCGGTGGCGATGGCGGGAGCGGCGGGGTCAGCGATTAAGCCGGTCGGGGATTATCTTGATCCGGCGCAACGTCCTGCTTTAGAGCCGTTCTAGACTGCCTGCGGGCCAGTTTGGAATAGCTTGAAATACCGATTTTTCCTTTTGCATCCGGGCGGCCCCTTAAATATCGATGATGACGCATCACCGAAGGGCCGCCCGCTTCCATGATCGTTTGTTCCTGTAACGTGCTGAGCGACGACGACATCCGCGCCGCCGTCGCCGAGTCCGACGATGCTGTGCGTCATGCCAAGCAGGTCTATGGATGCCTCGGCTGCAGCGCCGAGTGCGGCCGGTGCGCCCGCACCATCAAGGCGATCATCGACGAAGCGCTCGGCCCTTGCGCCGCTTCGTGCTGTTCCGGCTGCCCGCACAGCCACACCGTGGCCGCCAATGATGAGACGGCCGATCCCGTCCAGTTCGCTCTCGCGGCCTGCTGAAAGAGCTTCCGCAACTTCGGCTCGGCTTTTCCACGGCTGCGTCCTGTCGCTAATTGCTCTCATGTCTGATCTCATTTAGAAGCGTTCTAAAATCGGGTAGGTCCGATTTTGGACTGCAAGAGCTGGAGTGAACCATGCAGGGCGACGCAAAAGTCATCGACTATCTCAACAAGGCGCTGCGTCACGAGCTGACTGCGATCAATCAGTACTGGCTGCACTACCGGTTCCTCGACAATTGGGGCCTCCTCGACATGGCCAAGGTCTGGCGCAAGGAATCCATCGAGGAGATGGAGCACGCCGACAAGCTCACTGCGCGCATCCTGTTCTTCGACGGCTTCCCGAACATGCAGGTGCTCGATCCCCTGCGCATTGGCCAGAATGTCAAGGAAATCATCGAATGCGATCTCGCCGCTGAAATGAGCGCGCGCGCGCTCTACCAGGAAGCGGCGACCTACTGCCACGGCGTCAAGGACTACGTCACGCGCGACCTGTTCGAGAAGCTGATGAGCGACGAGGAGCACCACATCGACTTCCTAGAAACCCAGCTTGATTTGATCGGCCGCATTGGCCTCGAACTCTACACACAGAAGCATGTTGGCGGGCTCGAGGGCGAGGGACACTAGCCTCGGCGTCCATGTCAGCAGCACACTTCAATGTCGTCCCGGCCTTCCGGGGCGACATTTTAGTTTGGGCGCTCGTTACAATTGCGTCTTGTAACGCTCTTCAACGATCTCCTGGCTTTCCGGCTCGCCGAGACCGGTCTGGTCGTGGATGACCTGGCTGATGCTCGGAATTACCGAGCGCTGCACCTTCTCCGGTGACCACAGCTTTGAGCGCATCAACGCCTTGCCGCAATGGAAATAGACCTCGCTGACGGCGACATTCAAGACCGCGCGTGGGGGCTTTCCGAACTCAACCATCGAGGCGAGCAGATCCGGATCGGCCGAAAGCGTACCGCGCCCGCCGACGCGCAGCGTCTCATCGATGCCGGGTACGAAGAACAACATATGGACGAAGCCCGAGCCCTCGACGACGTTGCGAAAACTGTCGATGCGGTTGTTGCCGGCACGGTCCGGCATCAGCAATTGATTCGGGCCAGCGACATGGACAAAGCCAACGCAGCCACCACGCGGTGAGGCATCGACGCTGCCATCGAGGCCTGATGTCGCGAGCACGCAGAACGGCGACATTTCGATGAATTTCCTCGCATGCAGGTCGATCGCAGGACGCGCTTTCGCGATCACGCGCGGCGTCGGTTTCGCATAGATGGTGGCGAGGTCTTCGGCGCAAAGATCGGTCAACGGCGTGCCTCCGCATCGGTTCGCAGCCAAACTACCCGATCGGCTGTTCCCAGCCAACGGAATCCCAGCCGCCTCCGCGGGTACGAGCGACTGATAATGATGGCGCTGCCGCGAGTTCCGACGAAAGCCTACATCGTGCGCTGCGGCGCGTTTTGCAGCAATTGCCGGAGTTGCTCGCTGTAGAATTTTGCGTTGGCGGTGGTGCCGTGGCCGCGCGTCTCGGTGCTTGCGGGGATGAGATACAGCTTGCCGTTCTTGACCCGTTTCATCGCGGCGTCCGTGATGCCGGTCTCGGGAGGGTTGCGCTCGTCATCGGCAGAATTGATCAGCAGCAGCGAAGCCTCGATTGCCTCCAGCTTCTCGGCGGCATTGTAGTCGTGCGAGGAGTCCCACTGGTAGACGTAGTCGTTGGCATCCGCCGTGATCGGCGTCGCAAGGCGCTCCGTGACGATCTCATCGGCCTTGGCCGCGGTCGGCGCCTGTTGCTGATAGGCCAGCGTGCCGCCGCTGCTGGCGATGCCGTAGGCGGTGATGGCGTATTTCATCATGCGGGGCTGGCTGGTGTAGTTGCCGCCATTGTAATCCGGGTCGTTCCTGATGGTGTCGAGCATGATCCGCCTCAGCATCCAGTTCCGCGACGCCATCTCGGTCGGCTGCGAAGCCATCGGCACCAGCGCGTCCATGTCCTTCGGATATTTCTCGCCCCACATCCAGGTCTGCATGCCGCCCATCGAATTGCCGATCACGAGCCGCAAGTGCTTGACGCCGAGGCCTTCGGTCACGAGGCGATGCTGCGCCTCGACCATGTCGTCGTAATCGTATTTCGGAAAGCTCGTTTTCATGCCGTCGGATGGCTTTGACGATCGGCCGTGACCGATCGCGTCTGGAATGATGATGTAATATCTGGATGCATCGAGCGGCTGTCCGGCCCCGAACAACTCGCCGGCGAAGGCCGGTGTCAGCATGCTCGCGCCCGAGCCACCGGTGCCGTGCAGCACCAGCACAGGTTGTCCGGTCGGCTCGCCAACGGTGGTGTAATGCAGCTTTAGTTCCGGCATGACCTCGCCGGTGTGGAACTTGAAATCCTTGGCGATCCAGTCGCCCTGCTTGGGTGCCGGATAATCGGATGCCACTGCCGACGTTGAGATCGACAGCAGAACGGCCGCCAGCGCCGCGCAAGAAGCTTTCATGTTCCTCTCCCTTGCGGCTCACACCCGGGCGGCCGCGTCGGCATGGACCTTAGCAGAATGGGCCGGAAGGATGTAGGATTTCGGCTCCGCCGATCGTCTTAAGAAGAAGCCGCCGGAGAGACTGGAGAGACTGCATGTGCCGCAACATCAAGACGCTGTTCAATTTCGAGCCCCCGGCGACGGAGCATGAGATCCATGCCAGCGCGATCCAGTTCGTGCGCAAGCTGTCAGGCTTCAACAAGCCTTCGCAGGCGAATGAACCGGCCTTCGATCGTGCGGTTGCGGAGGTCGCGGAAGCCGCGCGAAAACTTCTGACCTCGCTGCACACCCATGCACCGGCCCGCGACCGCGAGGTCGAGGCGGAGAAAGCGAAGGAGCGCTCGCGGCTGCGTTTCGGCTAGGTGCTACCGTGATCTGGCTCACGGAAGTGGCGACCGTCATGCGCAATGATGTCTGCCGGGGTTTTGACAACCCGGAGCACGATCATGAGCCGCCTTCTTCTTCCCCTGAAAGCAGGTGCCATCGTTTTCACGCTGTTGTGGACCGCGTGGATGATGTGGTGGAGCGGCTCGTTCTCGAGCGAGTACGTGGTGATCTTCGCCGTCTGTGGCGCTGCGGTCGGCTATCTCTGGTACCGCGCCATGCGCTGGCAGTTCGAGCGCATGGGCATGGTGCCGCACCGTGAGGACCAGGCGAAGTAGCCGCGCCGTTAGCCCTTGTGACCGCGCTTCTTCTTTTTCTTCTTTTTCCTGGGCTCGTCGCCTTCGGCTTCGTCGCTGGCGGCGTCGTCGTCGCTGACCCCGGCGTCTTCAGCCTCGTGGACCGCGGCTTCGAGGGCGGCGCGCTCGGCGGCCTCCTGCTCGCGCCGGCGGCGGCGTTCGTCCCAGGCGTCGAACAGCTGCTCCAGCCACGGCAGAATCTGCTCGATCGACGGCAATTGGCCGGCCGGACCGGCCTCGCCGCGCGGACCCTGAGGACCGGCGGGGCCTTGCGGGCCGGCGGCTCCGCGCGGACCGGGTTCGCCTGGTTTGCCCGGCAGACCGGCCTTGCCTTGTGGACCGGCCTTTCCGGCTGGTCCCGGCTTGCCCTGCGGGCCGGGTTTGCCGCGTGCGCCGTCAGAGCCGCGCTTGCCCGGATGACCCTGCGGTCCCGGCCGTCCCGGCTCGCCCTGCCGCCCGCGCGGACCCGGAGGTCCCTGCCGTCCCTGATCGTCTGCCACGCCACCGCTCCTTCTGCGCACGCAAGCTACTTAGCGGCGTTTGACGACAGCAGCAATTCCGCCCACGCATCATGCCGGGCTGGACAACATCGATCGGCGGACGGCGCGGCCCTCACGCGTCAATCGTGATAGGTCGGGACCTCGATGCCGGACGCCGCGTAGGTCCTGATCTTGTTGCGCAGCGTGCGCACAGACAGGCCGAGCACGCGCGAGGCACGCGTGCGATTGCCGTCGCAGCGTGCAAGCGTCTGGAGCACGAGCTCGCGCTCGACCTCGCCGACGGTCGCACCGATCAGCAGCGGAACGATCTCGTTGGGCGCTAGGAAATTTGCGCCCTGCTCGGACGCGGCGACATAAACATTGGTCATCAATGAACTCCCCGATCAACGCCCGCTTTCATCGTTGGAAGCGGATCGAGAACAAACGACCCCCAAGCCGTAGATCTACGGTGGGCGAGTTTGGTTAACGCAAGGTTAACCGCGAGACATCGCACGAATTGACCTTGGGAATGCCGCCGCGCCGCCGCGATTGGCGCAAAATGCATAGCAAGGTGGCCCGATCTCGCTCACACGTTCAGATATCCGCCGTCCACCATCACGATCGTTCCCGTGACATAGGCCGACAGGTCCGACGCAAGGAAGAGCGCGGGACCGACGATGTCCTCGGGCTTGCCGGCGCGTGCGAGCGGGGTGTGGTCGACGAAGGCCTGTACCAGCGCCGGATTGGTGGCGCGCACATTGGCGTTGAGGTTGGTCTCGATGAAGCCCGGGCCGATCGCGTTGACGCGCACGCCTTCCTTGCCGAGCTCGACTGCGAGTGCCTTGGTGAAGCCCAGCACACCGTGCTTCGAGGTCGTGTACGCCGCCGAGCTTGGTGTCCGCAGATGCATGAATGACTGGATCGAGCCGATATTGACGATGCGGCCCTTGCTGGCGCGCAGGGGAGCGAGGAAGGCCTGCGTCATGTTGAAGACGCCGTTGAGGTTGAGCGAGATGATGTCGTTCCAGTCCTTCGCCACCGCTTCGGTCTCGGCGGTGAAGGCGTTGCGGCGGGTGATGCCGGCATTGTTGACGAGGATCGAGACCTGCCCGACTTTCTCGGCGACCTGCTTCGCCAGCGCAAAGCAATCGTCGCGCCGGGTCACGTCGAGCGCAAAGCTTTCGGCCTTGCCGCCGGCCTTGCGGATCTCCTCGGCGGCCTCGGCGACCGTGTCGGCGTTGACGTCGAGCAGCACGACTTGCGCGCCCTCGCGGGCGTAGCCGGCGGCGATCGCCCGGCCGATGCCGGAGCCTGCACCCGTGACGACGGCGATGTGGTTTGCGAGCAATGCCATGGCGATTTCCTTCCGGATTCGTTTCTAAGTTTCATGAAAGGCTAACTCGAAATTAAGGGGTCGGAAACGGCGGCCTTGGCATACTGATTTCCGTTGCTAAACGTTGCGCGCATGATGGAACGGCTGGAATCCTGGAAACTCGCTCTCGAGCGGCTGCGGTCGGCGGACGGCGCCGATTGGGCCGAGGGCGCCCGGCTGGTGGCCGAGATCATCAGGATGAGCACCGATGTGATGTTGCGGCAGGCCGCCGAGCAGGCGCTGCCTGTGCTGCGCCAGGCCGCGGACAATGACGACCACGGCGTCGCGCTGGCGGCACGGCGCCGCGTCGGGGTGATTCTCGACGTCGTCCACGATCTGACGGCGCCACGCTTCGGCCGGCGCAACGCGGCACCGAAGAAACTGTCGAGCGAGGATCGTGCGCGCAAGATGCTCGGCCTGCCGCTCGCGGTGCAGCTCACCTGCGACGACATCAACCAGGCCTATCGCCGTGCCGCCAAGGGCATGCATCCCGACCAGGGCGGCAGCGCTCAGGCCTTCATCGACCTCTCCGCCGCGCGCGATGTTCTGATCCATCCCGGCGCGCACAAGGACGCGTGACGACGCTCGGCTCGCCTGCGAGGTAGAAAAACGCCCGGGCAAGGATGCTGGCATCGCATCCTTGCCCGGCCCTTGTCGTCCGCCGATCGAATCCTACCAGCTGCAGTGGCCGGCCTTCAACGACCCGCTCAGAGCGTGCAGCGGCGCTCGGCGCGCATCTTGATCTGGAGGTCCGAGGCCTCCGTGAAAGTGGGGAGCGGCTTGCTGACGACCTTGTAGGTCGAGACGCCCCACTGGAGCGGCTTGTAACGGAGGTCCTCGTTCCAGACCTGGCAGATGCCGGTGTTGTCCCAGCGGATCACGTAATAGCCGGTCTTTGCGGACGCGGGCACGGCGAAGACGGAGCTGGCGATGCCGGCGACGGCACAAAGGGCGAAAACGCGATGCATGAAAAAAAATCTCCTGATGGGAACGTGACGAGGAAACTGGTGCGGCAAAACCGCGCCTCTGGCAAGCCGCCGCACGGCCGTTCACGGATATGTCAGGAGCGGGCCGCGTGCTCCGATGCGAAAGCGCGAAACAACCCCATGCACAGTAACAATCGATGGTCAGCCGTAATTTTGGTAAACCGAAATTATTTCTTGACCCGTCGGGCAAAACACCGGCAGGATGGCATGGTGGGATGATGCGGCCCGTGCTGAACCGCGGCTTGCTTCGCCTCTCTCTCGTGCCGCCCGTTTGCGGGAGGTGAGAATCCATCCACCCCGTCATTGCGAGCGCAGCGAAGCAATCCAGACTGCCTCTGCGGAAGAATTCTGGATTTGCTTCGCTGCGCTCGCAATGACGGAGGATGGGGACTTTTCGGGCATCCAGCTGCCAGCTCACTTGCGGACGCTCCCCCCTTCATGTTGCCGCCGCGATCGATCGGGTAAATTGCGGTTTCTGATTCGCAATCCCCGTAAACAAGCCTCCGGAGACGCCCCATGAAGTTTGCTTCCACCTTGCGCGCCGCGCTCGTCGCCATGGCCGCGCTGGCCGGCCTCACGACCTCGGCGATGGCCGATGGCGGCACCGTGGTGCTGACGATCTACAAGGCGGGCTGGATCATCGGCGGTTCGGGCGGCTCGGGCGTGCTGAACTTCCACGGCCGCTCCTATGCGCTCTCGACCGGCGGGCTCGATTACGGCCTCGTCTTCGGTGGCTCCAAGACCGTGCTGCGCGGCCGTGTCTCGAACATCATCAGGCCCTCCGATGTCGCCGGCGTTTACGGTGCGGCCGGTGCCGGCCTCGCCGTCGGCCGCGGCGCCCGCGCCATCGTGCTGACCAACCAGAAGGGCGCGGTGCTGGAGCTGTCGGGCTATCAGACCGGGCTGATGGCGAATGCGGATCTGAGCGGGCTTGCGATCACGATGCGGTAAGCGGTGCCGTAGGGTGGGTTAGCGTCGCGACTGCGCGAAGCGCGGTCGTGATGCGTAACCCACCTCTTTGGTTTCCGCGGTGACAGAAGTGGTGGGCTACGCCGAGCGGTTTGCGCTTCGCGCAATCCGCAGGGCTACTAACCCACCCGACGAGACCGGCGCCCTACGCGCTCACCATGGCATGAACCCGCTCGCAATGCGTGACGAGGTTCTCGTGCGCATCGACGAACGCCTTCAGCGGCGTCGGGATCGGAAAATAATGGATGTTCGCGATGAAGCCGTAGATCCCGGCATCACAGCTGGTCGGCCGCTCGCCATCGACGAAACCGTTCGCCGGAACGATCTCGGCGAGTACCTGTAAATCGGCAAGCCCTCGCGCGTAGGCCTGCTCCGGCGTGTAGCGGCCGATGCCCTGATAGCGATAGCGCTCGGCATTGTAAGCCTTCGCCTTCTCGAATCCATCTGCGTCGATCTGCGGATGCTCCGCCATGAAGCCGTCGCGAAACGCCGGATAATAGCGCTCGTCCTTCCAGCGCGAATAGGACATCACCCAGTAGAGATCGTCCAGCATGCGGGTGACGAAATGATGGGTGCGGCGCTGCGCCGGCGACAGCGCGGCGTCGATGGTGAGGTGATATCTAGCGATCGCATGCGCAATGATCGTCTCGCTGTCGCCGATGCTCTCGCCGTCGTCGACGATATAAGGCAGCTGCCCGCGCGGTGCCGCGGAGGCATCGAACACGTGCTCATGCACGAACGGAACGCCCGACAGTTTCAGGAAGGCGTAGACCTTGAGCCCATAGCCGTTGTTGTCGGCGACACCGAACAATTGCGGGTAGGAATAGAGGGTCAGCATGATGGCACCTCTTTGCACACGTCAATCGAGCCGGTCGCCCCTTGATCACCTCTCCCTCCGGGAGAGGTGATCCAAGTCCGCGGCTCACATCGGTACAATCAATCTCATCTCGCTCTCAGCGCGCCGACAGCTTGGCCTTGTCGTCGGTGGTGGCAGCCTGTGCGCGCTTGCTGGAGCGGATCATCAGGAACGAGCCCGACGTGCCGGGCAGCCGCCAGCGCCCGTCGATCTCGGTCGCCTCGCCATTCATGATGCCGTCGTACTGGACGATGTCGAAGCCGTAACCCGGTGGCTCGTAGCGCTTGACGAACGACACGGCGTGGCCCGAGCGATGGCCAGTAATCGAGGCGTTATGGGTGCGCAGCGGGCAGCGCGGGTTCGAGCACGGCTCGGTGACGCCGCCGCTTAGCGCGCCGCCGGCCTCGACCAGCGTCGCCGTGAAGGTGACCATGCCCGTGCCGGGCTGGATGTAAGTGCCGTCCCAGACACCGGAGAGATCGTCGCTCATTTGCGGCGGCTTCCTCGACATGATGCCCGCCGGGTGAGGCCCGGCCGTTCCACTCTGTGCTTCCACTCAAAGTCGTATCGCTGCCATCAAGCGCTTGCAAGTGTCTGCGCGCGGCGTCGATCGATCGGAGGAGGCCTAACAAGCCGGTGATCCGCGTCGCCAACTCGTTTGGGATCGCTATACTGTCTGACGTCAGCAGGATGGTGATCTCATGGCAAGGCAATTGGAAGGCAAGGTTGCGACCGTCACCGGAGCTGCGTCGGGCATCGGGCTCGCGAGTGCCGAGGCGATGCTGGCCGCCGGCGCGCGCGTGGTGATGGTCGACCGCGACGAGGCGGCGCTCAACGCGCTCTGCGACAAGCATGGCGACGCCGTGATCCCGCTGGTTATCGACCTGCTCGATCCCAGGGATTGCGCAACGCTGCTCCCGCGCGTCCTGGAAACGGCAGGGCAGCTCGACATCCTGCACGCGAATGCAGGCAGCTATGTCGGGGGCGATCTGGTCGATGCTGACACTATCGCGATCGACCGGATGCTGAACCTGAACGTCAACGTCGTGATGAAGAACGTGCACGACGTGCTGCCGCACATGATCGCGCGCCGGACCGGCGACATCATCGTCACCAGCTCGCTGGCGGCGCATTTTCCGACGCCGTGGGAGCCGGTCTATGCGTCGTCCAAATGGGCCATCAACTGCTTCGTGCAGACCGTGCGGCGCCAGGTCTTCAAGCACGGCATCCGTGTCGGCTCGATCTCGCCCGGCCCCGTCGTCACCGCGCTGCTCGCGGACTGGCCGGCCGAGAAGCTGAAGGACGCCAGGGACTCAGGCAGCCTGCTGGAGGCCAGCGAAGTCGCCGACGTGGTGATGTTCATGCTGACCCGTCCGCGCGGCATGACCATCCGCGACGTGGTGATGATGCCGACGAATTTCGATCTGTAGGCGCGGGCTCGTAGGGTGGGTTAGCCGCCCGCAAGCGCGGTCGTGAACCAAGCGAAAATGCAAGGCGTAACCCACCACTTACGTTTCCGCGGCGACAGAAGCGGTGCGTTACGCCGCGCGGTCCGCGCTTCGCGCAGCCGCGCAGCTAACCCACCCTACGAATCAGACCCAATCCACTTCGCCAACTCCCGCCAGGGCGCCGACGTCCAATGCCCCGACGCCGCACCCGATGGCGACGGCAGCACGAAAATTTCCGGCAGGCTGGCATCCCGCATCTGCCGCCCCAGCGAAATCTCGTTCGACGGCCTGCCGTAAAACAAGCTCGCCGCCTTCTTGCTCGTGAACGCAATCGTCTTCGGCCGGTAGCTGTCGATCTTGGCCCTGAAGCTTGATACGTCAATCGTGTCAGGTGCGATCTGGTGATCCATTCCCGCACCCGATTTGGAGAGATCGGTGAAGCCGATCCCGAGATCGATCAGCGCGGCGAACTCGCTCGGCTGATAGCGCCGCGGCGTGATCCCGGACTCATGGAGCGCGCGCCAGAAGCGGTTGCCGGGATGGGCGTAGTAGTGCCCAAGCTCGGCCGAACGCGTCGAGGCGGCGGTGCCGACGAAGACGAGGCGGAGGTTGGGGCGGAGTTGATCGGGGAGGCGGTAGAGGGCGGCTACGGGCACGTCGATTGTCCGTCGGATTTCGTAGGGTGGGTTAGCCGCCCACAAGCGTGATCGTTCAACACGCGACGGCGCAAGGCGTAACCCACCACGTCTGGAGTGGCTTCGGATGACAAGTGGTGGGTTGGCCGCCCACAAGTTTGGGCGTTCAACATGCGACGGCGCAAGGCGTAACCCACCATGTCTAGAGAGGCTTTGAATGCAAGATGGTGGGTTACGCTACGCTAACCCACCCTACGGCTGCGCTGGCCTGCCGAAGGATGAGACTCGAGAGTCTGCAGCGGGTCAACCGCGTCGGTCTAGCCCCGTTTAAGTGAGGTCGGTCTACCTCTGGCAGCCGACATATCCTCGACCGTCGGATGCGGCAGCGAAGGGCCTGGGCGGACTCGTGCGCCGCAACAAAGCAGCACCGTTAGTCGAGATGCGGCAGTGTCGCTGTCGCTTGCGAAGCTTGAACCAAACTCAATCGACGAAGACAAATCTTCATCGAGATTGCATTGAGGCTCGCTCCTCAAAGTAGCTCGTACATGCCTCTTGGACATTTCACACAATGATGGAGGTAGCCAATGCCGATCGTTCAATTCACTCGCTTCAAGACCGAGAAGCCCGAGGAAATGACCCGGGTCGTCAGGCAGGCGAAGAAAATCTTCGAGAAACACGGTGCGGAATTTCTTCGGCTGTCCCGCTTCCACACCGGCCCGTGGGCTGGAGAGTTGCTGGTGACGACGCGCTACGCCAATTGGGAAGTTTACGGTAAAGTGCAGGAGGCCGTGTCAAAGGACGCGGAGTTCGCGCAGGTGTATGCGGATGGACTGAAGCTTGCGGAAC
The DNA here is from genome assembly GCF_900113735.1 of Bradyrhizobium sp. Gha. Classification (GTDB taxonomy): domain Bacteria; phylum Pseudomonadota; class Alphaproteobacteria; order Rhizobiales; family Xanthobacteraceae; genus Bradyrhizobium. The sequence continues at coordinate 21,830 of NZ_FOQM01000006.1, forward strand.
TAACGGGCCGTAATATCGCTGTCAGCATCGATCTGTAGTCGGAGCGCCGCTCGGCGAACCACGTCAAGCGAGGAGGCCGCCGGACACATTGCCGGCGGCCTTCTTTCTAGTCCGATGGATTGCACTGCATTACGGCCTCGCCAACCAAGACTCAGGGTCATTCGCGTCGGTCGGGACGCATGCCAGCCCCTTCCGGTGGACAGGGAGCACCGTTCATTCACATCGGAGACATTCCCCGGAGTGCATCGCTGCTCCAGGTTTATGTTGGTGTTCTGTGGCAAGGAGAGGTGCTTGCTGGTCCGCTGGAGAGGTACGCGTAGAGCTTTTTCCCGAAAACGGGCGCCTTGGCGCCCGTTTCAACACTAACGAAATTGTTGCAGGAGAAGAGCGGGCTTAGCCATCCCCCTCACAGCACCTTGTTGCTCTCCTTCACCTTCTCCGCATCCAGATAAACGCTGCTCCCCATCTCCTTGAACTTCGCGCTCATCTTGGCCATGCCGTCTTCGGCGGTGCCGGCCATCGACATGCCCACGCTGTTCGGATCGTTCAGCGTCGCCGCGTAATCCCGCACGTCCTGGGTGATCTTCATCGAGCAGAACTTCGGTCCGCACATCGAGCAGAAATGCGCGACCTTGTGGGCTTCCTTCGGCAGGGTCTCGTCGTGGAAGTTTTTCGCGGTATCAGGATCGAGGCCGAGGTTGAACTGGTCGGTCCAGCGGAATTCGAAGCGGGCGCGGGAGAGGGCGTCGTCGCGCAGTTGGGCTGCGGGGTGGCCCTTGGCGAGATCGCTGGCGTGGGCCGCGATCTTGTAGGTGATGACGCCGGTCTTGACGTCGTTGCGATCGGGGAGGCCGAGATGCTCCTTCGGCGTGACGTAGCAGAGCATGGCGCAGCCGAACCAGCCGATCATGGCCGCACCGATGCCTGAGGTGATGTGGTCATAGCCCGGTGCGATGTCGGTGGTCAGCGGTCCAAGCGTGTAGAACGGCGCTTCGCCGCACTCCTTGAGCTGCTTGTCCATGTTGATCTTGATCTTGTGCATCGGCACGTGGCCGGGGCCTTCGATCATGACCTGGCAGCCCTTGTCCCACGCGATTTTTGTCAATTCGCCGAGCGTTTCGAGCTCGGCAAACTGCGCACGATCGTTGGCATCGGCGATCGAGCCGGGGCGCAGGCCGTCGCCGAGCGAGAACGAGACGTCGTACTTGCGCATGAGGTCGCAGATCTCGTCGAAATGCGTGTAGAGGAAGCTCTCCTTGTGATGCGCCAGGCACCACTTCGCCATGATCGAGCCGCCGCGGCTGACGATGCCGGTGACGCGGCTGGCGGTGAGGTGGATGTATTGCAGGCGGACGCCGGCGTGGATGGTGAAATAGTCGACGCCCTGCTCGCACTGCTCGATCAGCGTGTCCTTGTAGAGCTCCCAGGTCAGCTTCACTGGATCGCCGTTGCACTTCTCCAGCGCCTGATAGATCGGCACCGTGCCGATCGGCACCGGCGCGTTGCGCAAAATCCATTCGCGGGTGGTGTGGATGTTGCGCCCCGTCGAGAGGTCCATCACGGTGTCGGCACCCCAGCGGATCGCCCACACCATCTTCTCGACCTCTTCCTCGACCGACGAGGTCACCGCCGAGTTGCCGATATTGGCGTTGATCTTGGTCAGGAAGTTGCGGCCGATGATCATCGGCTCGAGTTCGCTGTGATTGATGTTGGAGGGGATGATGGCGCGGCCGCGCGCGATCTCTGAGCGCACGAACTCCGGCGTGATGAAGGCGGGCACCGAGGCGCCGAAGCTTTCGCCATCGGCCAGCGCTGCTTCCGCGCGCTCGAGCTGCTGCTTGCGGCCGAGGTTTTCGCGCGCGGCGACGTAGATCATCTCCTTGGTGATAATGCCGGCGCGGGCGAATTCGAGCTGGGTGATCTTGTGGCCGTCGAGGCCGCGCAAGGGCCTGTGATAGGCGCTGAACGCGCGTGCGGCATTGTCGGTGGAGACGCTGCCATTGTCCTCCGGCTTGATCTGCCGTCCGTCATATTCCTCGACGCCGCCGCGCTCCAGCACCCACTGCTTGCGGTTGCGGGGCAGGCCGGCGTTGACGTCGATGGTCACGGATGGATCGGTGTAGGGGCCCGAGGTGTCGTACACCGGCAGGTTCGGCTCGCCGGCACCTTCCGACAGGATGATCTCGCGCAGCGGCACGCGCAGATCGGGTGCGGCGTCGGGCGAGGCGAAGATTTTTCGCGAGGAGGGAAGCGGGCCGGTGGTGACGGCGGGGATGGTCTTGTCGGGATTGGAGCGGATGTTCATGGGATCCTCCTTTTAGTTCGTTGGTATCGCTGAGCGAGCGACAAATACCGCCGTCATCCCCGCGAAAGCGGGGATCCAGTATTCCAGAGGCGGTGATGAGATGCGGATAGGCTGCGGCGTACTGGATCGCCCGGTCAAGCCGGGCGATGACAGTTGAAGGGGTGGAGAGGGCGTGACCATTACGCGGCCTCCTTTGACGCGCCGAGCCATTGCCGCACCCGTGCATCTGGGTCGGGGTTCTGGGTGACATCGGAAACCACCGCGATGGAATCCGCGCCCGCGGCAAAGATCTCCGCGGCGTGCTCGAACTTGATGCCGCCGATCGCGACCAGCGGAATGTTGCCGATGCGCTTCTTCCATGCCGTGATCTTCGGAACGCCCTGCGGCGCGAAGCGCATCGATTTGAGCGTGGTGAAGAAGATCGGGCCGAGCGCGACGTAATCGGGCTTGGCCTTCAGCGCGGTCGCGAGCTCTTCGTCGTCATGGGTGGAGATGCCGAGCGACAGGCCGGCGTCGCGAATCGCCTCGAGGTCGGCGTCGACGAGATCCTCCTGGCCGAGATGCAGATATTTTGCGCCGGCGACGATCGCCGCGCGCCAATAGTCGTTCACGACCAGCTTGGCTTGCGTGCCCCTGGTGATCGCCAGCGCATCGGTGACGATCTGCAACGCGTCGGCATCGTCGAGCGCTTTCGCGCGCAGCTGAATGGTGCCGACGCCGAGCTTGGTCAGCCGCTCGACCCAGGCCAGGCTGTCGACGACAGGGTAAAAACGATCAGGATACGCGTTGCGATCAGGATACGCGTTGCGATCAGGATACGGCATGCCAGAACGGGGTCCCAACGACAGGGGTGGAGGGGGAGGCGAAGTCGCGGGCGTTCATCAGCCCAGCCTCAAAGGCGGTGCGGCCGGCCTCGCAGCCGAGGCGGAAAGCCTTGGCCATGGCGACGGGATCGGCGGCCTTTGCAATGGCCGTGTTGAGCAGCACGGCGTCGTAGCCGAGCTCGAGTGCTTCGGCCGCGTGGCTCGGCGCGCCCAGGCCGGCGTCCACCACCAGCGTGATGTCGGGCTGCCGCTCGCGCAGCAGCTTCAGCGCATCGCGGTTGATGATGCCCTTGGCGCTGCCGATGGGCGCGGCCCACGGCATGACGACTTTGCAGCCGGCATCGACCAGCCGGTTCGCGACCGAGAGGTCTTCCGTGCAATAGGGGAACACTTCAAAGCCGTCCTTGATCAGGATGGTGGCGGCTTCGACGAGGCCGACGACGTCAGGCTGGAGCGTGTCGTTGTCGGCGATGACTTCGAGCTTGATCCAGCTCGTGCCGAACAATTCGCGCGCGAGCTTGGCCGTGGTCACGGCCTCGCGGACGCTGCGGCAGCCGGCCGTGTTCGGCAGCACTGATACGTCGAGCTCGCGGATCAGCTTCCAGAACGCGTCGCCGGTTTTGCCGCCGGCGGATTCGCGCCGCAGCGACACCGTGACGATGTTCGAGCCGGAGGCGCGGATCGCATCCTGCATGATCGCAGGGGAGGGATAGAGCGCGCTGCCGATCAGCAGGCGGGAGGCGAATTGCTTGCCGTAGAAGGTCACCATGAGGGTGTCTCCTCAATCGACCCTGTCTTCCCCGCGAAAGCGGGGATCCAGTATTCCAGAGGCCGTGCCGTGATACGGAGGAGCCGCGGCGTACCGGATCGCCCGATCAAGTCGGGCGATGACAGCGGAGTGTGTGGCGGGTACTTCATTTCGGTCACCCTCCCTGCCGCGGCGTGATGATTTCGATCTCGTCGCCGGCCTTGAGGTGGGTCTCGGCCCAGCGGCTTTTCGGCACGACGTCGTAATTCAGCGCGATGGCGAAATGGGTGCCCTCGTAGTCGAGCTCCGAGAGCAGCGCGTCGACGCTGGCCGAGTTTATCTCCCGCTGCTCACCATTCACGATCACGCGCATTGCATCACCTCATTGTCGATCTGGCCGCGCTCGACATAGGCGAGCGTCAACTCGGCGAGCGCGGGGGCAAGCAGGAAGCCGTGGCGGTAGAGCCCGTTGACGCTGATCTTGCCGCCGCCCACGCCGATGCGTGGCAGATTGTCTGGGAAAGCCGGGCGAAGGCCCGAGCCGAATTCGACGATGCGCGCCTCGCCAAAGGCGGGATGCACGGCATAGGCGGCACCGAGCAGCTCCAGCGCGGAGCGGACGCTGACGCCGGTGTCCCCGGTCTCGATCGAGGTCGCGCCCAGCATGAACAGATTGTCCTCGCGCGGGATCACGTAAAGCGGCCAGCGCGGATGGATCAGGCGGACCGGGCGCGCCAGCTGCACCTCGCTGGTCTCGATCAGGATCATCTCGCCCTTGACGCCGCGCAGCTCGCTTTGCTCGTCGCGCGCGGACATGCCGCGGCAGTCGATCACCAGAGCTTCAGGATCAAGCCTGCCGAGATCTTTGGCAGTGACATCGCTGCCGAACCTGATGGTGCCGCCGGCGGCGACGATGCGCGCGTGCAGTTTCGGCAGCACGCGGCGCGGCTCGACATGCCCCTCGGTCGGGAAGAACAGCGCATCGCGGAAGCGGCCCTCCAGCGACGGCTCGAGCGCGGCAAGGCCTGCGGCATCAAGCCGGCGGTGCCCCTCGGTCATCCGGGCAAAGCGCTCGAAGTCGTTGCGCTCGCGCGGATGGGCGACGACGAGCGAGCCGTTGAAGGGCGTATCCGGCAGCTCGCGCCGCCAGAGATCGAGCGAGCGCAGGCCGAGCCTGGAAATGACGGGTTCGGCGACCTCCGCCTCGCAATAGGGCGCCAGCATGCCGCCGGCCCAATGGCTGGTGGAACAGGTCATGGCCGCGTCACCGCGCTCGTGGAGCGTCACGGCATGGCCGGCCTGCGCGAACAACAGCGCCTGCCAGGCGCCCGCAATGCCTGCGCCGATGATGGATACCGGTGAATCCGCTAGCTTGGTCGTCTGCAACATCCCTGTCCCTTCGCCGGCATGACCCGGATCAGGTTCAAAGGGTCACCGCGGTCCTGGGCAGGCTTGCCGAAGTGCAGGCTTGCCCATTTAGCGGTATCTCAGCTCCTCCTCGGAGCACCCCTCGGAACGGCTCTAATGTAGGCTTGTGGGGGCCTGTGTCAACGCAGAAGGCTGCGCCCCGGAACGACGGTCAGTCGTGCGGCGCCTGCGCCCGCGCGTTGCGGAGATGCTGGCCGAGCTTCCGGTGCGGCACGGTGCCGAACATCGGCTGCGGATTGCCATTGGGCTCGAGCCAGGCCTGATTGCTGGTCTCGAAGCTCGCCTGTTGCACCATCTCCTGCCGCTGACGCTTTGCAGCGTAGTAATAGCCGCCCGCGAAATAACGCACGGCGCGGTCGTGGTCGCCATTGGCGGCGTGGTAAGCGCCCGCGAGATATTTCACCGCATAGGTGAGATTGGTGTTGGGGTCGCGCAGGCCGGCGGCATCGCCGGTGTAGCCGAGGCCGCGGGCGGTCGCGAGCTTGATCTGCATCAGCCCGATGGTGCCGCCATGGCCGACCAGGCCCGGCTGATAGCGGCTCTCGCGCATGATGACGCGATGCACCAGCGCCTCCGGCACGCCGTTGGCGTGCGCATGCATCGCGACCATCTCGGCGTATTCGGCCTGGCCGGCGAATGCGGCTTGCGGCGACACCAGTGCAGCCGCAGCGAGAACGGCAATACGCAAGATTTTCATTTAAATGTTCCTCGGCCGAACGGACCTGCACCCATGCGCGTTAGGCCGTGGGAACACGGCGATGATGTGGCGAAACGCCGCCAGCGGTGATTTTCGCCGGGCCGTCGTTTTTACGACTCAAACCTGGGTTAGGTTCAGCGCTGGCGGAGTGCACTACGCGACAGCAGGTCTGTCCATTCGTGCATTCGCCCAAAAATCCTCAAGCAGCATTCGGGAGGACGTCCATGACCCGAGCAGATATCGGCGACATCCCCACGCAGAACCCGTGCGCACAATGCGGCACACCGATCCCGTTCCCGGACTGGATCGAGCCGGGCGAGGGGCGCATCTCCTATCTCTGGAAATGTCAGGATTGCGGTTACCGCTTCGAGGCAGTCGCGGTCTACGAAGAGCCGGTCGTCGAATATCCGCCGCTTGCAGCTTGAGTTGCCCTAGGACGGCATGATCTTTTCGGAAAACCGCTTCACACTTTTCCGGAGTCATGCCCTACGCAGCCAGCCGCGGCTGCTGCCGAACCGGCAATTGCATCCGCATGCGCTTGCGGTTGCTCGCGTCCTCGATGAACTCGGCGCGCAGGCGCAGGCGCGTGATCGGCGTGCGCAGATCGTGGCTGATCGCGGCCAGCATCCTGGTGCGATCCGACATCAGCCGTGCGATCCGCTCATGCATGCGGTTGAGCGCGCGGGCGACTGAACGGATCTCCTCCGGGCCGCGCTGCCGGGCGCGTGCGTCTCCAAATCGAGCTTCGGGAAGGCACGCGCGAGATCCGCGATCAGGCGCGGCCGGTCGTCCGGCGTGGCCGAGCCGAGCAGCAGCGCTGCATCGGTCAGCTGATGCGCGCCGTCGGGCGGCGTGTCCGCATGGTCGGGCCGGCTCATCAGGAACGCGGTGGTGACGACGAGATGCAGCGTGACGGTCGAAGCCAGCACCAGCGCGGCAATCTGGCCGCTGGGCGTAAACAGATAACCGCCGGAGCGCACCGTCTTGATCATGGTGGGGTCGGCCGGATTGGGCTCGATCTTGCGGCGGATGCGGCTGACCAGCACGTCGATGGAGCGCTCGAACGCGCCGGTGCTGCGGCCTTGTGTCGGGTCGAGCAGGCTGTCGCGCGACAGCACGCGGCCGGGACGCTACGGTGCCAATGGCAGCGCGACGGGCTCGTCGAACAGTTCGGTCTGCGCTGCTGATCGACTACGAGAGCTGACCTGAGCGACGCAGGTCGGCGCGTTCCCCGCCGCGAACATGCTTCGTTCCAGTGCGCATGATCGTCGGCGGGGAACCGTCATCCCGCACGTTCCTGAGCGGGAACTCTCTTCGCGCCGCACCGCCGCGAGGTGCAGCGGATGGGGCAACGAAATTGCCGCACGCGAGGAACTGCGCGTGGCCGTGGCTGTTCTCTCCGCACAAGTTTTCTGCTGAAGGAGAGGACAACAATGTTGATCAAATCAATCGCCGCCGGCCTTGCCGGCACCGCTTTGCTTGCGACCGTTGCGTTTGCGCAAAATCCCTCCACCACCGACAAGGCGCCCACCGCTTCGACCGCGACCACCACGGCGACGAGCGCGGCCGGTGAATGGCGTACTTCGAAGATGGACGGCATCAAGGTCTATAACGAGGCCAACGAGAACATCGGCTCGATCAACGATCTCCTGATGGACAAGAGCGGCAACGTCAAGATCGCCGTGATCGGCGTCGGTGGCTTCCTCGGCATGGGCGAGCATCTCGTCGCCGTGCCCTATGAGAAGCTGAAATTCGTCAATGAGGCCGTTGCCTCAACCACCACCACGACGAACCCGAACGCCAAGCCGGCTGCGACCACGACCACCGGCGCTGCGACCGGCACCGAAAAGACGGCGACGACCACGAGCAGCTCATCGTCGAAGTGGTATCCCGATCACGCCGTGTTCAACGCGACCAAGGACCAGCTGAAGAACATGCCCGAGTTCAAGTACTCGGAGTAAGCAGGATCACGTGAGCGCCTAAAGCGAAGCGCGCCCGGTTTTCACCGGGCGCGCTGTCGTGTCTTTCGCTTGCTGTCTTTCGCTTCCTGTCATTGCGAGGAGCGAAGCGACGAAGCAATCCAGAGCCATCTGTGCAGATGCATGTCTGGATTGCTTCGCTTCGCTCGAATGACGGAGGATAGATCGTGCTCTACTTCACCAGCGGGCAGCCGCCCTTGTCGAGCGGGCGGAAGGCTTCGTCGCCGGGGACGGTGGCGATCAGCTTGTAGAGATCCCACTCGCCCTTGGACTCCTCCGGCTTCTTCACCTCGAACAGATACATGTCGTGGACCATGCGGCCGTCGATGCGGATCTTGCCGTTCTTGGCGAAGAAGTCGTTGACCGGCGTCTTGCGCATCTGCTCCATCACCTTCGGCGCTTCATCGGTCTTGATGGCTTCGATCGCCTTCAGGTAGTGCATGGTCGCCGAATAGAGGCCGGCCTGGATCATGGTCGGCATGTGGCCGACCTTGTCGTTGAAGCGCTTCGAGAAGGCGCGCGTCTCGTCATCCCTGTCCCAGTAGAACGCGTCCGTGACGATCAGGCCCTGGGTTGCCTTGATGCCCAGGGAGTGGACGTCGGTGATTTCCAGCAGCAGCGCGATCATCTTCTGTCCGCCTTGCGTGAGGCCGAACTCGGCCGCCTGCTTCAGCGCGTTGGTGGTGTCGCCGCCGGCATCCGCCAGCGCGACCACCTTGGCCTTGGAGGCCTGGGCCTGGAGCAGGAAGGAGGAGAAGTCCGAGGAATTGAGCGGATGCCGGACGTCGCCGAGCACCTTGCCGCCGCTCTCCTTGACGACGTTGGCGGCGTCGCGCTCGAGCGCCATTCCGAAGGCGTAGTCGGCGGTGACGAAGAACCAGGTATCCTCGCCGCGCTTCACCATCGCCCTGCCGGCGACGTTCGACAACGCATAGGTGTCGTAGGTCCAGTGCACCGTGTTGGGCGAGCAGGCCGCGCCGGTGATGTCGGAGGAGCCGCCGCCGGAATTGATGTTGATCTTGTTCTTCTCGCGCGTCAGCGCCGAGATCGGCAGCGCCACCGAGGACGTCGGCACGTCCATGACCGCGTCCACCTTGTCGTTGTCGTACCAGTTGCGGGCAATGTTGACGCCGACATCGGGCTTGTTCTGGTGATCGGCGGATACGACCTCGATCGGTACGCCTGCGACCTTGCCGCCGTAATCGGCCACCGCCATCTCGACAGCGGCGAGCGAGCCCTTGCCGGTCGCGTCGGCATAAAGGCTCGACATGTCGGTGAGCACGCCGAGCTTGACGACGTTGTCGGAAATCTGCGCCTGTGCCGTGCCGCAGGTGGCGGCGATGGCGAAGCCGGCCGCGACCGCGGCGATGAGTTTCTGCATGTTTTCTCCCTCAGCTTTGTTGTTTGGGCTTTTGTTGCGGGGACCGTTCTAGCCGCAAACGGTCGCGCGGGCAAAGCCGGGGAGGCGTACAGAATTGAGAATAAGTTGGGGATGTCGAAAGGCCCCGCCGTGCAACCGCTCGGGGCCTCTCGTATCGAGGCTCAACGCTTCAGCGCATCGGCTATTTCGCTGCCTGTTTGCTCGGATCGTCGGCCGGGTTGACGTAGTTGATAGCGAACGGACCGGGACCCGCGATCTGCACCACGGTCTCTTCCGTGGTCCAGGCATAGTGGTTCATGCGTGCTGGCATTTCGCTAAAACCTCCGGCCTTGAGGGACAGGCCCTTGTCCATATCGAGCTTGTCGCCGAGGCCAACACGGAAGTCACCGGAGATCACCGTGACGAACTCGTCGGTCGGATGGTTATGGGCGGGAACTTTGAAATTGGGCGGCATCTTCAACCGGATCGTAAACAGCCCCTCCTTGCCGGGATCACCAGCCACCACGGCGAGTTGCGCGCCGGGCGGGATGGTCGGCGGAGCGGGACCCCACTTGATGTCTTCAACATTGACCGGAGGCGTCATTTGCATCTCGGCGGCCTGCGATCCCTCCTTCGGCAGGATTTGGGCTGCTGCCAGTACAGCAAATCCGGAAGCAACAGCGAATGGTATGATTGCTCGCTTCATTTCACTTCCCTCCTTTGGCTTACTTCTCTCTTCACTCACCACAAGCTGTTCACACAAAGAAGAAGGTCGCCGCCATGCAATCGTGAAGGCGCGACGCCTGTCAGCGTGATCGTGCAGGCACGAACGCATCGTCGATGGTCGTGTATGAAGAACTTGCCATGTCGAACCTCTCGATTGAGACCAGACATTGCAGCAGGAGTTACAACAGTCCTGCGATTGACCCTTCTAGAGAAGAAGGTCGTGCGGGCACGGCCAGATCGTGCTCGGCAAAAACGGAATAAGGCTGCCCATGAACTTTCGGTGTGCCCGACGCAGCTCAGGCTAAAACCCCTAGGGGGCAGCTCTCAGAGACCACCTCAAGCATACGCTGACCGGTAGGCAGCGCAAGTGATACGCACGACGCGGCCCGGCCGCCGCCGGAAAGTCGAAGGCTGGACAGGTCGGGGGACTCACGAGCTGATGGGGCTGCCGGGGCCAATGGGACATCTTCGGAACACTGGTTGGCACTTCGATACCTCTTGGCAGCCCTGTAGCCGCTGCCGAACCGCAAAACTGCAGGCCGTATCCGCCCGGACCTTTCCGCTTTCAGCGCAGGGCGAAAGGGTGTCTCGCGACGAGGCCCGTGGGACGGGTTTCCACAAAGCCAAAAGAGACCCGGCGTTCGAGGATTACGTCCACACCTGCATGCACCCTCACTAGACCAATCTGGGTGCCAGCAGCCGTGGGTGCTAATCGTGGGGCTAATCGCGGCCCCTCAACAGCAGGAATTGCGAATTGGTCTAGAGCATGATCCGAAAACGTGTGAAGCGGTTTTCCGAAAGATGATGCTCAAATAACTAGAGGGCGCCGCCCCTGAGCCGTTCATTGCGCCGGCGCAGGCCTTCCAATGTGGCAAGCAGGATGACCGAGACCGTCGTCAAAATCACCGCTGCGGCCGTGATGGTCGGGCTGATGTTCTCGCGGATGCCGCTGAACATTTCGCGTGGCAAAGTGCGCTGCTCCGGTCCCGCCATGAACAGCACGATCACCACCTCGTCGAAGCTGGTGGCGAAGGCGAACAGCGCGCCTGAGGCGAGGCCCGGCAGGATCAGCGGCAGGATCACGCGGCGGAACGCTTCGAGGGGCGAGGCGCCGAGCGAGGCGGCGGCACGCGCCAGGTTGGTGTCGAAGCTTTGCAACGTGGCGCCGACGGTGATCACCACAAAGGGCGTGGCGAGCGCGGTGTGAGCCAGGATCAGGCCGAGATAGCTGCCGGTCAGTCCGATCGGCGCGAAGAAGAAATAGAGACCGACCGCGGTGATGACGCCGGGCACGACGACCGGTGACAGCACGAAAGCCAGCACCAGCGGTTTGAACCGGCTCTTCCACTGCGCGAGCCCAAGGGCCGCGAGCGTGCCGAGCACCATCGACAGCGCGGTCGAGGCAACGCCGATGATCATGCTGTTCTTCAGCGAATTCATCCAGCGCGGCGAGCTGATGAAGTCGTCGTACCAGCGCAAGGAGAGGCCCGGCAGCGGATAGGTGAGGTACGAGCCGGAGCTGAAGGACAGCGGCATGATCGCGAGGATCGGCGTGATCAGGAAAATGAACACCAGCGTGGAGATCAAGATGGTCGCGGTCCAGGCGATGCGCTGGCTGGGCGTGCGGAGGGCAGCATTGTCGCTCAATTCTTCATCCCTCCCGTGACCTGCTGGCCCTGCACCAGCTTGCCGTAGACGAGCGCGAGCAGAACTGTGGCGAGCAGCAGCACCGCGCCCAACGCCGAGGCAAGGCCCCAATTGGCTGTTTCGGTGGTGTAGAGCGCGATGAAGTAGCTGATCATCTGGTCGGCTGCGCCGCCGACGAGGGCCGGTGTGATGTAGTAGCCGAGCGCCAGGATGAACACGAGCAGGCTCCCCGCGCCGATGCCGGGCAGCGTCTGCGGCAGATAGATCCGCAGGAAGGCGGTGAGGGGTGGTGCACCGAGCGAAGCTGCGGCGCGCATATAGGCCGGCGAGATCGCCTTCATGCTGCTGTAGAGCGGCAGGATCATGAATGGCAGCAGAACGTGGGTCATGGCCACGCAGACGCCGAAGCGGTTGTAGATCAGGCGCAGCGGCTCGTCGATGATGCCGAGCCAGTGCAGGCTGTCGTTGACGACGCCCTTGCTTTGCAACAGCACGATCCAGGCGCAGGTCCGGACCAGAAGCGAGGTCCAGAAAGGCAGCAGCACGAAGATCATCAACAGGTTTGACCGCCCCGGCGGCAGCGTCGCCAGCAGATAGGCGACCGGAAAGCCGAGGATCAGGCACAGCACCGTGACACCGAGGCTGATGAGGAACGTGCGGGCGAAAACCTCGCGGTAGATCGCCTGATCCGGCGGGGCCGCCACGATCGCGCCGTCGACGTTCCTGACAAGGTCGAGCGCCGCCAGCAGATAGAAGCCGGTCACCGGGCCACTGGCGCCCTTGATCGTCGTCCAGGTGCCGCGGTCGCGCCAGGCTGCGTTGATCTTGCCCAGCGTCTCCTTGGCCGTGCCCGGCTCCGGCACCGTCTTCAGATTGCGCGCCGTGCTGGTGAGGATGGTGCGAAAACCGTTTTGGGCGTAGTTGAGCCGCTTGGCCGCGATCGCAACGGTGCCGGCGGCGCGGGCGGACTGGATGTCGCTTGCCAGGGCCGCATAGGTCTTTTCGTCCGGCAGATCCTTGCCGTCCCAGCGGGCGAGAGCCGCGACGGTTTGCGGCAGAACCTGCCGCACCTCGCGGTCATCGACCGCGTGCCACAGCATGCCGGCAATGGGTCCGGCGAAGGTGAACAGCAGAAACAGCAGCAGCGGCACGACCAGTGCGAGGGCCTTGACCTGGCGCGCGCGCTCCGCCCGCTTCAGGCGGCGCTTGAGCGGCACGCTAGTCCCGGCATCGGCGGCGGTCAGAGACGCTACTGTCATGCGGTGATCATTTCAGGCAAGAGGCTCCAGGCGAAGAAGCGCGCTTCTTCGCCTGAGCCACGCGGCCGCGCTACTTCGCGGCCCATTTGTTGAAGCGCTCGGTCAGCTTGTCGATGTTCTCGAGCCAGAAGGCCACGTTGATCTCGACTGCGTTCTTGATGTTGTCAGGCGCGGTCGGCAGGTCCTTCAGAACGGCGGGCGGCAACAGGCCGGCTGCGTCCTTGTTCGACGTGCCATAGGCGATGTTCTCCGACAATTTCGACTGGTTCTCAGCTTTGCCTGCGAAATCCAGGAACTTGTAAGCCGCGTCCTTGTTCGGGCTGCCCTTCAGGATCACCCAGCTGTCGAGGGTGAAGAGGGCGCCATCCCACACCATGCCGAAATTCTTCTTCTCGTTCTTGTTCGCGGTGTCGATGCGGCCATTGTAGACCGAGGTCATCGCCACCTCGCCGGAGGCGAGCAGTTGCGGCGGCTGGGCGCCTGCCTTCCACCAGACGATGTCGCCCTTGATGGTGTCGAGCTTCTTGAACGCGCGGTCGACGCCCTCGTCGGTGGCCAGCACCTTGTAGACGTCCTTCGGTGCGACGCCGTCGGCCATCAAGGCGATCTCGAGTGTCGTCTTCGGGCCCTGACGCAGGCCGCGCTTGCCCGGGACTTTCTTGGTGTCGAAGAAGTCCGCCCAGCCCTTCGGTGCGTCCTTCAGCTTGTCCTTGTCGTAGCCGAGCACAAAGTCATAGAGGATGGCGCCGACACCGCAGGGATTGACCGCCGGCGGGATGTAGGCGGCCTCGCCCCCGATCTTGGAATAATCCAGCTTCTCGTACAGGCCTTCCTCGCAGCCGACCGCAAGCTCGTCGCTCTCGACCTGGACGAGATCCCAGGTGGCGGCGCCGCCCTGCACCTTGGCGCGCAACACGCCGACGCCGCCATCCCAGGACTCGTCGTTCATCGGAATGCCCGATGCCTTCTTGAACGGCTCGAAATACACCTTCTTCTGGGCGTCCTGATACGCGCCGCCCCACGACACGACGGTGAGGTCGCGGGCCTGCGCGATCGGAGCCAGCGCAGCGCTGGCGCTGAACGCGGCGGCGAAACCCAGAGCAATCTTGCCAATCTTGCGCTTCAGCATGGTCGTTATTCCTTCTTCATATGCGTTGCGTTGAGGTTGATCGATGGATCAGACGGGATCGAGGGCCAGGCAGTCCTCGGGACGGAAATCGATGAATATGGTCTCGCCGGGCCTCAGGCTGTCATGCGCGCCCGGCTGAACCTTGACCATGAACTCGGCATTCCCTGCGACGTCGAGCACGGCGAGGGCGTGGTCGCCGAGATAGATGGTGTTCTGCACCTTGGCCGGCAGCCGGTTCGTTCCATCGCTGGAGGTGCCGTCAGGGACGATGTTGATCCGCTCCGGCCGCACCGACAGGGAGGTCGATGCGCCCGCGCCCGAGACATTGACCGCCCGCGCGGTCACGGCGCCGCCGCCAGCCAGCGCGACGCGGCAATATTGCTTGTCGACGGTCTCGACGGTGCCTTTCAGCACGTTGTTCTCGCCGATGAAGTGAGCGACGAAGCTGTTCACCGGATGCTCGTAGAGCGCGTCGGGCCTGTCGATCTGCTGGACGATCCCGTCGTTGAACACGGCGATGCGGTCCGACATGGTGAGCGCTTCGCTCTGGTCGTGGGTGACATAGACGATCGTGATGCCCATCGTCTCGTGCAGCTGCTTGATCTCGAGCTGCATCTGCTCGCGCAGGCGCTTGTCGAGCGCGCCGAGCGGCTCGTCCATCAGCACCAGCTGCGGATTGAAAACCAGCGCGCGGGCGAGTGCCACGCGCTGCTGCTGGCCGCCGGAGAGCTGCCCGGGCCGACGCTGCGCCAGGGTTTCCATCTTGATCATGCGCAATGCCGCGCTGACGCGGTGCTGCGTTTCGGCCTTGCTCGTGCTGCGGACGGAGAGCGGGAAGGCGATATTCTCCGCGATCGTCAGATGCGGAAACAGCGCATAGTTCTGGAATACCATGCCGATGTCGCGCTTGTGGGGCGGCACGTTCTTGATCGGCCGGTCCGCGAGATAGATCTCGCCCCGGGTGGGGACCTCGAAGCCCGCCAGCATCATCAGCGTCGTCGTCTTGCCCGAGCCCGACGGGCCGAGCAGGGTGATGAACTCGCCCTTCCTGATGTCGAGATCGAGGCTCTTCACCACGAGGTGCTCGCCATCGTAGGTCTTCTGAATACCGGAAAAGCGCACCAATGCCGGCGCAGATGTGAGGATGCCGGCTTCCATGCTCGCAGTGTCCCCTAAAAGCTGTCAGCACCTCGTTCGAGGTTAGACGATCAGCTTAGCATCCTCCAACGAGAATGCCAGCGGCGCAAGGGATAACAGGCTGCGCGGATTCCGTGCATGAAAGTGACTACATCCCCGGCAGCTTCGTCACGGCCACATTCAGCGTGCCGCCGGCTTCCGCGACCACGCGCAGCGTCTTGGAATCGAAGGCGATGTCGGCCAGCGTGAGACTGCTGATGACGGCTTCGACCTTGACGCCGTCCTCGCTCTTCTGGAAGTCGGCGATGACGGCCGCGATCTTCTCGCGCGCGTTGGCGGCGATCGGCTTCAGATCGAGCGTCGCCTTCTGCACCAGCGCCTGCTGCATCTGCGGCACCACCGCGCGGGCGGCGGCCCCCAACAGGCCGAAAGCCGCTTCGGATTCCACCGCGAGCTGGATGTCGGCGAGCCGCAGCGTCTGCTGCGCCTGGTCGAGCATCGGCCGGCCCCAGATGTGCACGGTCGCCTCGGCGCCGAGCCCGAGCCAGCTCTTCTTCTCCTTCGCGCGCACCAGCAGCGAGATCAAGAGCCGGTCGCCTGACGGCACGACGTTGACGTTCTTCACGGTGACCTCGACCGGACCGGAGCCGTCCTCGGGATAGGTGTGGCCGACCATTTGCGCCGCGATCAGCTTGTTGATCTCGGTGAAGGGCACGTCGATGGGAACGCCGATGTTCACGCCGGTGCCGGTCGGCGGCACGATCGAGATCTTGTCGGGAAACGGGCAGTCCGGCTTGGTCTGGGTCGAAGTCACGCGCGTCTCGGCCTCGAGGCCCAGCAGCAACGTCACGTTCTGCGCGTCGACGCGCGGCTGCGCCGCGATCGCGCGGGTGGGCTTCATCTCCAGCCAGAGCGGCGGCAGCCCCGCCGAGGAGCCGCTGCCTTGCAGCGGGATCGAGCGGCAGGCCTTGGCCCATTGCACTTTCGCGTTCTCGCGCAGGCTGGGGTCGCTGCGGATGCGCTCGGCAACGACATTGAGCTGATCGTTGACCGTTTTGTCGATCAGCGGCTTCACTTGGGCAGGCACGTTGACCTTGGCACCCGCGACCGAGAGATTGCTGTCGCCGAGATTGACCTGCGCCCCGAGATTGGGCTCGAGATGCCAGGCGGCCGCGAGTTTCGGGCGCGAGGTGACGACGACGTTACCCTTGATCTCGGCGCTGGCGTTCAAATTCTTGATGTTGATCGCGCCGATCCGTTTCGCCGCGTCGCCGCCGAGCACGCTGCCAAGCGCGTCACCCAGCGCGCCGGTGGCTTTCCCCGACAACGATCCTGTCGCGTTCAGCTTGCCGGTGATCGGGGTCGACAGCGTCAGCACGTCCTTGTCGCCCGTCACCGACATCGGTCCCCGCGCGGCGGTCCAGGCGATATCGGCGTCTTGCAGGATCTGCGAGATCGGGTTCTCGGCCTTTCCGGCGAAATTGCGCGGCGAGGCCTTCTCGGCCTGCTCGCGGATCGCCGAGAGCGCGATTGCGACCGGCGCCACCACGATCGAGCTTTTCGATGCCGGCGGCAACGGCGGCAGCTCTGCGACCGGTGGCGCGGAATTGGTCGCGCGCGGCGAGAGCCAGTCCATCGCCTTCAGGCTGATGAGAAACGAGGCCGCGAGCACGCCAATTGCGATCAGCACAGTCTTCAAGTTCAGTGTCGGACGCATCAATCCCCCAAGCCGCCGCGATGAGGATTTTACAGGGCAGGCGAGCAGGGCGCTAGAGCGCACGGATGGGGTGGAATTGCGGCAGATGGGTCAATGGCGGCGGCCTGTCTCTCAGGGGTAGCCTGCGCCGGGTACTTCGGCCGCGATGGCGTCGATCCGCGCCGACGACTTGCCGCGCCCCAGATCCTCGTGCGACGTCGCTGCGCTGAGGCAGAATAAGGTGCGCCGCTCGTCTCCCCCGAGTGCGCACGCAATCGCGCGGCGGCCGGGCACGCGGACGCGTCGCACTTCCATTCCCTTGTCGTCGATCCGAATGAAGGCATCCTCGGCATAGGCTGCAACCCAGACCGCGCCCGCGCTGTCGAGACAGATACCGTCCGGCTCGCGGCCGCATGGCAGCCTGCGGAGGAATTTGAGGTCGCCATCGGGCGCGATCTCATAGTCGGCGACGCATTCGCCGTCCATCTCTGCAACGACGAGGCGGCGATGGTCGGCCGAGATCGCGATGCCGTTGGGAAAGCGCAGCCCTTCGGCGACGATACGCGCCGTTCCGTCCGGCATCACCAGGATGATGCGCCCGTCGGCGCCACGCCTACTTGGCGGCGGAAGTTTGAAGCCGAGATCGCCGACATAGGCGCGCCCGAGCCCATCGACGATCATGTCGTCGATCACGCCGGTCGCGGCGCCTGACAGATCAGCGTACGGCACGAGCTTGCTCCGCTCGAAAACGAACAGGCGCTTGCGGAACATGGTCAGGATCACCAGCCTGCCATCCGGCAGGACGCCGGTGCCGCATGGCGTATCGTCTTCAAAGGTCGCATGCGTGCGGCATTCGCCTGTCAGGTCGATACTCAGCAGCGTCCGCGCCAGGCAATCGACGAACCAGAGCCGCCCGTCATGCCAGCGCGGGGCTTCGTAATATTTGCCGCCATCGAGCAACGTGGTCAGCCCGGTTTCGGTCATTTGGTTCTCCCGGCGAGGAACGACATCGTCAACAGCTTATCAAGGCTAGCTGCGCCTGGGGCGGCGGACCGCGCGCACCTTGCCGCTGGCGCCGCCGCCGCAGAAGAGCCGATCACCGCCGTCCGATTCCAGCCCTGAGACCATCGTCCCCTCCGGCAGGTCGAGCTGCTGGAGCACCTTGCCGGTATCAGGATCGATCCGCCTGATGTCGCTGTCCTCGCCCTCCCATGTGCCATGCCAGAGCTCGCCGTCGACCCAGGTCACCCCGGTCACGAAGCGCCTGCTTTCGATGGTGCGGAGAATCCTGCCGCTGTCGGGGTCGATCTGGTGGATCTTGCGCTCGCGATATTGCCCGACCCAGAGCGAGCCCTCGGCCCAGGCCAATCCTGAATCGCCGCCGCCACCGGGCGCCGGGATCGTGCTGACGATCGCGCCGCTCGCCGCGTCGATCTTCTGGATGCGGTCCTCGGCGATCTGGAACAGATGACGGCCGTCGAACGCCGTTCCCGCATGCGCGGCGACATCGAGCGAGCGGGTGATCCTGCCGTTGTCAGGATCGACCGCACTCAGCCTGTCGCCGGACGCGAACCAGACCTGGCTGCCGTCATAGCTGACGCCATGCACGGCCTCGACGCCGTCGAACGGCCCGTACTCGCGGATGATCTCGGCGGCTGATCGCTTCATGGCATGGTCCTTGTGCGGCGGTTCACATCTTATGTCTTGAGCAGCGGTCCGGGGAGTAACAAGCCTGTCGGGAAACCCGGAACTGGCGGCGTCATCCAGCGCCGCGCCCGGCCGCGTCCGAACGACTGCACCTTGTTCGACCGGGCAAGCTCCTCGAGTGCCCGCTGCACCGTGCGCGCGCTCATGCCAAGCGCGAGCGCCAGCGCCGAACTCGCCCATGGCTCGCCGTCGGCGAGAAAGGCGAGCACTGCGGCGTGCTTCTCCTCGACGGGGCGCGCCAGCACGATCACGTCGCGGGTCCTGCGCGGCGCCAGTTCGAACCCCTGCTTGGTCGCGCTGATGTCGGCCAGCGGCTTGAGCTCGGTCCGGAGCCGTCCGATCTCGACGCGCAGGCGCGCACGGTGCGATTCATCGACGTGCCTGGCCTGGAACGCGCCTGATATCAGCGCCTCACGCGAGACGTCCGCGGGCCAGGCTTGCGCCAGGAGCCGGGCGAGCGCGAACAGCACCGGCCGCGTTCCCAGTGACACGGCCGTGCCTTGCCTGCGCACGACATGATGAAAGGTGTCGACGACGAGCGCGCTCGAGGTTGCCAGCCTCTCGACCTCGCCGAGCAACAACGGGTGTTCGCTGCCGCGCGCGATCAGCCGTGCGGCCGGCGTGTCGAGGACGAGCTTCGCGCTGTCGACCTCGGCGGCCAGCGCCGGGATGCCGGCCTGCCGCGCGGCGCGAGCCGCCAGGTCGAGCGCCGCGCGCGCATCTTTCGATTTCAACCGCCTGATGGCGATGCCGGCGACCACGAGCTCGCGAACGACCCGGGATGCGGGCGGGAGCGCGGCGGCGCCGAGTTCGCCCAGGATGCGCTCGGCCTCGTCGATCCTCCCGAGCAGGACGAGACGGCGAGCCTCGATATGACCGGCGTGAGCGGCATTGGCGAGATCGCCATGGCTTGCGAGCGTCGCCCGCGCCGCGGTGAGCGTCTTCGCCGGCCAATTCAGGTCGCGCGAGACCAGCGCGATCTCGGCTTCGGCCACCACGCACCGCGCGCGCGCGACCGCCTCACGCGGACCGAAGGCGCGCGCGGCGCTGCGCAGCAGCGTTTTGGCTTTCGCGAGATCGCCGAGCTGGGCCATCGCGATGCCGCGCAGCGCCAGCGACGGCGCATCGTTGCGCAACGCCACGCGGTTCAGGGCGCCGAGCGGATCGCCGGCCTCCAACGCCCGCGCGGCGGCCGTGATCAGCGACTCCATGAAAATCCCGCCACACTTGTTACTCCCACCGTGCCGCCATCAGGTGCGAGAACTCTCCCACGGCCGACGATGTGCGGCGAGGATGAGATTTGGAGAGCCATGATGACATCAGCAGACAAGGCAGCGACGAACGGACAGCCCGCCATGCTAACACCGCCCGTGGTGTCGCCGGAGGAGTGGGAGGCTGCCCGGCAGCTGCTGCTCGTGAAGGAAAAGGCGCATACCCGTGCCCGCGACGCACTCGCCGCCGAACGCCGGCGCATGCCGTGGATGGAAGTGACCAAAACCTACGCATTCGAGGTGCCCCAGGGCAAGGCCAGTCTGCTCGATCTGTTTCAGGGCCGGCGCCAGCTGATCCTGTACCGGGCCTTCTTCGAGCCGGGCGTGTTCGGCTGGCCCGACCATGCCTGCCGCGGCTGCTCCATGGTGGCCGACCAGGTCGCCCATGTCTCGCATTTGAATGCCCGCGACACCACGCTGGTGTTTGCCTCGCGCGCGCCGCAAGCCGACATCGCCAGGCTGAAGGCGCGGATGGGCTGGAACATTCCCTGGGTCACCATCACCGACAGCTTCGATGCCGATTTCGGCGTCGGCGAGTGGCACGGCACCAACGTGTTCTTCCGCGACGGGACCCGCATCTTCCGCACCTATCTGATCAAGAGCCGCGGCGACGAGCAGATGGGCGGCACCTGGAACTATCTCGACATCACCCCGCTCGGGCGCCAGGAGGTCTGGGAGGATTCGCCGGCAGGCTATCCGCAGACGCCGACCTACAAATGGTGGAACTGGAACGACAATTACGAAGCCGGTAGCGCGCCGGACAAGAAGTGGGTCGAGGTTTCGGACGCCGGCGAGATCGCGCTTCGCGCCAAGGGCGCGCAGTGAGCACCGTCCATTCCGCCGGCGCCGGCCGCGATCGCCGCGAGGCCACATTCCAGCTCGCCCGATGGCTGGGGCTTGCGGCCACCCCAACGTTCGCGATCATGGCCGTGCTGACCGCCGCCTTCGGTGGCGGCCCGGCGGACATGCTCTGCTCCGCCGGACACGGTCTGTCGCTGGGCGGGATGGTGCCGATGTATCTCCTGATGAGCGCGTTTCATTCCGCGGCATGGCTGCGGCTGCTCTCGGGGCGGAAGTGAAGGTTGGACAGCCACGACACCAAACGGAACGGCCCCGGTGTTGCCGGGGCCGCTGGCATCTCAAGCTCGTTGGCGGCGCGTCACCGAAGCTCGGCGCGGCGCTCGGTCATAGGCAGCACGACCACCTTGGTGCCGACGCTGACGCGGGAGTAGAGGTCGGAGACGTCGTCATTGGTCAGGCGGATGCAGCCGGAGGAGACGTGCTTGCCGATCGTGTCGGGGGCGTTGGTGCCGTGGATGCGGTAGACGGTGCCGCCGAGATACATGGCGCGGGCGCCGAGCGGGTTGCCGGGGCCGCCGGCCATGTGGCGCGGCAGATAGGGCTGGCGCTGGATCATTTCCGGCGGCGGGGTCCAATCCGGCCACTCGGCCTTCTTGGTCACCGACTGCGTGCCCGACCAGGTGAAGCCGTCGCGGCCGACGCCGATGCCGTAGCGGATGGCCTGCCCGTTGCCCAGCACGTAATAAAGATAGGTGTTGGGCGTATCGATGATGATGGTGCCCGGCGCCTCGCGCGTCGCATAGGAAACGGTCTGGCGGCGGAAGCGCGCCGGCATCTCCACGGCATCCTGATCTTCGGACGGTGCGGCCTGGTACGCCGGTGCCTGATAGGGCGCGTAAGGCTGAAGCGGCTGGAAGAACGGAAACAGCTGCACGGGCGCGGCTTTGGCCGGGCCGGCAAACGCGATTGCGGTCACGGCCACTGCACTGACGGCAACGGCGCGCGAATAGCTCTTGAACGTATCCAGATTGAACATTGGTCGCCCCTGTTTGCTCGGTGTCGAGAGATCACCGCGGCACCGTTTCGGTGCTCCGTTGGCTAAATCACTAATGGTAAGAAGTTTCGGGACGTTTGCGCGGAAAACCGAAAACGGTTTCGTCGTGGCAAGGATTGTTTCATGACAGTTTCGTGGCCCGGCCGGGCTGTTGATGAACAAAACAGCGGGCCGACACTTCTGTGACGTCACACGCCTGAAATATCCGTGGTTGATGGTCGATGCCTGAGAATCATCAAACTCTCGGGATTTTCCCATGCGGGTATTAATCGCGACTGATGCCTGGCATCCGCAGGTCAACGGTGTGGTCCGGACGCTGACCTCGCTCGCTGCCGCCGCCAAGGCCCTCGATGTCGAGATCGACTTCCTGACGCCTGATGGCTTCAGGTCCCTGCCGCTGCCGACCTATCCGGGCCTGCGCATTGCGCTGCCGGGCGGTCAGGAAATCGCGCGGCGCATCGAGAGGTCCGCGCCGGAAGCCCTGCACATCGCGACCGAAGGCCCGATCGGCTGGGCCGCGCGTGCCTATTGCCGCCGCAACCACCTCGCGTTCACGACGTCCTACACCACGCGCTTTCCGGAATACGTTTCGGTCCGGACCGGCATTCCGGCGAGCGTCGGCTATGCCGTGCTGCGTCACTTCCACGACGCCGCCGCCATGACCATGGTGGCGACGCCGTCGCTGCGGCAGGAGCTCGCAGGCCGCGGCTTCAAGCGGCTCGGCTTCTGGGGGCGCGGCGTCAACACCGAGCTGTTCCACCCCGATGCTCCGGCCAGGCTCGACCTGCCGCGTCCGATCTTCATGACCATGGGCCGCGTCGCGGTGGAGAAGAATCTCGAAGCGTTTCTTTCGCTCGATCTGCCCGGCACCAAGGTCGTGGTCGGCGATGGTCCGCAGAAGCCGGCGCTGGAGAAGAAATATCCTGAAGCCGTTTTCCTCGGCGAGAAGAAGGGGGCCGATCTGACGGCGCATCTCGCCGCCGCCGATG
Source organism: Bradyrhizobium sp. Gha (assembly GCF_900113735.1). GTDB lineage: Bacteria > Pseudomonadota > Alphaproteobacteria > Rhizobiales > Xanthobacteraceae > Bradyrhizobium. The sequence goes on from NZ_FOQM01000006.1 coordinate 44,587, forward strand.
TTTTCGTGTTCCCGAGCCTCACCGATACGTTCGGCGTGGTGCAGCTCGAAGCGCTCGCCTGCGGCACGCCCGTTGCCGCATTTCCGGTGACGGGCCCGAAAGACGTCATCGCCGATCACCCGATCGGTGCGATCGACAACGATCTGCGCGCCGCGTGCCTGCGCGCGCTCACCATGTCGCGGGAGACCTGCCGCAATTTCGCGCTGGAGCGCTCCTGGGAGAACAGCGCGCGCCAGTTCGTCGGCAATCTCACCTCACTCCAGCCCAGCCGTGTCTTGCGTGCTTCGCCGCGGATGGCGCGGCGGCCGGTGCGCGGCTGATCCACATTTTGACCCACAGCGAGAACCTCATCGATGGCTAAGATCATGAACCTTGACGGCGCCCAGCAGCTCGACCTCACCCGTGGCTCGGTCGAGCAGGCCTATGACCGCTGGGCGCCCGTCTACGATCTCGTGTTCGGCGGTGTGTTTGCCAAGGGCCGCCAGGCCGCCATCGCAGCCACCAACAAGATCGGTGGCCGTGTGCTCGAGGTCGGCGTCGGCACCGGCATTTCGCTGCCACTGTACGCTCCGCATCTGCGCATCTTCGGCACCGACATTTCGGATGCGATGCTGGACAAGGCCCGCCGCCGCGTTCGCGAAGGCAACCTCAAGAACGTCGAGGGCCTCGCGGTGATGGACGCCGAGAAGCTCGAATTCCCGGATAATTCCTTCGACGTCGTGATGGCGCAGTACGTCGTCACCGCCGTGCCGAACCCGGAGAAGGCGCTCGACGAATTCGCCCGCGTGCTGCGTCCGGGCGGCGAGCTGATCATCCTCACCCGCGTCAGCGCCGACACCGGCATGCGCCGTTTCATCGAGCAGAAGCTGCAGCCGGTGGTGCGTCCGCTCGGCTTCCGCACCGCCGAGTTCGCCTGGTCGCGCTATGCCAAATGGCTGGCCGGGGCCACGGGCATGGAGCTCGCGGAGCGCCGCCTGATTCCGCCGCTCGGCCATTTCTCGCTGGTGCGCTTCCGCAAGGTCGACATCGCCAAGGCGGCCTGAGCAGGCCGCTGGGAGCGGCGGCTTTGTCCGCCGCTCACGCGTTCGCGTGCGTCACCCGCGTCGCTGCACATGGTCACATGACAGAATGATGATGTCACATGACCTACATCGAATCCCTGTAAATCCAGAACCCGAAAGCATTTTGGGGGAGAGCATGATCAAGAACTACCTCGAGCAGCTGCGGATCCAGCGCTGGGACGACCATCGCTACTATCATCACAGCCGCATCAATCAGAGCCTGCACTTCGTCAGCGCGCTGAGCTTCCTCTTTGCCTATCTCTGGCTGTTCGTCGATCCCATGATCTCTGCGCTGGTCGGCTGGCTGGTCTCGATGACCTCGCGCCAGGCCGGTCACTTCTTCTTCGAGCCGCATGACTACGACCACATCAACCAGGCGACGCACGAGTACAAGGAAGACATCAAGGTCGGCTACAACCTTCAGCGCAAGGTGGTGCTGATGGCGATCTGGGCGGCGTCCCCGCTGGTGCTGTTCGTCGATCCCACGCTGTTCGGCCTGTTCACGCCCTGGGCGAGTGCTGCCGACTTCATGCGCCAGGTGGCCAAGATCTGGCTCGTGATCGGCGGCGGCGGTCTTCTGTTCCGCACCGTGCACCTGTTCTTCATCCGCGATGTCGAGACCGGCCTGGTCTGGATGACCAAGATCCTGACCGATCCGTTCCACGATCTGATGCTCTATCGCAACGCACCGCTCGCTTTGATGCGCGGCGAGCTGATGGATCCCGGTTTGCATCTCAAGCCCGAGCACACGCTGGGTCTGATCGGCGAGCCCGACCTCGAAGAGCAGCACGCCTGACACGGCATCTGCCCAGAACGCAAATGTGCATCATCTACGTCATGCCCGGGCTTGTCCCGGGCATCCACGTCTTCGGAGCTTCTTCGCCTCTCTCCGCGTGCGGTAGCGCAATCGGATATGGTGCACACAACGCAGCCGCATCGGCGGTAAGCTCCCTCTCCCGCTTGCGGGAGAGGGGTGGGGAGAGGGTGTCTCCGCGTCGGGACTGCCACGGATTGCACAGGATGTCCCTGTGGGGTGAGAACCCTCACCCGCCGCGCACGGGACGATGCTTTCGCATCGCCCGGGGCGCGTCGTCCTCTCCCGCAAGCGGGAGAGGCGAAGCAAGCCCGCGCGGCGCAGCCTCAGCGCCCAAAACGCTTGGCCAGCATCTCTTTCAGGATTTGCCGCTTGATGGTCTTGTTGGTGAGCACGCCGTCGTGCCACCAGAAGCGGTCGGCCTTCATCTTTTCGGCGGCGCGGACGAAGCGGTCGGCGACTTCGCCGAAGTCCGCGTCGGTGTAGTTGAGGCTGAAGATCAGCCGGCCGGTGCCGACCCAGCTCAGCGCCAGGCCTTCGGCGCGCAGATAGTACTGCAGCATCCAGTTGTAGCGGGATGGTGTGGTATATTTGACCGTCCAGATCGACGAGAAGTTGGCGAACTGCACCGGCAGCTTGGCATCACGCATCATCCGGTTGAGCCTCTCGACGCGGCCGTTCCAGGTCGCGTCCAGGCCGTCATAGATGGCGCGGAAGTTCGGGCTGGCGAGCCGGCTCAGGAACTCGTCCATCGCCGTCATGACATAGGGATGCGAGTTGAAGGTGCCGCGGGCGAAGCAGATGTCGGCGGGACGATCGTCGCGGAAGCGGCGCATCAGATCCTTCCTGCCGCAGACCACGCCGACCGGCAGGCCGCCGGCGAGGCTCTTGCCGTAGGTCACCATGTCGGCCCTGACAGCGAAATATTCCTGGGCGCCGCCGGCGGCGAGACGGAAGCCGACGAAGACCTCGTCGAAGATCAAGACGATGCCGCGCTCCGTGCAGACCTCGCGGAGCTTCTTCAGCCACTCGGTATAGGCCGCGCGGTCGAAATTGCCGCCGCGGGAGGAATCGACCAGCGAGGAATCGCCCGGCGCGTTGCCGTTCGGATGCAGCCCCTGCAGCGGATTGACCAGCACGCAGGCGATGTCCTTGCGTGTGCGCAGCACGTGCAGCGTCTTCTCCGACATTTCGGAGAGGGTGTAGGTCTCGTGCGCGGCAATCGGATTGCCGACGCCGGGCTGCACGTCGCCCCACCAGCCGTGATAGGCGCCGGCGAAGCGAACCAGATGCGTGCGCTTGGTGTGATAGCGCGCCAGCCGCACCGCCTGCATCACGGCTTCGGTGCCGGACATGTGGAAGGAGACTTCGTCGAGGCCGGAGATCTGGCAGAGCCGCTGCACGTTCTCGAGGATGACGGGGTGGTAGGGGCCGAGCACGGGACCGAGCGCATGCGCCCGCTTCTCGGAGCCCTCGATGCACTCCTTGTAGAAGTCATTGCCGAAGATGTTGACGCCGTAGGACCCCGTGAGATCGTAGGACACGTTGCCGTCGACGTCAGTGACGGTGACGCCGCTCGAGGATTCCATGAAGGTCGAAGTGCCCAGGTGCTCGCGGACGAGACGCGAGAACTGGAACGGCACGCGGTAGCTTTCGGTGAAGTTGAGGTCGGAGATCGTCTCGGCTGCTTCCTTCGTCATCGCGCGACCCCTGGGGTAGCGCTCGGCGTAGAGGCTTGCGAGACGGAAGAAGCCGTCCTTGCGCTGCTTCACCACGACGTCAGGCGCGCCGTCGCAGCCGAAATAACGATCGCCCTCGAACTCGTAGAACGGCAGCAGCTTTGCCACCCGGCGCGACATCTTGGAGTGCCCGGCGAGCGAGCGATGCTTGGCGCGGGACAATTCGACCCGCGCCTTGATCTTCGGGAGGACGGCGGCAGCGGACGCTGCGGCGGCCACGGACATCGAGAGAATCGGGAGTGTCGTTTCCATGACAACAAGCGCTAATACTGTGAGCTGACAGATTCATGACAGTCAAAGCCCTCATCGCCTCTTTCACCCAGCAGGAAGACCTCAACTTCCTGTTGACCAACCGCATCCCGCGCGCGGCGCTGACCCGCTTCATGGGCTGGTTCTCCAAGATCAGGAATCCGCTGGTGCGGGACGGCTCCATCGCGCTGTGGAAGCTGTTCTCCGACCTCGATCTGTCGGAGGCGCGCAAGAGCCATTTCACGAGCTTGCACGACTGCTTTACGCGTGAGCTGAAGCCTGGCCTGCGTCCGTTCGATCCGGATGTCTCAGTCGTCGCGAGCCCCTCTGACGGCATCGTTGGCGCTCATGGCCGGATCGCCGATACCGAGCTGTTCCAGGTCAAGGGCGCGCCCTATGCGCTGCTCGATTTGCTTGGCGATCCCGCGCTGGTCGATCAGCACCGCAACGGAAGCTTCGTGACGTTGCGGCTGACCTCGAGCATGTATCATCGCTTCCACGCGCCTTACGATGCGCATATCGAGCGCGTCACGTTGATCCACGGCGACGTCTGGAACGTGAACCCGATCGCGCTGAAGCGGGTGGAGCGCCTGTTCTGCAAGAACGAGCGCGCGGTGATCCGGACGCATTTGTCGACCGGCGAGGCGGTCACGCTGGTGCCGGTGGCCGCGATCCTGGTCGCCAGCATCCGGTTGCACTTCCTCGACATGGTGCTGAACGCGCAGACCAAGGGCCCGGTCAACTTCTCCTGCGACGTCAACGTGACCAAGGGCGAGGAGCTCGGCTGGTTCGAGCACGGCTCGACCATCATCATCCTCGCGCCGGGCGACTTTTCATTCTGCGACGGCATTGCCGAAGGGACGCGCATCCGAGCCGGTCAAGCGCTGCTGAGAAGAAACTAGCCTTCAATCCGCCGTCCCCGCCGCCTATATCGTCGCCGGGGACGCTTCGACGGTACGGATTTGGTGATGGCACGAGCGCCGGTGATGGCGGCGGGTGGTATTGTGCTGCTGCGGCGTGGCGACACGCCACTGATCGCCATCGTGCGCCAGCGCAAGCGCAATGAGTGGGTTCTGCCCAAGGGCAAGCTCGACGACGGAGAGACGCCGAAACAAGCCGCGCACCGCGAGGTGCTGGAGGAGACCGGCCACGAGGTTGCCATCCACGAATTTCTGGGCACGCTCGGCTACCAGTCGGGTGGCCGATCCAAGGTCGTGCATTTCTGGCGGATGGAGGCCGTGGGCGGCCAGGTCCGCAAGCTCATGAACGACATCAAGGCGGTCGACTGGGTGACGCTGGACGACGCGCTCGCGCGCCTGTCGCGCGAATATGAGCGCGCCTTTCTCACCGAAGTCGGCCCGATCGCGATCGCGGCGGCCGGCCTCGCACAGTCATCCGCGGCGAAGCCAACGACGACGTTGCCGGCTGAGGACATCGATGCGGCCGTGCAGAGCCTGACGCCGGCTGAGGCTGCTTCGGTCGATGAGCTGCGGCAGGGCCTGTTGCAAAAGGTGAAGGCCTGGCTGCGCGGCGAGGCGTGAGCGTTTCCGCTCGTCTCTCTCCACGTCGTCATTGCGAGGAGCCCTTGCGACGAAGCAATCCAGAGTCTTTCCGCGGAGGGACCCTGGATTGCTTCGCTACGCTCGCAATGACGGAAGAGGCATCGGTGCTTTCTCCAATCTACCGCTTCTTCTTTTCCTTCGGCGCTGGAGCCGGCGCAGGCTTGCGCGGCGCGGCGGGGCGTTGAGCGCCGGGGAGGCGCTGCTGGAAGTCGGGCTGGCGCGGCGCGGCACCCTGTTGCGGCTGGACGGCGGGCCGTGGGCCGGGCTGCAATCCGGTGCGCGGCGGTTGCGGCGTGGTGCCATTCGGCTGCGCCGGCGTGACCGCTCCAGGCTGCTGCGGAGATTGTCCGCTGCGCTTTGGCTGCGTCGCGCCGCCGGGTTGCGTGCCCTGTCCGGTGCGCGGCTGGGCGGGCGGTTGCGCAGTGGCTGGCTTCTGGCCGGGTTGCTGCTGACCTCGTTGTGTGCCTTGTCGTGTGCCTTGTGGTGTGCCTTGGCCCGTGCCCGGCGTGCCCGGCTGTGCGGCGCCACCTTGCCGTTGCGGCGTCTGCTGAGCCGGCGGCTGCTGGCCCGGACGGTTGTTTTGACCAGGCTGACCGTTCGGCCGCTGCGGCTGCTGCTGGTTCGGCGCCGTGTTCGGACGCAATGGCTGTTGCTGCGGCGGCTGCGCCGGCCGCGGAATCCGGCTGACCGCGCTCGGGTTGGCGCGGCGGAAGTCGCGTTGCTCGGTGACGATCTGGCGGCCGGTGGTCTGCGCCGCGTGGACCTGGCTGACGATGCCGCGGTCGCGCGCGATCTGCTGCGGCGGGATGGTGATCGGAACCGCCGCAAAGCGCATGCCGCCCGGGCCGGCAGCACCGGGCCGGATTGCAAAGCCGCTCGACCCTTGCGTCAGCGAGCCGAGCCGCGTGCCGCTGGCGCGGTCGTTGACGTCGATGTGGCCGACCCGGCCGTCAGCGTCGGGGTAGAGCTTGATGTTGACATTGTTGGCGCTGGTCGCGGCCGCGTTCTCGGGCACGTCGACGACACCGGTGGTGCCGCGGATACCGAGCGTCGCGGTCGGAGTCGCGATCTTCATGTCGCCGGTCTTGGCCACTGCAGCCGCGACGAAGGCGACCGTGCCCTTGCCGATGTCGAAGATCGCCGAGTTCTGCTTGCCGCCATCCTCGTAGACGTAGGTGTCGATGGTGATCTTGGCGCTGGCGGACAGGTTGAACGTGGTGGCGTCGTTGAAGGTGATGCCGAGCGACGAATTCGAGGACGTCTGCACGATGTCGTTGAGATAGATGTCGTCGCGCACTTTCAGCGGATAGGAGTTCTTGTCTCGGACCACGGTCGCAATGCCCGTCACGGTCGCGACGTTGCCGATCGGCTCCGCGGCGGCGGACTGCGCATCAGTCGCCGGCGTCGGCGCTGCCGAAGGTGTTGGGGAGGTGGCGGGCGTCGGTTGGGCCTGCGTCTGCGCCTGTGCGAGCTGGACGGCGTCGGACCCGTACGCGACGTTCGCACCAGCCAGCGGCAGCGCCAGCAGCGGCAAAGCAAACATGACGCGGCGCCAAGCCACCATCAAAGCCACGAATGAGGTCCCCATGAGAAGGCGAGGCAAGACCAGCCGATATCAGCCGGAGATTGCTGAATGGCGGATGAACGTGTCTCGCATGGGAGGGGCGAACGGTGAAGCGACCGCGACGGGCGCGCGGGGCGAAATATCTCCACGTCGTCATGCCGGGCTTGTCCCGGCCATCCACGCCTTAATGCGGAGTAAGAAGAACGTGGATGCCCGGGACAAGCCCGGGCATGGCGGAGATTTGTGTGTCGTGCGCCTCAGCCGACCCGCTTCCAGGTCTGGCCGCCGCAGAACAGGCCGCCGAAAGCACAGCCTTGTACGCGCAACGCGTTCGGACCCTTCATGGCGATCGTCGAGTCGTAGTTGCGGCCGGAGTCGGGATCGTGGATGCGGCCGCTCCACTTGGCGCCGTCGGGCTTCATGTTGATCAGGATGCGCTCATTGCTCTTCTCGGCATAGCCGCAGAGATTGGTACCGCATTGTTCGACGCGGACATTGCCCTTGTTCTCTTCGGTCGCCCACACGCCGATCGGCGTGGTCGAAGCCTGCACCGGTGCTGCGGCAGCCGGAGCAGGCGTCGGTGCATAAGCGGGAGCCGCGGCAATCGGCGCGGGCGCGACGACGGGGGCGGGGGCTGCAACCGGCGCAGGCTGCGGGATCGTGTCGACGGACGGCGCCGCGGCGACATCAGTGGCTGGCGCAGCGGGAGCAACGGTGGGCGCGGCCGGCGCGGTGGCCTGCATCGGCGCCTGCTGCACGGGCGGCTGCGGCGCAGCCGGCGCAGGCTGCGCAGTCGTCGTCGATGGCGTGGTGGCGTCATCGTCCTTGGAGCCGCCGAGGCGGTTGAGGTTGATGTCGTTGAGCCTGATCGGCTTGTTCGACAGGCCCGGTGCCACGATGGTGAGGCAATCGAGCGAGGCACAGTTGCGCGGCGTCTCGATGCGGATGTGCTGGCCTTCGATCTGGAACGAGATCGAATTGCCGGCATGCGCGACGGCCGTCGAGGCGAGGAACAGTGCGGTGGCGGCAATGGTGAGCTTGCTCATGACAATCTCCGAAATAGCGTGGTCCCGGGATGGACTGAAGTCGGCCGTAGACCGGATGTGGTTCGACCCTATGCCTGACACGCCAGGCCTTCTGTGATGGACCTCACAATGCCTGCCCGCGTGGCGGACGACGCATGCAGGGGACGTTGCGCATGAACGTCTCGCCCGCATCGCGGCGCGGCTCGAATTTCCGAGGCCGCTTGCCCATCGTCACGACCGGCCGCTCCTGCGCGCGGCCGGTATGGTTAAGCAAAGCTGAAATCAGCGTGTTGAAGAGTCTTTAAGTAAATTCACCGAACGTGCGTACATGACGCGCGGAGTTCGTTTGTATCTCGTCGGCTCCATCGTCCTCGTATCGCTCGCGGGTTGCGGACGCGGCTTGTTCCAGGCCGAACGTGAACCGTGGCGGGCCGAGGCCGAAGCGGCGTGCCTGAAATCGGGCGCCGTCAAAGAGAGCCCGGACATCGTCCGGATCGATCCGATCTCCGGACCCGGCATGTGCGGCGCTGAATTTCCGCTGAAGGTCGCCGCGATCGGCGAAGCCAGCGGCAGCTACGGTTTTGCCGACGAGGAACTGCGTCCGCCCGGCAATGTCGGCAACCAGCCACGCTGGCCGGTGACGCAGCCGCCATCGAGTTATCCCGCATCCGGCTATTCGCAGCGGTCGAACTATCCCGAAAGCGCGGTGCGCCAGCCCGCCGGCTATGGCGCGTCGTCGGGTCCGGTGTCGCTCAGCGCGCCCGGCGTCGCGCCGCAGGAGGACGAGATCGATCTGCCGCCCGAGGGCACCGATGCCGAAGGCGCGGCGCGCTACATGAATGCGCCGAGCTATCCGGCGCGGCAGCCCGCGCCTTACTCCCAGGCGCCCGCGCAGCAGCCGCTGCCGCGTCTCGGTCCCGCGCAGGGCAATCCCGTCGCCGCCGTCGGTCCGGTCATGGTGAAGCCGACGGCGACGCTGGCCTGTCCGATCGTGTCCGAACTCGACCGCTGGTTTGCCGACAGCGTGCAGCCGTCGGCGATGCGCTGGTTCGGCGCCCGCGTGGTCGAGATCAAGCAGATCTCCGCCTATTCCTGCCGTGGCATGAACGGCAATCCGCACGCCCATATCTCCGAGCACGCCTTCGGCAACGCGCTCGATGTCGCCGCATTCACGCTCGCCGACGGCCGCCGCATCACCGTGAAGGACGGCTGGCACGGCATGCCGGAAGAGCAGGGCTTCCTGCGCGACGTCCAGGCCGGCGCGTGCGCGCATTTCACGACCGTGCTCGCGCCGGGCTCGAACGTCTATCACTACGATCACATCCATGTGGACTTGATGCGCCGCGCCAGCCGCCGCCTGATCTGCCAGCCGGCCGCGGTCTCCGGCGAAGAGGTGGCCGCGCGTGCGCAGCGGCGCAGTCCGTATGCGAGCAATCGCGATCCCTCCGTGACCGGCTCGCTCGGCACGCACAAAGGCAAGCACGACAGGGGCAACGAGGAAGACGAGTCCTCGGACGATTGAGCGGACGCGCTACCTCGAGCCCGGCTTCGACGGCGGCGCGAGCCCCATGCAGCGCTGCACTTCGGCGGGGACATTGTAGGTCCGCATGATGTGCCTGCTGTCGCGCAGGCCCGTCGCCTCGCGTTGCACGACGAACATCCAGAGCGCCTGGCCGGCTTCCATCACCAGTTTGCGCCTCGCCGGCTGCGTCGATGCCGGCGTCTCTGGAAGCGCGTGGGTCGCGTCGAATTCGCGCAATCGCGCCAGCGCCTGCTCGAGCGTGCGGCCCATCCGTCCAAGCGCCGAGGCTTGTTCCTGGACGATCTCATAATGGAGGATATCGACCGGCGGGCGAAGGTCACGGGACATGATCCCCAATATAGCGGGGCAAGGCACATGCGCAACGCGCGGCCGGCTGCCGTCACTTCGCCTTGTAGGCGCCCAGGAACATCCGCGTCGCGCTCTCGATCACTTCCGTCATGCGCTGCTCCGACGGCGGCGGCGCGGCCTGGAAGACGAAGGGCAGGAACAGCGAGGCCTTGCACAGTTCCATGAACTGCGACGCCGCCAGATCGCAATCGTCGATGGCGAGATTGCCGGAGACGACATGGGCTTTGAGATAGTCGGACAGGCGGCTGATGGTCTTGTCCAGCACGCGCAGATAATAGCGGCGGCCGACGTCGGGCATGCGCTCGGCGATCGCCATCACGGTGCGGATCGCCGATCCGCCGCCGGGGCGGCAGAGCAGATGCAGATAGGCCTGGCCGAAATCCTTCAAGGTCGTCTCGGCGTCGCGCGCGGGGTCGAAATTGAACGCGACCTGGCCGTGAAACAGCGCCTCCTCCTCGAGGATGGCTTCGAACAGCGCGGATTTGTCGGCGAAATAAACGTAGAGCGTGCCCTTTGAGACGCCGGCCGCACGCGCAATCTCGCCCATGCTGGCGCCGTCGAAACCCAGGTCCATGAACACTTTATGGGCGCCGGCCAGGATCTGGCGACGCTTCGAGCTGTCCTCTTCGGAGACGACGTGCAGATGTTCGCGGTCGGCTGCAACCATTGGTTCAGGGTCTCGAACGGTTTTGGCTCGGAGCTTGGACCATGAAACCCAAATAAAAGATTCGGGCCAGTAGGGTCCACCCGGGTTGATATCTATATTGACCGAACCGTTCGGTCAATGATATTTGGATGGACGACAGGGACCAGGCCGCAGGACGGCCACCCTGGTCGCGTTTTTTTGGGGAGGCCTTTATGGCCACATCGAGAGACCAGGCTGCGCGCGTGCTTCGCCAGGAAGCGGTGGAGACGACTGCGAATGCTGACGCTGCGCCTGAGAAGTCCGCAGCGCTTGCCGAGCAGTTGCGCTCTCATGTGGCCGAAGAGACCAAGCGCCGTACCAGCGAGGCGCCGGAGAAGCCCGTGACCGAGCAGCCGGCCCCGACAGCGTCCGCGCCCGCGGTGCCGAAATCCGGCAAGCGCAAATTCATCATGATGGGCATCGGCCTCGTGCTGGCGCTCGCGGCGGCGAGCTATGCCGGCTACTACACGCTGGTCGGCCGCTTCTTCGTCTCCACCGACGACGCCTATGTCCGCGCCAACAACACCATGCTGGGCGCGCGCGTGTCGGGCCACGTCTCCTCGATTCTCGCCGGCGACAACACGCTGGTGCATGCCGGCGACACCATCCTGCGCATCGACGACGGCGACTACAAGATCGCGGTCGATGCGGCTGCGACCCGGATCGCGACCCAGCAGGCCACCATCGATCGCATCGGCCGCCAGATCGCGGCGCTCGACAGCCAGGTCGCGCAAGCCAAGGCGCAGCTCGTCTCCGCGGAAGCCGGCCTCAAGCGCGCCGATCTCGATTATGACCGCCAGCAGGCGCTGAGCAGCAAGGGCTTTGCCTCGCGCGCGACGTTCGAGACCTCGGAAGCCGGACGCGACCAGGGCGCCGCCGCGGTGAAAGCCGCGCAGGCCGCTTACGACGTGGCGGTGAGCAATGTCGACGTCGCCAAGGCCCAGCAGGCCGAAGCGCAGGCGCAGCTCGCCGAGCTCAAGACCACGCTCGCCAAGGCCGAGCGCGACCTCGGCTTCACGGCGGTGCGCGCGCCGGTCGACGGCATCTTCTCCAACCGTCTCGTCAGCGCCGGCGACTTCATCGCCGTCGGCCAGCGGCTCGGCAATGTCGTCCCGCTCGACGACGTCTATATCGACGCCAATTTCAAGGAAACCCAGCTCAAGCGCATCCGTCCCGGCCAGCCGGTGACGATCAAGGTCGATGCCTATGGCATGCGCAAATTCTCGGGCGTCGTCGACAGCATCGCCGCAGGCGCGGGCTCGGTGTTCACGCTGCTGCCGCCCGACAACGCCACCGGCAACTTCACCAAGATCGTGCAGCGCGTGCCGGTCCGCATCCGCGTGCCGAAGGCGGTTGCGAAGCAGAACCTGCTCCGTGCGGGCATGTCGGTCTACGCCACCGTCGACACCAACAAGGGTGCCGCCGACGCCGACAGCGAGATCGATCTCGACGATCCCACCATGATCCATCCCCAGTAAGCGCCATCAGGCGCTGCGAGGTCAGACCATGGCGAATGCCGCGACCGCTTCCCCTGCCATGATGGCATCAGACGCTTCGGAGCGCATTGCGCCGAAGCGGCTGCTCGCCTTCATCATCATGGTGTTCGGGATGTTCATGTCGATCCTGGACATCCAGATCGTCTCGGCCTCCTTGAGCGAAATCCAGGCCGGGCTGTCGGCGAGCTCGAGCGAGGTCTCCTGGGTCCAGACCGCCTATCTGATCGCCGAAGTGATCGCGATCCCGCTCTCCGGGTTTCTGTCGCGCGCCTTCGGCACGCGGCTGCTGTTCGCGATCTCGGCGGCGGGTTTCACGATATCGAGCCTGCTCTGCGGCTTCGCCACGACCATCGAGGAGATGATCCTCTGGCGCGCGCTGCAGGGGTTTCTCGGCGCCGGCATGATCCCGACGGTGTTCGCCTCGGCCTACACCGTGTTTCCGCGCTCGAAATTCCACATCGTCGGCCCCATCATCGGGCTTGTTGCGACCCTGGCTCCCACGATCGGACCGACCGTCGGCGGCTACATCACCGATTTGATGACGTGGAACTGGCTGTTCTTCATCAACGTCGTTCCCGGCATCGCCATCACCCTGGGCGTTTGGGCGCTGGTCGATTTCGACGAGCCGCATTTCGAACTGCTCGACCGCTTCGACTGGTGGGGACTGATCTTCATGGCCGGCTTTCTCGGCACGCTGGAATATGTGCTGGAGGAAGGCCCGCAATATGAATGGATGCAGGACACCTCGGTGGCGATCTGCGCCTGGATCTGCATCGTCTCGGCGATCGCCTTCTTCTGGCGCGTGTTCACGGCGGCCGAGCCGATCGTCAACCTGCGCACCTTCTCCAACCGCAATTTCGCCGTCGGTTGCGTCCTGCAGTTCTGCATCGGCATCGGCCTCTACGGCCTGACCTACATCTATCCGCGCTATCTCGCGGAGGTGCGCGGCTACAGCGCGCTGATGATCGGCGAGACCATGTTCGTCTCCGGCATCACCATGTTCCTGGTCGCGCCCCTGGTCGGCCGCCTCATGGTGAAGCTCGACATGCGCTACATGATCGCGTTCGGGCTCATCGTGTTCGCGATCGGCTCCTACCAGATGACCTGGATCACCCGCGACTACGATTTTTATGAGCTGCTGGTGCCGCAGATCCTGCGCGGCATCGGCATGATGTTCGCGATGGTGCCGACCAACAACGTCGCGCTGGGCACGCTGGCGCCCGACAAGGTGAAGAATGCGAGCGGCCTGTTCAACCTGATGCGGAACCTCGGCGGCGCCGTCGGTCTTGCCGTCATCAACACCGTGCTCAACGACCGCACCGATCTGCACATCACGCGCCTGCAAGAGCGCGTGACCTGGGGCAATGCGACCGCGACCGAAACCCTGACGATGCTGATGCAGAAGTTCCAGGGGCTCGGCGATTCCACGCTGATGGCGATGAAGGAGCTCAGCCAGATCGTGCATCGCCAGGCCGTGGTGATGAGCTTCGGCGACGCCTTCTTCGTGCTGACGGTGTTCTATCTCGGCCTCAGCGTGCTGGTCACCTTGCTGAACAAGCCGGCTCCGATGGCCGGCGGTGGCGGCGACGCGCACTGAGCAAGCCGAGCATTCAGTGTCATCGCCCGGCTTGACCGGGCGATCCAGTACTCCGAGACGGTCGTTGGAGAGCTCGCTCTCGTCACATCTGCCTCGGCGTACTGGGATGCCCCGGTCAAGCCGGGGCATGACAGAGGAAATTGAGGTGACAGCAGTCCGGCGCACCAAAAAGCAACACTCGTGCGTGATCTCGCACGGCACCCGTTGCAAATCGCGAACGCCACATCTATAAAGCGCACCTCATTCAATCGAACCGGGGAGAGATTTGCATGATTTCGTCGCATTCGCAGATCGCGTTTCCGCGCTCGATGATGGTCTGGCTCGGTATTTTCTCGGCCTAGAGGCCACTTCCGCCAGCTTCGATTGGGCCAGGGTCTAGCCCCAACGCCCCGATCGCTTCGCTTCCCAAGTCCAAGTCAGTTTTAAGTGACGCCGTCTCGGCCTTCGCGGCCGGCCTGCGTCCATCGATGGAGCCGGCTCGCGCCAAGCGGCCGGATGATGCCATGACCGCATCGTCAAAGAAGCCCGCGGCGATCCGCGTGGTGCTGCCCTTCGTGTTCCGGCACTGGCTCAAGCAGCCGGGGCGCGCGCTTGCCATCGCCGTCGGCCTATTGGGTGCGACCGCAGCCGATCTGTTCATGCCGGTGTTTTCGGGGCACCTGATCGACGCGTTGACGCGCGGCCCGTCGGATCCTGCCGCTCGCCACGCCGCGCTGGTGGCGCTGGGCGGCATCGTGGTGCTGGGGGCGGCCTCCATGGTGTTGCGTCTGAGCGGCCTGCAGCTGATCGTGCCGTTCACGCTGAAGATCATGTCCGATGTCGCGCACGACGCCTTCCTGCGCGTCCAGCGCTTCTCGGCCGACTGGCACGCCAACTCCTTCGCGGGCTCGACCGTGCGCAAGATCACGCGCGGCATGTGGGCGCTCGACCTCCTGAACGATACCATCCTGCTGGCGCTGATGCCGTCGCTGGTCGTGCTGATCGGCTCGATGATCCTGCTCGGCGTGCACTGGGCCTCGCTCGGCGCGGTGATCGCGTTCGGCGCGGCTATCTTCGTCACGATGACCGTGCTGTTCTCGACGCGCTACATCGCGCCTTCCGCGCGTGTGTCCAATGCCTGGGACACCAAGGTCGGCGGCACGCTGGCGGATGCGCTGACCTGCAACGCGGTGGTGAAATCGTTCGGCGCCGAAGCGCGCGAAGACGCGCGGCTTGCCCGCGTCGTCAAGCGCTGGCGCGTGCGGGTGAGGCGGACCTGGTTTCGCTACAACTACACCGCCATCGCGCAGCTCTCGCTGCTGCTCTGCCTGCGCGCATCCGTGATCGGCGGATCGGTGCTGTTGTGGATGTCCGGGCGTGCCTCGCCCGGCGACGTCACCTATGTGCTGACGAGCTATTACGTGATCCACGCCTACCTGCGCGACGTCGGCATGCACATCAACAACCTGCAGCGTTCGGTCAACGACATGGAGGAACTGGTGGCGATTCACGATGAGCCGATCGGGATTGCCGATGCCGCTGACGCACGACCGATCGCGATCGAGGGCGGCGAGATCAGGTTCGACGACGTCACGTTCCATTATGGCGGCCATCGCGCACCGCTGTATGACGGGTTGTCGGTCAGGATCCGCGCCGGCGAACGCGTCGGTCTCGTCGGCCGCTCCGGCTCCGGCAAGACGACCTTCGTGAAGCTGGTGCAGCGGCTCTACGACGTCAGCGGTGGTCTCGTGCTGATCGACGGGCAGGACATCGCGCGGGCGACGCAGCAATCTCTGCGCAGCCAGATCGCCATCGTGCAGCAGGAGCCGATCCTGTTTCACCGCTCGCTTGCGGAGAACATCGCCTATGGCCGGCCCGGTGCCAGCCTGGGGGCGATCGAGCAGGCGGCGCGGCTTGCCAATGCGCACGACTTCATCCTGCGCCTGCCGAAGGGCTACGGCACGCTGGTCGGCGAGCGCGGGGTGAAACTGTCGGGCGGCGAACGGCAGCGCGTGGCGCTGGCGCGTGCCTTCCTGGCGGATGCGCCGGTGCTGATCCTGGACGAGGCGACGTCGAGTCTCGATTCGGAATCGGAAGCGCTGATCCAGCAGGCGATGGAGCGGCTGATGAAGGGCCGCACGTCGATCGTGATCGCGCACCGGCTGTCGACGGTGAAGAGCCTCGATCGCATCCTGGTGTTCGACCATGGCGAGATCGTCGAGCAGGGCACGCACGCCGTGCTCGCGGCCAAGCCCGGCGGCATCTATCGCAGCCTGTTCGAGCGCCAGGTGGTGGAGCTCGGGCATATCGCAGCAGCGGAATGAGGTGCGCGGCGGCAGGGCGGAAGTCCTGCCGTCACGTCGCCAAAGGTGGAATGAGATGAAAGACCTGACGCGCGGCTCGATCGTGAGCCACATCCTGAGCATGGCGCCACCGATCGTAGCGGGCATGATCTCGATCATGATCTGCCAGTTGGTCGATCTGTATTTCGTCTCGGGCCTGGGCGATGCTGCCGTTGCGGGTGTCGCCGCGGCGGGCAATGCCGGATTTCTCGTCAACGCGCTGCTGCAAGTCCTCGGTGTCGGCGCGGTGGCACTGATCGCGCATGCCGTAGGACGCAAGGATCGCGACGACGCCAATCTGGTGTTCAACCAGGCGGTCGCGCTGTCGGTGATCTTCGGCCTGTTGACCGTTGCCGCGGGGGCCGGCCTTTCGCGCCTCTACATGCGCTCGGTTGCGGCCGATCAAGCCACCATCGATGCGGGGACCACGTATCTGTTGTGGTTCATACCAGATCTGGCACTGGAATTCGTCATGCAGGTGGTTGCGTCGGCGCTCCGCGCGACAGGCGTCGTACGTCCCGCCATGTTGGTGCGGGTCCTGGCGGTCGGCATCAACATCGCGCTGGCGCCGGTGCTCATCTCGGGCTGGGGCACCGGCTACGCGCTCGGGGTTGCCGGGGCAGGGCTGGCGAGCTCGATTGCCGTGGCGATCGGCGTTCTGATGTTGCTCGCGTATTTCATGAGATCGGAGCGCTATGTCGCGTTTCATCCCGCGCAGTGGCGGCCGCAGCTTCGGCAATGGAAGCGGATCCTCAATGTCGGCCTGCCTGCCGGCGGCGAGTTCGCGATGGTCTTTATCATCATGGCGGTGGGCTATTACGTGCTGAGCGTATTTGGCTCGGCGGCGCAGGCAGGATTTGGCATCGGGACGCGGCTGCTCGGCCTGATCCAGATGCCGGCGCTCGCCATCGCGCTTGCTGCAGGGCCCATCGCCGGCCAGAATTTCGGCGCCGGCAATGGCGCGCGCGTGCGAGAAACCTTTGTCAAGGCGTCGTTGATGGCGACCGCCGTGATGCTGGCTTTTCTGATCGTCGCGCAGCTCGCGCCGAGTCTGCTGCTTGCAGGGTTCTCCAGCGATCCGCAGACGATGGCGGTTGCGTCGCTTTTTCTGCGCATCGTCTCGTTCAACATGATGGCGCAGGGGCTGATCTTTGTCTGCTCCAGCATGTTCCAGGGGCTTGGGAACACCAGGCCGGTGTTGTGGACCTCGGCAATGCGGGTCTTCACCTATTCCCTGCCATCGGTCTGGCTCTCGACATGGCCAGGCTTCCGGATGGAGCACGTCTGGTACTTATCGATCGCGACCAACGCGCTGCAGGCCGCCGTGAGCGTGTCGCTGTTGCTGCGCGAATTCAGGAAGCGTCTTGCGTTGCCACCCCGGCATACGGTTACGCAGGCGCCGGATGCTGATCCCGTTGCACCGCCGCTGCGCGAGCCGGCGTAGCCAGGCTCACTTGCTTTGTCCCCCATCCACGGCTCCGGCTCGTCTGCCGCGCAGTGGAAAAGGAAGACTAGAGCGCGCTGATGCTGTTCCAGACCAGGGTGGCGCCCGACAGGAACAGCAGGCCGAGCACGACGTCGCCGAAATGCTTGTCGCTCAGCGCGTGATAGACGCGCGCGCCGACCCATGCGCCGATCAGCGTGCCCGGGAATGCGACCATCGCGAGCCAGACCACCTTGAATGCCACCAGGCCTGATGCCGTCTGCAGCACCAGCGCGGTCGCAAGCACCGTGAAATTGAACAGCTGGAAGATGCCGCGCCGCTCGTGCTTGTTCCAGCCGCGGATGTTGGCCCATAGGATCGGTAGCGGCCCGGATAGTCCGGCCAGCCCGCCCAAAATGCCGCCGGCAAAGCCGATCGCACCGTCGGCGATGCGACCGCCGAAGGTGACGGAAAACTGCTTCTTGTTGAGGTACAGCGCGCTCGAAAAGATCAGCAGCAGCACGCCGACGCTGAGCTTGAACACTTTTGGATCGGCGGAGGCGACCAGCTTGGTCCCGAGCGGCACGCCGATCAGCCCGCCAATCAGGAACGGCCACACCAGCGAGAGGTCGAAGCTCTTCCACATCGAGGGCAATGTCGAGGTCTGCGCGATCACCGAGCAGATCAGCACGAGCGGTACCGCGAGCGCGGGCGGCAACACGTAGAGCCAGATGCCGAGCGCCATCAGCGCCGTGCCGAATCCCGCCAGCCCCGAGACGAAGCCGCCGGCCAGTGCGCCGAACAGGATCAGTGCGTAAGTGAGCGTTTCCACCAATGAGTCCCAGTCGTTGCCCCGGGCCGCGAGCGGCCTCATGGCGCATAGCACAAAGGCAGGGCCGTCAGCATCAATCAAGATTTGCTACACGATCTGCCTGGTGTCGGCGGGCTTGTGCAAGGCGCCGACGAGGATGCGCAGGGCCTCGGTCAATTCCGATCTGTTGCGCGCCGCGCCGAGTGAGACGCGCGCCGCATGCGGCGATGTTCCGTCGACGGTGAAGGCGTCGCCGCCAACGATCGCGAGCCCATTGCGCAGCAGGTGCGCAGGCACGTCGGGCCGTCCTTCCGGCAAGTGCAGCCACAAATGATGGGCGGCGGGATTCGCTCGGAACCGAAACTCCTTCAAGGCGCGCTGAGCCAATTGTTGGCGGCCGACGGCCTCGTTGCGGACGGCGGTGATGATGCGGTCGGCGACGCCGCTCTCGATCCAGTGCGTCACCAGCGCGACCATCAGCGGTGCCGGCATCTGCACCGTGGCTTGCAGATAGCCGCGCATCTGCAGCTGCGCGCCGCTATCGGGCGTCAGCAGATAGGCGACGCGCAGTGCCGGCGCGATGCATTTCGACAGCGTGGTGGCGAGATATGTCCGCTCCGGGATGAGGTTGGCGATCGGTGAGGCCGATCGGTGGAGCAGCCCGTAGGCATCGTCCTCGATCAGAACGACATCGGCATCGCGGATGATTTTTGCGATTGCGTCGCGGCGATCCGGGGCGAGCGTCGCGGTGGTCGGATTATGCAGCGTCGGGATGAGATAGACCGCCTTCGGCTTGTGGGTGCGGCAAGCCTTCGCCAGCGCATCGGGCAGGATGCCGCCCTCATCCATGGCGACACTGACGAGCCTGACGCCAAGCTGCGCAGCGGCCGCCTTGATGCCGGGGAAGGTGAGGGCCTCCGTCAGCACGACATCGCCGGGACGTGCGAGACAGGCAAGCAGGTTGAAAAGGATCGTCTGCGCGCCGGGAAAGATCACGAGCTTGTCTGCGTGGGCGTGCGGAACGCGGGTCCGCATCCAGCGCACCGCGACCTCGCGCTCATGCGCGCTGCCGCCGGGCGGCTGGTAATTCAGGAATGCAGTCAAGCCCGATTGCGCGCGAATGGCCTCAAGGCCGGTGACGATGCGCTCATCGAGCCGTGCTTCGAGCGGGTGCGGGGGCACGTTCATGGAGAGGTCGATCGCGACCGGATGCGGCAGGTCGACCGCCCGGCGCACGCTGGTCTCCGACACGAACGAGCCCTGGCCGACGCGAGCCTCCATGATGCCGCGGCGCCGCGCCTCGGTGTAGGCGCGGGTCACCGTGGTGAGATCGATGCCGAGCGCTTTTGCCAGCGCGCGCTGCGTCGGCAATTGCTGGCCCCGCACCAGCCGGCCGGCGGCGATGTCGGCCTCCATGGCCTCCACGATGCGCTGATACCGCGGCCCTGACAGCTCCGAGATTGTAGGGGTCCAATCCATGCAATTAGGCCCGTATCCTTTGAATGTATGGATTCAAGATAGTATTGTATGGATCAGCAAAACGAAAGGGGTTCCGTCATGGCGACCGGTTCAATTTCCCTGGCAAAGGCGATGTGGCACGGTTTTCGGGGCAAGTGCCCGAACTGCGGCCGAGGACATCTGTTCGGCCGTTTCCTCAAGGTGGCCGACGCCTGCGATCGTTGCGGCGAGGAGCTGTTCCACCAGCGCGCCGATGACTTCCCCGCCTATCTCGTCATGGTCGTGGTCGGCCACCTCGTGGTGCCGGCGATCCTCGCGGTCGAGACGGCTTATGCGCCGCCGGTCTGGCTGCAACTCGCGGTGTGGCTGCCGGTGACGCTGTTTGCTTCGCTGGCGCTGCTGCAACCGACCAAGGGTGCGATCGTCGGCCTGCAATGGCAGATGGGCATGCACGGCTTCGAGGCGAGCAAATCGCGGCGGGAAGCCGGTCAGCTTGCGCCCGTGCTGGTGAAGGCGTCGCGCGCGGCCTGAGGCACGTCGCGTCGTTTACATCGCGCGGCTGCCCGCTACACTCCATCGTCTCAAACAAGAAAGATGGAAACGCTCATGGCCGCACGCGCGAAAACCTTCCTGCTCTGTCATGGCGCGTGGTCCGGCGGCTGGTCATGGCGGAAAATGCATCCTCTGATGGCGCAGGCCGGCCACCGCCTGGTCGCGCCGACCTATACGGGGCTCGGCGAGCGGTCACATCTCGCCAGCGCCGCTGTCGATCTCGAGACGCATATCCAGGATATCCTCAACGTCATCAAATTTGAGGACCTCAGCGACATCGTGCTGCTTGGTCACAGCTATGGCGGCATGGTCGCAACCGGCGTTGCCGATCGTGCGCGCGAGCGCATCACGCAATTGATCTATCTCGACGCCTTCGTGCCGCGCGATGGCCAATCGCTGTTCGATCTCAACGAAGGCGGTCGCGAGCCGATGCGCAAGGCGGCTGCAGCCGGCGATGGCTACCGCATCCCGCCCAATCCGCCGCCGCCGGATACACCGCAGGCCGATCTCGACTGGCTCAACGCGCGCCGCATCAACATGCCGCTCAAATGCTTCGAGACCAGGCTGAAGCTCGCGCACGGCGAACCCGCGATGCCGCGCAGCTACATCTATTGCGCCCGTATTCCGCCGGGCGATGTGTTCGGGCAATTCGCAAGGCGCGCGAGGAGCGAAGATGGCTGGCGCTATTTCGAGCTCGACGCCAGTCATGCGCCGAATGTGACGGCGCCGGAGGCGCTGATGGGTGTGCTGCAAGAGATCGTAGCGTAGCACTCACTTTCGTCATTCCGGGGCGTGCGCAGCACGAACTACGATGCGCAATTGCGCATCTGAGAATCCATTCCTCCACATTCTCTGCTGCGCGATGGATTCCGGGTTCTCGCTTCGCGAGCCCGGAATGACAGCCTGCCCAAATTGGTGAGGGGTCCGATGCGTCGGCATCGAACCCCTCCCTGCAAGATATCAGCCGGCCTGTAAGCCGGGTTCTGTAGGGCACCGCCCGCTTGCGCAGACGATACGTGACGGCCATTCCTCTGGGACCATGTTTGCACATGGCCTCGAGCAACCTACCCGGACGGCGGGCCTGACATCGCCCCGCGGCGTTATCGCTTTCGCGAACGGCCCGCTACGCCGTCCCTATTCGGTTTTGCTCCCGGTGGGGTTTACCATGCCGGCTCCGTTGCCGGACCCGCGGTGCGCTCTTACCGCACCTTTTCACCCTTACTTCCTCCGAGGAGGGAGCGGTTCGTTCTCTGTGGCACTTTCCCTGGGGTCGCCCCCGCCGGATGTTATCCGGCACCGCATGTCAAGGGAGCCCGGACTTTCCTCCCCGGCGGCCTTTCGGCACTTGCCGGAGCGGCCGTCCGGCCGACTGACCGACAAGGCAATGGGCATTTGTGACGTTTCCGTCAAGCAGAGATCGTCGCGCACGCCGCCGCGTAAATAATTTATCCTGAAGATGTCGTTGGGCGCGGACCCCGTTCGACTGGATGCCGGCAATCCAGCCGAACAACAGGAGACAAGCGATGCAGTATCTGCTGCTGATCTATCGTAACGAAGCACAACAGAGCCAGATGGCGCCCGCGGATTACCAGAAGCTGCTGGCGGAGTATTCTACCTACACCCAGTCGATCGTCCAGAGCGGCCATTTCAAGGCCGGTGACGGGCTGCAGCCGACCTCGACCGCCACCACGGTCCGCGTTCGCGACGGCAAGACCATGACCACCGATGGTCCCTTCGCCGAGACCCGCGAGCAGCTCGGTGGCTACTATCTCGTCGAAGCCAGGGATCTCGATGCCGCGATTGAACTCGCCGCGCGGATTCCCGGCGCCAGGCACGGCTCGATCGAAGTGCGGCCGGTCATGATCTACCAATGATCGGAAAAATAGTTTCGCGATGATGTCGTTTGGCATCGGCCCCGTTCGACAGATGTCGGCGATCCAGCCGAACCACAGGAGTTAAGCGATGCAATACCTGCTGCTGATCTACCGGAACGAAAGCTATTTGACCGACATGAACGCCGCCGACCGTCAGAAGCTGGCGGGCGAATACGGCGCCTACACGCAGTCGATCATCCAGAGCGGCCATTTCAAGGCCGGCGACGGGCTGCAGCCGACGACGACCGCGACCACGGTGCGCGTGCGCGACGGCAAGACCATGACGACCGACGGCCCGTTCGCGGAAACGCGCGAGCAACTCGGCGGCTACTATCTGATCGAAGCCAAGGATATCGACGACGCCATTGCGATCGCGGCGCGCGTTCCCGAGGCCAAGCGAGGATCGATCGAGGTCCGGCCGGTCATGATCTACAAGTGATCGCCGCCACCGACATCGACAAGGTCTTCCGCGACGAGGCGGGGCGGGCGCTGGCCACCCTGATCCGCCTCGTCGGGGATTTCGACTTGGCCGAGGATGCGCTTCAGGATGCATTTGCGGTCGCGCTGGAGCGCTGGTCGTCAGGTGAGCCGCCAGACAATCCGCGTGCGTGGCTGGTCAATGTCGGTCGCAACAAGGCGATCGACCGCATCAGGCGCCAGGCCGCCTTTCGCGGCAAGCAGCAGGCGCTGCTGCACGAGCTCGCGCTCAACGCGCAAGGCCCCGACGAGCCGCTGGCGATGCTCGACGACGACATGCTGCGGCTGATCTTCACCTGCTGCCATCCGTCGTTTGCGGCCGAGGTCCAGGTCGCGCTGACGCTGCGCACCGTCTGCGGCCTCTCCACCGCGCAGGTCGCGCGCGCCTTTCTGGTCGGTGAGGACGCGATGGCGCAGCGCCTCGTCCGCGCCAAGCAGAAGATCAGGCTCGCCGGCATTCCCTATCAAGTGCCGGAGAGCGACGCCCTGGCGCCGCGGCTCGACGGTGTGCTCGCCGTGATCTACCTCGTCTTTACCGAAGGCTATGTCGCGACCTCGGGCACCGATCTGATGCGGCCCGATTTCGCGGCCGAAGCGATCAGGCTCGGCCGTCTGCTCGACCGGCTGATGCCCGACCGCGCCGCCATCAAGGGCCTGCTCGCCTTGATGCTGCTGCACGATGCGCGCCGCGCCGGGCGCGAGACCGCGGCCGGCGACATCGTGCTGCTGGAAGAACAGGACCGCTCGCTGTGGGATCGCGCGCAGATCGAGGAAGGCTTGGCTCTCGTCGACGACGCGCTGCGCGTGCCGGGGCGGCCGCAGCCCTATGTGGTACAGGCCGCGATTGCCGCGCTGCATGCCCGCGCGCCGAGCTACGCGCAGACCGACTGGCCGCAGATCGCCGGGCTCTACGAAGTCCTGCTGCGGATCAATCCCTCGCC
Source organism: Bradyrhizobium sp. Gha (assembly GCF_900113735.1). Lineage (GTDB taxonomy): Bacteria > Pseudomonadota > Alphaproteobacteria > Rhizobiales > Xanthobacteraceae > Bradyrhizobium. The sequence continues at coordinate 68,127 of NZ_FOQM01000006.1, forward strand.
GGTCATCGAGCTCAACCATGCCGCCGCGATCTCGATGGTCGACGGCCCGGCGCGCGCGCTCGATCTCGTCGACGCGATCTCCGCGCGCGGTGGTCTCGACGGCTACGAGATGTTGCCGGCGGTGCGAGCGGATTTGTTGCGACGGCTGGAGCGGAAGCAGGAGGCGCGCGAAGCCTATGCTGCGGCGACCGGGGCGACGCAACTCGAGCCGCTGCGAAGGCTGTATGCGCGTCGGCTGCGGGAGATGGAGTAGCGCCACATCCTCCGTCATTGCGAGGAGCTCTTGCGACGAGCAATCCAGACCATCTCCGCGGTGACAGTCCGGATTGCTTCGCTACGCGCGCAATGACGGCTTCGCCGTCACTTCGACGCGACAGCCGTCCCGTCCGCCGGCAGACTCGCCAGCAGAGCCTGCAAGGTCGACAGCGTCGAGTGATCGGCAATCCCGTCCAGCCGCGCGGGACGGAAGTGGCGCTGGAAGGCGGTGACGACTTCCATGGTCGAGGCGTCGTATTTGCCTGACAGCGGCACGCCATAGCCATAGCGAGCGAGCGCCTGCTGAAGGCTCAGCACCTCGTCGCTGATGGTGCCGAGCATCAGGGTTTCGCCGCGCACGACCGGCGCCGGCGTCACCCAGTGGCCGACACCGGAATTGGCGAGGGAATGCCAGGGAAATTTCTCGCCGGGATCCTTCTTGCGCGCGGGCGCCACGTCGGAATGACCGAGCACCCGTTGCGGCACGATCTTGCGGCGGAGCATGATGCCGCGGCACAGCGCGATCACGGCGGCGATCTGGCGCAGCGGATATTCGGGATAACCCCAATCGTGACCGCGATTGATGATCTCGATCCCGATCGAACAGGAGTTGATGTCGTCCTCGCCGGCCCAGGACGAGACGCCCGCGTGCCAGGCGCGCCGCGCCTCCGGCACGCATTGCACGATGCGGCCGTCCTCCAGCACGACATAATGCGCCGACACTTCGGAGCCGGCCGTGCACAGCCGCGCCAACGCGCCCTCGACGTCGGGCATGCCGGTGTAGTGCAGCACGATCATGTCGGGCTGGCGGCCCTTGTTGCGCTCGCCATGATTGGGCGAGGGGATGATGTCGGAGACGATCGACGAATCCGGCTCGAACGTCCGCACGCTCGCCGCGGCCTTGGGAACCGGGAGAACGCGCTGACGCTTCGAATCAGCTCCAGGCGGCGTGGACGAACCGGACGACATAAACAACTCAAATCGGACAAGAGAATGGGCCAAGGCCTTCTCTTTACTATTCCTTTACCGTCTGCTTCGCGCAATCGCGCGATGCGGTTGCCGGTGCATTTTGGGCTCAGTGTGTGGATGACGCATCACTGCCCAAGGAACCGCGTAAGCACCTTTTCGAGATGTAACGACCCGATCAACGCTTTCTTAACGCTAAGCGCCGTTACTGAGAGATGAAGAGCCGACCCGCGTCCGGAGGCGGCCAAAGCGTTTTTGGCTCGAAATCCCATGGTTGCCCGACATATTCCACTGGGAACACAGGGTTTGCCGGCTGGGAAGATCGGGCTCGGCGTACATGGTGGATTGGGGTTGGGTCGTGGAACCGCCGCGACGCGGAATTATTCGAGGCGTGATGGGCTTTCTCGCCCCCAAATTGACCGGCCTGTTTTCTTGCGCACCCGGCAGGCGCGGCGCATGAGCAAGGCGCCGCACATTCCCGTGCTTGGCCGCGAAGCGATCGCGCATCTCGCGCCGGGTGAGGGCGGCATCTATGTCGATGCGACCTTCGGGGCCGGGGGCTACAGCCGCGCCATTCTCGACATATCAGGGACCCGCCTGATCGCGATCGATCGCGACCGTACCGCGATCGCCGGTGGCGCCGAGCTCGTCGCGGGCGCGGCCGGCCGGCTGACACTTGTCGAAGACCGTTTTTCGAATCTCGCCCAAGTCTGCGCCGCGCAGGGCGTCGATGCGGTCGACGGCGTCGTGATGGACGTGGGCGTGTCCTCGATGCAGCTGGACCAGGCCGGTCGCGGCTTCTCGTTCCGCCTCGACGGTCCGCTCGACATGCGCATGGGGCAGACGGGACCGACGGCGGCCGACATCGTTGCGCGCGCCTCGGAAAGCGATCTCGCCGACATCATCTATCTCTTCGGCGAAGAACGGCATTCGCGCCGCATCGCCCGCGCCATCGTGGCTGACCGGCAGGAGACGCCGTTCACCACCACGCGTGCGCTCGCCGATCTGGTCGGGCGGGTGGTGCGCTCGAAGCCCGGCGACATTCACCCGGCGACACGGACCTTCCAGGCCTTGCGCATCTTCGTCAACGAAGAGCTCGAGGAGCTGCAAACCGCGCTGATCGCGGCCGAGCGCATGCTCAAGCCCGGCGGTCGCCTTGTGGTGGTCTCGTTCCATTCGCTGGAAGACCGCATCGTCAAGAATTTCCTGAGCCAGCGCTCGAAGACCGGCGGCGGTTCGCGCCATCTGCCGGAGGTGGCGCAAGGCGCGCCGAGCTTCCAGCTTCTGACGCGGCGGCCCGTGATTGCCGGCGAAGAGGAGGTTGCGCATAATCCGCGCGCCCGATCCGCAAAGCTGCGCGCCGCCGAGCGCACCACAGCGCCGGCGCATGTCGACGACGAGCCGTCGTCCTGGCCAAAACTCTCCGACGTGATGAGGGGGGGCTAGCAGATGCGCTTCATCCACCTTCTCGTCATCGGCGCGCTGATCTTCGCGGCCGCCTATGTCTACCGAATCAAGATGGACTCCACCGCGCGCACCGAGAAGGTGCTGCGGCTGCATGCGGAGATTCGCGAGCAGCGCGACGCGATCGCCCAGCTGCGCTCCGAATGGGCCAAGCTCGATGCGCCCTTGCGCCTGCAGGGCCTCGTCGAGCGGCATCTGCCGCTCAAGCCCGTCAGCGGCACGCAATATGATTCTCTGAAGAACCTGCCGGACCGTCCGCCGCGGATGTTCCGGCCGGGCGAGCCTGATCCGATCGGGTCCATGATCAACACCATCGAAGCCGCGAGCGATCGTGACAGCGTGACGGGCTCGGTGCCGCAGCCCGAGGACAAGCAATGAGCGCTGTTCCGGCCAAGCCCGCAGGACGACCCACAGAGCGTCCAACCGAACCTTGGCGGCAGCGGCTGGTCCGCAGCCTGCTCTACGGGCGCAACGTCGATCGCGCCGCGAAGGCGCGCGCGCGGGTGGGCCTCGCCATGCTGGCCTTTGCCGCCGTCTACGCCATGATCGGCGGACGCCTCGTGATGTTCGCGATCGGCGCCGACGCCCACAGCGCGCGGCGTGCCGCCTCGCAGGAGGTGGTTGCGACCGCACGGCCCGACATCGTCGACCGCAACGGTGCGATCCTGGCGACCGACGTCAAGGCCGCCAGCATGTTCGGCGAGCCGCGCCGCATCATCGACAAGGACGAGGCGATCGAGCTTCTGACCGCGACCGTGCCCGATCTCGACGAAGCCGAGGTGCGCGAGCGCCTGTCATCGCGCAAGGGTTTCGTCTGGCTGAAGCGCGAGATCACCGCCAAGCAACAGCTCGACATCCACAAGCTGGGCCTGCCCGGCATCGGCTTCCTGCGCGAGAACAAGCGCGTCTATCCGACCGGCAACGAGGTCGCCCACCTCATCGGCCTCGTCAACATCGACAACCAAGGCATCGCCGGCATGGAGAAGTGGCTCGACAACCAGGGCCTCGCCGATCTCCACCGCGCGGGCTTTGCCATCGACCGGTTGCAGAAACCGATCGAGCTGTCGGTCGATCTGCGCGTCGAGCACGCGCTGCGCGACGAGCTGCTCAAGGCCAAGGAAAAATTCCACACCAAGGCGGCCTCGGGCCTCGTCACCAACGTCAACACCGGCGAGATCGTGGCCATGGTCTCGGTTCCGGATTTCGACCCGAACAATCCGAAGGAAGCCCACGATCCCGACCGCATCAACCGCCTGACAACAGGCGTCTACGAGATGGGCTCGACCTTCAAGGCGTTCACGCTCGCGATGGCACTCGACACCGGCAAGTACGGCCTCGACTCGCTGTGGGACGCGCGCGGCCCGCTGCACTACGGCAAGTTCGCGATCCATGACGACGAGCCGAAGGGCCGCTTCCTGAACATGAAGGAAGTGTTCACCTTCTCCTCCAACGTCGGTGCGGCGCGGATTGCGCTGTCGCAGGGCGTGGAAGCGCACAAGGCGTTCCTGCGCAAGATGGGGCAGCTGGATCGGCTGCGTACGGAATTGCCCGAGAGCGCGTCGCCGATCGTGCCGCGGCATTGGGGCGATCTCAACACCATTACCATCGCGTTCGGCCACGGCATTGCGGTGGCGCCGTTGCAGGCGGTGATGGGCGTCAGCGCGCTCGCCAATGGCGGCCTGCTGATTCCCCCGACCTTCCTCAAGCGCTCCGAGGAGGAGGCACGGGCGATCGCAAAGCGCGTGATCAAGCCCGAGACGTCGGACAAGATGCGGTTCCTGATGCGGCTGAACGCGGAGATCGGTACCGCCAAGAAGGCGAATGTTCCCGGTTACTACATCGGCGGCAAGACCGGCACGGCAGAGAAGGTGGTCAACGGCCGTTATGCCAAGAAAAGGGTGCTGACGGCGTTTACCGCGATCATTCCAGCGGACAAGCCGAAGTACCAGCTCCTGATCATGCTCGACGAGCCGCAGCCGCTGAAGGAGACCTACGGCTTCATCACGTCTGGCTGGAACGCCGTTCCGACCGCAGGCAACGTCATCACCCGTATCGGACCGCTGCTCGGCATCGAGCCCCGCTACGACCTGCCGCCCGCGGACCGCCTTATTCTTGCAGCATCCAGGACAACCCAGTAATCACAGGGGTAGGGCCGTGGCCGCCGCTGAGTCGGGGATTTCCCTCGGGATTCGGCTTTCGGGCAGGGCAACTGGAAGATCATGAAGCTGCGCGACCTCTTGGGTCAGGACGTTTTGGGCAATGATGCCACGATCGAGCCCGCTGTCGCGGCGATCGAGGTCACAGGCGTTGCGCTCGATAGCCGCGTGGTCAAGCCCGGCGATGTGTTCTTCGCGCTATCGGGCAGCAAGACCGACGGCGCGCGCTTCATCGATGCGGCCATTGCGGCCGGTGCGGTGGCCGTGGTCGGCGATCACGGGCCCGAAGGCGGCAAGGTGCCCTTCGTCACCGTGGCCAATCCGCGCCGTGCGCTGGCGCTGGCTGCGGCAAGAGTCTTCCCGGCACAACCTGCAACCATCGTCGCGGTGACCGGAACCAGCGGAAAGACATCGGTTGCGGCGTTCACGCGGCAGATCTGGGAGCGGCTGGGCCACGCCTCGGCCAGCATCGGAACCATCGGGCTCGTCTCGCCGAAGCGCACCGTTTACGGTTCGCTGACGACGCCGGATCCGATCGCGCTGCATCGGCAGCTCGATGAGATCGCGCGCGAAGGCGTGACGCATCTTGCATTCGAAGCCTCGTCGCATGGGCTCGACCAATACCGCCTCGATGGTGTCCGCGTCGGGGCCGGTGGCTTCACCAATCTCTCGCGCGATCACATGGATTATCATCCAAGCGTCGCGCACTATCTGTCCGCAAAGCTCCGGCTGTTCCGCGAGCTCGTGCCATCGGGCGGCGCGGCGGTGATATCGGCCGATCATGATTGCTCGGCGCAAGTGCTCGACGCGGCGAAATCGCGTGGCCTGCGCGTGATGGCGGCCGGCCGCCACGGCGACGGGGCAGGCGAGGGCATCCGCCTCACCGAGGCCGTCGTCGAAGGCTTTTCGCAAAAGCTGATGCTCGAGCATCGCGGCAAGAGATACGCGGTGCGGCTGCCGCTGGTCGGCGAATTCCAGATCGAGAACGCGCTGGTGTCGGCTGGTCTTGCGATCGGCACCGGCAGTGATGCCGCCGACGTGTTTGCGAGCCTCGAACATCTCGAAGGTGCCAAGGGCCGGCTCGAGCGCGTCGGTGAGCGCAACGGCGCGCCGATTTTTGTCGACTACGCGCACAAGCCTGATGCGCTGGCAAAGGCGTTGCAGGCGCTGCGTCCCTACGCCAAGCGCAGGCTGGTCGTGGTGTTCGGCGCCGGCGGCGATCGCGATGCCGGCAAGCGGCCGATCATGGGTGAGATCGCGGCGGAGAATGCCGATCGCGTCATCATCACCGACGACAATCCGCGCAGCGAGAAGCCGGAAGCCATTCGTGCCGCGATCCTCGCCACCGCCAAGGGCGCGCGCGAGATCGGCGATCGGGCGGCCGCGATCCGCGCCGCGATCGAGGAGCTGGAAGATGGCGATGCGCTGCTCGTCGCGGGCAAGGGCCACGAGACCGGGCAGATCGTAGGCCACGAGGTCCTGCCGTTCAGTGATCACGAGGCGGTCGCCGCCGCATTAGCATCGAGGGTCGCATGAGCGGGCCATTATGGACGGTTGCCGAGGTGGCGCGCGCGCTGGGTGCGGCCGGATCATTCCCGGACACGGGAATTGACTTCGTCACCCAGGACAGCCGTCTGGTGAAACCGGGCAGCCTGTTCGTCGCACTGTCAGGTACGCCGAGCGGCGGCTTCATCTCGGCTTTCGCCAGCGCGCGCGACGGCTGGGAGTTCGCGGACAAGGCGGAAGCGTCAGGCGCGGTCGCGATGATCGTGCCGCACGAGATCGCCGGCATCCGCGTTCCCCAGATCGTCGTGAAGGACACGCTGATCGACGGTCTCTGGGGCCTCGCCCGCGCCGCCCGCGCGCGTTTCAACGGGCCGGTGATCGGGCTCACCGGCAGCGCCGGCAAGACCAGCACCAAGGAGTTTCTGGCGGCCTATCCCAATGCCTATGCGAGCCCTTCGAGCTTCAACAATTTCTGGGGCGTGCCGCTGACATTGTGCAATGCCCGGCCTGACGCCAGCCTCTGGGTCGTCGAGATGGGCATGAACCAGACTGGCGAGATCGCGCGCCTGAGCCAATTGACGCGGCCGACCGTCGCGCTCGTCGTCAACGTCCAGCCGGTGCATCTGGAAAAGCTCGGCTCGCTCGACGCCATCAGGCGCGAGAAAGTATCGATCGCGCTCGGGCTGCCCGGGGATGGCGTGCTGGTGCTGCCGGCCGGGCTGAAGGCGTCCGAATGGAAAGGCAAGGTGGTGCGCTTCGGCGAGAAGGCCGAGGTGCACGAGGTTGCGCACGCCCCTCACGGCGACAGCTGGCAGGTCGTGGCCCGGATCGGCAAGAAGGAGATCGCCTTCAGCCTCACGCCCGGCGCGCCGCACCGCGTGCAGAATGCGCTCGCCGCGCTCGCTTCGATCCATGCTGCGCATCTCGACGTGGCCACGCTCGCGATCAAGCTCGACCGCGTCGGCATCATGTCCGGCCGTGGCGTGGAGCAGGCAGTCGGCGGCGTCACCGTGATCGACGACAGCTTCAACGGCAATCCCGCGAGCGTCGCTGCCGCGCTGCAAAGTCTGCAGGCGCGCAACGTGACGGGCGGGCGTCGTATTGCGGTACTCGGCGATATGCTGGAACTGGGCGACGACGCGCCAAGCTACCACACCGGCCTCACCGCCCATCTGGGCGGCATCGACGGTATCTATTGCGTCGGCCCGCTGATGCGGCACCTTTATGACGCGCTTCCCGCGGGCAAGGGGCTGGGCTGGCACGACGATCCCGCCACGCTGAAGGCTGGTGAGGTCGCCGGTTTGCTGAAGGCAGGCGATGTCGTGGTTGTCAAGGGCAGCAAGAAGATGTTCTGGGTCAACAAGTTTGTGCCGGCCCTAGTGGCCGCCTTGCAGGCAAAGGCGTAAACTGCTTGGAAGGCCCGTTCCCGAATCCCGCCGTTTTGCGGCGCTAAGCCGGCCGCTTTCCTGGAGGTCGCCCGACCGATGATGAAGACCAGCGAATGCGCTTGAGGCGAAATCTGCGTCTCGAACAAGCCTGCGTGCGAAAGGCGCCATAGGACCGTCTGAATGTTTTACTGGCTGATCGAGATCTCCAACACAATTCCGAGTTTCGGTGCGGTGCGCACCGTCCTGAACGTCTTCCGCTACATCACGTTCCGTACCGGCGGCGCTATCGTCACTGGCGCGCTGTTCGTGTTCCTGTTCGGGCCCTGGATCATCGACCATCTGCGCATCCGCCAGGGCAAGGGCCAGCCGATCCGCACAGATGGTCCGCAATCGCATCTCTCCAAGAAGGGCACGCCCACCATGGGCGGGCTGATGATCCTGTCCGGCCTGACGGTCGGCACCGTGCTGTGGTGCAATCCGCTCAATCCCTATGTCTGGATCGTGCTGGCGGTGACGCTCGGCTTTGGGTTTGTCGGCTTCTATGACGATTATCTCAAGGTCACCAAGCAGACCACGACCGGCTTCGGCGGCAAGCTGCGGCTGCTGATCGAAGGGCTCATCGCGCTGGTCGCCTGCTACGCGCTGGTGCGGTTGAACCGCGACCCCGCGTCGACCGCGCTGACGATTCCCTTCCTGAAGGACACGGTGCTGCATTTCGGCTGGTTCTTCGTCGTGTTCGGCGCCTTCGTCATCGTCGGCGCCGGCAATGCGGTGAACCTCACCGATGGTCTCGACGGCTTGGCCATCGTGCCCGTGATGATCGCGACCGCGAGCTTTGCTATGATCGCCTATCTCGCCGGCAACGCCGTGTTCGCCGATTATCTCCAGATCAAATATGTCGCGGGCACCGGCGAGCTTGCGGTGCTCTGCGGCGCGCTGTTGGGCGCCGGCCTCGGCTTCCTCTGGTTCAACGCCCCGCCGGCCTCGATCTTCATGGGCGACACCGGCTCGCTCGCACTCGGCGGCATGCTGGGCGCGATCGCGGTCGCGGTGAAGCACGAGATCGTGCTCGCGGTGATCGGCGGCCTGTTCGTGCTGGAGGCTGTCTCCGTCATCGTGCAGGTGGTGTCGTTCAAGTTGACCGGAAAGCGCATCTTCCGCATGGCACCGATCCATCACCATTTCGAGCAGCTCGGCTGGACCGAGCCGCAGATCGTGATCCGCTTCTGGATCATCTCGGTGATGCTGGCGCTGGCCGGCCTCTCCACGCTGAAGCTGCGGTGATGGTCCAGATCGTCATTCCGGACGACGCGAAGCGGCGATCCGGAATCTCGAGATTCCGGGTTCTCGCTCCGCGAGCCCCGGAATGACGGAGAAGAAATGATGATCCCGGTCACATCCTTTGCCGGCAAGACGGTCGCGGTGTTCGGCCTCGGCGGCTCCGGGCTCGCCTCGTGCCACGCGTTGAAGGCTGGCGGCGCCGAAGTGATCGCCGCCGACGACAATGCCGAGAACGTCGCCAAGGCGGCTCAGGCCGGTTTCATCACCGCCGATCTGCGCAGTGTCTCCTGGTCGAATTTCGCCGCGCTCGTGCTCGCGCCCGGCGTGCCGCTGACCCATCCGGTGCCGCACTGGAGCGTGCTGAAGGCGCGTGAGGCGGGTGTCGAGGTGATCGGCGACATCGAGCTGTTCTGCCGCGAGCGCCGGCGGCATGCCCCGGACGCGCCTTTCGTCGCCATCACCGGCACCAACGGCAAGTCGACCACGACAGCCTTGATCGCGCACCTCACGAAGGTTGCCGGTTACGACACCCAGATGGGCGGCAACATCGGCACGGCGATCCTGTCGCTGGAGCCGCCGCGCATGGGCCGCGTCCACGTGATCGAGATGTCGTCCTACCAGATCGACCTCACGCCCTCGCTCGATCCCTCCGTCGGCATCTTGCTCAATGTCAGCGAAGACCACATCGATCGTCACGGTACGATCGAACATTACGCTGCGGTGAAGGAGCGCCTCGTTGCGGGCGTGCAGGCGGGTGGCACCTCGATCGTCGGTGTCGACGATGGCTGGTGCCGCGACATCGCAGACCGGCTCGACCGCGCCGGCAAGAATGTGGTGCGCATCTCCGTCAGGAATCCGCTGGCCTCGGGCATCCATGTCGAGCATGGCACGATCGTTCGTACGTCCGGTGGCGCGCGTAGCGCGGTCGCCACGCTTGGCGGTATCGGTTCGCTGCGCGGCCTGCACAATGCCCAGAACGCAGCGTGTGCTGCCGCGGCTGCGCTCGCGATGGGCATCAGCCTCGACATGTTGCAGAACGGCCTGCGCAGCTTTCCGGGCCTGGCGCACCGCATGGAGCAGGTCGGCCGCCGCGGCAACGTGCTGTTCGTCAACGACTCCAAGGGCACCAACGCGGATGCGACCGCGCATGCGCTGTCGTCCTTTGCCGACATTTTCTGGATCGCCGGCGGCAAGCCGAAGGCGGGCGGCATCGCTGGCCTGACCGGCTACTTCCCGCGGATCCGCAAAGCCTACCTGATCGGCGAGGCCGCGCAGGAATTTTCCGGCACGCTTGGCCCGGTCGCACACGAGATCAGCCAGACGCTCGATCTGGCCGTCGAGCACGCGGCGCGCGATGCTGAAGCGTCAGGTCTCGCCGATGTGGTCGTGCTGCTGTCGCCCGCCTGCGCCTCCTTCGACCAGTACCGCAACTTCGAGATCCGCGGCACCAAGTTCCGCGAACTGGTGCAGGCGCTGCCGGGCGTGAAACCGGTGGTCTGAGAATGTCGCGGCGACGCTGGATCGGTATCATCGCTGCGCTCGCTATTCCCGTTGGCTTCCTCTGCGTCGTCGTCATCGACGGCGTCATGCACCAATTCGGCGCGTGTCGCGTCGTTCGCCAAAGTGCGTTCGCCTCCCCGAGCGGCAGCAAATTGGTGGTCGTGGTCTGGAAGTCGTGCGGAGCGAGTGTGCCCGACAGCACGCAAGCCAGCATCGTGGCGCGCGGCCGAACATTCTCGCCCGAGAGTACGCCGACCTTCGTCAGCGTGCGCGGGCATCTTGATGCCGTCGTCGTGTGGAGCAGCGAGCGGGCGGTCAGGATCGGTTTCGTTCCCGGAGCAGACCAGATCGACAAGCGCGACCAGCGCGCAGGGGATGTCGCGATCAGTTATGAATGATAGGTCATCCGACGCTTGCTCCGCGGTCCGCCCGGCCAGTGCGCAATTGCGCACGACGACCGGGCGACCCGTATCCAGAGGCCGTGCTTGAGCCGAAAAGGCGCGGCGTGCTGGATGCCCCGGTCAAGCCTGGTCAAGCCGGGCCCTGACAGTGTGGTGTGAGGCGGCAGCGGGGGATCATCTCCAATCATCAGCGATTCCTTAACCTCCCGGTAACCAACCTCGGCGACCAATGAACGGACCTCTGTCCGAAAGCGGCCGCCCATGCTCTCCCGTGAAGAACGCACCCCCTTTACCGAGTGGTGGTGGACCGTCGACAAGCCGCTGCTCGGCGCGATCCTGGTGTTGATGCTGACCGGCGTCATCCTGTCGCTGGCGGCAAGTCCGCCGGTCGCGACCCGCATCGGGCTCGATCCGTTCCACTTCTTCAATCGCCACGTGATGTTCCTGGTGCCGTCGTTTCTGGTGCTGATCGGGGTGTCCTTCATGTCGCCGCGCTCGATCCGGCGAAGTGCGCTGATCATCTTCACGATCAGCATCATCCTGATCGTGGTGACGCTCGCCGTCGGCCCCGAGGTGAAGGGCTCACGGCGCTGGATCACGCTCGTCGGCGTCAACATCCAGGCCTCCGAGATCGCAAAGCCCTCATTCGTCGTCATTGCGGCCTGGTTGTTTGCGGAATCGACCAAGCGGCCCGAGATGCCGGCGACCTCGATGGCGCTGGTGCTGCTCCTGATGCTGGTGTCGCTGCTGGTGATGGAGCCGGACTTCGGCCAGACCATGCTGATCCTGATGGTGTGGGGCTCGCTGTTCTTCATCGCGGGCATGCGCATGATCTGGGTGTTCGGCCTTGCCGGCCTCGGCGCGGCCGGCCTGTTCAGCGCCTATCTCTTCGTTCCGCACGTCGCGGGCCGCATCAAGCGCTTCATGAATCCGGCCTCCGGCGACACCTTCCAGGTCGATACCGCGATGGAGGCCTTCTACAACGGCGGCTGGTTTGGCCTCGGACCCGGTGAGGGCATCGCCAAGCGCAGCCTGCCTGATAGCCATACCGACTTCGTGTTCGCAGTCGCGGCCGAGGAGTTCGGCATCATCCTGTGTCTCGCCATGCTGGCGCTGTTCGCCTTCGTCGTGATCCGCACGCTGTCGCGCGCCTATGCCAACGAAGACATGTTCTCGCGCTTTGCGGCCTCGGGTCTTGCGATCCTGTTCGGCGTGCAGGCGGCCATCAACATGTCCGTCAACCTCCAGCTCATCCCCGCCAAGGGCATGACGCTGCCATTCATCTCCTACGGCGGCTCCTCAATCGTGTCGCTGGCCTATGGCGTCGGCATGATGCTGGCCCTGACGCGGCTGCGCCCGCGTACCGAGGTCGAGGCCAGCGGCCATGCCGACGCGACGCGGAGTTACGCGTAGCTCTTCGTCATTGCGAGCTAGCACCCGGGCAGTCTGGATTCCTTCGCTGCGCTCGCAATGACGGCAAAGGCCTTGTAAAAGGGCATTGATGGACACCTCTCCCTTGATTCTTCTCGCCGCGGGCGGCACCGGCGGCCATCTGTTTCCGGCCGAGGCGCTCGGCGTCGAGCTGATCCGCCGCGGCTTTCGCGTGCGCCTCGTGACCGATGAGCGCGCGCTGCGCTACAGCGGGCTGTTCAGCAAGGACATGATCGACGTCGTCGCCAGCGAGACCGCGCGCGGGCGCAATCCGTTCCAGCTCGCCTATGCCGGCCTCACGCTCGCCACCGGCACGCTGTCCGCCTACGGCCTGATCAAGCGATTGAAGCCTGTCGCCGTCGTCGGCTTTGGCGGCTATCCGACATTGCCGCCACTGGTTGCGGCGAAATTCGCCGGCGTGCCCGGCATCATCCATGACGCCAATGCGGTGCTCGGCCGGGCCAACCGTTTCCTGTCGAGCCGCGTCCGCGCGATCGCGACATCGCTGCCGGGTGTGCTGGACCGCGATCCGGCGCTCGCGGGCAAAACCACGACGGTCGGCACGCCGATGCGCCCCGCAGTCCTTGCCGCGGCGGCGGTGCCTTATGCCGCACCCGAAGCGAATGGGCCGCTGTGTCTGCTCGTCGTCGGCGGCAGCCAGGGGGCGCGCATCATGGCCGACATCGTGCCGGGTGCGATCGAGCGGCTCGAGCCGGCGCTGTGGGGGCGGCTCATCCTGACCCAGCAGGTGCGCGACGAGGACATGACCCGCGTGCGCACGGTCTACGACAGGCTCAAGATCAATACCGAGCTCGCGCCGTTCTTCACGGATCTGCCGGCTCGGCTCGCGTCCAACCATCTGGTGGTGTCGCGCTCCGGCGCGGGCACCGTGGCCGAGCTCGCCGCCATCGGCCGGCCCTCGATCCTGGTGCCGCTGCCGGGCTCGATCGACCAGGACCAGTTCGCCAATGCCGGCGTGCTGGCCAAGGTCGACGGTGCCGTCCGGATCCCGCAGACCGAGTTCACGTCGGATCGTCTTGCGGCCGAGATCTCCGCCTTCGCCGCCGAGCCGGCGCGCCTCGCCGCCATGGCAGCCGCCGCAAAAGGGGCAGGGCGGCTCGATGCCGCCGAGCGGCTGGCCGATCTGGTGGTCAAAGTCGCGGGAATCTGACGCGAAACGGGCAATTTCCATAGTTTTACCGTCATGGCCGGGCTTGTCCCCGCCATCCGCGTCTTGCAAAAAAGAGCCTAGGATTCGTGGATGCCCGGGAACGCCTTGCGTAAAGACGCGCTTCGCGCTTATGCCCGGGCATGACGATGGAACGACGGGATAAAGCATGAGACTGCCGCGCGAGATCGGACCCATCCACTTCGTCGGGATCGGCGGGATCGGCATGAGCGGCATCGCCGAGGTGCTGGTCAATCTCGGCTATACCGTGCAGGGTTCGGACGCCTCGGACAATTACAATCTCGACCGCCTGCGCAAGAACGGCGCGAAGGTTTCGGTCGGCCACAAGGCCGAGAATGTCGATGGCGCCGAGGTTGTCGTGGTGTCGACCGCGATCAAGCGCGACAATCCGGAATTGCTGGCGGCGCGCGAGCGGCGTATTCCCGTGGTGCGCCGCGCCGAAATGCTGGCGGAGCTGATGCGGCTCAAAAGCTGCGTCGCGATTGCCGGCACGCATGGCAAGACCACGACGACCACGATGGTGGCGACGCTGCTCGATGCCGGCGGGCTCGATCCGACTGTCATCAACGGCGGCATCATCAACGCCTATGGTTCCAACGCGCGGCTGGGCGCCGGCGACTGGATGGTGGTGGAAGCCGACGAGAGCGACGGCACGTTCTTGAAACTGCCGACGGACGTGGCGATCGTCACCAATGTCGACCCCGAGCATCTCGACCATTTCAAGACGTTCGATGCCGTGCAGGACGCCTTCCGGCATTTCGTCGAGAATCTGCCGTTCTACGGCTTTGCGGTGATGTGCATCGATCATCCCGTCGTGCAAAACCTCGTCGGCAAGATCGAGGATCGCCGCATCATCACGTATGGCCAGAACCCGCAGGCCGACGTGCGGCTTGTTGACCTGAGCCCGATGGGCGGCGGCTCGAAGTTCAAGGTCGCGTTCCGCGATCGCAAGACCGGTGCCGTACACGAGATCGCCGATCTCATGCTGCCGATGCCGGGCCGTCACAACGCCTCGAACGCGACGGCGGCGATCGCGGTGGCGCGCGAGCTCGGCGTTTCCGACGAGGCGATCCGCAAGGCGATCGCCGGCTTCGGCGGCGTCAAGCGCCGCTTCACCAAGACGGGCGAATGGAACGGCGTCACCGTGATCGACGATTACGGCCATCACCCCGTCGAGATCGCGGCGGTGCTGAAGGCGGCGCGGGAATCCACCAACGGCAAGATCATCGCCGTGGTGCAGCCGCATCGCTACACCCGCCTGCAATCGCTGTTCGAGGAATTCTGCACCTGCTTCAATGACGCCGATGCGGTTGTTGTCGCTGACGTCTATGCCGCGGGCGAGACGCCGATCGACGGCGTCGACCGCGATCATTTCGTCGCGGGCCTGCGCGCGCACGGGCATCGCGAGGTGGTGCCGCTGCCAGCGGCGCCGGAGCTGGCGGGGATTGTGAAGGCGCTCACCAAGTCGGGTGACCTCGTCGTGTGTCTCGGCGCCGGCAACATCACGCAATGGGCCTATGCGCTGCCGGACCAATTGAAGGCGCTGGGGTAGAGCGGTGAGCTTCCCCGACATCACCCCCTCACTCAAAGCCGCGATGCCGGAGCTGCGCGGCCGGCTGCTGGCCAACCAGTCGCTGGCCGAGCTGACCTGGTTTCGCGTCGGCGGCCCCGCGCAGGTGCTGTTCACGCCGGCGGATGAGGATGATCTCGCCTATTTCCTCGCGCATCTCGCAGGCGACATTCCGGTCTATGTCGTCGGGGTCGGCTCCAACCTGATCGTGCGCGATGGCGGCATTGCCGGCGCGGTGATCCGGCTCGGGCCGCGTGCTTTCGGCGACGCCATCGCGAGCGGCGACGTCCTTACCGCGGGCACGGCGGCGCTCGACAAGCGCGTGGCGGAAGTGGCGGCCTCCGCCAATATCGGCGGGCTCGAATTCTATTTCGGCATTCCCGGCACGATCGGCGGCGCGCTGCGCATGAATGCGGGCGCCAATGGCGGCGAGACCAAGGACGTGCTGATCGAGGCGCGCGGCGTCGGCCGCGACGGCGCGAAATACGTCTTCTCCAACGCCGACATGAAATTCGTCTACCGCAACAGCGGTGTCGATCCCTCCATCATCTTCACGTCGGCGCGCTTTCGCGGCGCGATCAGGGATGCCGATGCGATCCGCGCGCGGATGGCGGAGGTGCAAAACCATCGCGAGACGGCGCAGCCGATCCGCGAGAAGACCGGTGGCTCGACCTTCAAGAATCCGCCGGGCCATTCCGCCTGGAAACTCGTGGACGCCGCCGGCTGCCGCGGCTTGCGCGTCGGCGGCGCGCAGGTCTCCGAGATGCATTGCAACTTCCTGATCAACACCGGCGACGCCACCGCGCACGATATCGAGACGCTGGGCGAGACGGTGCGCGAACGCGTGAAAGCGAATTCCGGAATCGAGCTGCACTGGGAAATCAAGCGGATTGGAATTCCATGACCACCGTCATTCCGGGGCGATGCGTTAGCATCGAACCCGGAATCTCGAGATTCCGGGTTCGCGCTTCGCACGCCCCGGAATGACCAAGTATGAGGACACGAATGCGCATCACCATCCTCTTCGGCGGCTCCAACCGCGAACGTCTGGTTTCCGTCGCGTCAGCCCAGGCGCTGCATCAGGCGCTGCCCGAGGCCGATCTCTGGTGGTGGGACGTCGAGGACAAGGTGCATGTGGTGCAGTCGGAGCAGCTGCTCGAACATGCTCGCCCTTTCGAGGACGAGTTCAAGCCGGGCACCTCAGGCATTCCGCTGGCACAGGCGCTCGACAAGGCCAAGGCAGAAGACCGTGTGCTCGTGCTCAGCCTGCATGGCGGGGCTGCCGAGAACGGCGAACTGCAGGTGATGTGCGAGATGCGCGGCGTGCCGTTCACCGGCTCCGGTTCGGCCTCCTCGCACCTCGCCTTCGACAAGATCGCGGCCAAGCGCTTTGCCGCGCTCGGCGGCGTGACGCCGCCTGCGGGCATCGCGCTCGAGAACATCGACGAAGCCTTCGCCGAATACGGCAGGCTGATCGCAAAGCCGGCGCGCGACGGCTCGAGCTACGGCCTGATCTTCGTCAACGCCAAGCAGGACCTCCTCGCCGTCCGCAATGCGGCCAGGCACGAAGAGTACGTGATCGAACCCTACATCGCCGGCGTCGAGGCGACCTGCGGCGTTTTGGAGCGCACCGACGGCTCGCTCATCTCGCTGCCGCCGATCGAGATCATTCCGGGCGAGGGCAATTTCGACTACGCCGCAAAATATCTCTTGAACTCGACCCAGGAGATCTGTCCCGGCCGCTTTCCGCCCGAGGTCACCGCCGCGCTCAAGACCCAGGCCATGCTGGCGCATCGCGCTATGTCCTGCACCGGCTATTCCCGTTCCGACTTCATCGTCGCGGAGAAGGGGCTGGTCTACCTCGAAACCAACACGCTACCCGGGCTGACCAAGTCCTCGCTGTACCCCAAGGCGCTGAAAGCCGAAGGCATCGCCTTCGTCGACTTCCTTCGCGACCTGATCGAACTCGCCGAGCGGCGGGTGCGGAAATAGTTAGGATTGGTTAACGGCCGGACGGGCGAAAACGCCCGGTTTGGTGCCCAAAACCGGTAAAATGCCGGACTTCGTGGCGGAAGTGCCTCAGTAAACTGGGCAAAAAGCATCCCGCGTTAACGAACTTTACCTTTTGTTTACCAGGACGTCCGAAGGTTAACGCTGGCGGCGCATATGGCGTTTTGGCTGCCGGCGCGTGAGCCGTTTCGGATGTTTCCGGTCGGCGAACGCTTTGTAGGGGAGCGGCTTCTTCTGCCGAAGACCATTACCCGGCCCGGCACGACCGAGACGTCATGTTCGCCAGGACCCGCGCGGCGTCGCGGGGCAAACTGTTGACGAGCTCGTGCAATGGATGGTGCAGGAAGCCTCACCCGATCGTTTGTGAGATCGCTGAGGCCCCAAGCTGATCTGAAGGCGGCCGCTATCGGAGCGGTCGTGCTTCTGCGCGAGTGGGTGCAAGACAGGCGCGCGAAAAAGCACGCCGCCGCCGAGCGGAAGATCAAGGCCAAATCCAAGACCAAAGCGGTCGTCGAGCGTGAGCCGCCGCCGCGCGTGATCGCGCTGGTCGAGCGCTATCTGCCGCGCCGGGTCGGGATCGGCCTGACCGTGCTGCTGTTGATCGGCAGCTGCGGCCTCGGCATCGTCAAGGGCGGCCACCTCCAGGATTTCATCACCGCCGTCAGCGACGCGCGCAACGCCCTGGCCAATTCGGCCGGCTTCCGCATCACCTCCGTCGTGATCAACGGCCGCAAGCAGCTGAGCCAGGACGAGATCCTCGCGATCGGCGGCGTCAGCGGCCGCTCTTCGCTGTTGTTCCTCGATGCCGACGACGTCCGCGACAAGCTCAAAGCCAATCCGTGGATCGCGGATGCGACCGTGCTGAAGCTCTATCCGGGCCAGCTCATGATCGAGATTACCGAGCGGAAGGCGTTCGCGCTGTGGCAGGAGGCCGGCCGGCTCTCGGTCATCGCCGACGATGGCGCGCTGCTCGAGCCCTACGTCTCGCGCCGGTTCCTGACGCTGCCGCTCGTGGTCGGCAAGGGCGCCGATACCCAGGCGCGTGATTTCCTCGCATTGCTGGCCCGCTATCCGCAGGTCAATTCGGTGACGAAGGCCGCCATCTATGTCGGCGAGCGGCGCTGGAATCTGAGATTGAAGGACGGTCTCGACATTCGCCTGCCGGAGCAGGACGTCGGCAACGCGCTCGCCGCGCTCTCCAAGCTCGACAAGGACGACAGACTGTTCTCGAAGGACATCGTCGCGATCGACATGCGGCTGCCCGACCGGCTGGTGGTGCAGCTGTCCGACGACGCCGCCAAGGCGCGCGATGATCTGTTCAAGGACAAGAAGAAAAAGAAGACCGGGGACGCCGCATGACCGGTCTTGATCGCACCCAGACTCCGAAGACGCGGCCGATGCCGCACAAGCGCGGCGGCCTGGTCGCCTGCCTCGACATCGGCACCAGCAAGATCGCCTGCATGATCGCGCGGCTGAAGCCGTCGGCGCCGAGCGAAGCGCTGCGCGGCCGAACCCATGCGGTGGAACTGATCGGTTACAGCCAGATCCAGTCGCGCGGCATGAAGGCCGGCGCGGTGGTCGATCTCGGCGAATGCGAGCAGGCGGTGCGCCAGGCCGTCGGGCTCGCCGAGAAAATGGCCAAGGTCCGGGTCGAGTCCGTTTTGTTGTCGGTCTCCGGCGGCCGCCTCGCGGGCCAGCTGGTCGAAGCCGCGGCCGATATCCGTGGCGGGGCAGTGACGCCGGCTGACGTCAGCCGCGTCACCTCCACCGGCATGCGCCACGCCACCGGCGAGGGCCGCACGGTGCTGCACGCGCTGCCGGTCGGCTACACGCTCGATGGCGTCAAGGGCATTCGCGATCCGCGCGGCATGGTGGCGCATCAATTCGGCGTCGACATGAACGTCGTCACCTGCGACGCGACCGTGGCACGAAACCTGATGCTGGCGGTGGAACGCTGCCATCTCAACGTCGAAGCCATGGCGGCCAGCCCCTACGTGGCGGGCCTGTCGGTATTGACCGACGACGAGGCCGATCTTGGCGCCGCCGTGGTCGAAATGGGCGCGGGCACCACCACGATCGCGGTCTATTCCGGCGGCCGCTTCGTGCACGCGGCCGGATTTGCGGTCGGCGGGCAACACATCACGATGGATCTCGCGCGCGGACTCTCCGCGACCATTGCCGATGCCGAGCGAATCAAGACCTTATACGGCACCGTCATCACCGGCGGATCGGACTCGCGTGAGCTGATGTCTGTACCGACAGCCGGTGACGACCAGGACCTGCCGCAGATCGTTTCGCGCGCCACCATCGCCAACATCGTCAAGCATCGTGCCGAGGAAGTCTTCGAAATGGTTCGGGACAAGCTGAAGGATTCGCCCTTCGCGGCCGAGCCCAAGGGCCGCGTCGTGCTCTCGGGCGGCGCCTCGCAGCTGACCGGTCTCGTCGAACTCGGCACCCAGATACTCGGCCGGCCCGTGCGGGTCGGTCGTCCGCTCGGTTTCGGCCGGCTGCCCAACGAGGCGAAGAACGCCGCGTTCGCGGTGCCGGCCGGACTACTCGTCTACCCGCAATACGTTCACCACGAACATGTCGAACCGCGGCATACGCGGCAGCAGGTCAGGACAGGAACCGGCGGTTATTTCGGAAAGGTCGGACGATGGCTACGCGAGGGCTTCTGATGACTCATTTCCGCAAATGTCTGATTTCACCAACTCCCGCGGCCGCAGGCCGGGGCGAACCCACGCGCGCGTGATCGAGAGGCAAACATGACCATCAGCATCAACGTTCCTGATATTCACGAGTTGAAGCCCCGCATCACCGTGTTCGGCGTGGGCGGTGCCGGCGGCAATGCCGTCAACAACATGATCACGGCGGGCCTCCAGGGCGTCGATTTCGTGGTCGCCAACACCGACGCGCAGGCGCTGACGATGTCGAAGGCGCAGCGCATCGTGCAGATGGGCACCGCGGTCACGCAAGGACTGGGCGCAGGCTCGCAGCCGAACGTCGGCGCTGCCGCTGCTGAAGAAGTGATCGACGAGCTGCGCGACCATCTCTCCGGCGCCAACATGGTGTTCGTCACCGCCGGCATGGGCGGCGGCACCGGCACCGGTGCTGCCCCCGTTATCGCCAAGACTGCGCGCGACATGGGCATTCTCACCGTCGGCGTGGTGACCAAGCCGTTCCACTTCGAGGGCGGCCGCCGCATGCGCACCGCCGAAGCCGGCATCAACGAGCTGCACAAGGTGGTCGACACGCTTCTGATCATCCCGAACCAGAACCTGTTCCGGGTCGCCAACGAGAAGACCACCTTCGCCGACGCCTTCGCGATGGCCGACCAGGTGCTCTACTCGGGCGTCGCCTGCATCACCGATCTGATGGTCAAGGAAGGCCTGATCAACCTCGACTTCGCCGACGTCCGCGCCGTCATGCGCGAAATGGGCAAGGCGATGATGGGCACGGGCGAAGCCTCCGGCGACAAGCGCGCCCTGACCGCCGCCGAAGCCGCGATCGCCAACCCGCTGATCGACGACTCGTCGATGAAGGGTGCCAAGGGTCTGCTGATCTCGATCACCGGCGGCAAGGACCTGACCCTGTTCGAGGTCGACGAAGCCGCGACCCGCATCCGCGAGGAAGTCGACCAGGACGCCAACATCATCGTCGGCGCGACCTTCGACGAAGCCCTCGACGGGCTGATCCGCGTCTCGGTCGTCGCCACCGGCATCGAGCAGGCGGCGATCGCCCGCAACAGCCAGGCGACCTCCGCTCCGGTGGCGAACCCCGCGCCGCAGCAGCAGGCTCCCGCGGCTCCGGCCGTTGCTGCCGAGAGCCGTCTCGCCGATCTGACCGCGCGTCTGCGCGCCGACAACCAGCGTCTGGCCGAGCGTGCCCAGAAGATGGAATCGCAGATCCCGGCCGCAGCCCCGGTCGCCGCCGCGCCCGTCGCGCCGCGTCCCAATGTGGAGCGTGCGGCGCTTGCCGCCATCGCAGCTGCCGTTTCCGAAACCCCTCCGGCGCCCGCCCCGCAGACCTATGGTGACGTCACCGTGCGCCCGATCGCGCAGAAGCCCACGCTATTTCCGGAGCCCGAGCAGGCGCCCGTCGCCATGCACGAGCCGATGACCCCGGAAACGTTCATCCCGCCGCAGGCCGAGCGTGCGCCGGTTCGCGCGCCGCGGATGCCCCGCCTCGAGGAGTTGCCGATGCCGGCCCAGGCCGAGCTCCGTCAGGCCCGGGGTGAGGTCGAGGAGGAGACCCCGCAGAAGACCCGCCTGTCGCTGCTGCAGCGCCTCGCCAATGTCGGCCTTGGCCGTCGTGACGAGGAGACCGAGGCTCCGATCGCAGTTCGGACCGCCGGTCCCGCCATGCCGGCGCTGCCCGAGCGCAAGCCGCAGCGGACGGTGCAACAGCAGATCGCCGCCACCGAACCGGTGTCGGAATATGCCCGCCGGCCCGCGCCGCAGGGTCTCGACGCTCATGGCCGCCCGGCACCTGTTGCGCCGGCGCCACAGGGAGACGACCATCTTGATATCCCGGCCTTCCTGCGGCGGCAGGCGACCTGAGGATTGTTACAATAAGGCAGACGCAAAAAGGTCCCGGCAACAAGCTTGCCGGGACCTTTCCTTTTGTCCCGAGAAGCTCCGGATTGCGCGCTCAAGCAACTGATTTTAAATCATTAATTACTTGTTCGGTGCTTCAGTAAAGCCGCCGATAACGGGCCCAAATCCCGGCGCAATTTGGTTAAGCCTTGGCGCGAATACGGCGGGTTTGGGGTAACAATCGGTAAAAAAGCGTGAGTTGGCGCTGTTTGAGGCAGTGACTATGGTTCGACGTGACTTGGGGATACGGAGATTCGGAGGGTCGATCTCGATCGATCAGTCTGGTCCAGTATAAGTCGCAGTCGGTCGTAGTGGGGCGGGTTCCTGATGAAATTTAGCCGGCAAACAACGCTTTGTGCGCAAGCCACCGTGGCCGGCGTGGGCGTTCATTCCGGTCTTCCCGTCACCCTCACGCTTGGACCTGCACCCGTCGATGCAGGTTTTATTTTCGTCCGTACTGGCCTTGAGGGAAGTGACCGCGAAGTTCAGGCGACCGCCGAGCAGGTGATTGCGACCGATTTCGCGACCGTCCTTGGCGACCGCAGCGGCCCGCTGGTTTCGACCGCGGAGCATGTGCTGGCGGCGTTGCGCGGCATGGGCGTCGACAACGCCACCATTGAGATCGACGGTCCGGAAGTGCCGATCATGGACGGCAGTGCTGCCGCCTTCATCGCAGCGATCGATCAGGCCGGGATCGTCACCCAGCCGGCACAGCGCCGGTTCATCCAGGTTTTGAAGCCGATCTCGGTCAAGGTCGGTGACTCCTTCGGCGAGATCAGACCCTACGCCAACGGCTTCCGCACCGAGGT
The DNA here is from genome assembly GCF_900113735.1 of Bradyrhizobium sp. Gha. Taxonomy (GTDB): domain Bacteria; phylum Pseudomonadota; class Alphaproteobacteria; order Rhizobiales; family Xanthobacteraceae; genus Bradyrhizobium. The sequence continues at coordinate 90,648 of NZ_FOQM01000006.1, forward strand.
CGAGATCGACTTCACCAATCCCGTCATCGGTCGGCAGAGCTATGCCTTCGACCTCAGCCCGGAGCGCTTCCGCCGTGAGGTCGGCCGCGCCCGGACCTTCGGTCTGATGGGCGACGTCGCCCGGCTCTGGAGCGCGGGCTATGCGCTTGGCGCCTCCTTTGAAAATACCGTCGTGTTCGACGACGAGCGGCTGCTCAACACCGAAGGCCTGCGCTACGCCGACGAATGCGCCCGCCACAAGGTGCTGGACGTAATTGGCGACCTCGCGCTGGCGGGCCTGCCGCTGCTCGGCGCCTATCGCTCGGTGCGTGGTGGCCACAAGCTCAATCACGCGGTCCTGACCGCGCTGCTCGCCGACCGTACGGCTTGGCGGGTGGTCGAGGGCGAGGCGGCTCGGCGCTCCACGCGTGGCGTGGTCGAGGTCGGTAGCGGCATCGTCGGTGGCCGGATCGCTGCGGCCTACGGGCCAGACGTGTCCTGAAAGCCGTTGCGGCGGGCCGTCCGGCAAGACTTTCCCCGGGAAACTCCTGGTAACCATGATCGACTAGGATTGCGGCGATTTCGCCTTAATCCGGGCGGAATGCCTGCCTATCCGGTCGGCTAACGAATGTTTTTCGGTTGCATCGCCGTGGTCGTATGGCAGGCACCACGGTCACATGTCGCGCCCGTGACAGGGATCATGGGCTCGCGGGCACGCATCACAGGGCGTCAGGTCTAAAATTCATGTCGGCACAGCGTATGACGCGCGGATCTCTATTAGTTTCGCCTCGGGCCCGTGGACTGCTCCAGGTCGCCACGCTTGTCCTGTTCGCGCTGCCGTTGGCCGGCTGCGGCACCGGCGCCCTATGGGACAAGTTCACCGCCAAGGACGACACCTTCGTCGAGGAGCCTGCCGACAAGATCTATAATGAGGGCTTGTACCTCATGAACGAAAAGAAGGACATGAAGGCGGCGAACAAGAAGTTCGAAGAGGTCGACCGCCAGCATCCTTATTCTGACTGGGCACGCAAATCGCTGCTGATGTCGGCCTACGCATCCTACCAGGGTGGCGACTATGACGGCTGCATCGGGGCTGCGACCCGCTACGTCACCCTGCATCCCGGCAGCCCGGACGCGGCCTATGCACAGTACCTGATCGCCGCCTCGCATTACGACCAGATCCCGGACATCAATCGTGACCAGGGCCGCACCGAGAAGGCGATCGCCGCTCTGGAAGAGGTGGTGCGCAAATATCCGACGTCCGAATATGCGACCGCCGCCAAGGTCAAGATCGAGGGCGCACGCGACCAGCTCGCCGGCAAGGAAATGGCCGTCGGCCGCTACTACATGCAGAAGAAGGACTACACGGCCGCGATCAACCGCTACAAGGCCGTGGTGACGCAGTACCAGACCACCCGCCACGTCGAGGAGGCGCTCTACCGTCTCACCGAGGCCTATATGTCGATCGGAATCGTCGGCGAGGCTCAGACCGCCGCCGCCGTGCTCGGCCACAATTTTCCTGACAGCCGCTGGTACAAGGACGCCTATAATCTTGTAAAATCCGGCGGTCTCGAGCCGAGCGAGAATCAGGGGTCCTGGATCAGCCGGACCTTCAAGAAGATAGGCCTCTAGGTCTCGGCTAGGAAATTAGGTTCCATGCTGGCGCGTCTGTCGATCCGTGACATCGTCCTGATCGAACGGCTCGATATCGAATTCGCCACCGGGCTTGCGGTTTTGACCGGCGAGACCGGTGCGGGCAAATCCATCCTGCTCGATGCCTTTGCACTGGCGCTCGGCGGCCGCGGCGACGCCGGCCTCGTGCGGCATGGCGCGGAGCAGGGCCAGGTCACGGCCGTCTTCGATGTCCCGAGGAATCATCCGGCGTCGAAAATCCTGGCCGAGAACGGGCTCGACGATGCGAGTTTTGCCGAATCTTGCGAGATGATCCTGCGCCGGGTCCAGCTCGCCGACGGCCGCACCCGCGCCTTCATCAACGACCAGGCGATCAGCGTGCAGACGTTGAAGGCGGTCGGCGCCGCCCTGGTCGAAATCCATGGCCAGCATGACGAGCGCGCGCTGGTCGATGCCGCCACCCATCGCCGCCTGCTCGATGCCTTTGCCGGGCTCGAAAAGGACGTGGCGGATGTCGAAGCGCTCTGGGACGCGCGCCGCACCGCCAACACCGAGCTCGAGGACCATCGCGCCGGCATGGAGCGTGCCGCACGCGAGGCCGACTATCTGCGCCATGCCTCGGACGAGCTGAAGCGGCTGGCGCCGAAGGAGGGCGAAGAGACTTCGCTGGCCCACCGCCGCACCACCATGATGCAGGGCGAGAAGATCGCCTCCGATTTGCGCGAGGCGCAGGAGGTCGTCGGTGGCCACAATTCGCCGGTCGCGGCGCTGTCGGCCGCGGTGCGCCGGCTGGAACGCCGTGGCGTCAATTCGCCGGCGCTGGTCGAGCCTGCAGTCAAGGCGATCGATGTCGCGATCAATGCACTGGAGGAGGCCGACCAGCATCTCCAGGCCGCGCTGGCCGCGACCGATTTCGACCCGGCCGAGCTCGAACGCATCGAGGAGCGGTTGTTCGCGTTGCGCGCCGCCTCCCGCAAATATTCAACGCCTGTTGACGGCCTCGCCGCGCTCGCCGCCAAATACGCCGCCGACGTCGTGCTGATCGATGCCGGCGCTTCGCGCCTGAAGAAGCTGGAGCAGGCCGCGATCGAGGCAGATGGCCGCTATGCGGCTGCGGCGAAAAAGCTCTCAGCTGCGCGGCAGAAATCGGCCGACAAGCTCAACAAGGCCGTCAACGCCGAGCTCGCCCCGCTCAAGCTCGAGCGCGCAAAATTCATCACCCAGGTCACGACGGACGAGGCCGCGCCCGGACCGCAAGGTTTCGACCGCGTCGAGTTCTGGGTTCAGACCAATCCCGGCACCAAGCCGGGCCCGATGATGAAGGTCGCTTCCGGCGGCGAGCTGTCCCGCTTCCTGCTGGCGCTCAAGGTCGTGCTGTCCGATCGCGGCTCGGCCCCGACATTGGTGTTCGACGAAATCGATACCGGCGTCGGCGGCGCGGTTGCGGATGCCATCGGCGGTCGCCTGGCGCGGTTGGCCGGCAAGGTTCAGGTGATGGCCGTGACCCACGCCCCGCAGGTCGCCGCCCGCGCCGACCAGCATCTCCTGATCTCCAAGGATGCGCTGGACAAGGGCAAGCGCGTCGCCACTCGCGTCAACGCGCTGGCCGCCGACCACCGCCGCGAGGAAATCGCCCGCATGCTCGCCGGTGCCGAGATCACCGCCGAGGCGCGGGCGGCCGCGGACCGGCTGCTCAAGGCGGCGACGGCTTGAACTGTCGTTCCGGGGCGATGCGAAGCATCGAACCCGGAACCTCGAGATTGTAGGACGCCCTTCCGGATCGTCCCGGGAAGTTAGTTGCAGATCGATTCGTAGCGATCATCCCAATTGGGATGGTCTTTCTCGATCAGCTGAATCTTCCAGGCGCGTTTCCATTTCTTGAGTTCTTTTTCTCGCGAGATCGCCGAGACTGGATCATCATGGGCCTCGAACCAAACCAATCGCGTGATGTTGTATTTTGCCGCGAAGCCCGGAACGGTTTTGATTCGATGCTCATAGACACGGCGTATGAGGTCATTGGTGACGCCGACAAGATTGCTCCGTCCCGTCGGCTTGCTAGGATATAGACGTAATACGCCATGACTCCCGAGCCTTTCCCACCTGCCATTCCGGGCTGCATGAAGTTCGAACCTGGAATCTCGAGGTTCCGGGTCTGGTCCTTCGGACCATCCCGAAACGACGAGACACAATCTTAAGTATAATGGCCAGAGCAGAAAAATCCAAAGCAAAGCCGCTTCGCGACGTCACGGACCTCACCAAGGCGCAAGCCAAGGTCGAGCACATGCGGCTCACGCTCGAACTCGAAGAGCACGACAAGCGCTACTATCAGGACGACGCCCCCACCGTCACCGACGCCGACTATGATGCGCTGCGCCAGCGCCTCAATGCGATCGAGAAGCGCTTTCCTGAACTCGTCAGCGCGGACTCGCCGTCACAGAAGATCGGCGCGGCGCCGTCCGGGCGCTTCAGGAAGGTCCAGCACGCCGTTCCGATGCTGTCGCTCGACAACGCCTTTGCCGAAGAGGACGTGCGCGACTTCGTCGGCCGCATCGTGCGCTTCCTGAAGCTCGACGACGACAAGATCAATTTCTCGGCGGAGCCGAAGATCGACGGCCTGTCGATGTCGCTGCGCTATGAGGGCGGCGAACTCGTCACTGCGGCGACGCGCGGGGATGGCGCGGTCGGCGAGGACGTCACCGCCAACATCCGCACGCTCGAAGACGTGCCGCAGAAGCTGAAGGGCCGCAACGTCCCTGACGTCTGCGAGGTGCGTGGCGAAGTCTACATGACCAAGAAGGCCTTCCTCGCGCTCAATGAGCGGCAGAAGGCCGCCGGCGATACCATCTTCGCCAACCCGCGCAATTCCGCCGCCGGCTCGCTCCGTCAGAAGGACCCGACCATCACCGCCTCGCGTCCTCTGGGCTTCTTCGCCTATGCCTGGGGCGAGATGAGCGCGATGCCGGAGGAAACGCAAACGGGCATGATCCACTGGTTCGAGCGTTGCGGCTTCAAGACCAATCCGCTGACGAAGCTGTGTCACTCCGTCGAGGAATTGATCGCCTTCCACCAGAGCATCGAGGAAGAACGCGCCGAGCTCGACTACGACATCGACGGTGTCGTCTACAAGGTCGATCGCATCGATTGGCAGGAACGTCTCGGCTTCGTCTCGCGCACGCCGCGCTGGGGCATCGCGCATAAATTCCCGGCCGAGCGGGCCATGACGGTGCTGCGCGCCATCGAGATCCAGGTCGGACGCACCGGCTCGTTCACGCCGGTCGGCAAGCTCGAGCCGGTCGGCGTCGGCGGCGTGATCGTGCAGAACGTCACGCTGCACAACGAGGACTACATCAAGGGTATCGGCAACAAGGGCGAGGTATTGCGCGAGGGCCGCGATATCAGGATCGGCGACACCGTCGTGATCCAGCGCGCCGGCGACGTGATCCCGCAGATCGTCGACGTCGTCCTCGACAAGCGGCCGAAGAGCGCCGGGGAATACCAGTTCCCGAAGAAATGCCCGTGCCCGCTGCATACCGATGTCGTGCGCGGCGCAACGGCCGCGGGCGAAGAAGAATCCCGCGCCCGCTGCACCGGCGAGTTTGCCTGCCCGTTCCAGAAGATCGAGCACCTGAAACTGTTCGTGTCGCGGCGCGCCTTCGATATCGATGGTCTGGGCGAGAAGCAGCTGCAGTACTTCTTCGATCAGGGATGGGTCAAGGAGCCCGCCGATATCTTCACGCTGGAGCAGCGCAACGCCAAGCTCAAGCTCGAGGAGATCGAGGGCTATGGCGCGACCTCGGTGCGCAATCTCTTCGGCGCGATCGAGAGCCGGCGCAAAATCGCGCTGGAGCGCTTCGTCTATGCGCTCGGCATGCGTCATGTCGGCGAGACCACGGCCCTGGCGCTGGCCCGCGGTTACGGCTCCTGGGATGCCTTCCACGATGCCTGCCTCAAGGTCGCCAAGGGCGACGAGGAGGCGATGGCGGAGATGGACGCGCTCGACCAGATCGGCGACACCGTCATCAAGAGCATCGCCGATTATTTCGGCGAGAGCCATAATCGCGGCATCGTTGAGCGCCTGACCACGGAGGTCGAGATCATCGACGCCGAGAAGCCGAAGAGCAACTCGGCGGTCGCCGGCAAGACGGTCGTCTTCACAGGCTCGCTGGAGAAGATGACGCGGGACGAGGCCAAGGCGACAGCCGAGCGGCTCGGGGCCAAGGTATCGGGCTCGGTATCGAAGAAGACCGATCTCGTCGTCGCCGGCCCCGGCGCGGGCTCGAAGCTCGCGGAGGCCAACAAGCACGGCGTCCAGGTGCTGACGGAAGATGAGTGGCTGAAGCTGATCGGGGAGTGAACTCTGTCCTCGTCATTGCGAGAAGCTCTTGCGCCACTCACTCCGCTGTCATCGCCCGCCTTGACCGGGCGATCCAGCATTCCAGAGACAGTCGAGGATACGGAGAAGCCGCGGCGTACTGGATCCCCCGCTTTCGCGGGGGATGACGCCGAGAAATGTCGTGACGGCCGTCGCGCATAGCGACAACTACATCATCCCGGTCTCTTCCTCTTCCGCCTGCTCGATCAATTCTTCGCTCACCAGGACGTCGCGCCGGGGAACGATGAAGGTCATCGTGCAGGCGCAAAGCAGCGAGATCGCGAGAACCGCCGAAGTCAGCGGCAACGTGGTCGCGGTGTGGCCGCCGAGATAGGCGCCGAATTGCGACATCAGCGCACCGATGCCTTGCTGCAGGAAGCCCATCGCGCCTGATGCGGTGCCGGCTGCTTCGGGCCGGATGCTGATGGCGCCGGCTGCAGAATTCGCCATCACGAAGGCATTGCCGACCATCACGATCATCTGCGTGCCGAACAGCCAGGCGGGCGCCTCGTTCCAGGCAGTCAAGCTCCAGAGCAGGTTCAAGAGGCTGCCGCAGAGTTGCAGGGCCAGCCCGAACCAGATCAGCTTTTCCAGCGAATGCCGTGGCGCGAAGCGCACGCAGAGCAAATTGCCGACCAGATAGGCGAAGCCGGTCGTTGCGAACCAGGCGCCATATTCGGCGCTGGTCCGGCCCATCTGCGTCACGACGATGTAGGGGCCGCCGCCGGCGAAGGTGAAGATGATCTGCGATGCCAACACCTGGCACATCACATAGCCGATGAAGGCGCGGCTCTTGATCAGCACGCCAACGTCGGCGCGAAAGCCGCCGCTGCCGGCCGCGCGGTCGCGGCGGGTCTCTGGGAGTGCGATCGCGATGCCGATGGCGACCGTGATCGCGCCGATGGTGACGGCGTAGAAAATGGCGCGCCAGCCGAACGCGGTCTCGATCAGGCCACCGGTGAGTGGCGAGACCATCTGGCCGATCATCAGCGCGGCGACCACGAGGCTGATCATCGAGGCGACGCGGTCGCGCTCATAGATGTCGCGGATGATGGCGCGGCTCACCACCATCCCGGAAGCGCCGCCGAGTGCCTGGAAGAAGCGCGCGGCGATCAGCTGCGGCAGGGTTTCGGCGAAGCTACACGCAACGCTCGCCGCCACCATCAGTGCGAGGCCGCCAAGCAGCACCGGCCGCCGGCCCAACTTGTCCGACAGCGGCCCCATGATGAGCTGCGACAGCGCGATGCCGACCATGTAGAGCGACACCGTCATCTGAGCGATGGAGATGTCGCGGCCGAACGTCGCCGCCAGCGCGGGCAGTGCCGGCACCAGGATGTAAAGCGAGATCGGCGCGATCCCGGTCATCACGACCAGCAGCAGCAACACCACGCGCGAGGTCGCGATGTTGGTCGCTGCGCCCGGCGGTTGGCTGATCATACCGTGCATGGATCGAACACTAGCCGCACCGCCGCGGCCGCGAACTTGGTCGTTTCGGTATACGGCTATGCGTGATGCTGGAGCCTTGCGCCAATCGCGTAGCGCCATGCGGGCGCCGTCTAGGCCTTCAGCTCCGCGGTGGCCTGCTCGAGCCACGCTTTCGTTGGCTCATCCAGCCCCGGTCCGACTTCAGCGCGGACGCGCGCGTGGTAGGCATTGAGCCAGGCGAGCTCGTCGCGGTTCAGCATCGCGGTGTTGATGAGCCGGCGGTCGATCGGCGCCAGCGTCAGCGTCTCGAAGGCGTTCATCGATTTCTCGGCGCCCTCGACGGCGGCGGCGACGACGAGCTCGAGGTTCTCGATGCGGATGCCAAAACCGTCGGTCTTGTAATAGCCGGGCTCGTTGGAGAGGATCATGCCGCGCTTCAGCGGCGTGGTGCCGAGCTTCGAGATCCGCGCCGGGCCTTCGTGGACACTCAGGTAGCTGCCGACGCCATGGCCGGTGCCATGCTCGAAATCGACGCCGGCGGCCCAGAGATATTGCCGCGCCAGCGTGTCGAGCTGCGCGCCGGTGGTGCCGTCGGGGAAGATGGCGCGTGCGATCGCGATGTGGCCGCGCAGCACGCGGGTGAAGCGGTCGCGCATCTCCTCGGTGGGCTCGCCGATCGCCATGGTGCGGGTGACGTCGGTGGTGCCGTCTTCATATTGCGCGCCGGAATCGATCAGCAGCAGATCGCCGGGCACGATCCGCCGGTTGCTCTTGCGGGTGACGCGGTAATGCACGATGGCGCCGTTCGGGCCGGTGCCTGATATGGTCGGGAACGACACGTCCCTCAAGGCGCCGGTGTCGCGGCGGAAGGTCTCCAGCGCTTCGACCGCGTCGATCTCGGTGAGCTTGCCGCTTGGTGCCTCGCGATCGATGAAGGCGAGGAAGCGCGCCAGTGCGATCGCATCGCGCCGGTGCGCCGTCTGCGCGCCCTTGATCTCGGTCGCGTTCTTCACGGCCTTCAGCAGCGCGATCGGATCGCTGCCGCGTACAGGCTTGCCGCCCCCGCCCGCAATCAGCCGGCTCAGTGCCTCGGCCGCCGTGGCGCCGTCGAGCGCGATCGCCGCGCCTGACTTGGCGAGCGCCATCAGGGTGGGCGTCAGCGCATCGGGCTCGCGCACGTCGGCCGATTGCTCGAGATGATCACGCGTCAGATTGGAGAGCTTGCGATGGTCGATGAACACGGTGGGACGGCCGACCTTGGGCACCAGCGCGTAGGACAGGGGCAGCGGGGTATGTGCGACATCGGCGCCGCGGATGTTGAAGGTCCAGGCGACCGCATGGCTGTCCGACAGCACCAGTGCGTCGGCGCCCAGTCTGTCGATCTCGCTCTTGATCTGCGCCAGCTTCTCGGCCTCGGCGACACCGGCATATTGCAGACCGTGGATCGCGACCGGTGCGATCGGCGGCTGCGGTCGATCCTGCCAGACCGCGTCAATGGGATTGCTGTCGAGTGCCACCAGTTCGGCGCCGGCCTTGGCGCAGGCTGCGGCGAGGCGCTCGGCTGCCGCAAAAGTGTGCAGCCACGGATCAAATCCTAGGCGATCACCAGATTTAAGATGCGCCGAGATCCAGCTCTCCGGCGGCGGATCGACCAGCGATTCCACTGTCCACGCCTTGGCGTCGACCTGCTTGGCCGCCTGGATCGTGTAGCGGCCGTCGACGAAAATCGCGGCCTTCTGGGTCAGCACCGCCGCGAGTCCCGCCGATCCGGTAAAGCCGGTCAGCCAGGCGAGCCGCTCTTCGGAGGGCGCAACATATTCATTCTGCTGCTGATCGGCGCGCGGAATGACGAAGCCGGTCAGCTTGCGGCGGGCGAGTTCTTCACGGAGTGCGGCAAGCCGCGCCGTCAATGCGACGCCGGCTTCGGGCTCCTCGAATGTCTGGAAGTGCGCTTCGAACATGGCTCAGTTTAGGGTCATGAGGATCAGTCCGCAATGCGGACGCAATTGCACGGAATATGGCACGGACTGTGCTTGAAAATGTTCCATTCGAATTGAGTGGAGTAATGGATGCGGCAGTTGCGCTTCGTCCGGATGTCAGGGACATTCGAGCAGGTGGTTCATCTCAATGGCGAGGGGACACACGATGCCATCGTTCACGTTTGAGAAGATTTCGCCGCCGGTGCGTCGCGCGCCGACGCCGCCGACGCCGAAGAAGCCGCGCGGCCTCATCAGCCAGATGATCGACCGCGTCTCCGAGCGTCGCGCCCGGCGAGCGGTGCAGGCCGACCTGCCGATGCGCCGGGACGACAAACCGGCGAAGTAGGAGGCATTGATGGTGCCGTAGGGTGGGTGAGCGTCAGCGTAACCCGCCACTGTGTGTATCCGTCGAGGTAGAAGAGGTGGGTTACGCTGACGCTAACCCACCCTACAGCCCCACCCTACAGCGCCTTCCGCAGCAACAAACTGCTCCAGCCCTCGATCCGCAGATGCCGGAGCGGCACCAGGCCACGCGCGCGGTAGGCGGCGATCACGGCGGGGGCCTGGTGGCTCAGCAGGCCGGAGAGAATGACGCGCGCGCCGGGTGCAAGATGCCGGGCCATCGGGCCGGCCAATTGACGGAGCGGATTGGCCAGGATGTTGGCCAGCACCAGGTCAAACGGGCCGGTTCTGGCAAAATCCGGCGCGGCGAAGCCGGTGGCGCGGATCACCCGGACATGTTGACCGGCTTGGTTCAGCGCCGCGTTCTCGGCCGCGACCCGCACCGACGGCGGATCGATGTCGGAGGCCAGCACCGCACGGTGCAGCGATTTCGCGGCCGCGATCCCAAGCACGCCGGTCCCGGTGCCGAGGTCGAGCACGCGCTTCGGCCGCGCCTGTTTCAGGACATGGTCAAGCAGGAGTAAACAGCCGCGCGTGGTGCCATGGTGGCCGGTTCCGAAGGCGAGAGCGGCCTCGATCTCGATCGCGAGCTTGTTCGGTGCCACGCGATCGCGGTCGTGGCTGCCATGGACAACGAAGCGTCCGGCCGGCACCGGGACCAGATCCTCCAGGCTCGCCTTGACCCAGTCCTTGGCTTCGACCGTGTCGAAGGCAAGGTTGGCGGCAATGTCATTTCCTGCTGAAGTTGCAATGAGTTCGCGGAGCAATGCCTGATCCGGCGCCTCGGCGAAATGCAACGTGACGTCCCATTGTCCGTCCGGCCGCTCGAACGCGGCCACGGCAGCATCGCCCTCGAAAAACACCTCGGTGAGCACGTCGACGACGCGCCTGGCCGCGGCCTCGTTGCCGATCGAGAAAGTAGCGCGATAGGTCGGGGACAACTTCATTCCAGGGGCCCGTTGCTTTCAATTTGCGGAACTTTTGTTCCTGATTTTCCGTATAACTTGCGGTTCCCCAGTTAACTTGACTGAAGGTTGCGCTCCGTAGATTTCCGGATGTTGGATCCAGCAACACACCCTGGAAGGGAAATGGAGGCAAATCTTGAAGCGCATGGTTTCGAAGTTCTGGTCTGATGAGTCTGGCGCGACCGCGATCGAATACGGCCTGATCGCAGCCGGTATCGCGCTGGCGATCATCACCGTGGTGAACAGCCTCGGCACCTCATTGAACGACAAGTTTGGTTCGGTTAGCAGCTCCTTGAAGTAATTTCTGCCTCCCATTTCCCAGCGGGGCAACTTTCTTCATACACGGCTTTCGATGAGCGCCCGCTGGGGAGATTGTGCCTTGGCGGGCGACGTCGTTGGGCGACCATCGTCGCTTAGACCCACAAATTGTTCGCCGGCGATCCACCGGCCTATACCCGGTTTATCAACTCGCTTCTCCACAGCCCGCTTGGCGCTTGTACGACGCGATCGAGCCGTGCCTCCCCGGCTTCACCACAGCTTTGCCAACAGGCCTTTCCACAGCCCGTCCACATCCTATCCACGGCTTGCGAACAGGCTGCGGTGATCCCGCAAGATCGCCTGCGCGGCGTTGTGGCCGGGGGCGCCGGTGACGCCGCCGCCGGGGTGCGCGCCGGAGCCACAGTGATAGAGGCCCTTCAGCGGCCCGCGGTAGTCGGCATGGCCCAGCATCGGCCGGGCCGAGAACAGCTGGTTGAGCGACAGCGCGCCATGGAAGATGTCACCCCCTAAGAGCCCGAACTGCCGCTCGAGATCGAGCGGGGAGAGTATCTGACGGCCGAGCACGCTGGACGCAAAGCCCGGCGCGTAGCTGTCCACCGTCGCGATCATGAGATCGGCGACCTCGTCGCGATGGTCGTCCCAGGATTTGCCGTCGGGCAGTTCGGGTGCAACATGCTGGCAGAACAGGCTTGCAACGTGTTGGCCCGCAGGCGCGAGCGTATCGTCGAGCGTCGAGGGGATCAGCATCTCGACGATCGGCTGCCGACTCCAGCCCTGCGCCCGCGCATCGAGATACGCGCGGTCCATGTAGCCGAGACCGGGCGCCAGGATGATGCCGGAGGTGAGGTGATCGCCGTGACCAGGCAACGCGGTGAAGGAGGGCAGGCGGTCCAGCGCCACGTTCATGCGGAAGGTGCCGGAGCCGTTCCTCCAGTGGCGAATGCGGGCGAGAAAATCCCGGGGCAGGGCATCGGCTGCGATCAGACGCGTGTAGAGCAGTTTGGGATTGACGTTGGCCGCGACGTACTTTGCGCGGATGGCCGTGCCGTTTTCCAGCACCACGCCGACGGCGCGATCGCGCGCGACGATCACCTCGCGCACGCCGGCATCGAGGTCGATCGTGACGCCGCGCGCACGGGCGGCTCGGGCCATCGCCTGCGTGATCGCGCCCATGCCGCCGATCGCGTGGCCCCAGGCGCCCTTCTTGCCGTTCACCTCGCCGAAGGCGTGGTGCAGCATCACATAGGCAGAACCGGCGGCGTAGGGGCTCGCGTAATTGCCGACGACGGCATCGAAGCCGAACAGCGCCTTGACCAGATCGTGCTCGAACCGCTCATCCAGCATCTCGCCGGCTGAGCGGGTGAAGAGGTCGAGCAGGCTGCGGCTTTGCTCCAGCGTCAGGCCGCGCAGGATGTTGGCCGTCGTCAACGCATTTGCGGCCTCGCGGAGGGCGCCAATGCCGAAATTGCCGAGCAGGTTCGGCGGGGCGCGCAGCACGAACTGACGCAGCACGTCGGCAATGTCACCGAGCTCGCGCGAGAAGCCGTCGAGCGCATCGGCATCGCGCGCGCTGAGCCGCGCGACGGACGCCTTGGTCCGGCCCTCGCCGGTGAGGAGATAGTTGCCGTCGGGGGCGGGCAGGAAATTCTGCGCGCGCCGCTCGACCACGCGCAGGCCTTGTTCTGCAAGACCCAAGTCGCGGATGACCTGCGGGTTGAGCAGGCTCACCGTGTAGGCCGCGACCGAGTTGCGAAAGCCCGGATGAAACTCCTCGGTGACCGCGGCCCCGCCAACCACCTTGCGGCGCTCGACGACATGCACGCGCAACCCCGCCATTGCGAGATAGGCCGCGCAGGTGAGGCCGTTATGGCCAGCGCCGATGATGACGACGTCGGTTTCGGTCATGATGGGTTCGAGTTGTTCTGCCTGCCGTCATTCCGGGGCGCGCGAAGCGCGAACCCGGAATCTCGAGGTTCCGGGTTCGATGCTTCGCATCGCCCCGGAACGACCCTCTAATATCAAGCAATCCTCGCTGCAACATCACGCGCCCATTTATTGCCCGTCCAGGCGCGGTGTGCTCCATTGCGAGCGGCCGGCGCTCGCCGGAAGTAAGCCGGAGCTCCCATGGATTCGATCGTGCAACCCGCCGCGACGGAGCAGCCGTCCTTGTCGCGCAACCGGCTGCTGCTGGCGGTCTACACCGCCGCGATCTTCGTCAGTGCACTGCTGCTGTTTTCGGTGCAGCCGCTGTTCACGAAAATGGTGCTGCCGCGGCTCGGCGGCTCGCCGGCGGTGTGGTCGGTGGCGATGGTGTTCTTCCAGTCGCTGCTGCTGGCGGGATACGCCTATGCGCATCTCCTCATGCAGATCAGGAATCGCGTGGTTCCGGTCGTGGTGCATCTGGTGCTGCTGATTGCGGCCTTCATCACGCTGCCGCTCGGCATCGCCAGCGCCTATGGCGAACCGCCGGCGTCCGGTTATGCGTTCTGGCTGCTCGGCCTGTTCGTGATGTCGATCGGCCTGCCGTTCTTCGCGCTCGCCGCCAACAATCCGCTGCTGCAGGCCTGGTTCGTTCGCACCGGCCATCCTGACGGCCACGATCCATATTTCCTCTATGCCTCCTCCAACATCGGCAGCTTCCTGGCGCTGTTGTCCTATCCGTTCCTGCTGGAGCCGATGTTCACGCTTCATGCACAGAACCGGCTCTGGACCGGCGGCTATGGTCTCCTGATCCTGCTGATCGCAGGCTGCGCCGTGCTGCTGCTGCGCTCGCCAAAGCCGGCTGTGCTCGATGCGCAGACCGAAGAGGCAAATGCGCCTGCGCCCACACTGGCGACGCGGCTGCGCTGGATCTTCCTTGCGGCGGTTCCGTCGGGACTCCTGATCGCAGTCACTGCGCATATCTCCACCGACGTCGCGGCCGCGCCGCTGCTCTGGGTGTTGCCGCTGTCGCTGTACCTGCTGACCTGGGTGGTGGTGTTCCAGAAGCGTCCCTTGCTGCCGCACAAATGGATGCTGATGCTGCAGCCGGTCGCGATCGCGGGCGTCATCTTCCTGCTCGCCTTCGGCGGCGAGCAGAATTTGCTGCTGACGCTCGGTGGACACCAATTGTGCTTCTTCATCATCGCGATGGCCTGCCACGGCGAACTGGCGCGGACCCGTCCCGCAGCCAAATATCTCACCGGCTTCTACGTCGCGCTGTCGTTCGGCGGCATGGTCGGCGGTCTCTTTGCCGGCCTAGTCGCGCCCTTCACCTTCTCCTGGATCGCCGAATATCCGATCCTGGTCGCGCTCGCGGCACTATGCCGGCCGCCGGCGAACGAACGTCTTGCGGGCATCGTGAGATGGTACTGGCTGGCGCTGGCCTTGCTCGCGCTCGCGCTCGTCATGCCGTCCACCATGACGGGCGATCTCTCGACCTGGCTCGAGGATCAGCGCGTCTGGGTCGCCTGCGCGGTCGGCGTGCTCGCCGCGCTTCTGGCGCTGGCGTTCGATGCGGGGCGCTGGAAGATCTTTGCCACCGTCGCGCTGGCGCTGGCCTTGACGCGGATCTATCCTTCGGACGAAGGACGGGTCACCACCGTGCGCAGCTTCTTCGGCGTGCACAAGATCGTAGTGACGCCGGGCGGCTATTTCCATGTGCTGATGCACGGCACCACGATTCACGGCGCCGAGCGCTTCCGCAACAATGACGGCACGCCGGTCACCGGCCGGCCCGAGCCGATCACCTACTATCACAAGGACGGCGGGATCGGTCAGGCCGTCACCGCGGTCCGCGAGCGCAAGGGCGCGCCGTTGAAGGTCGCGGCGATCGGCGTCGGATCCGGCACGCTCGCCTGTGCCGCCGAGCCCGGCGAGGACTGGAAATTCTTCGAGATCGATCAGTCCATGGTCGATGCCGCGCGAGATCCGAAGAATTTCCGCTACATCTCGAGCTGCCTGCCCGACCTGAAGCCGGTGATCGGCGATGCGCGTCTCACCTTCGCGCGGGAGCCCGACGGTATCTACGACCTCATTATCGTCGATGCCTATTCGTCGGATGCAATCCCGATTCATCTGGCCACCGAAGAGGCGATGAAGATCTACAAGGACAAGCTCGCCCCGCACGGCGCCGTGGTGATGCACGTCTCCAACCGGCATCTCGATCTCGAGCCGGTCGTGGTCGGCATTGCCGATGCCAACGACCTCAAAAGCTGGGTCTTTGATGAGGATTCAGGCCGCGACGCCGACTACATCTTCTCCACCGACGTCGTCATCTCCGCGCGGGAGGCTGAAGACATCGGCAAGCTCGCCTCTTCAAAACAGTGGGAGGAGACCGACGCGGACGAGAAGGTGCGGGTCTGGACCGACGACTATTCCAACATCCTCGGCGCGCTGTACCGGCGCTTGCGATACGGGGAGCAGTAGATCCGACCCCTACGGCTGAACCGGCGTCCCCTCCGGCAGCGCTATTCCCTTCTCGCCGGCGACCTGCCGCAGCAGGTCAGGACGGTCAGAGATGATGCCGTCGACGCCGAACTCGATCATCCGCGCCATGTCGTCAGGCTTGTTGACGGTCCAGACCACGACGCGCAGTCCCTGCGTATGGGCGTCGGCGACAAGTGCTGCGGTAACGTCGCCGAAATAGGGCGACCACACCGCACCGCCCGCGGCCTTGATCGTGCGCGGCAGCGAGCCGCCGTGATCGGCCGGGTTGAAGCCCGCCGTCCAGCTGGTCGCCTTGTCGAGGGTGACTGATGGTGCCGAGCCGCGCTGGATCGTCAGGTACACGGTCGGAATGGTCGGGGCCTGGCGCTGGACCAGCAGCAGCGTCCGCCAGTCGAACGACTGGATCATGACGCGGTCGGAGAATTTCTCGTCTTCGATGACCCCGAGCAGCTTGGCAACGAAGGCTTGCGGCTCGAGCGATTCTTCGGGGTGATCCGGGTCGATCTTGGTCTCGATGTTGAAGCGCACGCGTTCGTTGCCGGATTTGCGCACCAGCGCGAACAGCTCCTTCAGCGTGGGAATGCGGGTCCCCGGCAGCGCGCGCTGGTCAGGAAACTGCTTGGCATAGGCGCTGTCCGGCCGGATCTGGCCAACGTCGTAGCTCCTGACATCGGCCAGGCGCAGCTTCACGAACGGCGTCCCCGGCGCGGCGACATAGGCGCCATTGGCATCCCGTGCGAGATCGGGATTGAGCCCGCGCTCATGCGACACGACGACCTCGCCGTCGGCGGTCACGCCGACATCGAGCTCCAGCGTGTCGACGCCCATCGAGAGCGCGTTGGCAAAGGCCGGCAGGGTGTTTTCCGGCAGCAGCGCCCGTCCGCCGCGATGCGCCTCGAGATCGAAAGCCATCGCTTGTCCAGTCATGGCGTATCCTGTCGTGAGAACCGTTAGCACGGTCAGAATTGTCGCAATAGATGACGGCATCACGGTTCGCAACCCGAGTGAAGGCAAAAGCATATGACGCGAGAGCGATCTCGCCGGCAAGATTCTGAAGGTCAACCTGCCGTTTCGTCGCGGCGCTTATCTCGACCCGGCCGTCGTGCCGCGATATCTGATGCCGCTGCGAAGAAGCCCGCCGAGATCATAGAGCCGGTCGCGCGCGCGTTGGTCGACGCTGTGCGGACAATCGTCGAACGCGGCGATGCCGCGTTCAAACGACTACATCAGTTCTGGTAGTAGTTGCGCGGCTGATAATACTGCCGCCGCTGCGGCTGATAGTAGTAGCCCTGCTGGCTATAGGCGGGGTCGTAGGTCGGCTGCGCTTGCGGCAGCTGCTGGTAGACCTGCGTACCGTAGGGGCGGGTGATCGGGCGCGGCGCCGGATAGCGCGCCCCGGTGTCGCTGCCGTCGGCGGGATAGATGTAGTTGTCGTCCTGCTGGATGTAGCGCCGCGCGGGCTGCATCGGCGGCGCCAGGTTCACGGGATCGCCTGAGGTGGCGTATTGCTGCTCCTCGGCCGGCTGCTGCGCGCGGGCGACTGCGTTGTTGGTGCGACCGCGACTGCGCGCGAGCGCGACCTGCGCCGAGCCGGTCAACGTCACCGTGGTGTTGAGCACGCCCTGCTCCTGCACCAGCGCGTAGAGCGTCGACGCGTTCTGACGCGACAGCCGCACGCAGCCGTGCGAGGCGGGCGTGCCCAATCGTCCGACCGAGTCGGTGCCGTGGATGGCGTGTCCGACCTTGGTGAAGAAGATCGAGTGCGGCATCGGCGCGTCGTCGAATTCCTTGGAGAAATGATCCTCTTCCATTCGGAAGGCGCGGAAGGACCCGCTTGGCGTCTCGCGCGAGGGGATGCCCGTTGACACCGGCCAGTGGTACCGCGTCACGCCATCGACGACGACGGTCATCTGCTGATTGTCCTTGTCGACGGTAATGTCGACCTTGGCCTGCGCGGTGCCCGCGCTCAAAAGCATCAAGGAAGTGAACGCAATGAATAAGGAACGCATCTGACGTCTGGCCTCCGGCCTGTTCACGCTGGAGCATGATCCGGAAAAGTGTGTAGCGTTTTCCGAAAAGATCATGCTCAAACAATAACGCCGCGGCTCACCGTCCCCCGGCATGCATTATGCCTGCAATCCGGCTTTCGTTCCAGCGGCCTGCCAAGCTAACCTTCCTGCCATCGTTAACGTGATGCCGGGCGTAAGCAAGGCCGCTTTGTGCCGCGCATGTCGCGGCGGCGCTGACATTTTCGCGAGCGGGAGATGCGTTCACATCGCCGACAATTCGTCACAAAGGCGCAACCATTCGGCCGCTTCCGGCGTTGATCGTCTCCTGCCAGACAGGCGACTTTCGCCGCCAGCCATCCCTTTGGGACCGAAGATGAACAAAGCTCGTACCACCGCCGCAGTCCTGCCGGCCGGCTTCCGCGTCCGCCTGCTGTTCGCGGCCGCCGTCGTCCTTCTCGCGCTGATCTCGCTGCCGCATCCCGGCCATGCCCAGGGCATCGTGCGCGGCGCCCAGGAGGGCTCTTATGAAGGCAACCGGATCGCTGGTCCCGTGGGCGGTGCAGTCGGAGGTGTCGTCGGTGCCGGGGTCGGCGGCGCCGTGGGCGCAGTCGACGGCATCCTGGGCATTCCCTATCACGGTCGCCGCCACTGCCGAGGATACTATGACGGCTATCACCACTTCCGCTGTTACCGGTAGTTGAACGAGCGCGCAATGACCGGAAGGATCAGTTTTTCAGCCTGTATCCGGTCCGGAAGATCCACCAGATCACGGCGAGACAGACCGCCAGGAATGCCAACGTCATGCCGATGCTGACGGAGACGCTGACGTCTGCAATCTCGTAGAAGCTCCAGCGAAAGCCGGAGATCAGGTAGACGACGGGGTTGAGCAGCGCGACCGTGCGCCAGGTCGGCGGCAGCATGCCGATCGAATAGAAGCTGCCGCCGAGGAAGGTCAGCGGCGTCACCACGAGCATCGGAATCATCTGCAGCTTTTCGAACCCGTCGGCCCAGATGCCGATGATGAAGCCGAACAGGCTGAACGTCACCGCCGTCAGCACCAGGAAGGCCAGCATCCAGACCGGATGGTGGATATGCAACGGGACGAACAGCCCGGCTGTCGCCAGGATGATGAGGCCCAAAATGATCGACTTGGTCGCGGCGGCGCCGACATAGCCGAGCACGATCTCGAAATATGAGATCGGCGCCGACAGGATCTCGTAGATCGTGCCGGTGAATTTCGGGAAATAGATGCCGAACGACGCGTTGGCGATGCTCTGTGTCAGCACCGAAAGCATGATCAGGCCCGGCACGATGAAGGTGCCGTAGCTGACGCCCTCGACCTGGCTGATGCGCGAGCCGATCGCGGCGCCGAACACCACGAAATAAAGCGAGGTCGAGACCACAGGCGACACGATGCTCTGGAGCAGCGTGCGCCAGGTGCGCGCCATTTCGAAGAGATAGATGGCGCGGATGGCGCGGTGATTCATGACGTCCTCACGAGGTCGACGAAGATGTCCTCGAGCGACGATTGGTTCGTGTCGAGATCATTGAAGCGGATGCCGGCGGTCCGGAGATCGCTGAGCAGGCTGGTGATGCCGGTGCGCTCGCCCTTGGTGTCGTAGTCGTAGACCAGCGTCTCACCGCCGTCGCAGAGGTCGAGCGCGTACTGGCTGAGACTCTCCGGCAGCGAGGTCACCTTGGCCTGCAAATGCAGCGTCAGGCGCTTCTTGCCGAGCTTCTGCATCAAGGTCGCCTTGTCCTCGACCAGCACGATCTCGCCCTTGTTGATGACGCCGATGCGGTCGGCCATCTCCTCGGCTTCCTCGATGTAATGCGTGGTGAGGATGATGGTGACGCCGGATTGCTGAAGCGTGCGGACCACCTCCCACATGCCCTTGCGCAGCTCGACGTCGACGCCGGCCGTCGGCTCGTCCAGGAACAGGATCTGCGGCTCGTGCGACAACGCCTTGGCGATCATCACACGGCGCTTCATGCCGCCGGACAGCGTAATGATCTTGTTGTCCTTCTTGTCCCAGAGCGAGAGGTCCTTCAGCACCTTCTCGATATGATCAGGATTCTTCGGCTTGCCGAACAGGCCGCGGGAGAAGCTGACCGTCGCCCAGACGCTCTCGAAGGCGTCGGTGTGCAATTCCTGCGGCACGAGGCCGATCAGCGAACGCGCCTTGCGATAGGAGGTCTGGATATCCTCGCCGCCGACCAGGACCTTGCCCTCGCTCGGATTGGCGATGCCGCAGACGATCGAGATCAGCGTGGTCTTGCCCGCGCCGTTGGGGCCGAGCAGCGCGAAGATCTCGCCGCGCTTGATGTCGAGGTTGATGTTCTTGAGCGCCTTGAAGCCGGACCCATAGGTCTTGGACAAATTGGCGACGGAAATGATGGAGGACATGGGGGCCGTGTGGGTGGGGGAGGCGCCGAAACCCGCACCCTGGGCGGGCGGAGAGCAGCGGAACCCTGAAATAGGAATGGCCTTGCCCCGTCGCAATTGCCGGGAGAAAAATGGTCTCAAAACCGGCCGTTAAGCGGCAGGTTGAGAACAAGTGTTGCGCGATGGTCACGGGTTGCGGCTAAGATCATTGTTCACGCGGCTCTTTGTTGCGTCTGCGAGCAGGCCGTGGCTACGATTCCGGTCAATCGCGAAGCGTATCCTAATCCCCGGGGAAGCCATCCATGAGACCGAACGGCCGTCACACAGCCGCCGCCAGTCAGTTGCCCACTCTCCGCATCTGGGCGATCTGCCTGCTTCTGTTGTCAGCTGTTGCCATGACCCCGACCTCCGCCCGGGCGGCACCGAGCCAGGCCGCGGCGACGACGCATGTCTATCTGCTCCGTGGCGTGCTCAACATCTTCTCGCTCGGGCTCGATACGATCGGCGCCCGGCTGCAGGCGCAGGGGATCCCGGTGACCGTCGCGAACTTCGTGTCCTGGTCCTCGCTCGCCGATGAAGCCGCGACGGAATACAAGGCGGGCCGGTTCAAGACCATCATTCTGGTGGGCCACTCCTCGGGCGCGACCGCGCTGCCTGACATGATCGCCAAGCTCAACCATCTCGGCGTTCCCGTGAAGCTCGCGATCGGCCTCGACTCCGTGTTCAAGACCAAGCTGTCGACCGGCGCCGAGCGCTACATCAACATCTATATCGGCGACGGTCCGGGCGAGCCCGTCCGCGCCGCCGATGGTTTCCACGGCAAGCTCGACAATGTCGACGTGCGCGGCAGCGGCGTCGGCCACATCACCATCGACAAGAACGAGGCGATCCAGCGCCGCGTCATCGCCGAGATCGACGCCGCGATCGCCCGCTCGCGCGGTCCGGCCGGACCGCTTGCCGAGCCCCGTGCTCCGCGGGGGGCGCGTTCAGCGGCAGCAATCGCGCCTGCACGGAACTGAGGCAGGCTTGCGGCGGCTATTGGCCGCCGCCGGCTAACTGCGCTCGCGAACCTTGATTGTCCATGCCCCGACCAGGTGGTCGGTCACATCGCCGTGTGGCACCATACGGCCGCGACCTTGGCCCGGGTCAAGGAAACGGCCAGCGGCCGAATGATCCGTGCCCCAAATTCCGCCCAATCGGTGGTCACTAAGCGCCGCAAGGGAGGCGCTTGCCTCCTGTGGCGGGACTGCAGGACTTGATGATTGATCCAAGGCGACTTCTGGTGTTGGCGGCGGTTGCGCTGCTCGTCTTGAACCCCGGTCTGGTCGCGGCCTCGCCCGCCAAACCGAAGCGTGCGGCCGTCACGACCCCTGCGCCGCCTCCTGATCCGCCAGCAGCCGAGCCGCAGCCGCCCCCGAAGATTTACCTGTTCCGAGGCGCCATGGGGCCGATCTTCTCGACCGGCATCGACCGGCTGAGCGAGAAGCTGACCAAGGCCGGCTTCTCGGCCGACGTCTACGAATTCACCCTGTGCCGGCTGATCGGTAACCGCGCCATCGCCAGTTACAAGGAGAGCCCGGCGCCGATCGTGCTGATCGGCCATTCCATGGGCGGGCTATGCTCGGTTCTCATCTCCGAGATGGCGGCCAAGGAGAACATCCCGATCAGCCTCGTCATCACCATCGATCCCGCGCACGCGACCGATGACGTGCCGCTCAATGTCGAGCGCTTCATCAACATCTTCCTCTCCGACAGCGTGCTCGGTGGCGGCAACGTCGTGGCGGTGCCCGGCTATCGCGGCCATTATGCAAGCTACGACCTGAAGGAGAACAGCCGCGTCACGCACATCAACATCGAGAAGTCGGACGACATCCATCGACAGATCGTCGAGATGGTGACGCAGCTGCCGCGCATCCAGGCGGCGCAGACCGAGGCCGATGCGGTGCCGCTGCGCTATCTCGTCCCCGGTGACACGCTGGTCGAATTGTGGGACAGCGGCGTGCGCATGCCGGTTCGCCGCGGCGACACCATGGAGAGCATTGCCGCAGCCAATCGCGTGCCGCTGTGGTCGCTGGCGCAGAGCAATTCGCTTGCGGAGAACGCGACGCTCACGCCTGGCCAGTCCATCATCGTGCCCAGGCATTTGACGCCGCCGGACGCCACGGCGGCGATGGTGGTGCCGGCGCCGGCGGCACCTTCGGCCCGGAAGAAATAGACTTCGCTCAGACGTTCGAGCCGTGAATCGCGTCGATCACGGCATCGGTCACTTCCTTCGTCGTCGCCTTGCCGCCGACGTCAGGCGTCAGCACGCCGGCTGCGCAGACCTGCTCGACCGCCTTCATCAGCCGTGCCGCCGCATCCTTCTCCCCGAGATGTTCCAGCATCTGCGCACCGGTCCAGAAGGTTGCAACCGGGTTGGCGATGCCCTTGCCGGTGATGTCGAAGGCCGAGCCGTGGATCGGCTCGAACATCGAGGGGAAGCGGCGCTGCGGATCGATATTGCCGGTCGGCGCCACGCCGAGGCTGCCCGCCAGCGCACCCGCGAGGTCGGAGAGGATGTCGGCGTGCAGGTTGGTCGCGACGATGGTGTCGAGGCTCTTCGGATGCAGCGTCATCCGCACGGTCATCGCGTCGACCAGCATCTTGTCCCAGGTCACGTCGGGGAATTCGGTCGCGACTTCGGCGGCGATCTCGTCCCACATCACCATGCCGTGGCGCTGGGCGTTCGACTTGGTCACCACGGTCAGAAACTTGCGCGGGCGGGACTGCGCGAGCTGGAAGGCGTAGCGCATGATGCGCGTCACGCCGACGCGGGTGAAGACGGCGACCTCGGTGCCGACCTCTTCCGGCAGACCCTTGTGGGCGCGGCCGCCCATGCCTGCATATTCGCCTTCCGAGTTCTCGCGCACGATCACCCAGTCGAGATCGCCGACGCCGACATTGCGCAGCGGCGAGGCGACGCCCGGCAAAATCTTGGTCGGGCGCACATTGGCATATTGATCGAAGCCCTGGCAGATCGGCAGGCGCAGGCCCCACAGCGTGATGTGATCAGGGACATCAGGCGCGCCGACCGCGCCGAAATAGATCGCGTCGAACTTCTTCAGCTCAGCGAGGCCGTCCGCCGGCATCATCACGCCGTGCTTCTTGTAAAAGTCCGAGCCCCAGTCGAACGTCTTGACGTTGAAGGCGATATCGCCGCTGCGCTCGGCCAGCGCTTCCAGGACGCGGACGCCGGCGGAAATCACCTCGGGGCCGATGCCGTCGGCGGGAATGGCTGCGATCGAATGGGTGCGCATGGGATGCTCCGTTTGGGACGTCAGTGGGATGCCGGCAATGAGCCTAGGCAGGGTCGCCGGTGCCTTCAATGAGCGCTGGTTTATACAAAAAAATGATATAATCCTCGTATAGCCCCCACCGCGTCATGGCCGGGCTTGACCCGGCAATCCACGTCTTCTCCCGCGGCACAAAGAACGTGGAAGCCCGGGCCTTCGCCGCGCCGAAGCGGCTTCGGCCGCGCAGGCGGGACAAGGCCGGGCATGACGACTGCGTCTAGACGAGAGGACGGCGGATGGAATTGCACCAGCTCCGATGCTTCGTGGCGGCCGCCGAGCAGCTGCATTTCGGCCGCGCCGCGCAGCATCTTCAGATGCTGCCGTCCGCGCTTGGGCGCCAGATCAGGCTGCTGGAGGAGGATCTGGGCACGCGGCTGTTCGCGCGCACGACCCGCGCCGTCTCGCTCACCGAGGACGGCACGACGTTGCTGCGCGATGCCCGCGCCATTCTCGCCCGGGTCGAGGCTGTCGAGAGCAATTTGCGCAACCGTTCGCGTGCAGGCGCTGCACGGCGGCTGCGGATCGGCGCCATCGACAGTGCCGCCGCCGGTCTGCTGCCGCTGCTGCTGCGCGACTTCCGCGCCGGGCATCCCGAGGTCTCGGTCCAGCTCCTCGAGGACAAGACCATCAGGCTGTTGCCGAAGATCCTGACCGGCGCGCTCGATCTCGCCTTCGTCCGTCCGCCCGACCGGGCGGACAAGCGGCTGGAGTTCCGCCCGCTGCTCCAGGAGACCGCGATCGTGGCGTTTCCGCAGCGCCATGCGCTCGCCGCGCGCAAGTCGGTCAGGCTGGCCGATATCGCCGATGAGCCCTTGCTGGTGCCGGACCGCCGCTCGCGGCCGGACAGCCACGACCTTACGACGAAACTGTTCGAGCAGGCCGGATTGACGCCGCGCATCGTGCAGGTTGCCGACGAGAAGCAGACCATCATCAATCTGGTCGCAACCAAGCTCGGCGTTGCGATCGTGCCGCGCTGGACCGCGCGAATGGCGGTGTCAGGCGTGCGCTTCGTGCCGCTCCGGCTGAAGCAGAGCGGCCCGGTCGGCCGGCTGCCGCTGGCTGCGGCCTGGTTGCGCGGCTCGCGCGACCCGGCCCGCGATGCGATGCTGGCGGTGCTGGAGAGGCGCCTGCGCAGCTATGCGCGCGAGGCGTGAGCGGCTATGACACTGGTCCGGATCGAAGGTGGGATGCAATGACGGATCAAAAAGCGCCGAACCAATTGCGGGTGGCCATCGCAGGCCTGGGCTCGATCGGCAGCAAGATTGCGACCGCGCTCGATCAGGGCATCGAGGGGCTGACGCTCTCCGCCGTGGCCGTGCGCGATCCTGCCAAACATCAGGCGTTTCTGAGTGGCCTGCGCCATCGGCCGCAGATCCTGGCGATCGACCAGCTCGGCGACGCCGCCGATATCGTGGTCGAGTGTGCGCCGAGCAGCCAGTTGCGTGCGATCGTCGAGCCGGCGGTGAGGCGCGGCAAGTCCGCGGTGGTGGTCAGCGTCGGCGGGCTGCTCGACAATTTCGACCTGATCGATCTCGCCCGCGCCAATGGCGGCCGCATCCTCGTGCCGACGGGCGCACTGATCGGGCTCGATGCGGTCAACGCCGCCGCGGTCGGCACGATTCATGCGGTGAAGATGGTCACGCGCAAGCCGATCGACGGCTTGAGGGGGGCGCCGTTCATCGTGCAGAACAACATCGACATCGACAATCTGCGCGAGCCGCTCAAGCTGTTCGAGGGCAGCGCGCGCGACGCGGCGAAGGGCTTTCCGGCAAACGTCAATGTCGCAGTCGCGCTGTCGCTGGCGGGCATCGGGCCCGATCGCACCCAGATGCAGGTCTGGGCCGACCCCACCGTGACGCGCAATGTTCATCGCATCGAGGTCGAGGCGGATTCGGCGCGGTTCTCGATGGGCATCGAGAACATCCCGTCCGAGAATCCCAAGACCGGGATGATCACCGCGCTGTCCGTGATCGCGCTGCTGCGCAAGCAGCGCGCCACGTTGTGTGTCGGGACTTGATGGGTTGAGGCTTCATTAGCCCGGACACCGGTGGGCTCCCTCCCCCGCATGCGGGGGAGGGCTGGGGAGAGCGTGTTTCCGCAACGGGATACTCCCCCAGACGATAGAACCCTCACCGGCGCCGGAGCCTGTCATCGGGCGCGCCTTCGGCGCGCCCCGTTGGGCGCGACCTCTCCCGCAAGCGGGAGAGGTGCAGCGAGTCCGGGAGCGTCTACCTCAACTTACGCGCCCGTGACGCGCCAGATCACGTTGCCGACGTCGTCGGCCATCAGCAGCGACTTCTTGTCGGGGCCGATCACGACGCCCACGGGGCGGCCGTAGGATTCCTTCTCGTCCGGGGACAGGAATCCCGACAGGATGTCGCGAGCAGGGCCTGAAGGTTTTCCATTTTCGAACGGGATGAAGACCAGCTTGTAGCCGGACAGCGTGCTGCGATTCCAGGAGCCGTGCTGGCCGATCACCATGCCGTCTCCGAAGCCCGGCAAGGTCCCCGCGGGCATCCAGCACAGGCCGAGCGAGGCCGTGTGACCGCCGAGCGCGTAATCCGGCGTCAGCGCCTTGGCGACCATCGCCGGATCCTGCGGCACGCGGTCGTCCACTGTCTTGCCCCAGTAGCAGTAGGGCCAGCCGTAGAAGCCGCCATCGCGCACCGAGGTCAGGTAATCCGGCGGCGTCTCGTCGCCGAGCCCGTCACGCTCGTTGACCACGGTCCAGAGCACGCCGGTCGTCGGCTCCCAGGCAAGCCCCACGGGGTTGCGCAGGCCCGCAGCAAAAATCCGATGCGTGCCGGCGGCGAGGTCGAGCTCGTAGACCGCGGCGCGGCCTTCCTCGACCTCCATGCCCATCTCGGCGATGTTGCTGAGCGAGCCGACGCCGGCGTAAAGCTTCTTGCCGTCGGGGCTTGCGAGCAGGCTGCGCGTCCAATGGCCGCTGGGCTTGAAAGTGGTGAGCTGCTTGCCCGGCGCGGTGATGCTGTCGGCATTGGCGACATAGGGGAAGGCCATCACACCGTCGGTGTTGCCGACATAGAAAGTGTCGCCGACCAGCGCCATGCCGAACGGCTGGTTGAGGTTCTCCATGAAGGCGCGGCGGACTTCCGCGACACCGTCGCCGTCCTTGTCGCGCAGCAGCGTGATGCGGTTGGCGGAGACGCCGAGCGCCGCGGCGCGGCGCATCGTCGCCTGCATCGCGTAGTGGAACACACTGCGCGGCGCACCTGCGATCTGCGTCGCCTCGGCGATCAGCACGTCGCCATTGGGCAGGACCTCGATCCAGCGCGGATGGTCAAGATCGGTCGCAAACGCATTGACCTTGAGCCCCGCCGCGACCGTCGGCTTTTGGCCTTGGCTCCAGCCCCTGGCGGTCGGCATCTTCAAGGTGGGCAGCGCCCCCTGCGGCTTGGCTTCGGGAATGGCGGGCGCCTGACCCCAGGCGGGTGCGGGCGCGGCGCCCGAGAGCTTGCGCCATTGCAGCGCGACGCCGCCAACGAACGCGACGAACTGCGCAAAGATGCTGGAAAAACTCATGGGAAAGCCCCTGTGGAACATGCTGTTCAGTCCAACGTCCGACCGCACCAAGCCCCGCGCGGGCTCAGGCCCGTCGTCGATCTCTCCAGATCGACGATGGAACGTCGTCGTGCCTTTTTGCGCGCGCATCCAACTGGCTGGCGGTCAAAAGGTCAACCGGGGCGGAACTCACAGGGTGGCTATTCCCTGGGAATGGCTGCTGATCGAATTTGCATAGGGGAGTTCCCCCTCATCCTGAGGTGCGGCTAGAGAACGCCGCGCTCACCGCGGCGACGTGAACGGGATGATCATCGGCACGCGGCGGCAATAGGCGCCGTAGGCGTCTTCGCCGAGCTCCTTCGACAGGAATACCTCTTCCATCCGGCCCTTCTGCCACATGCCGAGCGAGATCAGGATCGCGCCGAGGATCGTCGTGACGCCGCCGATCGCGAAGCCGGTGACGAGCATGCCGAAAATCAACCCCGTGTAGATCGGGTGACGCACGATGCCGTAGGGACCGGTGTCGATGACGCGGTGGTCTTCCTTGTGTGTGATGGTGTTCGACCAGAATTTCCCGAGATGCAGCCGGCCCCACCAGGCGAAGGCGATGCCGGCGATCGAGAGGACCGCGGCGAGGGTGATGCCGGTGTTGCCGAGCACCCAGAGCGGCTTCCAGCCCAGCGCCGCCGCAATCCACGGCGTGTACAGGATGCCGCCGACCAGGATCGGCAGGCGATAGCGCTGCGACTCCAGCGTCATGACCTGCTTCTTGGTCCGCCCCTGCCAGAATGAGGCGCCCACCCAGCTGGCGAGAAAGGCGAGCCAGATCAGAGCCAGGAGTTCGGTCGGCCAGGTCGTGGTCCAGCCGCCCCAGGCGACGGAGAGAAGCTTGCTGAAATCGAAGGACATGCGGAAAGGTTCTTTGGTTTGGGCGGCGGCCTTAGCTCGCGCGCGAGGAGAGCGCGTGATGCTTGATGGCGCCGGAGGGCTGCTGGCCGTTGCGGGCGAGCAGATGGGTGATGGTTTCGCGCAGCACCGGCTCGATCGGCCGCGGCGCATAGCCGAGCTCGGTGCGGGCCTTGGCGATCGAGAGGTCGCTCGCGGCAAGCGCGATGCGCACACCCTCGCCAGTGCCGTTGGGCGGGCGGCGCGTGATGCGATCGGAGATCTTCTCGAGCATGATCGCCGAGAGCTCGGCGATCTTGCCGGGAACGACGACCGGATAGTGTCGCCGTCCGCTCATCGCCGACATCATCCGCAGGATCTGGCCCAGCCTGACGCAATCGCCCCCGAGGATGTAGCGCTGGCCAATGCGGCCGCGCTCCATCGTCAGCACGAGGCCCATGGCGACGTCGCGGACGTCGACGAGATTGACCAGGAAGTCGAGATGCGGCTGCACCTTCTTCTGGAGGAAGTACCACAGCATCGCGGTGGGCGGCGTCAGATTGTGGTCGGCCGCGCCGATCGGCATGGTCGGCGTGCCGATCACGAGCGGGAAGCCGCTCGCCGCCGCCTTGGCGGCATGATGTTCGGCGAGCGACTTCGAGCGCGTATAGGCGCCGGGCATCGCATCGGCCGGCTGCAGCGCCTCCTCGGCCGCAACGCCGTTGAGATCGGCGTAGGGGAACAGGATCGATTCCGTCGAGCAATGCAGGAAGCGCGAGACGTTGCGCTTCATCGCCGCCGCAAGCACGACCTCGGTGCCGCGGAAATTGACGTCATGGAAATCCTGCTTGTTGGCGACCCACATGCCGGGCAGGCCGGCAAGGTGATAGACCTGATCTACCCCGGAAACCGCAGCATCCACCGTCGCAGCGTCCAGCACCGAGCCGTGCACATACTCGACGTCCGCATTCGCGGTCGCCGGCGGCCGGACATCGAGAACACGTACCCGCTGCCCACGGGCGCGGAGCGCTTCGACGAGATGCTGTCCGATGAAGCCGCTGCCACCGGTAACCAGTGCGAGAGTCATGCAGAAGGTTTGCTGTTTCGCTTCTAGAACTAACGGGTCGAAAGGGAATTGGTCGGAACAGGCGCCAGAATCGCGGCAAGGTCGCGACGGAAGCCCAATGCAATGAATAATTTTGCCATGACGAACATCGGTCCAAGCAGGAAATGCGAGGGATGATCGACCATCGACGGCTGCCGTTGCTCAAATACCCGGTGGCCAACGATCTGGGACGCAACGCCGAGACCGATGAGCACCGCAAAAATCGACCACATCATGGCGGTCGAGACCTGATTGCCGATTGCGGTTGCGACCGAAAGCAGCACGATCATCGACGCGAGGATGCCAAGCCCGACGCCGGCATCCAGCATCAGCCAGTATGCCAGCACGGGCAGCGCCAAAATCACCGCCAGGCTCACCTCCACCCCGAACATCGGAAAGGCGACCCGCGTCAGCGGCAGCGTCGCGCCGGTGAAGAGCAGGAGAATGCCGACCACGTGCATCGCGCAATTCCAGGGATCGCGATGATATTCGACATAATCGGCCAGTTGGCGTTGAAAATAGCCAGCCATTTCAGTCTCGTCGGCACGGGATCGGGAAGGATGAAGGACAGCCTATAGCACCTGAGAGGGCAGTGCACAAACCGCCGCTAATGTCGCGCAAAGCGGTGCTGTCGCGCGGTGAGACAGGTCACAAAATCGTCCTGACTTCAGCGGGTTCCGCCGCAAACGCCGTGGCTCAATGCCTCTTTGCGGGCTTTTTTGCCGCAGGCGCTGGCGCTGCAGGGGGATGCGCAGGTGCAGCGTCGGGCACTTTGGCAAAGGTCAGGATCTGCATCTGGCCGTTGACCGCAGAGTTCGGCTTGGCGCGGTCGAGGAACTGCTCCTCGCCGAGGCCGATCGGCTGCAGCCGCTTGGTCGAAATCTTGAACGTGTTCACCAGCACGTCGCGGATCGCATCAGCCCGGCGCTGGCTCAGGATCGCATTGGCTTCGCGCGTCTTCGAATTGGATTCGACGTGGCCGACGATCAGGAACGTGTAGGGCAGCAGCGAGGCGTTAACCAGTGCGTCTGCGATCCGGCCGACGGTCTGGTAGGATTCCGGCTGGATGATCGGGGTGTCGGCGTCGAACTGGATCTGGGCGTTGAAGGCGGGCAGCTTGGCGAGGTCAGGCGCGATCAGCGGCCGGTTCACCGGACCCGGATCGTTCTTGATCCGGGTCTTGGCCCGTTCCATCACCTGCTGCTTCAGCGCGGGGACATCGAGCTCGACGCCCTCCTCGAAATGATCGAGCTTGCCGACGATGTCGTCACGGGTCGGAGCCGTCTGGGCGCCGGCCGCGCCTGTAAGCAGAGCGAGACCCAATGCGATGGCAAATCCGGCGGTGACGTGCCCGGGTACGCGCATCATCGATACCCCGCGTCGTCGACGGCCTTCACGCAGTTGTTGCTGATGCCCTTGGGCGTCGAGACCAGACAGGGGATCGACTTGCTGGTCTCCTTGGTCGAGCCGCCGCAAACCTTGACGATCTCGCGCTGGCAGGCGTTTGCGACCGTGACACGGGCGGCGATGCGCTTCTGGATCGCGTCGAACACCGTGAGGTAGTTGCTCTGGCACTGCTGGGAGAGCACGTCCCGGTTGCGGGACAGGCATTCCTTCAGGCGGGTGGAATCAGGATTGACGCCGCGGCAATTGGCGACGATTTCCGCACCACAACTCTTGGCCAAGAGCCCGATCGAATCGCCAAAGCTCATGGTCTCCGCCGTCGCAAGCGACGGCATCCCCCATGCAAGTACAACCAGTGTGATGAAGCCCCGGACCATGGCTGCATCTGATACGGGGAAGTTCGCCATGGTCAAGGGCTGATCGCCCCAGACCTGGAGTTCGGCCGGTGCGGCGAACCGTCCTCACTCCCCGGAATCGTCGCGCGGAGGAAATTCGATCAGGACGGCCGTGTGCTTCCCCATCTCGACGGCAAATTCCGGATCGGCCTCGAGCTCTTCCAATGTGCGCGGCGCGGGCAGCGCGCGGCCGTCCGCGGCCAGTTCCTCCGCATAGAACGCGATCGCCTCGGGCGCATTCTCGACGGCCTCATCGACATCGTCGCCACCGGAAATGCAGCCGGGCAGGTCGGGAAACCACATGCTGCATTCGTCCGTGCCGGCGGCTTCGATGATGGCAACGTAGTGAGGCATGTCGGATTCACGCCCGCTGCACGAAACTGTCCACGACCTTCTTCTCGCCGGCCTTGTCGAAGGCGATGGTGAGCTTGTTGCCGTCGATCCTGGTGACGCGGCCGTAGCCGAATTTCTGGTGGAAGACGCGGTCGGCGAGCGAGAATTCCGAGGTCGTGCCGGTGGATTTGGCGACCAGCTCGCCCTCGATCGTCATCGGCCCGCGGCGGCGCGAGGAGTAGCTGCCGAAATCGGGGCCTGAGGACGAGGAGGACGAGAACGTCGCGGCCTCGTCCTCGAAGCCGCCGCGACCGCCACCGCCATTGCGGCCGCCGCCCTTGTTGCGGTTGGCCTGGGCACGCTGCCAGCCCGGCGTCGAATAGGTCGAGCCAAAGGCCTCCATGTCGTCGAAACGCGAGGCGCCGTAGCCGCCGGTGCCGCCCCAGGCCGAGCCACCCTTGGATTCCGTGATCTCGACGTTGGCCGCCGGCAATTCGTCGAGGAAGCGCGAGGGGATCGTAGTCGACCAGGTGCCATGGATCCGGCGATTGGTCGCGAAATAGATCATGGCGCGGCGCCGCGCACGGGTCAGGCCGACATGGCCAAGCCGGCGCTCTTCCTCGAGGCCGGCGCGGCCCTGTTCGTCCAGCGTGCGCTGGCTCGGGAACAGGCCTTCCTCCCAGCCCGGCAGGAACACGTTGTCGAATTCGAGGCCCTTGGCCGAGTGCAGCGTCATCAGCGACACCGCGTCGTCCTCGGCGCCGCCCTCGCGGTCCATCACCAGCGAGATGTGCTCCAAGAACCCTTGCAGGTTCTCGAACTCCTCCATCGAGCGCACGAGCTCCTTCAGGTTCTCCAGCCGGCCCGCGGCGTCGGCCGAACGGTCCTTCTGCCACATCTCGGTATAGCCGCTCTCGTCGAGCACGATCTGGGCGAGATCCGTATGCGCGGTCACCTCGCGCTGGGCGCGCCAGCGGTCGAACTGGGCGACGACGTCGCGCAGGCTACCGCGCGCCTTCGGCTTCAATTCGTCGGTCTCGACCACCGCGCGCGCCGCCTCGAACAGCGGAATGCGGCGCTTGCGGGCGTGGTCGTGCAGCAACTGTATGGTGGCATCGCCAAGGCCGCGCTTGGGCACGTTGACGATGCGCTCGAAGGCGAGATCGTCGGCCGGCGAATTGATGACGCGCAGATAAGCGAGCGCATCGCGGATCTCGGCGCGCTCGTAGAAGCGGGGGCCGCCGATGACGCGATAGGGCAGGCCGAGCGTGACGAAACGGTCTTCGAATTCGCGCATCTGGTAGGACGCGCGCACCAGAATGGCGACCTCATTGAGCTTCTCGCCCTTGCGCTGGATCTGCTCGATCTCCTCGCCGATGCCGCGGGCCTCCTCTTCCGAATCCCAGGAGCCCGTCACCGTGACCTTCTCGCCGTCGTGGTCCTCGGTGCGCAGCGTCTTGCCGAGCCGGCCTTCATTGTGCGCGATCAGATGCGAGGCGGCAGCCAGGATGTGGCCGGTGGAGCGGTAATTGCGCTCGAGCCGGATCACCTTGGCGCCGGGAAAGTCGTGCTCGAAGCGCAGGATGTTGTCGACCTCGGCGCCGCGCCAGCCATAGATCGACTGGTCGTCGTCGCCGACGCAGCAGATGTTTTTGGTGGGAGATGCGGGGGCAGCCGCCAACGCCGCGCGCTCCGTCATTCCGGGCCGATGCGCAGCATCGAACCCGGAATCTCGATCGTCGGACTGACTGCTGGGTTGCGGGTTCGCGTCTTCGACGCGCCCCGGAATGACAGTTGGCGTGGTCGACGACGGCGCCTGCGACAGCAGCCGCAGCCACAGATATTGCGCGACGTTGGTGTCTTGATACTCGTCCACCAGGATGAATTTGAAGCGCTGCTGATACTGCCGCAAAATATCCGGGTGCTCGCGGAAGATGCGGATGTTCTCCAGCAGCAGGTCGCCGAAATCGGCGGCGTTCAGGATCTTCAGCCGCTCCTGGTAGCTCGCATAGAGCTTGCCGCCCTTGCCATTGGCGAAGACGGCGGCTTCGCCCGAGGGCACCTGGGACGGCGTCAGGCCGCGGTTCTTCCAGCCGTCGATCAGGCCGGCCAGCATGCGTGCCGGCCAGCGCTTGTCGTCGATGTTGTCGGCTTGCAGCAACTGCTTCAACAGCCGCACCTGGTCATCGACATCGAGCACGGTGAAATTCGACTTGAGCTGCGCCAGCTCGGCGTGGAAGCGCAGGATGCGGCCGCCGATGGAGTGGAAGGTGCCGAGCCACGGCATGCCTTCCACGGCGTGGCCGAGCATCTGGCCGAGCCGGTGCTTCATCTCGCGCGCCGCCTTGTTGGTGAAGGTCACCGACAGGATCTCGGCGGGGCGGGCGCGCCCCTGGCTCAGGATGTGGGCGATGCGCGTGGTCAGCACGCGGGTCTTGCCGGTGCCTGCGCCGGCCAGCACCAGAACCGGGCCATCCAGCGTCTCGACGGCCTCGCGCTGCTCCGGATTGAGGCCAGCGAGGTATTTCGGGCCAACGGAGGCGCGTGCACGCGCGGCGATGCCCCCGGCTGCGGGCTGGTGGTCGGGTACGCCTGGGATTTTGCTCGGCTCGGTCATGCGAATCATTGGCCCCACGATGGCACCGCGGGGTTGCGGAAGGGAGCCTTCATAACAGGGATTGCCGCCAATATGGGGGCGGCCGTGCCGGTTTTCCACGTGCGCGGCGGGCTGATTTTGTTCCGGGAGGGTTGGCGAATTTCCCGGCCGAGCGGGCCGGAACCAATGTTCCGAGATGGCGATTGTTTCTGCAAGTGAGGCGCCTCAGCCGCGCCATCGCAGACAGACAACCAAACAAGAGGTTTTGACCATGCTGAGCTGGGTTGTGACGTTTCTGGTTATCGCCCTGATCGCCGGCATCCTGGGCTTTGGCGGCCTCGCCGGCGCGTCGATCGAAATCGCCAAGATCATCTTCTTCGTCGCGGTCGTCCTGTTCCTGGTCTCCGCCGTGGTCGGGCTCGCCCGCGGCAGGAGGATCTAGCGGTGATCTTCACCTCTCCCCGACGGGGAGGGGTGGACGGCAGCAGCAGCCTAGCTATCTCTTCGCGGGCATCGACACGTTGCGGCCGATGCCCTCGGGCCGCGCCACGGCGCCATGAGCCCTGACGACGGCCGCGATGCGCTCGCGAATGTCAGGCGGAAACGCCGCCACCTTGCGAGAGCCCATGTCGATGTGCAGCGACATGTTTTCCGATGTGGCCGACAGCCAGCCTTCGGCGGCGTGACGCAGTTCCTGGAAGGTGTGCAGTCGCTTATCGTCGGCCTCCAGCAGCCAGACCGAGACCTGCACGGGATCGCCGAGATGGATCTCGCGCAGATAGCGCACGTGGCATTCGGCCGTGAAGGTCGAACCGTTGCGCTCCTTCATGTAAGCAGGCCCGATCCCGAGTTGCAGCCACATCTGGTCGATCGCCCGGTCGAACATCACATTGTAATAGGCCATGTTGAGATGGCCGTTATAGTCGATCCATTGCGGCTCGATCTGCATGATCGATGAGCGGAACGGCTCGGGCCTGGCGGCGGCACTTTCCGGCATGTCTCATTCCCTGCCTATGCGTCCGGTCGCTTGACTTGACCGGTGAGATGTCCTTTGCCACGGTTTCTTCTGTCGGGAGGACGATCCGTGGGTACTGCTATCACCAATAATCCGCCGCGGCCGGAGCCGAAAGCCCTCGCAAGCGCGCTGGAGCAGCTTGCCGCACGCTTCGGCAACCGCCTGATCACCTCGCAGGCGGTCCGCGAGCAGCACGGCCATACCACGACATGGATCGTCAACCAGCCGCCCGACGGCGTGGTGATGGCGCAAGAGACCGCCGACATCCAGGACGTGGTGCGGATCTGCGCGAAAAACGGCGTGCCCATCATTCCCTTCGGTACCGGCACCTCGCTCGAAGGTCAGGTCAACGCGCCCGCCGGCGGCATCTCGATCGATTTGCGCGACATGAACAAGGTGCTCGCTGTTCATGCCGAGGATCTCGATTGCGTGATCCAGCCCGGCGTCACCCGCAAGGCGCTCAACGAGCATCTGCGCGACCAGGGCCTGTTCTTCCCGATCGATCCCGGCGCGGATGCGTCGCTCGGCGGCATGGCCTCGACCCGCGCCTCCGGGACCAATGCGGTGCGCTACGGCACCATGCGCGACAGCGTGCTGGCGCTGAAGGTCGTCCGTGGCGACGGCGAGATCATCACGACGGGCACGCGCGCCAAGAAATCATCTGCAGGCTACGACCTGACGCATTTGTTCGTGGGTGCCGAAGGCACGCTCGGCATCATCTCCGAATTGACCATCCGCCTGCGCGGCATCCCCGAGACGATCGCGGCCGGCGCGGTATCGTTCGTGTCAGTGCACGGCGCGTGTCAGGCCGTGATCCTGGCGATCCAGACCGGCATTCCCGTGGCGCGCATCGAACTGCTCAATGCTGCGCAGGTGAAGGCCTGCAACGCCTATTCCAAGCTGACGCTGCCGGAGACGCCGCTGCTGCTGATGGAATTCCACGGCAGCGAGATCGAGGTTGCCGAGCAGTCCAAGGCCTTCGGTGAGATCGCCAGGGAGTGCGGCGGCGGCGATTTCTCCTGGACCACCAAGCCGGAGGATCGCACAAGATTGTGGCAGGCGCGGCACGACGCTTATTGGTCGGTCAAGGCGCTGCGTCCGGGCGACAGCATCGGCGTGGTCGCAACCGACGTCTGCGTGCCGATCTCGCGGCTCGCCGATTGCGTCAGCGAGACCGAGGAAGATCTCAGGCGGCTCGACCTGCTGTCGCCGATCGTCGGCCATGTCGGGGACGGCAATTTCCATTGCTCGCTGGTGTGTGACACCAACGATGCGGCCGAGATGGCGCGCGGCGAGGAGTTCATGCATCGCCTCGTCGAGCGCGCGCAGGCGATGGACGGAACCTGCACCGGCGAGCACGGCATCGGCCAGGGCAAGCAGAAATATCTCAAGGCGGAACTCGGCCCCGAGGCGCTCGATGCGATGCGCGCGCTGAAGAAAGCGCTCGATCCGCAAAACATCTTCAATCCCGGCAAGATCGTGCCTGAAGCGTAGCGGCCTGTCGCAACGCAGCCGCGGGAACTTTCGGCAAGCGGGCCGGTTCCAATTCCCGACACGTCTCAATGGCACTCGCGGGAGGATGGGATATTGCGAACCGTCATTGGAATTGCCGTGATGGCGCTTGCATGCATGCTGGCCGGCACGGCTCTGGGCAAGGGCGGGGGTGGTGGTCATGGCGGCGGCGGTCATGGCGGTGGCGGTCATGGCGGTGGGCACGGAGGCGGTCACGGCGGCGGCCACCATTTTGGTGGCGGCCATTTTGGCGGTCATGGCTTTGGGCACGCGCATGGCGGGGGAGGGCATCATGGCGGACTCCACCTCGCAACAGGAGCTCGACATGGTGGGCCGAGCTTCGGTCAGATCCGTAATGCAGCCGTCCGCCCTGCGAATTTGCGTAACGCCTTCAACTTCCACGCCGGTACCTTCCGCAATGGCCGGCTGATCGGCAATCCGGCGGCGCGAGCCCAGATCGCAGCGGCCGCCGCGCTGGCGGGCTGGCAAGGCGCCGGCAGCGGATGGTGGCAGCATCCGGGCGGCGGTTATGGCTGGGTCGGACCGTTGTTCTGGCCGTTCGCCTATAACGACTTCTACGACTACGCGATCTGGGGCGACGGTCTCGGCTTCTGGGGCTACGGTTATCCGGACATCTATGCCGGCATCTTCGGCCCCTATGGCTACGACGGTCTCGCGACCTATCTGCCGCAGCGACCGCAGGGGCGGCGACATGCGCGAGGCGTTGCGCTTGATCAGCTTTGCGGCAGCGACCGACGCGAAATCGTCGGTCTGCCGATCGACCAGATTGCCGCAGCGGTGCAACCGACCGAAGCGCAAGGCGCAAGCCTTGACGAGCTAAGCAATGCTTCGATCGATGCGGCCGGGATGATCCGTGCCTCCTGCCCGACGCAAGTCGCCGCGACCGCGCCCGGCCGGCTGGCAGCGATGCAGCTGCGCATCGAGGCGATGGAGAAGGCCGTCGATCTCGTTCAACCTGCCCTCGACAAATTCTACGGCTCACTCACTGACGAACAGAAGGCGCGCTTCAATGCGCTGGCCGAGGATCAGCGTCATGCCACGGCGTCCAACGATAGCGGGGGATCGCTGGTCCAGAATTGCGGAGCGTCCTCTGCGCTCGATTGGCCTGGCGCCGACATCGAGGCGAGGCTGCATCCCAACGAGACCCAGCGCGCCGCGCTGCAGGTGCTTCAGGATACCAGCGCCAAGGTCAGCTCATCTCTGAAGGCGGCGTGTCAGCCTGGCGACGTGATGACGCCGCCGGCGCGCATGGCCGCGGTCCGCAAGCGGCTCGAAATCATGCTCGAGGGCGTCAAGTCGGTACGCGCGGCGCTGGAGGATTTTTACGCGACGCTGAACGACGAGCAGAAGGCGCAGTTCGAGTCCATCGGACCACGTCGAACATCCTGAATGCGCTCGGCGACGGGGCGTGGTGCAAAAATCGTCTCGCCGATCTATGCTGAGTGGGCCTGAAGCGGAAGACGGCGTGGAATGGCGATGAAGTGGTTCGCGCGCAAGGCGCGGAAGGACATCTGGGACGAAGCGATCGAATGGCCGCTCGGCGACATCGAAGCCGCCGCGCGCATCCGCGCCATTTGTGATGCTGCGGCCCAGAGCGCCGCCGGCTCCGCGCGAAACGACGACGGCGAGAGTGCGCGCTATGAGCGCGCCGCAAAGGTCGCGATGGAAATTGCGATGAAGATATCCGACGGCCTGATACGCGACGACGCGGTGCATCGCATCGTCGATCTCTGCATGACCGCGAACGACCTCAAGACGGCGCAGATCCTGTTCCGCGCGATCCACGCCAGTTGGATCCGCGAAACGGCGCAGCGGGATCATCCCGGGCTGGCGCAGTAACCGCGATCGCTTCCACGAAGCAAGGTGCGCTCCCTCTCCCGCTTGCGGGAGAGGGCTGGGGAGAGGGTTCTCTCCTCATCGGGACAATCCCCAACAGGAAAAAGCCCTCACCCGGCGCTCCGCGCCGACCTCTCCCGCAAGCGGAGAGGTGCAAGCGGGCCAATGCAATGCGATCAGGCGCTACTTCGCCAGTCTGTGCACGGCCTCGTCCACGCTGTGGAAGACGTGCTCCCTCGGCAGGACATCGAACAATTTGAAACGCTCGAACGCGTCCTGTGCGCGCACCGATTCCAGCCGGGCCACCGCGACCGTGACGCCTTGCGCGCTGCACGCCTTGAAGATGTCGAGCAGGATCTGCGCGGCGGTGAAGTCGATCTCGACCATGCCACTCGCCTCCAGCACCAGCAATTGCGGCGTGGCTGCCGTGATGACCTTGCTCACGTCGCTGCGGAAAGCCGGCGCGTTGAGGAAGGACAGCGGCGCCTGAAGTCCGATCACCGCGACGCCATTGACGCGCTCGCCGGTGATATGCGGATGCGCCGGCCACCAGATCGTGGTGCCCGGCACGCGCTCGAACTCAACCAGTCTGGCGCGCATGGTGCTCCAGATGCCGTGCAGCAGCGAGAGCATGATGCCCAGGAATGCGCCCTGCTGGATCGGCAGCACGATGATCAGTGCGGCGGTGGTGACGATCAGCAGGAATTCGCTGAACGACTGGCGGTAGATCGTGACGATCTGCTTCACACGGATGATCCGTAGCGCGACGAACAGCAGGATGCCGCCGAGGGCTGCGTCAGGCACATGGCGCAACAATCCCGTTCCGAGGGCGAGCAACAACAGCACGATCACGGCCGCCGCAAGCCCTGCGAGCTGCGATTGTCCGCCCGTCTCGGCGACGATGCCCGTGCGCGGCGGGCTGGCGTTGACCGGGAACGCGCCGAACAGACCCGATAATACGCTGCCGGCGCCGGCGCCGGCAAAGTCGCGATCGACATCGGCGGGCTTGTCGGGATCGGACGGGAAGGACCGCGTGGTGGCCGCGGTCTGCACCATCACGACGACGGTGATCACGAAGGCGAGGGGAACGAGTCGGACCCATAGCTCCGGCGCCAGATCAGGGAAGGTCGGCCGCGGCAGCGTGCCGGGTACCACGCCGACGACGTTGACGCCCTTGCTCTCGAGGCCGAGCGCGATCGTCGCCAGCGTGGCGGCAACGAGCCCGATCAGCGCGCCCGGGATTTTCGGGCTGATGCTCTCGGAAACGAAGACCACCGCCAGCACGCCGAAGCCAATGCAGAACGTGACAGGATTGGTGCGGCCGATCTCGGTTGCAAGCACGCCGATGCGATCGAGCGTCGGTCCGCTTGGCGATTCCAGGCCCAGCACGCCAGGCAATTGCGACACGATGATATGGACGGAAATGCCGGCGAGAAAGCCGATCATCACCGGCATCGACAACAGGTTCGCGATGCCGCCGAGCCGGAACGAGCCGCCGGCGAGCATCATCGCGCCGACCATCAAGGCCAGCGCGATCGCAAGGCTCTGATATTCAGGCGAGCCGGCCGCTGCGAGCGCGGCAAGGCCGCCGGCAAAGATCGGCGTGATCGTGGAATCGGCGCCGCAGGAGAGGAAGCGATTGCCGCCGAGCAGCGCAAAACCGAGCGAGCCCGCCATGAACGCGAAGAATCCGATCTGCGGCGCGAAGCCGCCGAGCCTCGCGGTCGCCATCTGCTCGGGGATCGCGATGGCCGCGAGCGTCAGCCCCGCCAAGAGGTCGCCGGGCAGGGAATAGGATGCGAGCGAGCGGAAGACCGGCCATGCGTGCTTGGCGTCGTTTGGCATCGACGAAAAATCCCCGAACGTCCTGAGTCTGTCGATCAGACTACAGCATTTCCGGAAGAGAGGCAGGGTGCGGCCTCTCTATCGTCATTGCGAGCGGAGCGAAGCAATCGAGAATCCCTCCGCGGAAAGAGACTCTGGATTGCTTCGCTCCGCTCGCAATGACGGAGGGCAAGTTCGCCCTCCGCTTCGCGATCGGTGATCTCAGTATCTGTTACTGCGGCCGTAATCGCCGTGCCCCATCTCGCCGCCGCGGCCGCCGCCGCCCATCCCCATGCCGATGCCAATCCCGATGCCGATGCCTTGCATCACGGCGCCGGGCGGCGGGCCTTGCGGCGGCGCGCGTTCGACGACAACCTCGTCAGGCGGTGGCCGGCGCTTCGGCGGCGTGTCGACGACCTTGCGCTTTGCCGGCGGTGGCGTGTCGTCGACGCGCTTCTTGATGACAGGCGCAACCGTCGGATTGATCGGCGTGGCCGGCGGCGTCGGGGCCGAGCAGGGGCAGGTCGGCGCCATGGCGACGGCAACCGGGACAGCGGCGGCCGCAACCGGCAAGGCATAATTGCGGTTCTGCACGCGGAGCAGCAGCCGGCGCGCGGTGGCGGCGAGATCGCTGCTGTCCCAATTCGCGAGATAAGCCTCGTAGGAGGCGCGGGTGTTGATCGCCACCGCGCGGTCCCATGCCAGCATCTGGCGCCGCCGCTCCAGCACCGTGCGCAGCCGCGGGGTGCGGATGTCCTGCGCGTACAGCTCGATATAGGCCTGATACGCAGGCACGGTGTCGTCGGCGATCACGAGATCATAGGCGACCTTGGCGTCCTTGCCCTGCAGATCCTTGCGCCAGTCCTCGACGCTGCGGGTGGCGCTGGCGAGCGCCATCGCGTTGGCGCCGGGAGCAGCAGGCGGCTGGTTGCTGCTCTCGCCGAAGAACCTGAAGTCTGTGGTCAGCGACGAGCTTTCCCAGGGGATCTGCCGCCCGTCGGTGGATTGCGCCACCGCGATGCGGATGCGCTTGAACACTTCCTCGATCGGGATGTTCGGTTGCCTGGCGACGGTCAGTGCGGCCGTGGTGTAGGGACTGTCGGCGCCCGAGCCGTCCTCGGCTTCGGCCCCTGGCGAGGTCGAATATGAAATAAAGGAGCCCGGTGCACCCGCCTTGGTGTCGACGATGGCGAGGCCATGGCCGGCGCCTGACAGCGCCGGGAAGGGATTGTTGCGGCAGGCATCGAGCATGAAGATGCGGGCCCGCGTCGGCAGCGCGCCGAGCGTATTGAGCAGATCGTTGAGCCGCACGCCCTGCAGCGGAATGTCGGCCTCGCGCTTGGGATCGAGATCGACAGGCACGAGATAGTTCTCGCCGTCGATCTGCAGGCCGTGGCCGGCATAGAACACCAGCGCGATGGTGTCGGCGCCGCTGGCGCTGACTTTGCCGGCGAAGTCCGAGATCGCCTGGCGCATCTCGTTCTGCGCGAGGTTCGGCGCTGCGGTGACGGTGAAGCCGGCATTGCCGAGCAGTTCGGCCATGCCCTTGGCGTCATTGGCGGCATTGGGCAGCTCCGGCACCGTACGATAGGCGGATTGGCCGATCACCAGCGCGAGCCGGGCTTCGGCTGCAGCCTGGGACGGCGTCATCAACTGAGTGAGCGCAACGAGACCGGAGGCAAGAACTAATTGACGAAGAAGTGGGCGGCGCATGGTGTCACCTCCATCGGCAATGGCGCGAGGATGCCTCCTTCTCTAGTCGACCGCCATTGCTCTGTCTGTGCGCTAGCTCACGCTCGAGCAGATCGGGGAGGCATCTGCCGAGCTGACGCGTCATTGCCACGTCAAAACAGTCCACGATCCCAAGGGGGCTCTGGCCCGAAGCGCGCGGCGAGGAAATCGATGAAGGCGCGCACCTTCGCCGGCGGACGACGATCCGGCAGGTAGACCGCGTGCACCGCGGAGGACTGCATCTCCGGCTGGTCGAGCGGCAGCGCCACCAGCGTGCCGGCGCGCAGATCGTCGGCCACGATGAAGGTCGGCTGTCGCGCGAGGCCAAGGCCGGCCAGCGTCGCCGCACGCAGCGCATCGCCATTGTTGGCACGCAGGTTTCCGGAGACCTGGACGCGGATCTCACCTTCCGCGCCGAACAGCCATTCCGCCGCGCTGGCCTGCTGGGAGAGCGTGTAGCCGAGGCAATTATGCGCGGCGAGGTCGGCCACGCTGCGCGGCGTGCCGTGTTTGGCCAGATAGGACGGCGCAGCGCAGACCACCAGCCGGTTCGGCGCGAGCCTGCGCGCCACCATCGCGGAGTCGCGCAGCTTGCCGATGCGGATCGCGAGATCCCAGCCTTCCTCGGCGAGATCGACGAGACGATCATTGAGGCCGAGCTCGAGCGTGACCTCGGGATGGCGTTCCGAGAAGTCCGCAATGAGCGGCGCGATCTGCCTTGTGCCGAACACGACAGGCACGTTGACCCGCAATGATCCGCGCGGCTCGACGCGCTCGCGCGCGACCGCGGCATCGGCCGTCTCCATGTCGGCAAGGATCCGCTCCGAGGACTCGAGATAGAGGCGGCCGGCCTCGGTGATCGACAGCCGCCGCGTGGTGCGGTGGAACAGCTTGATGCCGAGCCGCGCCTCCAGCGCGGCGACATGCTTGGTGACCATGGTCTGCGACAGGCCCATCGCCCGGGCCGCGCCGGACAGGCTGCCGTTGGCCGCCACCTTGGCGAAGACCTCCAGGCTGGTCAGGCGGTCGAGCATTTATTTCACTCCAATAGTGTGAAGTATATTTCTAAAATAGCGTATTATCATTCTCCTGAGAATAGATCATACAGCGGCCAACAATGGAGACCGCTATGATCGATTCCCGTACCGCTCCCTACGCCGCGCTGGTGCTGCGCGTGACCTTGGGGGCGTTGTTCCTGGCCCACGCTGGCCTGAAGCTGTTCATTTTCACCCCCGCAGGCACTGCAAAGTTCTTTGGCAGCCTCGGCTTCCCGCCCGAGCTCGCCTACCTCGTCATGACCGTGGAAGTTCTCAGCGGCATTGCCCTGATCCTCGGACTGTGGACCCGCTATGCGGCGCTTGCCGGCATCCCGATCCTGCTCGGCGCGATCTTCACCGTGCATGGTGCCGCCGGCTTCTTCTTCACCAATCCGAAGGGCGGCTGGGAATACCCGGCGTTCTGGGCGATCGCACTGGCCGCGCAGGCGCTGCTCGGCGATGGGGCCTTCGCGCTGCGGCCTTCGCGCGATGTCGAGGCGGCGAACGGACAGCTGAGCATCGCGTCGTCCCGCTGACGTCAGTCGTATCATTGAAATGCGAGAGCTGCGGGATCTCGGTCCCGCAGCTTTTTGCTGCCTGCCCATCGATCTGCGTTCGGCATCGATCCATACCTGAATTGGATCGATCTACGTCAATCTTGCAGCCCGTCGTTCGGTCGCGTTGCAGCATGGCTGAAAACATCGGCAATCATAGGCATTCCCCAGCCATCTTTGCCGCGCGCTTGCCACTTGCGCGCTCGCCTCGCCCCCAGCCGCGAGCCTTGCCTGCCCCGTCGCTTTGGCCATACTCTCCGCGCAACAGGCCGTGGCGACGACCGCGGCTGCAAAACAAAACAAGAATATCGGGGAGAGACACCATGACCATCGTGCCATTCAGCCGGCGCACGTTCCTCAAGTCGTCGACCGCGCTGACCGCCGGCCTCGTGCTCTCTCCCGCCATCATCGGCCGCGCGGAGGCTGCGACGCTGAAGCTGAAATGCTCCTCCTCGCTGCCGAACGATCCCAAATTCGCCAACGGCCGCGTCTACTACGACAACCTCGTCAAGAATTTGAAGGGCAACGGGCTCGGCGACCAAGTTGAGGTCGCCTTCTTCCCGGATAACCAGCTCGGCCAGGAAATCGACGTCATCAATTCGGTGAAGCTCGGCGTCATCGATCTCATGGTGTCGGGCTCGTCGATATCAGCCAATCTGGTGCCGCTGGTCGGCACCTTTGATCTCGGCTTTCTGTTCTCGAGCTTTCCGCAGCAGACCAAGGCGTTCGAGGCCGGCGCGGCCAAGCCGATCGAGGATGCGCTGCTCAAGGGCAGCAACATCCGCATCATCGCCTGGGCCTACAATTTCGGCTCGCGCAGCGTGCTCGCCAGGAAGCCGGTGAAGACGCCGGAGGATCTCGCGGGTCTCAAGATCCGAACGCTACCCAATCCCGTCATCACGGAATGCCTGCGGCTGATGGGTGCCGCCGCGACACCGCTGGCGTTCGGCGAAATCTACACGGCGTTGCAGGCCGGCGTGCTCGACGGTCTCGAGCACGATCCGCCGACGATCCTCGCCAGCAAGTTCTATGAGACGGCAAAATTCTACGCGCTGACGCAGCACAATTTCTCGCCGCTCGCGATCTACTTCAGCGACATGACGTTCAACCGCATGGATCCGAAGCTGCGCGAGGGCTTCCTCGACGCCGCGAAGAAAGCGGCGGTCGACACGCGCGCCCATG
This sequence comes from Bradyrhizobium sp. Gha, assembly GCF_900113735.1. GTDB lineage: Bacteria > Pseudomonadota > Alphaproteobacteria > Rhizobiales > Xanthobacteraceae > Bradyrhizobium. Next base: position 134,788 of record NZ_FOQM01000006.1, read on the forward strand.
GGCTCGCGGTCGAGAAGGAGGCACTGGCGGCGCTCACCGAGAAGGGCGTGACGGTGGCCGAGTGCGACCGCGAGGCCTTCAAGAAGCGGGTGGCGCCGCAGACCGACAATTTCATCAAGGCGCGGCCGGAGTCCAAGGCGGTCATCGACATCATTCGTTCGACCCAAGCCTGAGATGGTGGTGGCAGAAGCCGTACCGCTCCCGAGCCGCCGCAACGGCGGCATCGCGTTGCTGCTGCGTTGCAGCGACGCGATCGCGGCCGTTCTGCTGGCCGCCGATCTCGCGGTCGTTTGCGGCTCCGTGCTGCTGCGCTTCTTCTTCGATGCGCCCGTCGAATGGTCCGACGACGTCGCGCGCGGATTGATGGTCGGCTCCGCCTTCTTCGGCGCGGCAAGCGCGCTCGCGCGCGGCGAGAATGTCGGCGTGTCCTTCTTCCGCGATCTGCTGCCGCTGCGGCTGCGGACGCTGGTCGATGCCGCCAGCGCCGTGCTCGTCGTGCTGATCTCCGCCTATGTCGCCTACAACGCGATCAAGCTGGGCTCGCTGACATCAGGGCAGACCACCGGTTCGGGCCTGCCGCTGGAGCTCACTTTCTATCCGATGGGCATCGGCGCGTTGTTCATGACGGTGTTCGCCATCGATCATCTCTGCGCGCGGCCGCTTCCGGACATCGTCGAAGGCCTGATCGCCATCGCTGTGGTGACCGGCCTGTATCTCATCTGGGACTACCTGTCCCCTTCATCGGTGCCATCGGCGGGCATGCTGATGCTGATCGGCTTCTTTGCCACGCTGTTCGGCGGCTTGCCGATCGGTTTCGCGCTGGCGCTGGCCGCCCTGATTTTCATCTGGGTCGAGGGCGCACTGCCCGGCGTGATCTTCGCCCAGCAGATGGCGCGCGGCATCGACAATTTCGTGTTGCTGGCGATCCCGTTCTTCATCCTCGTCGGCTACCTCATGGAAGCCAACGGAATGTCGGTGCGGCTGATCGAGCTGTTGCAGCGCGTGGTCGGTCGCATGCGCGGCGGCCTCAACGTCGTGATGGTGGCCTCGATGGTGCTGTTCTCGGGCATCTCGGGCTCGAAGATGGCCGATGTCGCCGCCGTCGGCTCCGTGCTGATCCCGGCGGCGCGCCGCTCGAGGCAGAATCCGGGCAGTGCGGTGGCGCTGCTCGCCGCGTCCGCGGTGATGGCGGAGACCATCCCGCCCTGCATCAACCTGATCATTCTGGGCTTCGTCGCGAACCTTTCGATCGGCGGCCTGTTCATGGCAGGGCTGCTGCCGGCGGCGCTGATGGCGGCGGTGCTGATCGCGTTCTCCATCATCTCAGGCAAGCCGCCTGATGACGCCGAAGAGGTCGAGCCGCAGGTGCCGGTTTCGGGCCTGTGGAGCGGCGCGCTCGCCTCGTTCGGGCTGATCTTCATGATCTTCTTCGGCTTCAAGAGCGGCTTCGCCACGGCCACGGAGATCTCCGCCTTTGCCGTCGCCTACGCCCTTGTCGTCGGCAGCGTGGTGTTCCGCGAGCTCAACCTCAGATCGGCCGCGCGTAGTTTCGTGCAGGCGGCCACGCGTGCAGGCCTGGTGCTGTTCATCGTCGCCGCCGCGCAGTCTCTCGCATTCACGCTGACCTTGCAGCAGGTGCCGCATGCGGTCGGCGAGTTCATGCTGGGACTGTCCAGGACCTCGGGCATCTGGCTGTTCATGCTGCTGGCGATCGCTGTGCTGATCGTGATGGGCTCGGTTCTGGAAGGCGCGGCCGCGCTCATCATCTTCGGGCCGCTGCTGTTGCCGGTCGCGGTGCAGCTCGGCATCGATCCCCTGCATTTCGGCGTGGTGCTTGTCATCGCGATGGGCATCGGCCTGTTCGCGCCGCCGCTCGGGCTCGGCCTTTACGGCGCATGTTTGATCGGCAACGTGCCGATCGAGCAGACGGTAAAGCCGATCCTGGGCTATCTCGGCCTCTTGTTCCTCTGCCTGCTCGTGATCGCCTTCGTGCCATGGCTCTCGACCGCGCTGCCGCGCGCATTCGGCTACTGAAGGAGTGCTGCCGTGAAAGTCCTGCTGGCCCACACGCCGGAGATGCGCCGCAATTATTACGGCGATCGCAGCCTGAACGGCCTGCGCGCCCTTGCCGATGTGATCCTGCATGAGGGCGACCAGGCGCTCGACTCGGCTAACCTCGTCAAAGTGGCCGAGGACGCCGACATCATCGTCGCCGATCGTATGACTGAAGGCCGCGGCGAGATATTTGCGCAGCTGCCGCGCCTGCGCGCCTTCGTCCGCTGCGCCGTCGACATCCGCAACGTCGATGTCGAAGCCGCCTCGCAAGCCGGCGTGCTGGTGACCCGCGCCGGCCCGGGCTTCGTGCAGGCGGTGGCCGAGCTGGCGATCGGCTTCATGGTCGATCTCTCGCGCGGCGTGTCGCGGGCCACAGCTGATTATCAGGCGGGCCGCAAGCCGGAGGCGCGGATGGGCCGGCAGCTCGCCGGCAGCCGGATTGGCATCATCGGCTATGGCAGCATCGGGCGCTATCTCGCCGAAATCGCCAAGGTGATGCGCATGGAGGTGCTGGTCTCCGATCCCTTCGCCGATGTCGGCGACAGCGCGATCAGGCAAGTCGGCCTCGACGAGCTGCTCGGGGCTTCGGACTTCGTCGTCTGCCTTGCTGTTGCCAACGAGCAGACCGAAAAACTGATCGGAGAGGCGGCGCTGGCGCGCATGCAGAAGCATGCCGTCTTCATCAATCTCTCGCGCGGCAATCTCGTCGACGAGGCCGCGCTCGCGAAGGCGCTGTTGGAGAAACGCATCGCCGGTGCCGCGATGGATGTCGGCCGCGCGCCCGACCAGATGCCGACGCCGGAGCTGGCAAAGCTTCCCAACGTCGTCGCGACGCCGCATGTCGGCGGCCTGACGCCGCAGGCGATCGAGTACCAGTCGCTGGAAACGGTGCGGCAGGTTGATGCCATCATCAACGGCGAGGCCCCGCAGGGCGCCGTCAACGCCGACCGCTGGACGCGGAGGGCGTGACCGTCTCTGAATAAACGCCGCGTGAGCCCATCGGCCGGCTGCACGGGCTTGTGGCGCCGAACGGGTTCCGTCTGCGCCGCATTGCCTCGGCGGCTTTCGCGGAATCTTAAGCATGTCGCGGCTTGGCCGAACGCCGGCGGGTTGCAAGAACGTCTTGGACACCATCGAAGCGTTAGCCTCGGGCCGATTTTCGCAGCTTTGCGGTGGATCCGGATCCGACGATGCCAGCGCGCCACGCCCCTGAGACCGAAATGCCTGACGCGCTGCGTGCGGCACTCGAATGCGCCGACGACGGCATCGTCATCGTCGATGGCGCGCGTCGCATCACGCATTTCAATGCGGGCGCAGAGCGGATCTGGAAGCTGGCGCGCGCCGACGCGCTCGGCGGCGATGCCGCAATTCTCACTCTCAAATGCCTTCAGGCCGATCCGGTCGTGGATTTCCGCGACGAGATCAGCCTGGTGCGGCGCGACGGCAGCCGGATCAAGGCGATGATCGCATTGTCCTCAGTGACCATCGGCGGCGCGAGCCGTCACATCGTATTCGCGCGCGACGTCACCGCGGACGCCGAGCGTCGCGTCAGGATCGGGCTGCTCAACGCGGTCTCGGACCAGACCAATCGCGCGGTGCTCATCACCGACGTCGAGCAGAACATCCGCTACGTCAATTCCTCCTTCACGACGCTGTTCGGTTACACCAGCGCCGAGGCGGAGGGACGGCGCGCGGCCGAACTCATCGCCGGTTGCCACACCAACCGCACGGCCATCGCCAGGCTCCTCAAGCGGCTCGTCGCTGGCGGACGGCGCGGCGAAGTCGAGACGCTGGTCTACACCAAGCACGGCGAGGAGATCTGGGTGTGTGCCCGGATCGACGCCTTCCGCGACAAGAAGGGCCGCGTCAAGCACATCTTCGCGCTGCTCGAGGACATCACCGAGAGCAAACAGCTGCGCTCGCTGCAGCAGCTCATCATGGGCGCGCTCGCCGACGAGGTGCCGATCACGGAGATTGCCGACCGGCTGTGCCGCCGCGTCGAGGAGATCGCGCCCGACGTCGTCTGCTCGCTGCTGCACGTCGATGCCGCAGGCCTGATCCACCCGCTTGGCGGCCCGAGCCTGCCCGAGGACTATTCCCGTGCACTGGATGGCATCGCCATCGGCCCCGATGTCGGCTCCTGCGGCACCGCCGCCTTCTACGGGGAGCCGGTTCTGGCTGAAGATCTCGACACCGATTCGCGCTGGCAGCCTTACAAGGCCATGCCGCTGGCGATCGGCTTGCGTGCCTGTTGGTCGACCCCGGTCAAGGCCAAGGACGGCCGTGTCATTGCGACGTTCGCCTTTTACTATCGCGAGCGGCGCGCGCCGAGCAGCTGGCACCGGCGCATCGTCGACGCCTGCGTCAACCTCGGCGCCTTCGCGATCGAGCGCAAGGAGGCGCGCGCCGAGATCGCGCGGCTCGCCTATCACGACATCCTCACCGGCCTGCCCAACCGCGCGCAGCTGCGGCACCTGATCACCACCGCGATCGATGCCTGTCCGACCGGCAGCCACGTCGCGCTCGCCTTCCTCGACGTCGACCGTTTCAAGGACGTCAACGACACGCTCGGCCATGCCGCCGGCGACGAGCTCCTGATCCAGCTGGCGCAGCGCCTGCGCGAGCAGATCGGGCCTCAGGACATGCTGGGCCGGCTCGGCGGCGACGAATTCGTCATCCTGCTGCCGCATCGCGATGCCGAGGGCGCCGAGCGCGTCGCGTCGCGTATCGCCGAGGCCCTGGCCGCGCCTTTTCGGCTCGGGTCGAAGCCGATGGCGATGTCGGCCAGCATCGGCATCAGCCTCTATCCCGATCATGCCACCGACATCGACACGCTGATGCAGCAGGCTGACGCCGCCATGTACATGGCCAAGCAGGCGGGCCGGTCGACCCATCGCATGTTCTCTGCCGAGATGAACGGGCTTGCCGAGCAGCGACTGGCGATGATCGCCGCGCTCCGCCGGGCCGTCGCGGAGGGGGTGCTGACGCTCAGCTATCAGCCGCAGATCCGCACCAGCGACGGCAACGTCCACGGCGTCGAGGCGCTGGCGCGCTGGCACGATGCAACGCTGGGCGAGGTCTCGCCCGCGAAATTCATTCCGCTCGCGGAAGAATGCGGCCTGATCGAGCAGATCGGCCTGTGGTCGGTGCGCGAGGCCTGCCGGCAAATGGCGCGCTGGCGCCGGGCCGGGCTCAACGTCCCCAGCGTCTCCGTCAACCTGTCGCCGCTCAACTTCCGCAACGTCACGCTGGCCGCGCGGCTCAAGGACGTCCTCGCCGAACACGCGCTGCCGCCGGACGCGCTGATGCTCGAGATCACGGAAGGAACTTTCATGCAGGACGGCGCTGCCGCGCTGGAGACGATGCATGCGATCCGCGCGATCGGCATCGGCCTGTCCGTGGACGATTTCGGCACCGGCTATTCGAGCCTGAGCCGGCTTGCCCATCTGCCGATCCGCGAGCTGAAGATCGACCGCAGTTTCATGCGCGACGTCGACAAGGATGCCGGCGCGCTCGCCATCGCGACTGCCGTCGTGCGCGTCGGCCAGGGCCTCGGCCTGACCGTCGTAGCCGAAGGCGTGGAGACCGAAGGCCAGCGCAAGATGCTGGCCGAGCTCGGCTGCGACGTCATCCAGGGCTTCCTCTATGCCCCCGCGCTCGCGCCTTTCGCCTTCGAGCGCTGGCTGATCGAGCATTGCGCGGAACAGGCGAGGGCGATGCTCGGCCGGCTCGATGTCGCAGCGGCTGGTCGCGATGCGGTGAAACGGTCGGCCTAAGCGGCTCCCGAGCAGAGCGACTTAACGGGTCGACATTCCACGGGGCCGAGATCATGATCCGCGCAGACGTCGCGCAAACAGCGACGCGACAGGGAGAAGTTTCATGCGTTGTTGCATTGCAGTGGCGGCAGTCGCCAGCTTCGGCATTCTATCGAGCTCGGTCTGCTTCGCCGCCGACAAGCAGTACGATCCCGGCGCCAGCGATACCGAGATCAAGATCGGGCAGACGATGCCTTATAGCGGGCCGGCGTCGGCCTATGGCACGCAGGGCAGGGCGGAGGCCGCCTACTGGAAGATGATCAACAGCCAGGGCGGCATCAACGGCCGCAAGATCAACTTCCTCAGCATGGACGACGGCTACAGCCCGCCGAAGACGGTGGAGCAGACGCGCAAGCTCGTGGAGCAGGACGAGATCCTGGCCGACATCGGTTCGCTGGGCACGCCGACGAATTCCGCCATCCAGAAATATCTGAACGGCAAGCGCATTCCGCACCTGCTGATCTCGACCGGCGCCTCGAAGTGGAACGATGCGAAGAGCTTTCCCTGGACGACGCCGTTCTATCCGCCTTACGCGCAGGAAGCCAAGATCTACGCCAAGTACATCCTCAAGGAGCTTCCCAACGCGAAGATCGGCGTGATCTATCAGAACGACGATTTCGGCAAGGACTACCTGAAGGGTTTCAAGGAGGGCCTCGGCGAGAAGGCTGATCTCATCATCAAGGAGCTCAGTTATGAGGTGACCGATCCCACGATCGATTCCCAGATCGTCACTCTGAAGAGCGCCGGTGCCGACGTCCTGATGACGATCGCCACGCCAAAATTCGGTGCGCAGGCGATCCGCAAGGTCACCGATCTCGCCTGGAAGCCGACGCATTTCATCGTGTCGGTTGCAAGCTCGATCGGCGGCGTGCTCGAGCCAGCCGGGTTGGAAGCGTCCACCGGCCTGATCACGGCGCTGGCATTCAAGGTCGTCGGCGACCCCGCATGGGATTCTGATCAGGGCGTGCAGGACTATCTGGCGTTCATGAAGCAGTGGTATCCGGACGGAAATCCGATCGACGGCAGCAACCAGGTCGGTTACACCTCCGCGCAGTTCACGGCGCTCATCCTGAAGAATTGCGGCGACGTGCTGACACGCGAAAACGTCTTGAAGCAGGCCACCAACATCAGCAAGGCCTCGCTGCCGCTTCTCCTGCCCGGCATCACGGTCTCGGTGACGCCAACGGACTATTCCACGTTCGACACGTTCAAGCTGGCGAAGTTCGACGGCAAGACCTGGAAGTTCTTCGGCGAGAACCTGAGCACGGCATCGCGCTGAGGACAGCCAAAAGCCCCGCCAGAGGCGGGGCTTGAGACGTCACCGGCCGGGTTACTTCTTGGCCGGCTGCCCAGACGTCGACGGCGGCGGGGCATTGTTCTGGTTGGTCTGTCCAGTCTGCGTGCTCTGGTTGGTGCTGGGCTGACTGGTCGACTGGTTGGCGCTCGGCGCTGGGGCCTGGCCGGTGGTCTGGCCTGCTGGCGGTTTTGTGCTGGCCTGGCCCGAGTTCGCGGGCTGGTTCTGCTGCGCCTGGCCAGATGTGGACGGCTGGTTCTGCGGAGCCTGACCCGTGGTCTGGTTCTGCTGCGCCGGCGCGTTGCTCTGACCGGTGCTTTGTCCGGTCGTGTTCTGCGGCATCGACTGGTTATTCCCGCCCTGGCCGACCCTCGTCGACTGACCCTGCGTGGCGTTGATCTGATTGGATACGCCAAGCGCAGCGACGGTGCGGCTGTCGATCGAGCCGGTGGCCTGGAAGCCTTCCTGTCGCTGGAAGGAGATCAGCGCGCGGCGCGTTTCCGGCCCGAGGACGCCGTCCGCTTCGCCGGACAGCATGCCGCGCTGGATCAGGACGCGCTGGACGACGCGGATCTCGTCGGGGCTGAGATCGAGCGCGGCAACGCTGCTGCTGCCGTCGCTCGAGCTGCCGCGGCGGGCATAATGCGTCCGCGGACCGGCGGGAATGACGTCGACGATCCGGCGGCTCCGGTCGGTGACGACGATCTCGTCATCGACGACGAAGAAGCTGTCGTCGCGGTAGTCAGGATAGACGTCGATCAGCGCGGGATAATCCGCAACCGAGATCACCGAGATGTTCTGCGGCACCACCACGCCGGAATCGACGCGGAAGTTGATCGCGTTGTCGTTGACCCGCACGCGCTCCACATTGCGGGAATTCAGGACCGATTGTTGCAGCCGTGTCTCCTGCTGCGCGCTCAGCTGCACGCGGCCGGACATGCTCTGGGTCGTCCCGTTCTGACTCTGCGCCTGAGCGTTGGCCTGTCCTTGCGTGTTGGCGCCGGTCGCCGTGCCCTGCGCGCTCTGACCCTGGGTGTTGTTATTGCCCGTGTTTGCGCCGGTGGTGGTCTTGCTCTGATCCTGCGCGTTCTTGTTCTGCGCGTCGCTCTTGGTGTTCGCGCCGGTCGTGGTGGTGTTCGGAGCCTGCGCATTCCTGCCCTGGGCATTCTTCTCTTGTGCGCTCTTGTCGTGAGCCGTCTTGTCCTGAGCACTCTTGTCCTGTGCGCTCTTGTCTTGCGCAGCCTTGTCTTGCGCACTCTTGTCCCGGGCGTTGTCCTTGGTATTGGCGCCCGTCGTCGCGCTCTTGTTCTGCTCTGCGCCCTGCGACTGATGCTTGCGGTCGTCGCGGCTCTGCCCGACGGTCTGGTTCTTCTGTTCGCTCTTGTCGTTCTCGGATTTGGACTGACGCGCGTGGTCGCGATCGCTGTGCGACTGTCCGACGGTCTGGTCCTTGCCTTGCCTTTCATGCTCTGATTGAGACTGGCGCACATTCTCGCGATCGCGGGCCTGGCCCACGGTCTGCTTGTCGCTCTTGTCGCCCTTGTCAGCGGCGCGCCTGCTATCCTGCATGGCGGAGGAACCCTCGGCCCGGCCGCCGGCGCGGTCCTGCGCCATGCCTTCGCTGTGGGAAGCACCGCCCGCGCCATGCGACATCGCACCGGTGGAATGTTCCGCAGCACCACCGCTGGAGGTTCCGCCGCCGGCACCTTCGCGCATGCCCTGCGCCGAGCCCTGCACGGACGCCAGGCTGACGCCGGCGAGCAGCACTGCCGTGGTCAGCAGGAACTTTTTCTTTCCAATGTTCATCTCGATCTCCTTGAGTTTGTGATTGCGCTTGCGCTGGTCCTGTCGCGGCCGCGCGTGATCTCTCTCGGCCAAAGCCCAAGGAATCGGCCTTGGGCTTGGACCCGATATTTGATGTCGGGGGCTCAGCCTTCCGTGCCGAGCCTGTCTTGGCGCTTCACATCACCAGTGATGGTACCAACGATGGTGAAAGAAGTGCCGCCGTGGGAACGGGCCGCCGTAGTAAGCGTAAGCCGGACGTACGATGCGGTGATACCGGTAGCCGTAATAGGCCGGCGCGTACCTGTAGTAGGTCGTCGTGTAGCCGCCCCAGGGATAGTAGCCGCCGTAATACGCAGGCGCATAGCCGTAACCCGGGCCATAGTAGCCGTAGCCCGGACCATACGCGTAAGCGGACGAGGCCAGGCCACCGAATATGGCGCCGGCGACCAATCCACCGGCCAGCGCTGGGCCGAAGCCACCATGCCAGTGGGCTTCCGCGGGCTTTGGTGCCGCTACGGCGCTCACGCCGAGTGTCCCGACGGTTGCGAGAACCAGCGCGGTCTTCTTCATGTGCGTTCCTCCTCGTTGGTGTTGTGATCTCGGGCCAACATCAACGACGGGCAAAAGTTGCAAGCGCGCCTTCGCGAGAGACAAAGAGTCATGAAGATAAACGAACGTTTATCTTGCGTGCTGGGCGACTGCCGGCGACAGCTTTGTAGCTGATCGCGACGGCTGAAGAGATCGCGCGTTCCGCTGCTTCGCGTTTGCCGACCGCGGCTGCGCGTTCCCCGCACTGCGACCGTTTAGCGCATGCGAAAGGCTTAGCCCGACGCCAATCCCGTCCTGCGCCGCAGATCCGTGATCGCGCGCAGAAAGCTGTCGGCCGGCGTCGTGTCCGGATCGATCAGCCGGTGCAGGCGGAAGCCGTCTTCCAGCGCCAGCACCACCGAGGCCATCCAGGGCGGGTTCAGCGTGTCGCCCATGCCGTTGTCCTTCAAGGTCGCCTCGACGATGTCGGCGATCAGCTTGCGCCGGGCGCGGAGGCGTTTTGCCAGTTCCGGCCGGCGCTTCTCGGCGCGCGCAACGAACAGGATCATCTCCATGTGGAGGAGGGGCGAGCGGCCGAGCGGGTCCTGCTTGCTGCGGTCCATCGACTTCAGCGCGGCGATGAAGTCGTCGAGATTGTCGTGCTGGGCGAGGATGTCCATGTTGCGGCGGATCGACTGCTCGACATGGTCTTCGAGCATCGCAATGATCAGCTCGTCCTTGCTTTTGAAATTCGAATAGAATGCGCCGCGGGTAAAACCCGCAGCCGCCGCGATCGCTTCGATGCTGGCGCCGCCGATGCCGTCTTGCTCGAACACGTGCGCAGCCGCCTCGAACAGCTTGTCGCGCGTGTCGTCCCTGGTCGGCCTGGTTCTCACCCTTGACATCGGGCCAGTTTAGGGCAGAATGCAACTCGATACAATAATGTATCGAGTTGATAATCTGATTAAGTCATCTCGGGGGATGGTTACGCCGGGCTCCTGGCTGCGCTCTGCGTATCGTGTCATGCGGCAACCGATGTGAGGTCACCATGAACGAGCAAGTGCAAGCCGCAGGCGGTGATCCGCTGTTCAATCCGTTGTCGCCGGATTTCATCCGCGATCCCTATCCGCATTACGACCGGCTGCGCAGGATCGACCCGGTCCATGTCACGCCGTTCGGCCAATTCGTGGCCAGCCGTCATGCCGACGTGAGCCTCGTGATGCGCGACAAGCGCTTCGGCAAGGATTTCGTCGAGCGCTCCAAGCGCCGCTATAGCCCCGAGATCATGGAGGAGCCGGTCTTCCGCAGCATGAGCCACTGGATGCTGCAGTCCGATCCGCCCGATCACACCCGCCTGCGCGGCCTCGTGGTGAAGGCCTTCACCGCGCGGCGGGTCGAGGACATGCGTCCGCGCATCCAGGAGATCGTCGATCAGGCCATCGATGCGGTGATCGAGCGCGGCCATATGGACCTGATCGAGGATTTTGCGTTCCGCCTGCCTGTCACGATCATCTGCGAGATGCTCGGCATTCCCGAGGATCACCGCGAGGCCTTCTACAAGAGCTCGCGCGATGGCGGGCGGTTGCTCGATCCGGTTCCCCTCACGCGGGAGGAGATCGCGAAGGGCAACGCCGGCAACATGATGGCGCAGATGTATTTTCAGCAGCTGTTCGAGCTGCGCCGCCGCAATCCGGGGGACGATCTCACGACCCAGCTCGTGCAGGCCGAGGAAGACGGCAACAAGCTCACCAACGAAGAGCTGACGGCCAACATCATCCTGCTGTTCGGCGCCGGGCACGAGACCACTGTCAACCTGATCGGCAACGGCCTGTTGGCGCTCCATCGCAATCCGGACCAGCTCGCGCTGCTGAAGGCGAGGCCCGAGCTCATGACCAACGCGATCGAGGAATTTCTGCGCTATGATTCCTCGGTGCAGATGACCGGCCGCGTCACGCTGGAGGATATCGACGATCTCGGTGGCAAGAGGATCCCCAAGGGCGAGACCGTGCTCTGCCTGCTCGGCTCGGCCAACCGCGACCCGGCTGTCTATCCCGATCGCCCAGATAGCCTCGACATCACCAGGCCAAACGTCCGGCCGCTGTCGTTCGGCGGCGGCATCCATTTCTGCCTGGGGGCCCAATTGGCGCGCATCGAGGCCGAGATTGCCGTCGCCACGCTGTTGCGACGGTTGCCGGATTTGCGCATCGACGACGTCGAAAACCCGGAATGGCGGCCGACCTTCGTGCTGCGGGGCCTGAAGCGTCTGCCGGCCAGCTGGTGATGGCCGGGGGCATTAACCTCGGCGCGCAACAGTCGCTGTGACTTCGCCACACTTCTTTCTATATAAGGGCAGTTCCGGCGCGCCTGAAGCTTGATTGAAGGCTTGGGTTTGACCCGGGTGCCGGCTGGCCGAGGGGAGACCCGTGCAGACGACGCTGCTCGGATTGGCGATTGCCTTTATTTTAGCGCTTCTGGCTGCGCTGATCGGGCCCTATTTCATCGACTGGAACCAGTTCAGGCCCCAGTTCGAGGCGGAGGCGACCCGCATCATCGGGGTGCCGGTGCGCGTCGGGGGCGAGCTGGATGCGCGGCTCTTGCCGGCGCCGACGCTGCGGCTGCGCTCCGTCACCTTCGGCGGCAACAACGATCTCGGCCGTCTGCGTGCCGACAAGCTCGACGTCGAGTTCAGCCTGAGCTCCCTGATGCGCGGTGAATGGCGCGCCACCGAGCTTTCGATTGGCGGCATGGCGTTGGACCTCGGCCTCGATGCCCGCGGCAAGGTCGATTTGCCGTCCACCGCGAGCGGCACCTTCAACCTGGCTTCGCTCGCCATCGAGCGGCTGAACCTCACCGGCCGCATCGCGCTTCACGACGCGGCCAGCCGCTCGACGCTGGAGCTCAACGACATCGTCTTCTCCGGCGACGTGCGCTCGCTCGCGGGCTCGGTGCGGGGCGACGGCAATTTCACCGCCAGAGGGGTACGCTATCCGTTCCGCGTGTCCTCCGGCCCGAGCCCCGACGGCAGCGCCACGCGTCTGCACCTCAATATCGATCCCGGCGAGCGCGCGGTGTCGGCCGATCTCGAAGGCGTGCTTGCCTTCGACAACCGCCAGCCGAAATTCGACGGCGCATTGACGCTGGCCGTGCCCCCGACGAAGAAGGCAGGCGAGGCGGGACCAGTGCCGTGGAAGCTCACCGCAAAACTCAAGGCCGATCCGGCAGGCGCCAAATTCGACCAGATCGACGCGAGCTTTGGCCCTGAGGATGCCGCGCTGAAGATCGGCGGCGTCGGCGATCTCAGGTTTGGCGCGTCCCCGCTCCTGCGTGCGGTCCTGTCCGCGCGGCAGGTCGATGCCGACAAGCTCGCGGGCAGAGACGATGCCGAACCGCTGCGCATTTTGCCGGCGCTGCGCGCAGGGCTTGCGGCGATCCCGCAGGCGCCGATCCCGGCGCAGATCGAGTTCAACGCCGACCAGATCATGCTGGGCGGCCGCCCGCTCCAGAACATCACGACCGAGCTGCAGACCGATGGTCGATCCTGGACCTTCCAGCGGCTCGAGCTGCGCGCGCCCGGCATGACGCAGCTGTCGCTCAATGGCGCCACGCCCGGCGCCGACAGCTTTAGCGGCCGCCTGAGCGTCGAGTCCTCCGATCCCGATACGCTCGTGGCCTGGCTCCAGGGCCGCAACGAAATCGTCAGGCGCAGCACGCGGCCGTTACGCCTCGCCGGCGACGTGACAATCGCCGCCAACCATCTCGCCATCGACAAGTTGAAGGCCGACATCGAAGGCGGGGCGGTCGAGGGCCGCATTGCTTTCGTCCAAACGGGCGCCAGCAAGGGCTCGCGGATCGATGCCGATCTCAAGGCCGACCGTCTCGACCTCGATGCCGCCGCGAGCTTCGTGCGCGCGCTCGCCGGCCCTCAAGGCGAATGGCCGGAGGAAGCAAAGCTCTCGCTCGACATCGGCCGTGCGATCTCGGCGGGGCAGGAGTTGCGGCCGTTCGCAGCCAGGCTCGGCTACGGTCCGGCGTCGTTGTCGCTGGAGCAATTGCGGTTCGGCCAGGCGAGCGGCGTGACCACGGAGGCGAGCGGCAGCTTTGATCGTACCAAGGCCACCGGCAGGCTCGCACTGACATCGTCGGCCAACTCGCTCCGCGACCTCACGGCGCTGCTCGAGCCGATCGCGCCCGCCGTGCGCGCCCGCTTCGATGCCATCCCGGCGCTGCCCGGCGCGACGCGGTTGAAGCTCGACCTCAGCCTCGACAAGAGCGCCGACCACGCTGATCGCAGCGACGCGCACGCCGTCTTCGACCTGGATGCGCCGCAGCTCAAGGCCACCGCCACGCTCACCGCGCAAACGCCCGTGGCGGCGGTGAACGGCATCGACATCGAGAAATTGCGCACCAGCGACTTTACGCTGGAGACGAAGGTCTCGGCACCCCAGGCCGCCGCGCTGACCGAGCTGCTCGGTCTCGATCGCATCGCCGCTGCGGGCGAGGGCGCTTCACAGTTCGCGGGCAAGCTGAGCGGCGCATGGCGCCGGCCGATGCAACTGAACGCAAGGCTCAGTGGCGGCGGGCTGGATGCGGATGCGCAAGGGAGCCTCGAACTGTCGGCGTCGGAGCCGAAGGCCAACGTCAATCTGCACGTGCGCAACGCCAATCTGGCGCCGCTGTTCGGGACCAGTCCGGCCGACAAATCGGCCCAGACTGTAAACCTGTCCTCCCGCCTCACGCTGTCAGGCAATCGCCTGACCTTTGACGATCTCGACAGCACCGCTGCGGGTTCGCATCTGCGCGGCCGTCTCGTCATGACGCTCGACCAGGAGAAAACCCTCGACGGCGAGGTCGGGCTCGACACGCTCGATCTGGCGCCGGCGCTGGCGCTGGCGATCGGCGCGGCCGGACGGGGCAGCGGCGAGGCGCTCAGCGCCGGTCTCGTCACTGGCTGGCGCGGCCGTATCGCGTTTCAAGCGTTGCGTGGCAGCCTGCCCGGCGGCATCGAGCTGCGCCCGTTCAGCGGCATGATCAGGGGCGACGGCCAGTCGCTCGCGCTGGATGCGCTCAAGGGCGGCCTCGGTGGCGGCGAGATGGCGGCAAGCCTCGATGCGCGCAACGGCGCCAACGGTCTGGCGCTGAACGCGCATCTCGATCTCACCAATGTCGATGCGACCTCGCTGCGCTATCGCGATCTCGCGCTGCCCAAGGGACGCGCCTCGGTGCAGATGACGCTGACGAGCCAGGGCCGCAGCGTCTCGGCGCTGACAGGCGCGCTCGCCGGCAACGGCACGGTGACACTGGACTCGGCTGAAATCAGCGGCCTCAATCCCCGCGCCTTCGAGATCGCCATCCGCGCCAGCGATGGCGGGCAGGTGAGCGATGACGCCAGGTTGCGTCAGCTGGTCGAGCCCGCATTGTCGGCGGCTCCCATAGCGGTCGCCTCCGCACAGATTCCGTTCACGATCCGCGACGGCCGCCTGCGCGTCGGTGCGACCCCGCTCGAAGCCAAGAACGCCCGCGCCATCGTCTCCGGCGGTTACGACATTCCGGCCGATCAGGCCGATATCCGCGCCAGCCTGACGCCGATCATGACCGGCCTCTCCGGCGCCCCACCGGAGATCCAGCTGTTTGCGGCAGGTCCGCCCGACAAGCTCAGCCGCACCGTCGATCTCACGCCGCTGTCGTCATGGCTTGCGGTGCGCACGATCGACCGCGAGACGCGGCGGCTGGATGCGATCGAGCGCGGCGAGCCGCCGCCTGCGACCGCCGCGCTGCCGACACTGGTCTCGCCCGAACCGGAGCCGCCGCCGGCGCTGACCGAGGTGCCGTTGCCGGGACGCGATCCGCGCCGCCCACCGCCGAAGGTGAGGGTTGAGCCTAGGGCCGCACCGACGCCGAGGGCGCCGCTTGCCGCGCCCGCCGCGCCGAGTGCGCCGCTGGCAAGCCAGCAGGTGGCGCCGCTGCCGCCGCCGATCGACGTGCGGCCCGCCCCAGGCCTGCCGCCCGCAAAACCCAGGCCGAAGCCGCCGCTGGTGCTGACGCCACAGAATCCGTAGAGCGAAGTTCACCCTGGAGAGATCGAGCCGCGGGCTCCTCTTACCTCTCCCCGCAAGCGGGAGAGGGAGCGCACCGCCTTGGCGCCGGTAAACCCATTCCCTCGCATTTGAACGAATTTTCGTCGGCAAACTGCTGCGACGATTTTACCGGATTCTCGCGTTTGATCTCTAGCGTTGGTTCCAGAGCAATCCGGAGTCCTGCCCGTAGACGCAGGATGGCGCGCCAGGAACTGGGGTTATCGACATGAACGGGGCGACGACGCTTCTACAAGATCTGGACGACGCGATCGCGCGCGGTACCGACGAGAGCCGGGCCAAGGCGCTGTGGCATGCGACCGACCTTCTGATCACCGGCCGCTATGTCGATGACGACATCAGCATGTTCGGCGAGGTCATCGGCCGGCTCGCCGACGAGATCGAGCTCGCCGCGCGGGCGCAGCTCTCCGAATTGATGGCGGGTTGCGATCACGCCCCTCTCAACGTCATCGAGAAGCTCGCCCTCGATGACGAGATCGCGGTCGCAGGCCCCGTGCTGCGCGACTCCAAACGCATCGACGAGAAGGTGCTGGTCGAGAGCGCCATGACCAAGGGCCAGGCGCATCTGCTCGCGATCTCCCAGCGTCAGGCGATCGGCGAGGCCGTGACCGATGTGCTCGTCAAACGTGGTAACCAGGAGGTTGTCACCGCCGTCGCCAGGAACGAGGGCGCGCGCTTCTCGGGTTCGGGCCTGCTGCACATGGTCCGCCGTGCCGAAGGCGATTCGATCCTCGCCGAGCAGCTCGGTCTGCGCAAGGACGTGCCGCGCCACATCTTCCAGCAGCTCATCGCCAAGGCGTCGGAAGATGTCCGCCGCCGGCTCGAGACCGAGCGTCCCGAGATGATGTCGCAGATCCAGAGCTCGGTGACCGAGGTCACCGGCGATCTGCAGTCCAAGTTCGGCCCGTCCTCGCGCAGCTATTTCGTCGCCAAGCGCGTGGTGACGACGCAGTACCGGCAGGGCAACCTCAATCAGGTCTCGATCTCGAACTATGCGCGTCAGCATCGTTTCGACGAGGTGCAGATCGGCCTGTCGCTGCTGTCGTCGCTGCCGGTCGACGTGATCGAGCGGGCGCTGATGGACCGCAACCGGGAGATGATCCTGGTGCTGTGCAAGGCGCTCGACTTTTCCTGGGACACGACGATGTCGCTGCTGTTCCTCGGCGCCAAGGATCACCTGATCACGGCGCGCGAACTCCATGACAACGAGCGCGATTTCGGCCGGCTCAAGATCGAGACCTCGCGCAGCATTCTGAAGTTCTACCAGTCGCGCAAGAACAGCGCCGGTGCCGATCCCGCGACGGGTCGTCAGCCCGAGCTCCACCAGGTTCACTGAACGGGACGTCGAGGGAGTCTTTGCAATGTTGCCTCAATTCGGTACCGCAGTTCGCAAGAACAAGAGCCTTAACAAGAGCCTCGTTGGCGACACCGGCGGCTCGGCTCCGGAGAAGGCCACGGTCGACGCCGCATGGCTCGTGCTGGAGGCCGCCAATGATCTCGGCGACCACGCCGCGATCGAAGCCTGCCGCCGCGTCATCGATGCCGAGCTGAACGGTACGGTGCCGCTTAGCTCGGACATCGATCTCGTGCTGGGTTATTTCCGCTAGGGAGCACACTCCCGGCCGCAGCGGTGAGCGGGACATGGACCGTATCGTTGAATGACGGCCGGTGTGCTTTTTTGATCCTGCCACGGTGTCCGTTTCACCTCTCCCGGTCGGCGAGAGGTGAAGGATGATCAGCCGCAATTCCAGATCGCGCCGATCGGCGTCCGCGTCCAGCACGGACCGAAGCTGCCGCCATTGTAGCGGGAGCCACCGAAGCCGGGCCGGCCGAAATAGTGCCATTCGCCGTCGATGAAGCGGTAGTAGGCCGGCACGCGATCGATATACCAGGGGCGCTGGTTTTCCCGCGCGTAACGACGAAAGCCGTTCTTCTGCATGAAGATCGGCTGGCTGTTGCTCAGTGGCTGGCGATAGCCCGGCAGGAAGCCGTAGCCATGCCAGGCTTGCTTTTTGTGGATTGGGGCGGCCGGTGCGGTTTCCGGCAGCAGCGACAGAACGGCAGCAACGAATAGACACAGGAAGCGGGACATGACCGGACCATAAACAGTCGATGCCGCGAAAGCCATTCAAATCCGGGCGGGCCACGTCCTGCTGATTCCGTCGAGATACAAAAAGGCCTCGCCGAAGCGAGGCCTCCTTGTTGACCCGGGATGGCGAATTAATCGTCGTCCCAATAATGGCGGCGGATCACGACGCCGCGGTCGTAATCGCGATCGCGGTGGTACCAGCCATGATGCCAGCCGCGGTCATGTTCGTAGATGCGTGCGCGCGGGCCGTAATCATCGCGGTCGCCGCCGACATAGACGCCGAAGCCAGCCGCATTGGCGATGGTGGGGGCGCCGATTGCAAGCGTCGCGACTGCCGCGAGAGCGTAAGTCAGCTTCTTCATCTGTTCCTCCTCCTTCTGCTTCGTCGGCGGGTCAACTTCTGCCGGCCTCGGCTGTTGCAGGAACTGGCGAGAAACTTTTTTGAATGGCTGTTCAGGTTCCCGCGCTTGATGCTCAGCAAGCCAGAAACGCGTGTTGCACGCTGCGTGAACCGGAACATGGTTGCGCGGAGATCATGCTCGAACAACGCGCTAAAGCGCGATGACAATTCGACCCAATCTCATCGCGCCTTGGGATCTCGGCGGTGCCGCTCAGCACAGCGATCGGACCATCCGGTCCAGCTCCTCGATCTGGAAGGGCTTGCGCAGCACCGGCCTGTCGGCGAACGTGTCAGGGATGCCGCCGGAGCCGTAGCCGCTTGCGAACAGGAAGGGAATTCGTCGCGTGGCCAGGATGTCCGCGACGGGCGTGATATGTGATCCGTCGACATTGACGTCGAGGATGGCGGCATCGAACTTGGAGCAGCTTGCCAGCGACATCGCCTCGTCGATCGTTCCCGCTTCGGCCGCCACGTGATGGCCGAGCTCCTCGATCATGTCGGCCAGCATCATCCGGATCAGCGCCTCGTCTTCGACGAGAAGAAAGGCCTTCGTCATCATGTCTCGATCCCTTGCTTGTTTCGTGCGGATTGGAAATGAGCGTGACTGCGAAGCACGAAGGGTGGAAGGCGGTCGGCGACCCTGTTTCGTGACAGGAGATCGCGAGACGTCAGCCGCCGTTGGATCGCTTCGGCTCCGTGTCGCACTCCGGTTCCGACCTCACCGCGCTGAGCGCCGCCGCGAGCTCGTCGATATGATACGGTTTCGGCAGAATCTGAATACCGTCAAGTTGCGCCTCGTGAGCAGCGGCTTCCGAGTATCCGCTGGTCAGCAGCACGGGCATACCGCTCCGGCGTCTCTTGATCTCGCGCGCCAGTTCGACCCCGTTCATGCCGCCCGGCATCATGATATCGGAGAAGACGAGATCGACGGCGCGGCCGTCGGCCAGGGCACCGAGCGCGGCCGCGCCGCTCGCGGCCCGCGTCACCTCGTAACCGAGATCCCCCAGCATCTCGCCCACCAGTGCGGCGACCTCGTCGTCGTCCTCGACCAGCAGGATTTGGCCGTGCGCGCTTCGCGTCGGCCGCACCATGTTGAGATCGATGAGGTGCCGCTCCCTGGAGGGAACGTTGCGGGAGCGCGGCAGATAGAGCTCGATGCTGGTGCCCTTGCCAACTTCCGATCGAATGCGAACCGTCCCTCGTGACTGCGTCGCAAAGCCATGGACTTGCGCGAGCCCAAGTCCCGAACCCTTTCCGACCTCCTTGGTCGTGAAGAACGGTTCGAAGACGCGAGACAGGATCTCGGGCCCCATCCCGACACCGGTATCGACGACGGACAGGCGCACATAGTCTCCTGCGATCTGCTCGTCGTTCAGATCGGGCAGGTTCTCCCCGCGGACGACAATCGTGCCGCCATTCGGCATGGCGTCGCGGGCGTTGACGGCGAGGTTGAGGATCACCAGTTCGAGCTCGCCGGGATCGACCTCCACCGGCCAAAGGGTCTCGGGAAAGTCGAACTCGACGTGGACGTCGCCTCTCAGGCTTCGATCGAGCAGTTCGCGCATGCCGCCCATTTGCGAGGCGACGTCGACGGGCTCGGGCCGTAGCGTCTGCCGGCGAGAGAACGCAAGCAGCTGCCTGGTCAGGCTGGCCCCGCGCTGTGCGGCCTGGATCATCCCGTCCATCAGGCGACGGCGGCGGGCAGGGTCCACCTGACGGTCGAGCATGTCGAGGCCTCCTGATATGACCATCAGCAGGTTGTTGAAGTCATGCGCCACGCCGCCGGTCAGCTGGCCGATGGCTTCGATCTTCTGGGCCTGGCGAAGCGTCTCCTCGACCCGGGCGCGCTCGTTCATTTCCAGGCGCAATTGCTCGTTGGCGTCCGCCAGGGCACGTGTGCGCTCGACGACGAGCCTTTCGAGCTGCTGGGCCGTCTGCTCGCGCGCCTCCAGCAGCGCGCGGATTTCGTATTGGCGCTCGCGGGCGCGCATGGCCGACTGAACGGCGCTGGTCAGCGTCATCGGCTGCACCGGTCGTTCCAGCAGCGACACGTTCCGGAGCAGGGCCACGATACTGCGGCGCCATGCGACGACGGCAGGTTGTTCGCGATGGCTGGTGAGGATGACGAAGGGAAGGTCGGACCACGGCGGCTGGTTCGCGATCCATTGCGCCAAGGCCGTCGTGTCCTGCCCGAACAAACCTTCCTCGGCGAGCAAGACCGCGCCCACGCCCGCCGTCATCTCGTCGACGAGGTCGGGCAGGCTCCGGCAATTGATGGCTGCAAGGTCCGCGCTGCGGAGAAGCTCGACAGATGCGGGTCCGTCGCGACCGATCGGCGCATAGACGAGAACCTGTTGATCACGATCGGCACTCATTCGGCCGATCCCTCCGGCATTGCCACTCCTGTGTACTTCGGGTTCCCTGCGAAGATGCCGCTGAACTCCCTGAGCGGCGGTCCGAGCTTGATGCCGGTGCTGCCGAGACGAAACTCGCGGATGGTGTGCTCATGATTGCCGCTGCGTTTCTTCACGACGGACAACGCGCGCCGCACGGTTCCGGCCACCTCGTAGTAGCGCAGCATCAGGACCGCATCGCTCAAATAGCTGATGTCGAGCGGCGTATCCATGGGACCCACCAGCCCGTGTTGGGCGAGAACCAGGATCGTCAGAACCCCCTGTTGCGCCAGATAGGTCAGGAGTTCGTGCATTTGCAGGACCAGAAATCGTTCGTCCGGCATCGCATTCAGGTAGCCGTTCAGACTGTCGATGATGACGATACGGGCGTTGTCGGCTTCGACGCTCTCCCTCACACGTGCGGCGAACTCGCCCGGCGACAGCTCGGCCGGGTCGATCTGTTGAAACCGGATCAGTCCGGACTCGACGTGCTTTTCCAGCGGCAGCCCGAGCGTGCGGGCCCGCGCTTCGACCGTCCCCCGCCCCTCGTCGAAAGCGAAGAATGCAGCGCGCTCGCCACGTTCGGCCGCCCCGATCGCGTAGGTGAGCGCGACCGAGGACTTGCCCACGCCGGCAGCGCCGATGAGCAGCGCGTTGGTGCCGCGCTCGAGGCCGCCTCCCAGCAACTGATCCAGCTCGGCGTTGCCGCTCGGCGTGAACTCACCGAGGAACGGCTTGTGGTGCTCGGCCGCGACGAGACGGGGGAATATTCGCAGGCCGCCCTGTTCAATCGTGAAATCGTGGAAGCCGCCGCGAAATCGAATGCCGCGCATCTTGACGACGCGAAGCCGCCGCCGTTCCGCGCCGTAATCGATGGCGAGCTGTTCGAGCATGACCACACCATGCGCGATCGAATGCAGTTGCAGATCGTCCTGTGACGACGAGAGATCGTCCAGCAGGATGACCGTGCAATTTCGGTTGGTGAAGAAATGTTTGAGGGCCAGCACCTGACGCCGGTAACGGAGCGGGCTCTGGGCAAGCAGACGCAACTCGGAGAGGCTGTCGAGCACCACGCGCGTCGGATTGATCCGTTCGACCTCCCTGAAAATCAGGCCGGTCGTTTCGCTCAGCTCCATCTCGGCGGGATGAAACACGGTGAGCTCGCGCTCGGGGTCGAGCGTGGTTTCCGGCGGGACCAGCTCGAAAATATCGACCCCGTCCAGCGACCAGCCATGGCGGCGCGCGACGAGGTCGAGCTCGCGCCTGGTTTCCGACAGCGTGATGTAAAGCACCCGTTCCCCGCGCCGTGCACCCTTCAGCAGGAACTGCAGCGCGATCGTGGTCTTGCCGGTGCCCGGCCTGCCCTCGTAGAGATACATCCGGTTTGCATCGAAGCCCCCTCCCAAGATGTCATCCAATCCGTCGCTGCCGGTCGAAACTCTTGGCTGATCGGTGGGCTCGCTGCCTGAAGCGCCCTCGGATGAACCAGTCATTGAATCCCCCGCGCGTTTCTGGAACCCCGCTACCCGAATCTCCGGAGCGTGGCTGGGACAAGTAGGCCTGCAACAGGAACTCTTCAGCAGCGACCGAGTTCCCGTGCTGCGCTCCGATCCTGGACAAGGCGGCGCAAACGGTTCCTGCCCGGTACAGAGGGCGAACCGTTTGTCGGCGTGTCCGATCAAGGCAGGGCGGCGGGAGCCTCGACGAGCTCGCCGATGCAGAAATGGGCCATGTGCGCCACAGCTTCTGCGCTGTGGTAGTCGCCGAATTCGGCGGTGGCTTCCTTGCCGGCGTACATCCGGGCGATCCCGGCGCCACCCGGGTGATGAGGAGCCCACGCGGTGATGTCGTAGACCTTTCCCCGGATGATGACCCAGCAGTCGTCCTTCGTGTTGTGCAGGACGACCTCTGCGCGCGTGACGGGTCGGGTGCCCTTGGCGGGAGCAGCCGGCGTCCAAAGCTGGACGACCGGCGAGTGCGATGATCCATCATGCCCCTGTTTTGTCCGACCCGCCAACGGACTTTCCGAAGTCGACGACGGCTCAATCCGGGCAGATTGGTCCGCGCGGGAAGCAGCACGTCAGGTAGTCAAGCCGCAAGTTGATCTGGATCAACCGACTTGATCACCCGCCGCCGCAGAACCGCAATGGGGCGTTTGCTGGTGGATGCAATGGTTGCGAGTTGGTACGTCACAACAGAAGTGCGAAAGCGCGGTCTTCTCACGAGGGTTCGGAGCCCGCGCGAGACCAAGACCTTTGCAACGGAGAATGAAGCGAAGCTGTTCGCGCGCGCCAAGCTCGACGAAGGGCTTGCGGTCTTTGCGGGGACGATCAATCCCCACGTTCCGAGGCGGCTCATTCCAGCCGCCGGCATTCATGCCTGGCTCGCCGAAGATCAGCAGGGCGCTTCCGCGCCTCAACAGCAGGATACCGAATAAGCACGTTGACGTGCACAGCGATCGCGTTTGGGTGTTGCCATTTTGATACGGGCCGAAACGGCCCTCGCGCATAGACTTTGTAGATGTTCGCCGGACTTATGCGCCCCAGCCTGCATGAGCGGCGCGCTTTTTCGACCGAAAGAGATCTGAGCAAAGGGGATATGACGATGAAAAGGTTCTGGATGGCTGCGATCGGTTTCGCGGCGCTGAGCATGGCGACTCCGGTCATGGCGGCCGACATGGCTGTCAAGGCGGCGCCGCCGCCGGCACCCATGGTCGCGATTTATAACTGGAGCGGGTTCTACATCGGTGCCAACGGAGGCTGGGGGCAGAGCCGTGGATGCGTCGATTTCCTGACTCCTGCGGGGACTCTCGCCAGCGGTTGCGCGGATCGCTCCGGTGGGCTTGTCGGCGGACAGATTGGGTACCGCTGGCAGACCAATCAGTTCGTGCTCGGCCTGGAAGCGCAGGGCGATTGGGCCGACATCAAGAACACGCGCGTCAGCCTGATCGATCCCCTGGTCTCGACCACGGGCAAGACGGACGGTATCGGCCTTTTCACCGCGCAGCTCGGCTGGGCCTGGAACGCATCGCTGTTCTACGTGAAGGGCGGCGCCGCGGTGACGCACAATCGCTTCGACATCTTCAACAACGTCACCGGCGTCGGCCTCGCCTCGGCAGGTCACACGCGTTGGGGCGGCACCGCGGGTGTCGGCTGGGAATATGGCTTTGCGCCGAACTGGTCCTTCGGTGTCGAATATGACCATCTCTGGATGGGGCGTGACAATACCAGCTTCGCGGGCGTGGTCACACCCGGCGGCATCACGCTGCTCGGCAGCGGTGTCAGCCAGGATGTCGATATGATCACACTGCGTGTGAACTATCGCTTCGGCGGTTACGGCGCGCCCGTCACGGCTCGCTATTGAGCTCGCGTCCTCCCCGTGAACTCAGGCCCCGGCATCAGCCGGGGCCTTTTTCATGCGCGACACGAACGTGCGTCTCGGCCCATCAGTTCGGACGGTCAAATCCGGCCAGCTCTTGCCTGAAGGACGATGTGACGCTGGTTTCGATGAAGCGAAAACAGCCGCACTCGCGTGAACGGGACAGC
Organism: Bradyrhizobium sp. Gha; assembly: GCF_900113735.1. GTDB lineage: Bacteria > Pseudomonadota > Alphaproteobacteria > Rhizobiales > Xanthobacteraceae > Bradyrhizobium. The sequence continues at coordinate 158,784 of NZ_FOQM01000006.1, forward strand.
GTCTGGCGCAGCGCTCATGCCGTTGCGTCGGTCACCAGTATCTGTAACCGAACCACGCGTATTGTGCCTGCCGCGTCGCCAAAGCCATTTGCGGTGGCTGCCGCCTTGATCGGCTCGCAATGTGCCGCGTCTTGCGCGCTCGTTTCCGATCAACGGTTTCGCGTGGCTGTTGATCGGTTCGCGCCATCGCAAGCGCATTGACGACGGCCGGAAGCTCAGTCCCGATGACCGGTGGCTTCGTCCCGTCGGCCGGAGGCGATTTCTCCATGGGCATGATTTCAGGCGTCGCGGCGACGGTTGCCGGCGAGCTGGTATCGAGGACGACGCGCTCTGGCCATTTGCGATCCGAGTAAATGCGTATGGCCGGCCCGTCCACACGCGTCTTCCAGGCGACGGGCGCCCGCAAACAAAAATCCGCAACGAACAGGAGCGCGAGCAGCGCCGCGCCCACCTTCCAGAAATACGCCAGTAGCGGCATCTTGGTCGCTCCGCGCCCCCCCATGATGGGCCCAGACTGCGACGACGTTGCGCCATTCTTGTCAGAAGCTGCGTGCAGCTTCCGGTCCAGCACGATGGAGAGACCCCAGCCTTGCCCTTTGCCGACAAACCCGCAAATCAGTCCTCAGCGTCGCACCCCGATGCGATTGACGCCGCCATTGGCGTTGCCGCCGACATTGTGACGGACGGCGGCGCGCGCGACCGGCCTGGGCCGCAGCACGACGCCGGCTCTCGCAACGCAGCCGGCGGGATAGCCAACATACGTGCAATACACGATTGCGGCAGCTGGCGCCGGGTTGAACGTGACGCCTGCAAGTCCCAGCAGGGCGCTGGCGGCGATTCCGGAAACCGTCATGGACTTGATCGAAAAACGCATGATGATTCTTCCCTCTACATTCGCGAACGAAGGCGACGAGCGCGGCTTCATCCGCGCTGGCTACAACCTGTTCTCGCAGGGGGCGGTCATGTTGATGTAGATCAAGCCCCGGCCAAGCCCGTCGCGGCGACCGCGCGCAGACTAATGATGCCATCATGCTCCTGTTTTGCCCGACGGATCAGCTGTTTTCCAAAATCCTTCGAGCGGATGGAGCGACCGGCAATCCGGATCGCTCTCAACGGCACCCTCGCGGGCCAAGGGGCACAGGCTCCACGCTTGCTGGGCGCTGCATCGAGCCAACGTCCGGACTGGGCCCCTGCCGGTGTCGCAACGGAATGCAGCCTGCCGCCCGCCCGGTTGTACGCCTGGACGCGATGCCTCAATCCGCCAAGAACGGCGATGCGCCGAGCATGAAGAGCGCGTTGGTCACGATCGCACCGGCGATCGAAGCTTTGATTCCCGAGCGTGGCATTCAATAACCCGCCGACTGCATCGCCGGTCTTCTCGGCCACGGCCTCCGTTGCGTGCAGCGCCGCCGCAAGATAGTGGTCGTCCATCGCGACGGCGCCGAATGCCCTTGCCAGAAGTGTCCGGTGCGCTTGCGTCGCGCCGGAATGGTCCCGGCATAGCTGCGGTGCACGCGCGAGCGCGCGGCGCAGCCCTTCGGGGTCGGATAGTACCAGGATGAGGTGCACGTGGTTGGGCATTCAGGCACCAGGCCCACACCGCGACCCCGGCGTCCCTGCAATTCGCCGGAAGCGGCTCGCGATATAGCGCATAGTTGCCGTCCTCGAATACGCGCGGACGCGACCGTTGCCGCGCTGGGTAGAGCTCTGTTCGAGTATGCTCGCTCGTCTGCGACGAACTTGAGAACGGCTAGCCTGGCACACGGAATTGACCAGGAGGCGCGCGGCTCCCCGGCGGCGTCGGTTTGTGAGCGAAATCGCGGGGTGCACGCCTTTCGGCGTGCACCCCGAGCCCGCGATCCCGCGCGGTGGTTGCATTGGCACCGAACGCAACGCCTCTCCCGCAATATGCGGCGGTTGCGATAGCAATGCGCTCAGGCCACCTGCCGAGACTGCGACCCACTGTCTCCAACGGTAAGGAAGTGATCACCGGACAGCGTCACGCCCGTCTTGACCGCATCCGTAGTGATATTGGCATTGAGCAGGATCATATCCGTGTAACTCTTCCGGCCTTTCCATATCTGGAATAGCTGCTTGATAGCGTCGAACGACTTGCGGATACGACTGTCCTCGATGTCAGCGCGGGCGACGCCGAGAACATTCCAGTTTCGGATCGTCACGCGATTGCAAAACTCGACGAACTCCGGCTGCTCGAGCCCATGATTGGCCAACTGCGAGCGGGACAAAGCGAGCAGTTTTGCATCGTCAGGGGCCATGCCTGGGAAGATCAGTCTGTTGAGTCGGATGACATGATCCGCCGACTGCTCCGCGAATTCACCCGTTAGAAGAAGCTTTCCGAGGCCTAGTTTCATTTCAGTGAGCCGGCCGTTTCCCAGGCTCGCCGCGCCGGCCACCTGGATCATCGACAGAGCGGGCCAGCACACCTCCTGATATTCCGGCGAAAGTTCGCGATAGGAAGCGAGAACAGCCTGCAGCGGTACGGCGCCGTTGCCAACATGCTCGACAATGTCGTGATTGCGAATGCAGAACACAGTCGCCGCCCTCTCTTCAGACGTCGCGCAAATTCTGTCGAGAATCGGCTGCACGAGAAACGCCGCATCGTACGAATCCAACCCATATCGGCGCCGGTACAGCTTTCCGTAATCGTGAAACGATGCCGAAAGCATAACGAGCTTTCGCAAGCGCTCGTCCGCGATCAACTTCTTCTGGATGCTGTTCACATAGTCGCGAAGTTCGCACACGAAGGTTTCCTTGAAGAACATCGAGCGCGACAGAAGCCAGTTCCAGTCGCCCGCGGCCAGCTTATCGATGCCGAGCATCATGAGCCTGTTATGATCGCCGTAGGACTGTTGGAGACCGTTCGGATAGCGGTTTCGGTGATTCTTCCTCGGTATGAGATTCATCAGGAACAGCAAGCTGTTGCCTTCAAGATCGCTGAAGGTCGTGGTCGCGGCGTAGCCGGGATCCGAAAGACGAGGTTCGAATTCGGCGAGGGTATCGAGATTTCCGGACTTGAGGATGAAGTCCGAAAGCCAAGGCGGGTTTTCGTTTTCAAACACTACGCCAGGTCCATTCAGCATAGAAGAAAGAGAGAAGATTTTGTCCATATGCATGCGTAGTCGCCTTTGAGGTTGAGCGGTGGGCAGAAGAGAGAGTGAGTAGAAGAGCGCAGGGGTACAGACCGCAGTGCATCCGGGCGCTGGTTTCTCCATGGGCCGGGTTGGCCCTCCTACCAGGTTGGTACAGCGCCGGAGATTGGCTGCATCGAACGGCGATCGGTCATTGCTGCGGATCGTCGTGGAGCGTGTCGAGCAAACCACGCCGTTCGAGTTCGTGTTGAAGCGCCGCTGGCGAGATGCAATGAATCGCATCAAATCCGAGCGCGGCGGCAGCGTCCACGTTCTCTTTGGTGTCATCAATAAAGACAGAGGTGTTCGGTTCGACACAGTAACGCTCACCGAGAATGTGAAAAAATCGGCGATCCGGCTTTCGTATGCCAACCTCCCCCGATATCAGCACGCCGGAAAACATGCTGAGGAACGGTAGTCGATCTCTCGAAAGTTCGAACGTGTCGGCCGACCAATTGCTAAGGGCATAAAGCGGCACGTTCCGCTGGTGCAGACGCCCGAGGAGCGAGACGGTTTCGGCAATCGGTCCGCGCAGCATGTCGAGCCATCGCTCGCGGAAGGCCTCAATGAGATGCCGGTGCTCTGGATACCGAGCGATGAGGATCTCGTTGCCCTCGACCCATGGACGACCCAGATCCTGCTCAAGTATCCAATCTCTTGAGCAACATTCCCGCAAGAACCACTCGCGTTCTTCGTGATCCGCAATGAGCTGCTGATACACATATCGAGGATCCCAATCGACCAGTACCCCTCCGAGATCGAACACGATCGATCTGATCTTGGGCGACCCAATTCCGCTTGAGACAAGCATTTTGTTCCCTTTAGTCTGATTCAAGAGCGGTCGAGCGCTTGCGAGATTGAGCCGCTGCGGCGTCGGGCGCCGCTTCCGCGAACGCAAAGCTGAACGAACCAAATGCGTCGATGTTGGGCCGCTCGAGCAGATAGGCTCCTCGCCGGGATCCGATGATGACCAGCTGATCGGCAGCCTCCGCAGCAACCCGCAGCGCGCGCCCGGTGTCGAGCAGACCCAAGGCGGCCTCGATCACCAGATTACGAAGAACCTCTTGGTCGCCGCAGCCGGCCGGGACTCGCTCGCCCGCGACGCCGATGAGCGTAAAACGAGGCGGCGAGAGCCGCATACCGTCGAGCATCTGGACGAGAGGCCCGGTATCGTAGAAGGGCAGATGCGCTGATGCCTCGTTCAAGCGAAGAACCGCGCCTCGCCGCAGAACACTGGGAAATTGTTCGCAGACAGCCTCGCGTACGAGCAGAACCGGCTTTTCTTCTCCGCCGATAAGGGTCGTATGAAGACCGCGACGATCCTTGAGATACACGCGTCTTTCAAAGGCATGTTTGCGGATCGTCTCGGCGATAAATGTCTCGATATCCTCATCGCAGTCTCCTTCCAGCCGCACCTGGGCGAGGCGCACTTTGCACGCCGAAGCCGCGTAGCACTCGCGATTCCTGTCATGAAACGGCAGTAGCTCACGCAGATACGTCGACGGGGACACGACGCCGGAAAAGAGCAGCGCCGGCGCCACTCCCGACGAATAGAATGCAAGACACGTCGGGCTGACCCCGGAACTCCGCTCGAAGCAATAAGCCGCCGCTGCATAAATGCCGGTCTCGAACGCCCGCTTGTCCGCTCGCGGCGATGCAAAGCTATTTAATTCGCCGAACAGATCCACATCCAGGATGTCGCGATAACCGTCCAACAGCTCTGCGACTGCAGGAATGTCTCGGCTTTCGCTTATCAGTTGCGTTCGCGCGCGGGCATCGGCGGGGAAGTAGGCACCTTCTTCACTAACAGTTAAACGCGTAAAATATAGACACGGCCGCCTTGCCACACCAACATCCGCAGACATTCATCCGTCCTTGCCGCCACCGCACATCGCTCGACGCAAGTTAAAGTTGCATTTTCGTTATGAGCGAGTCAAGTAACAAACACAAATCTGAAGTAAAGACTCAGAAACGAAGCTCGGCGAAAGTCGGATTTCGCATTCGATGAAGAGCGTGGTGTGCTTCAGTGAGTACCGACTTCACTTATGTCGCGACCTGGACCGGATTCGTTGACGTCGCCTCTGTCATCGACGCCCATGCCCGCAGGATCGTGGGCTGAGGGCCTCGCGCACGGCGCGGGCGTCGGCGTTGTCAACGGACACGGCGAGCCCAACCGCCGGTCCGTAGCGGAACGACAGCGGCGCTGCCGTGAACACGGCGACAGTCATGAACAGTCCAATCAGCTTGGTACGCCCACTCTCCCCAGGCAGGATGACGAGAAAACGTGAGAAGCCGATAGGCGGACCATTGACCGAAATCAAAGGTCGAAGTTTCGGGTGGGCCGCACGTCGGCGGCGAGGGCGAACTCTGCTGAGCCTTCCATGATGCCATCGTGCTCCTGTTTTGCCCGACGGGTCAACCGATTTTCCGAATTTTTGAATTGTTCAACCCCGTCTACTGTGCATGGGGTTGTTTTCGCAGTTTTGCTCTGGAGAGGGGTCAGCCCGCTCCTAACGCGAGCGCGACGTTGTAAGTCAGTAGGCTCGCCGCGTAGGCCAGCACCAGCATGTAGGCGAAGGTCGCCGCCATCCAGGTCCAGCTTCCGGTCTCGCGACGGATCACCGCGAGCGTGGAGGCGCATTGCGGGGCGAAGATGTACCAGGCGAGCATCGACAGCGCGGTCGCGAGCGACCATTTCGTCGCCAGCACCTGGCCGATCTGCTCGGCCGCTTCCTTGCCGCCTTCGATCGCATAGACGGTGCCGAGCGCCGCCACCGCGACCTCGCGCGCCGCCATGCCCGGGATCAGCGCGACCGCGATCTGCCAGTTGAATCCAACCGGGTGAAGCAGCGGCGCGATGGCCTTGCCGATCATGGCGGCCAGGCTGAAGTCGATGGCGGGTTCCGTCGCACCCGCCGGCGGCTGCGGGAACGAGGCCAGGAACCAGATCAGCACCATCATCGAGAAGATCGTGGTGCCGGCGCGGTGCAGGAACATCTTGGCGCGCGTGTAGACGCCGATCGCGATCGATTTCGGCCGCGGCATCTTGTAGTCCGGCAGCTCCAGCATGAACGGCGCCGGCGCGTAGTCGCGCAGCATGAAGAATTTGATCAGGAACGAGACGGCCAACGCGCTGACGATGCCGGTGGCATAGAGGCCGAACATCACGAGCCCTTGCAGGTTGATGAAGCCCCCGACGTCCTTGGCCGGAATGAAGGCGGAGATGATCAGCGTGTAGACGGGGATGCGCGCCGAGCAGGTCATCAGCGGCGCGATCAGGATCGTGGTCAGCCGGTCGCGCTTGTTGTCGATCACGCGCGTGGCCATGATGCCGGGAATGGCGCAGGCAAAGCTCGAGAGCAGCGGAATGAACGCGCGGCCGTGCAGCCCTGCGCCGCCCATGATGCGGTCCATCAGGAACGCGGCGCGGGCCATGTAGCCGAAATCTTCCAGCAGCAGGATGAACAGGAAGATGATGATGATCTGCGGCAGGAACACGATGACGCTGCCGACGCCCGAGATCACGCCGTTCTGCAGGAAGCTCTGCAACAGGCCCGCCGGCAGGCTGGCATGCACGAAGTCGCCGAGCGTATCGAAGCCGGATTGCAGCAACTCCATCAGCGGCTGCGCCCAGGCGAACACCGCCTGGAACATCACGAACAGGATCGCCGCAAGCACGATGAGCCCGCCGACCGGATGCAGCACGATCGCATCGATCCGCGCGGTCCAGGTGTCGGGGCGAGCAGGCAGGCTGACGCAATCGGAGATGATCCGATCGGCCTCGCGCTGGGTGGCGCGCAATTCGGCGACGCTGAGCGCCCGCCAGGTGTTTTCGGCCGGCTCCGCGGCGAGCCTGGCCGAGATCTCGTCGGTTAGCGCCAGCAGGTCGGCCGTGCCGCCCTTGCGCACCGCGATCGAGGTGACGACGGGCACGCCGAGCTCCTTGGCTAGCCTGTCGACGTCGACCGAGATGCCGCGGCGGCTTGCGATGTCGAACATGTTCAGCACGAGGATCATCGGCCGTCCGGTGCGCTTGAGCTCGAGCAGCAGGCGGATGGTCAGGCGCAGATTGGTGCTATCGGCGACGCACAGCACGAGGTCGGGCAGGGTCTCGCCTGAGGCCTTGCCGAGCACGAAGTCGCGGGTGATCTCCTCGTCCGGGCTGCGGCCGCGCAGCGAATAGGTGCCGGGCAGGTCGACGACGGAAACCTGGCGTCCCTGCGGGGTGACGAAGAAGCCCTCCTTGCGCTCGACGGTGACGCCGGGATAGTTGGCGACCTTCTGCCGGCTGCCGGTCAGGGCATTGAACAGCGAGGTCTTGCCGCTGTTTGGCGTTCCCACCAGGGCGAGGTGCAGAAGGGGTAATTCCATGGAAACAAATATCCGGCCGCGATCTCAGGCGACGATGATGGCCATGGCTTCGCGGCGGCGCACCGCGATGGTGATGTTGTCGACCCGCACGGCGATCGGGTCGCGCCCGACCAGCCCCTCGTGCAGGACCTCGACCCGGGCGCCCTCGACGAAACCGAGCTCGATCAGCCGGCTCTCGAGTTCGATGTCGGTGAGAGCCGAGCCCGCATCCTTGGCGGACAGGTGCTGAATGACGCCGGTATAGCCGCGCTGGGCCAAGCCCAGCGGCATCTCGCGGCGCGTATCGTGGATGTCGGTCATGCCCTGTATTTTCAACGCAGGGCATCGAGGTCAAGCGCGCGCGCCCGTGGAAACTGCACCTTAGAGCGATTTTAAAGTGCAGATCACGAAGCCGTGGGCAAGGCGCCCCGGGGCTACTGGGCCGGGACCTTTTCCTGCTGGATCGCGGCCATGGCGCGGCTCTTGAAGTAGTCGAGCACGAACAGGCGGATCGCCGAGGACAGATTGCCCTGCTGGCGGGCGCCGTCGATTTCCCCGACGAGCTCGGACAGCGTCATGTTGCGCAGACCCGAGATCTCCTTCATGCCGTTCCAGAACGCCTCTTCCAGGCTGACGCTGGTCTTGTGGCCGGCGACCACGATCGAACGTTTCACGACGGGCGACTTCATGGCTGCTCCTCGCGATCGATCCGATGCTGGTCCAGATGCGCCTTCGCCTGGTCCGCCTGCTTCGCCTCCGACGCTCGCTCGGCCTTCGTGCGGCCGAACTTCGTTCGGTTGGCGTCCGCCTGCTTCGCCGATGCTTCCCGCTCGGCGCGCTTCCTGAAACGATTCAGGTTGATGACCGTTCCCCATGCCGCGTCTCCATCATCCGATCCTCCTAGGGCAGGATGAAACTTCCAGAAACAGGGCGCCGCGTTGCGCCCCACAAGACTTGATCGTCATTAGCTGGTCCTCGTCAATCGGCCTTAGGGGCCATCAAACGATGAATTTCGCCCCGTCAAGGGCAGAGGGCGCTTTGCGTAGCACGGGCCTCCGTCGCCGCATTGACGGTAATCAAATCCTGTCCCTTAAGCCTCATAATTATGAGCCTTGAGGCTCCGTATCATTACGGGTGACTATCGGAATTTGGAATTCATCCCGGACGCGTCATCTTCTCCGGCTGCACCAGACGGTCGAATTCGTCGGCCGAGACGAAGCCAAGCCGCAGCGTCTCCTCCTTGAGCGTGGTGCCGTTGGCATGCGCAGTCTTTGCCACCTTGGCGGCGTTGTCGTAGCCGATCTTCGGCGCCAGTGCGGTCACCAGCATCAACGAACGTTCCATCAGCTCCTTGATATGCTTTTCATCGGCGCGGATGCCGCTGACGCAATGTTCGGTGAAGGAGCGCGCAGCGTCGGCCATCAGGCGGATCGAGTGCAGCATGTTGTAGGCGAGCACGGGCTTGTAGACGTTGAGCTCGAAATGGCCCTGGCTGCCGCCGACCGTGATCGCGGTGTGATTGCCGAACACCTGGCAGCACACCATGGTCATCGCCTCGCATTGCGTCGGATTGACCTTGCCCGGCATGATCGACGAGCCCGGCTCGTTCTCCGGCAGGATCAATTCGCCGAGGCCCGAGCGCGGGCCCGATCCGAGCAGGCGGATGTCATTGGCGATCTTGAACAGGCCTGTGGCGACGGAATTGATGGCGCCGTGCGCCAGCACATAGGCATCGTTCGAGGCCAGCGCCTCGAATTTGTTGGCCGCGCTGGCAAAGGGCAGTCTGGTTATTTTTGCAACGTGCTTGGCGAACAGCTTTGCGAAGCGCGGCTTGGAGTTGAGGCCGGTGCCGACGGCGGTGCCGCCTTGCGCCAGGGGATAGAGATCCTTCACCGCGACCTTCAGCCGCGCGATGCCGCTTTCGACTTGCGCGGCATAGCCTGAAAATTCCTGGCCGAGCGTCAGCGGCGTCGCATCCTGGGTGTGGGTGCGACCGATCTTCACGATGTTCGCAAACTCCTTCTCCTTCTTGCGCAGCGCGCGGTGCAGCTCGCCGAGCGCAGGGACGAGATCGGCGTTGATGCGGCTTGCGGCCGCGATGTGCATCGCGGTCGGGAAGGAGTCGTTCGACGACTGGCTCATGTTGACGTGGTCGTTGGGATGCACCGGCTTCTTGGTGCCGAGCTCGCCCCCGAGCAGTTCGTTGGCGCGGTTGGCGATGACCTCGTTGAGGTTCATGTTGCTCTGGGTGCCCGATCCGGTCTGCCACACGACCAGCGGGAAGTGATCGTCGAGCTTGCCCTCGATCACCTCGTGCGCGGCGCGGATGATGGCGTTGGCGCGGCGCTTGTCGAGCAGGCCGAGCTCCAGATTGGACTGTGCCGCCGCAAGCTTGACGGTGCCGAGCGCATGCACGAGCGCGATCGGCATTCGATCGATGCCGATGCGGAAATTCTGACGCGAACGTTCGGTCTGAGCTCCCCAATAACGATCGGCGGGCACCTCGATCGGACCAAAACTGTCGGTCTCGATGCGGGTCGCGGGGCGGGCAGTCTTCGCAGCTTTGGCCATGAGCACATCCATTCTGCCGCCCGAAACGCCGCGCGGCCTCTTGATATGCTCATCTATATAGGGAGTTTGGCCGGGCGCGATGGTCTCGCGGCCAACCTAGGTCATTTCTTGCGGAAACGATCGAGCCGCACGACTTCGGCGCCGCCCTGGTTCGGCGGCGACGGCTCTTCGGCGGTCGCCGTCGGCTCAGCCGCAGGCGCAGGCACCGCGAGGGCGGACGGGGCAGGAGCGGCCGGCAAAGTCTCGTCCGTTACCGCGGCGACGTCGGAAACATCGAACTCGGCGCCAAACTTCACCGACGGGTCAAGGAAGCTCTTGATGGCGCTGAACGGCACCACGAGCCGCTCCGGGATTCCGCCAAAGGACAGGCCGACCTCGAAGCGGTCCTCGAGCACGGTCAGATCCCAGAACTGATGCTGGAGGATGATCGTCATCTCTTCCGGATATTGCGCCAGCAGCCGCGGCGAGATCTTCACGCCGTCGGCCTTCGACACGAAGGTGATGAAGAAATGATGCTCGCCCGGCAGTCCGTGGGCGGCGGCATCAGTCAGCACCTTGCGCAGCACGCCGCGCAGAGCGTCGCGTGTCAGCACGTCGTATCGTATGTGATCGGTCGCCATGGTGGTCCTGTTGCATTCCTGGAGGCGGGCCCTGCCGGCCCGACTCGCCAAGCCGCGATAGTACCGCGCCTGACGGGTCAACAGGAGTCCCCGCCGTGAAGGAAATCAGAGGTAAGTGGAGGCTTCTGTTGCCAGGTGCCTCCGAACCCCGCCTAACGGAGCTTAACCCGTTAGGACTTTAAGATGGTCTTTCAAACTGCGTTACGCAGCCTGAGCAACCGGAGCAAAGTTGTCGTTGGCAACTATTGCAGTAGCCCGATAACGGCGGAACAATACCGGGAAAAAGCACGCCCTTTACGCCCTCGTCGATCCTATTTCGCCCCCGCCGAAGCTCACACTGGACGGGCCGGAGCCCGATGAGCTTTGGTGGAGGCGCCGGGTACCGCCCCCGGGTCCGAATGGTTTATTGCGACGACCGTTTATTTCCATAGCCGGCGAACCGGCACCCCCAATATAGGGGGCAAAGGTTGCAAAAAACAGGGGTTTCGAGCGAAGAGAACGCGGTTCCCTTTGGATAGGTCGGGGATGATCCCAGCCCTGATCTTGGCCGCCCTGCGGGTGGCGTTCTAAGCTCCTGACATGTCCACGGATTCAGCACCGGCCGCGCAAGAGCCGGACCGTCTCATCACCCACGCGGCGCAGCCCGGCCTGGCGGCGCTGTTCCTGGCCTTTGCCCGGATGTCGCTGGCCGGTTTCGGCGGCGTCCTGGTGTTTGCCCGGCATGCCATCGTCGACCAGCACCGCTGGATGACGGCGGAGGAGTTCAACGAGACCTTTGCGCTCTGCCATTTCCTGCCCGGGCCCAACATCGTCAATCTGTCGATGGTGTTCGGGTCGCGGCTGCGCGGCATCGCCGGCGGCGTTGCAGCCTTCACGGGGCTGTTGCTGCCGCCAACGCTGATCATGACCGTGCTCGCGGTCATCTATGCCCGGTTCGGCGATGTGGAGGTGCTGCGTCGTATTCTCGCAGGCATCTCCTGCGCAGCGGTTGGCCTCTTGATCGCCGTGGTCTTCAGGATGATGACGCCCCTGCTCAAGCGGATGGACGTGGTCGTGCTCGTCCTGATGCTCGGCGTGTTCACGGCGATCGGCGTTCTTCGCTGGCCGCTGCAGGCGGTGCTGCTGGTCGCGATCCCGCTCAGCATTGGCGCCACCTGTTTGATGCGACGGAAGGTAGCAGCATGAGCAGCGAGAACCCGATCGGGGCGCTGATCTCCACCTTTGGACTCATGTCGCTGTTCGCGGTCGGCGGTGCTGCGGCGGCGGTGCCCGAGATGCACCGCGTCGCAGTCGATGTGCACCACTGGATGACCGACAAGCAGTTCGCGGATGCCTATGCGATCGCGCAACTCTCGCCAGGTCCGAACGTCCTTATCGTCACGCTGATCGGCTATGCCGTTGCCGGGATTCCCGGCGCCCTGGCCGCGACGCTGGCGATGTGCCTGCCGACGGCGCTGCTTGCCTATTATGTCAGTCGGCTCCTCAACCGGCCGAACCAGTCGCGCTGGCCCGCCCTGATTCAGGCCGCACTGGTTCCGCTGTCGATCGGCTTGATGGCGGCGAGTGCCCTGATCCTCGTACAGTCGACTGATCGCACCATTGCTGCGGTGCTTCTGACTGCAGCGGTTGCATTGATCGCCTCCGTCTCGCGCGTCAATCCGCTATGGCTTCTGCTCGCGGGAGGGATCTTGGGTTTTGCTGGTATTGTGTGATGAAAATCGCTAGGCAATGAACCGGGGGCCGGATCCATTTCCAGCCGATTAGAACAACATTGCTCGTGACTTACGGGTCGCGGAGGAGACATGCATGGCCGATGCAATGGGCCACTCGGCGACAGCCACAAGAAGCACATCTGTGGCCATGGGATTCTGTGTGCTGGCGGTAGCGCCGCAGATTTTTGAACTGATCTGGTCGTTCGGGACGATCTTCGGTTGGGGTGCCGGGCGCGGTCCGCTACAAGTCGTGGCTGCACATGCGGCGGCGCTGGTGGCTGGCGCCCCGATTGCGTTGCTCGGCGCGGCTGGCGGCGACGCCAAGAAGGCGTCATCGGATGTGCTGTTGGCTCTGATCTACTCCTATCCGCTGTTGGCGGTGGCGATCCTCACGCTGTTCATGACGATCCGGTCGGCACAGGATTATGTCGGCGGGATCGTCCTGATGGCGCTCGCGCTGTTCGCGCTGTGGGCCTCCAGCGATTTGCAGGGGATGCGCGGCTTCTCCTTTGGCGCCGGCACGGCGCCCCGGATGTTCGGTGGGCTTCTCGTCGCGCTTGGTGCCGGCATCGCGTTGACGGGGCTGTTGTCCGATGGACCGGCGATGGCGCATTATTCCTGGCGTGGGCCGTTGTTCGTGATGGCCTCGATCGTCTTCTTCGCCCTCGCGATCCGTCCGCTTGGCGTTGTGGTGGCGGCATTCGTGAGCTTCCTGATTGCGGCGATGGGCACGCATGAGACGCGCTGGATCGAAACCATCATCGTCGGCGCCTGCCTGACACTCGGCTGCGCGCTTCTCTTCCCCTACGTGCTCGGCCTGCCGATGCCGATGTTCCCGCGTTTCCTGGCCCAGTGAGGGTGTGATGGATCTCTTCGCCAACCTCGCTCATGGCTTTGTCGTCGCATTCTCTCCGATCAATCTCCTGATGTGCCTGATCGGCGCGCTCGTGGGCACGCTGGTCGGTGTGCTGCCGGGCATCGGCACCATTGCGACCGTCGCGATGCTGCTGCCGATCACCTTCGGACTGCCGCCCGTCGGTGCACTGATCATGCTCGCCGGCATCTATTACGGCGCCCAGTATGGCGGCTCGACGACCTCGATCCTGGTCAACATCCCAGGTGAGGCGACATCGGTGGTCACCGCGATCGACGGGCACCAGATGGCCAAGCAGGGCCGCGCCGGCCCGGCGCTGGCGATCGCCGCGATCGGGTCGTTCTTCGCCGGCTGCGTCGCAACCGTGCTCATCGCCGTGCTCGGTGCGCCGCTGACCAAGCTCGCGCTCGCGTTCGGTCCGGCTGAATATTTCTCGCTGATGGTGCTTGGCCTGATCTTCGCCGTCGTGCTCGCCAAGGGCTCGGTGCTGAAGGCGATCGCGATGAACGTGTTCGGCCTTCTGCTGTCGATGGTCGGCTCGGACATCGAGACCGGCGCCTCGCGCATGGCCTTCAACATTCCAGAGCTCGCCGATGGTCTCGGCTTTGCAACGGTGGCAATGGGCGTGTTCGGCTTTGCCGAGATCATCCGCAATCTCGACGCCGGCGCGGAGATGAACCGCGATCTCGTGCAGCAGAAGATCACGGGCCTGATGCCGACCAGGAAGGACCTGATCGACTCGACGCCCGCGGTCCTGCGCGGCACCGTGCTCGGCTCGATCCTCGGCATTCTTCCGGGCGGCGGCGCCGTCATCGCCTCGTTCGCGGCCTACACGCTCGAGAAGAAGCTTGCCAAGAACCCATCGCGGTTCGGCCGCGGTGCGATCGAGGGGGTGGCTGCCCCGGAAAGCGCCAACAACGCGGCCGCACAGACCTCCTTCATCCCGCTGCTGACGCTCGGAATCCCGCCCAATGCGGTGATGGCACTGATGGTGGGCGCGATGACAATTCATGGCATCGTCCCGGGCCCGCAGGTGATGCAGAAGCAGCCTGATCTGGTCTGGGGCATGATCGCCTCGATGTGGATCGGCAACCTGATGCTGATCATCATCAACCTGCCGCTGGTCGGCATCTGGGTCCGCCTGCTGCGTGTGCCCTACCGGCTGATGTTCCCCTCGATCGTGATCTTCTGCGCGATCGGCATCTACTCGGTCAACAACGCACCGGTCGACGTCATCCTCGCAGGCGTTTTCGGTCTCGTCGGCTACTGGCTGATCAAGCACGATTTCGAACCGGCGCCGCTGCTGCTCGGCATGGTGCTCGGACCGTTGATGGAGGAGAACCTGCGCCGCGCGCTGCTGATCTCGCGTGGTGACTGGAGCGTGTTCCTGACGCGTCCGCTCTCCGCCGCGCTGCTCGTGATCGCGACATTCCTGCTCGTGCTGACGTTGCTGCCCATGCTGCGTGCCAAGCGCGACGAGGTGTTTACCGAATCCGAGAACTGAGCGCGTCGCAACAAGCGACTTAACCAGCAAGATCAACCCGATAGGCGGGGGGCGGGAGGTGAGTTCCGCCCCTTGTCATTTGCGCCGGGAGCTCTCACTTTTCGGGGTATAATCAGCGCGACCAGCGAATCGCCGCTGTCGCAGCGCGGGGGCGGCCGTTAAGTTCGCCGCCTCCCCAAAGGCTCATTGCACATGCACCAGTATCAGGACCTGCTCGAGCGGATTCTTTCAGACGGCGCCGAGAAGACCGATCGGACCGGCACAGGCACGCTGTCGGTGTTCGGCCATCAGATGCGCTTCAACCTCTCCGCCGGCTTCCCCATGCTGACCACCAAGCGGCTGCCGCTGAAGGCGATCGTGCATGAGCTGCTCTGGTTCCTGAAGGGCGACACCAACATCAAGTACCTCAAGGACAACGGCGTCACCATCTGGGACGAGTGGGCGGACGCCAATGGCGACCTCGGCCCGGTCTATGGCCACCAATGGCGCTCCTGGCCCGCGCCCGATGGACGCAGCATCGACCAGATTTCCAATGTCGTCGACATGATCAAGCGCAATCCGGACTCGCGCCGCCTGATCGTCTCGGCCTGGAATCCGGCCGAGGTCGACAAGATGGCGCTGCCGCCGTGTCACTGCCTGTTCCAGTTCTACGTCGCCAACGGCAAGCTCTCGTGCCAGCTCTATCAGCGCTCGGCCGACGTCTTCCTCGGCGTGCCCTTCAACGTCGCCTCCTACGCGCTGCTCACCATGATGGTCGCGCAGGTCACGGGCTTGACGCCCGGCGACTTCGTGCATTCGTTCGGCGACACCCATCTCTACTCCAACCATCTGGAGCAGGCGCGGCTCCAGCTCACCCGCGCGCCGCGCGCGCTGCCGATGATGCGGATCAATCCTGATGTGAAGGACATCTTCTCCTTCCGTTACGAGGATTTCGAACTCGTCGGCTACGACCCACATCCGCACATCAAGGCGGAAGTCGCGGTCTAGCGCCGATGTCGCTCAGCATCCGCCGCGCGCGCCCTGGCGAAGCCGGGCTCGTTCTTGATTTCGTCCGTGAGCTTGCCGAGTACGAAAAGCTCTCGCATGAGCTCGAGGCCACCGAGGCTGACATTGCGGCCGCCTTGTTCGGCAGCGATCCCAGGCTGTTTTGTGCGATTGCCTGCTGGAACGGCGAGCCGGTCGGCTTTGCGGTGTGGTTCCTGAATTTCTCCACCTTCAGCGGCCGCCACGGCATCTATCTCGAAGATTTGTATGTGCGGCCGTCGCATCGCGCCAAGGGCGTCGGCAAGGCGCTGCTGATCTATCTCGCGAAGGAATGCATCGACAACGGTTGGTCGCGCCTGCAATGGGCGGTGCTCGACTGGAATGCGCCGTCGATCGCATTCTACAAGTCGCTTGGCGCCGTGATGCTGGACGACTGGACGCTGTGCCGCGTCTCTGGTTCAGCGCTCACGCGTCTTGCGGGGAGCGCCTTCTGATGGAGATCGTCTTCGTCGTCGCGATTGCGGAGAACGGCATCATCGGCGCCGGCAACGCGCTGCCGTGGCGATTGAAATCCGATATGGCGCGCTTCAAGGCGCTCACCATCGGCAAGCCCGTGATCATGGGCCGCAAGACCTTCGAATCCTTGCCCGGGCGTCGGCCGCTTGCCAACCGCACCAACATCGTGATCACGCGCGATGCGGACTATCGCGCCCCCGGCGCCATCGTCGTGACGTCGGCTGCGGCCGCTGGTTCAGTTGCGCTTGGTGACGCCCTGCGGCGTTCAGCCGCTGAAATCGCCGTGATTGGCGGTGCCGAAATCTTCCGGCAATGGCTCGACCGTGCCGACCGCCTCGAGATCACCGAAGTGCATGCGAGGCCGGACGGCGACACGCATTTCGACGTCGACAAGGCGATGTGGGAGGAAACGGAGCGCGTCCGCCATCCGGCCGGCCCCGAGGATAGTGCCGCCTTCTCTTATGTGACATATCGTCGGCGGCCGTCTCATTAACTCCGTTCGCCAATGTTTACATTGACTTTTCCGCCCCCGAGCATAGCTCGTGGGACGGTCAGGCTTGCGTTGTAAGGGTCCTTTCGGTCCCCTATAAAGCCGGTCCGGACAATGCCGGCCGGGCAAGTTCTAGTCCCGGTCTGCCGAGGAGAGCGTCGAATGCCGTGGAAGAATCAGGGCGGTGGCCCATGGGGCTCGGGTCCGAAAGGACCGTGGGGCTCAGGCCCGCAACCGGTCGGGCCGAGGCCGCCGGATCTGGAGGACCTTCTGCGGCGCGGCCAGGACCGGCTCCAGCAGATCATGCCCGGTGGCTATTTCTCAGGCGTCGGCATCACGCTGATCCTGCTCATCGTCGTCGCGCTCTGGCTGCTGTCGGGCTTCTTCCGCGTGCAGTCCGAGGAGCAGGGTGTCGTGCTGCGTTTCGGCAAGCACGTCCGCACAGTTGATCCGGGGCTGAATTATCATTTGCCCTATCCGATCGAGACCGTGTTGCTGCCGAAGGCGCTGCGCGTGTCCACCATTTCCATCGGCATGACGCTGATCGACGATCCGGCCCGCCGCGGCCGCTCGATCCGTGACGTGCCGGAAGAGAGCCTGATGCTGACCGGCGACGAGAACATCGTCGATGTCGACTTCACCGTGCTCTGGCGCATCAAGCCCAACGGCGTCGGCAATTTCCTGTTCAACATCCAGAACCCCGAGGGCACCGTGAAGGCGGTCGCCGAGAGCGCGATGCGCGAGGTGATCGGCCGCTCCGACATCCAGCCGATCCTGACCGGCGCGCGTACGCAGACCGAGACCACCGTGCAGGATTTGATGCAGAAGACGCTCGACGGCTATGGCGCCGGCATCCAGATCACCCAGGTGCAGATGCAGAAGGTCGACCCGCCGGCGCAGGTGATCGATGCGTTCCGTGACGTGCAGGCAGCACGTGCCAATCTCGAGCAGTTGCAAAACGAAGCGCAGACCTATGCCAACAAGGTCGTGCCTGAAGCGCGCGGCAATGCGGCGCGTATCCTGCAGGCGGCCGAAGGCTACAAGGAGCAGGCGGTCGCCGAGGCCAAGGGCCAGAGCGCGCGCTTCCTGAAAGTGTACGAGGAATACAAGAAGGCGCCGGACGTGACGCGTGAACGGATCTATCTGGAGACGATGGAGCGCGTGCTCGGCGGCTCGGACAAGCTGATCTACGACAGTGGCTCCTCGGGCCAAGGCGTCGTGCCTTATCTGCCGCTCAGCGAATTGTCGACCAAGAAGCCCACGACGGCGGGCCAGCTGCCGAGCGGGGGCGCGAGATGAGGTCTCCCGTTACAGGCATTGTCGCGCTGCTTGCGGCGCTTCTGGTCGTGATCGTCGGCTACATGTCGTTGTTTACGGTGCAGCAGACCGAGCAAACCATCGTGCTGCAATTCGGCGCGCCGGTGGACGTCGTCACCGACCCCGGGCTGCACTTCAAGGCGCCCTGGAACTCCGTGATCAACATCGACAAGCGGATCCTCGACCTCGAGAACCCCTCGCAGGAGGTCATTGCCTCCGATCAGAAGCGGCTCGTGGTCGACGCGTTTGCGCGCTATCGCATCAAGGATGCGTTGCGCTTCTATCAGAGCGTCGGCTCGATCCAGGCCGCAAACCTTCAGCTCACCTCGCTCTTGAATGCGGCGCTGCGCCGCGTGCTGGGCGAAGTCAGTTTCATCACCGTGGTGCGTGATGAACGCGAGAAGCTGATGGGACGCATCCGCGAGCAGCTAGACCGCGAGGCGGGCGGTTACGGCATCGAGGTCGTCGACGTCCGTATTCGCCGCGCCGATCTGCCGGAGCAGAACAGCCAGGCGGTGTACGACCGGATGAAGTCCGAGCGCCAGCGCGAAGCCGCCGAATTCCGCGCGCAGGGCGGCCAGAAAGCGCAGGAAATCCGCTCCAAGGCCGACCGCGATGTGACGGTGATCATTGCCGACGCGAACTCCCAGGCCGAGCAGACGCGCGGCGTGGGCGACGCAGAGCGGAACCGTCTGTTTGCCGAAGCCTATGGCAAGGATGCTGACTTCTTTGCCTTCTATCGCTCGATGACGGCCTATGAAAGCGGGTTGAAGTCCAGCGATACCCGCTATTTGCTGCGGCCGGACTCGGATTTCTTCCGGTATTTTGGTAACCCGTCCGGCAAGACAGCGGCCGAGACGCCGGCAAAACCGTAAACTAGACAAGGGCGGCAGGTTTGGCCGCCCTTCGTCCAGACAATAACATCACAACGGGAGGTTCCAATCCGATGAGGTCCATTGCGTTCGCCGACTTCCTCATCGGCTTAGGCATCCTGTTCGTGCTCGAAGGCCTGATGTTCGCGGCAAGTCCGAACTGGATGCGCAAGGCCATGAAGAGCGCCATCGCAACGCCGGACAACATCCTGCGGGCGGTCGGGATTGGTTCGGCCGTGGCCGGTCTGATCCTGATCTGGGTAATGCGACGTCCAATCTAGGCGCACAGCCAACGCCAAAGTGAAGGCGAGCGGCTGGTTTTCGCCGTATTATCCGGCTCTTGAGGCCCGCTAAGCTCCGTGCTTGCGCCGTGCCACCGTTCGAGCGCAGTCTTGACGTCGAATCCTTTTCTCTGGAGACCACAATGACCGCTGCCACCATTGTCCCGACCCGTTTGCGCCAACATGCGCGATTTGGGCTGGCCGCGCTCGCGCTCAGTGCTTTCAGCGTGTTCGGCTCGCCGGCGCAGGCGCGCGGACCGGAGGGCATCGCCGACGTCGCCGAGAAGGTGATCGACGCGGTCGTGAATATCTCGACCTCGCAGACGGTCGAGGCCAAGGGCGGCAGCAACACCATGCCGCAACTCCCGCCCGGCTCGCCGTTCGAGGAATTCTTCGACGACTTCTTCAAGAACCGCAAAGGCCCCGGCGGTGGCGGCAAGGGCGGCGACAACGGCGGCGGCCCGCCGCACAAGACCAACTCGCTCGGGTCAGGCTTCATCATCGACACATCCGGTGTGGTCGTGACGAACAACCACGTGATCGCGGATGCCGACGAGATCAACGTCATTCTCAACGACGGCACCAAGATCAAGGCCGAGCTCGTCGGTGTCGACAAGAAGACCGATCTCGCCGTCCTGAAGTTCAAGCCGCCGAAGCCGCTCGTCTCGGTGAAGTTCGGCGACTCCGACAAATTGCGTCTGGGTGACTGGGTGGTCGCGATCGGCAACCCCTTCAGCCTCGGCGGCACGGTGACGGCCGGCATCGTCTCGGCCAAGAACCGCGACATCTCCTCGGGGCCCTATGACAGCTACATCCAGACCGACGCCGCAATCAATCGCGGCAATTCCGGCGGTCCGCTGTTCAACCTCGAAGGCGACGTCATCGGCGTCAACACGCTGATCATCTCGCCCTCCGGCGGCTCGATCGGCATCGGCTTCGCCGTGCCGTCGAAGACGGTCGCTGGTGTGGTCGACCAGCTCCGGCAGTTCGGCGAGCTGCGGCGCGGCTGGCTCGGCGTGCGCATCCAGACCGTCACCGACGAGATCGCCGAGAGTCTCAACATCAAGCCGGCGCGCGGCGCGCTGGTCGCCGGCGTCGACGACAAGGGCCCGGCCAAGCCTGCCGGCATCGAGCCAGGTGACGTCGTCGTCAAGTTCGACGGTAAGGACGTCAAGGATCCGAAGGATCTGTCCCGTGTCGTCGCCGACACCGCAGTCGGCAAGGAGGTTGACGTCGTCGTCATCCGCAAGGGCGAGGAGCAGACCAAGAAGGTTACGCTCGGCCGTCTGCAGGATCCGGAGAAGGTGCAGGCCGCGGTGAAGGCCGACGAGCCGCCGCCGGAGAAGCCCGTGACGCAGAAGGCGCTCGGCCTCGATCTCGCCGTGCTGAACAAGGATCTGCGGACCCGCTACAAGATCAAGGACAGCGTCAAGGGCGTGGTGGTGACCAATGTCGACGCCAGTTCCGACGCTGCCGAGAAGCGGCTCTCCGCCGGCGACGTCATCGTCGAAGTCGCACAGGAAGCGGTCGCGAGCGGCGACGACATCCAGAAGCGGGTCGACCAGCTCAAGAAGGACGGCAAGAAGTCCGTGCTGCTGCTGGTGTCGAATGGCGATGGCGAGCTGCGCTTCGTGGCGCTGAGCGTGCAGTAGGGGAGCGTTCTCACTCCCACACTCACTGTCATGCGCCGGCTTGACCGGCGCATCCAGTTATGCCGCGGCTTCTCGGTTCAAGCGTTGCCGCCTCTGGAATGCCGGATCACCCGCTTTCGCGGGTGATGACAGCGGCGAGGACGTTACGCCTCCACGAACTCGTCCCGTCGATACCCCTGCGCATAGAGCAGCGCGGTGAGATCGCCGTGATCGATCCGTGCTGCGGCGGCCGCGGCAACGGCTGGCTTGGCGTGATACGCCACGCCCAGTCCCGCCGCCTGGATCATGGCCAGATCATTGGCGCCGTCGCCGACGACGACCGAGTCGATGTCGTCGAGATCGAACGATTCCATCAGATCCACCAGCGTCGCGAGCTTGGCCGCGCGACCCAGGATCGGCTCCTTCACCTCGCCGGTGAACTTGCCGTCGCGCACGACGAGCTCGTTGGCGCGGTTCTCCTGGAAGCCGATCTTGGCGGCGACCGCGCTCGTGAACAACGTGAAGCCGCCGGAGACGAGGCAGGTATAGGCGCCGTTGGCGCGCATAGTGGCGACCAGCTCGCGGCCGCCGGGGGTCAGCGTGATGCGCTTGGCCAGCACCTCGTCGACGACATTGGCGGGGAGGTCCTTCAGCAGCGCGACGCGCTCGCGCAGCGCCGGCTCGAACTCGATCTCGCCCCGCATTGCGCGTTCGGTGATGGCGGCGACATGGGCCTTCATCCCGACGAGATCGGCGAGCTCGTCGATGCATTCCTGGCCGATCATGGTGGAATCCATGTCGGCGAGAAAAAGCTTCTTGCGCCGGAAGCCGACAGGCTGCACCACGATGTCGATGGGCAAATCGCCGCGCAGCTCGCGCAGCCGCTCTTCGATGGCATTGCGATCGCCTTCGAGGTTACTGTCGGCGCCGAAGGGAATGTCGACCGCAACGCCGTCGAACAGCCAATGGGCCGGTGCGGCCTTGGGCAGCACGGCGCGGGCGCCGTCGACGATGGTGGAGTCGAGGGCGGGATTGGCGGGGTTGCAGATCAGGGTGGCGACGAGGGACATTTGAGGTTTTCGTGAGCGAGGGGCATTCGAGCAAGGCCGTGCTTATCGCAGGCCCGACCGCCAGCGGCAAGTCGGCGCTGGCGCTGGAGCTTGCGCTGAACGTGGGCGGGGTCGTGATCAATGCCGATTCCATGCAGGTCTATCGCGACCTCCGCATCATCACTGCGCGCCCCACTGAGGACGAGCAGGCGCGCGTTCCGCATCGCCTTTACGGCCATGTTGATGCAGCCGTGAATTTCTCGGCTGGCGCCTGGGTGGCTGATGCCGCCACTGTTCTGGAACAGGCAAGGGCCGAGGGCCGCCTGCCGATCTTCGTTGGCGGCACCGGGCTCTATTTCAAGGCACTGACGGCAGGGCTCTCGGTCGTTCCGCCGATCCCTGCCGAGGTGCGCGAGAACGTGCGCGCGCGGCTGGAGCGGAACGGCGTCGAGGCGTTGCACGCGGAACTTGCGCGCCGCGATCCGCGCGCGGCCGAGCGATTGAATCTGCGCGATCGCGCCAGGATCGCGCGCGCGCTCGAAGTGGTCGAGGCAACCGGCCGCTCCTTGTTCGACTGGCACCACGAGGGCCAGCCGCCGCTATTGCCGAAGCACAGCTTTCGCGCAGTATTCCTCGCGCCCGAACGCGACGAGCTCTATGCCCGCATCGACGCCCGCTTCGCCGCCATGCTGGGCGCGGGTGCTCTTGAAGAGGTCGAGCGGCTCGGCGCCCGAGGCCTCGACCCGCTGCTGCCGGCCATGAAGGCCCACGGCGTGCCGGGCCTGATCCGATATCTGCGCGGTGAGCTTGACCTTGAGGAGGCCGCCACGATCGGCCGGGCCGACACCCGCCACTACGCCAAGCGCCAATTCACCTGGTTCAGGCATCAGCTGCCGGAATTCGAGTGGGTGAAGCCGGTGGAGGCCGGAGGCTGGCTGGCGGCCGCCGCCGGCCGCGACCGGCGGCCCTGACTGACACGCTTTTGTGCCTGGGTTCCCGATTTTACCTCTCGCCCAACCCTGGGAACGCCGCTACACTGCCAAAATCGCGCGGAGCGGCCGGTTTGCCTTGACATCGAGGCTTTGGCCGCTATGTTTCGCGCAACCTTTGCGAAGCTGAGCGCCCGCCATGCGTAACATTATTACCAACCTCCTTATTGCCGTCGTACCCAGGCACACCGCCGGGGGTGGCTAGCTGCCATCCACACGACAGGCGGTGTGCAGGGTCCCTCTTCGGGGCCCTTTTTATTTCCCGAAACCGAGACGAACGAAGCCGCTGACGTCAGCGCATCCGGAGCAAGCCAATGAGCGACAAGAGCCACGATCCGAACCAGATGACCGGCGCCGCGATGATCGTCCGCGCGCTCATCGATCACGGCGTGACCGACATTTTCGGCTATCCCGGCGGCGCGGTGCTTCCGATCTATGACGAGATCTTCCAGCAGAGCGAAGTCCAGCACATCCTGGTCCGTCACGAGCAGGGCGCCGGTCATGCTGCGGAAGGCTATGCCCGCTCGACCGGCAAGCCCGGCGTTGCGCTGGTGACCTCAGGCCCCGGTGCCACCAACATGGTGACGCCGCTGACCGATGCGCTGATGGATTCGATCCCGCTGGTCTGCATCTCCGGCCAGGTGCCGACGCATCTGATCGGCAATGACGCCTTCCAGGAATGTGACACCGTCGGCATCACGCGCCCCTGCACCAAGCACAATTGGCTGGTCCGCGACGTCAACGACCTCGCCAAGGTGCTGCACGAGGCGTTCTATGTCGCCACCACGGGCCGTCCGGGCCCGGTGCTGGTCGACGTTCCCAAGGACGTGCAGTTCGCCACCGGCACCTATCATCCGCCGCGCAAGTCCGACGTGCACCGCTCCTACGCGCCGCGTGTGAAGGGTGATGCGACGCAGATCCGCAAGGCCGTGGCGCTGCTGGCCGGCGCCAAGCGCCCGGTGATCTACAGCGGCGGCGGCGTCATCAATTCCGGTCCCGAAGCCACCAAGCTGCTGCGCGAGCTGGTCGAGGTCACCGGTTTCCCGATCACGTCCACCCTGATGGGCCTGGGTGCCTACCCTGCGTCGGGCAAGAACTGGCTCGGCATGCTCGGCATGCACGGCACTTACGAAGCCAACATGACCATGCATGATTGCGACGTCATGCTGTGCGTCGGCGCGCGCTTCGACGATCGCATCACCGGCCGGGTCGATGCGTTCTCGCCGAACTCGAAGAAGATCCACATCGACATCGATCCGTCGTCGATCAACAAGAACATCCGTGTCGATGTGCCGATCATCGGTGATTGCGGCAACGTCCTCGGCGACATCCTCCAGGTGTTCAAGGCCGAGGCGAAGAAGCCCGACATCAAGAGCTGGTGGCAGCAGATCGCGCAGTGGCGCGCCCGCAACTCGCTCTATTACAAGAAGAGCAACGACGTCATCCTGCCGCAGCATGCGATCCAGAGCCTGTTCGAGGCGACGCGTGGCAAGGACACCTACATCACGACCGAGGTCGGCCAGCACCAGATGTGGGCGGCGCAGTTCTACGGCTTCGAGGAGCCGCACCGCTGGATGACGTCGGGTGGTCTCGGCACCATGGGCTACGGCTTGCCCGCTGCGATCGGCGTGCAGGTCGCGCATCCGGATAGTCTCGTCATCGACATCGCGGGCGATGCCTCGGTGCAGATGACGATGCAGGAGATGTCGACCGCGGTTCAGTACGAGCTGCCGATCAAGATCTTCATCCTGAACAATCAGTACATGGGCATGGTGCGGCAGTGGCAGCAATTGCTCCACGGCAACCGGCTGTCGCATTCTTACTCCGAGGCGCTGCCTGACTTCGTCAAGCTCGCGGAAGCCTATGGCGGCGTCGGTCTCCAGGTCACCAAGCCCTCGGATCTCGATGGCGCGATCAAGGAGATGATCTCGGTCAAGCGCCCGGTGCTGTTCGACTGCCGTGTCGCTGCCCTGGAAAACTGCTTCCCCATGATCCCCTCCGGCAAGGCGCACAACGAGATGCTGCTGCCCGAGCAGGCCAACGACGAGGCGACCGCAAAGGCGTTCGCCGGCGGCAAGGCGCTGGTGTGAGTGCGATAGACTTTTGAGGGGACGATCATGAATCAGCCGGCATCCGCCTATTTCATCGAAGAGCGCCACGATCCGAACGAGACGCACACCCTTGCCGTGCTCGTGCAGAACGAGCCGGGCGTCCTCGCGCGCGTCATCGGCCTGTTCTCGGGGCGCGGCTACAACATCGAGAGCCTGACGGTCTCCGAGACCGAAGCGCAGAAACATCTGTCGCGCATCACCATCGTCACCACCGGAACGCCGATGGTCATCGCGCAGATCAAGCATCAGCTCGACCGCATGATCCCGGTCTACCAGGTGGTCGACATGACGCAGACCCGCCGCTCGATCGAGCGGGAGCTGGCGATGGTGAAGGTGCGCGGACAGGGCGAGCATCGCGTCGAGTCGCTCAGGTTGGCCGATGCCTTCCGCGCCCGCGTGATCGATGCCACCACTGAGAGCTTCGTGTTCGAGATCACGGGCAATACGGACAAGATCAACCAGTTTATCGACCTGATGCGCCCGCTCGGCCTTGTCGAGGTGTCGCGCACCGGCGTTGCCGCGATCGGTCGCGGGCCTGAAGGGATGTGAATCATGCTGGCGCGCGACTGGTACTATAACGAGCGGAACCGGATGGGCATCGAGCCCGCCGTGGCGTCGATCTACGACGCCCACGACGATGCCGATCTGCGGGCGCGCGCCGCACTGAAAATGTTGGGAGTCCAGCGCGGCTGGCGTGTCGCCGATATCGGCTGCGGCAATGGTGTGCTCGCCACCGAAGCCGCGCTGATGGGGGCCGAGGTCGACGCGATCGATATTTCACCGGCGATGCTGGCGCTTGCCGAGATCTATGCCCGCGATCGCAAGGCGCCCGTGCGCACGCAGTCCGCCGGCCTGCTCAGCTTTGCCTACCGCCCGGAATCCTACGATCTGATCGTCAGCGAGTTCACGCTGCATCATCTGCCCGACTTCTGGAAGGTCGTGGCGATGTCGCGGATCTTTCGTGCGCTGAAGCCGGGTGCGAGCTTCTACCTGCGCGACATCGTCTATGCCTCGATGCCCGATGCGGTCGAGCGTGACGTCGAGCAATGGGCCGATTACCAGATCAAGAACCACGATTTCTCGCGCGCGAGCGTGGTGACGCATATGCGCGACGAATATTCCACTTTCGGCTGGGTGATGGAGCGGATGCTGACCGATGTCGGTTTCACGCTGGTCTCGGCCGATTACCACGCACCGATGCACGGCACATATCTCTTGCGCAAACCGAAAGCCGGCGAGCAAGGCTAGACGAGAAGAACAAGCAGGGCTGCACGACAGGGCAGAACCGGAAACAACAATGAAGCCGGCTGACATCCTCATCGCCCTCCTGGTGGCGATCATCTGGGGGCTTGCCTTCGTGGCGAGCCGGATCGCGCTCGACGAATTTTCGCCGGAGCTGATGACGGCGATGCGCTTTTCGATTGCCGCACTGCCGTGCCTGTTCATTCGCAAGCCGAACATCGCCTGGCCGCGCCTGATCGCGATCAGCTCTACGCTGTTCCTCGGCCAGTTCCTGAGCCAGGCCTATGGCATCGCCCACGGCGTACCGGTCGGCTTGACCTCGGTCGTCGTGCAGAGCCAGGCGTTGTTCACGATCGGTCTTGCCGCGATTGCGTTCGGCGAGCGGCCGACGCCGGTGCAGACGCTGGGCATCGCCATCGCCGCGGCCGGGCTTCTGATGATTTGCGGCACCGTTGGTTATGACTTCAGCGTCAGCGCCTTCGCCGTGCTGATGATCTCACCGGTCAGTTTTGCGATCGGCAACATCCTGCTGCGCGGCGCCCGCGGTGTGCCGATGTTCAACCTTTTCGCCTGGCTTTGCCTCGCGACAGCCGCGCCGCTGTTCGCGCTCGCGCTCGTGGTCGACGGACCAGCGCCGACTTTCCAGTCGCTGATCCACATGTCGCTGACCGGCCTCATCTGCCTGCTGGCGATCGGCGCGGTCTCGACCAGCATCGCCTATTGGCTGTGGGGGCGGCTATTGCGTGACTATCCTGCTGCGCAGGTCGTGCCGTTTGCGCTGCTGGTGCCGTTCGTCGGTTCTGCGGCATCCAGCATCGTGTTTGGCGAGCGGTTCGGGCCGCTGCGCCTCGCCGGCATGCTGACCGTGATCGGCGGCATTGCGGTGATGGTGCTGGCGAAGCGTCCGCAAATCCTGAAGACGGCGTGAGGTGAATATGGCCAACTCGCTCTTCTATGCCTTCCTCGCCTTCATGGTGGTGATGTATTTCACCCCGGGGCCGAACAACATCATGCTGCTGGCCTCGGGCCTGACCTATGGCTTCCGGCGCACCATCCCGCACATTGCAGGCATTGTCCTCGGTTTTGCCTTCATGGTCGGTGCGGTGGGCCTCGGGCTCGGCACCATCTTTCTGGCCTATCCGATCCTCGAGACCATCCTGAAATATGCCGGGGCGGCCTACCTGATCTATCTTGCCGTCGTGATCGCCATGTCCGGACCGACCAAGCCGGGCGAGGGGGACGGACGCGGTCCAATGACCTTCTGGGGCGCCGCCATGTTCCAGTGGATCAATGCCAAGGGTTGGGTGATCGTGATCGGCACCATTACGGCCTATGCGGCCATCGCCCAATTCCCGATCAATATCGCGATCCAGACCCTGATCAGCCTGCTGGTCGGAACGGTCTCGACCGTGGTCTGGGCCTTCTTCGGCGCTGCACTACGACCGGTGCTGACCTCCGAGCGGCTGGTCCGCGCCTTCAATATCCTGATGGCGCTCCTGCTGCTCGCCTCCCTCTACCCCGTTTTCATGGATGCATGATGTCGCGGATTTCCATGCAGAAACGGGTTTCCCTGGGGGCTGAAAATGCTCTAGACAGCCCCCGAAATCCGCAAATTTCACCCTTCGGACACTGACCATTGGCCGCTTCTGGCCCTGAACGAGGAAACGACTATGCGTGTTTATTACGATCGCGACGCCGACCTGAACCTGATCAAGGGGAAGAAGGTCGCCATCGTCGGCTATGGCAGCCAGGGCCACGCCCATGCGCTCAACCTGAAGGACTCCGGCGTCAAGGAAGTGGCGATCGCGCTGCGCAAGGACTCGAGCTCGGTGAAGAAGGCGGAAGCCGCAGGCTTCAAGGTGATGGAAGTCGCCGAAGCCGCCAAATGGGCCGACCTCGTCATGATGCTCACCCCGGATGAGCTCCAGGGCGACATCTACCGCGACCACCTGCATGACAACATGAAGAAGGGCGCTGCGCTGGTGTTCGCGCACGGCCTCAACGTCCACTTCAACCTGCTCGATCCGCGCGCCGATCTCGACGTGCTGATGATCGCGCCGAAAGGCCCCGGCCACACCGTGCGTTCGGAGTATCAGCGCGGCGGCGGCGTGCCCTGCCTGATCGCGATCGCCAAGGACGTCTCGGGCAATGCCCATGACCTCGGCCTGTCCTACGCCTCCGCTGTTGGCGGCGGCCGCGCCGGCATCATCGAGACCACCTTCAAGGAAGAGTGCGAGACCGATCTGTTCGGCGAGCAGGTCGTGCTCTGCGGCGGGCTGGTCGAGCTGATCAAGGCCGGCTACGAGACCCTGGTCGAGGCCGGCTACGCGCCGGAGATGGCCTATTTCGAGTGCCTGCACGAAGTGAAGCTGATCGTCGACCTGATCTATGAAGGCGGCATCGCCAACATGAACTACTCGATCTCCAACACGGCCGAGTACGGCGAGTACGTCACCGGCCCGCGCATCGTCACCGCGGAGACCAAGGCCGAGATGAAGCGCGTTCTCGCCGACATCCAGGGCGGCAAGTTCGCCCGCGACTGGATGCTCGAGAATAAGGTCAACCAGACCTCGTTCAAGGCAACCCGTGCCAAGCTTGCTGCGCACCCGATCGAGGAAGTCGGTGCCAAGCTGCGCGACATGATGCCCTGGATCAAGAAGGGCGCGCTGGTCGACAAGTCGAAGAACTAAAGGCTCGCATGCCCGGGATGCAGCGCAGCGCGCAAGCGGTGCGCTGCTGCTCCGGCCGCCCATTGCTTCTTCGCTCGTCCGGGACATGAGCGGAAACAAAATTAGCCCGCCGAACCAAATCTTAAATGTTCGCGGTTATTTCTGAGCGAGATCGCAGACGGCGGTCTCGCTCTTTTTGTCTCGCGCGAAGCATTGCTGCTTCATTCAAATTCTTGGCGAGTTGATGTGCTCTTGGAGCGCCAAGAATTGACACTTAAACCACATTCTTGGTCTCGCGTCGTTTTTGCGCGCTTTCTCACAATCTGCGATCGCCAAAAGTGCTGTGTCCTCAGAGTCTAGGGTACGGCTCTTCATCTGCGCTCTCATCATCGCCAAGCGGCTCGGGCTGCTGCCGCAGGTCTGACCACGTTCAGAGCGCTTCGGCCGTCCGTCCGCCTGGATGGGCGGCCATCACGATCATCCGCAACGTCATCACCGCGAGCAGCGGAACGAGGAAGGCAGCGTAGGCCGGCATCGCCGGCACGCGCTTGCCGAACGACACCATGAACTGGAACCAGAGATAGTAACCGCCCACGAGGTGCAGCGCACGCCAGGCGCGTGGTCCGATCATCGCGGCGGTGCGGTCGAACGAAGTCATGCTCATCGCGATGATCGCGGCATAGCCGATTCCGCCAAAGATGTAGGAGGCGGGTGAGGTCGCCGCCACAAAACCCGCCGGATCCATCTTCGCAAATACGACGATGGCGACGGCATGAATGGCGTGCGAGGCCGCAAAGCTTAAGCCGAGATAGCGGCGGTTGCGGCGCTGCCAGCGCGTGTAGGCGTTCGGCCAGAGCCTCGCCAACGCCGCGGCACTGAAGGCGAGGCAAAAGAGCAGCAGCGAGCTCCGCGCCGTGAATCGGATCACCATGCGAACGCCGTCGACCTCGAACTGACGCATCGAGGCAATCCAGAGGCTTAAGGCGATCAAGGTCAGCGTGAGCGCGGCGAGCACCCACCAGCCTTCGAACCAGCTCTGACGTCGGGTCATGGTCATCTCCTTCAATATGTAATCGTTGATTACATTCCCGCACGACACGCCCGTCAATAATGTAATCGCTGCTTACACTCACGTTCAGGTGATGCTAGAAGGCGTTATGCCTGCCCGTCAGATCCCAAAACCCCGTGCACGTCGCCAGGCACCTGAAGCCCGGCCCTATCATCACGGCGACCTCCGCCGCGTGCTGATCGATGCTGCATTGCAACTGGCGGCCGAAGGCGCCGACGTCTCGGTGCGCGAGGCCGCGCGTCGCGCCGCGGTGTCGCCGGGAGCACCGTTCCGGCACTTTCCCAATCGCGATGCCCTGATGGCTGCGGTGGCGGAGGAGGCGCAGCGGCGCTTTCGCGCCGAGATCGAGACCACCCTGGCAGATGCCCGCCCCGCCGGGCCGCTGGCGCGTTTCCGCGCCTTTGGCATCGCCTATGTGCGATGGGCGATGCGCAACCCGGCGCATTTCGAGATCATCTCCACCGGCCGTTATTTTGCCCATGGCAGCTCGGCCGAGCTGACGCGGGACAATGCCGAGCTCGTCGTGCTGACCGAGCGGATGCTGGCCGAGGCGGCCGCGCAGGGCCTGCTGCGATCGACAGACCTCAAGCGCATCCTGATCGCCGGTCGCGCCCTGATCTATGGGTTCGCCCGTATGAATCTCGACGGCCATTTTCCGCGCTGGGGCGTGGGGGAGGGCGAGATCGAGCGGATGGCGGAAGAGGTGATCGACCTGTTCATTGCCGGGATCGCGAAGTCCTAGAGAGCAGCCGGGTGCGGCTCTTCGCCGCCCGCTAACACTAGGCGAAGGTCGGATGGTGGATCGCGTTGCCTGCCCGCGGCTGTTCCATTACAGTTTTGTGACACGGTGCAGCCGGCTGCGCCGGACGCCCGGGCCGTATTGAGACCGGCCAGGCGGCTCTGCATCACCGCGCCGGACTTGAAGTTCAGCGTGCCGTCGATGGCGTCCGCGCCCGATCCAGGTCCTTCCGCCACCACTGCCGTCCTGGCGAGCGTTGCCGCGCTCGGCCTCTGGCGGCTGCTTGCGGTGACTGCGCCGCATGTCGCTGCGCTCGCGCTGATGTACGAGACCGAGACCGATTTCGGCTCGCGTCTCTCCTTCCTGCTTGCCTGGGGCATCCTCAACTTCTCCTGGATCACGCTGGTGCGCCGGCCGGCGCTGTCGGGCGCGCTGTCGCTGACCATGGTCGTGGTGCTGGTGCTGCTGTCGCGGCTCAAGCACGACGTCGTCCAGATGACGGTGAACTTCATCGATTTGATGATGATCGACCGCGACACGGTCGCGTTCCTGTTCACGATTTTCCCGAACCTGCGCTGGTCGGTGATCGGTGCCGGCTTCGTCACGCTGCCGCTGATGTATGCGCTGTGGTGGCTCGATCCGTTCCGCATCCGCCGCCTGCCGGCGCTCGCATCCATGCTCGCCTGCCTCGCCGGACTGGTATTCTATTCCGTCTATCATCCCGACGAAGCCTGGCGCGGCTATTACGACGACGGCTATCTCTCGAAGTTCTTCCGCTCGGGCGTCACCGCGGTTTCCGATTTCGTTCAGTACGGCTTTATGGAGGCGGCTGCGTCGACCGACGAGCGGCTGATCATTCCTCTGGTCGACGCCTGCCATCCGGCCAGTCGCCGGCCGAACATCATCATGATCCATGATGAATCGAGTTTCGACATCCGCACAGCTGATGGCATCAAGGCGCCGCCGGGTTACGGTAGCCATTTCAAATCCTGGGACGGCAAGGCGCGCACCTTCCTGGCCGAGAGCAATGGCGGCCCGAGCTGGTTCACCGAATACAACGTGCTCGCCGGCCTCTCCTCGCGTTCGTTCGGCCGCTTCGCCTATTTCGTCACCCGCATTGCGTCGGGCCGCGTCGAGCGCGGCCTGCCGCTCAGCCTACGCCGCTGCGGCTACGAGACCATGTCGCTCTATCCTGCCTATGGTGGCTTCATGGGCGCACGCAGCTTTCAGATGACAACCGGCGTCGAGCGTGTCTTCGACGCAAAGGATCTCGGTGCCAAGGACGTCGAGCCCGACAGCTTCTTCTACGACAAGGCGCTGCGGCTGATGGGCGAACGGACGCCGAACAAGCCGCTGTTCGCCTTCGTCTATCTTGGCGCCAATCATTTTCCATGGGAGACGCGCTTCCGCCCCGATCTGCTGCCGGGTTGGCGGGCACCGGGCAACGAGCCGTCCATCGACGAATATCTGCGCCGTCAGGCCATGAGCGCCGAGCAATACAAGGCCTTCCTCGCGGGCCTGAAGAAAACCTTTCCCGGCGAGCCCTTCCTGATCGTGCGCTATGGCGATCATCAGCCCGAGTTCGCGCCCGGCATCCTCGAGCCCGGGCTCGACGAAGGCGCGATCGGCAAGATGCTCGACGCTTACGATCCACGCCTCTACGCGACCTATTACGCGATCGACGCCATCAATTTCGAGCCGGTGAAAAGCGACACCGTGATGGACACGATCGACGGTCCTTATCTGCCGCTGGTCATCCAGGAAGCCGCAGGGATTCCGCTCGACCCGTCCTTCGCCGAGCAGAAAGAGATCATGCTCCGCTGCAAAGGCATCTTCTACGGCTGCAAGCACGGTGCCGAGGCGCGCCGGCTGAACCGGCTGCTGATCGATGCCGGGATGATCCACGGGCTCTAGCAATCTGCCTTCGCGTCGTCCAGGCGTAACGACAATACATCGTATTACGATGTATTAATCTTCCTGACGCGAGATGATATCTTAAAACTAAAGTCTGAGCTGAAAAAGCTCGAGATCACCGACTTGTAATTGGTGCGGCGCCTCGCGTCCCAAACTTCGTCACGATTGCGCCCATCATCCGAAACGCCGCCGCCACGAGCTTTTCAGGCGGCGTGTCGCCATCTCTGGGTCACCCTTTCCTTGCAGGAGTATCGTCCATGCGAGCGCTTGATGTCGCGCGTCTTGCATTTGCCCTCATGCTGTTCAGCCCGGCTGCCTATGCGGCCGAACCGCCGCATGACATCAAGGGCCTCTATCTCATGACCGACTATCCGGCGGTCACCGTGCGTCCCGGCACCACCAGCAACGTCTCTCTGCGTCTGCAAAACTACGATCTGTCGCCGCAGCGCTACCAGCTTTCGGTCGCGAACGTGCCGAGCGGCTGGACTGCAACGCTGCTTGGCGGTGGCCAGCCCGTCGGGGCCGCGATGCCGGCGCCGGACGGCAGTGTCGCGCTCCAGCTCAGGCTCGATGTTCCCGCCGGCAACGATCTCAGCACGCATACGCTCACCGTGAAGGCCGAGGGACAGGGCAGCAGCGCCGAGCTTCCCATCGCCGTGTCGCTCGCCAAGGAGCTGCCTGCGAAGCTCACGGTGAAGGCGAACCTGCCGTCCCTGCGTGGCAGCCCCAAATCCAATTTCGATTACACGCTCTCCATCAAGAACGACTCGGGCCGAAATCTCGTCGCGAGCTTTGCCGCCGAAGCCCCCGCCAATTTCGAGACCTCGTTCACAGAAGCCTATGGCACGCAGGAGTTGTCCTCGATTCCGATCGACGCCGGTCAGTCCAAGGACGTCAAGCTGAAGGTGCGTCCGCCAACCACGCTGGATGCCGGCCATTTTCCGGTGAAGGTCACCGTCAAGGCCGAGGATGCTTCCGCCTCGACCGAGCTCGCGCTCGACGTGGTCGGCGAGCCGCAGCTGCAGATATCCGGTCGCGACGGCCTCTTGAGCGCACGGGCCGTTGCGGGCAAGCAAAGCTCGATCCCGATCGTCGTGACCAACACCGGTACGGCCCCGGCCGAGAACATCGCACTGGCGGGCACCGCGCCGAGCGGATGGAAGGTGACGTTCGAGCCGGCCACGATCGAGCGTCTCGTGCCCGGAAAAGACAGCGAAGTGCAGGCGCTGCTCACGCCCAGCGACAAGTCGCTGGCCGGCGACTACCAGACCACGATCCGCGCCACCACGCGCGGCGAAAGCGCCTCGAGTCAGTTCCGCATCACCGTCGCCACCTCGACGGTGTGGGGCGTCGCCGGCGCCGGCGTCATCGGCGTCGCGCTGTTGTTGATGCTTGGTGCAGTCGCGAGGTTCGGACGGCGATGAGCGAGCAACAAACCGAAGCCAACAGCGGGCTCCACGACCCGGTCATCAGGGCACGCGGCCTCACCAGGCGCTATGGAAAATCGATCGCCGTCGATTCCATCGACTTCGGCATCGCCCGCAGTGAGGTGTTCGGCCTGCTCGGCCCGAACGGCGCGGGCAAGACCACCACCATCCTGATGATGCTGGGCCTCACCGAGATATCATCGGGCGAGGTCAGCGTGCTCGGCTTCAATCCGGCGCGCGAGCCGTTGAAGGTCAAGCAGCGGGTCGGCTATCTGCCCGATGCCGTCGGCTTCTACGATCAGCTTACCGCTGTCGAAAACCTGGCCTACACGGCAAAGCTCATGGGCCTTGCCCGCGCCGAGCGGGCAGCGCGAATCGAGGCCGCGCTTGCCCGCGTTGGTCTGGCCGAGGTCGCCGAGAAACGTGTGGCGACGTTCTCGCGTGGCATGCGGCAGCGACTGGGGCTGGCCGAGATCATCATGAAGCGCGCCGAGATCGCAATCCTGGATGAGCCGACGTCCGGGCTTGATCCGCAAGCGACGCAGGAATTCCTCGGATTGATCGGCGAGCTGAAAGCCGAGGGCGTCACCGTGCTGCTGTCATCCCACATGCTCGACCAGGTCCAGCGCGTCTGTGACCGCGTTGCGCTATTCCGGAACGGCCGCATCGTGCTGATGGGGACGGTGCCGGAGCTCGCCGTCAAGGTGCTCGGTGCCGGTTTCGTCGTGGAAGTCGAGGCCGAGGGACCGGGCATCGCCCGGCGGCTGGCGATGATCCCGGGCGTCACCCAGGTAGAGACCCTTGCTGCCGATCGTTACCGCATGACGGCCGAGCGTGACGTGCGGCCGGATGCGGCCCGCGCCGTGGTTGCGGGCGACGGGGCGTTGCGACGGTTGTCGGTCGACGAACCGAGCCTCGAAGCGATCTACGCACGCTATTTTCAGGACCAGCCCGCGGGAGGCGTTCGTCATGCGGCGTGAAGGATCACCGTTCCGGGGATTGTCGACGGTCTTCATCAAGGAGCTCTCCGACCACGTCTCAAGCAGCCGGATTCTGGTGCTGCAACTGCTGATCCTCTCCACGGCGCTCGCCGCGCTCTACGAAGCGATCAGCAGCCTCAGGCAGAACACGGCCGAAGATCCGTTCCTCCTGCTCCGATTGTTCACGATCGACCAGGCGCCTTTGCCGTCCTTTGTCGCGATCCTCGGCTTTCTCATTCCATTGATGGCGATCGGGCTCGGTTTTGACGCCGTCAATAGCGAGCACAACAGGCGAACGATGTCGCGTATTTTGGCACAGCCGATCTATCGCGACGCGTTGCTGATGGGCAAATTCCTGGCCGCGCTCGCCACGATCGGAATCAGTCTGACCGCCTTGTGGCTGCTGGTGATCGGGCTCGGGCTGATCTTCCTCGGCGTGCCTCCGGGAGGCGAGGAGATCGCGCGGTCTGCGGTGTTCCTGATCGTGGCGATCTTCTACGCCGGCGTCTGGTTGTCTCTGGCGTTGCTGCTTTCCACCGTGTTCCGCTCGGCTGCCACTGCGGCGCTGGTCGCGCTGGGCATCTGGCTCTTCCTGACGGTGCTCTGGCCGATGTTGGCCCCAGCCTTGGCGCAAGCGATCGCGCCGGTCGATCCGCGCTACGCGCTGCTCGGTCTGAACGATCCGGCCACCGCGGTCTGGATGCAGGAGTTGCTCCGGCTGTCGCCGAACGACCTGTTCGGGGAAGCGATGCTGGCCGTGCTGTCTCCGACGACCCGCACGCTGGGGCCGGTATTCCTCGATCAGCTCCGTGGGGCCGTCATGGGCGCGCCGCTGCCGTTCGGCGAGAGCATCATGATCGCATGGCCACAGACCGTAGGCCTCATAGCCGGCACCATCATCTTGTTCGCGTTCAGCTACGTGCTGTTCCAGCGGCAGGAGGTGAGGGCGTGAATTGATCGTGCTTTGCCCGTCTCGTCCTCCAGAGATGGGCAGGAGGGGGTGGCTGGAGTCCCCTGCGGCCACCCCCTCAATCCTGTCTACGGTCGGCTGACCTTCTCCCACAACCACTTCGCCACCGCATCCGGGGACGAGTTCGCGTCGTTGCCGCTGGCGCGCAGATTGGCCTCGCGCATGGTGGTGATGTCGATCTTGCCGAGCAGCGGGCTCAGTGCCGCCTTGAGCCGCTCGTCGCCGGCGCGCTTCGGTGCCAGCAGCAGGATGGCGTCATAGGGCGGGATCGCCTGCTTGGGATCATCGAGCGCCACCAGATCGTATTTCGCGATCAGGCCGTCGCTGGTGTAGCCCGCGATCACGTCGACCTCGCCGCTGGCGGCCGCCGCATACATGAAGTCCGGCTGCATCTGGCGCTGTGCGCTGAACTGAAGACCGTAGGCCTTCTGCAGCGCCGCCCATTCCGGCCGCGAGAAGAACTCGTAGTCGCCGGCGATCGACATCGTCGAGGTGTGCGCGGCGAGGTCGGCGATGGTATGGATGCCGAGCGCGTCGGCGCGCTTTTTCGGCATCACCAGCGCATAGGCATTCTCGAAACCGAGCTCGCCGAGCAGCGTGATGTTGTCTTTCGCGAGCGCGGTCTTCAGATCTGCGACCAGCTCCGCGCGCGGCTTGATGTCGGTGCGATGCAGCTGGTTGGCCCAGAGCGTCCCGGAATAGTCGACATAGAGATCGATATCGCCGGCCTTCAGTGCCCCGAAGATCACGCTCGAGCCGAGCCCCGATCGCGCGGTGGCGGAAAGACCGGCCGCCTGGAGGCGGTCCCTGAGCAGGGCCGAGAGCACATATTGCTCGGCAAAGGTTTTTGCGCCGACGACATAGCCGGACGATGACCGTCCGATCGTCGGCACCAGCGTCGCCGCAACCAGCGCTGCGATCCCTGCGGCGCCAAGTGTCGTGCGCAGGCGATGCCGCTGGCGCAGGCCGCTCTCGATCAGGCCGAGCAGCTGATCCACGGCGAGCGCGAGCAGAGCCGAGGCCAAGCAGCCGAACAGCACGAATACCCAGTTCTGAGTCTGAAGCCCTGCAAAAATGTAATTGCCGAGGCTGGTCTGTCCGATCGGCGTCGACAACGTCGCGGTGCCGATCACCCACACGGCGGCGGTGCGGATTCCGGCCATCATCACCGGCAGCGCCAGCGGCAGCTCGACCATCACGAGCGACTGCCGCGCCGTCATGCCGACACCCTTGGCGGCCTCGATCAGCGCGGGGTCGATGCCGTTGAGCCCGGTGATGCCGTTGCGCAGCACCGGCAGCATCGAATAGAGCGCCAGTGCCAGCATCGCCGGCAGGAAGCCGAACGCGGAGAAGGAGACACCAAGCCAGGCAAACGTCACGGAGGCGGCCGCCAGTAGCAGCGGATAGAACAGCGCGAGCAGCGCCAGTCCCGGCACGGTCTGCACGATGCTGGCGAGCGCGAGCAGAATGGCGCGCGGCGCCGGGCGGTTGCGTGTGACGATTGCGAGCGGCAGGCTGACGATCAGGCCGAGCGCAAGTGCAGCGAGACTCACCCGCACATGGTTGCCAAGATAGTCGGGCAAGTGCGACAGCGCCTCGCCCCAGCGCGGATCGGTGAAAAGGCTCATGCCGCACCGCCTTGCGGCAGCAGTGCATTCAGCCGTTCCACCTGGCGCCGCGGCGTGCGCAGCAGCTCCAGCACATAGGCATCGCTGCTGTCGGAGAGTTCAGCGGGCGTGCCCTGCGCCAGCAGCTTGCCGCTGCGCATCACCGCAATGCGATCTGCGAGCAGGATCGCTTCCGTCATGTCGTGCGTGATCATCACTGTGGTCAGGCCGAGCCTGCGATGCAGTTCACGAAAATCCTCGCCAAGTGCATCGCGGGTGAGGGGATCGAGCGCGCCGAACGGTTCGTCCATCAGCACGATGCGCGGCCTGGCTGCCAGCGCCCGCGCCACACCGACGCGCTGGCGCTGCCCGCCGGAAAGCGCTTCCGGAAGCCGGTCACGGTGGGCGGCGCGCTCGAGTTGCACGAGCTCGATCAGTTCGTCGACCCGGGCCGCGATCTCGGCTGCGGGCGCGCCGAGCAGCTTTGGGGTGATCCCGATGTTGTCCGCGACGCTCAAATGCGGAAACAGCCCGCCGCTCTGAAAGACGTAGCCGATCCGGCGCCGCAGCGCGACCGGATCGATATTCCGGACGTCCTCGCCCTCGACCGTGATGGAGCCGCCATCGGCCTCGATCAGCCGATTGGCGAGACGCAGCAGCGTCGTCTTGCCCGAGCCCGACCGGCCGACGATGGCCAAAAACTCGCCCTCGGCGATGTCGAGCGACAAAGCGTCGACGGCCCTGAGGGGCCCGAAGCTTTTGGTGACGTGCGTGTAGCCAATCATTGGTCTGGAAGGCATCCGACGTGCACTCAGCTCGCTTGCCCTCCGGGGAGGGTGGTGGTCGAGACCCCATGCGTAGCACGCTTGGCGCCTTGATTGAACTTGGCCGCGCGAGCGGCTAAGGCATCAAGCCAAGTTCGGAGGAAACACATGACAACGCCTATGGCGGTGGCGCTGGAAGATGCCAAGGTCGCCTTCCGGCTGGGGGACGGGCGGGTCTACACGGCGGTGGAGAAGGCCCATCTGACGGTTGCGCAGGGCGAGTTCGTCGCCATCGTCGGTCCGACGGGCTGCGGAAAATCCACGCTGCTCAACGTCGCAGCCGGCCTGCTCAAGCCGGCTGCAGGCAGTGCCAGGATCTTCGACCGGCCGCTCGCAGGGCTGAACCGGGACGCCGGCTATCTGTTCCAGGCCGACGCGCTGTTCCCCTGGAAGACCGCGCTCGACAATGTCGCGATCGGGCTCGAGATCAAGGGCACGCCGCGCGCCGAGGCGCTGCCCCTGGCACAGAAATGGCTGACGTCCGTGGGCCTGGGCGCCTTTGCCGGCCGCTATCCGCATATGCTCTCCGGCGGTCAGCGCAAGCGCGTGGCGCTGGCACAGGTCCTGATCCGCGACCCCAAGATCCTGCTGATGGACGAGCCGTTCGGGCCGCTCGATGCGCAGACGCGCCAGGTGATGGGCAATCTGCTGCTCGACCTCTGGAATGCCGACCGCAAGGCGGTGCTGTTCGTGACTCATGATCTCGAGGAGGCGATCGCACTCGCCGATCGGGTCGTGATCATGTCGGCCGGCCCGTCCTCGCGCATCATCGGCGACTGGCGCGTTACCCTGCCGCGGCCGCGCGACATCTTCGAGGTAAGGATGGACAAGGAATTCCATGCGCTGCATCGCGAGATCTGGAGCGTGCTCAAGGACGAGGTGATGAAGGGCTACGCGCAATCTGCCCAAGCGGAGGCGGTCTGATGTCGCGCGTCACGCTGCTTGCACTGCAAGTCCTGGTCGCGATCGTCTGCATCGCGCTGTGGCAGTTCTTTTCGACCGTCCCGGTATTTGGAAAGGTCCTGCTGCCACCCTTCTTCTTCTCCAATCCGGTCGATGTGTTCAGCCAGATCGTGAAGTGGTTCGCGAGCGGTGTGATCTGGAAGCACCTGGCGATCACGCTCTGGGAATCCATCCTCGCCTTCGTGATCGGCTCGGTTGGCGGCGTGCTGATCGGCTTCTGGTTTGCGCGACAGCCGCTCGTTGCCGCCGTGTTCGATCCCTACGTGAAGATGGCCAACGCGCTTCCGCGCGTCGTGCTGGCACCGATCTTCGCGCTGTGGCTCGGGCTCGGCATCTGGTCCAAGGTCGCGCTCGGCGTGACGCTGGTGTTCTTCATCGTGTTCTTCAACGTCTATCAGGGCGTCAAGGAGGTCAGCCGCACGGTGCTCGACAATGGCCGCATGCTCGGCATGAGCGAAGGGCAGCTGATGCGGCATGTCTATTGGCCGTCGGCGCTGTCATGGATGTTCTCCTCGCTGCATACCTCGGTCGGCTTCGCCGTGGTCGGCGCCGTTGTCGGCGAGTATCTGGGATCAGCCGCAGGCCTCGGCTATCTCATCCAGCAGGCCGAAGGCGTGTTCGACGTTGCCGGCGTGTTCGCCGGCATGTTCGTGCTGTCGGCCTTCGTCATCCTGATCGATGTTGGAGTGACGTTGGTGGAGCGGAGGCTGCTGGTGTGGCGGCCGACCGTGGAGGGGCGGGGCTAGCGGCAAAAAGGCCCGCGCATTGGCGCGAGCCCCGTCGCGAACCCTCAATCCAGCAGCTTGACGTCGTCGGGGGCCTGCGGCGGCGTCTTGATCGCGATCGCCTTGACCTGGCCGCTGATCGGCTTGGTGCCGCCATGCGCCGTGCCTTTCGGGATGATGACGAGGTCGCCCGGCTTCACCGTCACTTCCTTGTCGCCGAGCCAGATCGTTCCGGTCCCGTCCAGGATATACTGGATCTCGTTGGTGTTGGGATGCAGGTGCTTCGGCACGTTGCCGACCTGGATCGAGACGGTGGCGCCGTCGGCGGTCATGAAGGTCTTGGAGCGATAGCCGACCTTGTTGGCAGGACCGAGCGCATCGCCCTCCATCTCGCCGGTATGGATGATCTGCGCGGTGATGCTTTCCGCGGCGAGCGCCGGCCGCAGCAAATGCGTTGCGCCGCATCCGGCGACGAAGGCGGCAGTGATCGACAGCCCGGCAGTGAAGCGATTCATGGACGATTCTCCCCATCAGAAATTGTTGTCGTGGGCGCATGCTATTGCGCCAAAAGGCTGATGGCCAGTGCACTTAGCGGTCCTTCTCAAGCCAGTCCCGCTGCTCTATGGTGCCGCCAGCCGAACGGAGGAAACCAATGAAGAACACGATTGCCAGGCTCGCCGGCGCGCTGCTCGCGCTGACGCTCACCACCTCTCTTGCTGCAGCGCAAAGCAAGGTGACCATCGCGGTCGGTGGCGGCGCCTGCCTCTGCTATCTGCCGACGGTGCTGGCCAAGCAACTCGGCGAATACGAGAAGGCCGGGCTCAATGTCGATCTGGTCGATCTCAAGGGCGGCTCGGACGCGCTCAAGGCCGTGCTCGGCGGCAGCGCCGATGTGGTTTCCGGCTATTTCGACCATTGCGTGAACCTCGCTGCCAAGAAGCAGGAGCTGCAGGCCTTCGTGGTCTATGACCGCTATCCCGGGCTCGTGCTGGTGGTCGCGCCCTCGCACACGGGCGACATCAAGTCGGTCAAGGACCTCGCCGGCAAGAAAGTCGGCGTCAGCGCACCCGGCTCCTCCACCGACTTCTTCCTGAAATATCTCCTGAAGAAGAACGGGCTTGATCCCGCGGGCACTGCCGTGATCGGCGTTGGCCTCGGCGCCACCGCGGTGGCTGCGATGGAGCAGGGGCAGATCGACGCGGCGGTGATGCTCGATCCTTCCGTCACGGTGCTCCAGGGCAGCCACAAGGATCTGCGCATTCTCAGCGATACCCGTACGCAAAAGGACACGCTCGAGACGTTTGGCGGCGAATACCCGGGCGGTGCGCTGTACTCGACCGCGGCGTGGATTGCGGGGCATGACAAGGAAACGCAGGCGCTGACCAATGCGATGCTGGCCACGATTGCCTGGATCCACGCGCATTCGGCCGAAGAGATCATGGCCAAGATGCCGGACGAGATGGTCGGCAAGAACAAGGATCTCTATCTCGCGGCGCTGAAGAACACGATCCCGATGTTCTCCGAGACCGGCAAGATGGATCCGAAGGGCGCCGATGCCGTGCTCGCGGTGTTCAGCGTTGGTTCGCCCGAGGTGGCCAATGCCAAGATCGACGTGAGCAAGACCTTTACCAACAAGTTCGTCGACCAGGCCAAGAAGACCACGGGAAGTGCCAAATAGCTGACGCGATCTTGCGGTAAGCAGCGTCATGACCTCATCGACCATTCATCGTGTCACGACACTTGATCTTGCCGTACGTCCTGTCGTCTGGCCGTTCGCCGAGGAGCGGCGCGCCGAGATCGAGGCGCATTTCGCCGAGCAGCAGCGCGAGCGGCCGAAACTCTGGAATGGCCGAGTCCTGCTTGGCCGTGATCCCGTCTTCGCCGAGGGTCATCTCGCCGCGACCTATTTCGAGACTGACTTCGCGAGCTTCCTTGCCTGGCGCGATTGGGGCTTCCCCGATACGGCTGTCTTCAACGGGTTCGGCATGGGGGCGCTGCGCACGTCCGACGGCGCCTTCGTGATGGGCGAGATGGCTCACCATACCGCCAATCCTGGGCGCATTTACTTTGCGTCGGGGACGCCCGATCTCGACGACGTCAGGGACGGCAGGCTCGACATTCCCGGCAGCGTCTTCCGCGAGATCGAGGAGGAGACCGGCCTTGGCCCCTCCGATTATTCGGCGGAGGCGGACTGGCACTGCGTCGTCACCGGCAGAGCACTTGCAATGATCCGGATCCTCAACCTGGATATGCCGGGCGAGGCGGTTCGCGCGCGCATCGAGGCCAATCTGGCGCGACAGGACGAGCCGGAGCTCTCGGCCATCCATCTCGTGCGCGGGATGGATGACGTGACGCCGACCATGCCGCGATTTGTCACGGCTTTCATCGCGCAGCAGTTCGCCCCGCGCTGAAGCGCGAGGCTTGACATCGCGCGGTCCAGCCCATGTGATGGGCGATAAGCAAAACAAAAAACTGCAGGGAGCGAGCTAGCGGAGCGCGGCGGTGCTGGAGGTCAGCGGGCTAGTGAAGCGGTTTGGCGGCTTCATCGCCGTCAACAACGTGTCGTTCAAGGTCGATCGGGGTGAAATCCTCGGCCTGATCGGCCCCAACGGCTCGGGCAAGAGCACGATCTTCAACATGCTCTCGGGCACGCTGGCGCCAAGCTCAGGATCGATCCGGTTCGACGGTTCGGAGATCGCGGGGCTGGCACCGCACCGGATCATCAACCGCGGCATCGGCCGCACCTTCCAGATTCCGCGGCCGTTTCGCCGCCTCTCCATCTTCGAGAACGTCGCGCTCGCCGCATTTTACGGCCAGGGCCGGCATAGCCGCGTCAAGGCCGAGGAAGGGGCTGAGCGAGCGCTCGCGCTGGTGGGATTGCCGACCGATCGTCATGCCAGCGTCGACGGCCTGGGCGCAGCCGGATTGAAGAAGCTCGAACTTGCGAAAGCGCTCGCGACCGGGCCGAAACTGTTGCTTGCGGACGAGAGCCTCGGCGGTCTCGACGAGGCCGAGATGGGGCAAGCGGCCGACATGCTGCGTAACATCCGCGACGAGCTCGGCATCACCATCATCTGGGTCGAGCACATCATGGGCGTGCTGATGCGGGTCGTCGACCGCGTCATGGTGCTCGACCACGGCGAGAAGATCTCGGAAGGCCTGCCGAGCGCGGTCGCGGGCGATCCGCGCGTCATCGAAGTCTATCTCGGCACCGATGCCGAGACGACGCAGGCCGCAGCCGCCGAAGCGCGCCGTCGCGCGGGAGGCCAATGATGCTGGAGCTTCGCGGCGTCAGCGCCGGCTATGGCACCTTCGAGGCGCTGTTCGACGTCGATCTCGACGTCAAGACCGGCGAGGCCGTGGGCGTCATCGGCCCGAACGGCGCCGGCAAGACCACCTTGATGCGCGTTGTCTCCGGCTTGATCCGTCCGTCGCGCGGATT
Organism: Bradyrhizobium sp. Gha; assembly: GCF_900113735.1. Lineage (GTDB taxonomy): Bacteria > Pseudomonadota > Alphaproteobacteria > Rhizobiales > Xanthobacteraceae > Bradyrhizobium. The sequence continues at coordinate 202,375 of NZ_FOQM01000006.1, forward strand.
GATCGCCTTGGAGGATGTCGATGTTCTGGCGACGCCGCCGCACAAGATCGTCAGTCTTGGCATCGCGCATGTGCCCGAGAACCGGCGCCTGTTTGCGCGGCTCTCGGTCGACGACAATCTGAAGATGGGCGCCTTCATGAAGGAGGCTCGCGCCCATTATGCCGAGCGGCTCGAGGTCGTGTTCGACCTGTTTCCACGTCTGAAGGAGCGCCGCCACCAGATGGCCGGCACCATGTCCGGCGGCGAGCAGCAGATGTGCGCGATCGGCCGCGCGCTGATGTCGAACCCAAGGCTCCTGCTGCTCGACGAGCCCTCGGCGGGGCTGGCACCCGTCGTGGTGCAGCAGGTGTTCGAGCTTGTGAAGCGAATCCGCGCCAGCGGGCTGACGGTGCTGATCGTCGAGCAGAATGTGCAGCAGGTGCTGCGCGTGGTCGACCGGGCCTATCTGATCGAGGCCGGCACGATCCGCGCCTCGGGCACCTCCGCCGAGATGCTGGCAAGCAGCACGGTCAAGGAAGCGTATCTCGGGGTATGAGGGAGTTATGCAGGCGTTCCTGGACATTTTCGACATCTACCTGCTGGAGGCGGTCATCAACGGCATCCTGCTCGGGGGCGTACTGGCGCTGCTCGCACTCGGGCTGAACCTGATCTTCGGCGTCATCGACGTGACCTGGATCTGCTACGCCGAACTCGTGATGATCGGGATGTACGCCATGTATTTCCTGGTCCAGTATTACGGCATCAGCTATTTCATCGCCGCGCCGCTGACCATCCTGCTGGTCGCGATCCTCGGCGCATTGCTGCACTACCTCGTGATCGCGCCGCTGCTCACCGCGCCGCCGATCAACCAGCTGCTCGCCACCGGCGGTGTGCTGTTCGTGCTGCAAAGCTTTGCCACCGTTGCCTTCGGTATCGACTTCCGTAATCTCGGCATCCGCCTGCCGGTGCTTGCTTTCGGCGACATGAATTTCAGCTACGCACGCCTTCTGTCGTTCCTGGCGGCGCTGGTCGGCATGGTCGCGGTCTATCTGTTCATGACGCGCACCTTCACCGGCACCGCGATCCGCGCCATCTCGCAGGACCGGGAGATCATGGCGCTGATGGGCGTCGACACCAGGCGCATCTATCTCATCACCTCCGCGATCGGCGGCGGGCTGGCCGGGCTCGCCGCCTGTCTGCTGGTGCTGCAATATGACGTGCACCCCTTCGTCGGCCTGTCCTTTGGGCCGATCACCTTCCTGATCTGCGTGCTCGGAGGCTTGGGCAATTTCATCGGCGGCTTCATCGCCGCCTTCGTATTCGCCGAGATCATCTCGCTCGGCGGCCTGTTTTCCGATCTGGAATGGGGTTACGCGCTCGCCTTCGCCTTCTTCATCGTGATGATGTTCATCCGGCCCGCGGGCCTGCTCGCGAGGCGCCGATGACGGGCCGGCTCGTCGCGTGGGGGGCAGGACTGATCGCTCTGGTCGCGCTGCCCTTTCTCTACCGCGATCCCTACCACCTGCACATTCTGGTGCTGATCCTGATCTGGTCGTTCGCCTATACGTCGTGGTCGATGATGGGGCGGTTCGGTCTGGTCTCGCTCGGCCATGGCGGCTTCATGGGAATCGGCGCCTATGTCACCGCGCTGTTGTGGAATCATCTGGGCTGGTCGCCCTGGGTCGGAATTCCCGTCAGCATGATCGCGGCCGGCGTGCTGGCGCTCATCATCGGCTATCCCTGTTTCCGCTTCCGCATCACCGGGCACTATTTCGTGCTGGTGACGCTCGCATTGTCAGGCATCGTGCTCCAGGTCATCACGGCGACGCGCGACTATACCGGCGGCTCGCTCGGCTACACGCCGAACCGCGCCTCCGGCAACAAGCTCCTGGCGTTGCAATTCGACGACAAGACCAGCTGGTATCTGGTCGCGCTTGCGGTGTGGTTCAGCGGCATCATCGTCTGGCATGTGATCGACCGCAGCATGAGCCGCTATGCGCTCGAGGCGATCTCGGAGGACGAGGATGCCGCGGCGGCCGCCGGTGTCAATGTCACCGCGGAGAAACTCAAGATCACGCTGATCAGCGCTGTGATGACGGCGCTGGCGGGGGCCGTCTATTGCCAGTACCAGATGTTCATCACGCCCGACACCGTCTCCGGCATCGCGGTGTCGCTCCAGATGGTGTTCGCGGCGATCGTCGGCGGCCTGTTCGTCTCGCTCGGTCCGACGATCGGAGCCGTCATCACCATCCTGCTCGCGGAAACCTTGCGCATCGGCTTCGGCACCAAGGCGGTGGGCTGGGACAACCTCGTCTATGGCGTGCTGCTGGTGCTTTTCATCATATTCCTTCCGAAGGGCATCCTTGGTAGCGTGCTCGACCGATTGAAGCCGCAACGCAAGGTGCCCCGCGCTCATGAGCAAAAAGCCGTCCAAATCGCTCGCCCAGGAACTTGATCGCTACATCACGCCATTCCGGCATGACGGGTCTGGCAAGTTCCACCTGAAGGACTACAAGACCGACGAGAAGGGCGATCTGGACAAGGAGCAGGGGCAGGAGATTCTGGATGCCAACAAGAAGCGGCTGATCGCGTTTCAGGAGAAGCTCTATGCGCAGGATCGCTGGTCGGTGCTGATCGTGCTCCAGGCCATGGACGCAGGCGGCAAAGATTCCGCCATCAAGGCGATCTTCGAGGGCATCAACCCACAGGGTTGTGAGGTCACAGCTTTCAAGCAGCCGAGCAAGAATGAGCTCGACCACGATTTCCTCTGGCGTCACGTCGTGGCGCTGCCCGAGCGCGGCCATATCGGCATCTTCAACCGCTCCCATTACGAGGAATGTCTGGTGACGCGCGTTCACCCTGAGATCCTCGCCAATGAGAAGCTGCCCTCGAGGCTCGTCATCAAGAACATCTGGACGGAGCGGTTCGAGGACATCTGCGCCTGGGAACGCTATCTCTGTCGCAACGGCACCCTGGTGCTGAAATTCTTCCTCAACGTCTCCAAGCAAGAGCAGCGCGAGCGCTTCCTCGACCGGCTGGAGGAGCCGGCCAAGCAGTGGAAATTCTCGATGGACGACATCAAGGAGCGCGCGCTTTGGCCGCGCTACCAGGCCGTCTATCAGGATATCGTGCGCCACACCGCGACGCCCCATGCGCCCTGGTATGTCGTCCCCGCCGACCACAAATGGTTCGCCCGCGTCGTGATCGGCTCGGTCATCGTAGCGGAGCTCGAAAAGCTCGATCTGCGCTTTCCCCGCGCCGACAAGGCCTCGCTGGCCGAATTCGAGAACGTGCGCAAGGCGCTGGAGCAGGAGGAGAAGGGGGCTAAGAAGCGGACGAAGCGAAAAGTGCGAAAACAACCCCATGCACAGTAGGGCGCGGCGCCAACGCGCGCCTTTGCCCAGGCTACGAGCTCGGCGCTATCAATACCCCCGGCCCCACCAATAGCAGAAGCGCTCGACATTGGCGGGCAGGCTCGCCTCGTAGTTGGCCCACTTCTCGTATTTCGGCAGCTTCACCTCCTTCATCGCGGTGTCGATGCATTTGCCGGCATCGGCCGCTTTCTTCACCTCGGCGGAGAGATCCTCCATGTAGGCGATGTCGTCCTCGACATCCTTCTTGGTGCCGAGCCGGCCGCCGGCATAGGGATGGCCGGGGATCATGCGTTCCCAGTCGAGCGAGGCCAGTTTCTTCAGCGAGGCGATGAATTCAAGCGGCGAGGCGTTGTCGGGAATGTTGCGGAACTGGACGGTTTCGATCGGCGCGAAGTCGACCACGAAGACGAGTTTCTCCTTCGGCAGCCGCATCACCAGCGAATTGTCGGAATGATTGCGGCCGACATAGTCGAGCTCCAGCGTGGTGCCGCCGAGCGTGAGAGTCTTCTTATCGTCGACCACCTGGTCCGGCATCACGATGTCGGCCAGCAGCGCGTTCTGCTTCTTCAGTTCGAGCAGCCGCTCCCTGGTGCGGCGATGCGCGATGAAGGTTGCGCCAAGGTCCTTGAACGGCTGGCCGCCGGCGATGTGATCGTAATGGTGGTGGCTGTAGATGACGTATTTGATCGGCTTGTCGGTGACGGCCTTGATCGCATCGATATACGGCTTTGCCGGACGCAAGTAAGAGATCGGATCGGTCGCGATCACGCCCTTCGGCGTTACCACGAACATCGACTGATGGCCGCCATAGCGGAAGATGTAGACGTTGTCGGTGCCGTCGACTTTCTTAGTGGAAGTCTGCGGCGGGGTCTGCGCGAACGCGGAGCCGGTGACGAGGGCTGCGAGCACGGCGATGCAAGATATTGATTTCATCTCTGGCTTTCTGAAAAGGGATGGGCAATGCGGCGGATATGCCTCTCACACAAACGCTGCGAAGAGGGATTTATTCCGCTCTTTCACTCGGTCAGTCCGTTCGCGGAACAGGCCCGCAAAAGTGATCCTGAGCGCCCCCAATCCCGCTTGACAGTTTTATGTCACGGGAGGAGCATGTCGGTGGTCGCACACAAGCGACGCGTAAAGTCCATCTCATGAGCAAGGGGAGGTCTATGACGCCACCTCCGCAAATCCAGCCGCGTTAAGTGCGATGGAGCTCGTTCGGACTATCGCATAGCGGCGGAAACCGCGAACGGCACGCCGGGTACAGGTTTAGAGGGCTGCATCAGTAAGGCAGAGCCCCTACCTGCCCGGCGCTGTGCGTTTGGGGCTCCCTGCAACGCAGCAAATGCCAAGACATTGTCGTCTCCTTGACCTACTTCCGACACACGGCGGAGGCGAATAGCGCCGTTCCGACATGACGCAGTGCTTCGCGCGGTCACGATTCCGCCCGGCGCGTTTCATTCACCTGGGGAATCCGCGTGTCGCAGAAGCTTGCCTCGGCGATTTTCGTTGCCTTCTTTGTCTCCATCGCATCGCTGTCTTCAACCCGCGCAGAGCCGCCTGCTCCGGTCGCTAGCGGCGCGGCTGCGCTGTCGCCCGACGAGGCCAGGCGGGCGCTGGACACGCTCCAGGACGACAAGAAGCGCGCGCAAATGATCGATACGTTGCGCGCGATCGCCAATGCATCGGGCCAACAGCAGGCAGCGGCGCCGGAGTCGAAATCACCGATCCCGCTGTCGGCCGACGGTCTCGGCGCGCAGCTTCTGCTCACGGTGTCCGAAGAGATTGGCGAGATCTCGCGCGATGTCGCCGATATGGCGCGGACGCTCACGCATTTCTGGGCTTTCTATTACTGGATCGTGCGGACTGCCAATGATCCTGATGCCTATAATCTCCTGATCGAAATCGCCTGGAAGCTGGCGCTGGTGTTCAGTGGCGCGCTTGCGGCCGAATGGGTCGGTGTCCGCCTGATCCGGCGGTCAGTCGTCTTCCTCGAAGCACGTGTGCCGCAGACCGCGCCCCTGCCGGCGCAGCCGCTGCCCATTGCCGATCCACCCTCATCGATCGCCGATGTCACACCCGAACCCGATCTGCACAAGCGCCGGCACAGTCTCGCGCGTGTCTGGCAGGTGTTGCTGCGGCTGCCCTTCGTGATGGGACGATTGGTGCTGGAATTGCTCCCCGTGGTCGTTTTCGTGAGCCTTGCGACCGCACTGCTCGGAACGGAGATCGGCGAGCCTGCCACCGTGCGCCTTGTGATCCTCGCCGTCGTCAACGCCTACGCGTTTTCGCGCGGGCTCATCTGCCTCGTCCGCGCGCTGGCCGGGCCGTTCGGTCTGTTTCCGGCGCGCGCGGAGACCGCGGCCTATATCGAGATCTGGGCGCGTCGCATCGTCGGCGTCGCAGTGTCGGGTATCGCCTTTGCCAATGTGGCGCTGCTGCTCGGCCTGCATCGCGCCGGCTACGCCGCGCTCATCCGCATGGTGATGCTGGTCGTTCATCTGTTCGTGGTGGTCATCATCCTGCAATGCCGCCGCCAGGTCGCCGATGCCATCCGTGCGCCGGCGGACCGGCAGGGGATCGCGGCGCGCCTGCGCAATCGCATCGCCGGCGGCTGGCATTATCTCGCCATCGCGCTCGACCTGGCGCTGTGGGCGGTCTGGGCGCTGAACATCCGCAATGGCTATTCGCTGCTGCTGCAATATTTCGTCGGCACCGTCGCGGTGGTGCTGATCACGCGAGTCGCCATCATGGTGACGCTGAGCCTGATCGACCGCGGTTTTCGCATCCAGCCTGAGATACTCCAGCGGTTTCCGGGGCTCGAGATCCGCGCCAACCGCTATCTGCCGCTGTTGCGCAAGATCGTCTCCGGCGTGATCGCCTTCATGGGCTTCGTTGCCGTGCTCGAGGTGTGGGGCGTCGATGCCATCGTCTGGTTCTATGGCGGCCAGATCGGTAGCCGGCTGATTTCGGCGGTGGCGACGATCGGCATCGCCGTCGCCATCGCGGCGGCGATCTGGGAGGCCAGCAATGCGCTGCTGGACCGGCAGATCAATACGCTGTCGCGCGATGGACATTATGCCCGTGCGGCGCGACTGCGCACCTTCCAGCCGATGTTGCGCACGGCGCTGCTGTGCCTGATCGCCACCGTCGTCGGCCTGACGGCGCTGAGCGAAATCGGCGTCAATGTCGCGCCGCTGCTCGCAGGCGCCGGCATCGTCGGCATTGCCATCGGGTTCGGCTCGCAGAAGCTGGTGCAGGATCTCATCACCGGCCTGTTCCTGCTGCTGGAGAACACGGTCCAGGTCGGCGACACCGTCAGCGTGTCGGGGCTATCGGGCGTGGTCGAGAACGTCTCGATCCGGACCATTCGCCTGCGCGCCGGCGACGGCGCCGTGCACATCGTGCCGTTCAGCGCGGTGACGACCATCACCAATGCCAGCCGTGGCGCCGGCAATGCCTCGGTCAGTGTCAACGTCGCCTACAAGGAGGACACCGACCGCGCCGGCCAGATCCTCAAGGACATCGTCGAGGAGATGCGCCGCGAGCCGGACTTCCGCCCGCTGATCCGCGGCGACCTCGAGCTCTGGGGCATCGACAAGGTCGACGGCGCGATGGTGTCGATCGTCGGACAGATCCGCTGCACCGAGGCGGGGCGCTGGCCCGTCCAGCGCGAGTTCAACCGCCGAATGAAGCAGCGTTTCCAGCAGCACGGCATCGAGGTGGCTTCGGCCACACAGACCATTCTGATGCACGTCGCGTCGCCGGCCGAAATGGCCACGAACCTGACGCCGCGGCGGGCCGCGGGATGATTTCCGGCTTGCCTTCGCGCTTTCGCGGCGGCGGGCCCCATGATCGATCTCCTGGCAGGCCAGATCGACATCATGTTCGACCAGGCCGGCCGGGAAGGCTGCGGATATCACGCCGTGCTGTCGCGTTAACCTTTGCGTCGTGCGCACCTGCGGATTATCAGGGAAATCTCGCTGCGGTGCGAGATCACAATCGATGCACGCCTCGGTCGGTCCTTGATCTCGCTTGAGCACTGGCCGACAATGTTCGCCCTTCAATAAGAAACTCCCTGGGGGATTTCGTGAATAGACCTGCTCGGGTCAGCGCCCAACCGACATCATCCGAATCCATGCAAGGCATGACGCTGCTGCGCGATCCCTTGCTCAACAAGGGCACCGCCTTCACCGAGGCGGAGCGCGCCACGCTCGGTCTGCGCGGCCTGCTGCCGCCGTGCGTGCTGACGATGGAGACGCAGGCGGAGCGGGTGCTGACCAATCTGCGCACGCTGCCGACCGATCTGGAAAAATACGTCGCGCTGAATGCGCTGCATGACCGCAACGAATCGCTGTTCTTCCGCGTGGTCGTCGACAACATCGACGAGATCCAGCCGATCATCTACACGCCGACGGTCGGGCTTGCCTGCCAGAAATACGGCCTGATCTTCCAACGGCCGCGTGGGATGTTCATCTGCTCGCGCGATCGCGGCCAGATCGCCGAGATCCTGAAGAACTGGCCCTATCCAGCCAAGCTGATCGTGGTTACCGATGGCGAGCGCATCCTCGGCCTCGGCGATCTCGGCGCCAACGGCATGGGCATTCCGGTCGGAAAGCTCTCGCTCTATTCGGCCTGCGCAGGCGTGCATCCCGAGCAATGCCTGCCTGTTGTGCTCGATGTCGGCACCAACAACGAAGAGCTGCTCAACGATCCCTATTATCTCGGCCTGCGCGAGCGGCGGCTCACCGGCGAAGCCTACGACAGCTTCGTCGACGAGTTCATGACAGCCGCGCAAAAAACCTTTCCGGGCGTGCTGATCCAATTCGAGGATTTCGCCAATCATTCCGCGTTCAAGCTGCTGCACAAATACCGGGATGAAGCCTGCGTCTTCAACGACGACATCCAGGGCACCGCGGCAGTCGCGCTCGCCGGCCTGTTCTCGGCGCTGAAGGTGAGTGGCGGCAAGCTCCGCGATCAGCGTATCCTGTTCCTCGGGGCGGGCGAGGCGGCGACCGGCATTGCCGATCTGGTGGTCTCCGCCATGATGGCGGAGGGCGCAACCGAAGCGGAGGCGCTGCGGCGCAACTGGCTGGTGGATTCCCGCGGCCTCCTCGTCAGCGGCCGTGCCGGCCTCTCCGGCCACAAGCTCCGTTATGCCCATAGCGACCAGGCGCCGATCGCCGACTTCCTCACCGCAATCAAGACGCTGAAGCCGACGGCGATCATCGGCGTCGCCGCGGTTGGCGGCGCCTTCACCCCTGATGTGCTGAAGGCGATGGCCGAGCTCAACGCGCAGCCGATCGTGTTCGCACTGTCGAATCCGACCTCGAAGGCGGAGTGCTCGGCGGAGGATGCCTACCGCTACACGGAGGGGCGTGCGCTGTTTGCCTGCGGCAGTCCCTATGATCCGGTCAAGCTCAACGGCCGCACCTTCGTGCCGCGCCAGGGCAACAACTCCTACATCTTCCCCGGCGTCGGCCTCGGCGTTATCGCCAGCCGCTCGCGGCTCGTGACCGACGAGATGTTCATGGCGGCCGCCCATACGCTTGCGAATTGCGTCGGCAAGGAGGACCTGGATCAAGGCAGCCTCTATCCGGCGCTGCCGCGCATCCGGGAAGTCTCGGCCCGCATTGCGGTTGCCGTCGCGGACGTCGTTTTTCAGCGCGGGCTCGCCGACGGACCCGCGCCTAACGATGTGAAGGGCCTGATCCAATCGCAGATGTACGAGCCGAAGTACTGAGGCCTGATGACTTTTGATTGACTCGGTCTGGCGGCTGGCCCGGTCGCCTCTCCCGCTTGCGCGAGAGGTCGGCGCTTTCAGGGCGGTGCGAAGCATCGTCCCGCGCGCCGGGTGAGGGCTTTATCCTCTTGGGGAGTCCCACTGCGGAGACACCCTCTCCCCAACCCTCTCCCGCAAGCGGGAGAGGGAGCGCACTGCCGTCGCGGCCGTAAAGCGGCTCGTTAGGTCAGTCCCACGACCACCATCTCAGCCGGAATCGCAATTGTCTGCCCTGACCTGATGTGCGACGCTCGGTAGCGTTACAAGAAATTCAATCAGGTAAGCCCCCATGCACGATCGTTTGCGCGACTTGGGCGACCTTGAGCACGAGGTCATGCAGATAGTATGGGCCCATGGGCCGGTCACGGCCGAAATCGTGCGCGAGCGGCTGTCACGCCGTCTAAAGGAATCGACGGTGCGAACGGTGCTGCGCCGGCTCGAAGAAAAGGGCTATGCTCGCCATACGGTTGATGGACGCACCTATGTCTACCACGCCACGGAGGAGCGGGCTCGTGTCGCAGCCAAGGCGGTGCAACGCATCGTCGACTGGTTCTGCAATGGCTCGCTGGGAGAAGTGCTCGTCGGCATGGTGGACAATGCGATGCTCGACCAGCAGCAACTGCGTGAGCTGGCCGATCAGGTGGCCAAGGCGAAGAAGGCGAGGGGAGTGAACAAAGAATGATCGCGGCTCTGGCCGAGGCGCGAATGACCGTAACGCCCGGCTCGGTGGAATGGCGTAGCGGCGTCAGCAGTGGAACGATCACGAAAGTCGCGCGCGGGCCCAATGTCCAGGCGCCAGCGTGTGTCTGTGTGTTGCTGATACGCGGTTGCGATCAATCGCAGCTTGCGCATGCCGGGCGCTAGCGTTACGCTACGTAACACTACCAGAGATAGCAGGCCGTGAGCCCCGGGACTCCGGCGCGGCCCCCGCAAAGCTGACCGGGTCCATGATGTGCATGCTGACGCAACGGGAGCTCGACTTTCTCACCGCCCTGAAAACGGGTTGGCGGCTGCTCTATCGGCGCGAACTGATGCGGCTGATCGGGCGCGAGGCCGAGACCGGCGAGGCGCGGCCGGAGGCGCGCCCTGCCAATTGGCGCGTCGTATCGGGCTGATCTTGCGCGATTCTGTGTCTAAACAGGACATGTGACTGTGGTGAATTCATCACAGCTGGCGCGAAACAGCCCTGGCCTCAGGCCTGCTTTTCTTCAGACAAGGTTCTGCCCTCATTGCCCGCCGAAACTTGGGCGTGTTCGGAGGGCGCAATATGTCTCGCTTTGCACGTGCCGAAACGACCCCGATTTCGATGGCCATGTCGAGCCGCTTGCTGCTCGCGATACTGGGTGCCGCATCGCTCGCCGCATGCGCGCAATCACCGGTTGCCCGCCAGAAGGCCGACCTTCCCACGACCAGCAGACAGGCGGCGATCGAGCATCCGCACCGTCTCGCAGCGCTGCATCCGCATCCGGTCAGCCGGGTGCGTGTCCACGATGAGACCGCGGACGCCAAGCCCACCGCTTCGCACGGTCTCGCCAGTTTTTATTCGGATACCGAGACCGCAAGCGGCGAGAGGTTCGACAAGAACGAGATGACCGCGGCTCATCCGACGCTGCCGTTCGGCACCAGGCTGCGCGTCACCGATGTCTCCTCGGGCCGCTTCGTCACCGTCAGGGTCAACGATCGCGGACCGTTTGTTCGCGGACGCGTGGTCGACATCTCGCCGTCCGCGGCCGAGGCGCTCGGCATGGTCGACAAGGGCCTCGCCAATGTCCGGCTCGACGTGGTGCAATAGAGCATGATCCGGACCTTGCTTAACCCGCTGTTAGTCGCTCTCCCGCACGATGCGTGTCCGGCAATTCGGGGCTTTGGGGGAGACGGCGCTTGAACACGATCCAGTATCTCGAAGATCAGGCCGCGCGCGCCGAGCGACTTGCCAAGCGGATCACGGATTCGCCGACGATCGAAAAGCTCCTGACTTTCGCCGGCGACCGCCGCCGCGAGATCGAGGTCATCGCCGGCCGGCGGCGCGGCTGAGGCTATAACTCCCGCGATCCATGCTCTGAACGCATTCGTCCTCACCGCCGGCTACGGAACTTCCTCCCGTCTCCGACGTCATGTCTGCATGACCATGGAGGAGGAAATCATGGGCTTTGGACGAGGTGCTTTGCTCTGGCTGCTTGGCGTACCGCTGCCGATCATCCTGCTGCTGGCGATATTCTGGCACCACTAGGATTGTGATGTCGACACACGAAAAGCGCCGCGGAAGCGGCGCTTTTTTTTGCCTGCGATTTGGTTCGGGTATTGCGAAGAGCTCAGCTGTGGCTTTCGACGAAATCGCTGAGATAGTCCGGCAGCGTCACGCCATCGATATCGCACCGCGCCTGGATCTCGTCGGCGACATCGGTCGAGATGTCCTTCATCCAGTGCTCGAGCGTGTTGAACGAGATCACCTTGACGGGATCCTTGAAGCAGCCCGCGACGAGTTCGCTGATCGCTGCATCGAGATCGTTTCGTTCGACACCGATTTCAGTGGTCTCGTCGAGGCGATCGATCACCACGAACATGGTCTGGTCTGCGCCGTAGGGCACGACTGCGGATGGCACGCCAGCTTCAAGCATCGGAGATACTCACGTCTTGGCCTGGTTTCTCGGCTTCCGATCCGGTTAACGGGAAAAACCGGAAGAAGGTTCCTGGCCAGATGAGAGCAGGCGCATAAGACGTTTGTCGCTGGTCGACGGCGGTGTTCGCCTGCGGTCAGAGATAGTCCCGCAGCCGCGACAGTTCGATGACGTGCTCGGGCGAGAGAATGTCCGTGACCAGCGGTGGCTGCGCCGCCGTGCGGATCTCATAGAGATGCCTGGATGGCGCAGGCTTCTGCATGAAAGCCGAGATGCATGCGTCGAGCGTGCCTTCGCTCACCTGATAGGGCGTGCGGTCCGGCCGGCGCTGATTGCCGAGTGAGGGCCATTTCTGCAGCACTGCCCGCGCGCTGAAATCGACCTTTGATTCCGTAGCAGATCCATCCCCCATCGTCCCCGCCTCACGCAAAAACAGCCCCAGCATGCAAGGTCTGCATGCCGGGGCCCACGCCAATCGCTGCATCTCAAAGCCACGCCGAAACAACGCGACGTCAGGGCAAAAGTTCCCGGCCGTCGGCCGCCTAACTCGCAGCCGCTGCGATGTTGCGTCCCGGGTCCACGTGGCCTTGGCTGGTCTGGTCGCCGCTTTTGGCCTCCGGCGGAAGCCCGGCGAAGCGGCGCAAGGCTCCAGCCATCTGCACCCGGCCCTGGACGCCAGTGATCACCACGTCGACCATTGGGAAGGACGAGTGGAAATGGCCATGCGCTTTGAGCTGCTCGACCGGGACGCCGGCGGCCGCCATCGCCTCGGCATAGGCGATGCCCTCATCGCGCAACGGATCGAACTCGCAGGTGACGACGAAAGCCGGCGGCAGGCCGGCGACGTTGCCGCGCAGCGGCGAGACGCGCGGATCGGTGCGGTCGGCAGGCGAGCAGTAGAGGTCCCAGAACCAGTACATTAGCGACCGCGTCAGGAAGTAGCCGGTCGCATTGTCGTGATAGGAGGGCCGGTCGAAGCTGCAGTCGGTCACCGGGCATACCAGCAGCTGGCCCGATATGTTGGGCCCGCCGCGGTCGCGCGCGAGCTGGCAGGTGACGGCGGCGATGTTGCCGCCGGCGCTCCACCCCGCAACCAGTACCGGACCGGAGATGCCGCCGAGCTCGGCCAGATGCTCCGATATCCAGCGCGTCGCCGCATAGCCGTCCTCGGCCGCTGTGGGGAAGCGATGCTCCGGTGCATGGCGATAGCCGACGCTGAGGAAGGCCATGCCTGTCCGCCGCACCATGTCGCGGCAGAACGGCTCGTCCGATTGCTCGTCGCCGAGCACCCAGCCGCCGCCGTGGAAATAGACCACGATTTGATGCGGGCCCGGCGCCGCCGGCTTGTAGAGGCGATAAGGCAGCGGGCCGTCGGCGCCGGGTAAAGTGCCGTCGACGATGTCGCCGATCGGCCGTCCCGCCGGCCGGCCCTTGTTGAACTCATTGACAAAGGCGCGGGCGCCGATCGCGCCCATCGACTCGATCGGCGGCAGGTTCAGCGAGGTCAGCAGGTTCAGCACCAGGCGGACGTCAGGCTGAAGCCGCACCACCTCGCCGTCATTGCATTGCGCGGCGACGTTGGGGCCTGACAGCTTGAAGCCGAGCATGCCGCGTCTCGTGACCTCGTCGCAGATGCTGCGATAGGGGCCGACGCCGCCGGTATAGGGCATCAGGCCCTGCACCTTGCCGGGCACGTTGGCGCCCGTGTACCAGGTGTTGGCGAGCCGGTGCAGCGTCAGCATCGCGCAGTCGGCCATGTGCCTGTTCCAGCCGGCCTGCGCCGTCTCGGTCGGCTCGATCGTGGTGAAACCGGCATCGCGGAGCGCGGCGAGGCGATCGACGACCCAGTCGACATGCTGCTCGATCGAGACCGCCATGTTCGACAGCACCGACGGGCTGCCGGGTCCGGTGATCATGAAGAAGTTCGGGAAGCCTTCGACGGTGAGCCCGAGATAGCTCTGCGGCCCCTGTGCCCAGACATCCGTCAGCGACTTGCCGCCACGGCCCGTGATCGGATGCACGGCGCGGATCGCACCGGTCATGGCGTCGAAGCCGGTCGCGAACACGATGACGTCGACATCGAAGCTGCGGCCGCTCGTCGAGATGCCACTTGCCGTGATCGCCTTGATCGGCTCCTGGCGCAGATTGACCAGCGTGACATCAGGCCGGTTGAAGGTCGCGTAATAATTGGTCTCGAGGCAGGGCCGCTTGGCGCCGAACGGATGATCGTGCGGCATCAGCGCCGCCGCCGTCTCCGGGTCCTTCACGGCCGCCGAGATCTTTTCGCGGATCAGGTCCTGGACGATCTTGTTGCCGTCGACATCGACGGCCTGGTCGGCCCAGAGCTGGCTCAGGATGTGGACGAGGTCGCCGGCCGCCCAGGCGCGTTCGAAGCGCTCGCGACGCTCGGCATCGCTGAGCTCCCAGCTCATGGCGGTTTGCTGCGGATAGGGCACGCCGGCCATCGACTGCCGGGCCTGCTCGCGATAGGCCGCGCGGTCGCTCTGGAACAGATCCCTGCGATCGGCCGGCGAGGGGCCGTTATGCGCGGGTAGCGCGAAATTCGGCGTGCGCTGGAACACGGTGAGATGCGCGGCCTGCTCGGCGATCAGCGGAATCGACTGGATGCCTGATGAGCCCGTGCCGATCACGGCGACGCGCTTTCCCGCGAGATCGACGCCGTCATGCGGCCAGCGCCCGGTGAAATAGATGTCGCCCTTGAAATCCTTGACGCCGTCGATTTCCGGCGGCTTCGGCGCGGAGAGGCAGCCGGTGGCCATGATGTAATGGCGGCAGGAGACCGGCGCGCCGTTGTTGGTGGTCAGCTGCCAGCGCTCGGCTTGCTCGTCCCATTTGGCTTCAGTGACCTTGGTCTTGAAGCGGATGTCGCGGCGCAGATCATAGCGATCGGCGACGAAGCCGAGATAGCGCAGGATCTCCGGCTGGGTCGCGTATTTCTCCGACCAGGTCCAGGCCTTGTCGAGTTCCGGATCGAACGTGTAGCTGTAGTCGATGGTCTGGATGTCGCAGCGCGCGCCGGGATAGCGGTTCCAGTACCAGGTGCCGCCGACATCGCCGGCTTCGTCGAGACCGACGGCCGAAAGGCCCGCCTTGCGAAGACGGTGGAGAAGATAGAGCCCGGCAAATCCAGCGCCGACCACCGCAACATCGACTTGTCGGACGGTTCCGTCAGCCGGCTTGGACTCGCGCGCGGCGACCATTGCGTCAGGCATGGTATTCCTCCCGTCTTTCTTGTTTTGCCGGCAGGCTAGCCCTGCAGATTCGGCTTGTCATCAGAACAGATGCAATCCCCGGTAGCCATTTGCGGCCTCATCGTGGCGGCGCGAAGGGTTCTTTCAATGCACGCATCGCGATGCACCATGGCCGTGATTGCCCGGACTAATCATGGACAATCCGTCTGTGTATGCTTGCGATTACTAGCCACGCGTAGCGACCGCCCGGACGTCAATGACAGAGTTGAGTGAGCGAACCAAAGCCAACATGGACGTCGTCCTGGAGGAGACGTGCCGTCAATTGCCGCATGGCGGCGATCACGACAGCCGCAGGTTCATCGCCGAACGCCTGATCGAGGCGGCGCGGTCCGGCCATTCAACCCTCGGTGAGCTCGGCATCATCGCGCGACGTGCGCTCGCGGAGATCATTGCCAAGGGCTAGTAGAAGCGGGTCGCAGCGCTTGCCTCGCTCCGGGCCGCCGACGTAACCTGCCGGGGAACATTTTCGCGCATCGAGATTCCCGGAAGATGCGATTCCTGCTTGCGCTCATTGCGGCCCTTGCATTGCTCTGCACCGGCGCGGCCATGGCCCAACCGGTCGGACAATTTCCATTTGCGTTGACGCGCGAAGGCCAGATGCTCGGGGCCGTCGCAGGCGAGGTGGCCTCCTTCAAGGGCCTCGCCTATGCAGCCCCGCCGGTCGGTCCGCTGCGCTGGCGACCGCCGCAGGCTTTGCCGGAGAGTTCGGAGATGAGCACGGCCTACGATTATGGCGCGCCATGTCTGCAGCCGTCGATGCCCGCGGCGCGTGAGGATTGCCTCACGCTGAACGTGTTTCGCCCCTTCGGCATCGACGGGCCGCTGCCGGTGATGGTGTTCATCCACGGCGGCGGCTTCGTCACGGGCACCGCCAACGATCCGCTGTTCGACGGCTCGAGGATTGCGCAGGCCGGCCTCATCGTGGTGACCGTGAACTATCGTCTCGGCGCGTTCGGCTGGTTCACCCATCCCGCGCTGTCGGACGGCGGCGGCTCCGGCAATTTCGGCCTGATGGACCAGATCACGGCGCTGCGTTGGGTGCACGACAACATCGCGGCCTTCGGCGGCGATGCGAACAACGTCACGCTGTTCGGCAACGGTGCCGGCGCGACATCGATCGCGCTGCTGATGCTGTGCACCCAATCGCGCGATCTCTTCCAGAAAGCCATCCTGCAATCGGTGCCCGGCCGCGCGCTCCTGCCGTCGTCGCAGCAGGCCGAGGCCGTGGGCCGGCAGCTTGTCGCCGCGCTCGGGCAGGCCGCGGATTTGCGGGCTGCCGCGCCGGCGCGTCTGCTTGCGGCCGAACAGCGCCTGCTGGAGAAAGCGCCGCGCAGTTTTGCGCCGGCAATCGATGGAAACCTGGTGACGGAAGACATCGCCGTCGGATTTGCGTCAGGACATGAGAGCCGCATTCCCCTGATCATCGGCTCGAACGACGACGAGACCCGCTTCGACAGCGAGCTCGAGGTCAAGGAGGCGTTGTCATCCGCGGGCGAGAGCGCGGACGCGCTGCGCGAGCTCTATCCGAACGCTGCCAAACCGCCGGACGTTGTGGCGAGGTTCTACACCGACAAGGTTTTCGCCGAACCGGCGCGACTGCTCGCCCGGCTTCATGCCGCGACCGGCGCGCCGACCTTCCGCTACCGCTTTGCCTATGTGCCGGAAGCCGGGCGCAGTAATCCCGACGAAGGCCACGGGCGCGAGCTGCAATTCATCTTCGGCGCGGAGGGGGTACCGGGCGCCGGCATATTCTCGCGGCGTGATCGCGAGGTCGCAAGCCGCATCCGGGCCTACTGGATCAATTTCGCCAGGAGCGGCGATCCCAATGGCGCGGAGCTGCCGCATTGGGATGCAGCCGCGGATCGCGACCATTTGCTGCTGATTGCGAATGACCGCATCGCGAGCGGCGACGACCCCTCGGCGGAGCGGCTGGACCGGCTTGCGCGTGAGAGCGAGAAATGAGCTGGGCTTAGGCGGCGAGCTCGACGCGGGGCGCCGGCGTCAGCCGGTCTTCTTCCAGATAGTCCATCGCGCCGTCCTTCTCGACGGCGTAGAACTGCTGGCCTTCCTTCGAGCGGTAGGCGGCGCGAACGACGCCGCGGCGGCCCTTGTCACTGTTGACGACATCCCCCAGCGCAAACTTCTTCATCTCAACTGTCTCGCGTGTCTTCTGGCCCATTCCTTCGGCCACGGCCGGATTGTGGGCGGCAAATCGTTAACGACTTGCTAACCATACCGGTTTGCCTATGCTCGCCGCCGAGCGCGGGGGCAGATACACGCGCAACATGTCAACGAGACGAGCCGCCACAAATGACGCGATTTCCGACCCTCTTCCTGTCCCACGGCGGTGGCCCCTGGCCGTTCATGGAGGACAGGCGGGTGCAATATGCCAAGACCGCCGCGGAGTTCGGAAGGCTGCCGCAGCTTCTGCCCGCAAAGCCGAAGGCGGTGCTCGTCATCACCGGTCATTGGGAGGCCGAGGCCTTTACGGTGTCGACCTCGGCGCATCCGCCGATGGTGTACGATTATTACGGTTTCCCCGAGCATACCTACCACATCAAATATCCCGCGCCGGGCCAGCCCGAACTCGCTGCAGAGGTGAGGGCGCTGCTCGAGCATGCGGGCCTCGATTGCCGGGAAGATCCCAATCAGGGCTTTGATCACGGCACCTTCGTGCCGCTCGGCCTGATGTACCCGAACGCCGACATGCCGATCGTGCTGCTGTCGCTGAAGTCGAGCTATGACGCGGCCGAGCACATTAAGGTCGGGCAGGCGATCGCCTCGCTCCGGGACGACGGCATTCTGATCGTCGGCAGCGGGCTGACCTATCACAACATGCGCGGCTTTGGCCGCGCGGAGTCAAAGCCGGTCTCCTACGATTTCGAGGCCTATCTGAACGAGGCCATCGCCAATCTGGACCCGGCGCGTCGCAACGCCATGCTGGTCGACTGGGAGAATGCGCCGAGTGCGCGTCTTGCCCATCCGCGCGAGGATCATCTGCTGCCGCTGATGGTTGCGGCAGGTGCCGCCGGCGACGATGTCGGCAAGCGTGTCTTCGTCGACGAGGTCGCGAACGTCGCGATGGCGTCGTACGTGTTTGGATGAGATCTCTCGCTCTCCCGCTTGCGGGAGAGGCCGAGCAAATCCGCAGACGATCCTCGTGAAATCCACATGCGATTGCTCTGCCGCATATGGGAGAGGCGAAGAAGGCCTCACACGCCGCGGGCAGCCATCAGGCTACGATACAGCGCGGCATATTCACCGGCGCGATTGCGCCAGGAGACGTCGGTCGCGAGGCCGCTTCTTTGCAGCCGTCGCCAGGTCGCCTTGTCGTGGAAGGCGGCCTTTGCCTTGCGCAGCGTGCCGGCGAGGGCGTCGGCCGTGACCGGGCCGAATTTGAAACCGGTGGCGTCACGCCCTGCTTCGCCGATGTCGACGATCGTATCCTCGAGGCCACCCACGCGGGAGACGATGGGCACGGCGCCGTAGCGCAGGGCGCAGAGCTGGGTGAGCCCGCATGGCTCGAACCGCGAGGGCACGAGCAGCGCATCGGATCCGGCCTGGATCAGGTGGGCGAGAATCTCGTCATAGCCGATCAGGACCCCGATGCGCCCGGGATTGGCGCGTGCTGCGGCCTGAAAGCGGTCCTGGAGATCGCGCTCGCCGCTGCCGAGCAGCGCAAGCTGCATGCCGTGCTCGAGGATTGTCGGGATCGCCTCGAGCAGGAGGTCGAGCCCCTTCTGCCAGGATAGCCGGCTGATGACGCCGAGCAGCGGCGATTCGTCCGAGGAATCGAGATTGAATTGCTGCTGAAGCACCGCCTTGTTCGCGGCACGGAACGTGAGGTCCTGCGCGCCGAAGCGATAGGCGATATGTGGATCGGTCTGCGGATTCCACACGTCGATGTCGATGCCGTTCAGGATGCCGCTGAGCACGCTTGCACGTTCGCGCAGCAGGCCGCCGAGCCCCATGCCGCCTTCATCGCTCTGGATTTCACGCGCATAGGTCGGCGACACCGTGGTGATGCGATCGGCGAGTTGCAGGCCGGCCTTCAAAAAACTGATGCCGCCGAAATATTCGAGGCCGTGGACGTCGAACGAGGCGTTCCAGGGCAGGCCGACCGCGTTGGCGAGATCGCGGTCGAACTTGCCCTGATAGGCCATGTTGTGGATGGTGATCACCGTACCGGGCCGCCGCCCACCGTCGTAGTGCAGATAGGCCGGCGCAAGTCCGGCCTGCCAGTCATGGGCGTGAACGAGATCAGGGACGAAGCTGGCGACGAGCCCGTGGCCGATATCGGCCGCGACGCGCGACAGCGCCGCGAAACGCACGCCGTTGTCGGGCCAGTCCGCGCCCTCGGAAGTGACGTAGGGATTGCCGGGCCGTGCATAGAGATGCGGCACGTCGAGCACGAACAGATCGAGCCCGGCACGCGAGCCTGCCAGCAGCCGGCCCGGTCCGCCGAAATAATCCGGCCAGCTGCGGATCTCATCCGCGCCCGACAGCAGCCGCATCACGTCAGGATAGCCCGGCATCAAGGTCCGCATCTCGACGCCGTGCGCCTTCAGCGCAATCGGCAGCGCGCCGGCGACGTCAGCGAGACCGCCGGTCTTGATGATGGGATAGACTTCAGAAGCGACCGCGAGGACGCGAACAGGCGTCATGTATTGAGCCTGTCGATCATCGGCTGGGTGACGAGCGAGATGCCCAGTTCGGTGGTGCGGAAGCGCTTGGCATCGAATTCCGGGTCCTCGCCGATGACGAGCCCCTCGGGAATCTCGACGCCGCGGTCGATCACAACGTTCTTCAGCCGCGCGCCGCGGCCGACATTGACGTAAGGCATGATCACGGCGTTCTCGACATTGGCATAGGAATTGATGCGCACCCCGGTGAACAGCAGCGAGCGGCGCAGCGACGCCCCGGAAATGATGCAGCCGCCCGAGACCAGCGAGCTCACGGCCTGGCCGCGCCGGCTCTCCTCGTCGTGGACGAACTTGGCCGGCGGCGTGATCTCCGCATAGGACCAGATCGGCCAGGCCCGGTCGAACAGATCGAGCTCCGGCACCACGTCGGTGAGGTCGATATTGGCGGCCCAATAGGCATCCACCGTGCCGGCATCGCGCCAGTAGGCGCGGGGATCGCTGCCCGAACGCACGCAGGAGGTCGAGAACTGATGCGCCATGGCGCGGCCGTTCTTGACGATGTAGGGGATGATGTCCTTGCCGAAATCGTGGTTCGAGTTCGGGTCCTCGGCGTCGCGCTTGAGCTCATCGAACAGGAATTTCGCGTTGAACACATAGATACCCATGCTGGCGAGCGAGACGTCAGGCTTGCCCGGCATCGGAGGCGGATCCTTGGGCTTCTCGAGGAACTGCTGGATCCAGCCGTTCTCATCGATATGCATGATGCCGAAGCCGGAGGATTCCTCACGCGGCATTTCGAGACAGCCGACCGTGACGTCGGCGCCACTGTCGACGTGCTGCCGCAGCATGACTTCGTAGTCCATCTTGTAGATATGGTCGCCGGCGAGCACCACGATGAAGCGGCAGGCGTGAGACTCGATGATGTCGATGTTCTGGTAGATCGCATCCGCCGTGCCGACATACCACATGCTCTCCGAGACGCGCTGGCTTGCCGGCAGGATGTCGAAGCTCTCGTTGCGCTCGGGGCGGAAGAAGTTCCAGCCCATCTGGAGATGCCGGATCAGGCTGTGCGCCTTGTACTGGGTGGCGACCGCGATGCGGCGGATGCCCGAGTTCACGGCGTTCGAGAGCGCGAAATCGATGATGCGGGACTTGCCGCCGAAATAGACCGCGGGCTTGGCGCGCCGGTCGGTCAACTCCAGCAGCCGACTGCCACGTCCGCCCGCAAGGACAAACGCCAAAGCCTGGCGGGCAAGCGGCTCATTTCCGGCGGCACTCATGTCATCCTCCCACTCGTCAGGCGCAAGCCAAATTCTGGCGCAAACCAAGGCCTTCGCGAAGTGCCTTCCGGCCGCGCGCCATTGGAACCGATAGTAACGGTACGAATAGGTAATCGGGAAGGTGCTTGTTGGTTGCGAACGCATGGGAAGCTTAACGCTTTGCCGTGGCGCGCGGGCCAGGGCGCTGTCGTCCGCCGGCCATGTTGAAGGCATGCGCGGGTTGAAGGCATGCGCGGGGCCGTCTTGTGCGCTGCACGCGAAATTCGCGCCTTTGATTCCGCGCTTTGATCTGGCGCAAGAATGCCTGATCATGGCTTGCGATGCTCTTCCGAACGAAGCGTCAGACAGGGAGTAAGACGATGAGTATCTGGAAAATGGCAGTTGCCTGCTCGCTCACGGTCGGGGTCGTGGCCGGCCAAATCGGGCAGGCGGCAGCGGCGCCGATGCCGACCAATGTGGCGACCATGAAGACCGCGGCCGGCGATGACGTCACGCAGGTCTATTGGCGTGGTCGTGGCTGGGGATGGGGTCTCGGCGGGTTCGCGGCCGGCGCGCTCATCGGCAGCGCCATCGCCGGCGCGCCTTACGGCTATTATGGCGGCGGCCCGTATTACGGGTACCCCGGCTATGGCTATGGTTATGCGCCGGCCTATTATGGTTACGGTTACGGGCCGGCCTATCCCGGGTATTATCGGCCGTACCGTCCGTATTACGGTTACCGCTATGGCTACTACCGGCCCTACTATCGACCGTACTACCGCCATTATTGGTGAGCGCTAGAGCGACAGCCACACGATCAGGCTCATGCAGGCCAAATGCGCGAGCACGATCGCGGCGAGATGCAGCGGGCCGGCCTTGAGGCGGGGCCCCCGCATCTCGCCGCGCCGCCCCCGCGCTAATTCGAGCCCGCGGCCGCGGCGGAGAAGCTGCGGTCAACGGCTTTGCTGACGTCGAGCGTCTTCGGCAAGATGCCGTAGCGCGTCGAGCGGTCGGAGGCTTCTTGGACCTCCTTCACCACGCTCTCGTCGATCACGATCGGGCTGGTGCGTTGCGCGGTATAGGCCGAGAGCAGCACGTCCTCGGGCAGCTTGGTCAGTTCGGCCGTGCTTTTGGCGTATTCACCGAGGTGATCAAGCGACCACAGCCGCGCCCTGTTCAGCCGCTGCACGAGGTCCTGCACAGCCGCACGCTTGCTGGCGATGGCATTGTCCGTGGCGACGATGAAAGTGATGGTCGGCGTCAGGCCGTCGCCGTCGGCGATGACGCGCGCCTTATCCCTTGAGGTTGCGAACGAGACATACGGCTCCCACACCGCCCAGGCGTCGATTGAGCCCGCCACCAGCGCGATCTTGGCATCGACAGGACCGAGCGGTGCAAAGGTCGCGTCCTCGAGCTTGATGTTCGCCTTCTCCAGGGTCGCATCGATCAGGAACTGACCCCAGCCGCCGCGCGTGCCGGCGAGACGTTTTCCCTTGAGGTCGGCGGCGGACTTGATCGGCGAATCCTGGCGAACGAGAATGGCCTGCGTCTTCGCATCCGATCTGGTGCCGCCGATCGCCTTGATCGGCGCGCCGACCGCATAGACGGAGAGGAACGAGAGATCGCCGGTGTAGCCGATGTCGAGTGCGCCGGCATTGAGCGCTTCGAGAATCGGAGCAGCCGCGGGGAATTCCGACCATTCGATTCTGTAGGGCAGGTCCTTCGCAAAGCCGGAGATCTCCAGCAGCGAGCGGTTGCCGCCCTTCTGGTCGCCGACACGCAGCACGATGGTGTCGGCTGCAAACGATGCGGCGGCCGTCGAGAGCGTGATGGCAGCCGCAAGCAGCGAGGCTGCGAGCCGGCGCGAGATGGAATGGTCTGAAGAGTTGGTGCTCATGTGATCTATCTTGCTTGTTACTTTGGCTCACGACGGGTGAGCGCGTGATGCAGCGAGACGATCAAGTCTATGATCGCGCGATGCGCAGTCAATGAAATGCCAAACCGTATTGCGCGCGCATCGAGCAAGGACGTTTCAGCGCGGTGCCGCTTTCGAGAATGCGCGGCGTGCAAGGCCGTCGATGCGCAACAATGAAGCAGCGGCAGAGCCGCGGTGCGCGTTTGCTGGATGATGCATCAGTTGAAATCGTTTCATCGTTGCGGTGCGCGCGAATGGAGAGATTGACTTCGCTTCGCGCCACATTCGAAATTCCATTTCATTGACGATGCGGCGAGTGCGCCGCATGATTTAGGCATCGCATCAACACGGCGCGGGAACCGTCTGCGAAAAACATTCTCTCAACGCAGCTCCGTACGGAACATGCGCAATGCGAGGCGTTGCGCCAACGGCGGAGCCGTGCCAACTCAGGAGTGGGGCTGATGGGCAACGACAACAAGCGCAAGGGATCGAGCCTCGACCGGCGTAATTTGCTCCAGGCGGGATTGGCGGCGGCCTTTGTCGCGCCGCTCGGCGCGTTGGGCGCACAGGCCTTCGTTCCGCAGGCGCCCGCGCGTGGCGTCGATTTCTCGGAATTTCCGCTGTGCCGGACGGCTGCGGACGGTCCAGTTCTGTCAGGTGCACCGCGCAAGCTGAAACTGTCGTGGAATGCCGGGGCGGTCTGTCTCGCGCCGCTGCCTGTCGCGATCGAGCACGGCTTCTTCCAGAAGCAGAATCTCGATGTCGAGCTCGTCAACTATTCCGGCTCGACCGACCAGCTGCTCGAGGCGATCGCTACCGGCAAGAGCGATGCCGGTCTCGGCATGGCGCTGCGCTGGTTGAAGCCGCTGGAGCAGGGGTTTGACGTCAAGATCGCCGCGGGCACCCATGGCGGCTGCATGCGCGTGCTCAGCCGCGCCGATTCCGGCGTGGTCAAGCTCGCCGATCTCAAGGGCAAGATCGTCGCTGTCGGTGACCTCGCTGGTCCCGACAAGAATTTCTTCTCGATCCAGCTCGCAAAGCTCGGCATCGACCCGAACAAGGATGTCGACTGGCGTGCCTATCCCGGCAATCTCCTCAACGTCGCGGTGGAGAAGGGCGAGGTGCAGGCGTTCCTGTCGTCCGATCCGCTCGCCTATCTCTGGCTGAGGGACTCTCAATACAGGGAGGTCGCCTCCAACCTCGACGGCGATTATCGCGACAAGAGCTGCTGCATCGTGGGCTTGCGCGGCTCGCTGGTTCGCGAAGAACCTCAAGTCGCGCGCGCGATCACCCAGGCGCTGCTCGACGCGGCGATGTTCACCTCGCAAAACCCGGCCGTAGCCGCAAAATCGTTCCAGCCCTATGCGCCGAAGGCGGCAACGCTTGCCGACATCGAGGGCATGGTGCGCTACCACACCCACCATCATCATCCCACCGGTGAGGTGCTGAAGCGCGAATTGAAGGCCTATGCCGACGATCTCAAGAGCGTGCAGGTCTTCAAGCAGAGCACCGATACGACCAAATTCGCGGAGCGCATCTATGTCGACGTATTCTCTGTCTGACGGCCTCGCATCCGGCGCGCCGCGCCTTTCGCGCGCGCCGCTGCTTGCGACGTGGCTACGGGATTCCGGCGTGGGCGTGGCCGCCAGCGTCGCCTGGATCGCCTCTCGCGCACGCACTCCCTCGGCATCGCCGCCTTCGTCATCGCCGCGACCGCATTGTTCGGGACTGTCGGGGCCGACTATCTCGGCTACACAGGGCGTGCCTTGCGCCAGCGCGCACCCTGGCTGATCGTGCTCGGTGTCTTTCTCACGCTCTGGGAGGTCGCAACCGCAAAATTCGCCTGGCTGCCGCTGCCGTTCTTTCCGCCGCCTCAGGCGATCATCGAGGTCTACACGGACGATCTGCCAAAGCTGCTCGACAGCGTCTTCGCCTCGGTCAAGCTCCAGCTCGGCGGTTACATCATCGGCGCCACGGTCGGCTTCCTGACCGGCGTCTCGATCGGCTGGTCGCGCGCCGTCGGCTATTGGTTGCATCCCGTGCTGCGCTTCATCGGCCCGCTGCCGGCGACGGCCTGGCTGCCGATCGCGTTCTTCACGTTCCCCTCAAGCTGGAGCGCCTCGACTTTCCTGATCGCGCTCGCGACCGGCTTCCCGGTTACGGTGCTGACCTGGTCCGGCGTCGCGAGCGTCAGCGGCGCCTATTACGACGTTGCGCGCACGCTGGGCGCCAAGCCGTCTTTCCTGGTGCTGAAGGTGGCGATTCCCGCTGCACTCCCGCACGTCTTCGTCGGCCTGTTCATGGGGCTCGGTGCCTCCTTTGCCCTGCTCGTCATCGCCGAGATGATCGGCGTCAAGGCGGGTCTCGGCTGGTATCTGCAATGGGCGCAGGGCTGGGCGGCCTACGCCAACATGTATGCCGCGCTGATCGTGATGTCGTTGCTCTGCTCCGGCGCGATCACGCTGCTGTTTGCCGTCCGCGACCGCCTGCTGGTCTGGCAGAAGGGGACCGTGAAATGGTAGCCGCGCTGGCCGAAGTGGCCACACATCACGCTGCCGGCGCGGCGCTCGACATCGAGCAGGTCAGCCATGCCTTCGACATCGATGGCGCCGAACTCCCCGTTCTCAGCGATGTCAGCATCGCGGTCGAGCCCGGCGAGTTCGTCGCGCTGCTCGGCCCCTCCGGCTGCGGCAAGTCGACCTTGCTGCGGCTGGTCGCCGGTCTCGACAAGCCCAAGGCGGGCTCCTTGCGCGAAGACGAGATCCGCATTGTCAGGCCGCATCCGTCACGCGTGGTCGTATTCCAGGACCCGACACTGTTTCCCTGGCGCACGGTCTGGGACAATGTCGCGCTCGGGCTGGAGGCGCAGGGCATCCTGAAGAGCCAGCGCCAGCGCGTCGACGATGCGCTCGACCTCGTCGGGTTGTCGTCGTTCCGCAACGCCTATCCGCAGCAGCTCTCCGGCGGCATGGCGCAGCGCGTGGCGCTGGCGCGCGCGCTGGTCAACGATCCCAAGATCCTCGTTCTCGACGAGCCGCTGGGCAAGCTCGACTCGCTCACCCGCATCACGATGCAGGCCGAGCTGGTGTCGCTGTGGCAGCGCAAGGGCTTTACAACGCTTCTCGTCACGCATGATGCCGAGGAGGCGTTGGTGCTCGCCAACCGCGTCATCGTCTTCAGCGAGCGTCCCGCGCGGGTGAAGGCCGATATCCGGGTCGACCGGCCCTATCCGCGTCATCGCGGCGATCCGTATCTCGCCGATCTGCGCCGCCAGATTCTTGGCCTGTTGGGGTTGGACGCCACATGGTGACTTCTGTAGCTCGAGGACGGATGGCGCATGGCGAGCCGGATTATATCGCGCGCGCCGAGGCGCTGGCGCCGCGCTTCGCCGCGCGGGCGGCCGAGCATGATCGCGCCGGCAGCTTTCCATTCGAGAACTTTCGTGAGCTGTCCGAAGCGGGCCTGCTCTCGCTGACGGTCCCGGCCGCTGTCGGCGGGGCCGGCGCGGGCGCACGATATACCGCGCGTGTCCTCGGCATCATCGGCAAGGCCGATCCGTCGACGGCGCTGGTACTGTCGATGCATTACATCAACCATCTGGTGATGGCGCGGAGTCCGACCTGGCCGGCGCGGCTGTCGCGCAAGCTCGCGCGCGAGAGCGTCGAGGGCCTCGCGCTCATCAACGCACTCCGCGTTGAGCCCGAGCTCGGTTCGCCGTCACGCGGCGGTCTGCCGGCGACGATCGCGCGCCGCACCGAGACCGGCTGGCGTCTTTCCGGCCACAAGATCTATTCGACGGGCGCGCCGATCCTGAAATGGTATCTGGTCTGGGCCCGGACGGACGATGCCGAGCCGCGCGTGGGCCAGTTCTTGGTTCCGGCCGGTTTGCCGGGCACGCGCATCGTCGAGACGTGGGATCATCACGGCCTGCGCGCCAGCGGCAGCCACGACGTCATCTTCGACGACGTGGTGATCCCGCTCGACGCCGAGGTCGATGTCCGCAAGCCCGCCGACTGGCGTGCGCCCGATGTCGCCCAGGCGACCGTGCACACGGTCTTCGTCGCCGCAATCTATGACGGTGTGGCCCGCGCAGCGCGCGACTGGTTCGTCCAGTTCCTCAAGCAACGCGTTCCCGCGAACCTCGGCGCGCCACTTGCAACCCTGCCGCGCGCGCAGGAGATCCTCGGCGCCATCGAGGCCAGGCTCGCGGTCAATGCACGGCTGCTGGATACGTTCGCCCGCGACTTCGACGACGGTGTCGATCTCTCCGCCGCCGAATCCAACGTCGTCAAGCTGACCGTGACCAACAATGCGCTCGCCGTGGTCGAGGACGCCTTGTCGCTGAGCGGCAATCACGGTCTCAGCCGCGCCAATCCGCTGGAGCGGCACTATCGCGATGTCCTGTGCGGACGCGTGCATACGCCGCAGGACGACGCCACGCGCAGCGGGCTCGGCCGTGCCGCGTTGGGACTTTAGGCAATCAACAGGGAGACCATCATGTCGGTCGAGTTCATCGGCTTTATCGCCAACAGCAACGCTTCGGAGACCATCGTGCGTCAGGGGCCGATCCTCGATCCGCACTACATCGAGACGGTGGCGAAGGCGCATGAGCTCGCCGGTTTCGACCGCGCGCTGCTGGCGTTCCATTCGACCACGCCGGATGCGCTCCAGATCGCCCAGCACGTGCTGACCATCACGAAAGAGCTGAAGGTCATGATCGCGCAGCGGCCGGGCTTCACAGCGCCGACGCTGCTGGCGCGCCAGCTCGCCACGCTCGATCAACTCTATGGCGGCCGCGTCTCGCTGCACGTCATCACCGGCGGCAACGCCACCGAGCTGCGCCAGGACGGCAACACGCTCGACGACAAGGACGAGCGCTACGCCCGCACCAGCGAATTCCTCGACGTTGTCAGGCTGGAATGGACCAGCGAGAAGCCGTTCAATTACAGCGGCAAGTATTACACCGTCGAGAACGGCTTCTCCCAGGTGAAGCCGCTCCAGAAGGGTGGCATCTACACCTTCGTCGGCGGCGGCTCGGATGCCGCGATCGAGGTGTCGGGCAAGCATGCCGATACGTTTGCGCTGTGGGGCGAATCCTATGCGCAGGTGCGCGACGTCACGGCCCGGGTCCGCGCGGCGGCCGCCAGGCACGGACGGCCGGCGCCACGCTTCAGCCTCTCGGTGCGGCCGATCCTGGCCGACACCGAGGAGGCCGCCTGGAAGAAGGCCGAGGCGATCCTCGAGCGTGCCACCGCGCTCCAGGACCAGACCGGCTATCGCCGGCCCAATCACGCCACCGAGGGCGCCAAGCGGTTGCTCGCGGCGGCGGAGCAGGGCCGACGCATCGACAAGCGGCTGTGGACCGAGATCGCCAAGCTCACCGGCGCCAACAGCAACACCACCGCGCTGGTCGGCACGCCCGACCAGGTCGCCGAGGTCTTCGCCGACTACTACGATCTCGGCGTCAGTCACTTCCTGATCCGCGGCTTCGACCCGCTTCCCGATGCGATCGACTACGGCCGCGAGCTGATCCCGCTGACGCGCAGGCTGATCGCGGGCCGCGACCAGCAGCGGGGGATCGCGGCGGAATGATCCGGTTCATCGTTGCAGCAGCGCTCGCCTTTGCGGGCGCTGATCTCGTGCGCGCGCAGACGACGCTGCGCGTCGGCGACCAGAAGGGCAATGCGCAGGCGGTGATGGAAGCCGCGGGCGTGCTCAAGGACGTCCCCTACAGGATCGAGTGGAAGGAGTTTCCTGCGGCAGCCCCACTGCTGGAGGCGCTGAGCGCCGGAGCGATCGAGACCGGGCTCGTGGGCGACGCGCCCTTCACTTTCGCTGCCGCGTCGGGCGCTCCGGTGAAGGCGATCGCCGCCATCCGGCAGACGGGCGAAGCGCTCGCGATTCTCGTGCCCGAGAATTCGCCGGTCAAAACCTTTACCGATCTCCGCGGCAAGAAGATTGCGACCGGCCGCGGCTCGATCGGACATCAGCTCATCCTCGCGGCGCTCGACAAGAACGGCTGGGATGCTCGAGACGTGGAGATCGCGTTCCTGGCGCCGTCGGATGCCAAGATCGCCTACACGCAAGGCGCGGTCGATGCATGGTCGACCTGGGAGCCCTATGTCAGCCAGGAGGAGGTGCTGTTCAAATCGCGTCGCATCATCACCTCGGAAGGCCTGACGCCGGGCCTCAGCTTCCAGGTGGCCCGGCCGGATGCGATCCGCGACAAACGTGCGGAGCTGACCGACTTCATCCGCCGCCTCACCGCGGCTCGCGCGTGGTCGCTCAACAATGTCGACGGCTACGCCGCGACCTGGGGCAAGCTGATGAACATCCCGACATCAGTCCCGCAAAACTGGCTCTCGCGTGCAAAAATACGCATCGCGCCGATCGACGACGGCGTGGTGGCGGACGAGCAGAGCACGATCGATCTCTATCTCCGCTGGGGCCTGATCAAGCGGAAGCTGGATGCCGCCGAGATCGTGGACCGTTCGTTTGCGGATGCAATCGCGAAGGCGGAGTTGTAGTGGCCCTCCTGTGTCCCGGACGCGGTGCGGCGCGTAGCGCTGCTCCGCAGAGCCGGGACATGCCCCGTCGTGTGCTCGCGGTGAGACGGGCCCCGGCTCAGCAGCGCTCCACTGCGTGACACGCTGCTCGGGGCACGAGAGCTCACGAGTCGCTCAAGCATCCGTGAAGCGAACGGAGCGCATTCCAACGCAGTCGGCTCCCGCGAAACGTTCCTTCTTCATTCCGGGCTCGCCACGACACCCGCATTGCTTTTTGCACCGCCTTCCTTGCGGCCGACTTCATCGCGTCAAAAATCATCCAGACGACCACATCGGGAGACCGGCCATGGGCCTGCAAGAAACAAAAATCGAATCGCTTCCCTTCGTCACCGCTGAACTCAACTATCTCGCGCCAGTCTCGGGCAAGCCGCGCACCTACGCTTTCGATCCGCCGCCGGGCGAGCCCAAGAGCACATCTCTTCCGGAGCCGCATCGGGTGCCGATCTTCGACGCGCGGCTGATCGCCGGGAGCTTCTCGCTCGATCGCGAGGGCTTTGCGCTGGTGCGCCATCCGACGTCTGTGAAAGACTTTTACAACGACGAGGAAATTCGCGCGGTCTACTATCCCGCCGTCGAGGCTTTCCTGCGCGCGATCCTGAAGGCCGATCGCGTCGTCATCTTCGATCATACCGTGCGCAAGCGCGTCGAGGGCGCTCCTGATATTCGCGAAGGCGGCCCGCGTCAGCCGGCAACCCGGGTCCATGTCGATCAGACCATCGTGTCCGGAGCAAACCGCGTGCGCGAGCATCTGCCTGACGAGGCCGATGAGCTGCTCAAGGGCCGCGTTCAGGTGATCAATCTGTGGCGGCCGATCCGCGGCCCATTGCGGGATTCACCGCTCGCGGTCGCCGATGGCACGACTGTTGCGCCCGAGGATCTCGTCGCCTCCGACTTGATCTATCCCAATCGCCGCGGCGAGACTTATTCGGTGAAATACAATCCCAATCACCGCTGGTTCTATTTCCCCGAGATGACGGCCGACGAAGCGCTGCTGCTGAAATGCTATGATTCCGCAACGGACGGCCGCACGCGCTTTGGGCCGCACACGGCCTTCGTCGATCCGACCTCGCCGCCAGATGCTGCGCCGCGCGAGAGCATCGAGGTGCGGACGCTGGTTTTTCACAAGCAGTAACAATGTGTGATGGACCCGCCGGGCATCGCCCGGCGACGTTCTCGGAACCATCCGGAACCGGCCAACGTTGCCGCATCGGGCAGAGCCAACCCGGAGCGGTGCCGTGCGAGCGCAGCCGAGCTTGTTGTTTTGTCTGACCAGTTTCTCGCTTTTTGCATTTTCCGTCGCCCACGCTGAAAGCGGACTTGCCTCTTACTATGGATATGGAAAGGCCGCGAAAAACGGCGAGTTGACTTGCGCGCACCGGACGCGCCCGTTCGGCAGCGTTCTCAGGGTGTCCTACAGCGGGCGGACGATTCAATGCCGCGTCAATGATCGCGGCCCCTTCATCCGCGGCCGCATCGTCGATCTCTCGGTGCCTGCCGCCCGCGCGCTCGGCATGATGAGCGCAGGCGTGGTGCGCGTCTCGGTGGAATAGCCCTGGCTTCGGGCTATAGTGCCCTCCAAAGCAACGGGGGGCGCCATGGCCAGGATCAGGATCGGACTCGTCGGCTGCGGCTTCGTGTCGGAGCTGCACATGTATGCGTTCCGGCGTGTCTATGGCGTGGACGTCGAGGTTGCGGCGGTCGCCGCGCGCGGCGACCATGTCGTTTCATTTGCCGCCCGTCACAACATCGCGCGCGTCTATCGCAGCTTTGCGGAGCTGATTGCGGACCGCGCACTCGATGTCGTCGACATCTGCACGCCGCCAAATCTGCATGCCGAGATGATCGTCGCGGCCATGCAGGCCGGCAAGCATGTCATCTGTGAAAAGCCTTTCGCCGGCTATTTCGGCCGGGACGGCGACAAGCAGCCGATCGGCAAGCACGTGCCAAAGGCGCTGATGTATGAACGCCTGATGGCGGAGATGAACGCAACGCGTGCCGCGATCGAGCGTACCGGAAAACTGTTCATGTATGCCGAGGACTGGATCTATGCGCCGGCGGTCACCAAGACAGCTGAAATCATCAAGGCGACGAAAGACAAAATCCTGTTCATGAAGGGTGAGGAGAGTCATTCCGGCTCGCACGCCGCGCATGCCGCGCAATGGGCGATGACCGGCGGCGGCTCGCTGATCCGGATGGGCTGCCATCCGCTCTCTGCCGTGCTCTATCTCAAGCAGGTCGAGGCGCGCGCGCGAGGGGAGAAAATTCACGTCGCCAGCGTCACCGCCGATGTCGGCAACGTCACGGCCATCCTCGAGCCGGAGGAGCGCACCTACATCAAGGCCAATCCGGATGATGTCGAGGATTGGGGCACGTTGACGGCGACATTTTCCGACGGCACCAAGGCCACCGTGCTCTCCGGCGACATGATCATGGGCGGGGTGCGCAACCTGATCGAGACCTATACGTCCGGCGGCTCGTTGTTCGCCAACATCACGCCGAACAATCATCTGATGAGCTACCAGACCTCCGAGGAGAAGCTCGCCTCCGTCTACATCACCGAAAAAGTCGACCGCAAAACCGGATGGCAATATGTCTGCCTGGAGGAGGAATGGACGCGCGGCTATCTCCAGGAGATCCAGGACTTCATGGAATGCGCCGCGACCGGACGCCAGCCGCTGTCGGATCTCGCGCTTGCCTATGACACCATCAAGGTCAACTATGCCGGCTATTGGGCCGCAGAAGAGGGGCGGCGCGTGGTGTTGTAGAAGAAGCCAAATTGCTCCGAGCTCGCCGCTAACGCTTGCGGCGTGAGCCACCCTCTCCGTCAAAGGGAGAGGAAAAGTGCGAGCACTACCAGGCTCCGACAGCCATCATCACCGCGATGGTCAGGCAAGACAGACAGGCAATCGACGCAGCATAGACCTCTGGCGTATTCAACGTTGCCTCCTCAGATGGAGTGCGTTTCAAGACGTTGTTGACCGGCGACGAGATTATTCCCGCGTGCGCTTCAATTCGGCTTCCTGTTGCGGATCGACCCCATCCGGGGCGGCGGGATCGTCGTCCGGCAGAAAGAGCTTGGGATGTTTGCCCGTGAGCAGAAGCTGCTTGCGCATTTCGGAAAGGCGGGCGCGGCAAAATTCCTTGTAAAGCAGTTCGAATATGGCGGGCATCGTCACCCCCATCTCTGGAATTCGCGTTTCTGAAGATGTCTGATCCGCGCTGGACGGCTTCGAAATGCGGAGCCGGTTTGCCGTTTGTGCCAACACCAGGCGCGATTGGCTGATCGGCTTATACGTACGAAACGAGGCGGGTGCCAGTTATCCAGTTCACACTCTGGGAAGCTTTTGTTTCAAAAAGACTTTATGTCGCACCGAGCGTGAGTTGCTGGTGGTCGAAGATCCCACTTCAGCGCGAAGCTCTACGCCCCGTAGGTCGATCCCTTCGGCAGCGGAAACACGGGGTCTTGTGTGCGGATGTTGGTCGGCCACACCACGGAGATGTGCTCGCCGGCATTCTGCATCACCACCGGTGTCGAACGTTCGTTCTGTCCAGAGAGCGGCGTGCCCGGCGGAAAGAATTTCACACCGTAGCCCTGGATGGTTCCGCCGGGCGGGATGTCGACGTCCAGCGCTGCCTTGCGAATGGCTTCCGGTTCGAAGCTGCCGTACTTCTCCTTGGCGACAGGCAGCACGTTGTTCAGCAGCACCCAGGTCTGGTTGAAACCCATCGAACAGTGCGGCGGCACGTCGGTCGCGCCGGTCTTGGCCTGGTAGCGCGTCACCATTGTCTTGATCAGGTCGCCCATGCCCGGCGCAAGCTTCGATGGATCCAGCAGCTGTGCCGGCACCGGATCGATGTTGCAGAAATTGTCGATGTCGGGACCAAACGTCGCGCGCAGCTTGTCCAGCTGGCTGTAGCCGGCGCCGGCGCCGAACAGCATCTTGAACCGAAGCCCGCTTTCGCGCGCCTGGCGCAGGAAGAGCGTGATGTCGGGGTTGTAGCCGGCGTGCGAGATCACGTCGACCTTGGCGCGCTTGAGCTTGGTCACGAGCACCGAAAGATCGGGCGCTGAGGCCGAATAGCCTTCGCGCAGCGCCACCTGGATGCCGGCCTCCTTGGCATAGGCCTCGTCGGCGGCGGCGACACCGACCCCATAGGGGCCGTCCTCATGGATCAGTGCGACCTTGACGTCCTTCGGCTCCATGCCGAGCTTGCCCTTGGCGTGCTCGGCGAGAAAGCCTGCAAAGGCCTGGCCGTACTGGTCGGAGTGGATCTGCGCGCGAAAGACATATTGCAGGTTCTTGTCCTTGAACACGGCGGTCGACACTGCGGTCGTGATCCAGAGGATCTTCTTCTGCTGCTCGACCTTCGCCGCCATCGGTACGGCATGCGCGCTGGAATAGACGCCGTTGATGATGTCGATCTTCTCCTGGCTGATCAGGCGCTCGGCCTCGTTGATGGCGACGTCGGCCTTGCTCTGGGAGTCGGCGGGGACGGGCAC
Source organism: Bradyrhizobium sp. Gha (assembly GCF_900113735.1). Lineage (GTDB taxonomy): Bacteria > Pseudomonadota > Alphaproteobacteria > Rhizobiales > Xanthobacteraceae > Bradyrhizobium. The sequence continues at coordinate 236,281 of NZ_FOQM01000006.1, forward strand.
GATCTTGGTCTTGCCGCCGATGCCGCCCTTCTCGTTGACGAGATCGATGGCGATCTGCGCGCCGACCGAGGAGGCGACCGAGCCGCCCGCGGCGAACGGTCCGGTGAGGTCGTAGATCAGTCCGATCCGCAAATTCTCGGCCTGCGCCTGGGCCCGGGTCCAATCGATGCTGAGTGTGGCGGCGGCAGCCGCCGTACCCTTCAGCAGCTGCCTGCGTGAAGTCGGCATCCTATCTCTCCCTCCGCTCAGTCGTTTGCGACTGTTTTTCGTGAGTATTTGAAGGGCGTGCATGAAAGTCAACATGCGCCGCACCAGGCAATTCGGACGCGCGGCCGACCACGATCGCGCCGGCATTTTTCCCTGAGTATCATTCTTTTTGCGCTGCGCCGGTCTTTGGTTCGCAATCATTCGATTGCACTGCATCGGGCCGGACGCGAACATCTGCTTGTCGCGCGTATATTTCGGCCTCGCCGCGGCGCCACATCGTCTCCCGCAATTGTGATGATTTTGCTTCACGCATTCGCGGCGGGACAGGACCCATGGCCGGCATCCGGCTTGTGCGCATCCGAGGTTGCGTGCCATCCTAGTGCGGTAAATTGCACGGGAAGCCCAATTCCCGGCTTGGCCATCGTGCCACGTTAAGGGTGGAAAACAAAAGCTCAGGAGAAGTGATATGGTATGGACGCTTCGTTTGACGGGGCTCGCTTGCGTTGGCCTGTTGCTGTCCTCGGTCAGCGCCCTCGCAGGGCCCAAGGTCGTTTCCGGACCGGGTGCCGATCCCGGGTGCTTCAAGCCATGGTCGTCCCAAACCAAGTTCTTCCAGTGGGACAAGAAGCCCGGTCCCTACAAGATCGCGCTCGTCAACGGCTTCGTCGGCAACACCTGGCGCATCCAGATGGTGAAGACCGCAAAGGCCTTTGCCGCGCAGCCGGGCATCAAGGAGAACATCAAGGAGTTCAAGGTCGTCTCGACCGGCACCGATGTTGCAGCGCAACTCGGCGCGATGGAGGACTTCATCAATCAGGGCTTTGACGCCATCGTCACCATCGCGGTCGCTCCTGACGGCTTCGACCGCATCATCCGCCTCGCCGACAAGAACAATGTCGTCGTGGTGCCCTTCGACAACGTCCTCGACACCGACAAGGTGATGATGGTCAACGAGGACCAGAAGGAGATGGGCCGCATGTCGGCGAAGTGGCTGATGGATGAGAGCGGCAAGAAGAGCGGCGACATCCTCGAGGTCCGCGGCCTGCCGGGCAACTCGGTCGACCGTGACCGCCATCTCGGTTTCCGCGAAGTCATGGAAGCGCCGGGCAACAGCTTCAAGATCACGGAAGTGGTCGGCAATTGGGACACCGGCACGTCCCAGAAAGTGACCGCGGACGCGCTCGCGGTGCATGGCCATTTCGACGGCGTGTTCACGCAGGGCGGCTCCGATGGCACGGTCCAGGCGATGATGGCGGCTAAGCACCCCTTCGTTCCGATGTCGGGTGAGGGCGAGAACGAGTACCGCAAGCAGATCGCCGATCACGCCAAGGACGGGCTCAAAGGCATGTCCTACGGACAGTCTCCGGCGCTGGTCGCCATCGCCACCAAGGCGGCGATCTCCGCGTTGCAAGGCAATGTCATGCCGCAGCTGATCTCGATCCCGATCCCGGTCGCGACCTACAAGGACCTTAAGCCCGGCGTCAATTACTGGCCGGATCTCAACGCCAACTTCTTCGCGCCGAACCAGTTCACGCCCTGTGGCGTCAACTTCACGGCGCCGGAGATCATGTCGCAGAGCGAAAAGAACACCCAGTGAGCCGACCTCTGATGTCACGGTTGCGGCCCGGCCTTTGCCGGGCCGCCGCTGCGTGAGCCCGTCATGCCAGACGCGATCCCGAGTCAATCTGCCTTCCTCACCCTGTCCGGAATTTCCAAGCGTTACGCCGGCGTGCGCGCGCTCGAAGGCGTCGACTTCGCCTGCGAGCGCGGCAAGATCCACGCGGTGCTTGGCGAGAATGGCGCCGGCAAGTCGACGCTGATCAAGATCATCGCCGGCGTGGTCCAGCCCGATACGGGCACCATGCGGCTGGATGGTCGCGATGTCAGCTTCGCGACGCCGTCGGCGGCCAATGCAGCCGGCGTCGTCTGCATTTTTCAGGAATTGTCGCTGATGCCCGACCTCTCGGTCGCGGACAACATCTCGATCGCGTCGCCGCCGCGCCGCTTCGGTCTCATCGACGCACGGGCGCAGCGCCGCCGCGCCGAGCAGCTGCTGGCCGAGATCGGTTGCGAGGACGTCAACCCCCTGATGCGCGTGCGCGACCTGCCGCTGTCGCGGCGGCAGGTGGTGGAGATCGCCAAGGCCCTCGGCAAGAAGCCACAGCTTTTGATCCTCGACGAAGCCACGTCGGCCCTCACCAGCGCGGATGTCGAGAAGGTGTACGCCATGCTGGCGCGGCTCAAGGCCGAGGGGGTCGCCATCCTCTACATCTCGCACCGGATGCACGAGGTCGAGGCGCTTGCCGACCGCGCCTCCGTGTTCCGCAACGGACGCCATATCGAGACCTTCGACAAGGGCAAGCGCTCGACCGCCGATATCGTTCAGCTCATGATCGGGCGCGACATCGCGGCCCAATATCCGCCCAAGCCTGCGCGGGAAACGCCGAAGCCGGTGCTTGATATCGAGAATCTGAGCTGGGACCGGCACCTCCATCAGATCTCGCTTCGCGTCGGCGCCGGCGAGATCGTCGGCCTCGGCGGGCTCGATGGCCAGGGACAGAAATCGCTGCTGCTGGCGCTGTTCGGCGTGCTGCGCGGTGTCTCAGGCCAAATCACCGTCGAAGGCCGCGAGGTGCGTCCAGCGTCCCCGGCCGCGGCGAAATCGGTCGGTATCGCGCTGGTGCCGGAGGATCGCAAGACCGAAGGCCTGATGTTGCCGATGTCGATCGCCGACAATCTGGTGATCGCCTCGCTCGACGCGATCTCGAAGGGACCTCTGGTCGACCGCGCGCGCGAGAACGAGGCGATCAAGCGCGCCATCGCGCGGCTGCAAATCAAGATCGGCGCGCCGGGCGATGCGGTATCCACGCTGTCAGGCGGTAACCAGCAGAAGGTCGTTCTCGCCAAATGGCTGATGACCGACCCCAAGCTCATTCTGCTCAACGACCCCACCCGCGGCATCGACGTCGGCACCAAGCAGGAGCTTTACCGGCTGATGCGCGAGCTCGCCGACCAGGGCGCCGCCATCCTGTTCTACTCGACCGACTATGATGAACTCATTGGCTGCTGCAACCGGGTGGCGATCATGTATGACGGTCGCATCGTGCGCGAGCTTGAAGGCGACGACCTCACCGAGACCAATATCATCGCGAGCGCGCTGAATATCGACGGCGCGACGCCGGAGAGCTCCGGAGCCGCCCATGCTTGACGATGTCGCCATCCGGTTTCGCCAGAACATCGGCATCGTCACGGCCGTCCTGTTGTTCGCGGTCCTCTATCTGCTCTACAATTTCGCTCACCCCAAGGGTTTCTCGTCGGCGGTTCTGGTGCAGAACGGCGACGAGATCTTTGCGCTCGCCATGCTGGCTATGGCCCAGACCGTGCCGGTGCTGGCATCGGGGCTGGATCTCTCCGTGGGCGCCGTCATGACCATGGTGGGCTGTTTCGCGAGCTATCTGCTCACCGGCGTGGCGGACGGCACCCCGCTGCATCTCGAGATCTTCGGCCTGCATCTCGGTCTGGGGACGTTTCCCGGCGGCGTCAGCGGTATCCTGCTTGGCATCGCTGTGTGTCTTGCCATTGGCACGCTGGCCGGTTTCATCAATGGCTGCATCGTCGTCTATGGACGCATCCAGCCGATCATCGCGACGCTCGCGACCGGCGCTGTTTATATCGGCATCGCGCTGTTCCTGCGGCCGACGCCGGGCGGCAAGATCGACGAGGATCTCAACTGGGCGATGACCAATTCGCTCGGAGATTTCGCGGCGACGGTCCACATCTTCGATGACGGCGCGGCAAGCTGGTTTGCGCCGGTCGCCTGGATTCCGGTGCCCTTCGTGCTGCTGATCCTGATCGCGCTACTGGTCTGGGTGCCGTTCCGCCGCTCCGTGCTTGGCCGCGCCGTCTATGCGGTCGGCTCGGCCGAAGGCGCCGCCTACATGTCGGGCCTGCCGATCGACCGCGCCAAGATCGCGGCCTTCACGCTCGCCGGTTTCTTCGCCGGCTGCGGCGGCCTGTTCCTCGCCATCCAGACCTCCTCGGGCAATGCCGACATCCCGCAAGCCGGCGCCTACACGCTCAACTCGATCGCCTCCGTCGTGATCGGCGGCACGTCGCTGCTGGGCGGGACCGGCAGCGCGATCGGCTCGATCTTCGGCGCCATGGTGCTGCGCGTCATCTCGTTCTTCTTCCGCATCTTCGACATCGCGCCGCTGCTGCAACCACTGTTCGAGGGCCTGATCCTGCTGGCGGCGGTCAGCATCGGCGCGCTCGGGGTCCTGCGCGTCAAGAATACGTTGGAGCTGTTTCGATGAGTTCGGCCTCTCTCAGTCTCTCACGCGACGACCGGCCGATCCTGATCGCGGCCCTGTTCATCCTCGTCATCCTGGTTGCCGGCACGGTCTATACCTTTGCCCGCTTCGGCAGCGCACCGTTGTTGTCGCCGACCTATTTGCTGCAGCAGCTTCAGATCGGCGCCTTCCTCGGCATCGTCGCCGCCGGGATGATGATGGTGATCCTGATCGCGCAGATCGATCTGTCGGTGCCCTGGACGCTCGCCGCGGCCGCCATGATGGCGACGTCGATCGGCGGACCGCTCGCCATTCCGGTCGGGCTCGGCATCGGCCTTCTGGTCGGTCTGATCAACGGCATCGGAGTTGCGTATCTGCGCGTGCCCTCGATGATCTTCACCCTCGGCGTCAACGCGGTGATGCGCGGCCTGATGGTGGCCCACACGGGCGGTTATGCGCCGCAGACCGCCGCCACCGATCTGATGCGGATGCTCGCCGGCGATCGCACGCTCGGCATTCCCAACGCCCTGTTCGTCTGGGCCGCCGTGTCGGTGCTTGTCACGATCGTGCTCCAGCGCACGGCGCTCGGCCGTTACGTCTACGCCATCGGCAACAAGGAGGCGGCTGCGTATCTCGCCGGCGTCGATACCCGCCGCATCACCGTGATCTGCTTCGTCCTCTGCGGCGTCGCCGCCGCGCTCGCCGGCGTGCTGCTCGCCGGCTACTCCACCAAGGCCTATCAGGGCATGGGAGATGCCTATCTGCTGCCGTCGATCGCGGCGGTGGTGATCGGCGGCACCAATATCCTCGGCGGCCGGGGCCGCTATCTCGGCACGCTGATCGGCGTCGTGCTGATCGTGCTGCTCAACAGCGTGCTGTCGATCATGGACATGCCGGAGGCCGGCCGCCAGGTGATCTACGGCCTCGTCATCATCTTCATGCTGCTGGTCTACGGCCGCGGTGAGCGCGTTACGAGTTGACGCGCCACCGCGAGCACGTCCTTAAACCGCCGCACGCGTGTTGAGATAGATCGAATACAGCGAGGTCTGTCCGCAGATGTAGAGGCGGTTGCGGCGCGGGCCGCCGAAGCAGACGTTGGCGACGATCTCGCCGATCGGGACCGTGCCGAGATGGGCGCCGTCGGGCGCATAGCAGAACACGCTGCGGCCCGCCGAGGTCCAGATATTGCCGTGGATGTCGACGCGGAAGCCGTCATAGAGCCCGTCCGGGCAAGTGGCGAACAGCGAGGCTTCCCCGACGGTCTGTCCTTTCACCTCGTAAGACCAGATCGTCGGCGGCAGACCGCGCACATGCGTTGCGCCGGTGTCGGCGACGTAGAGCCTGGTTTCATCAGGCGAGAAGGCGAGCCCGTTGGGCTGCACCCGGTCGGAGACGACGCGCGTGATGGCGCCGGAGACGCCGTCGATCCGGTAGACGTTGGAGGCACCGATCTCGGACGGGCTTTGCTGCCCCTCATAGTCGCTGTCGATGCCGTAGGTCGGATCGGAGAACCAGATCGAATTGTCCGATTTGACCACGGCATCATTGGGCGAATTCAGCCGGCGGCCCTCGAACGCGTCGGCCAGCACGGTGATCGAGCCGTCGTGCTCGGTCCGACTGACGCGCCGCATGAAGTGTTCACAACTGACCAGCCGTCCTTGTCGATCGGTGGTGTTGCCGTTGGAATTGAAGCTCGGCGCGCGGAACACCGACACGGAGCCGTCGGTCTCGTCGAAGCGCATCATCCGGTTGTTCGGAATGTCGGACCAGATCAGGTAGCGCCCAGCCGGAAAGTAGGCGGGGCCTTCGGCCCAGCGGCAACCGGTGAAAAGCTTTTCGAGATTGACATGGCCGATGACCAGCCGCTCGAAGCGAGGATCGTGGGCGACATAGGGGAGCATGCGTCCTCCGTGATGGCCGCAGATTCTTGAAAGCCGCCTGCGTGCCGGTCCTTACTTTGATCGACCTTGCCGAATTTGCAAGAGTGCTCGGCTAAGCGTGCAAAACGAAATGCCCGGGCCAGGCCCGGGCATCCCTCGCTTGCGGAGCCGCCCTTCCGCTGCTTATTGCGACAGCTTCACGAAGTTCGGAAACTTCAGCTTGCCTTCCGCGATCTTCTCGGGCCAGACCACGACCTGCTTCTCGTCCTGCCACTGGAACACGAGGCCGGTCACTGCGCCCGGACCGGACTTGATGCCGTGGGTGAATTCGTCGTCCTTGCCGTAGAACTGGATCTGGCCGATCGTGCCCTCGAAATTGGTCTTCTCCATCTCCGCGACCATCTTGTCCGGATCGGTCGAGCCGGCGCGCTTGATGGCGTCGGTGATGATGTAGACGTCGTCATAGGCGGTGTAGCCGGTATAGGCCGGCGGCGTGCCGAACTTGGCCTTGAAGGCGGCGGCGAACGGTTTCGTCTTGGAGGTGACGGCAACATCGGGCGTTGCGACTGCCAGCGACGGCACGCCGTCGGCCGCGCCATTGGTGTCCTTCCAGAAGGTCGGGCTCAGCGCCTGCGCGCTGATGCCGAACATCGGGATCGGCACCTGCTGGTTCTTCCACTGCACCGTCGGCTGCACGCCGACATGCGAGATGCCCGTCACGATCACGTCGGGCTTCTTGGCCTCCATGTTGTTGAAGATCGGCGTGAAGTCGGTGGTATCTGGCGAGAAGCGCACGTGCTCGACGACCTTCAAGCCCGCCTTGGGCAGGCAGGCCTCGTAGCCGACATCGAGCGGCTTGGTCCAGGCGGCGTCCTCGCTCATGATCGCGACCGTCTTCATGTGCATCTTGTCGACGAGCAGGTCCTTGGCGGCGTCGCAGACGAGCTGCGCTTGCGCGGCCGAGGTCAGGTAGCCGTGGAAGGTGTACTTGTTCTTCTCGTAGTCGTTGTGAACAGCCTTGGTGATCTCGTTCGAGGCGGCGCCCGGCGTGATCAGCGGCATCTTCAGCCGCGCGGCCCAGGGCTCCAGCGCCAGCACGACTTCGGAAATGTAGCTCGCGATCACCGCCGAGACCTTGTCCTCGCTCACCGCGCGCTGGAACGCGCGGACCGAGTCGGCCGAAGAACTCTTGTTGTCGTAGGTGACGATCTCGACCTTGCGGCCGAGAATGCCGCCCTTGGCGTTGATCTCGTCGGCGGCGATCTGTGCGCCGCCCGGCGTCGCAGCCCCCGCGATCGACTGCACCTCGGCGATGACGCCGATCTTGATCGGATCGTTCGACTCCGCGTAGGCGGGAGCGGCGAGGCACAGCGCCAGCGCGGAGGTGAGGAGGGCAGAACCCAGAGCCGTCGATGATCGCATGGTCGTTTCCCTTTCTTTGTTTTCCTGCGTTTTTCTGTTGTTGATACGCGAATTAGAGAAAATCGGCGCCGGCCTCCGCGGCGAAGCGGCCGGGATCGCCCTCCCAGACGATCCGTGCGTGCTCCAGCACATAGACGCGGTCGGCGTGCGGCAGCGCGAAGGTGACGTTTTGCTCGCCGAGCAGCACGGTGATCGACGTGGTCTGCCGCAGCCTCGTGAGCGCCTTGGACAACAGTTCGAGGATGACAGGCGCGAGCCCCAGCGTCGGCTCGTCCAGGATCAGGATCTGCGGCTGCATCATCAGTGCGCGGCCGATTGCAAGCATCTGCTGCTCGCCGCCGGACAGCGTCTGCGCCATCTGGCCCTGGCGTTCCCTGAGGATCGGGAACAGCTCGAACAACCAGGCGAGCTGCTTCGCCCTTGCGTCGTCATCGAGATGCTGGCCGCCCAGATCGAGATTTTCGCGTACGCTCATCTCGCCGAACAGCTCGCGCGATTCAGGGCACTGAACGAGGCCGCTGCGCGCGATCTTGGCGGGGCTCGTGCCGCGCAGCTTCTCGCCGCCGCGCACGATTTCACCGGTGTAGGGCAGGAACCCGGAGATGGTGTTGAACAGCGTGGTCTTGCCGGCGCCGTTGAGGCCGACGATGGAGACGAACTCGCCCTCATGGATATGGATCGAGACATTCTCCAGCGCCTGCGCCTTGCCGTAATGGACGCTGACATTCTCGACCTGGAGCAGCGGGACCTTGTCCTTGAAGCTCGTCTCCGGCCGGGCATGGGTCTCGATG